>JANQEW010000003.1 GCA_028278135.1 Rhodospirillales bacterium
TGCGGCATGTCGTTCGAGAACTACCAGGACATGCGCGAGGGCGACGTGATCGAATGCTACCGCGTCGAGCAGGTGCAGCGCACGCTGTGACGGCTGGGCTTGGAGGGTTCAGTTATGCCTAAGCTGCGAGACGAGGAGTCTGGTGGTCGCATTCGGGACGAGCCCAAAGAAGTTCGCTTGCGTGACAAAAAACACCATGGCAGGAGTTACTCCAAAGAAAAAAGCTTGTCTGACAGCTTAAAGCGCCCATCTGTAGATTTTGATCAAAATCAACCATCTAGTGTTTCCGAGCTAGGCAAATTGAAACATGAGCTCCTTTTCGCGGTTTTCGCGCTAGAAGAGGAACTGGACCAGGAAGAAACCCCCAGCCGCGCGGCGGCGAAGAAAGCTCTTTCGTTTATTCTTGCTCACGGATCGGAAGGACTATCTCAAGAGCTTCAAGATGAGGAAATGTTGTCCAGCGTTTTCGACTGGGCCACGGAATCACTCGCGCGAACAGCTTCGATGGCGCAGGAAGCGGTGGAGCATCGGCGCGAATTGTTGAGAGAAATGGCAGTTAGAGAGCGGCAGATCGACCAGAAACTGGCGAGAACGGCTCGCAATCTTGAGCGTCTGATCGCGGGCTAAAAGATGGGTTCCAAAGAATCAGGCGAGGAACCTGCCACCAAACCACAGAAAACGCCTTATTTGCCCACATGGGGACGCATCGGAGCGTTCGTACTCAACATTCTCAAACTTGAGGGCAACGTCGAAGCTCTGCAGAAGGATAACAAGGAACTGGATAAGCGGGTTCAGGCGCTGCAAAGACAATTGGACGAGCGGGCTGGGAAGTTGGAGATTCTATCTGATTTCGTCACCAAAGCTCTTGAAGATCGAGTGCGCGCTCAAGCAGAAGAAGCTGCGATAAGGGCTTTCGAACGCATGGCAACGTTTGCCGCCCTGCTGCCGGAACGAAACCAAAGCGAAGACGACAAGTGAACCCCTCCTATGGTCGCCAACGGCGAGCGGCGGCGCCTTCGCGTCACGCAAACGTCCCCTCTCAGCGCGCCTTGCGCGCCGGCGAGCTGGTGCGCCATGCGCTCGAAAGCTCTTATCGCGGCCTCTTCCGCTTGAGAGCGCACCCGGTCTTCAAGAGCCTTGGTCACGAAATCGGACAGGATTTCCAACTTCCCAGCTTGTTCGTCCAGTTGTCTTTGCAACGCCTGAACCCGCTTATCCAGTTCCTTGTTTTCCTTCTGCAGAGCTTCGACACTGCCCTCAAGTTTGAGGATGTTGAGGACGAACGTTCCGATGCGTCCCCATGTAGGCAAATAAGGTGTTTTCTGTGGTTTGGTAGCAGGTTCCTCGCCTGATTCTTTGGAACCCATCTTCTAACCTGCGATCAAACGCTCAAGATTGCGAGCCGTTCTCGCCAGCTTCTGGTCGATCTGCCGTTCTCTAACTGCCATTTCTCTCAACAATTCGCGCCGATGCTCCACCGCTTCCTGCGCCATAGAAGCTGTTCGCGCGAGCGATTTTTCGGCCCGGTCGAGAGCACTGGAAAGTAATTCCTCGTCTTGAAGTTCCTGAGAAGCCTCTTCTGATCCGTGATTGAGCAAAAACGAGCGCTTGAAACTATCATACCAACTATATTCATAGTAATACTTGATACTATGGCGTTTCTTGTCACGTAAGCGAACTTTGCTGGGCTCGTCCCGAGTGCGACCACCAGATTCCTTGTCTCGTTGCTTGGGCATGACAAGATCCTCCGGTCTCGCCGTCACAGCGTGCGCTGCACCTGCTCGACGCGGTAGCATTCGATCACGTCGCCCTCGCGCATGTCCTGGTAGTTCTCGAACGACATGCCGCATT
>JANQEW010000002.1 GCA_028278135.1 Rhodospirillales bacterium
CAAAGTCATTATCGGTGGAGAACTCATGCGGCCACCGGTTGCATCCTTCGTTACCGTGATGTCGGCCGCAATACATTAGAAATAAAAACTCCTCGATGTCAGAAATGCGACGAAAAGAAACAAAAGCTGCAAGAGCGTCGCGATCCACAGCTCCAATGTGCGTGTTTACACAACCGCCCTGACACACCGGCGTTGCTGGCAACCATCAAAATCCACGCTGTCCAACCCGCCGATTCCCTCATTCAACAACGGCGCAAACTCTCTAAAGTAATTAATGAATTACAACTACACAACGTGCCGTTGTTACCCGCACTCAAACACAAACTGGCCAGCATTGTTGCGCGATGCTTGGACGCGTTTGTCGCCGATCACAATGACGTCGGCAACACCGATGCGGTCGAACACCGCATCGAACTCAATGACGATGCCCCAATCAGACAACGCGCAAATCCCATCCCCTTCGCCTTACGCGGCTACGTAGAAGACGAGATAGATCGCCTGCTTCGACTTGGCATCGTCTCGCATGCTGACGCCGGCAAGTGCCCTTTCGCTTCCCCGATCGTGGTGGTGGGAAAGAAAGACGGCACTTGGAGGATGTGTGTAGATTACCGCCGTTTGAATCAACAAACGGTGAAGGACAAATATCCGCTGCCTCGTATTGACGAGATTTTCACCAGCCTGCATGCAGCGCGATATTTCATCACGTTGGATTTGCTGATGGGCTACCATCAGGTAGCTATACGCGACGAGGACCGCCCCAAAACCGCCTTCATCACGCATCGGGGCCTGTTCTCCTTCAACCGCATGCCGTTCGGACTCACGAACGCACCAGCAACTTTCCAACGGCTGATGGACCAGCTACTGGGAGCACACATCGGCGTCGATACAGCTGCGTACCTTGACGACGTCCTACTTTATGGCACAACGGCGGAAGACTTGCTGCACACTTTTGAACGCACGTTGCAGAACCTAATACGGGCAAACCTCCGTTGTAAGCCCCGTAAATGCCAGCTTTTTCCTGCCACCGTGCCCTACCTTGGACACATACTGGGTCAAGGCGAAATCAAGCCTGACACCGGTAAACTGGACAAAATCAGGGAATGGCCCTTCCCTGACAACGGCACGCAAGTCCTTTCCTT
>JANQEW010000008.1 GCA_028278135.1 Rhodospirillales bacterium
CTCCACATGCGCAGTCGATATCGTGATTCCACGGGCCTTTTCTTCCGGCGCACGGTCAATCTGATCATACGCCGTGTAACGCGCACTTCCCTTCTCTGCTAGCACTTTTGTAATGGCCGCCGTCAGAGACGTCTTGCCGTGGTCAACATGGCCTATCGTCCCAACGTTGCAATGTGGTTTCTTACGTTCGAATTTTTCCTTGGCCATGCTTTTATCCTTGATGATTTCACGCGATTCGGCCCTGCTCAGCACACAGAGCGGGTGAGGGGAATCGAACCCCCGTCGTAAGCTTGGAAGGCTTCTGCTCTACCATTAAGCTACACCCGCAGTCCTCAATTACCCAAACCACATATTGGGCTTGACGTGTGGCGCCCTCCCTCCCTGGTAGAGGGGGTTGGATTCGAACCAACGAAGGCACTAGCCAACGGATTTACAGTCCGTCCCCTTTAACCTCTCGGGCACCCCTCCAGCATACCCCCCCCTGAGGGGGTGGGAAGCAGCAGCTCATCAGCAATATATACTAGTTTGCGTTTGCTACAAGCATCGTATCCGGTGCCCTGTCAGATCTTATATTCTGCAGCATTCTGACAGAATGCTATAGAATGCTGAGATGAACAAGCGTGAGAAATATGACAGATTACGCTGTGATCTGTTCTGCAGGATGCAGCGTCATGCCCCTGTAGTCGTCTCACAGCGGCGAAAGAATCCGCGGTGGAATCATCAGCAAGTCTTCTGGATTTACGGGCGTCATGCGACTCTGTCGGCATTAGCCAATCCTCACAGGTCATGCAAGCGTCTGCTCATCACAGCCGAGGCAGCGGCCGTTACCGTTACAGGAGGAGCCTTGTTAAGATTATATGATGACAAAAACGCTTACAGTCCTCTCCCACGGATAGAGCTCGTAGAGTCATATGTACTCGATAAAATGATTCCAGGCGTGGCCCATCAGGGTATCGCTGCCCAAGTGACACCGCTGAAGCCCCTGCCTCTCTCTGCCATTCTAGAGAGTTCTTTAAAAATAAAGAAATCTATTGTATTAGTGTTAGATCAGATGACTGACCCTCGCAATATAGGGGCCGTCATGCGTTCTGCAGCGGCTTTCGGAGCTCTGGCTGTCGTGATGCAAGAGAGGCACGCACCAGTAGAAACGGGTGCGCTGGCTCGAGCAGCCTCTGGGAGCCTGGAGCATGTGCCACTAGCCCGGACTATTAATATAGCCAGAACACTCGAAACCTTCAAAGAGGCCGGATTCTGGGTCATTGGCCTGGACGTGACAGCCCCACTGTCTCTCGCACAGACAAAGCAGGCTGACCGCGTTGTCTTAGTGCTGGGATCAGAAGGACAGGGCCTGCGTCATTTAGTGCGTGCGCACTGCGATAGCCTCGCTTGCTTGCCGATCACAGGAGCTGTGGAGAGTCTGAATGTGTCCAATGCCGCAGCCGTGGCGTTGTACGAAATGACGCCCATCAGATCGAGGGGCACTCACTCACCGAGGAGTCGTGGTCCCGTAGCCGAATGAGGCTAGTGCCATTCTAATCACGAATAGTCAGGTAACCCGCATGACAATACGCTATGATCTTCCTCTATGGCGTCCCCCATCTGAAGGTAGTAGTTTGATTATACAATCAACTATAGGGTGTAGTTATAATCATTGTTCATTCTGTTCTATGTACACGAATAAGGTGTTCAGAATACGCCCGCTTGAGCATATTTTCTCTGACATAGACGCCGGTGCTCGCGACTGGCCACAGGCCCATCGGGTGTTTCTCGCAGACGGAGACGCCATGTCTTTACAGACAGAATCCCTGCACAGGATTCTGGACTACCTGCACGCCCGTTTACCCAGGCTAGCGCGCGTGTCTTCCTATGCCACGCCGGACAACATTAACCGCAAGTCAGTCAAAGCGCTCGCAAGCCTCAAAGCGCGCAAGTTATCCCTGATCTACCTGGGGATCGAGTCGGGCCATATAGAGATTCTCAAGCGTATTGCTAAGGGCGCTTCCCCTCGAGGCATAGCCAGGGCTATTCAGCGGGCTAGCGAGGCTGGATTTCAAGTGTCATGCATGGTGATTCTGGGGCTTGGGGGTCGCGAATATTCAGAGCGCCATATCGCTGCAACGGTAGAACTGGTCAACGCTGCTCCGCCTACGTATCTGTCCACCTTGCAACTCGATCTTCACAGGGCCGCTGCGCCTGGCTTTGTGCCTCGTTGGGAAAGACACGGCCGTCCCTTTCAGTCATTGAACGACGACGAATGTTTAGGGGAAATGGCTCGCTTAGTCGCAGGGGTAGCACCCGCACGCCCAATCATCTTCCGCTCGAACCACGCTTCCAATGCCTTATCGTTGGGTGGCATCTTACCAAGAGATAAGGAGGCAATATTGAGGACCATTGCCCAGGCGCGCAATGCGGCAGACTCTTGGCTGCGACCGCGCTCTCTGCGTGGTTATTAGGTCTCGAAGGTCCAACAGACGGCGAGCTCATGACGCCCTCTTGTGTCTGTGATGACTGCACGAGGATGCAGTCGGGAAAAGTCACGACTCTCCGGAGGAATCACCTTGACTGACGGACACGTTGAAGAGATCCTACAAAAAGGCAGGAGACAAATGGAGGGATGTATGGTCCGGCGTTGTGCCATCACAGGAAAGGGTGTGTTGGTTGGCCACAACGTGAGCCATGCCAACAATAAGGCGAAGCGTCGCTTTTTCCCGAATTTACAGAAAACAAAAGTGTGGAGCGATGTTTTAGGACAATCTGTAAGATTACGCCTTTCTATCAAGGGGCTGCGTAGCATAGAACACAACGGTGGGATAGACTCTTATCTGTATGCGAAACCTGATGCACAGCTTACTGCGGGAGCTCGCCGCCTGAAGAGGCGGATTCTCTCTGCCCTGGCACTTCACGAGGCTGAGGGACCCGATTAATCTCCCTGCTAACCCAGCTGAAATAATAAGTGATCAAGTGAAGTTTTCTTGTGAGTGTCACGTACTGTTGAGTGTCACGTACTGTGACACGTGACACTGTAGAGACAGAAGGAGAGAGGGAGGGGAGTGTCTCTAGGATTCCCTGCCCTGCTTCTTGCTCTCTTCTCCCTGATCGAGGCGACCCATGGCAGATATGTGGACCAGACAAGACTGGCGTTCTCGACACGCTAAACATCTTCCAGATTACCCAGATCGGACTCGTCTGGCTGGTGTTGAGGAACGGTTGCGCACCTTTCCGCCGCTTGTTTTTGCTGGAGAGGCAAGGCGTTTGCAGCAGGCCATGGCAAAGGTCGGCGCTGGTCATGCCTTCTTATTACAAGGAGGGGATTGCGCTGAAAGCTTTGCGGATTTCAATGCGAACATTATCCGCGATACCTTCCGTGTGATCCTCCAGATGGCCGTGGTCCTGACGTTCAGCGGATCTATGCCTGTTGTCAAGGTCGGCCGCATGGGGGGGCAGTTTGCCAAGCCACGTTCTGCACCAACAGAAACACGTGGCGGTCTCACACTGCCAGCCTATTGCGGTGATATGATTAACGGGCTTGACTTCACTGTAGGGGCTCGTACGCCTGATCCTGAGCGAATGTTACAGGCTTATCACCAATCAGCGGCAACCCTGAATCTTCTACGCGCCTTTGCTCAGGGTGGCTATGCCGACCTGCATAGAGTGCATCAGTGGACCTTGGATTTCATTGCGGGGAGCCCGCAGTGGGAACGCTACAGGGATCTCTGTAACCGTATCGGTGAGACTCTGGATTTTATGGCTGCCTGCAATTTAACGTCGAATATCGTGCCACAGATTCACGAGACAGACTTCTTTACCTCGCATGAGGCTCTACTCCTTCCCTACGAGGAAGCCTTAACACGCTTAGATTCGACGAGCGGGGACTGGTACTGCTGCTCTGCACACATGCTGTGGATTGGGGACCGCACACGCCAGGTTGATGGTGCCCATGTCGCTTTTCTACGTGGTGTGCGTAATCCTATCGGGGTTAAGGTGGGACCGTCCGTTACAAAAGACGACCTGCTGCGTCTCTGTACGATTCTCAATCCAGGGAACGAGACAGGTCGACTCACTATCATCGTTCGCATGGGCGAGAAAATTACGACACGCCTCCCCGCCCTCATCCGGGCTGTGAAGGAAAACGGTTATCAGGTGGTCTGGGCTTGTGACCCTATGCATGCTAATACCATCAAGACAGAAAATGGCTTCAAGACTCGTTCATTTGATCGCATCTTAGGCGAGGTGCAGCGTTATTTCGCTATTCATCGCGCTGAGGGAACACATCCCGGTGGCGTGCATGTAGAACTCACGGGTCAGGAGGTTACAGAATGCCTCGGGGGCTCACAGGCGATCACGGAGGCTGGCCTAGCGGAGCGCTATCATACCTTCTGCGATCCGCGTCTGAATGTCAGTCAGGCGCTTGAATTAGTCTTTCTATTGGCAGAAACTCTCCAACAGGCGCGGAAACATCTGAGCGCTGCTTTTACACAATCTATAAATGTATCGGCACGGCCTGGGAAAAGTTATCCCTCCTCCAAGTGAAAAACGGCCGCCAACCCTAATGAACCCATGATGAGAGGGGGGCTCCATGCGGCAAACTCCAGTGGCAAAATGGCTAGTTTACCAAGAGCGTAAGTGATCTTGGAGAAGAAATACAGCAGAAATCCAACACTGATGCCCCCCACAATCCGCGCACCACCCTTGGCATTGCGATGATTCAGCGGCATCACAAATGCGGCGGCCACTAAAACGATAGCACAGAGCAAAAAAGGTGAGGCGACGAGGGTTTGCAGGTACAAACGGTAAATATGCGTGGATAATCCTGCCGTTTCAAAAGAGCGGATGGCACTAGGCAGTAGCCACACGGACACCCTTTCCGGGGAAGAGAAATTCTCCTGGACACTCTCTATGCTAGTTGGTAAGTACAGGATGTCAAGATTCCGCGGCTTGTATCCAGGTTTAAAAATACGCACATTATACAATATATAATAATGCTCATTCCACAATAGACCACTGGAGGCTTCTAAGCGCGCGACAAAATCTCCCCAGCTCTGGAAGAGAAAGATGCTGACATCACAGAGATAAAGTCTCTGCATCTGCCCGTCATGATTTGTCCGACCAGCATGGAGCACAGATTGTCGCTCTCCTACCCTCTCATGCAGCCAAAGATCTGCCGCTAATGGCAAATGAGTGCCGTGCAGCAGAACATTCTCCAGAATCTCATAGCGAGCATACAGGGCCGCTCCTAGCGGGTTGAGCAGTGTTATGTTGCCAAGACCGAGCAACAGTGTGATCAACAAGACCGGCAGCAGGAACTGCCATGCCGATACCCCTACCGCACGGATCACGATTAGCTCGCGAGAACGCGAAAGCTGCCAGAAGACAACCATGCTTCCCAGCATCACTGAAAAAGGCAGCACGGTGTTCACCATCTGCGGCAGTTTTAAGAGGGCAAGGCCAAACAGAACGGCAAGGGACAGATCGGGATCGGCGGCTGTACGCCTGAGGAGTTCAATCGTATCAAAAAGCAGAAAAAGCGCTACAATCATCAGCAGCACGGCTCCAAAGTCTACGAGGAAGTGGCGGCCGATGTAAGTATGGAGAATCAGGAGATGACTCCTTGCCTTGCACACAGTCCCCCTTGAAAGCATCCGGGCAAGGCCACATGTGTGCGGTACGCTTTTCCCATACTGGTTGCCTTTTTCAGAAAATTCTTCTCAGGTTCAGAAAATTCTTCTCAGGATATATTATATGATGATACAATTAACACGTATATATACGCGCAGCGGTGATAAAGGTAGGACATCCCTTTCAACAGGGAAACGTGTCAAGAAACACGATATACGCGTCCATACCTATGGAACAGTAGACGAAACAAACGCTGTTATTGGCCTAGCCCGTCTGCATACTCAGACATTGGCACAGCATGACGCCATGTTAGCACGGCTTCAGAATGATCTTTTCGATCTTGGCGCTGACCTGTGTACACCGCTTGATTCTGCCGCGGCAGAAAAAAGCACTCCTCTCAGGATGACTGTATTACAAGTCGAGAGACTAGAACGTGAAATAGACGCCATGAACGCTCAGCTGCAGCCCCTCGCTTCGTTTATTCTTCCGGGTGGAACGGCTGCAGCGGCTCATTTACATCATGCCCGTACCGTATGCCGGCGTGCTGAGCGCCTTCTCGTGGAATTAGCAGCACTCGAACCAGAAGGTGTCAATACAGTTGCTATCCAGTACTTGAATCGTCTGTCCGATCATCTTTTCGTGCTCGCGCGCCATGTGAACGATCACGGCCGAGCAGATGTGTTGTGGGTACCAGGTGGAGAACAAAAAGGTGAACATGATTGATCATGATCCGCTGCCCTATGAGCAAAATGACTGTCAGAAAAAGGACATTGCTAGTCGAGCACCAGCAAGCAACCATAGGGATTCAGACCAGTACAATCTCGGCACTCCCGCTGCACTTCCCAACCATACGTTTTATCTTGTGCCTGTTGGGCTTGTTTTCGGGGAAGCCTCTGAGATCGCGGTCAAAGACGGACGAGCCCTCCCTTTAGTAGGCGGTCCACTCGCTTTTACGGCATGCGAAGTGATAGCCCGCCAGCCGGGAGGGACAATCACTTCAACTGTGCTGTCGCTCGACGAGGTGCGGGCATGGGTAAAAAGTACTAATAGTCCTCATTTCATTCAGTTACTAGAGAGTCTCTCTAATAGAAGAAAACCTTTTGCTGGTTTATCTTTTGAAAAACCACGTCTTATGGGAGTAGTTAATGTTACGCCAGATAGCTTCTCCGATAGGGGTGCCTTCATCAACCCCTGTCGAGCAATTGCCCATGCCCTGTGCTTAAAGGCAGCCGGCGCAGATATCATCGACGTGGGCGGGGAGTCCACACGTCCTGGCGCCTGGCCCGTGGCACCTGCAGAGGAAATTGAACGAGTCGTCCCGGTCATACGGGCCCTGGCTGAAAGGAGTGTGCTGATCTCTATTGATACCTGCAAGGCCGCTGTGATGGCCGCAGCCATAGAAGCGGGTGCTTCTGTTGTCAACGATGTGACTGCCCTTACTGGGGATCCTGATTCCCTAACATTGGTAGCCCGCCGCAAAGTCCCGGTCATTTTAACCCACATGCAGGGAGAGCCACGCACCATGCAGAAGAATCCGCAGTACCATATGGCTCCCCTCGATGTCTTTGACGCACTGGCTGAGCGGTTAGCGGTTTGCTTGCAGGCTGGCCTTGCCAGGGCAGACATATGTCTGGACCCTGGCATTGGTTTTGGCAAGACGGTGCTTCACAACCTAGAAATCATGGGACGCCTCGCTGTACTGCACATGTCTGGGTGTGTTATAATGTTAGGAACATCCCGTAAAAATTTTATTGCCGCTGTATCCGCCGCTGAGCCACCAGCCGCCCGCTTGCCTGGATCGCTGACAACTGCCCTTGCTGGCCTCGACCAGGGAATCTGTCTGGTACGAGTCCACGACGTTGCTGAAACCTTCCAAGCCGTTAAGGTGTGGCAGGCCATGCGGGCAGGATACTACTATGCCGACTAAAGCCGCAGTGTAATGGCTGCTCCTTGTGGCAAGCCAACCCCTTCTCTCTTGCTTCTTTCCTGCGGAGGACTTTGGATGGGCAGAAAACATGCTCTGGGAATGCGCTTGTCTCTCCTGAGATATGATATAGTATTAGGATCATTATAGTAACATGCAAATGTATGAGGGTGCATGCGGCCGCATAAATGCCGTGGGGCCGTGGGTCTCCTTGGAGGCTCATTCAATCCAGCCCACGCTGGGCATGTGTATATTAGCCTGATGGCAATCCGTGCCCTTGCCCTGGATAGGATATGGTGGTTGGTGTCACCTCAGAATCCCTTGAAGGGAGTAACTGACATGGCACCGTTACCATGGAGGCTCGCACAGGCGTACAGAATCACTGCTGACTCTCGTCATATTTCTGTTCTCAACATCGAAGCACAACTGGGGACTCATCATTCTGTTGACATCCTCTGCCGTTTGCGTAGACGGCAGCCATGCTGCTGTTTTGTTTGGTTAATGGGCGCTGATAATTTAGCTCAGGTGTCATTTTGGTGGCAATGGCCACGCCTTTTCCATCTGGTGCCAGTGGCAGTGCTAGCCAGATATCCGTATTCTTTGCAGGCTCTGGCAAGTGTGGCCGCACAACGTTTCGCCCGCTGGCGTGTCACACCGGATCAAGCGCATGCTTTAGCCAGACAGACGCCTCCGGTGTGGGTTTTTTTGCCGTTCCCTTCCCATCCAGACTCCGCTACTCAAATCCGCGCTGTCTCTGACAACTTGTGGGACAACCAGACTGGTCAACATGTGTTCAGCCGCTCGTATCTCCAATCCGGAGGATGTGCTTGATGTCATCGAGACTTTGCTAGTCGATGCTCAAGCAGAAGATATTACCGTCATAGACTTGAGTGGGAAGACCTCCTTTGCAGATTACATGGTCATCGCTAGTGGTCGTTCAGCACGCCATGTTAGCGCCATGGCCACACATTTACGCAAACGCCTCAAGGCCAGTGGTGTCCCCGTTCAGCTTGAAGGCTTGCGTGAATGCAATTGGGTGCTTCTGGACGCCGGTGACGTGGTCATTCATCTCTTGAGGCAAGAAGTCCGTGCCTTCTATAACTTAGAGAAAATGTGGATGGCACATGAAGTTGTCAGCGGAAAAAACAACTTTTCTTAGATCTCTTTCAAAAACATTCCTGCTGGAGCTGGATCAGCCAGTCATCAAATACGGTGCGCCTCTTGCGACTGTTCTCTCATCTTGTCCCCGCCGCTTTTGCCCATGGCGAAACGCTCACCGCTGGGCACATGCAGTTTGCAGGACACGAAGATGCAGCAGTCTAAGAATGACCTAAGAATGACTGATGCATGTCATGCGAGTTTTCAAAGGGGTGCGGCCTTTTTGACGGGAAGAGGCTTGACCGGGAAGAGGCTTTACAAAGAGGGAGACTTTTTTTATGGTTTCTCCACTATGGAGCGGTTCCACAGCCTCAAGCGATTGAAGAAGGTTTAGTATCATGACAGTGAATGTGCCAAAAGCGCCGGGGAAATTGCCTGCGCCTAGGCTGTTGGGACTTGCCGATCGTCGGGACAGCGTGACTCATTTGACCGTTGATGTCCAGAGAGACAGGCGCAGGGACGCTTTCCAAAGCCGGCGCCAGTTTCTGGCCTGCACGGCAGGAGGGTGTCTTTACAGCCTGTCCGCTTACGGTAACGACTTTTCGCTCTCAATGACAACGAGGTCTATTATGGCGTTAGAACTGCCATCCCTGCCATACCTGCCTAACGCGCTGGAACCATATATCTCGGCTCGTACTCTTGAGTTTCACCATGGGAAGCATCATGCGACTTATGTCGCTAATACCAATGCCCTGACCAAGGATACACCGCTGGCAGGCAAATCTTTAGAAGATGTCATCAAAGCCACGGCCGATGACACGGAAAAAACTGGCCTCTTCAATAATGCAGCCCAGGTCTGGAATCACACGTTCTTCTGGAACAGTATGAAGCCCGGTGGTGGTGGTGTGCCCACAGGGGACCTAGCGAGCTGGATCAATGGCACATTTGGGTCTCTGGAGAACTTCAAGGAAAATTTTAAGAAAGCTGCTGTAACACAATTTGGAAGTGGATGGGCGTGGTTAGTACTTGAAAACGGAACACTGAAAGTGACTCAAACCGCTAATGCGGATACACCTCTTGTGCATGGGCAGAAGGCTTTGCTCACCTGCGACGTCTGGGAACATGCTTATTACCTGGATTATCAGAATCGCCGTCCGGATTTCGTTCAGGCCTTCCTGGATCATCTAGTCGACTGGGATGCCGTGACCAGAGCTCTCTCTACCTAACCACTGCTGCCTAAAGAGACAGACGGTTCCATGATGCTCTCGCAACGACAGGACTGACCTCGTGGCTAGGTCCTGTCCTCTCAGGGAGGGATCCCTCACAGCATGTGTGAGGCGTCATGATACGCCCATGTCATCCCCCATAGGCTCGATGTCCATAGGGCAACATAGGGCAAATGACAAGTGGCGACGCATGAGATCGAGAACAGGATAGGGATAGAGAGTTTCGAAGTACTCTCGCCGAGAAAAGTCATAAGTTGTCATGAACCGCAGAGACAGTGGAAAATGATTAGGCCTCTCATGCCCCCCCTAAATGACTTTCCTGTATGAGCATGCTCCGCTGCAACGGCCCTTCCTTTGTCAAGATGCATGGGCTCGGCAATGATTTTGTCGTGTTGGATCATCGTCAGTCACCTCTTCTCTTGGATAGAGCAGCTGTTCGTGCTATTGCAGACCGCCGTACAGGGGTTGGTTGCGACCAACTCATCATGCTGGTGCCGCCACGCACGACAGGAGCAGATGTGTTCATGGTCATCTGCAATGCTGATGGGAGCAACGCCGCGGCCTGCGGTAATGCAGCCCGCTGTGTTGGCGCTCTGCTCATGGACGAGCTCAAACGCAATACCCTGATCATTGAAACGCTGGCCGGCCTACTCCATCTCTGTCGGAGTAAGGATGGCTTAGTGACGGTCAACATGGGAGTAGCCCGGCTGGATTGGCGCGATATTCCTCTCTCCCATGCCATGGACACTCTTCATCTTCCATTGAGAGCTGGACCACTCACTGATGCAGTCTGTGTCTCCATGGGGAATCCACATACAGTGTTCTTTGTCCCTGAAGCAGAGGCAGTGGATCTTGCAACCTTTGGTCCAAGACTCGAAAGCAATGATTTGTTCCCTGAGAAAACAAACGTAGAAATAGCACAGATGACAGGAAATTCCTTATTACGTGTTCGTGTATGGGAACGAGGGGTGGGAATCACCCGTGCCTGCGGCACTGGAGCATGTGCTGCGGTCGTAGCAGCAGTGCGCCGCGGTCTGCTCCCTAGTCGACAGGCAGAGGTGCTCCTGGATGGCGGATCGCTCTCTATCCTATGGTCAGATAACGAGCAGGTCATCATGACAGGTCCAGCGGTCGCCAGTTTCGTTGGCACTCTACAGTGGACACCAGGTGATCATCCAAATGGAGAGTGCCCCTGACACCGCCTAGAATCGTTACTTTTGGTTGTCGCACCAACATGTTCGAATCTGAACTGATGCGCCAGTACGCCACGGCAGCGAGTCTTTCTGAAGCAACGATCATCGTTAACACCTGTGCCGTCACAAACGAAGCTGAGCGACAGGCACGCCAAGCGATACGCCGCCTGAAGAGAGCACAGCCAGAAGTACGCATCATCGTCACCGGCTGTGCGGCCCATCTGCAGCCAGAGCGTTTCACAGCCATGCCAGAAGTTGATATGGTACTCGACAATACGGAGAAACTCCTGGCTGCCAACTGGATGGGCGATAAGATACGATCTGATCAGAGAGAAAAACAAAAAAAAGATCTCTATAATTGCTGTTCTGCTGAACCCTTGCTGGCCGCGTTTACGGAACGCACACGTGCTTTTTTGCCAGTACAGCAGGGCTGTAATCACCACTGTACATTCTGTACCATTCCTTTCGCCCGTGGTCCAAGTCGCAGTCGTCCGCCGACACAAGTGGTAGCTCAGGCTTCCGCACTCGCTGCTGCTGGCTATCGTGAGTTCGTGCTGACAGGTATTGACCTGACCGCCTATGGTCTTGACCTGTCAGTAGAGGATCAGCAGACCCGCCCCTATGGAGTTGGCCGCCTGGTTGAAAGACTCCTGCGAGAGGTGCCTGGCCTGGAGCGGTTACGCTTATCCTCACTGGATCCAGCAGAGATTGAGGAAGAGTTATTGACGATCTTCTTGGCCGATCGTCGGCTCATGCCTCATATGCACTTAAGTATACAGGCTGGCGACGACATGATTCTGAAAAGGATGGGGCGGCGTCATGGCCGCGCCGATGTCATCCATGTCGCAAGGCGTCTGCGGACGGTACGGCCAGACGTGACGTTGGGGGCTGACCTGATTGTCGGATTTCCTACAGAAACTGAGGAGATGTTCGCGCACACCCTCCACTTAGTAGAAGAGTGTGGCTTGACACATCTCCACATCTTCCCGTTCTCCGCGCGACCAGGGACAGCGGCCGCTCGCATGCCGGCCGTGGCCAGTGCTGTGGTGCGAGAGCGTGCCGCCCGTCTGCGTGCTGTTGCCGCAGAATCCCTGGCTTGCTTTCTGGCCTGCCGTGTTGGCAGTGTAGCCAACGTACTGTTAGAGAAGCCTCACTTTGGCTACAGCGAGGACTATCTTCCCGTAAGGTTGTCTTTTGCTGGTAGACCCGGTAAAATAGTGCGTGTACGTATCACTACAGCCAACAAAACTTCTCTTTACGGAGAGATTCTCCCATGAATGAGAGACCGTCTGATTCTGAGACTCCTACGCTCACCGGTGTGGTGCCTCTGAAGAAAAAAGGCTTGCTATCCTGGCTGCGCCGTGACCGGAGGGAGGAGGCGTCTGCCCCTTCTGGGAGTTCATCGCCTGTGCCGCCTCAAAACCTGGCGCAGGTCACCTCCTCTGTCGTCATCGAGGAGACGGCAGGATGTCTCAAGGAAAACACAGCCGCTCCCCAAGCTCACCAGTCCGAATCTCTCGGGACGATCACAGAGGAATCATCTGCTGTGCCTGACGCAGAATCGGCTCCTGCGCCATCCGTTCCACGTCCGCTTGCCACGGCTGGAGCAGCAGAAATCTCTGCGGCGAAGAGAGGTGTCACCGCAGACAGCGGAGACACGGGTGTCGCCTCGCAACATTGGTTTCTCCGCTTAAAGACAAGCCTGCACCGTTCATCCAGTCGGCTCACACAGGGAATCGTGACCCTCTTTACCAAACGTCGTCTTGACAGTGAGGCTCTTGAAGAACTGGAGGAGCTGCTGATCGCAGCTGATCTCGGCGTCACGACTGCAGCCAACCTGGTCGCCAACTTAGCCAGAATCCATTTCAATCAAGAAGTGAATCATTCAGAAATTCGTTTTATTATAGCTGAAAATATTAGCAAGATTCTTGAAAAAGTAGAAAAACCATTAAAGATAGATCATACGGCAAAGCCTCATATCATACTAGTCGTCGGCGTCAACGGCTCCGGGAAGACCACGACCATAGGCAAGATGGCGCGTCAATTCCGCGATGGCGGTCTGCAGGTCTCCCTGGTGGCCGGTGATACCTTCCGTGCCGCGGCCGTTGAGCAATTGATGATATGGGGCGAACGCAGTGGTTGCCCTGTGATGGCCCGTTCCACAGGAGCTGATGCTGCGGGGCTTGCTTTTGACGCCCTGAAAGAAGCTAGGGCTCGGGGGGATGATGTCCTATTAATTGATACAGCTGGCCGTTTACACAACAAGGGCCATTTGATGCCAGAGCTGGAAAAAATCGTCCGCGTCTTGCAGAAACTCGCACCTGCTGCCCCACATACAGGTCTCTTAGTACTCGATGCTACGGTTGGTCAGAATGCACACAGGCAGGTAGATGTTTTCCGAGAGTTGACTAGTGTCAATAGCTTAGCAGTGACGAAACTAGACGGTACTGCCCGTGGTGGAGTCCTGGTCGCACTTGCTGAAAAATTTCAGCTGCCTGTACACTACGTTGGTATCGGAGAAAAAGTGGAAGACTTACGCCCCTTCTCCGCTCGTGACTTCTCCCGCGGCTTGCTCGGATTGGACGCATAAAACAAGAGTGAGTGATGAGTAGTGATGAGTGAGAAAAAGAAAAACTGTCTCCACTGGCCTCCTTAATGAAGGGAGAGGACTCTCGTGGCTTTTTTCGCAGTGCGCATCGCTGGATATTCCTGGAACATCGCCCCTGATCAATCAGACGGATAGATCGATCATCGCATGCACGTGCGCTGTAACGCTATGATAAAGCGCGCTCATGTCATACCCGCCTTCCAGGACAGACACGATCCGACCGCCACAATATTCTGCCGCGACCTGTCCTATGGCACGGGTGACCCAGTCAAAATCTGTCTCAACCAGATTAAGACTCGCAAGAGGATCACGGGTATGGGCGTCAAAGCCAGCGGAGAAAAGTAAGAAGTCTGGTTTGAAAGCTCGCAGCGCTGGTAAGATATGGACAGTCACACTATGGCGAAAATCCTCTGATCCGCTCCCCGGCGCAAGGGGCACGTTGACAATATTGTTAGCACAGCCCCTTTCGTGCGGTGTTCCAGTGCCGGGATAGCAAGGGGATTGGTGAGTCGAGGCATAGAACATGTTGGCGTCGTTCCAGAAGGCCGCTTGTGTGCCGTTGCCATGATGAACATCGAAATCTACCACTGCTACCCGTCGTAATCCATGACAGGCGCGCGCATGATAGGCACCTATAGCCACATTGTTAAAGAGACAGAAACCCATGGCGCTGGTGGGCTCAGCGTGGTGTCCAGGTGGACGCACGGCACAGAAAGCATTACGTGTCATGCCACCAGCGACAGCATCGACTGCTGCTAGTACGGCTCCCACAGCCCGCAAGGCAGCTTGCCCCGAATGGGGAGACAGGACTGTATCCGAATCCAGATAGTGGTAGCCGTTTTTTGGCACGGATGTGAGAATCCTTTCAACATAGGAGCACGGATGTACGCGTTCAATGGGCGCTAAAGCCGCCAGCGGTGCTTCCTGGCGTCTGAGTAAAAGGCCAAATTTTTGTTCTTCATCCTCTAAAGCCCGGGAAATGGCTACTAACCGTTCAGGGCGTTCTGGGTGATAAGAACCAGTATCGTGCTGTGTACAGGTTGGATGAGAGACGATTAAAGTTGACATTATGGTATCCTTCCTTCTCAGCGCTTCCCATGAAGCCGGGGCAGGAGTGGAGGAACACTCTTTTCCTCTCCTCTTCCTCATGATAAGTGGCACACACCGATTCTAGTTGGGGTATTCTGAACTTTTTCTCTAATCCTGCGAGGTAGCGCAGTGAATGGTCTGTTGACTGTATTCCGGTCTGTTTGTGGCGTCTGGATAAGAAGAGCGTACTGGACAAAGCTCCTAACGTTTGTACTTTTTTGGGCAGGTGGGACAGATCAGGCTCTGGCCACCCCTATCAGTACAAAAGGCAATGAGCAGATTCTAGTTGTTGCGGACACCGTCATTTTAGAAGCAGCAACACGAAGCCTCCCAGTGGTAGGACGGCTTGTCTCCCTACAGGCAGGTGCGATCGCAGCAGAAACAAGCGGATCAATCACCCGGGTAGCCGTCGACGTGGGGGATAGAGTGACCATGGGCCAAGTACTAGCACAGCTAGACACTAATGGTTTGGGTTGGCGCCGGCAAAGTGAGATGGCCACCCTAGCAGAAAGACGGGCCAGGGCAACGGAAGCAGAAGCCCACTTGCACATCGCCGAGGTCGAACTACAGCGGCTCGGGAAACTGCGCCAATCTGCCGCCTTTCCACTCGCGAGATATGAAGATAAAGCCGGTGAGGTCAAGCGGTTACGGGCGGCTACGCAGGCCGCTTGGGCCACCGTTGATCATGCTTTTGCTACAGTACGTCTGGCTGAGGTTGAACTGGCCAAGGCCGAGATCAAAGCTCCCTACCCTGGAGTGGTGCGCCGACGTTACGTTGAGGTAGGGTCTTACATTGCCACAGGCGCTCAGGTTGTTGAGGTCGTCAATGACTGCAATATGGAGGTTGAAGCTGATATAGCAGTAGAATATCTCACGGGTGCTGTGCCAGGCACTCAGGTCGTTGTCCGGATGACCTCTGGCCTGAAAAGGCCGGCAATCGTACGGGCGATCATGCCGGATGAAGACCCCAAAACACGAACAAGATTGGTGCGCTTTGTCTTTGACAGGCAGCCAGATTCTGAGCTAGCGGCCAACCAGAGTGTCGTTGTGCTCTTGCAGGTAGGGAATCGTCACAAGGTCCCTACCGTGTCTAAGGATGCTATCATCCATCGTGAGAATCAGAGTGTTGTTTTCGTCATCGAGGAAGGGATCGCAAAACTACGACCCCTGCAGTTAGGGGGCAGTGTAGGGGGACGATTCGTCGTCGAGCGTGGTCTAAAGTCTGGGGAATTAGTTGTCGTTCGCGGTAACGAAAAGTTGCTCCCTGGCCAGGCAGTACGTTTGCTAGCCAGCAGCATCCCCACTCAAAAGAGCAGCGGCAGCAGTCACAAAGGAAAGTCCGACAGATGATTCTGATCCGACTCTCTATTATCCGACCTCTTGCCGTGATCGCGGTGGTTTTGATGATCGTTCTGTTCGGTGTGGCAGGATTGTGGCGTATCCCCGTTCAGCTTATCCCCAATGTGCATGAGCCAGCTGTCACTGTCACTACTGGATGGCCTGGCGCTTTCCCCGCAGAAATTGAACGAGAAATTCTCGACCGTCAGGAAGAGGCCCTGAAAGGCCTGTCCGGCATGCGCAACATTTACGGGGCAGCCCGGAAAGGAATGGCCACGATCACCCTTGAATTTTCCGCCGGTACAGATATGAACAGCGCGCTGCTCCGAACAGCCAATCAGCTGCAGCAAATTAGTGGCAGCTATCCAAAAGAGGCTGGACAGCCAAAGTTATGGATGGCGAGCAGTGAGGATCAGCCGATGGCCATCCTCGTTCTGAGCCGCCTGCCAGGCAACGATCGGCCTATCAGCACTTATGGCGACTTCATTGATAATGTTGTCCGTGAGCGCCTTGAACGTGTTCCCGGTGTAGCGAGTGCAGACGTTTACGGTGGAAAACCACGTGAATTGCAGATTAAGATTGATCCTATAGCTCTAGCAAGCTACAACCTCACTGTGCCCAATGTGATAGAGGCCTTATCTCGCGCTAATATTGCTTCCTCTGTCAGTGAAATAGATGAAGGCAAGCGTCGCTATGTCGTGCGGATGACCAATGAATTAGCGACACCAGAACAGGTGAAAGCAGTACTACTCCGTGCGACGGAAGCAAATGGCCGTATCAGCCGGATTACAGTGGGTGATGTGGCAACGGAGGTGAGTTTCACTCATAAAGAGTGGCGGTTTGTTGTCCGCTATCTGGGGCAGCCCGCCATGAGCATCTATATTGTGCGTGAGCTCAGCGCCAACGCCCTCCAAACCATGCGTGGGATCTGGGCCGTCATGACAGAATTGAACAGGAATGTGCTCCAACAGGAAGGGCTATTCCTGGAACTGAGCTATGATGAGAGTCTCTACATCAATGCCGCTATTGATATGGTGATGCAGAACATCTACATAGGCGGCCTGCTGGCGTCTATCGTTCTGCTCTTATTCCTGCGATCACTGTCAGCGACAGTCATAGTCGTTCTCTCTATTCCAGTTTCTATTATCGGTGCATTTATCGGGATGGCCCTGCTAGGGCGGACTCTCAATGTGATCTCTCTCGCCGGCATGGCATTTGCGGTCGGTATGGTGGTCGATGCAGCCATAGTTGTGTTAGAAAACATTTTTAGGTTGAGACAAAATGGTTATTCACGTGGAGAAGCAGCATATACTGGAACTGTACAAGTATGGGGTGCAGTTCTAGCGTCTGCTCTGACAACCGTCATGGTCTTCATTCCCGTTCTCACTCTGGAACTGGAAATTGGTCAGGTGTTCCGTGATATTGCCATTGCTCTCTCTGTGACAGTCCTCTTGTCGCTTGTCGTGGCTGTGACTGTTATTCCGGCTCTTGCCTGTCGCTTGCTCGGCGATTCAACGTCTTTTAAGAGTTTCTCAAAAATAGAAATACCTGTTATAGATAACATTGCAAGACTTTTTGTAACTTTTGTTATAAGATTTATCCGGCGTGTTTCCGCGAGCAGGTTGCGAGCCGTCCTGGTGATTGGGACCACAACACTGATTCTTGGCATCATCAGCTGGCTCTTGCTACCACCTTTCGATTATCTACCCCATGGCAGTTACAATGCAATGTCCGTTTACATCAGATTACCGTCAGGTTACAACTTGGAAAGTACTATAGCTATAGCTGATACTATCGAAAATAGAATGCGCCCTCTATGGACAAGCGGCGCTGATCTACCGCCCGAGCTGGCCCGGCTGCCAAAAATAAAGATGTTTTTTCTGCGCGCGTTCCGTGGTGGTGTCTTCATTGAAATAACAACCGTCGATCCTCGACGGACAACAGAGTTGAGGCCGCTCCTCTATGAGGCTATTCACCACGAGCCTGGCGCCGTTGGCTACATTATGCAGCCGCCACTGCTGAAAAGTATAGGTGGAATGGGAAGTACAGGGGGGGGACTCGGCCTCAATGTGTCTGGCCACGACTTGAAACAAATTTTGGAAGTCGCACGGCGGACGAGTCAGCTCTTCAAGGAAAGACTGCCACCCCAAAAGGGGTATATGCCGTATTCTCGGTCAGCGCTGGAGCTAGGCGTCCCGGAAGTCCGGATAACACCTGATCCCTTGCGACTCGCTGATGCGGGACTCACAGCACAGCACCTGAGCCAGACAGTGAGTGCATTCAGTAGCAACGGTTTGCAGGTCGATGAGATTCTCGTGGATGGTCACCGCATACCCATGATCTTACGCGGACCAGAAAGTCATATTACGAGAACACAAGATATTGATGTAATACCTATAGTAACAGAAACAGGTCGCACTCTACCACTTTCCGCTTTGGCTGACATCACAATGACCGCAGGCCCCACAGAGATCTTGCATGTTGAGCGACGGCGTACGGTCTCCTTAGGCATTGGTTTGGCACCTAGCATTTCGCTGGAAACGGGAATTGAACAGGTGCAGACACAGATCGTCGACACCCTGCGAGCGGAAGGGTTACCTCCCGGTATCACACTGGCGCTGTCCGGAAGTGTTGACATGCTAACGGAAGCCTGGGATGCGGTGATGTGGCAGCTTTTACTAGCTTTAAGTATATGCTATCTTTTAATGGTAATTTTATATGAGAGTTTTATATACCCTTTGCTGATTCTTATTGCTGTTCCGCAAGCCACTGCTGGAGCAGTCATAGGGATCATTATTCTTAACTTCTGGGAATCTTACCCGCTCGACATGCTGACGCTGTTAGGATTTGTCATTCTGATAGGGACTGTGGTCAACAATGCTATCCTGATAGTCCACCAAACATTGCACCATGTACGTGTCGACTCTATGGTGGTTAACGCTGCTATAGAGTCAGCGGTCCGTAGCCGTCTGCGTCCCATTTTTATGACAACCCTGACAACGTTATTCGGCATGCTGCCGTTGGCTATGCTGCCGGGTACGGGGACAGAGTTGTATCGCGGCCTCGGGACAGTAGTGTTGGGGGGAATGGCACTGTCCGCGGTTCTGACACTGCTGATCCTACCGCCTCTGCTATCGCTCGTTGCTGGGATGCTAGAGACACGCCCTGCCTTGAAGGCTTCCCCTGATAGTAGTAGGAGATAATAGGAGATAAAAAGTGTTTTGTCTCTTGCGTGCGTGCAACATCGCTGGCGGACGGCACAAGTGACACAGCAGGCGAAGAGCGCACAGTATTTTAGTGTTCTGCGGGACGAAATATGCGAGATGGAATCACCATGGAAAGCGCTGTCATGGAATTGGAAAGGTTACAACAGAGTGCTCGGCGCGCCAGTGCACTGTTAAAAGCGATGAGCAACGAGCATCGTCTGTTGATTCTGTGTCAATTGCTACATGAGGAGCGTTCCGTGGGGGAACTAGAACGCCTGATTGGGCTCAGCCAGTCTGCGCTGTCACAACACCTTGCGAGGTTGCGGCGCGACCATCTCGTGCAAACCCGTCGTTCAGCGCAGACCATTTATTATTCCCTGGCCGGGGATGAGGCCAGCACGATTCTCAAAACGCTTTACGACTTGTATTGCCAGGCTAACGGTTGCACGAGCGTTGCAGTAGCGGAGCCTTCGAACATTACGGGTCTGGGCGATGGTTCGTGAAATGCTCGTGCGAGGCAGACATCAGTCAGCGTTCTTTAATTTTTTCCGCTAACAGAATTTTTTTCAGTCAGTAGCAAGCAAGCAGTTTTGGCACCTGCTTCGACATGATCAAGAATGATATCGCTGAGGTCAGAATGACGACCTATACCGTGGCAATACCAAATCCGTCTGCCATGCATCCAAGCGGACTCTGCTGTCGGGATGGGAGGAGTGGCTGTCAAAGCTGCTGCTGATACTCCAAAGAGCGGCGGCAAATCTTGGCCACCGTGCAGACCAACGGCGATTAAAAGGGGGACCACAAGAACATCTCTTGTGGACGTCTCGAGAAGAGAGAGCCAGGACGTGACCATAGGTTCCTGCGCCAGATAGGCTGTACGCACAGTGCCAATGTTGCCCAACAAGCGGCGTAGTGTCGCCGCGAGATTCTCCGTCGTTTCCGACGATCCCCCCGGCCGACGCGAGCCATGTCCAATCAACAGCAGACACATCGTCTCTCTGTTGAGAGAATGGGAGGTCACAACAGATTCCGCCCATTGGTACACTAACGTAGCTCTCTGCGGATGAGCGCCGACTGGAGGTGTATAATAAACACGGCGCACACGCCCGTTCACACCGACC
Source organism: Rhodospirillales bacterium (assembly GCA_028278135.1). Lineage (GTDB taxonomy): Bacteria > Pseudomonadota > Alphaproteobacteria > Rhodospirillales > Rhodospirillaceae > JANQJD01. Next base: position 20,420 of record JANQEW010000008.1, read on the forward strand.
ATTTCTGTAAGTGGTCCAGAGAGGCCCATTTCTCTGGGAATGACCTCACGAGTGCAATACCCTGCTCCCGCAAAATTCGGGACCACAAAGACCTCGTCAGCAGTGACGAGACTCAGGGAGTCCTGTAAGCGAGGTGTTTCTTTCCAGAAACAGGCCGTCACTTCGGCAAACAGAGCACGCTGCCGCAGCGTCACGGCAAGTGCCCGAGTCGTGGCACTAGAATGCACATTGCGCGTCGAACCATGTCCGACCAACACTAGAGCTGCCTGGCGGAACCTTTCTGTGTAGGGGCGTTTTGGCAAAGTCCCAGACTGCACTCTCTCTCCTTCTTTGAGGGGCGGCGCAAGCTTGCCAACAGCTAATCTCCGAAAGACTCTACCAGATTTATTTGTCTTTGTCGTCAATCAGAGGGCTAGACATGAGTGTTTTGCGCGTGACTAGACAAATCTCGTAGGGTAGGTACAGAACCACAGAGTGGACAGCCTGGGTCAGGTCTGACCATGATCCGTCGGAACGTTGTGCTGAGAGCGTCATAGATCAAGAGTGCGCCTGTCATGGAGCTCCCAATGCTGAGAATCTCCTTGAGAATCTCAGTCGCCTGTAAGGCGCCGAGCACACCTGTTACAGCTCCAAGCACTCCAGAGTCCGCGCACGCAGGCACTGCCTCTGGCGGGGGCGGCGCAGGGAAAAGGCAACGATAACATGGCCCGCTGCTTGGCCTAAACGTGGCAAGCTGACCATCAAAACGGAGGATAGCGGCTGACACAAGTGGCTTCCCTGCGAAAAAACAGGCATCGTTCACGAGAAAGCGGGTTGGAAAATTATCAGAGCCGTCGGCCACCACATCGTAAAGACCAATCAGATCCAGAGCATTGTCATGGCTGAGTCGCACATAATGTGGTTCGACCATGACCTCCGGATTGATGGCTCGTACCGCCACAGCAGCACTTTCTACCTTAGGCCGGCCCAGCCTAGAGGTCGTATGGGCAATCTGCCGTTGCAGGTTGGAGAGCTCGATCACATCGTCATCAACGATACCAATTGTCCCAACACCGGCGGCTGCCAGATACAACAAGAGCGGGGATCCTAAACCGCCAGCTCCTACTACCAGGACCCGCGCTGCCAGAAGCCGCGCCTGCCCAATGCCGCCAACTTCCGGCAGCAGAATGTGACGTGCATAGCGGCGCACCTGTTCTTCGCTCAACTCCATCTTTTCCCCATGCTTGCATCTGCTGGCCGTCATCCACAGTGGGGAGCGGTGTCGGCGGTCGTCTCCTCTTTATGTGAACGCACGCTCTTGCCCCCCCTGGGCACCTTCTGGATCAGCGCTCCACCACGGCAGGGCATGGGGGGGAAACCCTGTGAGGCAGCCGCCGAAACAGGCAGGGACCACATTATTATCTTTGTTAGAAGGTCTTAGGCACCGCGTGCAAGAGCGGCTTAGAGCAGCTGTTCTTTCATCAAACAGAACAGGCACGGATGTCACGAAGACCGCCTTCCAGGACTATAATCCAAATGATCTCTTGACGTGTATCATCCTTAAGGCCGCAGTTGCTGCTCGTCCTCCATGATTCCCCTGTACAGGATCTGAACGCCGCAGCGCTAGTTCGTAGGTAGGACAGGTGAGAATGCCGTTGCCTACGGCAAGTGAATATTGCAAGACTAGCTTCTGTACACCCGCCATAGATTCCCGACAGACGTGCTGATAGTGATCCGTTTGGCCTTGAATGGCACAACCGAGTACGACATAGCCTGCAAAACAATGGGGGGTCGTGCGCCCTTCTCTTGCCCGCACTACGTAAAGAATTGCCGCAGGGATTTCAAGAATCCCGGGAAGGACTAGGCGCTCATAACTGGCCCCGTGACTGGTTAGCGTCGTAATAGCACCATGAACAAGATTCTCTGTGATATCGTCATAGAAACGTGCTTCCATGATGAGGACAGAGATGCTGCCTGTCATGACAGGACTCCTCCTGAGCTCATGCGATCACATACTTGGCACACAGATGGGGCGATGTCCGACAACCGCCAAGCCGTAGCCACTCAAGCCGATAATAATCTTCGGATTATTCGTCAGAAGAATCATATCCTGGACTCCTAGGTCTAGCAAGATCTGGGCGCCAACACCATAGTCCCGCAAGGGATCTGCTGCTGTCATCAAGGCGTTCTCGTTGCGAGCCCGTACCCGCTCGCTCAGTGCCGTTGGCCGCGGCTCTCGCAACACGACGACAGCCCCGCGACCGTGTGTGGCCACCATCTGCATGGCCGCATGGAGCATGCCCCCCCGTCCAGTGCCTTGCTCACCGAGAACGTCATCAAGAACGCTTAAAGCGTGCATGCGCACCATGACAGGATCTGAAGAGTGACCTAAATCACCTTTTACAAGCGCTATATGTTCAGCATAATTAATCTTGTTTTGGTAAATTATTATCTTCCATACGCCACCAAAACTAGATATTATAGATGTTTCCACGTTACGCTCAACTAACTTTTCTGTCCGTCGACGATAGGCAATCAAGTCAGCGATTTTCCCCACTCCCAGGCCATGTTGTTTGGCGAAGGCCACCAATTCTGGCAGACGGGCCATGGTGCCGTCATCATTCATTATTTCACAGATGACCCCAGACGGGTTTAGTCCAGCAAGACGGGCAATATCCACAGCTGCTTCGGTATGACCGGTCCGCACCAAAACACCTCCATCGCGGGCCATAAGAGGAAAAATGTGACCAGGAATAGTAATGTCATTTTTGTCTTTGCTAGGGTCTATAGCCACCGCGATTGTCCTCGCCCTGTCTGGTGCAGAGATCCCCGTGGTCACGCCCTCGCGGGCCTCAATGCTGACGGTGAAGGCAGTGCCATGACGTGAGAGGTTGTGATCCGTCATAGGCCGGAGGCCTAACTCCCTAGCCCGGGTGCTTGTCAGAGCGAGACAAATCAGGCCACGGCCGTATTTTGCCATGAAATTAATAGCCGCTGGCGTCGCCATTTTGGCCGGTATTATCAGATCTCCTTCGTTCTCACGGTCTTCATCATCGACCAGAATAAACATACGGCCGTTACGAGCTTCATCGATAATTTCTTCTATGGTGGACAAATCCTTAGTATAAAGCACAAGAATTAATCCTTACCCAGAAGACGAGCAATGTAGCGTGCGAATATGTCGATTTCCATATTGACACGATGATCTCGCTTCAAGAGACTGAAAGTCGTCACAGCCTGCGTGTGTGGAATGACATTAACGCAGAAGTGATCAGACCCCACTTCATTGACGGTTAAAGCAACCCCGTCCAGGGCCACTGATCCCTTCTCCGCGAGATAGCGCATGAATCCAGTCGGTGGTATCAGTGTGAGGCGCTGCGAGTCACCAACAAACTGAAGATCCGCGACTCTTGCCACACCATCGACGTGGCCAAGGACAATATGGCCGCCAAGTGTGCCGCCAACACACAAGGCCTGTTCAAAATTGACAAGAGTCCCTGGATTCCACACACGAATGGTAGTTTTGTTCAGTGTTTCCTCTGAAACATTAACAGCAAACCAATGCTTTCCAGACTGAATGATAGTCAGACAACACCCGCAACAAGAAATAGATGTCCCAACAGTCAAGGAATCAGTGTTATAATGAGTGTGAAACACCAACCTTGTGTCACCGCCACTACGGTCTACTCGCTGCACAGAACCGATATCGGTGATGATGCCCGTGAACATGTCGCCTCCTAAAACACGCTAATGCACTCGTTAGAGGATGTCTTGCAGCCCTTTTCGTACGTAGAGAGTCATCAGATCTTCTCCCACAGGCATTGTCCAGACGCGAGTGAACAGGGGGCAGGTAGAAAGTCGCTCCAGTCCCAAGGAAGCAACGGCTGGCACACCGTCGCTTCCCATAAGCTTCGGTGCCTGGAACAACATTAAACGGTCCACAAGCCCATACTGTAAGAGGGAAGATGCTAATTTGCCTCCTCCTTCTACTAAAAGTCTTGTGATGCCACGTGCCCCTAAGGCTTTTAGCAAAGCAGGAGGATGCGGCCGTCCTGTGGTGTCTACTTCTATCGGCATGATTTCAGCGCCACGCGCATGCAGTCTCTCTGCCGCGTGTGCGTTGGCGGGTGTTCCCTGAGGCTTGGCAGAGCAAAGCACCCACGTTGGCACTTTGCCGGCAAGTGCTTTAGCCTGGCATGGCAGGCGCAGACGGCTGTCCACCACTATCCGGACTGGAGAGTGATCGGATCGTCCCGGCAGACGACAAGTCAAGTCTGGATCATCTGCAAGAGCAGTCTCAATGCTAACCATAACAGCATCGTGCTCGGCACGCATACGGTGAGCGTGAGTCCGTGCTGTCTGCCCGGTGATCCAGCGACTTTCTTTCGTGTAAGTTGCGATATGACCGTCAAGAGTAGTCGCAAGCTTGAGTGTGACGAGAGGTCTCCCCTCTGCGACTCGCATAAGGAATCCAGCGTGATCGGCACGCGCTTCTGCCATGCCCATGCCCAACATAACCTCGATTCCCGCTTCGCGCAGACGCGCAAGACCCTGTCCATTCACCCGTGAATCCGGATCAGTGAGAGCGACGATTGCACGCGCCACCCTGGCCGCTATTAAAGAATCCGTGCAAGGCGGAGTGCGACCATGATGACTGCAGGGTTCCAAAGTCACGTATGCTGTGGCGCCGGCGGCCAGCCTTCCTGCCCTGCGCAGGGCTTCGATCTCCGCATGGGGATACCCACCTGGCTGTGTCCAGCCGCGGCCGACAATACGCCAACCATCGCGTACCAGCACACAGCCAACGGCAGGATTAGGCCATACGCGTCCCCACCCGCGGCGCCCAAGGGTGAGAGCGATTTCCATAAAGATAGGGTCAGGGGCGCTCATCAGAAACGTTTACCCGTCTCTTTTCCCCGTCTCTTCCGAACAAACGTGAAGAGCCGCAAATCCCTACACAGCAGCCGTCCAGTATAAATTCTACAGGGAACCATCTCTACAGGGAACCATAATGCGTTTTGCCTCAATCTGCCTGTCAGACGCCGATCCCATGAACGAGGCGCTCACCTACCTCCTCTGCCGCCACCGATTCCTTCGTCTTCGTCTTCACACAGGATGCACATGACCATGGCCCCCGGCCGCCCCGTAAATGGGAAAGCGCTGACACAGGTTCGTCACCGTTTGCCGCGACGTGCGTTCAGCCGTCTCGTTGTTGTTGGGATTTTTTGCAAGGCCGTCAAGTACGGTGGTGATCAACCGCCCAACGATGCGGCATTCGTCACGCCCAAAACCGCGTGTGGTCACCGCTGCGCTGCCTAAACGTACGCCAGAGGTCACAGCAGGCTTCTCAGAATCAAAGGGGACCCCATTCTTATTACAGGTGATTCCGGCCCGTTCTAAGCTCTTCTCGGCTGCCGCCCCCGTGAGTCTTTTGGGGCGCAGATCTACGAGTACTAAGTGTGTGTCAGTGCCACCAGAGACGATGTCAAAGCCACCGCTCTCCAGAACGTCTGCCAGAATCTCAGCATTCTCTCTCACACGGACAGCATAGTCCCGGAATTCTGGCCTCAAGGCCTCGCCGAAGGCGACAGCCTTGGCGGCAATAATATGCATCAGCGGCCCACCTTGCAAACCAGGAAACAATGCGGCATTAATCTTCCGGCCCATCGCCATATCGTTGGACAGGATCAGACCCCCTCGGGGGCCGCGCAGAGTTTTGTGCGTGGTGGAAGTCACCACGTGGGCATGTGTCACGGGATTTTGGTATACACCGCCCGCTACCAGGCCGGCGAAGTGAGCCATATCTACCATGAAATAAGCGCCAATCCTGTCAGCAATGGCACGAAAGCGGGCAAAGTCTATAACACGTGGGTAAGCTGAGCCGCCTGCAATGATGAGCCGTGGCCTGTACTCCTCGGCCAGTTGCTCTACCATGCCAAAATCGATTCGGGCATCCTCCTGGCGCACGCCATACTGAATGGCTCGAAACCACTTTCCTGATAGGCTGACAGGGGCGCCATGAGTCAAGTGGCCACCAGCTGCAAGGGACAAACCCATGAGGGTATCTCCCGGCTTGAGCAGTGCCAGCAGAACGGCCTCATTGGCCTGCGCTCCGGCATGGGGCTGGACGTTGGCGTAGGCACACCCAAACAATGCTTTGGCACGATCAATGGCTAATTTCTCTGTAACATCCACCCATGTACATCCTCCATAGTAGCGCCGCCCCGGGTAGCCTTCGGCATATTTATTGGTGAGGACGCTACCGGTCGCTTCCAGTACAGCTCGTGAAACGATGTTTTCAGATGCGATCAGTTCAATCTGGCTCTGTTGACGCCTCCTTTCGCAGTCTATGCTGACATGGACATCATGGTCAGCTGCAGCGAGAGGCCTTCCGAAAAAGGCATCCTGCTGCAAGGCAGTCAGGGCGGAGATTGTACGACCCATATCCTGATCTTATCTTCCTTGCTGATCACACTCTTTATTTGTGGCAGCGGTAGGTCCATCCATACAGGGTCACGACCGTTAACCCTGCACAGGGTATCTGTTTGCAGACAGCTATATTATTGTATCTGACCATGGGCTGTAAAGAGACACATATGATTATAGTCACACATTAAAACATGATTATAGTCACATTTAATTATAGTCACATTTAAAAGAGTCACATTTATGATTATTGCCACGACAGCGCTCTAGGTTACGGTGAGCATATGCCAGTCATGAACTCCCATTATACTCTCTTGGCATAAATTTCAAAGATTTCAATATTTTCCTGGCAGATTTGGTCATTGACTTCCAGATCCAGCCATGCTCGAATTATTCAGTAAGTGATGTTAAGGTTGAAAGTAGCATGAACGAGAACACAGCCGACAGGGTAGGACGCGAGGAGATGTTGCGCATGGCCGTGGAGGTAGTGGCGGCTTATGTCAGTAAGAACCCGTTGCCAGCAGGACAGATTCCAGAGGTTATTCAGACTGTCTTTATGTCGTTGCATTCCCTTGAGACGAGTGGAGCAGAGACGAAAACAGAAGCCCTGAAACCCGCCGTTCCCGCTAGAAAGTCTGTCTTTCCTGAGTATCTCATCTGTCTTGAGGATGGTAAGAAGCTGAAGATGCTGAAGCGCCACCTGCGTACCAACTACAACATGACTCCAGACGAATACAGAGCCAAATGGGGTCTAACGGCTGATTATCCAATGGTTGCCCCAAACTATGCCGCACAGCGTTCCGATTTTGCCAAAAGAATTGGTCTTGGCCGAAAACGACTTGATATAGGCGGAAGCGGACGGCGCAAGTCCGTCGGCGCTAAGTAGTTCAATGGTCATAGGCTTTCTGGCTAGCTGGCTTTTCCGTCTCCCTGTCTCTTTCCCCAGCCCCAGGCCGCCCTGGTTGGGATGGTGTCCTTCTGCTTTATGTTCCTCAGCAGCAGTGCGGGACGGCACACCTCGTTCTTTTTTCTTCTCACAAGTTATCTATTTGAAAAGCATGAAAAATTCTTTTCGGAAACAAAATTTTGTTTATTAAAAACATCTGGAAAATCATGCATTTTATTTTTGTGAAAGCAGTTGTGAAATTCCCCGTAGAGAAACGGCTCGGAGCGTAGCGCAGCCTGGTAGCGCATCAGACTGGGGGTCTGGGGGTCGCGGGTTCAAGTCCCGCCGCTCCGACCATCGAGTCCGTCTGATGTCAAAGCGCGTATACCGCTTTCATAGCGGTCAGAGACGGTGAGGTTATGATTGCCAAAGTCACATCCCCCCACTTGTACGTAGCCTTGTCGCCACATGGGTATGGCCACGCTGCCATGACAGCCCCCGTGTTGAACAAATTACGGGCACGTATTCCTGGTTTGCGTCTGACGATAGAAACAAATGTGCCGCACCACTGGCTGGCCGAGAGAGTGACTGGTTCATTTGCATATATTCCGACTCGTGACTTTGGCATGGTCATGCATTCAGCGACGGAAGTAGATGCTGAACGCAGTCACGCGGCCTATATGGATTTACACGCTGACTGGCCGACAACGGTGGCCAGGGAGGCTAAGAGGCTGCGGACAGTCAGGCCAGACGTGGTCCTCGCCAATATTCCCCACTTGGCCTTGGCCGCCGCTGCTCGGGCTAATGTGCCAGCCGTCGCCCTATGCTCACTCAACTGGGCGGGCATCTATAGGGCTTATTGTGGGAATCGTCCAGGGGCAGACCGCGTGTTAGCACAGATGGAGGCCGCCTATAGTACAGCACGAATTTTTCTCCGCGCCCTGCCCGCTATGCTCATGCCGTGTGTGCTCCATGTGCAAGATATTGGCCTGATAGCGCGTCAAGGCTGTAATAGACGGCAGGAATTGCGGCGTCTTCTAGGTGTGTCAGAGGAGGTCCGCATTGGCGTGCTTGCTTTTGGCGGCATCGATCCTGCATTGGCTCTGGAGGCATGGCCGCGCCATCCTGGCTGGTTATGGATCGCAGGCCTGTCGCAGGTGCCAGCACGCTCTGACCTTATTCAGGCAGAGACTCTGACTCTGCCGTTTATTGATCTACTTGCCTCAGCGGAAGTCGTCTTAACAAAGCCCGGCTATGGAACTTTTACAGAAGCAGCATGTGCAAGAGTCGCTGTTCTGCATTCGTGTCGTGAGGGCTGGCCTGAGGCACTTCCTTTATCCCAGTGGCTTAAGGCCCATACACGCGCCTTAACAGTGCCCGCAGAACGACTGCGTGTAGGTGATTTTGCTCACGAACTAGAAGCTGTCCTCGCCTTGCCACAGCCCACGCCCCCTCCTCGGCCTACTGGCATTGACCAAGCCGTAGAAGCCATTGCGGCTCTTTTAGCTGTCTGATTTTTATATCATCAGAACCCAACACATTCTGCAGACCCGGGAGTTGCATCGCCATCCTCCCCAGCCTCCAGATCATCGGTGGCATCTGTCTCGTCTGTCTTCTGAACAGGAGAGTCCGGCGTTGTCTGTTGCAGAGTCTGACGCGAGCTGAGACGGCTATTCGCAGTGCTCATGTGACCTATTACCCTGTAATAATGATCTGCATGCTGAAAGTAATTCTCCGCTAGGACTCGATCGCCAGACGACGACGCATCCCTGGCGAGGGCCAAGTATTTGTCCATCAACTGATGGGCATTTCCACGCACCCGGACGCCGGGCGCACCGTCGAACAAACATGTCCGTATAGGACTGCCCTTCTTGCTGTTTGAGCCGCGCCCACGCGAACGACCCTTGGGGTTCGAACCTTGCCTCATGGCCCTTACAGTGCTCTGAACAGAGTTCTGATGTTTCTGCACTCACCCTACTCCTGTCTGGCACCACTCAGGCCATTAGCCAGTCGCAAATGAAGACAGGGGATAAGTTTTGGCGAGAATAAGGCAGGGACACCCTCACAGCAGCCCCATTGTTCACGCCCATTTAACATGCTGTCGAGCTTACTCACTCGCGCGGCAGTATATTCAGGCTTCACAAGATTTCCAAGTACTTTTTTCATGTTTCATGTCTCGTTCCTTCTATCAGCCCGACAAAATAACACGCACCGTGTAATCCCCGAGAGATCAGAACGGCAATCGTGCAATGCTAATCCGTTTGCCGTCATAATCTCCTTGACAGCTTGAGCCTGTCCCTGGCCAATTTCGAGAGCGACGACCCCTCTTGGTGACAATAAGCGTCCGAGAGATGGTGCGATGGCTCTGTACGCAGCCAACCCGTCACTGCCTCCCACTAAGGCACGACGAGGATCGAAGTGAACAACTTCTGGGGATAGACCGCAGATGTCGGACTCGGCGATATAGGGAGGATTGGCCATGATAACGTCGAAAACTCCCCCAAGCCCTTCTCCCCAATTCCCAACCCGGAAAAGAGCACGTGTGGCAAGGCCAGCCAACGCCGCATTCATGCGGGCCATCGCCACAGCGCCAGCGGCGATATCAACACCTACACCTTTTGCGTTTTTTAATTCAGAGAGCAATGCTAATAGCATATTGCCGCTCCCGCTACCAAGATCCAGAAGAGAGTAGGGAATGTCTCTGTTGACTACATGCTCCAAAAGCGCTTCGACCACCGTCTCCGTTTCAGGCCGAGGATCAAAAGTCTCTGCATTGAGAAGAAAATCCAAAGTCCAGAAGCCTCGCCAGCCCAGAATACGGGATACCGGTTCGCGTCGGATTCGACGTACCACCATAGAAATGAAATCAGCTTGATGATTAGCGCATAAAGAAAATCTATTGCACAGTCCAATCCTGTTAGGATGAACCTGTAGCACATGAGCTAGTAAAAGTCTGGCGTCTAATCGTGGATTCTCCACGCCTGCTACTGTCAGAGAGACAGTTGCCTCGGCCAGAAGAGTAGAAAGGGAAATGGCGTGATCATTCCAGTTCCATATGGACACTACTGTCCCCTCTCCACTGCTGCCAACCGCGCTGCTTCATCCCCGGCGATGAGGGCCTCGATAATTTCGTCTAGAGCGGTGCCATCCATCACTTGGTCTATCTTGTACAAACTTAAGCCGGCTCTGTGATCCGTGACTCTCCCGCGTGGAAAGTTGTAGGTGCGGATGCGTTCGGAACGGTCACCACTGCCCACTTGATGGCGGCGCGATGCGGCCCGTTCGACAGCCTGGCGTTGCCGTTCGGCTTCATACAGCCGTGCCCGGAGAATTTTCATAACCTTAGCTCGATTTTTGTGCTGAGATTTTTCCTCCTGACACGCGACTGCTATACCTGTTGGTATATGCGTAATGCGTACAGCACTATCAGTGGTATTAACATGTTGGCCGCCAGCTCCCTGAGAACGAAATGTTTCCAATCTTAAATCCTTTTCATCTATTTGCACATCAACTTCTGCCGCCTCAGGAAGGACGGCAACGGTCGCTGTCGATGTGTGAATGCGACCGCTCGCCTCAGTCACCGGTACGCGCTGCACCCGATGTACTCCTGACTCAAACTTGAGCCGCGCGAATACAGCACGCCCGCTAACCCCTGCAATCGCTTCCTTCACACCACCTATGCCTGTCCCATTCAGTTCCAGCACCTCAAACCGCCACCCGTGCAGACAAGTGTATCTCTCATAGAGGCGGAACAGCGCAGCCGCAAACAGAGCGGCCTCCTCACCACCAATACCCGCCCGTACCTCCAAGATAGCATTGCGTTCATCTGCCTCATCCTTAGGCAGGAGCATCAATCGCACGGCCCGTTCCCTGGTCGAGAGACTTTCCCGGAGAGCGTAATATTCTTCCCCAGCCATGGCTCTGAGTTCCGGATCAAGGCTGGAATCCGTCATCATAGCCTCGGCTTCCGCTAGTTCAGACTGGACTTTGCGGTATGTGCGAATAGCTTCTGTCAGAGGCAGTAACTCCGCGTACTCTTTTGCGAGACGCCCATAAGCAATCGCGTCGCCTGAAGCTTTGCCCTCAGCCATCCGCATGTCCAGCTCCTCGCAACGCGTGACGACGCGTTCCAGTTTAGCATCTAGCTTCACGTCAGGATTCCCTATGATCTCGCAGAATCACCTAAAAATTGCCGAAATATATTTTCGTTGAAATTAAAAATTTTTCTTCAAAGAAATTATCAGTTCTCACAAAGGAAATCAGTCATACTGACGGCCAGGCCCTTTCAGCAGAAAGACACGGCTACACGGCTGTCAGAAAACCCTTGGCGAAGGCGGCGATCCATCAGCAGTTTGCTAGAGCACTGGGCGCTGTCGAATGAGGTTGCTCAGGAGGGCATGCTCGTGCGTCAGAGGACCCCGGACTGCTATGACGCTTCTCGTGAGAGCAAATAGCGTAAGTAAGTGGACAGACTAGAGAACGGCACCTCCATCTGGGAGCCGCTGTCCAAATCACGCACAGTAGCGATGCTCCTGTCTAGTTCAGAGCCGCCTACCATGACAGCAGCACGGGCTCTGATCTTGTTCGCTCTCTTCAAACGTTTTGCTAAACTGCCATAGTAACCAATATCAACTCTTACTCCAGCCTTCCGTATATCCTGTGCGAGACGCAAGACCATTGGCTCTGCAGATTCTTCTACGCTGATCATGGCGACTGCGCGTGAAGCGGCGGTGACTCCTTCATACAACATAGCTAAACGCTCAATACCAGCAGCCCAACCGATCCCAGCAACCGCTAACCCGCCCATCTGCTGAATCAGATCGTGATAGCGTCCACCAGCGAGGACTGTCCCTTGCGTCCCAAGGGCAGGCGTTGTAAATTCGAAGGCCGTGTGGCAGTAGTAATCAAGGCCGCGGACAAGATAGGGATTCATGACAGGATTGAGCCCGAGTGCCTCTAAGAAGGTACATACCTTGTCAAGGAATTCCCGCGAAGGTGTATTGAGACAATCCGTGAGAAGCGGTGCATCAGCGATGACAGCTCTGTCACCTGGGTCCTTGGAATCGAGAATACGCAGTGGATTGCGCTCAAGCCTCTTGCGACTCTCAGCAGAAAGACTCTCAACATGCCTCCTCAAGTAATCAGTGAGCGTGGTGCGGTAGGCAGCGCGACTCTCCGTGTCACCAAGACTGTTCAATTCGAGTGTGACCATGCGGCTCAGTCCCAACTCTGTTAGAAAGTGGGCGGCCAAAGCGATGACCTCAGCATCGGCCAGTGGACTCTCTGCTCCTAGCAGTTCGATGCCAACCTGATGGAACTGCCTGAGGCGCCCCTTTTGGGGGCGCTCGTGACGGAACATGGGGCCACGGTAGGACACCTTGAAGGGTACTTCGTGGTGGAGGCCATGAGAAAGGAAAGCGCGGGCCACACCCGCTGTCCCTTCAGGACGCAAGGAGAGCGATTCGCGACAGCTCCTGAGGGCATACATCTCTTTCGTCACGATATCAGAAGTTTCTCCCAGAGTTCGCCTGAAGACATCTGTAAACTCAATGATCGGCGTAGCGATTTCGTCAAAGCCATAACGCTCTGCCAAGGTGCAGAAAATTCTCTCAACAGCACGGTGTCGACGCGCTGCATCCGGTAAGAGATCCTGTGTCCCACGAACGGGTTGAAGAATAGACAAAAAAAGCTCCTCTTGCAGCCCAACCGCCTGTCAGGCGACAGCATAGCATTGTACTGCTTTCCAAAAGGTCTGGGCAATAAGGGCAAGTGATGAACAGCACGTCTGTTCGAGAAGGAGCGACTCTCTACCGCCCCCCAGTAAGCAGCATAGGGAAGCACTCAGGGGAGAGCACTCAGGGGAGCGTGTCAGACACTGTACCCGCTGCTTGAGCAACGTTGGCTTCGACTAGTTCCACCACATGGTCAACGACTGCCTGAGTCCCAATCTTATAAGCCGGTGAACCATTGAGATAGATCATGTGCTCATTTTTACCACCGCCAGTTAATCCAATAGTGGTGGATTGTGCCTCCCCTGGGCCATTGACGACGCATCCGATAATGGAGACTGTCATTGGGATGGTAAGGTGGGCTAAGCGCTCCTCTAGCGCAGCCACTGTCCCGACAACGTCGAAGCCTTGGCGTGCACAGGAAGGGCATGAGACAATGTGAACGCCGCGTGAGCGAATGCCCAGGCCCCTTAAAATTTCAAACCCAACCTTCACTTCTTCAACAGGATCAGTTGAGAGAGAGACACGCAGAGTGTCGCCGATGCCACCCAACAGCAGTGTGCCAATACCCAGGGAAGATTTTACAGTACCGCTGCGCAAGCCACCAGCTTCTGTGACCCCGAGATGCAAGGGGTAATCGCACGCCTTCGCCAGACCTTTGTAGGCTGCGACCATCAGAACGACGTCTGACGCTTTTACACTGATCTTAAAGTTAAAAAAATCATTATCTTCTAAGATGTGTGCCTGCTCCAAAGCGCTTTCTATCAGGGCCTCAGGGGTTGGTTCACCGTATTTTTCTAGTATATGTCGCTCCACGCTCCCTGCATTGACTCCAATACGCATTGAAAGACCATAGTCCTTGGCTGCGCGAATCACTTCGCGTACTCGTTTGACGGAGCCTATATTACCAGGATTGATGCGCAGACAGGCTGCTCCATTGGTTGCGGCCTCAATGGCCCGCTGATAATGGAAATGGATGTCAGCAATGATGGGAACCTTCACAGCGCGGACAATGTCCCGCAAGGCCCGCGTGGACTCCTCGTCTGGACAAGAACAACGCACGATGTCTGCCCCAGCTGCCTCTAGAGAGCGGATTTGTTCGACAGTCGCTGAGACATCTGATGTTGGCTGATTAGTCATTGACTGCACGCTAATGGGCGCCCCTCCACCAACAGGCACTCTGCCAACGTGGATCTGGCGACTCTTGCGGCGGACAATGGCGTCACGATAGGACATAGCTCAGTTCCTTATGTACGATAACAACTATTAATGTTGACGTAGGCGTTTGTCATGTCACATGTCCACACTGTTGCCATGCCTCTGCCGACCCCGACATCAACCTCTATGACGATGTGACGCCCCCGCATATGGGTGAGAATCAGTGTTTCATCATAACCCGCCACTGGCCCACCATTTTCAGTGACTATGACGCCGCCAATGCATATTTTCAGCCTATCGCGATCGACCTTTTCACCAGACTTGCCAATAGCCATAACAATCCGTCCCCAGTTGGCATCACCGCCAGCAATGGCGGTTTTGACTAAAGGGGAGTTAGCAATGGCAAAACAGATTCGGCGGGCTGCCCGGGAACTCGCAGCCCGTTTCACGGTGAGTGTCACGAAACGAGAAGCCCCTTCCCCGTCTTTCGCGACCTGATGAGCGAGGTCGATGAGCACTTCGTTCAACCTGGTACGAAACTCGGCAAGACGGGGGTCCCTTGCCATGAGAACAGGCGCGTGAACGGCCTTGCCAGTAGCAACCAATAAGAGTGTGTCACTGGTCGATGTATCGCCATCAACAGTGATGCAATTAAAACTCCTGTCCACCCCCTGACGCAGAATCTCGTGCAGCACAGGGGCCATGATAAGAGCATCGGTGAACACAAAACAGAGCATTGTCGCCATGCTGGGGGCGATCATACCTGATCCTTTAGCAATACCGTTGAGTTTCACCTGTACGTCGTCAATCATAGCCCGCCGGGTAGCTACCTTAGGGTAGGTATCCGTCGTCATAATGGCCTTTGCCGCTTCAGCCCATGCGTATTCTGACATGCAAGTCAGCATGTCAGGCAGGGCTGTCGTGATCAGGCTGTCGTCAAGAGGCAGGCCTATGGTCCCCGTCGAGGCGATCAAGACTTCCCCTGGTGCGCAGTTGAGCAGAGTCGCGGCGGTGGTCGCAATATTGTGTACCGCTGTAACCCCAGCGGGACCTGTAAAGGCATTCGCGTTGCCAGCATTTGCTACTATTGCACGTCCTGTCCCACTTGATACCACAAAACGGCACCAATCCACCGGTGCGGAGCAGGTCTTTGAACGCGTAAACACACCTGCCACTGTACTGCCTGGAGAGAATTCAGCGAAAAGCAGGTCTGTCCGTCCTTTGTAACGGATACCGCAGGCACGACTCGCTAAGCGCACCCCCTCGATAGGGGGTAACTCTGGCAGGCTCGAAGGGGCAAAGGGGGAAATAATCGTCATAGTAGCAAACCTCGTGCTAAAGGCTCAGAAGAGAGAGCGAATGATGCTGCAAATAGTACAAGGCCGAATATTCTGTCGGCACTCATAACAATTTCCATCGGTGGGTCCCTCTGCTGACAATGTACTGAGCCTGTGAGGCAATCCCGAACAGCAGTGCGCCCTTTTTCCGGCTAAGCACACACCTCCTGAAGGACGCCCATCTGTCAAAAAGACAGTCCTTTATCGGAAGAAAAGAAATGTCAGTAGCACGAAAAGAGGACAGAGAATACCAACAGACCAGACCATATAGCCAAAGAAGCTTGGCATCTTAATGCCTTGTTCTTCAGCGATGGCTCTGACCATGAAGTTTGGGGCATTGCCAATATAGGAATTCGCACCCATGAACACTGCACCGGCAGAAATGGCCGTCAGCGTGGCAGCCATAGGACCCATCAACGTCTGAGCTTCCCCACCCGCTGTGTTAAAGAACACAAGGTATGTGGGAGCGTTGTCGAGGAAGCTGGACAGTGCTCCGGTGAACCAAAAATAGGCTGCATTGACGGGTTGTCCATTGTTGTCAGTGACAGCCCCTACTACCATCGCGAGGGCACCATCTGCCCCGGCGCGCAGGATAGAAATCACCGGAATGATCGTAGCAAAGATCCCAGCAAAAAGCTTAGCGACTTCAAGAATGGGGCCCCATGTGAAGCCATTGGCAACACGATTCTCAGCGTTCGTCAGCCACAGGGACAGCCCAGTGATGAGCAGAAGAATCACATCACGGACCACGTTCTGCAATTCAATATCAACGTGGTAGAGAGTCCAGACGACGCCTGGCTGCCATATGCCACTCATCAGCACCGCACCAATGATCCCAGCGAGGAGGACAAGATTGACAGTACCCGCAAGTCTGAGAGAATCACGACATCTGCCGTTTGACGGCTTCGCACCCTCTTCACGGCTGTACAGATAGGAGTCCAGTACAAAGAACAAGCTGAGCAGTAGAGCTGTTGCCACGCCTGTTGGCAGCAAAAGATGGAAAGTCGGCCAGAAAAAATCAACTCCTTTAAGAAAACCTAAGAAAAGAGGTGGATCGCCTAGGGGGCTGAGAGAGCCACCAATGTTGCTGACAAGAAAAATGAAAAACACAATCACGTGAATCTTATAGCGCCGGCTCTCAATGGCTCGTATTAAAGAACGTATTAATAACATTGAAGCACCAGTAGTGCCCATCCAGCTTGCGATAAGAGTACCAACTATAAGAAATGTTGTATTGACAATTGGTGTTCCTACTAAGGAACCTTTGAGATGGACTCCACCAGCGACGGTGAAGAGGGCAAACAAAAGAGTAATGAATGGAAGATATTCCAGCAGAGCTGTATGGAGTACCTGATAGGTTGCTATGGTAATCCCATGACTCATGGTGTAGGGAACCATAAAACACAAGGCCCACAATGCGGAAATTTTGCCGAAGTGGTGCTCCCAGAAGTGGGGAAACAAAAGAGGCCCCATTGCAATAGACAACAAGATCCCAACGAAGGGAACGCCCCACATCAAGCTCAGCCGTGTGCCGTCGAGATGCAGAGGGACGTCTGAGCCATTTGCCGAGGCCCATCCCGCTGCTGGGATCAGGGAGAGACTGAGCACAACCGGCAGCAAGAGCAATGTTCTTTGCAGCCATCTCATAATGACGTGATCCTCCCTTTGATTGGCGACGATGATTGTCGTCGATGAGGGTCGACAGACCGTCACGCTCTGCCTGCTTATCTCGCACAGCTGACAGATACGACAGAGGTATTGTCAGGGCAGCCAACGTTGCCAATGGTCTGTCGCTCGCTCCTCTTCTTTAAACGCTCGCTCCTCTTCTTTAAAAAAGAGGACACTTTTTTTCCTGAGATGCGCCTTACCGATGCACTAGAAAAAAATCTCTTGCAAAGGCTTTCCTCAGCGAGAGGTCTTGGCCGTTTCCCCCCCTCTATCCTCCGCGTGGGGGACTGCGCCCGCATTGCTGCTAGGATGTGAAAAGCCTCTCAAATCACGTTCATGGTACTCCCTATTTGGGAGTGGTCAAAGCTCTATGTACCTGGTAGTGTATGTAATAGCTGCTCGTGAGTGGAGATTCGACATGGGTTCTGGGTTGTGGCGTGGCCGCTCCTCAGAGGGTGTCTCAGAGGGGGAGCGCCTTGGGGCGCAGATGAGCCTTAGGACACGCCCTGCACAGCGGTGAAGAGGTGACCACGGGTACAACAGAGGTAGAGTAGAATAGAGGGAAGGGAGTCAGAAAACTATGGCAGTTCGGGTTGCGATTAACGGGTTCGGCCGTATTGGTCGTCTGGTGCTACGTTCTATCATAGAGCACAACCGGATGGATGTAGAAATTGTAGGGATCAATGATCTTGGCTCCCCAGAAGCCAACGCTCATCTTCTCAAATATGACTCTGTACATGGAATGTTACCAACAGATGTAAATGTTGTTGGTGACGTCATGACCATCGGGAGTCGTTCAATCAAGGTAGTCGCAGAACGCGATCCTACAAAGTTGCCCTGGCAAGCACTGGGCGTTGACATCTGCATGGAGTGCACAGGAATCTTCACTGACAAAGAGAAGGCCCAGGTACACTTGGAGGCAGGAGCCAAGCGCGTTCTAGTGTCAGCGCCGTCAAAGAACGCCGACCTGACAGTGGTCTATGGTGTCAATCACGCCAAGCTGAGCAGGGATCACATGGTGGTTTCGAATGCCTCGTGTACCACGAATTGTTTATCTCCTGTGGCCGCTGTTTTGCAGCAGCTCTGTGGTATCGCACATGGCTTCATGACAACGATTCACTCCTATACTGGGGACCAGCGTACCGTTGATACTCTGCATAAAGATTTGCGCCGTGCCAGAGCCTCTGCTCTGAATATGATTCCAACCTCTACGGGGGCCGCCAAAGCGGTGGGGGAAGTACTGCCCGAACTGAAGGGTAAGCTGGACGGTGTGGCGATCCGTGTCCCCACTCCAAACGTGTCTCTGGTGGACCTGAAATGCGTGGTCAACAGGAGTGTCACCAGTGCCGAGATTAATACCTCTATGAAAAACGCCGCAGGTGGGCTGATGAAAGGCATCCTAGCCTATACAGAATCAGACATGGTGTCGTCGGATTTCAATCATAATGCTGTGAGCTCTACCTTCGATGCGACGGGGACAAAAGTCATAGACGGGACTTTCGTTCGCGTCATGGCCTGGTATGATAACGAATGGGGCTTCTCCACTCGCATGTCGGACACGGCTGTGGCATGGGGCAAGATTATTTGAGTCCGTGGCGGGCTTAGTAGAATTGATTAAAAAAATAAATTTCCACAATAGGTGGAGGAACAGCGATGCCCGCTTTCAAAACGGTCGATCAGATCGAGGTGGCCGGCAAGCGCATTGTGGTACGCGCTGATCTGAACGTACCTGTTAAGGAGGGTCGTGTCACAGATACGACCCGTATAGACCGTTCCGCTCAGACTCTCAAAGAGCTGATGACTCGGGGCGGGCGTGTGGTCGTACTGTCCCACTTTGGACGGCCGGACGGCAGAAGAGATGAAAAATATACGTTACGACCAGTTCTAGAGCCTATGCGTAGGGCGGTGGGTCTACCTGTCATTTTCGGACAGGATTGCATTGGGCAAGAGGCGGAGAAGGCCGTGAATAGCCTACAAGCTGGTCAAATCGCACTTCTTGAGAACCTCCGTTTTCATCCTGAAGAGGAACAGAATGACATTGGTTTTGCTAAGCAGTTAGCAGCGTTGGGGGACATTTACGTCAACGATGCCTTTTCTACCGCTCACAGGGCTCATGCCTCTACCGAGGCTATCGCGCGTCTCTTGCCTGCAGCGGCTGGTCGTCTGATGCAGGCTGAATTAGAGGCTCTCGGTCAAGCTCTTGAGGCGCCGGAGCATCCAGTCGCTGCCGTTGTTGGTGGTGCCAAAATATCCACAAAGCTCGAGCTGCTTGGGAATCTGGTGAGTAAAGTCGATATCCTGGTTATCGGAGGGAGCATGGCCAATACCTTTCTGTTCGCCAAAGGAATCGATGTCGGCAAGTCACTGTGCGAGAAGAGCATGGCGGCGACGGCCAGGGACATCATGCGGGGAGCAGAGGCTACAGGGTGTGAGATTGTTCTGCCGACAGATGCCGTTGTCGCTGATGACTTCCGTGAGGGGGCGACAAACAGCGTGGTACCTGTTAGCGCAATCCCAGCTGACAAGATGCTCCTTGATATCGGTCCTGTGTCTACAGAATCTGTGATCACAAAACTATCAGGGTGCAAAACTTTGGTGTGGAACGGGCCTCTCGGTGCTTTTGAGGTTAAGCCCTTCGATATCGCGACAAACAGCGTGGCCCAAGCGGCGGCTGACATGAGTGGAGAAGGTAGGCTTCTGAGTATTGCCGGCGGTGGTGACACGGTAGCCGCATTGGCCAATGCTGGTGTGGAGGAAAAGTTTTCTTATGTCTCCACTGCTGGTGGTGCATTTTTAGAATGGCTCGAAGGCAAGACTCTCCCCGGTGTAGCCGCTCTGGCTCAGCAGTAATGTCGCAAGAGACGGGTCAAATCATACGTGTAATATTACGGGTGATATTATAGAGTTTCCCGGCGCTAGAAAGCCTGAGCTCAGTAGGATCGCCGGCCTGCCGCCATGCTAACGCAAGTGGCCCTCTCTCACCCCCCCCTGGAGGGAGTGGGGTGGGTGCGGGCGTTTGCGATGACGCCTGAGAGCGGTGGGCATTGAGAGTGTGTGTTGGGGTGTCCCCTTTCATATGCACTCAGTGCTTGGATTCCTGGGAAGGCACACATAGCAAAGCGATAGCAAAGCGGAAGTCATATGGCCATACGCCTCTTTGGGACATGGACGTTAGCAGAGAATGCAGAGATTATACTTAATGATAGTACAGCACATTATATCATACATGTAATGCGTGTTTCTGCGGGGAGCGAGGTCGTCTTGTTTAATGGCTGTCATGGCGAATGGCGCGCACGCGTCACAGCAATACAACGTAACAGTTGTAATCTAGCAGTCATGGGTCAGCGACGTCCACAAGAATCCGATGGGAGCACGGACGTCTGGCTTCTCTTTGCTCCTCTCAAGCGGCCGCGTATTGACCTGCTTTCCGAAAAAGCCTGTGAACTAGGTGTCTCAGTGCTGTGGCCGTTGTTCACAAAACATACCGCTGTAACCCGTGTCAACACGGATCGCTTACGTCTTCATGCCGTCAAGGCAGCAGAGCAGTGTGGTCGTCTGACAGTCCCTGAGGTGCGCCAGCCTGTGGCCACTCTCGACCAGGTGTTCACCAATTGGCCAGTGGAACGGCGTCTCATCGTCTGCGATGAGACCGGGCAGGGACAGGCCGTGACTAAAGCTATGACAACCATAGGGCCTGGCCCCGTTGCAATATTGGTGGGTCCAGAGGGAGGGCTAGACAAAACGGAGCTTGACCTTCTATGTATTCTGCCGTTTGCTACACGTGTCAGTCTGGGGTCGCTGGTCTTGCGTGCCGAGACGTCGGCGCTGGCGGCACTGGTTTGTTGGCAGGCGCTTTGTGGAGAGTGGCGCGCGCCATTCCTCTAGATTCTAGTAAAATTGTCGTCTTGGTCGTCTTGAATTGTCTTCTTGCTCTGCCAGAGGCAGAAACGCACCCGTCGCCGATAAACGGTAGCAACACCACGAAAGGCAGTTCTTCAATGTCTGGTAAGGCCACGGACAGGGCTGAACCTGTCACAGATAAGCGGCAACTTGTTGAATATTTAGCTTCTGGTTGTAAACCCAATAATACATGGCGTATAGGTTGTGAAGAGGAACGTTTTGCCTTCATACGAGAGGATCATCGCCCTCTGCCCCATGGAGGGGCCCGCAGTGTGCAATCTATACTAGAAGGATTGCAACGATTCGGCTGGCAGCCTGTCATGGAAGGTGTAGCATTGGTTGCCTTGGCGAGCACGGATGGCAGTGCCATTTCCCTAGAACCCGGTGGTCAAATAGAACTGTCTTGTCAGCCTTTACGCACTGTGCATGAGATTTGTCGCGCTGTGACGGAGTATCATCACCAGGTCCGCTCAGTTGCTGGGCCATTGGGAATCGGCTTCTTAGCACTCGGGTTCCAACCGCTATGGCAGCAGGAGGACATCCCATGGATGCCCAAAGCACGCTATGGCATAATGGGCGCTTATATGCCAAGGGTCGGTCGCCTGGGTCTCGATATGATGCTGCGGACATGTACCATTCAAATAAACCTAGACTACGAGTCAGAAGCCGATATGGTGCGTAAATATCGTGCCGCTCTCGCACTGCAACCTGTAGCTACAGCTCTGTTGGCTAATTCACCGTTCGTCAATGGGCGACCGAGTGGTTTTCTCAGCTACCGTAGCCATGTGTGGACGGAGACTGATAACCACCGCTGTGGCATGATCCCATTTGTTTTTACCCCTGAAATGGGATTTGAACGTTATGTCGATTATGCCCTGGACGTGCCACTATATTATATATATCGTAACGGTACATATATCGATACAAGCGGTCAATCATTCCGTCATTTTATGGCGGGTCGATTGGCGTCTCAATGGGGCGAAGGAGCGACATTGACAGATTGGGCTAACCATCTCACGACAGTTTTTCCTGAAGTACGTCTGAAGCGTTTTCTGGAAATGCGTGGTGTGGACGCGGGTCCACTGGCTCATGTCTGTGCGTTGTCCGCCCTGTGGAGTGGCCTTTTGTATTCATCATCAGCACTGGATGCCGCCTTAGCATTAACTAGGCACTGGACGGCTGAGGAGAGAGAGAGGCTACGGCAAGATGTTCCACGCTTCGGTCTGAAAACATCATTCAGGGGACAAACGGTGCGCGAGGTGGCACTAGCTATGCTGGATATTGCACAGGGTGGGCTCCGTTCCCGCCAGCAACGTGATGAGAACGGCCGTGATGAAAGTGTTTACCTCGAGCCCCTTTTTGCGATTGCCGAATCAGGGCGAACCCCTGCTGACTACCTGTTAGACAGGTATTTGGGCGGCTGGGCACGGTCTGTCGCGCCGCTATTTGATGAAGTCGCCGAATGAGCCTGAAGGATGAGGTGCTATGACTGTATGTAGTTCTCTTAACGACGTCCGGCAGCACATCGATCGCCTCGATCATGACATGGTGGCTCTGATTGTCGAACGGAGCCATTATGTCCGTGAGGCCGCTCGCTTGAAGAAGACACAGGCTGATATTGTGGTCCCAGGGAGGATAGAGGAGATTGTGACCAGGGTACGCCATCATGCCGACGTGCTCGGCGGTGATCCTGAGTTGGTGGAAAAAATTTATCGGACCATGATAGACGTTTACGTCTGGCATGAAGGCAAAGCCTGGGTAGCTTTTCACGGGACAGAATAACCCCGACGTCATGTGATCCGCATCCACGTACACGTATACGTGGACGTTGTATGAGGTTAAGCAGTGACAGGCTAAATGAAAGGCCTTACGCGTCTTCCATTGCCTCCTGCCGGCATTGACGGCAAAGAGGGTCAGGTGCCCGACAGACAGTCTTGGAGCCGTGGGCAACGCAATTGCGAGGTGGTGTCATGGGCATGCCATTATCCTACAATGAAATGTATACAGATACGGGCGAGATTAGACCAGCTTATGCCCTTTATAAGGAATGGCTTGATAATACACCACCCGAGCAGTTGCACCAGCGTCATAGGCAGGCGGATCTTTTGTTCAGACGTATGGGCGTCACCTTTGCCGTTTATGGCGATAATAACATGGGTGTCGAGCGCTTAATTCCCTTCGACATCATCCCACGCATCCTGAC
This sequence comes from Rhodospirillales bacterium, assembly GCA_028278135.1. Lineage (GTDB taxonomy): Bacteria > Pseudomonadota > Alphaproteobacteria > Rhodospirillales > Rhodospirillaceae > JANQJD01. Next base: position 43,706 of record JANQEW010000008.1, read on the forward strand.
GGCCGAGGACTGGAATCTCCTCTCAGCGGGTCTGATTCAGCGAGTACAGGCGCTGAATGCCTTCGTCCGTGACGTCTATCATGACCAGGAAATTCTGAAGGCTGGTCTGATTCCCGCTGATCTTGTACACCACAACAGGCTATTCCGTGCTGAAATGGTCAATTTCGAGCCACCTGGTGGCATTTACATCAACATTGCCGGTATTGATGTTGTGCGAACAGGTGCTCATCAGTTCCATGTGCTCGAGGATAACTTGCGCACACCCTCTGGGGTCTCCTATATGCTCGAAAACAGAGAAATTATGATGAGGATATTCCCGTATTTATTTAATATTTACCCCGTCGCGCCGATCAATCACTATCCACACGAACTGCTTAAGAAGCTGCGTTCTGTTGCCCCAAGGAACGTGGACGATCCAACTGTCGTTGTCTTGACCCCAGGATCATTTAACAGCGCCTATTTCGAACACGCGTTTCTGGCTGATGAAATGGGCGTGGAATTGGTGCAGGGACAAGATTTGTTTGTGGATAACGGTAACGTCTACATGCGCACTGTAGAGGGACCACGGCAGGTGGATGTGATCTATCGTCGGGTCGATGATGATTTTCTGGATCCCACAGTGTTCCGCCCCGATTCCCTTCTTGGCGTCCCGGGACTGTATAGGGCTTATAAAAATGGCAGGGTCACACTCGCTAATGCCATTGGGATCGGCATTGCTGACGACAAGGCTATCTACAACTACGTCCCGGAAATGATCCGATTCTATCTAGGCGAATCATCCATCTTGGCTAATGTACAAACCTATAAACTACGAGAAAAAACTGACCTCGCCTACGTGCTAGACCACCTTGACGAACTGGTTGTGAAGGAAGTCCACGGTTCGGGCGGTTATGGTATGCTGGTCGGCCCAGCTGCCACTGTGACGGAAAGACGTTCCTATAAAGAACGAATCATGAATAATCCGGCTAACTTTATCGCCCAGCCGACGCTCGCCCTGTCTGCTTGTCCAACCTTTGTCGAACATGGTGTGGCCCCGCGACATGTGGACTTGCGCCCATTCGTGCTGATGGGCAGCGCGGTGACAGTTGTTCCGGGAGGTCTGACACGTGTGGCCCTCCGTGAGGGATCATTGGTTGTGAACTCTTCCCAGGGAGGGGGTACAAAGGACACCTGGGTTCTGGAGAACCGTGCATGTTGAGCCGGACCGCTGATAATCTTTACTGGATGGCCCGTTACGTCGAAAGGGCTGAGAACATGGCACGTCTTTTAGACGTAAGTTATAGATTATCACAATTACCAAGAGCAAATAGTAATTCAGCAGCAGAGTGGAAAACAGCTCTTTCTATCGCTGGGCAGTTACCGTCGTTCTTGTCGAAACACGAGACAATCACAGCTAGTAACGTCATTGCTTTCGTTGCCTTAGCCCCTGACAATCCGTCAAGCATCGTCTCCTGCCTCCATCAGGCAAGGGAAAACGCCAGAGCTGAGCGCGGGGTGATTCCTAGTGAACTGTTCGAAAGTCTCAATGATGCATGGCTAGAATTACGAGAAACTACCTATCTCAAGGTGATAGAAATGAGCTACCGCGCTTTCTTCGATTGGGTCAAGGAGCGCTCCCATCTCTTCCGCGGGGTTTCCGTTGGTACTATGGTTCGCGGAGATGGGTTTCGTTTCAACAGGCTCGGCACATTTGTTGAAAGAGCAGACAATACGGCCCGGCTGCTCGATGTGAAGTATGACGTACTCGTGCATGAAGCAGGGGAGACAATGGTCATCACCTCCTCTGCACAGCGGCAACGGGCGACAAACGGCAGGGATGTGCATTCAAAAAAGAGAGGAGATATCGGTGATGCAGTAGACTATTACCAATGGGGTGCCCTGTTACGCTCTGTATCGGGATTTAAAGCCTATAGGATGCTTTATCGAGACACTATGCGTCCGCAACAGGTGACAGAGCTCTTGATATTCCGCCAGGAATTTCCACGTTCATTACATGCTTGCTATGACGATATCCAGCATGTGTTGGAAAGACTCTGCAGTCACTGCGAGTGTACCCGTCTTACTGGTGAGATGCATGCCCGTCTGCACTTTGGCCGTATCATGGATATCCCTGATTTGCATGATTATCTCACAGAATTTATTGACCGCAATGCGGCCCTCAGCGATGAAATCCGTCGTAACTTCATGATGGTAGTCTAAGGGAGCTGTTGCGATACCCCACCCGTGAAGACGTGAAGACATCGTGCATTTTTCTCTATGATTCTCCTGAGGTCCATTCTAACGATTAGTCTCATGACCCTTTGCAGTCGTATCACCGGATTTATCCGTGATATTTTAATGGCTCATGCTTTAGGGGCGGGACTAGCAGCAGATGCATTTCTGGCTGCCTTCAAGTTGCCCAATCTATTCCGGCGCCTTTTTGCCGAAGGGGCTTTTAGTGCTGTTTTTGTTCCACTTTATTCCGCTGCTCTCGAGAAAGAGGGCCGCACTGAGGCAGATGCCTTTGCCAGCCGTGCCCTGTCAACCCTCACGCCGATTCTCCTCGCTGTGGTTAGCGTAGCAGAAATAGTCATGCCATGGGCAATTTTACTCTTTGCGCCTGGTTTTCGTAACACACCTGGCAAGCTCGTCATGGCTACGGAGCTAGCCCGTATCACCTTTCCCTATATCCTGTCCATTTCCATCGTGTCGTTGCAGGCTGGAGTACTGAATGCGTTGCAGAAGTTCGCGGCTGCCGCGGCGACACCTGTCCTTCTGAATCTTAGCATGATCAGTTGCCTTCTCGGAGCAGCGTCATTCACAGCGCGTCCAGCCTATGCTCTCGCCTGGGGTGTCAGTGTTGCCGGTCTCTTGCAGCTTATCTGGCTGTCCTATGTCTGTGCCAGGGCGGGCATACACTTAACGCTACGCTGGCCGCATCGGGATGCAAAGGTGCGTACATTGACTCGGCGTGCTCTGCCTGTTGCTTTTGGGGCGGGATTATATCAGGTCAATCTGATTATTGATACTGCGCTTGCCTCCCTCATCTCTGATGGGGCAGTATCGTTCCTTTATTATGCGGACAGGATCTGCCAGTTGCCACTGGGTGTCGTCGGCGTTGCCGTGGGAACGGCCTTGTTGCCATTCCTGGCCCGTCAGATTGGCGCTGGCCAGATAGAAGAGGCCATAGCCAGTCAAAATAGGGCAATAGAATTTGCTCTTTTCCTAACTGTGCCAGCTACCGTAGCGCTAGGCGTGCTGGCCGAACCTATTGTTTCCATATTATTTGAACGTGGGGCATTTGGTCAAACAGAACGAATTGCAACAGCCCTGACACTGGCAGCCTTCGCGGTCGGCTTGCCCGCCAATGTTTTAAACAAAGTCTTGACTCCGGGTTTCTTTGCACGTCATGACACCGCAACCTCAGTTAAGGTTGCGACTCTTGCGTTGAGCGTAAACGTACTCTTAAGTCTTATTTTAATGTGGCCCTTCGCTCACGTTGGAATTGCCCTGTCTTCTGCCTTGTCAGCATGGCTCAATGTAGCAGTACTTGGGACAGTTCTATATCGCCGTGGGCATTTGCTGTTTGATAGACGTCTGCGCAGATGTCTGCCACGCTTGATTGTCATTAGCCTGGTGATGGGAATGTTTTTGGTCGCTGGCGAGGTCGCCATCGCTCCGTGGTGGCTGAGTACGCCGGCAGCATGGGCACGTATCGGAGCCGTTGCTCTGCTGGTAGTGGGCGGCCTCATGGTCTTCGCCAGCCTTGCTCACATAAGCGGCATAGTGCGCCCGTCGGATCTCAAGGGAATCCGTCGAGGAGTCATCGATGCACAGGCTGGCCCATCAGCGAGCACGTGAACACGCGTTGCATGGCGCGACCAGGTTTGAGGACACTCATTCATATCGTAAAGTACTTGGCTTGCGGATGCAGACAAACAATAGCAGAAGTCGACTGTTCAGGGTAAAGCTGGTCTTCCTCAGACATACTGATTCCAATGCGGTCCGCCCCCAATAGGGCTAGTAGCTTGTGCTGATCCGCTATATTGGGACAGGCAGGGTATCCGAACGAGTACCGTGCTCCACGATACTCTCGTTTCAGAATCCCATCCAGATCACGAGCCTCCTCTGCAGCCAATCCAAGTTCTACGCGGATGAGTTTGTGCACGTATTCAGCCAGTGCTTCTGTCATCTCCACTGAAAGACCATGCAGATACATATAGTCCTGATACCTATCGGCGGCAAACCATGCCCGTGCTACGTCCGAAGCTCTCGCCCCCAAAGTAACAACTTGTAAGGCGATTGTATGCATCTGCTGATCGTCATCAGACTTAAAAAAGTCGGCGATACATAAGCCATCTGGCCTAGCCTGGCGTGGAAAAGTAAAGTGAGCCACTTCTGTAGCGCCGTCCGTGTCAAACAGAATCACACTGTCCCCAGACCGAGTGCACGGCCAGTAACCATAAGCGGCACAAGGCTGAAGAATAGTCTCCTGTGCGCAGATGTCCAGCATGCGGTTCAGAACTGGACGAACCGCCTGTGCTGCCCAAGCCCGCCAAACATCATGACTCTGACCCGCTTTGCAGAAGCCCCAGTGAAACCGGTAGAGCGTGACTTCATTCAAGTAGGAAATGAGAGACCTGACAGGCACGTGCCTCAGTAAGCGTGCGCCCCAGAAGGGAGGAGTTGGTATCTGTGCGGCAAGAGGCACCTCAACATGCTGATCTTTCCGTTCTTCCGGAAATGATCGCAATTGAATTATTTTTTTATGCGTAACTAATTTCTGTTTTTTTATAGGCGTGGTACGCCGATTGGTTGTTACATGAGAAAAAGTTCCTTCGACAACCCTTGTCATGAGATCTAAACCAGCGAATGCATCCTGAGCGTAGGCAACAAGACCACATCCATAGGCTGCTATACACTCTTCTTCAACGAATCGGCGAGTAAGTGCTGCACCACCGAGGAGGACTGGGATTTCTATTCCATGACGGGTCATTTCCTGAAGATTTTCTTTCATCACAAGGGTTGACTTCACGAGAAGCCCGGACATGCCGACGGCGTCGGCGACGTGTTCACGAGCGGCGGCCATTATGGCAGTAATGGGCTGCTTGGTCCCAAGATTAATCACCCGATACCCATTATTTGTGAGAAGGATGTCTACAAGATTCTTACCAATATCGTGAACATCTCCTCTGACAGTAGCAAGAACAATTGTGCCCCTCTGGCTGGGTGTTACATGTATCAAATGTGGTTTGAGCAGATTAATAGCCGTTTTCATCGTCTCGGCTGACTGTAATACGAATGGTAATTGTACCTTTCCTAATCCAAAAAGCTCGCCTATCTCTTTCATCCCTGCCAAAAGAATGTCGTTGATAATAACGAGCGGTGCATATACTTGAAGAGCCTCCGCTAAGTTCTCCTCCAATCCTTGACGATCGCCGTTGATAATATGGTGTTTCAGGCGGTCTTCCACTGTTCCTGGCTTGGATCGATCTGTTATTGTCGTCCTCGGGCGGTCTTGGAACAAGGCAATGAAGGTCTGTAACGCATTTGTTTTTCCCGTGTCGAAAATCAGATCTTCCGCAGCACGGTACTCCTCTGCCGTTAGACGATGCGAAGGGAGAAGGCGTGAAACATGGACAATAGCAGCGGTCAGTCCCCGCCGTAGAGCATGATCGAGAAACACGGCATTCAGCACGTGCCTTGCCATAGGTTGTAGACCAAATGAGACGTTTGAAACCCCAAGCATGATCTGGCATTCTGGGAACATAGCTCGTAATAATTTTATTGCCTCTAAAGTTTCAATTGCTAAACATCTTTCCTCAGGAGAACCAGTGCAAATAGTGAATGTGAGAGGATCAAACAGAAGATCGGCTGCTGGTAGGCCATAGTGGTTGACAGCGAAGTCGTACAGGCGGCGGGCAATTCTGATTTTTTCTGCCGCCGTTTTCGCCATGCCATTCTCATCAATGGTCAGAGCCACAACAGCGGCTCCAAAGTGCCGGGCCAGACGGAGACGACCGGCCGCCGCCTTTTCGCCGTCCTCGAAATGGATAGAATTAATGATCGCCTTGCCACCATATAGCTTAAGCGCTGTCTCAATGACAGCCGTATCTGTTGAATCTATTACTAGAGGCGCGTGTGATGATACACGTAATCGTGACACAATCTCAATCATATCCGCCCGTTCGTCACGACCGACGAAGGCTGTGCAGACGTCTAGGCAGTGGGAGCCTTCTAGGCTCTGAGTGCGGGCCATGGAGATCACACCGTCCCAGTTATCAGTTTCCTGGTACTGGCGAAACTTGCGGGAACCACTCGCGTTGCAGCGTTCGCCGATAGACAAAAAGGCGTTCTCTTGTCGCAACGGCACTTGGTTGTAGAGCGAAGCGACTGCTGGCACCCAATGCACTAATCGACGGACTGGTGGCGGCCGCCGCCTGCCATGATTGCTGATCCTTTCCAGCATGGCATCAACAGCACGTATGTGCTCCGGCGTCGTCCCGCAGCACCCCCCCACGAGATGGATGCCATCTTCGCTGACGAATCTCTCATGCCAGAAGGCAAGCTCAGCAGGATTCAGTGGATAATGAGTCTGTCCATTAACTAATACAGGTAATCCTGCATTAGGTTGTACTGAAACGAATCCTGGCCAATTTTTGGACAACCATTGAACGTGCTCAGACATTTCCTGCGGCCCAGTGGCGCAGTTCAGGCCTATCAGTGGGACATTCAGACTGTGTACGACAGTCACGGCCGCAGCGATATCAGTGCCGACGAGAAGAGTCCCCGTCCTTTCTACAGTGACTTGGACGAAGATAGGCGTCTCTTTCCCCGCTTTCTCGCGACTTCTCTTCGCGCCATTCACGGCTGCCTTTATCTGCAGCGGGTCCTGGCAAGTTTCAATCAGAAAGGCATCGACTCCCATCAAGCCTGCGCACTGGACGGCATAGGCCGTCTCTAAGGAATCGTAATCAATATGACCGAGGCTCGGAAGCCTGGTGCCAGGTCCAACAGCACCGAGTACAAAACGTGGGTGGGTGTCGGAGAAAAGTTCTGCTGCCTCACGGGCTATCGCAACAGCCTTTTGATTGATTTCCAATGTCTGTCCAGCAAGGCCAAATTCAGCCAGGGTGAGAGGAGAGGCGCCAAAAGTGTTCGTCTCTACACAGTCTGCTCCAGCCTCAAAGTAGTGAGCATGGATAGACCGGACTTTGTCAGGGTGTGTGAGCACAAAGATTTCTGTGCAGTTCTCCTTACCCAGGAATTTTTTCTCCACTGAGAGATTCATCGCCTGAATCAGGTAACCAGTCCCACCATCACACAGTAGCACACGGTCATGAAGGTGATCGAGTATGTTGCTCAATTGCTATCTTTCCCTTTTCAAGGATTAACTTCTTAAAAGAAGACTTACTTCATTCCTTCAGCTCAGGCCAGATTGCATGTCTGCGGCCCTTTTTCTTCCTCATCTCGGCCTCGGCCTGACTCCAAGAATGTGGCATATGGCAAATACCAAATCAGCGCGATTCAGGGTGTAAAAGTGGAAATCTGTTACCCCATAGGCCACTAAAGCCCGACACTGCTCAGCAGCCAGAACGGCTGCAACCAACCGACGGGTGTCTGGATCAGAATCCAGTCCGTCGAACAACACCTGCACCCATGAGGGGACTGTTATTCCACACTCCTGAGAGAATCTGAGCATCGTGGAAAAATTTGTTACCGGCAGGATCCCTGGTATGACTGGAACTGTGATTCCAGCTGCTCGTACCTTGTCCATAAAGCGACGGTAGACGTCTATGTTAAAGAAGTACTGAGTGATGGCACGGCTCGCACCGGCATCAATCTTACGTTTGAGATTGTCAATGTCAAAAGCAGCGCTCGGCGATTCCGGATGGGCTTCAGGATAGGCTGCCACGGTAATCTCGAAATCTGCTACTCTTTTCAAGCCGCGGACAAGATCAACTGCATACGCATAGCCGTCGGCATGGGGTACATAGTGCTGGTGCCCCTCTGGGCGATCCCCGCGCAGGGCAACAATATGACGGATGCCTCCCTCCCAGTAGCGGTGGGCAATATTATCGACCTCTGCCCTGCTAGCGCTGACACATGTCAAGTGTGCTGCGGGCTTGAGGGATGTTTGACGGGCAATACGTACAACTGTCTCATGTGTTAATTCACACGTACTACCTCTAGCGCCATAAGTAACAGAGACGAAACGAGGGGCCAGAGGTTCCAAGCGGCGAATGCACTCCCAGAGGACAGCGACTGCTTGCCCAGTTCTGGGCGGGAAAAATTCGAATGACACAGATATAGGTCCCGGCAGGGTAAGCAACGAGACGTTGCCCCTCTCATCTGCCGCCGTGTAGGCCTCTTCCGAGTCTGACGCCTTCATACACCATCTCCGTTGCTTTGACTGCTCACTGTCTCGTGCAGACTCTCACAGATTCTTTCAGATTATTGTGACGCGCTTTGAGCTATATGGCCAATCCTGCCCCTGTTAGACTTTTTGCGGCAAGAAGGTGAGTCCGTAGAAGCATGAAAATAACAAAAATGTGTCCGTGCAACGAAGAATCGTGTAAGATGCCCAGCGTAAGCGATGTAAAGACGCCAAAGACGCCGTATTTCATGCGAAGACATCTTGTTGCTCTCTTGTCAATTGTGATTCTGTGGCCGATCGTGACTGCAGTCGTCGCTTCTACTGGTATCCCGTCAGGCATCAACCAGGATGAGGCAGAGTCCTTTATCCGTGCTTTGTCCAGTCAGGCCGCGCGGTCTCTCAGTTCGCACGATTTGTCAGATACAAAGCGAATTCGTTATTTCCGAGAACTACTTGCGGCTACTATTGATCTCGAAACCATCGGTCGCTTTGTTCTCGGCCGGCACTGGCGCAAGGCAACAGAAGTGGAACGTCTGGAATTCCTCAAACTTTTCGAGGACATCACCGTCTACACTTGGTCCAAGCGTTTCAGGGACTACTCAGATCAAGGCCTGACCGTCATCCGTGTGCGACCTGAAGAAGGAGACACAGTGGTTGAAAGTACTCTGAGACAACCGCAGCAAGGTGCGCCCCTCTCGGTGTTGTGGCGGCTGAGAAGGTCTGAGAAGGGAATCCGTGTCACGGACATCGTCGTAGAGGGTGTGAGCATGGCGGTAACGTATCGTTCTGAATACAGTGCGGTCATCCAGCACTCGGGCAGTGTTGCGGGGCTGCTCGTGATCCTCCGGGCGAAGATAGACGCCTTAAAGAGTTCTCACTGAAAGCAGGAGAACGAGGCCTTCCCGGCATTGCCGTATCTGATCTGAGTGCTTACAGCGGGAAGAAAATTCTTTTCTCGCCCCAGAGAGAAGGGAGGGATACGATTGCATTGATAAACCTGATCTCAGTCTGTGCGGTTGCTCCACAGGCCCGCCCATGTGGCCTCCATGTGGCATATATGATGTCATTCAGGGACAGTATCGTGCGGTACGGCTGAGGGGACTGGGATGATGGGGCGCCTCATTCAAATCTGGCAAAGGTCAAAGCCTTGCTTGCCAACGATCCGTCTAATCGGGCTGGCTTGTTTGCAAGTGTCCAGATACATCTTTTGAAGATCAAATAAAATGTTGAGCCTCTGTCAGGCCTGCCGCTCCTCCTCAGACAGAGATTCTTCTCATTGCAAGCCTCCTGAGGCAGAAAGGCAGAAGTAGGGGGTCAGGATATGAAGCTCCCTGGCGCTATAGAAAACCTAGAGAAAACTATTTTAAGGAATAGAGGAAATGCACATGAGCGAGCTCATATTCCAAGTACCCGTAGAAAGAGCAAGATTTGCATGGATTGACAATATTAAATATGAAGCTCTGTACAGGCGGTCTATTGAGAATCCGGATGATTTCTGGGCTGAGTATGGTCAGTGCATCGACTGGATTCGTCCCTACAGCAGAACGAAGAACGTCAACATGACAGCACCAGACATCCACATTCGATGGTTTCTCGATGGGACCCTGAACGCTGCTGTCAACTGCTTAGACCGTCATCTCCCTCATCGGGCGAATCAAACGGCGATTCTCTGGGAGGGTGACGATCCTAGCGAATCAGCAGCCATCACTTATCAGGATCTGTACGAACGAGTCTGTCGTCTTGGCAATACGATGAGGGCGATGGGCGTGCGGAAAGGAGACAGGGTCGCTATTTATTTGCCTATGATTCCAGAGGCAGCAGTAGCAATGCTGGCCTGCGCCCGGATTGGAGCCATCCATTCAGTGGTGTTTGGTGGTTTTTCGCCAGAATCTCTGGCACGTCGCATTCAGGACTGTAGCGCGGTCATGCTGATCACCGCTGATGAGGGGAGACGTGGCGGCCTACCAGTCCCGCTCAAGAGCAACGCTGATCGGGCGCTCGAAAGCTGTTCCTCAATACGGAACGTGATTGTGGTCAAGCGCACGAGCAAAGCCGTTTTCATGCAGCGTGGTCGCGATCACTGGTATCATACAGTCACACAATCACAGAGCGTTTTTTGCCCTTCAGAGGAGATGCAATCTGAAGATCCTCTCTTTATACTATATACTTCTGGTTCGACAGGTAAACCAAAGGGCGTATTACACACTACTGGTGGTTATATGGTCTACGTGTCTGTAACGCACAAGTATGTTTTTGACTACCATGATGGCGAGATCCATTGGTGTACGGCTGACGTCGGCTGGGTCACGGGCCATAGCTACGTCATCTATGGACCACTGGCCAATGGTGCGGTGACCCTGATGTTCGAAGGCGTTCCAAACTACCCGTCATTCTCCCGTTTTTGGGAAATCGTCGACAAGTACGGCGTTAACATTTTATACACAGCTCCTACTGCTCTCCGTGTCCTTATGCGCGAAGGGAATGTCCCTGTCCAGAAGAGCGTCCGTCATAGCCTGCGCCTACTGGGCTCAGTGGGCGAACCCATTAATCCTGAAGCATGGCTGTGGTATTATCATATTGTCGGTGACAGCCGGTGCCCTATCGTGGACACGTGGTGGCAGACAGAGACTGGTGGCATTCTGATTTCGCCGCTGCCTGGGGCGACAGCCATGAAGCCTGGCTCAGCAGCACAGCCATTCTTTGGCATCAGGCCTCTCATAGTAGACGAGACTGGCAAAGTCCTGAACGGTCCTGGAGAAGGTCATTTGTGTATAGGCGACGCTTGGCCTGGCATGATGCGTACTGTATTTGGTGACCATAAGCGATTCGTACAGGCTTATTTCTCCACCTACCCTGGCTTATACTTCACAGGTGATGGAGCGAGACGTGACGCCGATGGCTATTACTGGATCACCGGTCGGGTGGATGACGTGATCAACGTCTCCGGGCATCGGTTGGGTACTGCAGAAATTGAGAGTGCTCTGACAAGACATTCAAAAGTCGTAGAAACAGCTGTTGTGGGCTATCCCCATGATAGCAAGGGACAGGGGATCTATGCCTATGTGATTCTGGTGGCCGGTGAAGAGCCAGACGAAAATCTACCGCAAGAACTGGTATATTTGGTTCGCGAGGTGATTGGTCCTATAGCGACTCCGGATGTGTTTCAGTGGGTTCAGGCGTTGCCAAAGACCCGTTCCGGCAAGATCATGCGTCGAATTTTGCGGAAGATTGCTGCGAACGAGACAGACTCTCTCGACGATCTTTCAACTATTGCGAATCCAGAAGTAGTAGATATCCTCATAAAAAGTCGTCTGCAGAAATAGGCGATGCCTTTTGTCAAGGTCCCCTGACACTGTCTCTTTCCGATACAGAGAGAGAGGCGAGCATGGGGCGAGACACACACCCGTTCTGGTTTTCTAAACCGCCCGCCTCAGTGCTCCCATGAGCCGCAGCTATCCGTTAGACTCCCCAGCTGCGGCAACTCCTCCTGTCAACATATTCACGGGACAGAATATTCTTCGGAACTGGCTTGCAGCATGCATGTGCTGACTCCTCAATACTGGGCCTTGTACAAGAAACTCTTCTAGCGGGCGTAGAGATTTCTCTGAACGGGAATACATGGTGACTCTCTTACAGAGAGTTTGACAAGGGAGAAACCTTATCCTTCCTATGAAGGAAGTGCGCAAAAGCGTTGCATGATCACGCCTTCCCTGACTGATGGGGGAGGGGAAGACAGCGGCCCCCTATTCACCTAACGGGCTGTGCATGCGATGCACTCCTAGCTCGAGTGATAATGTACGCGGGTCTGTTGTGAATCTCAGGATCACTTTTTTTGTAGCTCCGCTTCTACCAGAGACGCTAGCACGTCGTAGGACGTGACTCCAACGTACGTACGACCCCCGATAACGAAACTTGGGGTTGCCTTGATGCCGTGCATGCTGATTGCTTCATTTTTCATGGCGTTCAGATCTGCCAGTAGTGTCGCCTCGCTCAGGCACTGATTGACCTCTGTTTCTGTCATGCCGCCCAGCCTAGCCAGGTTAACAAGAGACTGCCGCGGTTTGCTTGCTCTGGACCACGTCTTCTGATGGCTAAAGAGGACCTCTATGAAACGGAAATACATCTCCTGCGGGACACAGCGAGCCAGCATCGCAGCAGCGGTCGCGACAGGGTCAACAGAAAAATCACGATAGATAAACTTGACTTTCCCAGTGTCAATATAATTGCTTTTGAATCTTGGTAGAATCTGCGTGTGAAAGTCCGCGCAATGAGGACAAGTGAGTGAGGAATAATCTATAACCGTTACAGACGCGTCTTCCCTACCCATGAATCTGTCCTCTGGGAAGGGCATAGCCTGGCTAGCAGGAGGAATGTTGATGGTGTGACTGTCCGTCAGGGTTGCGACAGGTACTAAGAAGAAAAGTAGGACGAGTCCTCCTCGTGTCAAGAAATGCAGTAGCACTTTCACGCTAACCTCCTGTAGCATGGAGAATGGAATCTAGGGAGTCGCATGCCTCTCTGCAATAGGCTTGTACTGGTCGCTTTTAATATATGTGATTATTTTAATGTTCTTCCTAGAAGGGTGCATTCATCGCTGTAACGTGTTTTTGTCAGTCCATGTCGCCCATGTGACGAACACTGCGCAGAGAGGTAATGAGTCCCTCAATAAAAACATACATCAACATACAACATAAGTGTGCGAGTGTTGGTGCTTGCGCTCCTCTTGAGGGGACTCTCAACACACACCTAACACAGGGAGGAGTGAGTGCATGGCCCTGGGCCGCTTGTTGCAGGGAGGAATAATCGGCCTTCTGGGGAGGCTACCCCCGGAGGAGGCCCACAGGATGGCGATGGTTCTGCTACGGATCTTACGAAGAAGAAACATGCGCTTGCTCGGTGGTGTGACTCCTGAGCATGATGACCCGATCCTGGCTGTGCGATTATGGGAAAGGGATTTTCAAAGCCCACTTGGTCTAGCGGCTGGGTTTGACAAGAATGCCGAGGGTGTGGATGCCCTGCTAGGACTAGGATTTAGTTTCATCGAGGTGGGGACTGTGACGCCTCGTCCCCAGAGGGGGCATGCACGCCCAAGGTTGTTTCGTTTACCTGCAGAGAAAGCACTAATCAACCGTATGGGATTCAATAATGTTGGACTCGCAAAAGTCGTTCACCGCCTTGTGGAACGACAGCAACGCCAGGCTCACAAGAGGAGACCGTGTGGGTGGGTTGGGGCGAATCTGGGCTGTCACTGTGACAGCCCAGAAACCATAGAAGATTACGTAAAGGGCGTTCGTGCTCTAGCGCCATTAGTCGATTATCTGGTCCTTAACGTTTCCTCACCGAACACCCGTGGTTTGCGGAAAATGCAATGTAGAGATGTTTTGTGGACACTTATTAAAAGAATAAAAAAAGATCTTAATATCGTAAATATATTTACTAAGAAAATACCATTACTGATTAAGATTTCTCCAGATCTTACTTATCAAGAGCGCTTAGATATCGCAGAAATAGCATTATCCAGCGGCCTGGATGGTCTTGTTGCCACCAACACTACACTGGCCCGCCCGTTGAACATACCTGCTCGCGCGCAAGCAGAAAAAGGTGGTCTGTCAGGTCGACCCCTTTTCCCTGCTTCAACCGCAGTGCTCGCTGACATGTATCATCTGACCCAAGGAAAAGTGCCGCTCATTGGAGTCGGCGGTATCCTTTCTGGTGCCGATGCTCTGGCTAAGATTAAGGCCGGGGCTTCACTCGTGCAGGTGTATACTGCGATGATCTACGAAGGACCGGGCGTTGTCAGGAAAATCAAGAGGGAACTCGCACAGCTTTTACGAGCTAATGGTTATCGCACTGTGTCTGAAGCGGTTGGTACTGGCGCAAGGGCTCATGCTCTTCCAGGAGAATTTTCACAGAGAGTACAGAAAAGAGAAGTAGAGAATTAATGAGAGAAAGAATTCATGAGAGAAGATGAAGGTCAGTGAAAGCATGGGACATATTGTTTTCTCTACTCCAACTCCAGTAGGTATGTCATCTTTGATGGGAGACTACGATTTCTTCATCATCGACGTGTGGGGGGTGCTTCACGACGGGGCCATTGTCTATCCGAAGGCCATCGAGACTCTACAGAGGTTAAAGGCAAACGGCAAACGGACAATCTTGTTGTCCAATGCACCGAGAAGAACTCATGACCTCATCAAAGCCATGCAGCGTATGGGCTTACATCGTTCCCTTTACGATGATATTCTTTCTTCCGGTGAGGTGACAAATCTTGATATTCGTAACAGTTGTGATCCATTCTATACGACCCTCGGTAAACACTGTTGGCACCTGGGTCCCGACCGGGACCGTAGTGTGTTTGATTCTTTAGATGTGGAGTTGGTGGCGACGCCTGAAGAGGCCACGTTCGTGGTTAACACAGGGCCATTGGCCTCTCATGAAAACGTAGCAGATTATGAAACATCCTTACTCCGCTGCCGGCAGCGTGATTTACCTATGGTGTGTGCTAATCCTGACCACACCGTAATGTGTCCCGAAGGAGGGCGAGCGATATGTGCTGGCGCCCTGGCCGCACGCTACGAAGAGCTGGGGGGGCGTGTCAGCTATCGTGGGAAGCCCGATCCCGCCATTTATGACATGTGTCTCAAACGCTTGGGTTCTCCTGACAGAGCCAAGGTCCTAGCGGTTGGGGATGCACTCGAAACGGATATTGCCGGCGCCGCTGCCGCGCATATTGATGCTGCATTTGTCACCTGTGGTTTACATGGCAGTGAACTGGGAATTTCCTACAACGAACAGGCTGAGCCAGAAAGAGTCACCGCCTTGCTGGCCCGTCATCAATTGCGCTGTCGGGCGGTTCTGCCAGCTTTCGCCTGGTAAAAAGCCCAGACAACGGGAGACAACGGGGGATGGGATCATTCTTTCTGCACGGCACCCCCCTACCTAGCCGTGGCAGTGCTTGAATTTCCGACCTGAGCCACAGGGGCACGGATCATTGCGCCGAATCTTCCTTGACTTGCCATGGGGAATTTCGTTGATGGGCCTGTCTTGTGCGGCCGTCAATTTTGTAGAGACCTTCGCATGTTTTGGAGAAGGATCGCTGGAGGCAAGCGCAGAAGACGTCATGGGAGAATTCACTTCTTGGATGGGAAGAGGCATTTTCGCATAGGACAATACGGTTGTGACTCGTTCACGCAGTTGCGTGAGCATGTGCTCGAAGATAGAGAAAGATTCTTGTTTGTACTCGTTCAAGGGGTCACGCTGACCATAAGCGCGTAGCCCTATGCCCTGGCGCAGGTAATCAAGAGTGAGAAGGTGTTCCTTCCATATTTGGTCCAGTAGCTGGAGTAACACGCCCTTTTCGATTCGTCGTAGCAGCTCAACACCGAAACACGCCCTTTTCGTCGCCATCCACTGATCAGAGGCTTCAGTAATACGTTTTTTAACTTCTCCTTCCGCAAGGCCTTCGTCATTAAGCCAGTCTGCAATTGGCAAGTCTATATTTAACACTCGTAGACATTCTTCGTGAAAGCCTTGTGCATTGCCTGTTCTGAACGGCTCTGGCATGCAACGGGCCATCAGGTCGTCAATGACTTGACGGCGCATCTCGACGACTGTCTGGTGCACATCATCAAGTGTCATCACTTCACGCCGTTGTTCGTAGACAACTTTGCGCTGGTCATTCATCACATCATCGAATTTCAGTAGACTTTTGCGTATCTCAAAATTGCGCGCTTCCACCTTCTGCTGAGCCTTTTCCAAGGCTTTGTTAATCCAGGGATGGACAATGGCTTCGCCTTCTTGCCAGCCTAGTGTCTGGAGCATCTTATCCATCCGTTCCGAGCCAAAGATACGCATCAAGTCGTCTTCTAGAGAAAGGAAGAAACGCGAGGCGCCTCGATCCCCCTGGCGGCCACTGCGGCCGCGTAATTGGTTGTCAATACGACGACTCTCATGACGCTCAGTCCCGATGACAAACAGACCCCCTGCCTCCATAGCAATCTGCCGGCGCTCAGCGACTTCCCGGTAGACTTTTTCCGTGTCTGCTGTTGCTATATCAGAAGCAAGAGCTTGTGCTTGCTTCAGGCGCATAGCAGCATTTCCTCCTAGTTGAATATCTGTTCCACGTCCCGCCATATTAGTAGCTATCGTGACAGCCCCAGGCACGCCAGCCTCTGCGATAATATAAGCCTCCTGCTCGTGGTAGCGGGCGTTCAGAACCTTGTGTGGAACACCGCTGTCCTGTAGCATACTGGCGAGAAGTTCAGACTTCTCAATGGAAGTTGTACCTACCAATACAGGCTGACGGCGTGCGTGACAGTCTTTGATATTTGCGAGAATGGCTTCGTATTTCTCACGGACCGTGCGATACACTTCGTCGTGCATGTCCTGGCGTACAACCTGCACATTTGTCGGTATTGCGACGACCTCCAGTCCATAGATTTCCTGAAATTCGCTCGCTTCCGTCATGGCTGTACCCGTCATCCCAGAGAGCTTGGGATACAGCCGAAAATAGTTTTGAAAAGTAATAGAGGCAAGAGTTTGATTCTCGTTCTGTATCTGTACCCTTTCCTTCGCTTCAAGCGCCTGATGCAGACCGTCAGAGTATCGGCGGCCTTCCATCATCCGGCCCGTGAATTCGTCTATGATCACCACCTTCTCATCCTTCACGATGTAATCAACATCGCGTGTAAATAACTTATGTGCTCGCAAGGCCTGATTGATATGGTGGACCAAGGAGAGGTTGCCAACATCATAGAGCCCCTCCCCACGTAAAAGATTTGTCTGGGTTAGCAACTCTTCTATGTACTCTGCTCCTTCCTCTGTTAGGGTGACAGCACGAGCTTTCTCGTCTTTCTCTAAATGGACCTCTTCTAAACGCGGGATAAGCTTGTCTACTTGGAGATACAGATCAGAGTAATCCTCAGAGGGACCAGAGACAATGAGTGGGGTACGGGCTTCGTCAATCAGGATGCTATCCACCTCGTCCACAATAGCGTAGTGGAACTGACGCTGCACCATTTCCTCCAAACTGAATTTCATGTTATCACGAAGGTAGTCAAAACCTAATTCGTTGTTTGTGGCATAAACGACATCACAAGCATAAGCCGCTCGCCGCTCCGAGTCGTTCATGCCATGGAGGATGGTGCCGACAGACAGTCCAAGAAAACGATAGATCTGCCCCATCCACTCGGCATCGCGGCTGGCCAGGTAATCGTTGACTGTTACCACATGCACTCCGCGACCGGACAGGGCATTGAGATAAACGGACAGCGTAGCGGCCAGAGTCTTGCCCTCGCCAGTCTTCATCTCTGCAATCTTACCCTGGTGTAGGACAAGACCGCCTAGAAGCTGAACGTCAAAAGGACGCTGCCCTAAAGTGCGTTGAGAGGCTTCCCGTACGGTGGCAAAGGCTTCGACAAGCAGTGAATCGGGGGGTGCCCCTTCTGCGAGGCGGGTGCGGAAGACATCTGTGCGAGCCCTTAGGGAAGCATCGCTCAGCTTTCTCACCATTGGCTCCAGGGTGGTAATAGCCTGGATTGTCTCGTTCAGACTCCTAATGAGACGATCGTTGGCGGACCCGAAAAGTCGCCGGGCAACGGCGCCAAACATCATAAGGCCTCAATCTTGTGGAAGGTTGCGGGAACGCAAGAGCATGAGTAGCCAATAAGGCCCGCTGCCGCCCCTGTCAACGTCTATCATTGTTTTGACGATGCAAACGTGCGATGTTCCTCATTTTTTCTGTGAAAAGAGAATAATCCAGCTTGGGGCAAGAGGTAGCAAATTTGACAAACTTTTACGCTGTCTATAGAAGCCACCTTTCTGACTGTCACGACGCTAATGAAATGCCTGCCTGCTGAGCGATTAGACCATATATGCCAAGAATGGCTGCCACACACGCGAGAAGAACACTCAACATGGTATGTCCTGCGGGAGGCGAACAGAAAAATTTTTCTTATCAAGAATTGTAAAAATTCTCTGTAATTGCAATCTTGTAAGGGGTTCTGGGTCTATGGGACTGTTATTGATTGGGAACAGGGAACACCAGCCTCCAAGCCAGCGCACTCTCAATGCGGAGACGCAGGAGTCAGCATCTCTAGTTTTGTAAGAGTCAGCCGCATCGCGTCAGGGATTCAAAGGATCCGCGAGCTTACGCTCGTGAACTGTCCACACTGTCAACAGATTCATCGCTCCCTTCACCCGTCATGTCACGAGGACGAGCAGCCAGTACTTCCGATAACAAACCCGTGTTGGCACGGATGAGACTCTCTATCTCCTCAACAAGCTGCGGATGGGCGCGCAGGAAGGTTTTCGCATTTTCGCGCCCCTGGCCAATGCGTTGCGCATTGTAAGAAAACCACGAACCTGCCTTTTCAATCACGCCAGACTTCACACCTAAATCCAGAAGTTCACCACTCTTTGAGATACCATCTCCATATATAATATCAAAATCAACTATTTTAAAGGGTGGAGCTATTTTGTTTTTAACCACTTTAACGCGTGTTTGGTTGCCAATGACATCATCTCGCTCTTTGATGGTGCCAACACGGCGTATTTCTAAACGAACAGAAGAATAAAACTTAAGTGCATTACCACCTGTAGTGGTTTCGTTATTACCAAACAAGATCCCGATCCTCATACGGATCTGATTAATAAATATGACAAGCGTATTGGAGCGAGCCACTGAGGCTGTCAACTTGCGCAGCGCCTGGCTCATCAGACGAGCATGGAGACCAACATGACTATCGCCCATCTCTCCTGCTAGTTCAGCGCGTGGAACAAGCGCCGCGACAGAATCGACGACCACTACGTCTATTGCCCCAGACCGTACTAAAATATCACAGATTTCCAGTCCTTGCTCACCCGCATCTGGCTGTGAGAGCAGTAACTCCTCAAGAATCACCCCGAGCTTACAGGCGTATATGGCATCCAGGGCGTGTTCAGCGTCGATAAAGGCACATGTCCCGCCCAGCTTTTGGGCCTCGGCAATCACATGCAAAGCCAACGTCGTCTTCCCTGAACTCTCTGGACCATAGATTTCAACGATTCTGCCCCGTGGCAAACCACCCACGCCAAGAGCAATGTCCAACCCTAAGGAACCTGTAGGAATGCTCTCAACCTCTATCCCGCTGTCGCGGGCCCCTAGGCGCATAATTGACCCCTTCCCGAAGGCCCGTTCAATCTGGTTCACAGCAGCTTCCAAGACCGTCTGTTTATCCATGACTGTATGCTTATCCATTCGACTCTTTCGACTCCATCGACTCCATGTGACCGGACCTCATGATATCATGGGCCATATACCATCCCGTAAGCTTGGCTGCCCTGGTGTCACTGAAAAAATAGGATTTTAGGATCGTCTGACGACAGAAGGAGAACAGAAGGATAAAAAGGATAAAAATGAAGGATAAAAATGGCAGTAGCGCACACGCAAACGTCTCAATACCAAGAGAGGCACCACTTTGCTCAGACTGTAGACTCTGCTTGATGTGTTTCGAAGAAAGCCCCTAAAATACGCGCTGCGGCAACGGCTGGACTTGTGAGATTCTGCATAAGATCTTTTTCCATTTTAGGTAGAATTCTCTGAACTTTTTCATGATGACGCAACATCAGCATCAGCCTATCCTCAATCAGGGACCACATCCAGCGAATCTGCTGTTGCTGTCGTTTTACAAGCCATTCACCATTCTCTGACGAAACACGGCGGTGTTCTTGCACTGTGGCCCACATGGGCCCAAGCCCCAGACCAGTCAGACCAGAGCAGACGACAACCTGCGGCTTCCAGACAAGACGGGGCGGTGTGACAAGGCGCAGGGCATTGTCATATTCTCGTGCCGCCAACCTAGCGCGTAGTTCGTTCTCACCATCACCCTTGTTCACCGCAATCATATCGGCAATTTCCAAAACGCCCTTTTTCATGCCCTGGAGTTCGTCGCCAGCGCCTGGCAGCATCAGGACGAGAAAGAAATCCACCATGTTGGCCACGACCGTTTCTGACTGCCCGACACCGACAGTCTCTACAAGAATCACATCGTAGCCGGCGGCTTCACAGATAATCATGGTTTCGCGAGTTTTCTGAGCGACGCCCCCGAGTGTTCCTGCTGCTGGAGAGGGCCGGACAAAGGCGTTTGTGTCAACGGAGAGCTTCTCCATGCGCGTCTTGTCGCCAAGGATGCTGCCGCCACTGCGAGTGCTGGACGGATCTACTGCGAGTACAGCGACTTTGTGGCCACGACCCGTGAGCATGGTGCCGAGGGATTCGATAAAAGTGCTCTTCCCCACGCCTGGCACACCGGTAATGCCAACGCGATGTGCCCGTCCACTGTGAGGCAGGAGACGCAGAACCATTTCCTCTGCTTGACGGAGATGTGCAGGATGACGGCTTTCTACCAGCGTGATAGCACGCCCTATTATAGAACAGCTCCCTGCACAGACTCCCTCTACATACTCCCCGACGCTCATATCACGGCGACGAGTGCCCCTCGCACTCGCAGTGGCCTCCCTAGGCTGATGCTGAGGAAGGCCACGGTCTTTTTTATTAGGCCACATTGGATTCAAAGCCAAGCGTTTCATTCAGCTTGTGCATCAAGTCTACAGCAGCCTCTGGTATGACAGTTCCCGGTGCGAAGATAGCCTTCGCGCCTGCCTTGTATAAGGCGTCGTAGTCCTGTGGCGGAATGACTCCCCCAAGCACAATGAGCACGTCGTCACGATCAAACCGCTGCAGCTCACGCCGCAGGTCTGGTACAAGTGTCAAGTGACCGGCGGCAAGAGAACTCACACCGATGATATGAACGTCATTTTCCACAGCCTGCTTTGCAGTCTCAGCAGGCGTCTGAAAAAGCGGCCCAATATCAACATCAAACCCCAGGTCAGCAAATGCGGAGGCTATCACCTTTTGGCCACGATCATGACCATCCTGTCCCATCTTGGCAACAAGGATACGCGGCCTTCTGCCTTCTTGCCGTTCAAACTCAGCCACCATCCCCTGTACTCTGCTCACAGAATTAGAAGTCTTGCCAATCTCACTTCTGTAGATACCAGAAATAGTCCGTATTTCTGCCCGATGACGACCGAAGACCTTCTCAAGCGCATCGCTCATCTCACCGACAGTCGCCTTAGCCCGTGCTGCATCCAGAGCGAGTTCCAGCATGTTGCCAGAGCCAGTCTCAGCGGCTCTGCTCAGGTTATCGAGTCTCTGGGCGACTAACAGCGGATCCCTTTCCTCCCGTAGTCTTTTAATTTTTTCTATCTGTCGTGTCCGTACAGCCGTGTTGTCCACCTTGAGCACGTCTATGGTCTCGTCGGTCTCCAAGGGGTATTTGTTCACACCCACCACCGTTTGGCGTCCAGAGTCAATGCGCGCCTGCGTCCTGGCTGAGGCTTCTTCAATACGCAGCTTTGGGATTCCTGCCTCGATTGCCTTGGCCATGCCGCCAGTCTGTTCTACTTCTGTGATGTGGATCCAAGCGCGCTGGGCAAGATCATGAGTCAGGCGTTCCACATAATAACTACCCCCCCACGGATCTATCACACGACAGGTCTTGCTTTCTTGCTGAATAAACAACTGTGTATTGCGGGCAATACGAGCAGAGAAGTCAGTTGGCAGTGCTAGCGCTTCGTCGAATGAATTTGTGTGCAGAGACTGCGTGTGCCCTTGCGTTGCGGCCAGCGCCTCGATGAGGGTGCGGGCGACGTTGTTGTAGACATCCTGCGCTGTTAAACTCCAGCCTGAAGTTTGTGAATGCGCTCGGAGCGACAAAGACTTTGGATTCTGCGGTGCAAACTGCCTGATCAATTTTGCCCATAACATGCGCGCTGCCCGCAGCTTGGCAATTTCCATGAAAAAGTTCATGCCAATGGCCCAAAAGAAGGATAACCTTGGCGCAAAGGAATCAATTGTCAGACCAGCCTCAAGGCCCGCACGGACGTATTCAATACCATCAGCCAATGTGTAGGCGAGTTCCAAATCTGCCGTGGCGCCAGCCTCTTGCATGTGGTAGCCGGAGATAGAAATCGAGTTAAACTTCGGCATATTTCTGGCCGTGAAGGAAAAGATATCCGAAATTATCCGCAGAGACGGTTTTGGTGGGTAGATGTACGTATTACGGACCATAAACTCCTTGAGAATGTCATTCTGGATAGTCCCTGAGAGTTTGTCAAACGACACGCCCTGTTCCTCTGCGGCGTGGATGTAGAGGGCCATGACCGGCAAGACAGCGCCGTTCATCGTCATGGAGACGCTCATTTGGTCGAGCGGGATACCGTCACACAGCGTGCGCATATCATAGATCGAGTCGATAGCGACTCCAGCCATACCAACGTCGCCTACGACGCGTTCATTGTCAGAATCATAGCCTCTGTGGGTAGCAAGGTCGAAGGCTACGGAGAGACCCTTCTGACCAGCAGCGAGGTTGCGACGGTAGAAAGCATTAGAGTCCTCGGCTGTAGAGAATCCCGCATACTGGCGGATTGTCCACGGCTGCACCACGTACATTGTGGGGTATGGACCGCGCAAAAATGGTGGGAATCCAGGCATGGTGTCGAGCTGCTGATCGAGCCCAGAGAGGTCTGCCGCTGTGTACAGAGGCTTCACGTCGATCTGTTCTGGCGTTCTCCATGACCTCTCCATGGGAGACTGGCCAGTTGCCGCCTGAAAGGCCTGTTGCCAGGTAGAAAACCTATCAGAATCGGGGAACGCCGCATGATCTGGCGCAAGGGGAACACGCGTAAAATCAGGAATCTGCGTCATCAGTGAGTCACTCCCAGGTGAGAGAGGGTTGTGCGTAGCGACCCCAGAACGTTACAACCCATAAAGATAAAATCATCCACGCCAGCCTCCATATAGGCCGTCTTTTTGTCACCAGGATGACCAGCCAGGAAGAGAAACGTACAGCCGGCCGCCTTGAGAGCCGGGGCCATTCTCTCAACGTATTTCTCATAGAGCGCATCAGAGGAACACAGAATAGCGATGCGGGCCCCGCTGTCTCTAAATGCAGAGGCGCAGGATTCAGCTTCTATGAAGCCGTCATTAGTCAGAGTTTTGATCCCGCCAGCTTCAAAGAAGTTCTTCGCATACGTCGCCCGCATAGTGTGAGCGGCGATCGGCCCAAGATTGGCAAGAAAGATGGCCGGTAAATTCCCTGTTCTCTTTTTGTAAGAGTCAGCCGCGTCACGCAGGGATTCAAAGGATTCCGAGAGTTTCCGTCTGGGCAGAGCCTGGATACTCGTGTGCATAGCATCGGCTGTTAGGACAGTAAAAAGACTCCCTAGAGTCGCACCATTTGCAGCAGCAGCAACTGCCATTTCCGTGATACTGCCCAGTTGAATACCTCTGAGAGTCTCTGCGGCTTCAACACGATTAGCAGGCAAAAGGACACGCGCCTGCTCAATGAGAGATTCGCGGTTAGTGTGACTGGAGTGTCGTGGCAATGTCTCGGCAATATTTGGGAACTCGGATAGGCCTGTGAGAGGGTCGCTACGGTGGGCGATGTTTTTTTCACGGACGCGCCACACGGATTCCAGTTGATCTGCGATCACACCCCCGCTGAGAGCGGCGGCCATGCCGCCAGCCTTTTCGATATCCTGGAACACCCCCCACGCGGCTTGGGCTAGTTGTTCTGTCAAGCTTTCAACATACCACGAGCCGCCGGCCGGATCAATCACCTGTGTCAGAGAGGATTCCTCGCGCAGAATGATCTGGCTATTGCGGGTTACACGGCGTGAGAAATCGTTTATTTGGCCTAATGCATGGTCAAACGGCAGTACAGTGATGCTGTTCGCACCGGCTAGACCAGCGGCACAGGCAGCTGTCGTAGTGCGCAGCATGTTAACCCACGGGTCGTAGCGGGTCATCATCCGTTCTGTCGTCCGAGCGTTTATGAGAGCCGCAGTAGGTGTTGCGGCGCATGATTCCGTGACACGGGCCCAAAGCTTACGCGCAGCACGCAGCTTGGCAATCGAGAGGAAGAAGTCACAGCCCACTGGCAATGTAAACGAGATCTGATGGCAAGCTGTGTCTACATCGAGACCAGCAGCGGTCATAGCCCGCAGATAAGCAACGCCGGTCGCCATGGCACACGCGAGATCCTGGCTATCAGTCGCACCAGCTTCGTAGTAAGGCGTGGTATCAACGCCAACAGCAGTGACACATGGCCAGTTGCGGGCTGTATAGCCTGCGAGGTCTGCCATGTGCGCCAGAGCTTTTTCGACTGGCATTGGCAGAGCACCCGTAGCGGCCAGAGTCCCCAAGGGATCCGCGTTGAAGGAGCCCTTCGCCTTGTCACTGGAGACATTACGCTGATGCCACAAAGAGGCTAATAGCGCCGCAGCGCTGAGGAACTGACTGCCAGAGGCCAGAACAATGGGAACGATGTTAAGCGGTACCTTCTCCAGGAGGACATCGAAATCAGCGCGCGCATATACCATGACCCCATCGAAGCCGATAGAATGCGGGCTTGCTCGATCCGGATCAAAGCCACTTCTAGCAGCCTGATCGAGACGGACCACAACAGATGTCACACCGCCTTGGAGATCGGCGAGTATAGCAGCGTTTGCAACCCTCAGATCAGGCTCTTCATGCTCTTGACGAATGCACCACCCTTCCGCCCCCACCCCGCTCGCGCCAAAGCCACGGGAAAACGGTCGCATCCCCGGAAACTCCGCCTCCATCGCAGGCCAATCCTGACGGGTATAGAGGGGCTGAAGAGTGATTCCTTCGTACGTCCTGCTGACCATCTTCTTTTCAAACGGAGCGCCCTTCAGCGCTTTGTTTACCGCGCCGCGCCATTCTTCATAGCGCTGTGTGGGGAAATCACCGGCCATATTGCTTTCCTTTTGCTTTCCTTTATTTTCCGTGCACATGGGCGGACCCTGTGAACACTCAGGACCGCTCTCCTCCAAAAGGCCAGGCAGTGGCCTGTTCCTTCAATAAGACTCCCGCCTTCCAGCACTCACACGTTAAGAGACAAGACCCCCTAGCGTCAAGAACAGGACTCTTGAGATCACACATCCATCACAAAGCTCTATGCGTTCTCCAATCAACACCCCCCTAGCAAGAATAGGGGTAGCAAAGCTTGAGAAGCAGCCGTTTTTCGGCTGATCGTGTTGTCGTCTCAGTTGTCGTCTCAACGGAATCCTCTCAAGAGGCCTCATGCCCAGCCATCATCTCGGACCTCAGATTGATATCTGACCTCAGATCAGATTGGTAATTTTCACAAGTGTTTCCAGAGCGGCGCGAGCCCGCCCATCATCAACAGCCGCTCTCGCCTGCGCGACACCTTCCTTCAGATTGCTTGCAGCGCCCGCGACGATCAGACCAGCAGCAGCATTGAGGAGAGCGACATCTCTAAACGGGCTAGAAAGACCATCAAGCAACGCCAGTATAGCTGCGGCATTGCCAGCAGCCGTCGCATCACCCTTCAGATCTTCAGGACGAGCTTTGACGAGTCCAGCAGAGTCTGGTGTAATGGTAAAGGTCCTGACAGTGCCGTTGCGGTACTCGGCGATGTCTGTCGGGCCTGTCGTGCTGATCTCATCGAGGCCATCGTGGCCATGCACTACCCAGACCCATTCTGCCCCAAGACTTCCGAGTACCGCAGCCATGGGCTGCACAAAGTCAGTAGAAAAGACACCCACTACCTGGCGGCGGACTCCCGCAGGATTGGACAATGGTCCCAACAGGTTAAAAATAGTACGGATACCAATCTCTTTCCGAGCAGCCATGACGTAGCACATCGCCCAATGGTATATTGGACTCATCATGAAGCCGATTCGTGCCTTGGCTATGGCTTCTTCCATGAGCGTGGGATCAACATCGACTTTGACACCAAGCGCTTCCAGCACATCGGCAGAACCTGCGCGCGCCGTCACGGCTCTGTTGCCATGTTTTGCTACCGGGACACCGCACCCAGCGATGATCAAAGCGGCGGCGGTGGAAATGTTGTAACTCCCTGAAAAATCCCCACCGGTCCCACAGGTATCAATGGCTCCTGACGGCACGACAAGGGTTAATGACATGTCTCGTAATGCGCGTGCTGCCCCAGTAATTTCCGCAACTTTTTCACCACGCATCCGCAGTGCCATGAGAAAGGCACTAATCTGAGCAGTGGTAGCCTTGCCGGACAGAAGAAACTTAAAAGCCCGTTCCGCTTCCATCTCATTCAATGACGCACCAGTGGCAAGGCTCTGCAAGAGCCCCTGCATGGAAAACGCTATCATAATTTCTTCCTTATTTCTTCCTTTTAACAAACATAACATTGCGTTTTAACCAACATACAAACATTACGTTTTAACTAGCATCAATTTTAGTTGCAAGAGAAAGAAAATTAGCAATCAAAACATGTCCATATGCAGAAGCAACACTCTCAGGATGGAACTGGACGCCAAAAATCGGTAGAGTCCTATGGGACAGGCCCATGATGAGACCATCGCGAGTCACGGCTGTCACTTCTAAACAGTCAGGGAGTGTCTCTCTCTCGACGATGAGCGAGTGATAGCGGGTTGCCTTGAACGGACTCGATATACCGGCAAACAAAGAACTACCGGTATGGTAGATAGAACTAACCTTGCCGTGCATTGGGACGGGAGCCCTGACGACTCTACCACCGAATGCTTGGCCGATTGCCTGATGGCCCAGACATACGCCTAA
Source organism: Rhodospirillales bacterium (assembly GCA_028278135.1). Taxonomy (GTDB): domain Bacteria; phylum Pseudomonadota; class Alphaproteobacteria; order Rhodospirillales; family Rhodospirillaceae; genus JANQJD01. The sequence goes on from JANQEW010000008.1 coordinate 70,705, forward strand.
CGTTGGCACACAGAGCTGACTAATCAGATCTAAGCAGATGCCCGCCCTATCTGGGTCACCTGGTCCAGGAGAAACTATGACGCCTTGAGATGCGATAGATAACACTTCTCGCACGCTAATAGCGTCGTTTCTTTTTACAACAACCTCAGCTCCATGTTCACGAAGATAGTGCCATAAATTGTATGTGAAGCTATCATAATTATCTATCAAAATAAACATAACACCGCCTGAGTCTGCTGAATGGAGCAACAGTCAACCATGATCGTCGACTTGGCGATGGATGAGTCTACGGCGTGAGCCGGGAAGACTTGTCGCGTGCCAAGAGACAGCCATTTCTCAGCTTGAGTTCCTCAATAAGAACATAAAAATGCATATTTTTTTTGCCAGAATGAGGTTAGGACTAGAATGTGCCGCATTGTCATATCGGGCATGATGATAAGAACATAAAAAGAACAATAGAGAGCGGTGAAAGTTTTCTGTTCCCACGTGCAAATCGTTACCATGTATAGGGGACCGCTATATACTGCTATACATGTCCATATCACGCTTGTGCAGTTTTATGTCCTGCAAGGAGAATGAAAATTCAGAGCACACCTTCTGTGTCTACATCGGAAATAACACCTGTTCCCATCGAAGAGGAGATGAAACGTTCCTACCTCGATTATGCCATGAGTGTAATCGTCAGCCGGGCGCTCCCCGATGTTCGGGACGGATTAAAACCTGTGCACAGGCGCATCCTTTTTGCGATGAAGGAAGGCGGTTACGATTACAATCACAAGTTTCGTAAATCCGCGCGCATCGTTGGGGACGTGATGGGAAAATATCATCCGCACGGAGATACGGCGATTTATGATGCTATGGTTCGTATGGCACAGGCTTTTGCCATGCGTCTCCCGCTCGTGGATGGACAGGGCAACTTTGGCTCCATGGATGGTGACCCGCCCGCTGCTATGCGGTATACAGAGGCCCGCCTTGCTCCTTCTGCACATGTTCTGCTCGACGAACTGGATAGGCAGACAGTTGATTTTCAGCCTAACTATGACGAAACCATCAGAGAACCAACAGTCCTCCCAGCTCGTTTTCCCAATCTCCTCGTCAACGGGACTGGTGGCATTGCCGTGGGCATGGCGACGAACCTACCGCCCCACAATCTGGGAGAAATCATCGACGCCTGCTGCGCCTATATCGACGATCCGTACATTTCCATCGACTCATTGATGGAATACGTCCCTGCACCAGATTTCCCGACTGGTGGGACTATTCTCGGTCGCGTTGGCGTACGAGCAGCCTATGCTACGGGGCGAGGGCCTATCATTGTGCGCGGCCGGTGTCATGTGGAGACCTTGCCCAAGGACCGTCGGGCCATCGTGATTACAGAAATGCCGTATCAAGTGAACAAGGCGCGCATGATAGAGAGAATAGCCGAGCTCGTACGTGAGCGACGTATTGAGGGAATCGCAGACCTGCGCGATGAGTCTGATCGCCATGGTCTACGGGTCGTCGCGGAAATGAAGAAGGATGCTGTCGCTGAGGTAGTGTTGAACCAGCTTTATCATTTCACACCTTTGCAAACTACTTTTGGTGTTAATGGCCTTGCTCTCAATGGGGGGCGTCCCGAGATGATGACTCTGAAGGGGATTATTGCGGCCTTCATCACTTTCCGTGAAGAAATCATACGCCGGCGCACCATCTTTCAATTGAGGCAGGCACAAGAGCAAGTGCACACCATGCTAGGCCTGGCGATTGCTATTTCTAATCTTAATGAGATTATATTGTTAATTCAATCAACTAAAGACAGAAAGAATGCTCGTGCTGAGTTAGTCTCACGACTCTGGCCCGTTCGAGACGTCGCTCCTCTTATCCGTCTCGCGGACGAGACAGATCGGCCGTTTGTGAAAGACGGCTACAATCTGTCAGAAACCCAGGCAAACGCTATTCTTGATCTGCGTTTGCATCGTCTCACCGGGCTCGAACACAGCAGACTGCACGCTAATCTAGGCGAGAATACAGAGAAGATTGCGGAATATCGCCGCATTCTCTCTTCGCGCACCCATCTCTACACAATCCTCCGCCATGAATTAGTCCAGATTAAGGAGGCATTCAACACACCACGCCGGACCGCTATAGAAGAAAACGAACTTGAACAAGACATCGAGGACCTCATACGGCGGGAAGATATGGTGGTCACGGTCACGAACACCGGCTATATTAAAAGGGTTCCCTTGTCGACTTATCGCGCCCAACGCCGCGGGGGCAAGGGACGCACAGGGATGGTCACAAGGGAGGCTGATTTCGTCAGCCGCGTCTTCGTCGCCAGTACCCATGCACCTGTGCTTTTTTTCTCCTCCGCAGGCATCGTATATAAGTTAAAAGTTTATAAACTTCCAGATGGTACCCCTCAAAGTAGGGGTAAGGCTATGGTAAATTTGTTACCATTAAGAGAAAAACAAAAAATCTCCGCCGTTATGCCTCTACCAGAGGACGAGAATTTATGGAAAAATTTACACGTCATGTTTGCAACATCTTCTGGTCATGTGCGGCGCAACATGCTCTCTGATTTCACCAGTATCATGGCCAGTGGCAAAACTGCTATGAAGTTTGATTCAGACGATAGTCTCATTAGTGTGTTACCGTGTACGGAGAATGACGACATCTTACTTTCGACACGTTATGGCAAGTGTATCCGGTTCCCCGTGACAGATGTACGTGTCTTTGCTGGACGGACATCTATCGGAGTGCGCGGCATCAAGCTCACAGAAGGAGACACGGTTATTGCAATGTCCGTATTAAGCCATGACGCTTCGTCTCTGGAGCATCGTTCTACTTATCTGCGATTGCGGCGCAGCAGCGAGTCAGATGGCATGGAGGATGAGGACGGTACGCTAGGCGACAGAACAGTGCTGTTATCCGAGGACTATGATCGTATGATGACAAAAGAGGAATTCATCCTAACCGTGACGGAACAAGGATTTGGTAAGCGGACCTCTGCCTACGAATATCGTGTCACGAGTCGCGGTGGACAAGGAATCGTCAATATAGAAACAACCCGTCGCAACGGGTTGGCAATTGCAGCGTTTCCGGTAAGGGACAATGACCAAATTGTCATGATTGCTGACACTGGTCAGATCATCCGTCTCCCTGTGGATAGCATACGCCTGGCTCGCCGTGCCACGCAAGGCGTGACTCTCTTTCGCACGGGCGAAAATCAGCGGGTGGTTTCCGCTGTCAGGCTGACGGACGTTGGTCGTGATGTGATTACTCCTCACGCTGGGAATAGCCAAGTCCATAGCCCAGTCATGGGCAGACAATACTCGCAGGGTGGCAGCAGAGGAGGCCATGAGAAAGGAGTCGGGAATGGGTGAGCGCATAGGGGTCTACCCAGGTACATTCGACCCGATTACCAGTGGTCATCTCGACATTATCACACGTGCGACGAAGGTAGTCGATTGTCTGATCATTGCTGTTGCTGACAACGACGAGAAAGCGCCACTCTTCCCACTCTCTGAAAGAGTTGCCATGATCCTTGGGGAACTAGACACGGTGCAATCTTTTACGAGCACTCGAATAGATGTACGTTCTTTTACCATGCTCCTGGTAGATTTTGTCCGCTTGTGCGGGGCCAGTCTCATTGTCCGCGGCTTGCGGGCGGTTTCGGATTTTGAATACGAATTCCAGATGGCAGCTATGAATGCTCGTCTGGCCCCGACTATCGAGACTGTCTTCCTGACCGCTTCCGAACGCTGCCAATTCATCTCTTCGCGGTTTGTGAAGGAGATCGCTCGGCTGGGAGGTGATATATCTTCTTTTGTCTCACCCAGAGTGAGGGGTTATCTGGACGACAAGCTCCGCAGCGAGCGGTCAAGCCTCACGGTCAGGTGATGCGTGTAAGGAGAGAGAGCAGCGGCAGAAGAGGGGCTATCGTCACCTGATTGTCACGTCACGTCACGTCACCTGATGACTGACGACTGCCACGACTGCCGTCACGTCACGTCAGGCCGTATACCCGAGCAGAGTCCTGTACTCCTGGCATAAATCAATGTACTTGCGAGTGATGACAGAGAAGCTTTTCCTTTCCTCCTGAGAGAGCTGCCGCAGAGGCCTAGCTGGACTACCTGCCCATAACTCTCCTGAGAGCACTGTTTTCCCTGGTGTGATCATGGCATTAGCAGCGACCATGGCACCAGACTGAACGACAGCCCCATCCATCACAACGGCCCCCATACCGATGAAACAGCCTTTCTCAAGAGTGCAAGCGTGAATAATCGCTCTGTGACCAACAGTGACATCTGAACCTATATAAGTCCCGTACTTGCCGCCTGTCACATGAACAACGGAATTGTCCTGGATGTTCGTTCGTGCGCCAATACGAATCTCGTGTACGTCGCCGCGAATCACAGTACCGAACCAGATAGAGCTGTCCGGTCCAATCATCGTGTTGCCGATGACAACAGCAGTCGGGGCGACAAAAGCACTGCCATGGATGTGCGGCTGGAAATCACGCCACGCCAGAACATTATTGCTAGTAGTCCTCATTGTGCTTTCCTCTCTCTGCGCCCATCCGCGCCGAGGGATCGCATGCAGGATCGCGGCGTGGCGGTGTAATGAACTGATGCAAAACAGAGGAGTCAGGAGTCACGGAAAAAGTGGCTGCTGTTCCAACCCCATTCGTTCCGGCTGAGCAGTCATCAGATTAAAATTCTGAACGGCCTGTCCTGCAGCGCCCTTCATCAGGTTGTCAAGCACAGCACACAAAATGGCCTGACCTGGGACACGATCCGCAAATACGCTAAGCAAGCAGAAGTTTGAACCACGGACATGACGTGTGTGTGGTACGCGTCCTTCCGGGAGGATTCGCACGAATGGCTCACCAGCGTAGGACTCAGCGAGGGCCGTGCGCACGTCGGCGGCTGTCGCTCTGCCCGTCAACCGAACATAGAGCGTGGAAAATATACCGCGGCTCATGGGTACCAGGTGTGGTGTAAACGTCACCACGACAGGCCGTTCCGCGGCGCGAGACAAACCCTGTTCAATCTCAGGAAGATGACGATGGCCAGCAATGCCATAGGCATGTAAACCGTCGACAATCTCACAGAAAAGCGAGCTTTCTTGGACAGCCCGTCCGGCACCTGAGACTCCGGATTTGGAGTCAATAATAATACCATCGGTTGCAATTAATCCCGCAGAAAGGAGAGGAACCAACGCTAACTGGACTGATGTCGGGTAACACCCTGGGCAGGCCACAACGCGGGCAGCGCGTATAGCTGGCCGTGCCAGTTCTGACAAGCCGTAGACCACTTCTTTTTGTAACGCTGGGGCCTTGTGGACTTGACCATACCACTGAGCGTAGACATCGACGTCTGCAAGGCGCAGATCAGCTGATAAATCAATCACCTTTAATGTATTTGGTAAGGTTGTAATGATGGACTGAGTCATGCCATGTGGAAGTGCACAGAACACAACGTCCAACTTGTCCCAGTCCACTGTCTGAAGTCTCTCTAAGGCTGGCAAAGGGATCTGGCTCAGATGTGGCAGGACATCGCCCATGGCCCTACCAGCGTGGCGTTCCCCTGTGAGCACGCACAAATGCGCTGCAGAATGACAAGTAAGCAGCCGCACCAATTCGCTCCCCGTATAACCACTCGCCCCCAGGACGGCGACTCGCTGTGTTCTGCTCATGACCTTAGCGCTTTGAAAATTGAAAGCTGCGTCTTGCCTTAGCTTTCCCGTATTTCTTGCGTTCAACAACGCGTGCATCACGTGTCAGACAATGACTCGATTTGAGAACAGGTCGCAAATCAGGCTCGCAGTAGGTTAAAGCGCGGCTAATGCCATGGCGGATCGCTCCTGCCTGGCCCGATAATCCACCACCGTTGACAGTGCAAAGAACGTCAAATTGGTCCGTGCGATTGACGAGCACAAATGGCTGTTTTACCCGCATCTGTAGTGATGGCCGTCTAAAATAATCCTTGAGAAGGCGTCCATTGACCGTCATCTGGCCGCTGCCATGCCGAACCCATACACGGGCCACAGCGCATTTACGTTTACCAGTTGCATAGCTGCGACCAGAAGAGTCAACATTTGGCTCACGCTGCAGCGGTTCGTGAGTGACGACGATTCTTTTCAGATCTTCAAGCGACTTGATTTCCTCTGTCACACTTCAGCGCTCCTTCTGTTCTTCGGATTACGGGCACCAAGATCTAGATCCTCTGGGCGCTGTGCGGCATGCGGATGAGCAGCGCCGCCATAAACATGCAGTTTGCGCATTTGAGCCCGGCCCAGGGAAGAACGTGCAATCATCCTTTCCACGGCTTTGAAAAGCACGCGCTCCGGGTGCAATCCAGAAAGTATCTGCGCTATGTTTCGACTTTTTATGCCACCAGGGTACCCTGTATGCCAGTAAAATCTTTTATTGTGACGCTTATTACCTGTCATTCGCACTCCCGCCGCATTGATGACAACCACGTGGTCACCTGTATCGATATGCGGTGAATAGATCACCTTATGCTTGCCGCGCAAAATCTTAGCGATTTCTGCCGCCAGACGGCCTAGGACGACGTTCTGGGCGTCAACGACAAACCACTTTCGTTTGACTTCAGCTGGCTTTGCCGCATAGGTTTTCATGGAATTTGCAATTCCTCCAATGTATGCACGCACAAAAAAGGGTATCCCTCTGCCCCACAATTTCCGAACTGATCAGTTTGCCATAGTTATGCCATAGTCATGTTTCCTGTCAACGATGGAGAAAAGACGGAGAAAAATAAGCAGGACTCATTACTTTACTCAGTCACGAAGTTCTTGGTCACAAATCTCTTGAATGAGCTATGATGAAAAGTTTGCAGCATGCGGCGAGCGGAAGGCGATGATGCAGAACACCGCTCGGGAGAACAGGAAGAAAGACCACACCTACTGACCCCGCCGTTAAGAGTTGGCGTACTGGTTGGGGAAACTCTGAGCGTCTGACTGCAACGCGTTGCCTTGACCTCCTGTAATGAACCTCCTGTAATGAGCAAGGCCAAAAATGTTGGTGGTAGGTTCGCTATAATGTGGTATCGGCATTCTGGGTGGTGAAGGCAAGAAACTCCGACCGCGCCCTTGCCGTGCGCTTCGTATAGCTGTAGGGTATGATGGATTGAGGTGGTCGGGGAGGAGAGGGAAGCAGTCTTGAGTATTGCGGCCAACGTCAAGCGAATCACCGTCCACGACATCCGTCAACGCAAGGGTGGTGTACCTATTGCTGTGTTAACTGGGTACACAGCCACTATGGCTAGTTTACTTGACCCACTAGTAGATATTATATTAGTTGGTGATTCACTCGGTATGGTCATTTATGGTATGGAGACCACACTTGGTGTGACAGTAGAAATGATGATTAATCACGGTGCAGCGGTTGTTCGCGCTAGTCGTCGCGCTTGTATCATCATCGATATGCCGTTCGGCAGCTATCAGGAATCGCCTCAAACTGCATTCCGTACAGCGGCCCGTGTGATGGCGATGACTGGTTGTGCTGGTGTCAAGCTGGAAGGCGGAGATGAAATGGCAGAAACCATCTCTTTTTTAGTCCGGCGTGGCATCCCTGTCATGGGGCACGTCGGTTTGTTGCCACAGTCTGTGCACGCGTTTGGCGGATTCCGAACACAAGGACGTGATGAGGCGGCCGCTGCGACTATTGTTGATGATGCTCTTGCCATTGCCGAAGCTGGCGTTTTCTCTATCGTGGTCGAAGGCGTCATGGAGTCACTCGGTCGCCGTATCACAGAAAGGGTGCATGTGCCTACCATAGGTATCGGCGCTTCGCCAGCGTGTGATGGACAGGTGCTTGTCACAGAAGACATGTTAGGAATGTTTAACGAATTCCAGCCTCGCTTTGTTAAGCAATTCGCCCATCTCGGGATGGAAGCCCAGCAAGCATTTGCTGCCTATGTTGACGAAGTACGGGCCAGAACATTTCCGGGCCCTGAACACTGTTTTGGGATGAAGAAAGACAGCCCGTAATCCTGTGACAGGAAGAGTGGGTCGGCTGTGTAGAGAGACAGAATTGGTTTAAGGATAGAGGCACTCTGTCCACCAAGCGGCCCCCTGCCTGTGATAGACGAGGCGTTTGTGCAGTCTGAAAGGGCGGTCACGCCAGAATTCTATTGTGTCCGGTACAACCCTGAATCCTGACCAGTATGGTGGGCGCGGTATAGGCCCTAGGGCGTGGCGAGCAACAGCCTCAGCAACCCGGCGGTCAAGTTCTCGGAATCCTCCTGATAAGGGACGTGATTGCTGTGATGCCCAAGCGCCGAGTTGACTCAGACGTGAGCGCGATGCAAAGTAGGCGTCCGCTTCGGCTGGGCTAAGGAGTTCTGTTCTCCCTTCTACCCGTACCTGACGCCGTAGGGCCTTCCAGTGGAAACACAATGCCGCGCGGGCGTTAGCGAGTAGCTCTATTCCTTTACGACTCTCCAAATTGGTATAGAAAATGAATCCGTGCTCATCTACTTCCTTCAGTAGAACCATCCGAACGCTCGGCTGACCATCGGGTGTTGCCGTGGCAAGACTCATAGCATCGGGATCATTGATTTCTTTCTGCGTCGCTTTCCTCAGCCATTGACGGAAACGTGCGATGGGATCCTTCTGTAGAGAATAATGCATGGAGCTCTCTTAAGCTTATTGCTGTCAAACAGTCTTGGGAACAGCTGAACATCTCTCCTTTTCGAGGAGCACCTTTGAGAAAAGGCATCTGTGAAACATCACAGCCCATCGAGGCCATGGAACGCCTTGTGCATTTTCGCCTATGCAAAGAGACAAGCAACCTCTATCTTCTATTCTCTGGAGTCTTGGCCTGCTCTGAAGCATAAGAGCCATACGCTCAGGACGCTGGACAATAACCTTGCAAAAGACACATAATGGAGAGCGATGATCGAAATTCGCATTCATGGCCGCGGAGGTCAAGGGAACGTGGTGGCAGCGTACCTGCTTGCCTCTGCGGCTTTTGAAGTCGGGCGCTACTGCCAAGCCTTTCCGAATTTCGGTGCTGAACGTCGAGGGGCACCAGTGATGGCCTTTGTCCGCCTCGATGTACGGCCTATTCTGCGTCGATCCCAAGTACGCACGCCTGCTTTCCTTATCATTCAAGATCCCGGCCTCCTGAACGTGGCAGGTGTCTTGGATGGCCTGCAAGAACGTGGAGGTGTTTTGGTAAACTCTTCCCGTTCTTCTGAGGAATTGTCACATCAGACAGGTCAGACCGTCGTCTCTTTTGCCGCGACTCATCTCGCACTGCAGATCACTGGCAAACCCTTGGCTAACGTTGCCCTTTTATCAGCCTTTGCCAGTCTGACTGGCCTCCTGCCGCGAGAAGCTCTCGTCAAAGCGTTGTCTTCTCGATTCAAAGAAGATGTCCTCGCCAAGAACTTAAAACTTGTTGACATGATTGCCGATCGAGTACCGAGCAGATCGTGGAAGGAGATCGCCGATGCTCTCAGCACTTGAAGGATCACAGGCTGTTGCACGTGCTGTAGGGCTGTGTCGTCCGGGAGTTGTCGCTGCGTATCCGATCACCCCGCAGACTCACATCGTGGAGAACATTTCAAAGCTTGTAGCGGATGGCCAACTGCAGTGTGAACTCGTAAGCGTAGAAAGTGAATTTTCAGCAGCTTCTGTCGCATTAGGAGCAGCCGCCGCGGGGACACGAGCCTACACAGCGAGTTCGTCGCAGGGCATTCTGTTGATGGGAGAGGTACTCTACAATATTTCTGGACTGCGTGTTCCGATGGTTCTCACCTGTGCCAATCGCGCTCTTGGAGCTCCACTCAATATCTGGAACGACCAGCAAGATTCGATGGCCGTGCGTGATGCCGGCTGGATTCAGCTATACTGTGCAGATAATCAGGAAGCAGTGGATACGACAATACAGGCTTTCCGCATTGCGGAGCACACTGAAGTGCCTGTCATGGTCTGTGTAGATGGTTTTGTCCTTACGCATACCCTGGAACCCATTGACCTACCCACTCAGGAACAGGTAGACCGTTTTCTGCCGCCATATCGTTTTGATCGCGCACTTGATTCTCGCAATCCTCTGTCGCTTGGCACATGCGTAGACCCGCTCTTCTTTACGGAGTCACGTCATTCCCAGCACAAAGCACTGCTGCGGTCTATGCAAGAGATCGTCGCTGCCGATTCTGACTACGCCGGAATTATAGGTCGTTCTTGTGGGGGGGTCTTGTCAGTTGTGGGTCCTGCAGAGGCAGAAATAGCTATTCTCGCCATGGGCTCAGTCTGCTCGACACTACAGGAGGGTATGCAGATCTTCTCACAGGAACGTGTCGTCAAGTTAATCAAGTTGCGGGCCTACAGGCCATTCCCGTTCCTGGCCTTACGGGAAGTTCTTCAGGGAGTCCGTGAGCTAGTGGTGCTAGAACGCGCTGTGGCTCCAGGCTCAGGTGGTATCGTCGGGATGGAGGTGCGCAGTCTTGCCACGACAATGAACTCTCCACCTAGGATTCACAACTATGCCGTTGGCCTTGGCGGCAGAGATGTTCCCATAGAGATCTATCCCCGTCTCATCGAGGCAGTCACCTGTGCAACAGAGCCCGTGTGGTTTGAAATCTTCGATGTGGAGGTGGAAAGACTCCCGATAGAAGACCGCTAAGGGAGAATCCGCATGACCATTATCAATGACGCTGCTGTTGACGTAGAGATCCGAAAGGCTGTCCTTCGCAGCAAGCTGAAAGAAAGACATGGAGTAGAAAAGTCTTTTCCTCGTAGAAGAAAAGAAGAACCGGCTCTCGCAGAGCTGCGCGAGCGTCAGCCTGCTTTCCGCGGTCTGGAAGCGGGTCATCGCGCTTGCCAGGGCTGCGGCGAGGCGCTCGGGGCTCGCTTAGTGGCCGAGGCCGCTGGGCCAGACGTCATTCTCACTAACGCCACTGGTTGTCTTGAAATCTTTACATCACCGTGGCCGCAATCTGCCTGGCGTGTGCCCTGGATTCACTCGCTTTTCGAGAACTCCGCAGCCATTGCTGCTGGAATTGAGGCCGCGATGAAGCATCAGGGGAAGGCCACAAAGGTCATTGCTCAAGGTGGAGACGGTGGGACTTTCGACATTGGTTTCCAGGCTCTTTCTGGTATGTTAGAGCGCATGCATAACGTGTTATATGTGTGTTATGACAATGAAGCGTATATGAATACCGGTATCCAGCGGTCAGGGTCTACACCGCACGCGGCCTCTACGACGACTTCACCCGCAGGCCAGGAACGGATGGGCAAGCGACACCTGAAGAAGGATCTCCTCAGTATTATCGCCTCTCACCATATTCCCTACGCTGCGAGCGCTTCTGTGGCGTATCCGCGTGACTTGCGTCGCAAAGTACGTCGCGCCATGGAGGTCGAGGGCCCGACTTTTCTACAGGTCCATTGCCCGTGCCCGCTGGGCTGGGGTCATGATGGGGCTGTGACCATTGAGGTCGCACGTTTGGCTGTGCAAACGGGCCTTTTTCCAGTTGTGGAATTTGAACGCGGTGAAGTGGCAGGCGTTATGCCACTTCGCAATCCTCAATCTGTCACAGAATATCTCAAGCGACAGAATCGCTTTCGTCACTTGTTTTCCAATGATCCAAGAGCGCGCGAGGAACGCGAGCATCTTCAGGCACTTGCTGATCGTAATATCGAAAAATTCAATCTCCGCGGTGAGGGTATGGATCCTCTTGATAGTGAAGGCGCCGACACTGTTCGGCGTGGTGGCCTTGTGGCATAGGGAGGAGAAGCCATGCTAGTTCTGACTCGAGGGAGTTATGCCTTACCAGGCACATCAATTGATTTTAAAACTGGCACATGGCGCACCAGTCGACCGTTACACCAACACTGGGCAGCGCCCTGTCATAGCGCCTGTCCAGCAGGCGAAGATCCCCAGGCTTATATTGGCAAGGTTCAGGAGAACCACTCTCGCGAGGCATGGGAGAGCATCGTCCACATCAACCCAATTCCGTCGATCACCGGCCGTATCTGCCCGCATCCGTGTGAGCAGGCCTGTAATAGGGGTAGTTTTGACCAACCGCTCGCCATTCATTCCATCGAAAGATTTCTAGGGGATGAAGCACGCCAGCGTGGATGGGAGTATCCCATTGATCTCGGGCGTGGTGCAGGGGCGACGGTGGCTGTGATTGGAGCTGGCCCGGCTGGCCTCAGTGCGGCCTATCATCTGCGCCGTCGCGGTTATCAGGTGACCTTGCTTGATGCCTTGCCAGAAGCTGGTGGCTTGATGCGATCCGCTATTCCCATCAACAGGTTACCGCGTGACGTCCTAGATGCCGACATCGCCCGCATTCTCGCACTCGGAATCGAATTTCGTGGCAGGACAAGATTGGGAGTTGACGTCCATTTAGACGAACTGCGCAGTGATTATCGGGCGTTGTTTCTGGCGCCTGGTACTGCGAAGGCAAAGGCATGGAGTGTGGATGGGGCCGTCCCTACTGACCATCGTACAGCCCTGGAGTTGCTGCAAGAGTGGGTGGCCGTTGGCTCCTTACCCGCGCCCCAGTCCGTCATCGTTCATGGCGGTGGGAACACAGCCGTTGATCTATGCAGGGCAATGAGGCGGGCTGGTGTTAAAGAGGTTCATTTGGTCACAGCCTCTGGTCTGCCAGGTCCAGACACAGAACCAGACGACATCATTAACATCGTGCCACGTGAACTGGAGCAGGCGATTGAGGAAGGCATTACTCTTCACCCGCACAGGACCATACAACGTCTTTTATTTCGCGGTTCCAGGGTAGTAGGCGTTGAAATGGTGACTTTGCGCAAGCTGCCCACGAAAAGTGGGCAGACGGGTCGCATCGCCTTCGAAGGCACGGAAACGCTGTTACACGCTGATATGGTGATTCCTGCTATCGGAGAGAGCGTTGACCCAACCGGATTAGGTACGCTTTTGGGAGGCAGAGAGTATCTGTGGCCGGGAAATCCCTTCGGCCGTTTGGAGCATGCACCGGGGCTCTTTGTGGGTGGTGATGCGCGTGGGGACAGAGGGACGGTGTCAGCGGCTGTTGGCGATGGCCGCTTAGCCGCTGCTGCCATTGATGGCTATATCCGTCAGGGTGATGATCCAGAGGTCATGTCACGCGCCGTCATTACTTTTGACCGCATCAACATCAGCTATTTCGAACCTGCACAACGTGTCGAAGAGCCCACCTTATCTGTAGCAGAGAGGACAGATACAGCGGAAATTGACAGGCCACTCTCCAGTGCGGCTATTACCCACGAGGCAAATCGCTGCTTCTCTTGCGGAAGCTGTCTTGCCTGCGATAACTGCTGGACGTTCTGCCCTGACAATGCTGTCGTCAAGACAGTTGCGCTGGCAAAGGACGGTTCACATTATGTTTTTGACTACGAATACTGTAAGGGTTGTGGCATCTGTGCTGCGGAGTGTCCATGTGGTTATATCGTTATGGAAGCAGAATTGTAGAGTGGGCGTACTTACTTTACTAGCGAGGAGGGTTGTGGCCTTTCACCCTCCGTCTGTCTCACGCCGTCTCACCTCGTTGTCTGTCTTCTCTCAATGGGGTAGTTTTTTTCGCCAAGATGCGGTTCACGCCCCGCAAGCAGGCGACGGAGATTCGCTTGATGGCGAAAGCAACCCAGGGCTGCGAGTCCGGCAAAAACAAGCACCGTACTGCTACGGTTAGCAAAGATCTGTGCATAAAAAGGTGCAAGTGTCAGGGCACACAAGGCGGCTAGCGATGAGTAGTGAGAGATCGCGGCGATCCCCAACCAAGTCAAACTTGACAATAAACCTACTGGCCAGACAGTCGCTAGCAGCACCCCAAGGGTCGTGGCAACTCCCTTGCCACCCCTAAAACGTAGCCAGAGGGGAAAAGTGTGTCCAACAACAGCGAAAGACCCTGCGGCCAATGTCACGGCGCTGGCCTGATCAGGACAAAACAACACCGCAAGCCAGACAGCCACCGTCCCCTTGCCAGTATCGAGCAACAGGGTGACCAGGGCGATGTCTTTACGACCAGTACGCAAGACATTTGTAGCACCAATGTTTCCAGACCCCATGATACGAATATCGCGCATGCCGACAAGCCGAGTCAAGAGAAGCCCGAAAGGCACTGTTCCCAGCAGATAACCACCTGCTGCTGCAAGGAGTAAATGACTGACGTCCATGAGGCTCCTCGTGCTCCTAGACACTCTCTTCAGCGGCCGCGGAGGCGGAGAAGACGGTGCGCCCATCTATCACTGTGCGTAAAACTCTCCCCTGCACAGGACGATTGTCAAAAGGAGATTTTTTCGACTTCTTGCTGCCCGACACGTCGGCCACCACTATCCATGCCGTGTCAGGCGTAAACAAGACAAGATCTGCGGCGCCTCCCCGCATCAGACGCCCCGCTTCTAACCCTAAGAGGTTCGCTGGCCCTGCTGTCACTAAATGCAAGGCAGAGAGCAAGCTCATGTGGCCGTTGTGGTACAGTTCGAGTGTGACAGCCAGCAAGGTCTCAAGACCCACACCACCAGATGCAGCCTGTGAGAAAGGTCGACGCTTCGAATCCTGGTCCTGCGGCGCGTGATCAGAAACGATGGCGTCTATCAACCCAAGACACAAACCTTCCATCACAGCCTGTCTGTCTTTTTCACACCGCAGTGGCGGCGACAGCTTAGCGAAGGTACAATAATCGCTGACGGCCAGTTCATTCAATGAAAAGTAGAATGGCGCCGTATCACAACTCACTGGCAAGCCTTTGTCTTTTGCCCGACGAAGCGTTTCAAGCCCCTCCGCCGTCGAGATATGAGCAGCGTGATAGCGACTGCCTGTCAATTCTACCAGTCGGAGATCGCGCGCCAGCAGGATGGATTCGGCACACGCGGGAATCCCCGTTAATCCGAGACGGGTAGCGACTTCCCCCTCATTCATCACACCCCCTGCAGCCAAAGACGGCTCCTCAGGATGCTGGACGATTGTCAGACCGAACGTGGCGGCATAAGACAAAGCACGGCGCATGACTAATGCATCAGCGATGGGATGAATCCCGTCCGTGAAACCGACGGCACCGGCCTTCGCGAGTAGACCCATTTCTGCTAGTTCAATACCCTGGAGGCCTTTTGTTGCTGCCCCGTAGGCGTATATCTTGGTCAGCCCAATCAGCCGAGCCCGGCGCGCCACAAACTCAACCGTTGCTACATCATCAATTACAGGGAGGGTATTGGGCAGGCAAACCATCGAGGTCACACCACCCTTGACGGCTGCCCAGCAGGCACCTTGCACAGACTCTTTGTATTCATACCCAGGCTCGCGCAGTTGCATGCGTATATCCACCAAGCCTGGGGCTAAGCAGGAGCCGCAACAGTCCACTATCCTCGTACCCTCTGGTAGGCCTTCAGGCTGGAAGAGTCCTTGGCCAAAGTCTACAATGTGCTCGCCGTCAGCCAAAAGGCCTCCTGGCCCGTCCAATCCTGTCGCAGGATCTAAAAGTCTGGCTTTGATGTAGGCAATGCGCCCTTGCGCGGGCAGTGCCATCAGAAATTACCTTTTTTGATTGTTAACCAGTATCTCAAGTACAGCCATTCGTACGGCGACTCCCATTTCAACCTGCTCACGAATGACACTGCGCTCGACATCATCTGCTACATCTGACTCTATTTCAAAGCCGCGATTCATCGGGCCAGGATGCATGATGAGGGCGTCTGGTTTCATCACAGCAAGTTTTGCGTAGTCCAGACCAAAGAAAGAGAAATACTCACGAATGGAGGGGATGAAATGGCCACTCATGCGTTCGTTCTGGACTCGTAACATCATCACGATGTCCGCTCCACGTAAACCCGTTCGCATGTCGTGATGAATCTCCACTCCTAAGGCCTCAATGCCGGTAGGCAACAGTGTTTGAGGCGCGATGACTCGTACACGTGCCCCCATGATGTTGAACAGGCAGATGTTTGAACGGGCAACACGACTGTGCAGAATATCACCGCAGATGGCAACGATCAGCCCGGATAGCCTGCCCATACGGCGGCGGATTGTCAGAGCATCCAGCAAGGCTTGTGTCGGGTGTTCATGGGTGCCATCCCCTCCATTGATCACAGCACAGTTTACCTTTTCCGCGAGAAGTGTCACGGCCCCTGAATCAGGATGGCGGACCACCAGTACGTCAAGATGCATAGCATTTAAGGTAACCGCTGTATCAATCAGCGTTTCACCCTTGCTCATAGAACTCGTCGCGATTGGCATATTGATCACATCCGCACCAAGACGCTTTCCCGCTAGTTCAAAAGAAGTGCGTGTGCGAGTGGAGTGCTCGAAAAACAGGTTAGTGACCGTGCAACCATGCAACAGATTCTTCTTCTTGTTAGATGTCTCCCGGTTATGGGTGACATAACTGTCGGCTCTGTCCAGTAACGACTCGATCTCTACAGGCGTGAGACCCTGGATACTGAGAAGATGTCTGTGGCGGAAGGCGGACATGTTCATGATCATGCAGATACGCTGCCCAAAATCATGCAAATACGCTGCCCAAAATATAGGATATGAGCTCTTTTGCAATAAGCTGATCGATGTTTGTGGAGACTGTAGTGTAGGAGACATAGCCCTGGAAACTCTCTTGCGTCCGCCCTCTTCGCCTCCTCTCGGTGGTCTGTCGCAGGGCTGAGGGCTCTCGAGTGAGACTCTTTGTTCCAATGGCAGCTGCTCAATGGCGCGATCTTGTCGCCTTGACGATGAACCATAAGCTATGGAAGTATGGGATGAGAATTTCGGTAGGAGTTTTTGCTCAGGAGCTGTTGCTTACGTGTGGGGCGCGTGACCCTCATGCAATCTGAGGAAGACAAGGCCAGGAAGCCGAGAGAGGGTATGCTGGAATCTCTGTGCCGTTTTTATCCATCAGTTATCCATCAGCGGCTAGCGTGCTTGCCATTTCCAATAGCTGCATGGGGTGCGCGGGCCACATCTGCTGCATAGGCAGCACAGTTTATTCCATAGGATGGTGCTGCGGGCGTTGGCCAATGAAATCTCTCAGGATCTCTCAGGCCTGAGAAGGAGGCGATGTTGAGAGGGAATGTCGGCAGAATTGCTGCAGCAGGCCATTGTGATGTCGTTCCAGCTACGCCGGAGGCGGTCCTCAAAGCCGCACTGTTGATTCGTAACGGTGGACTTGTCGCATTTCCGACAGAAACGGTTTATGGTCTTGGAAGTCATGCAAGTGACGATGAGGCAGTGCTCTCTCTCTTCGCAGCCAAGGGAAGACCGTACTGGAACCCTTTAATCGTCCATGTTGATTCAATAGTTTCTGCCACCGCTCTAGTGGATTTAGAAGAGCGGAGTTTGGTCCTGGCCAGAGAAAACTGGCCAGGACCTCTGACCATCGTGGCGCGCCGGCGGTCCGGCTGTTCCGTCTCACGGCTAGCTACGGCAGGATTAGAGACTTTGGCCGTGCGTGTGCCGGATCATCCTGTCGCCCTTGCTCTGTTAACTACTTTAGGGAGTCCTATTGTTGCTCCTAGTGCCAATCTTTCTGGTTTGACGAGTCCAACAACGGCTGCTCATGTCGCTGATTCTTTATCAAAAGTTGTCGATTTGATTCTAGACGGCGGTTCCTGCCGTGTGGGACTCGAATCGACGGTCATCGATCTCTCAGGTCCGCACGCAATACTTTTACGTCCCGGCGGCGTGACAACAGAAAAAATTGAAAAGTTAATAGGTCCTTTAGCGCTCGCTGGCAGCAGAACGGAAAGTGCCTATCGTTCTCCTGGCATGCTCACTCGTCATTACGCACCTGGTCGTCCCCTGAGGCTCAACGCTCACGATGTTCGGCCCGGTGAAGTCTTATTAGGCTTTGGCAGAGTGCCAGGGGCAACACTCAATTTAAGTCAGCAGGCTGATGTTGAAGAAGCTGCGGCGAACTTGTTCCATATGTTGCGTGCCCTAGACAGACCAGACGTGACGGCTATTGCTGTGAGCCCTGTGCCCTCCCTTGGATTAGGAGGGGCCATTAACGATCGGCTGCGTAGGGCTGCCGCTGACAACGCCGAGTCGGTAGGCTATTCTAGTACTAGACTAGTCCCTAGATTATAAGAGCACCGCTCCTCGCCTCCTCCTTCACAGCAAGCACCCGCCGGCCGCCGCAGAAGACCACATCAATCAGAATGACTGACAAAGCCTGGCACAATAGCGTTCAATGCTCGCACGCACGCGTGTGTTGATGGGAGGTGTGAGCGGTGGTGGCAGAAATGCTATACCAGTCACACATTCGTACAGGCTCACGTAACGGCGTGTAAAATCAACAACCTTTTCTGGCGGCAGTGTTGGGATTGGCTGATTATAGGGATCACAACAGGCCACGACCCATGAGCGTGCGAAGTCCTTATCTAAGTTCTCTGGCCCCTCTCCCCTAGACAGCCTGTCCTCGTAGGTGTCAGCGATCCAGTAGCGGCTGCTGTCAGGAGTGTGTATTTCATCCGCTACCATCAGTCTACCATCTGTAGCAAAGCCGAATTCGTATTTTGTATCGGCGAGAATCAGACCGCGGCGCCGCGCAATGGCACTCCCACGAGCAAATAAGCGCAGGGCGATATCAGCAATACGTTCCCACTGTTCTGACGACAGGAGACCATGTGTCACAATATCAGCAGCCGATATAGGCGTATCGATTGCGCCCTTTGTTGTAGGCGTTATTATTGGCTGCATTAATTGATAATTTGCTCGCAATCCATCTGGAAAGCGGAGACCATAGAGGGTACGTGCTCCTGCCTTGTACAAGGTCCAGAGAGAGGTTCTGCTAGTGCCAGTCAGATAGGCACGCACGATGACTTCAATCGGAATCATAGACAACTTTTCAACAACGACGACATTAGGATCAATTGCTGCCCGCACATGATTAGCAACGATGTCAGCCGTCTGCTGGAACCAGTGTAAGGCAATCTGGTTAAGAATCTGTCCCTTGAAGGGAATACAGCCAATGACCTTGTCAAAGACGCTGAGTCTGTCAGTGGACACCACAATCCTGCTCCCGTCCGCAAGGTCGAAGTTATCTCGGACCTTCCCGCGATGACGGCATTGCAACGTTGGCAGATCTATACCAACAAGGGTTGCTGTCAGTCGCTGTTCTATCTCAGTCTTATGAATCATCCCCATTCACGCGAAATCAACCTTGCACAACATACAGAGTCTTCTGAGCAAGCCCTCTCTGCTCTGCTTTGTCTGATCATGGGCCATCTGGTCTAGTCTACTCCATGGAGTCTCCACTGCTCATCCTAATTGCTGCCTAGGAATCGACCAGAAACTATGTTAGAGCAGCACGGTTTCCAGTGGAAAGTTTTTCAGTATTCTGTCTCCATTCCTCTTTGTCGCTACAAGGAGACGCGGTGGATATGACCTTCGATGTGATCATCATAGGCAGTGGGCCGGGTGGGTATGTATGCGCCATCCGGGCCGCGCAACTGGGGCTCAAAGTTGCCTGTATCGAGAAAAGCCCGACATTAGGAGGGACATGTCTCAATATTGGTTGCATCCCTTCGAAGGCTCTACTGCACTCTTCGCACTTGTTCGATGTTGGCAAACGTACGTTTGTCACCCATGGTATTGGTGGCGGCGATGGTCTCACTGTGAATCTGCCTGTCATGATGGCACACAAGAACAAGACAGTCGCAGGACTCACCAGGGGTATTGCAACGCTGTTCCGTAACAATAGGATTGAGCATGTAGTGGGAAGTGGGCAGCTCTTAGGAGCAGGGAGAGTCCGTGTCGGCGCACGGATTCTGGAAGCTGGGGCCATCGTTCTTGCCACAGGGGCCGAATCACTCCTGCTACCCGATGTGCCGGTTGATGAAGAACACATCGTCACATCTACGGGCGCTCTATCCTTACCCGCCGTGCCCACGCGGCTTGCGATCGTAGGGGCTGGAGCAATTGGTCTGGAACTGGGGTCTGTGTGGCAGCGGCTGGGGGCACATGTCACGGTCATTGAAGGTCGTGATCACATTCTCCCCCCTATGGATGGGGAAGTGCGTCAGCATATGAAACGTCTTCTGGAACGGCAGGGCTTTGTATTCCGACTCGGCCACAAGGTCACAATGGCAGAAAGATCAGAGACTGGTGTGGCGCTCACGGTAGAACGAAACACAGGAGGTGGAGTAGACGTACTTTCTGTCAATGTTTTACTGGTTGCTGTGGGGCGACGGCCTTACACAGAGGGTCTGAATCTCGCCACGGCAGGGGTGGCCTGTGATGCCCAGGGATTCATTATTGTAGATCATCATTTTGCCACTAGTGCTGCTGGCATCTACGCGATTGGTGATGTGACAGGTGGCACAATGCTCGCTCACAAGGCGACAGAAGAGGGCATTGCTGTTGCCGAAAAGCTAGCCGGTCGATCCGGTCATGTGAATTATCACACGATCCCATTCGTGGTCTATACATGGCCAGAAGTAGCCGCTGTCGGTCAGAGTGAGGAGGACTTGCAAGCGGCTGGTATAAGCTATAAGGTGGGCAAGTTTCCGTTCTCCGCTAACGCACGTGCTCGTTGTCATGCCGAACACGATGGCTTTGTCAAGATTCTGGCAGACGCCCGTACAGACAGGCTACTAGGGGCGCATGTCGTTGGTCCGCATGCCGGCGATCTGATTGCAGAAGTGGTGCTAGGAGCAGAGTTTACCGCCGCTGCTGAGGATATTGCGCGCACCAGCCATGCTCACCCTTCGTTGGCAGAGGCGGTACGTGAGGCGGCGTTAGCGGTAGGGGAGGGTGCGCTCCATCTTTGATGGGAAGAGACAGGTATGTGCCACCGCAAGGGCGCTTTGACACGCTCAATGGTGTTCTCTTTTTGCTCCTTGTGAGAGCGAGAGAAGGACAGCTCAGACAATGTATCGTCTCCCAAAGAGACGCAACGATCCTGTCTAGGATGTTCCGGATGGCACTATCCATAAGGCGCAAACTTCGTCTTGCGGACGAACAACGGTTTCGGACAAAGTGCCAACTTCTCTCCGCGTATACGGACACACTAGCATGGAAGCAAACAGGATGGGAACAGAATTTATGAAGCGCGTCCGTGAACGTGCCTACCAGCTATGGGAGGCCGCAGGATGTGGGCATGGTCATGATATGGAGCACTGGTTGAGGGCAGAAGCCCAGATCACCGCTGAACAGGCGACGGCGCAGAGCGAGGCGCCGCAAAACACGTCTTTACCCACGTCTCCACCCGATACTGCCCCAAAGTCGAGAGACCGCGGCAAGGCCGCGGCTAAGGACAACATGGAAAACAAGGAAATAACCACTGTTGCATCACCTATCCCGCGCAAGACACGGTCTAAAAAAGTCGCATCCTCATAAGCTGCTGTCGCAGCCGCAACCTATGCCTGTCTCTTTGAGGGCCGTGAGGTGATAATTGGCAGAGGTTTGCAGCCTAGCTGGCTGTGAAGGTTGCTGTATGGATTATTGGTACGGCTCTTCCGTGTAAAATAGCTGTTCAGAGGGAGTTGACAGTTTGGTGGTAGCTGGAAGATGCAGGATGCATACCCTGTTAGAGTGTGGATATGGGGTTTGCTATCTTCAGAAGAAGGCGCCTGGCTGCAAAACAGAGGGTAGCATCAATCATGAATGACCAAGCAATCGACGGAGCTGTTCTGAGCATCATTCATTCAGACCATGCGGATCCGTTCTCCATTCTCGGCATTCATCCTGCCGAGCCAGAAGCGGGGATGGTTATCAGAGCCTTCTTGCCACATGCCCTGCGTGTTGATGTGGTGGATCCAGCAGGGACAATGCTGGCACAGATGGAGAGAATCCACCCAGACGGATTCTTCTTGGCTCGATTTCCCGAGGCGACGGGGCGATTCTCGTACAGGTTACGTCTGTACTTATGGGGAGATAATCTTTTAGAAATAGAAGATCCGTATCAATTTTCACAAGTTTTAGGAGAAATGGACCAGTATCTGCTTGCGGAAGGGACACACTTGCGCAGTTACGAGAAGCTTGGTGCCCATCTGATGGAAATGGATGGGATCCAGGGGGTTGCCTTCGCTGTTTGGGCGCCAAACGCACGCCGTGTGAGTGTGATCGGTGACTTTAATGAATGGGATGGTCGGCGGCACCCCATGCGCCTGCATCCCTCCTGCGGTGTGTGGGATATCTTCATACCGTGTATTGGCATCGGGACTCACTACAAGTTTGAAATTCGCGGACCTCATGGGAATCTGATGCCGGCGAAGGCTGATCCGCATGCCTTTTGGTGCGAGATTCCGCCACAGACGGCGTCACGTGTCTATCAATCGAGCTTCATGTGGACAGACGGCGAGTGGATGCAAGAACGCTCGCAGGGAATGGGCCACGATAAACCTCTCTGCATTTATGAAGTCCATCTGATGTCGTGGCGGCGTAATCCAGAACAGGGGTTCCGGTCTTTAAGCTATCGGGAGCTCGCAGAGGAGCTTGTCAACTATGTCAAGGACATGGGCTACACTCACATCGAGTTGCTGCCTGTGAACGAACACCCGTTTGTGGGGTCGTGGGGCTATCAACCCATTGCCCTGTTCTCGCCAACCAGCCGTCTTGGTGAACCAGATGATTTCCGCTATTTTGTCAATAGATGTCACAAAGCAAAAATCGGTGTCATTTTGGACTGGGTGCCAGGCCACTTCCCAGAGGATGCTCATGGGCTCGGATTTTTTGACGGCACCCATCTGTACGAACACATGGACCCTCGCCAGGGGCGGCATAGTGACTGGGGGACTCTGGTCTATAACTATGACCGCTCTGAAGTACAAAACTTCTTGCTTTCTAATGCTCTGTTTTGGCTAGAGCAATACCACATTGATGGACTGCGTGTGGATGCTGTAGCGTCGATGATCTATCTTGATTACAGTCGTCTTCCTGGAGAGTGGATACCTAACGAGTACGGAGGAAAAGAAAATCTAGCAGCGATATCATTTCTGAAGCGTGTTAATGAAATCGTTTATGCCCAGCACTCTGGAGCCTTTACTTGCGCAGAAGAATCCACAGCGTGGCCCATGGTCTCTCGTCCCACCTATCTGGGGGGACTGGGTTTCGGGTATAAGTGGAATATGGGCTGGATGCATGATACATTACAATACATCTCACAAGACCCAGTTCATCGAAAATTCTATCATGACAAGATGACGTTTGGGTTGCTGTACTCTTTTCACGAAAATTTTATTCTTGCGATTTCTCATGATGAGGTCGTGCACGGTAAGGGCTCTCTTGTGGGCAAGATGCCTGGTGACGAGTGGCGTAAGTTTGCCAATCTGCGTCTCTATTTCACCTTTATGTACACACAGCCAGGTAAGAAGCTCTTGTTCATGGGATCGGAGTTCGGTCAGACATGGGAATGGAATCATGATGACAGTCTCGCGTGGCACCTTCTGCAATACCCTGTCCATAAGGGCGCACAGAACTGTCTGCGTGACCTGAATGCCCTTTACCGCAATTATACTGCCCTGCACCAACTAGACAACGAGCAAGAGGGTTTTCTCTGGATAGATTGCCACGACCACGACCAGAGTATTTTGTCTTATGTCCGGCGGGGAAAAACACAGGATGATTTCGTGATTGTGGTATGCAATTTCACGCCTGTTGAGCGGCACAATTATCGAATTGGTGTGCCAAAAAACGCCGTTTATAAGGAAATTTTCAACTCTGATTCTGCCATGTACGGAGGCAGCAACATCGGCAATGCTGGTGCTGTGATGTCAGAGGCCGCTCCCATGCATGGTCAGCAATGTTCTCTGACGCTTATGCTGCCGCCTCTTGGGGCTGTCATGTTCAAGCCTGAGGCCTGAACAGGGGTAGGATACGATGGCCCAATGTTCCGGCTGGACGGTTTGGCCCGGAGCGCCCTATCCTCTAGGGGCGACGTGGGACGGATATGGTGTCAATTTCGCCTTGTTCTCTGCCGGTGCAGAGCGGGTGGAGCTCTGCTTGTTCGACTCAAGCGGTCAGCACGAACAAGCGCGAATTCCACTGTCTGAGTACACCGACCAGATATGGCACGCTTGTCTGCCAGAGTGTCGGCCAGGCCAACTTTATGGCTATAGGGTTTATGGACCCTATGATCCTGCAAATGGCAGGAGATTCAACGGAAATAAACTACTGATTGACCCTTATGCCCGTGCTCTTGCTGGCAGGATTCACTGGCATGATGCTCTGTTCAGTTATCGCACGGATAGTCTGCACAAGGATCTGTCTTTTGATCGCCGTGATAGCGCCCGTTACATGGCAAAGGGCGTCGTGACAGCGGGGCCATCCCCATGGACACGCGACGAGGAGTCCCGGCCTCAGCGACCGCACACGCCATGGAGTCAGACGGTCCTCTATGAGGCTCACGTCGCTGGTCTGTCGCGGCGCCATCCGCATGTCCCAGCAAGTCAGCGCGGGACGTATGCTGGTCTGGCTTCGGAACCCATTCTGCGTCACCTGCAGAGTCTAGGCGTCACGGCTATTGAACTGTTACCGGTTTTCCCTTTTCTGGATGAACAGCATCTTGTTCAGAAGGGACTCACAAACTACTGGGGCTACAATCCTTTTGCTTTCTTTACCCCCCATGCTGGTTACATGGGGGAGACGGGCGGTGATGAGTTCAAATTAATGGTCCACCGATTCCATGAAGCGGGAATGGAAGTGATTCTGGACGTGGTCTTCAACCACACGGCAGAAGGTAGCCACCTCGGGCCAACCATTTCTCTCAGAGGGATAGACAATCTGAGTTATTACCTGACCGTTCCCGGAAACGCCCGTTACTATATGGATCATACCGGCTGCGGTAACACATTAAACATACCGCATCCTCGGGTCATGCAGATGGTGACAGATTCCCTGCGCTATTGGATGACAGAAATGGGGGTAGATGGCTTCCGTTTTGATCTTGCCCTATCCTTGGCACGGCTGCCAAATGGCTATCATCCTGGGTGCCCCTTTCTCTCTGCGATAGGCCAGGATCCGATTCTTTCCAGGGCAAAGTTAATCGCTGAACCGTGGGATCTGGGCTTGGGTGGCTACCAAGTGGGACGCTTCCCCCCTGGCTGGGCAGAGTGGAACGACCGCTTTCGCGACACGGTGCGTGGTTTCTGGCGGGGGGATTATGGTCTCGTGAGCGACCTTGCTACTCGTGTGACAGGCTCCTCTGATCTGTTTAAACACGATGGCCGCCGTCCACAGGCAAGCATCAATTTCATCACTGCGCATGATGGCTTCGCCTTGCATGACCTCGTCAGTTACACTGTGAAGCACAACGAGGCGAATGGCGAAGAGAACCACGACGGCACTGATCATAACATCAGTTGGAACTGCGGTGTTGAGGGTGAAACGGTGGATCAGAGCGTCAACGCTCTGCGCCAGCGCCAGAAAAAAAACATATTAGCAACTTTAATCTTGTCCCAGGGTGTGCCAATGTTAGTCGCTGGTGATGAAATGGGGCGGACTCAGCATGGCAACAACAACGCATATTGCCAAGACAATACAGTAAGCTGGGTGGATTGGTCCATGAGCAGGGCGGAGGATTCCGCACTGTTTGACTTCACGTGCATGCTGCTTCGCCTACGCCGCAGATATGCCGCCTTTAGACGCACGACATTCTTCACGGGAGCCGTTGTGCCACCTCTTGGGATCAAGGATGTGACTTGGTTGAGCGTCAGTGGCTGTGAGATGCAGGTGGAGGAATGGCGTGCGCCATTCATTCGCTGCTTTGGGTTTCACCTCAGCAGTAGTATGACGGATCATACAGATATCGTGAACCATCCACTTGCTCATGAGGGTTTCATTATCCTGCTGAATGCCCACGATGGCCCAGTAGACTTTCGTCTGCCTACAGGTGCCTACGGCAAGCGGTGGACCCGTGTATTCGACACAGCGAGGAATGATTCCCCAGAATCAGCAGAAGAAACATTTCTTTCTTCCAGTTTGTACCCACTGGAGCCGCACTCGTTTGTGCTCCTGATATGCGATAAAAAGCCCGGGGGCGTCGAAGATGAGCCACGTCTGCAGCGTGCCGTGAGTAAGATAGTCATGAATCGTTCCAGGCAGCATACTCCTGGATATTCCCGACAGCAGCATAAGAAGATTTGGCGCAAAGCCAGGACGCAGCAGCCTAGGAGGAAGCGATCATGGATGAAAGTGAAACATTGAGCAGGCTTGCCGCGCTCGTTGGCATAGAACCAGTCTATTGGGATATTTTCGGTCATCGCCACGAAACAGACGAAGACACTAGGCTTTTGCTAATGTCCGCCATGGGGCTGCCAATAGACACCCCTGATACTGCAAGAGAACATCTACAGGCGCTTGAGGAGCGAACTTGGGGGCGTTGGCTCAGGTTTGTCACCGTCGTTCGCCGCTGCCGGCCAATGGCCGTGCCGCTGTATCTGCCAGCCGATGTGACCCGGCGGCCAATTTTTTGGAATCTGTCCGCTGAGGATGGCCGTGTGCTGAAGGGACGCCTGGGGCCCGAGGCTCTCAAGGATCATGAAAGCTGTGTGATTGCAGGTAAAAAGATTGTGCGTTTGCAGTTCATTTTGCCGGAAGAAGTGTGTGATGGTTATCATACTCTCACGATTCAGGAAGGAAAAGAATCTGTACGCGGGAATGTTGTTGTCGCACCGGCTGCCTCCTACCTTCCTGCATGGTTCAGCCGCGCTCAGGAGCGGCGCTGGGGTGTAGCCTGCCATCTTTATGCCCTGCGTTCTGAGAAAGACTGGGGCATTGGTGACTTCACTACCCTTGTCCAGCTTGCGACAGCGCTTACTGGGAGTGGAGCGACATGCATTGGTCTCAACCCTCTCCATGCTTTGTTCCCCCAGAATCCTTTGCATTGTAGCCCCTATTCCCCGTCAAGCAGGCTGTTTTTAAACCCGCTTTACATAGATGTGAGCGCTGTGCCAGAGTTTGAAGAATGCGACAGGGCGTCCAGGCGCATCAGAACAGCTCAATTCAAGAAACGTTTGGAACAAGCACGGGCTACCACATACGTGGATTATCCAGCAGTGGCTGCCTTGAAGTTTGAAGTTCTTGTATTGCTCCATGCTTGCTTCGAGTCTCTCCATCCTGCTGGACACCCAGCAGATAAGCGTCGTAGGGCCTTCCAGCTCTTCTGCCAAGAAGGGGGCGAGCCGCTTTATCGCTTCGCCCTTTATCAGGCTCTTGTGGAGGCCCACAAGGGCCTGGGCTGGCCAGATTGGCCCGTGGAGTTTCAGACTCCTAACAGCGCTGCAGTGCTTGCCTTTGCACGGGATAAAGCACATGCCAAACGCATTGCTTATCACCTCTACCTGCAATGGGAGGCGGACCGTCAGCTGTGCGCGGCTGCACACCGTTGTACTGACAGCGGGCTGTCTGTTGGCTTATACCGCGATCTCGCTGTCGGCGTGGACTCCGCTGGAGCTGATGTGTGGAGCCACAAGGAAACTTTCGCCGCTGCTCGTGTGGGTGCACCGCCAGATCAGTTCAATGCTCAAGGGCAAGACTGGGGTTCACCGCCGTTGAATCCACTGCGGCTACAGGAGGAAAACGGTTACGCTGATTTCATAGCCGTGTTACGGGCTAATATGCGCCATGCCGGTGCCTTACGCATCGACCATGTCATGGCGCTGCTGCACCTGTTCTGGATTCCACTCGGCGGTAATCCATCGACCGGCGCTTATGTCGGCTATCCCTTAGAGGACCTGCTGGGAATCGTCGCCCTGGAGAGTCATCGTCACCAATGCATGGTGATAGGCGAGGATCTAGGCACTGTCCCGCCTGCCTTTCGCGACCATATGACGGCTGAAGGCATTCTCTCCTACCGGGTGCTCATGTTCGAACGCTGGCCAGATAACAATTTTTTCAAGAGACCAAATATTTATCCACCATCTGCACTAGCGATCGCTTCTACACATGATTTACCGACTGTGGCTGGGCACTGGTATGGCACGGATATCACTCTGAAACAGCGACTCAATCTAGTCTCAGCAGAAAAATCTGCTGCCGCACTCGCACTAGCGGAACGCGACTCTGATAGAAGGTTGCTACGCGCAGCCCTCGTTGATCAACACTTGATAGAACAGTCTTTCCCACTGGATTCGACTCTTGACGAAGAGAATCTGCAGACTCTGGTTCTCGCGGTACACCGTTTTCTCGCCCGATCTGCGAGCCGCTTAATGCTCGTTAACCTAGATGATCTTTTGCTGGAAACTACCCAGCTTAATTTGCCGGGGACGATAGACGAATATCCTAACTGGAGGCGGAAAATTCTACAACTGGTAGAATGTGTGCGTACTAACCCCTACATACGTGCCAGCGCGGCAGCGATTAACGCAGATCGTTCGACTGCCGTAGAATACTGAAAATACACATTACATTAAGCTTCACATTAAAAAATCTCTCCTATTTGCTCCTATTTGGCAAAGCTCCCCTTCTCAGAAGCTTTCTGACAAGCTGTCAATCTTCTGTCAATGTCAATATCAATATGTGGAAAATCTGTGGAATCAGCTGGTCCGTTTGATTTGATACTTATAAACACCACCGTCCTCGGGAATCGCCTGTACTAACTCGTGGCCCGTCTGGCGACAGAAAGCCTCAAAGTCCTTAACAGAGCCAGGATCAGTGGCATGTACTTCAAGGATTTCACCAACTGCAATGTCCTTAAGGGCCTTTTTCGCTCGCAAGATTGGCAGAGGGCAATTCAAGCCCTTGGCATCAAGAATGGTATGAGTACTCATTACTTTTTCTCCCCGTTTTCCCCCGCTGCCACCATAGCACCATGCCGCCGACATTCGACATCATTATATTAAATAATTATTATATAATTAAATGAACAGATTAACGTTACATTTGGAAGCTGTTTCGATATAGGTCGCTGCTCCAGCGTATTCTAGGCCATCCATCATATCTGATGTTTTGTACTCAAACAGATCCATTGTCATCTGACAGGCAATTAAACGCACCCCCGCTTCTTGAGCAAGTTCTCGTAGCTCTTCTATTGAAGCCACCTTTTTTTTCTTAATGAGATCCTTCATCATAGCGGTGGCAAAGCCATCGATGCCTGGCAACATACCAACCATATTAGGCATCACGAGATGCATGCCCATGAGCGGCATTTCCATAGCTGCATTGCCAAGGGTCGTAACCTTCAGATCAAGTTTTTTCTTGCATAGGGCAAGTCCATAGAAAGTGAAGAAGAGGGTCACATCGAGCCCCATACTCGCTCCTGTGGTTGCCAGAATGAACGGAGGATAAGCCCAGTCCAGGGTCCCTTTCGTCACAATGATTGACATGCTCTTCGTGTTGTCCGACATTCATCCCTCCCTGTGCAAAAAAAAAGCCCCTGTGCGTCGCGACGGAGAAAAACGGCCATCCCTTGCCGGATTCCCTTGCCGGATGGGCGTGCTGTCTTCTAACGGTATTGAGCTAGCAGCGCGCCTCTCATCGGCTTATACACACTAGCCCGCTACGACCCACACCAGCATAGCCATCCCCTTCACATCACAGCGCTTGTCGTTGCCACGTCTGGAATCAGAATGGATTAGAGATTCACAATCTAACGTGAAATCTGACGAGCGCCAAGAGAATTGCGCGATCGCTGTCAAAACGAGAATTTGTCAAAAAGAGAATTTCTTGAGGACAGCCCTGTCCTACAGGAAGGGCATGCACCGTGCCAGCCGATGACGCTAAACGAGATCAATCAGTGATCAATAAGCAGAAAATAAATCTTTAAATATTATAAAAAACTATAAAAAGTTGCAAAAATTGCATCTATTTCCCCAAGTGGCAACGACAGCCCAGTGAGAAGCCGTCCCTATGGCCATGCCATTGACACACGCCGCACACACTTGGTTGTGATCTTTATCGTGACTATGATTTTATGTCTCTGAGGTCGAGGGGACCTTGAGACAGCGAGGGAAGACCATGAGGACAAACAAAGCGAGTCTCTTGGCAGTCTTAGTATGGGGGCTGGCAGGGGTACTGGTAATAGTAGCGAACCGCTCCGCTGCAGCAGACCCTGTCACCCCCAGGATATTGAGTCACGCCTGTGCTGGTTGCCACGGGACAAATGGCGTCAGCGCGGGGCCCGCAATACCGACGATTGCCGGCATCGATGCCGACTATTTCGTTTCTGCCATGCAAGGCTATAAGAAGGACGAGTGGGCCTCCACCGTAATGGGTCGCCTCGCTAAAAACTATAGTGACGATCAAATCATTGCCATGGCAAAATTCTTTGCGAAACAGCAATTTGTTCCTGCTGATCAGGTCGTAGACACTGCAAAAGCGGCACTAGGCAAGTCCCTCCACAGGCAGCACTGCGAAAAGTGTCATGAAAATGATGGTGCGAGCAGCGAGGGAACAGGCGTGTTAGCGGGGCAATGGATGCCTTATCTTCAGGCAGCGCTGCATGACTACATTTCTGGGATGCGGCCAATGAGCAAGAATATGGAGGCCAAGATTGACGCCGTGCTCAAGGAGCACAAAAAAGCTGGAATCGAGGCGCTTGTTCATTTCTATGGCAGTAAGAGTCATTGAGGGGGGGTAGTGCCTATGTTCAATGTTAACCGCCGTGGTTTCCTGAAACTCACGACAGCCGCTGCTACCATACCAGCGCTCAGCGTCCCATACATCGCACGTGGTGCGGGCCAGAAGGTCGTGGTTGTTGGTGGAGGTCCAGGAGGCGCTACAGCTGCTAAGTACATCAAAATGGCCAACCCACAGATTCACGTGACTCTTATCGAGTCTCGTAAAGAGTACGTCGCCTGTTTTTTGTCAAATGAAGCCCTGATCGGTCAACGTACGATGGACTCACTCACGGTCAGTTTTGATAGTCTAAAGAAGCATGGAATTAACATCATCATAGAGACCGTGACAGGTATTGACCCAACAAGTAAACGGGTCAGTACCAGGGAAGGAAACACTCATACCTATGACCGCTGTGTTGTCGCTCCCGGTATCGACTTTAGATGGGATGCCATCGAAGGCTATAACGAAAGGACAAGTGCGACCATTCCCCATGCCTGGCGAGCAGGCGCACAGACAAGACTGTTACGAAAGCAGATCGAAAGCATGAGGGATGGTGGAACCCTCATTATTGTCGCGCCCCCCAATCCATTTCGCTGCCCCCCGGGACCTTATGAGCGCGCTTCACTCATCGCACACTATTTCAAAACTCATGGGAAGACTAAATCCAAGATTATTATCCTTGATTCAAAGGATTCTTTTATCAAAAAAGAGCTCTTCATCCAGGCGTGGAGCCGCATGTACGGTTATGGTACACAGGACAGCATGATTCAATGGGTTGCGGGGGCAGAGGGTGGCCAGGTGGATAAGATTGATCCCAAGACATTGGTGGTCCAAGCCCAGATAGAGGATTTCAAAGCAGATGTCCTCAACGTCATTCCCCCCCAGAAGGCAGGGGCTATCGCCGCTACTGCCGGCCTGACTGATCATCAGGGCTGGTGTCCGGTCAATCAGAAGACCTTTGAATCTACCCTTCATACGGGCATTCACGTTGTTGGGGACGCCTGCATCGCAGGCAGCATGCCGAAATCAGCTTATGCGGCCAATTCACAAGCCAAAGTAGTGGCTTCTGCTATCATAACCGCTCTCGAAGGAAGAGAGCCCGAAACGCCATCGTACGTGAATACCTGTTACAGTATTGCTGGTCACAACTATGGATTCTCTGTGGCAGCGGTTTATACATTCGATGATGCCAAGAAGACGATTACCGGTCAGGCAGCCGTAACGGCCCCCGA
The DNA here is from genome assembly GCA_028278135.1 of Rhodospirillales bacterium. Classification (GTDB taxonomy): domain Bacteria; phylum Pseudomonadota; class Alphaproteobacteria; order Rhodospirillales; family Rhodospirillaceae; genus JANQJD01. The sequence goes on from JANQEW010000008.1 coordinate 102,385, forward strand.
TGCTTCACCGGTAGCGCTGAAGCGTGAAGTCTCTTATGCCCACAGCTGGTTCAATAACATTATCGCCGATAGCTGGCAATAAAAACACAGATCTCCCTCCGTTTTTCATACAACGGAGGGAATGTGCCAGTGCCGCCATGTGCAATAAGCTGGTGAGCGATATTCCACTGCAACAGGGAATGTACCTGTTCAGAATCTCTCTAATCCTAGACCATGCAGATCAATGGCAGGGGATCGGCCAGCCACAAGGTCAGCGATGACGTAGGCTGAGCCAACGGCCATTGTCCACCCTAACGTACCATGACCAGTGTTCAGAAGAAGTTCAGGCCATGGTGTGTGGCCGATCATGGGTAGGCTGTCCGGTGTTTTCGGCCTTAACCCTGCCCAGGAGACAGCGCTTGTGTAGTCCCCGCCATTGGGAAATACGATTCTCGCACGTTTGAGCAGCAATGCAATTCTTAACTGTATGATTGTAGAATCCCACCCTGAAAACTCGGCAGTCCCGGCAATGCGTAGACGGTCACTAAACTTTGAGTAGACCATCTTATGTTCGTCGTCCGTAATACTAACATGTGGGGCACCGGCAAACCCCGTAGTCTTCACAGTGATGGAATACCCTTTAGCGGGATAAATTGGCAAGCGTAAGCCAACAGTCCGCGCAAGCAACGGGCTGTAGCTGCCTAGTGCTAGGATGTAAAGGGTGCCAGTGATTGGTCCGTGGTCAGTGACAACGTGCACAATTCTGCCAGCCTCTGTCTGGAACCCAAGAACGTTCACTCCGAAACGGAACTCAACACCAGCAGATTGGGCCAGTTGAGCGAGACGTGTAGTAAAAAGATGCGCATCGCCGCTCTCATCGTCTGGACTGTAGAGCCCACCGGCGAGATGTGGCGCCACATCTCTCAGGGCAGGTTCTATCGTCAGACATGTAGTGACTGAGCATGGTTGACATTCCAACCCATGGGCCCGCATGATTTCCGCAGCAGTGCAAGCGTGGGTGAAAGCACGTGAAGCACGATAGATGTGCAGAATACCTTTGTTGCAAGAGTCATAGCTCAGCCCTGTCTCCGCTCTTAGTGCCTTCAGCATTGTCCGACTGTAAAGGGCCAGACGCAGAATGCATTCTGTATTGTGGCGAGCACGGGATGATGTGCAGTTGCACAGGAACTGCCATAGCCAAACCCACAAGGCTGGGTCCCAGCGCATCCACCGGAACACTAGAGGCGCATCAGATCGCCAGAGCCATCGCAACCCGTTGAGAAGGGCGGTTGGCGTAGCCCACGGCTCAGCGTGACTAGCTGAAACCTGCCCACCATTGGCGAAGCTTGCTTCCAGTCCAGCATGCGCCCTGCGGTCTATCACAACGACATCATGCCCCTCTTGAGAAAGGCGATATGCGGTTGAGACACCGATGACACCTGCACCAAGAATAATCACACGCAAATTTTTTCTCCAAAAAAATTATAAAACTTCTCATAAAAAAAATTATAAAACTTCTTATAAGAAGAAAATATTATATTTTTATTTAAAGTATTATTTTAAATTAACTTTAAATGATCATTTTAATGATGATTTTAGGGAATCTGTTTCTTTGGTTGAAGAGGCCTCTAAAGAGTGTTAGTATTTAGGAGAGTGTGAGGCGGCATAGTGATGGTGGCTGTTGCGGGTTGTCTGAATGACAATCTAGGCCTCGCCTCGGGACACCACTGCGAGCCTCTCTAATGGAGTATGCCGTAAGGTAGTATAGTATGCTCGAGCACAACGCCACCCCTCTTGCTCCTTGCCTGAGCCATTTGCTTTGAGACGCATTTTAGAGACTGCTAATCTTTCGACTTTCCAAGACAGAGTGGATTGGATTACACTCAACTTTTCAGGTGAAAGGTGAATGCGACAGGGATGGTTAGTATCCACGTTATGCGCGTGTCATGTATATATTCTTTTAGTTTGTATCACAAACTAAAATTCCATTGAGGTTACAGGATGGCTTATGCGGCACTTCCCACACAAGTGGGCCCAGGCGAGTCCCAAACTCGCCGTGATTTTCTGACCTATGCGACGGTCACAACGGGAGCGGCTGGAACGGTCTTGGCCCTATGGCCGTTCATTCACAGCATGAACCCGGCAGCCGATGTGTTAGCATTGTCCTCGTCCGAAGTAGACTTGACCCCAGTCGTTCCAGGACAGGCGATTACTGTCACTTGGCGCGGCAAACCAGTCTTCATCCGCCACAGAACACCTGAGGAGACTCAGGCAGCCCGCGATGTCGACATAAGCGGATTGCCCGATCCACAAAAGGACGAGGATCGTGTTCAAAATCCAGAATGGCTTATTCTCGTTGGCGTGTGCACACATCTAGGATGTGTGCCACTCGGGCAAAAGCAAACAGATCCGCACGGAGACTACAATGGTTGGTTCTGCCCATGTCATGGGTCCCATTATGATGGGTCTGGACGCATACGCAAGGGACCGGCACCATTTAACTTGATAGTACCGCCGTATACTTTCACTAGCAAAACGACAATCAAAATCGGTTAGGAGCCTCCAGGAGATGAGTGCCTCGGTACATAGTCATAGGGTTGTCCGGTGGATTAATGACCGCCTGCCGATCTTTACCATGGTACATCACTCGGCAGTTGAATATCCGACTCCGAAAAATCTTAATTATTGGTGGAATTTTGGTTCCCTGGCGGGGTTTATCCTCGCGGTAATGGTTCTCACTGGCATTTTTCTTGCCATGAATTACACCGCCCACACGGCCTATGCCTTTGATAGCGTTGAACGCATTATGCGTGATGTCAATTATGGCTGGCTCCTTCGCTATCTGCACATGAACGGGGCGTCAATGTTTTTTCTCGTTGTCTATATTCATATATTTCGTGGTTTGTACTATGGCTCCTATAAATCACCACGTGAAGTACTATGGTGGATTGGACTCCTCATCTTCCTGACGATGATGGCCACTGCGTTTATGGGCTATGTGCTGCCATGGGGCCAGATGAGTTTCTGGGGGGCGACTGTGATCACTAATCTCTTCTCGGCTGTGCCTTGGGTAGGTCAGGATGTTGTCACCTGGCTGTGGGGAGGATTCTCAGTTGACAATCCAACATTGAATCGTTTTTTTTCTCTACACTACCTTCTGCCGTTCATAATTCTCTTTTTGGTTATCGTACATCTGTGGGCCTTACATACTGTCAAGTCCAATAATCCTCTTGGCATAGATGTCAGGGGGTCACAGGACACTATTCCATTCCATCCATATTACACCATTAAAGATCTCTACGGCATGGGGCCGTTTCTGCTTTTTTATCTGTTCTTCGTTTTCTTCGCGCCTAATTTTTTTGGAGAGCCAGATAACTACATTCCAGCTAATCCAATGGTCACTCCTCCACATATCGTCCCCGAGTGGTATTTCCTACCATTCTATGCCATTCTCCGGGCTGTGCCGGACAAGTTGTTCGGAGTCGTGCTTATGTTTTCCGCCATTTTCATCCTGTTCATTCTGCCCTGGCTAGACAGGTCAACAGTTCGTTCAGCGCATTTTCGGCCGATTTATAAGCAGCTTTTCTGGATTTTTCTGCTAGACTGCTTTGTTTTAGGTTGGATAGGGGCAAAGCCGCCGGAAGGTGCTTATCTGATCATAGGCCGGGTGGCTACGATATATTACTTTGTTCACTTCCTCATTCTTACACCACTAGTCGGCATCTTTGAAAAGCCACGGTCACTGCCAGAAAGCATTTGCACGCCAGTGGTCAAGGCAGCCAAGATCTGAGGAGAGCACGACATGCGCCGGTTCTTCGTTTTTGTTCTGGTTGCCGCTCTATGGCTCTCTGTGCCTCCTGCTATAGCGTCGTCCGAGAGACTGGAGGTTCAGTCCTGGTCCTGGCAGGGGATGTTCGGGCGTTATGACAAGGCACAGCTCAGGAGGGGATTTCAGGTCTACAGTGAAGTGTGTGCTAACTGTCATGGCTTGCGGCTCGTAGCCTACCGCAACCTGGCAGATGTCGGATTAACGGATGAGGAGATCAAGAGAATCGCAGCAGAAAAGGAAGTACAGGATGGGCCAAACGAGCAGGGAGAGATGTTTACCCGTTTCGCTCGTCCTTCTGATCGCTTCGTCTCGCCTTATGCCAACGATCAGGCAGCCCGTGTTGCAAACCACGGAGCCCTGCCACCTGACCTCTCTCTCATGGCGAAAGCCCGGGCTGGGGGACCAGATTATCTCTACAGCCTGTTAACAGGCTATGAAGACCCACCATCTGGTGTCCTTCTGACTCCTGGGATGAACTATAACAAGGTCTTCCCTGGCCACCAGATTGCTATGCCGCAGCCTCTTTTTGAGGACATGGTGACATACGACGATAGTACATCAGCCTCCTTGCCGCAAATGGCTCAGGATGTGACAGCATTCTTGAATTGGACGGCTGAGCCAGAGCTAGATGGGAGACACGCGCTGGGCCTCAAGACTCTGGCCTTTCTCGTGTTGCTGACAGGGTTGCTTTACGCTCTCAAGCGGCAAATCTGGTCCGGCGTGCATGGTGAATAAGGTTAAGGTGAAAGGTGAAATGCGGAAGTCTAGAGAACCTCACGGCTGCGTCTCGTGATGGCGGTATGGCGGCACCGTCACCGTCAAGGCTTTGAGATCCGTGCATCAATCATACCATTCCTGTTTTGGAACCAATCATATCGGCCCAGCAGGCAGGCCAAAAAAAAACGCACGAGGGGTGGCCTTGCAAGAGCATGCCGAGGATTAAACAGGTCGAAACCGCTATGGCGTAAACGAGCAAGATCCACTGTTATCGTAATAGCGGGGAGCAGTAGCGGGATGAATTCTGGTGGAGGGCGCACAATATCGCGTGTTCCAGGCAAGAGGGCGGTCGCCAAGGCCGCAATCTCTGCAACCACTGTCGCCAAACCTGTCGGGCGTTGGCCAATCAGAAGTCCCTCCGGCGTGATTCCAGCGGCCCGTAAACGGTCTAGTGGAAGAACGATTCGACCCATAGCAACATTCTGCGGTACGGCCTTCAGCCATCTGACCAATGTGGCTGCTACCGCAATCTTGCTGCCCTTTAAGGCTAAGGACTCCTCCCCTGTACCGCCTCCGAGGACGGTGAGGCTCAAGCGAGTCAGAGGATCTGTGATCGCTGTCACGTGCGCGAGTAAAGACTCTGTATTGGGCATAAACATGGAGTCTAAGGCATCAGCATGGGCGTCGACCAGCGCTAGCATATCCGCTATGTCTAGTCTGTATCGCTTAATAACAGGTGTCAACGATTCAGCGACGGGGTGGCCGCACGTTACTGCCGTCGTCGTAGAGCAATCTTTATTGGTGCTTACGACCTCCCGCCACCATTGCAAGCGCAGATGACCTGCAAAAGGCCCTTTGACCAGCCCTAGCGCTGCGGCAAAAGCATACAGCGTGAAGAGAGCTTCCCGCCTCTCACGGGGGGCAAAGAGGGCTGTAACAAATCTGTCATAGTCATGAAAACGGAGTTCAGCACCTGTTACGGAAAGAAACCGCGTCATATTTCCACACTGAGCAATCGCAAAATGGTGCTCCGCCTAGATATTGGGCCATGGGCAATCTTCGCAGCAATCAGAGGCCGGAGTCAAAAGGTGCGGTGCTCTTGACATGCAACTTGACATGCAAGAAGAAGTTCCTGCGCAGGCCGGCACGGAGACGGAAGGAGAAAGCCATGTTCACGGACTGGCACCACGTGCAGGCGGGCTCTAGAAAATGCAGTCGAATCAAGACTTGAGGAGGATTATTCTGGCATGTTCAGCAAGGCTAGCTTTGAGACTAACGAGAGGCCTCTCCTGACTGGCAAAACTCAGTACAATGAAAACTTTCCCGTAGGGTCCTTTCTTCTGTCAAAAAAAGTGCGCCCCCTTATAGGGGCCTTTTATCGCTTTGCCCGTACCGCAGATGACATTGCTGATGACCCGGTATTGGATAGTTCTACTAAGCTTGCTCAGCTCGACAAACTTGATCAGACTCTACAAGAGCCGCAAGAGCACCCTCCAGCCGCAGGCGGGACCAGAGCGGCCTGGCATCTCAAGCAGCGACTACAGCACAGTGGTTTCACTGTTTGCCAGCCACGAGCCTTGCTGCTTGCATTCCGGCGCGATGCTGTGAACGCGGATACCCAGAGTTGGGCAGATTTGCTCGACTACTGCAGCCTGTCAGCGAATCCCGTCGGTCGGTTCCTCTTAGAGATTCATCACGAGACGACACATGCGGCTCTCATGGCGTCTGATGCGCTGTGCACAGCTCTGCAGGTGTTAAATCATCTACAGGATTGCCACAAGGATTATACCGCTCTGAATCGCGTATACGTACCTGCCGACTGGCTGGCAGCAGAGGGACTTGATAGAAGAATACTAGGTGAACGTCGGGCCCCACCAGGATTGTTGCGGATCTTCAACCACACGCTGGACAAAGTTGAGGCTCTTCTCACGGTAGCGCGCCATTTGCCCGCTGCTATAGCCTACCGCCGCTTTCGTCTGGAAGCTGCTGTCATTGTGGCTTTGGCTCTTCGTCTGATGCGCCGCTTACGCCGGCAGGACATGCTCGCACACTTTAACGGCTTGAAATCTTGGGACTGGATCGTGGCAACGACTATGGGCGTTGCGGCTGGCTTAAGGGGCAACATGCAAAACAGAGCAGCGGGACCCGCCATTTTAATGTGCTCCGCCGCCGAGTTGAAGGGCGCGGTTGCGAGCGATATCGAGGAAGACCTCTTCTAAGGTATCACGACCGTAACGGCGAATCAGATCAACCGGAGTCCCACGGTCGTAAATGCACCCATGCCTCATGATCAAAACGAAGTCACACAACCGTTCAACCTCCGCCATGTTGTGCGACGCTAATAGCAGTGTAGCGCCGTAAGATTCAAGGTAGCTCCGTACCCAGTCGCTTGTGTCCGGATCCAGGGAAGCAGTCGGTTCATCCAGAAACAACAATTCCGGTCTATTTAAGAGCGCCTTGGCGAGCAAGACGCGCGTTCTCTGTCCAGCAGAGAGTTTGCCGCATGGACGATTCAGCAGGTTCTCTATATCGAGTTCCCGCGCCAAATCCGCAATACGGCCACGTGCATCCGGAATTCCGTACAGATGGGCATATACCGTCATATTTTCTCTTACTGAGAGCCTATGTGGGAGATCAACATACGTAGAAGAGAAATTAATGCGTGAAAGAACACGATATCGTTGATTAACCATATCCTCACCCAGCACTCTGATGGTGCCAGAACTCGGTAGTAGAAGACCCAGAAGGATAGAAATGGTTGTAGTTTTTCCAGCCCCATTACCTCCTAAAAGGGCCACTCTCTGTCCGAGATTTACTTTAAAGGAAATAGAATTAACTGCAGCAACTTCACCATACAGTTTCGTCAGGTCCTGCACCTCTATCACTGGAGCATTGGCTGTGCAGGAGAGAACGTTTGCAAACTGCATCATCACTCGGACGATAGGCAGAAAGCGGCAAAGCTGCAGGAATCTTGAAGATGCAGCAGCACAGAAAACAGGAAGACCGGCTGCCAGGAGTGTCTGGCGGATACGAGCGGACGCACCCGCACACCCCTTGCAAGGTCTCCGCAGACGATATTCACCTAAACTACCCGCATCTTGACATAACTCCCTGGTGCATCATCGAGCGCCTTCATGGGGCCTTCGCCTGGCACACGAGTCTGGGCCGGGAGCTTCTCCGGCGCTTGTTTTGACACCCAATCAAGCCAATCGTGCCACCAGGAACCAGGTTGTTGCTGGGCTCCCTGGAACCAAGCATCAGGATTTTTAAGCAGCTTTTTCGCACTTGTCCAGTGATGATACTTGTTACCCGCTGGTGGGTTAATCACACCAGCAATATGGCCAGAAGCAGCCAGAACAAAGCGTACAGCCCCCCCCAATAACTGGGCACCAGCATAGTTAGATTTCCACGGTGCGATATGATCTTCAATGGTCGAGAGGAAATAGGCTGGTACCTTGACTTTCCCAAGATCAACGGGCACGCCCAACATATTCAGAGCACCAGGCTCCTTGAGCTTGTTTTCCTGATAGAACTTGCGGAGATAAAAGCTATGCATAGCATAGGGCATGCGCGTAGAATCGCTATTCCAGTACAGGAGATCGAACGGGAATGGATCCTTCCCCAGCAGATAGTTATTGACGACAAATGACCAGATGAGGTCGTTTGCGCGCAACATGTTGAACGTGGTGGACATTTCTGCACCATCGAGATAACCACGCTCACGCATCTTTTGTTCAGCCAGTTGTATCTGCGCCTCATCCACGAACACGCCCAGTTCTCCTGGCTCGGCAAAATCAAGCATGCAGGTAAAATACGTTCCGCTTCTGATGCGGATGCGACTCTCTTCTTTTGCGGCGAGAACAGCCTGTGTGGCCGCTAGCAGCGTGCCTCCCAAACAGTACCCAAGCCCGTTGACCTCTGTCTCACCAGTGATCTGTTCGATAATGTTGAGCGTTTCTATGGGACCAAGTCGCATATAATCGTCAAACGTGTATTGAGATAATTTTTCGTCTGGATTTACCCAAGACATAACAAAAACCGTATGCCCTTGATCAATACACCACTTGATGAATGAATTCTTTGGTCTCATATCCATGATGTAGTATTTGTTGATCCATGGCGGCACAATCATAAGAGGTCTTTTGAAGACCTGCTCTGTTGTTGGCATGTACTGAATGACCTGCGCCAGTGGATTCTCATGAATGACCTTGCCAGGAGTGGAGGCAATATTCTCTCCCACCTTGAAGGCATCATAATCTGTCATCCTGATACGAATCTGGCCCTTGCCCTGCTCAAGGTCGCTCAATACATTGTTAAGTCCTTTGAGGAGATTTTCCCCTCCACTTTCTACGGTTACACGTAGAACTTCTGGATTAGTCATCACAAAATTTGTTGGTGCCATAGCATCGACGAACTGCCGAGTGTAAAACTCGACTTTTTGAGCAGTTTTGTCATCTAAACCATCAACATCTTTTACTAAAGATTGAATCCAGCGGGCACTGAGCAGGTAGGATTGCTTGATGAAGTCAAACACATGATTTTGTTCCCATGTGTCGTCCTTAAATCTTTTGTCGCTCGGATCAGACTCAATCACAGCGCTTCTTGCGTCGCCTAGCATACGGCGAGTCGTGCTCTGCCACAGCGCAAGAGAATCTTGCCACAGTGACATCTGTGCGTTCATGACTCTTTGCGGGTCAGCTAACAGTTTTGCCGTCATCTCCATGAAGGCACTGCCGATGTTCATCGGGTCAAGCCCGAACTTCGCATTCTCTGTTTGTCTCTGTAGAAAAGCAGCGACAACCCTCTGGCTCCGTTCAGCAATGTTCACCATTGTCTTCGACAACTCGGCAGGGTTCGGCGTATTCAGTATTCCACCCTGTTGATCACCCATCTTCACATCCTCATGTTATCCATCCGCGGCGCGAGAATTCCCGTGCCCTGTCATCGTTGCGGGGGGGTGCTACAGCCGCGCCAAGGGCCAGCTGCATATATATACAAATTTCCTGTGAATGTCTATTAGATGAGAGCGTACAATTGGCTATACAGTTGGCTATGATGGCATGGTTCCCTTCGCTCGCAGACAGGTCCGTGTGGCCCCCCACGGTGGGTTCATGCATGCGGCCATAGCATATTCTTCAATGAACGAAATGGAAGTAAAGACATCATGACACTCCGCTCACAAAGTCCCACGGCTCGTCTCCAGGCCCTCCTGGCACAAGCTGGTGGCCTTGTCATCCCTTGCTGTTTTGACGCTTTGTCAGCCCGTCTGATTGAGCGTGCTGGCTTTCCATTGACGTTCATGAGCGGCTTTACTGTTTCAGTTTGTCGGATCGGAGCCCCCGATACAGGACTGATTTCCTATGGTGAGATGGTCGATCAAGGCCGTAACATTTGCACCGCAGTCTCCATTCCCGTCATCGGCGACGGGGATACAGGCTATGGCAACGTCATGAACGTGAAGCGCACTGTGCATGGGTACGCCGCCGCGGGGTTTGCTGGGGTAACAATAGAGGATCAGGTATGGCCTAAACGCTGTGGCCACACCCGCCGCTGTAATGTGGTGCCTCGGGCAGAGGCTATCAACCGTGTGCGGGCCGCTGTGGATGCCAGTAAAGAGGGAGCAAACATCCTCATCATAGCCCGCACTGATGCCCGTGCCACTCATGGTCTCATCGAGGCTATCGAGAGAGCGCAAGCTTTCAGAGACGTAGGGGCAGACATCACCTTTCTTGAAGCGCCGTTGACGGAAGACGAAATGCGAGATTATTGCAAGGCAGTGACAGGGCCGAAACTCGCGAACATGCTAGAGCAAGGAGAGACCCCGCTGCTTTCACCGTCTCGTCTTGAAGAGATTGGTTACAAGCTTATCGTCTATCCATTGACTCTGATGAGCGCGGCCGTCCATGCCATGCAGGAAGCGTTGCTGGCACTGCAGTCTCAGCAGGTGACTAGTAGGTTGTCAGACTTCGTCGATATCCAGGAGCTGGCCGGGTTCACACATTACGACAGGGAGGCAAAGCGCTACGATGAGCTGCCCTCCCAAAAAGACAGTCCGTCGTCGTAATAATATTGCGGGTGGGCAAACATGTGCGGCGGGCGGCGGCCTGAAAGGCTCTATGTGAGGTAGGGTAAAATGTTGTAATGAAGCAAGAGGGATACGTAAAATTTTTATGATGGGTCTCTCAGATTCCTCTTCAGAGGATTCTCTCTGGCCACTGTGTGGCCCGTTGACAGCTGTGCGGTGCTCTCCTCTCCTCGGCAGCGGGCCATTGTGTGTCCTCTTAACAGAGAGGGTGAGCAGGGTCAGCAGAGGATTATGCTGCGGTTCTTCATGACTCTATCGCGCAAAAAAGGCGTTCATGCACCCGTGCTGCTGCGGGAATCTGTGTCGTTCCTTGCCCCGCACGGCGACGGTCTTTATGTGGATGCCACCTTTGGGGGGGGCAGCTATAGTGTGGCCATTTTAGGGGCAGCGAACTGCCGTGTAGTGGGCATAGACCGTGATCCGGCCGCCCTCGTGGACGGTCTCATTGTAACGCGGCAATTTCCTGGACGACTAACGCTGATAGAGGGATGTTTTAGCAACATAGCGGCGTTACTCGCAGCACGTGGTCTTCAAACTGTAGACGGCGTTGCTCTAGATCTGGGCGTCTCCGCTTTACAGCTAGACACACCAGAGCGCGGGTTCTCGTTTCTTGCTGACGGACCCCTGGATATGCGTATGGGGCGCAGTGAGCTCACTGCTGCTGAAATCGTCAATACCTATGCCGAACCACAACTGGCCTGTATCATCAGAGTCTTGGGCGAGGAGAGATTAGCGCGTCGCGTGGCGCGTACCATCATTGCTGCACGACCCATTACCCGCACGATCGCCTTAGCGGCACTCATCCGTCGTGTGGTACCGAGGACTTCCAACGGCGTCGACCCAGCCACTCGAACATTCCAGGCGTTACGTTTGTGTGTCAATAATGAAATTGAAGAATTAAATCGCGTTTTAATTGCAAGTGAACAAATTTTGGCTCCAGGAGGAAGGTTAGTTGTCGTGGCCTTTCACTCATTGGAAGATCGCATCATTAAACGTTTTTTTAGAGAACGTGCTGGGAACTCACCACGTGTTTCCCGCCATAGGCCAGAGACCTCATGCCGTCGTCGGCATAAATATACTTTTAATATTTTAACTACTAAAATTATTAGACCCTCAAAAGAGGAAATTCTCACTAATCCACGCGCGAGATCTGCCAGGCTGCGGGCCGCAGAACGCACAACAGCTCCGCCGTGGCCATCAGAATCGCCAGACAGACGACGGGGCCTCCCATGGTCCGTGCCGTAGCAGCTGCTCTGTGGATTATCCTTGGGATGTGGGATGAGCGTGGGTCTCTTCATCCTCATCCTCACGTATAACGTGATGGCCCTGGAAGGCGAACGCCTCCAGATTCAGCACACCATCAGGTTCACACAGGAGGGAATCCATGTGCTCACGGCGGAATGGAATCTCCTTTCCTGAATCACCCAGCCCTTTTGCATCAGCTTGCCAGACAGCATCTTGGTATGGCAGCGCTTGAGAGTAACAGTGGAGGCTGCTGTGCTCTCTCTCTAGAGCGTCGGAGCCACCGGCCTCTGGCACAACCAAACCCTTGGCTTCCTTCCACAACGCCGATGCCCTGAACGGGGGCTGTCCATAACTTATGCTGCTCTTCTGCTGCGCGTCTGTCTTTTCCGCTGCCGCAAACCGTTCCTCTACCCAGGTGTGGATGCTGTGTCTGTGGGATCACAGCTTGTGGGTGGGCCGCGGCAGGCTTCCGCGTGTTTCTGCTGGCGTTTGCCGTCATTGCTGCGCGACTGCTTGAGATCACTTTTTTCACAGAGACAAAGACCGTTACGATAAGACCGTTACGATGGCCCACCAGACAGGACTGAGGCACACGCCAACCGCAGCACCAGGCAGGGATTATGGTATCATGGATCGCAACGGCGCTGTGTGAGCGACAAACCTGCCAATAGCGAGTATGCCAATGCGCGCCAGATAGACGACCCACACGAGGTAACTCTTGAGGTTGTGAGAGTCCTACCTGGCCTGAACTTTGACAAGGTGCTGCGTAAGCTCAGCTCTGGAAAGAGTTTTGTGTATCTCAAGCGTGGGCTGACGCCTCACCAGCAATCTGCCATCAAGCGCCGTGGTATCCCGGGGTTATCTTTCGAAAAGGGGGCGCGACGCGTTGACCAATATGGTCCTCTCGCTGCTCACGTGATCGGCGCTAATGAGCGTCTCAATGCCACGCCCAGCCAAGTAGCGCTCGATCGCTCGATATGCATGCGTCTAATGTCTGTGCCGTCAAGATGGTCCAGGCTGTGGGAACTCAGGCCATGCAGCGCTATATAAGCAATTTTAGATTATAATACAACAAAAACTAGAATATCAGAAACAAGCAAGCCCTTGATTCCCTCCCCATGGCGTGAGATTAACACACTGGTGAACGGCGGTGTTCATTATCCTGCTACCCTGATCCGCCGCAGACAGGGAATCCCGAGTAACGGCCTGCAGGTGCTCAAGTCAAGAGACATCGTGGCAAATGCGTTGGCTGAGGCGGCAGGTCGTGGAACACGGGACAGGTGCCAAGGCAGAGATCACAGGATATTGCATTGATGGCAAAACAGGTACGGCCGCAAAAAGTCGTCAGGGGAGCTATGCCAGCGCCTCCGTTGCAGCCGCTTTCCCAATGGCCGTCATCGTTGTTGTCGATGAGCCAGAAGGCCATAAAAAATTTGGCTATGCGACTGGTGGGTGGACAGATGCCCCAGCAGTGGGGCGCATCGTGGCTAGGGATTGCCCCTGTGGCCCAACAGGCAAGCAAATACAAGAAAACCATACTTTTACGAGTATAATGGCAGAAAAATAACTTTTATGCCTTACGACCGCTCCACTAGCTCGTGGCAGGAATGGCAAGGTGTTAGACGTGCAAGATCTCGATCTCAGCGGTTTAACGGCAGACTCACGGCAGGTTAAACCCGGTTATCTGTTTGCGGCATTAGCAGGTCGCGTACGTGATGGACGTATCTATATAGAAGAGGCTATCGCGCGTGGGGCACGAGTCATTCTTGCAACGCATGGAACAAAAATTTCTGCACAAGGAGTTCTTCTCTTAGAAGAGAGCAATCCAAGGAAGAAATTTGCGCAAATAGCATCATGCTTCTATAAAAAACAACCAAAAATAATAGTTTCTGTAACGGGGACAAATGGCAAAACATCTGTCGTGAGCTTCGTTCGTCAGCTCTGGGAACACCTTGGAGTTTTATCCGGGAGTCTCGGGACCTTAGGGGTGAGAGCGCCTGGCGTGACATTTCCGGGTGGTCTGACCACACCAGACCCTGCAGCCCTTCACGCCATTCTGGCTGACTTGGCTGATCGCGGTATTGAACATGTTGCTTTGGAAGCCTCCAGCCACGGTCTTGATCAGTGTCGCTTAGATGGTGTGCACTTAGCCGCGGCTGCCTTTACCAACCTGACTCGCGATCATCTGGACTACCACGGCACCATGACTGCTTATCTTGGTGCAAAATTGCGTTTATTTAATGATTTACTGCCAAAAGGAGCGCCGGTCGTGCTCAATGCTGACGACCCTGCTTTTCCCATCTTCAGAAAGGCAGCCGCGGCTCGTGACGCGCGGGTGTTGTCCTATGGTCTGAGGGGGGAAGATCTCCGTCTTGTGACAGGCGTGTCGACAGAATCAGGACAGATGTTGGAGCTGTGCGTGCAGGAAAAGCTTTTCAAGATACATTTTCCCTTGCGGGGATCGTTCCAGGTGATGAATGCTCTGTGTGCTCTGGGACTCGTGGTAGCGATGGGCTGGCCCGTCGATGCTGCTACCGCCGCTCTTACAACCTTAAAGGTCATTCCGGGCCGCCTACAGTGCGCGGCAACACGTTTTCATGGCGCGCCGATTTATGTGGACTACGCTCATACACCTGCGGCTCTGGAGACAGTGCTAACTGCGCTGCGCCCCAAGAGCAAAGGTAAATTATTAGTCGTATTCGGCTGCGGAGGAAATCGTGATAGAGGTAAACGTACGCAGATGGGAGTCATTGCCGCGCGTCTAGCCGATGCTATCATTATCACCGACGACAAACCTAGAAGAGAGAAATCTGAAGACATACGTGCAGAAATCTGCATAGGTTGTCCTAAAGCATATAATATAGCTAATCGTTATATTGCTATACAATTTGCTATATCTCTGTTGCAACAAGATGACATTTTATTAGTCGCAGGAATGGGACATGAACAAGAGAATATTGTTATAGACGGGAAAGTACAGCTGTGCGACGACGTTGCAATGTGTCAGCACGCTGTCGCCCTGGCTGATACGTCAGCCGATCACCTCGGAGAGGGTGCATGACGATCGTATGGACTGCCGCGGAGGCAGCAGCCGCTACAGGCGGGTCCATTGCCGCCAACTGGCATGTGAGTGGCGTGTCAATCGACAGCCGTACTGTGAAAGCTGGGGAACTCTTCATCGCTTTGCAGGGACCTCGTTATGATGGACACGACTTCGTAACCACTGCTCTGGCTAGGGGCGCAACGGCGGCGGTCGTCATGCGGATCCCCGACGGGATAGTTTCTTTGAAACAGCTCTTAATAGTAGAAAATACACGTGCTGCTCTGGAAGCGCTGGCCCGTCAGGCTCGTGTCCGCAGTACGGCACGGGTGGTGGCCATCACGGGTTCTGTTGGCAAGACCAGTACAAAGGAGATGTTGCGGCTTGTCCTGGCAGAACAGGGACTCACCCATGTTTCCGAAGACAACCTTAACAATTTTTTAGGTGTATCTCTAACGTTGGCTCGTATGCCAGTTGCAACCCATTTTGTCGTCCTAGAAATAGGGATGAACCATCCGGGTGAACTGTCCACGCTATCACGGCTCGCACGGCCAAATGTAGGGGTGATTACTAGCGTTGAAGCGGTCCATCTCGAATCGTTCCCCTCTGTGCGCGGGATCGCTGATGCGAAAGCGGAGCTCTTCACCGGTATGAACGGGAACGGGATTGCCATTCTCAACCGCGACAGCCACTATTTTGATTATCTTGCCCGCCATGCGCTTCTTGTCGGTATTACATACATTTACAGTTTTGGTTATAATAGTGATTCCGACTTTAGATTGTTTTCTTGTAAAGTAACAAACAAAGGTACTATTGTTAGAGCGAGTGTTTTAGACCAGCCAGCCGCTTACATACTGAGCACTTATGGGAGCCACTGGGCCATCAACAGTTTAGCTGTGCTGGCAACTGTCCATGCTGTGGGAGGACACGTCAGCCGGGCTGCCTCGGCTCTAGCAAACGTGCAACCTCTGCCGGGTCGTGGCGCCCGTCAGAAATTCATTGTCACTCCCTATGGTGGCAGCATCGAAGTGATCGATGAAAGTTACAATGCCAGTCCCGTCGCCGTGCGGGCAGCGATGGAGGTCCTGGGAGCAGCGCATCCCGGCCCAGGTGGGCGCAGAATTGCCGTTCTTGGGGACATGCTGGAGCTTGGTGGCAGCGCGGCCGCACTGCATGCAGAATTAGCAGATTCTGTTCTTTATCACAAGATCGACCTTGTGTTTACCGCGGGGCCGCTTATGGCATACCTGCATAAGGCCCTGCCACCGGAAAGACGCGGTAGCCATGCCGTCAACACCGACGTTCTGGCTAGGCAGGTGGTAGCGGCAACCAGGCCAGGCGACGTATTGCTAGTCAAAGGGTCTGCCTATAGCAGGACAGGCGTGATTCTGGCCGCACTGCAACGGCATGCCGCGTCTGTCTCTGTCGTTCCCAGGGGATAGCGGAGGAGGTCATGCTGTATAATATACTCGTACCACTAGCAGATGAGCCAGGACTGTTCAATCTTTTCCGCTACCTGACTTTCAGAACTGGCGGCGCCGTGCTGACGGCCCTGCTTTTCGCCTTTCTTTTTGGCCAGCCAATGATCCGCTGGCTCAAGCGCAGGCAAAGCCATGGGCAGCCGATCCGCACTGATGGGCCTGAGAGGCACCTACTCGAAAAAAAGGGCACGCCAACTATGGGTGGTTTAATGATTATACTGGGGATAGGGCTCTCCACGGTTCTATGGGCAGATTTAAGCAACTTTTTCGTGTGGATTACGTCGTTTGTGACTCTTGGGTATGGTGGCATCGGTCTGCTTGATGATTACCTAAAGGTCACGAAGCATCAGAGCGGTGGTCTGTCCTGTCTGGTGAAGTTCCTCTGTCAGTTCATGATCGGGACCGTTGCCGCCGGCATGACCATCCACTTCACCCAGAGCAAAGACGTTGTGGCCACCGGGCTGACACTACCGTTTCTGAAGAGCGTGATATTTGACCTTGGGATGTTCTATTGTGTGTTTGCAACCCTAGTGATGGTTGGGGCCTCTAATGCAGTGAATCTCACGGATGGCCTCGACGGGCTTGCCACAGTCCCAGTCCTCATCGCCGCAGGGGTCTTCATGCTGATTGCCTACCTTTCAGGGCATATGGTATTTGCCACCTACTTGCAGATACACCACGTGCCTGGGGCTGGTGAATTGGCCGTGTTCTGTGGCGCTCTGATGGGAGCATGCCTTGGGTTTCTGTGGTTCAACGCACCGCCTGCGATGATCTTCATGGGTGACACTGGCTCTCTTGCCATGGGCGGTGCGTTGGGGGCCGTCAGTGTCATCACTAAACACGAACTAGTGCTTGCTGTGGTCGGCGGTTTGTTTGTCCTTGAAGCTGTCTCTGTCATTGTCCAAGTCGTCTCCTTTAGGCTGACGGGCAAGCGCGTTTTCCGCATGGCGCCTCTACATCATCATTTGGAGAGAAAAGGATGGCCTGAGTCTACCATTGTCATTCGATTCTGGATCATCGCCACGATTCTCGCAATTGCAGGGCTGTCAACCCTAAAGTTGCGGTAGGTGCTCGTGATTGAGCCAAGACGATATACTGGCCGGAAAGTAGCGGTGATGGGGTTCGGCCGATCTGGTTCTTCTACCGCACATGTCCTACAGAGGCTTGAGACAAATGTCTTTGTCTGGGACGACGATCCTGTAAAGAGGGCCCAGGCAACGGCAGAAGGGTTTAGAGTCCTGGATCTGACAGCTACAAGCTGGCAGGATATAGCCTGCGTGGTTTGGAGTCCTGGCATTCCCCACACCTTTCCGGCGCCACACCCGGTGGCGCAGCGTGCGCGCGCCGCTGGTGTCGTGCTCGTGTGTGACGTTGAATTGCTTATGCAAAGTGAGCCAGTTGCCAGTTGTGTTGGCATCACCGGTACAAACGGGAAATCAACCACGACCAGCCTACTCACTCACATCCTCTCGTATGCCAGTCGACCTGTAGGGGCGGGCGGTAACCTGGGACTTCCAGTCCTCGCTTTACCGCAGTTAGAGTCCAATGGTGTTTATGTGATTGAACTTTCATCCTATCAGCTCGAACTGACACCTTCTCTTGCCCTTGATGTGGCAGTGCTCCTGAACATCTCCTCTGATCATCTCAGCCAACACGGTGGCATAGAGGGATATGTTGCTGCCAAGCGGCGGCTTTTTGCCGGTCTGAAACAAGGCGGTACGGCAGTGCTCAGTGTTGATGACCAGAACAGCGCGGCCCTGCATGAGTTTCTGAGCAGCAGAGGTTTCAATATCATACCGATCTCTGTGGTCAAACCCGTCTGCGGTGGTGTCTATCTCAGCGGCGGTCTCCTCTGGGACAACACGAATGGCGCGAGGGCAGTGGCAGATCTCACCGCAGCAAAAGCCTTACCTGGTCTGCATAACAAGCAAAATGCTGCCGCTGCCTTTGCCACAGCACGGGTGCTTGGTATTGAACATGCGGTCATCGCGGCGGCGTTGCAGACATTCCCAGGGCTGCCTCATCGTCAGGAGCTGGTTGATGTGATTGATGGGATACGCTATGTTAACGATAGTAAAGCCACCAATGCCGATGCAGCGGCCAAAGCCATGACCTGCTATGAGGTTCTTTACTGGATCGTTGGCGGTCAGGCAAAAGAAGGTGGCATCACCGCACTGGTTTCCTTGTTCCCACGTGTCCGCCATGCTTTCCTTATCGGTGAGGCTGCTCCTACTTTTGCTCGCACTCTGCTAGAATGGCATGTGTCCTATACGCCCTGCGGGACGCTTGCTGTTGCTGTCGAACGGGCGCATACACTGGCCACTCGCGAGCGCCGACCAGGAGCAGTCGTTCTGCTCTCGCCTGCATGTGCCTCGTGGGATCAGTTTGACGATTTCGAACACCGTGGCAGTGTCTTCCAAAGACACGTGGCCGCTCTACCTGGCAGGAGAGAGGATCCACGATGATACGCCCCTTTAGATCACTTGGTTTGGTGCGGTGATCGTGCGCGTGAGTGAGGATGGGCGCCCTGCTAACGCGTGCGGCTAGCCCGGCAGGGGCACACCTTTGTGGCTTGTATCGTTCACATCATACCGTGCGCCGCATTGGAACGATTGGGTTTCTCACCATTATTCCGAGTTCATCAAGCCGACATTCGCCGTCTACACCGCCTGGATGCTTGCAGAGAGCCGTGCGAGGAGCATTCTGGGGAATTTTTTGTCGCTGCCCTCTCTAGCAGGATTGTCCTCTTGCTACTTAATGCTACTGATAAAATAAATAATAATATACTTATCTTATAACCTGTTCAATACTTTTTGTCTTGCCTTTGTTTCTTCTGGCCTTTTTTTCTGATGGGTAGTGTGGCTGGCAATTGGCGGTATTTTATCAGGAGTCTGCGCCTATTTTTGTACGTAGCCGTGTTGATCTTTTCCTCGATCCCAATGCGGGTGATTCCTACCAGATAAGGCATTACAGTCATTCCGCAATGGTGGTTTTGTTGGGACAGGTCCAGGAGGACCTGTCCAGGAGAAGGGCGCGTCGCGCGCGCGGAGGTGCTGCCAGATGCTCATACAGATTGCATCTGTGCTGTGGCTTGAGAAGCATTTGGTTCACTATTATGATTTCTGAATCATTTTCTTAATAAGAGTTTTAGAGTGTTTTTGATATTTAAAATATTACGTGCTTATATACATATATTATATTTACTTTTTTATCTGTTAGTGGACTGCTTGTCCAACTGGGATTACAAGCAGTGATGAATATAGCGTCCTCGTTACGCTTAATACCAACTAAAGGAGTGACCCTTCCATTTCTTTCCTACGGCGGTTCTTCTTGACTTGCCCTCAGCATGGTTATGGGAATGGTGCTCGCTCTGACCAGACGCCCTCCTAGAGAGGGAAATCTACCATGATGGTACTGGCACACTCTCGACACAAAACAGTCGTACTTGCGGCTGGAGGCACGGGTGGACACGTGTTCCCAGCCTCTGCTCTGGCAGAGGAACTGGGGTGTCGTGGCTATGCGCTAGCGTGCGTGACAGACTTGCGTGGCACTGCGGCCTGGTCGCGCAGCAATATTTCTAACATCTCTGTTCATACTGTTGACAGCGGCTTAGCCGGCGCCCCCCTACCAGGGGCCTTCATCAGTGGGAGTGCTCGGCTAACCTGGGGCCTGGGCAAGGCGTGGCTCCTGCTCAGACGTCTCAAACCATCTGTTGTCGTTGGGTTTGGCGGCTCGCCCTCAGTCCCCGCCACAGCAGCCGCAATATTCTCTGGCTATCCCACAGTGGTGCATGAACAAAATGCTGTCCTTGGCAGAGCGAATCGTCTGCTCATGCCTTGGGTCAGCCGCGTTGCCGTCTCCCCATTGAGAATCTTCCCTGATAGCAGCAGCAAGAAGGCTTCTCTGGAGCAGACGGGTGTCCCCGTGCGACGGGAGGTGCGGATCATACGCGATGTGCCTTATGTTCCTCCCAACAGCGAAAATGCGGTACGGGTTCTGATCATCGGCGGCAGCCAGGGTGCTCGTGTGTTTGGGGATGTCATACCCGCTACCATGAGCTTGCTTCCTATGGCCTTGCGTATCCGATTAAGAGTAAGTCAGCAGGTTTTTGCTGAGGATTGTGCGAAAGTTGTTGCAACCTATAAAAGGTTAGGGATTGCTATCGAAGCCGAGTCATTTTTTGACGACTTACCAAATCGCCTGGAAAAGGCTCACCTCGTCATCGCTCGAGCAGGCGCCTCAACTGTAGCAGAACTGACGGTTGCCGGTCGTCCGGCCATTCTTGTGCCCTATCCCCATGCCACAGACGACCATCAGACGGCTAATGCCCTTGTCGTCGAGGAAAAAGGAGGGGCTTGGTTGATACCACAGGCCGCTCTGACGCCTGAGAGACTGGCCACCATGCTGCAGACGCTGTTGGGCCTTCCAACTCTCCTCATGCAGACAGCCATGTGTGCCCGCAGAATTGGTTCACCAGATGCGGCGCAACGCTTGGCCGATCTTGTCGACGCCTTCAGTGCACGCGGCACAAGCCATCCAGATTGTGGGGGACGAGCATCAAGAGAGCCACATGATTCGTATCCCACCACTTGACATCGGGATTCTCCATTTTGTTGGCATCGGCGGAATGGGCATGTCGGGGATTGCTGAAATCCTACACAATATGGGGTATGCGGTCCAGGGTTCAGACGTGGCAGATGGTCCGAACGTCCAGCGTCTACGTTGGCTAGGCATTCCAGTCACTGTTGGGCATGCAGCCAGAAACTTGGGTGCGGCCAATGTAGTAGTGGTCTCGACTGCTATTGGGAGCGATAACCCTGAAGTTACTGCTGCCCGCCAGAGTCTTATTCCAGTTGTGCGAAGATCTGAGATGCTAGCAGAACTGATGCGGTTCAGGTACTCTGTTTCGGTAGCAGGCACTCATGGAAAGACAACCACGACATCAATGATTGCAGCAATTTTAGATGCTGCGGGTCATGACCCGACAGTTGTCAATGGTGGAATCATCAACGCCTATGACACTAATGCCCGCTTAGGGGGAGGAGACTGGATAATAGTGGAGGCCGATGAATCCGATGGCACTTTCACTCAATTGCCATCTACGATGGCAGTTATCACGAGTATCGATCCCGAGCACCTTGATTTCTGGGGTGGTTTGGATCAGGTGCGTGAAGCTTTTTGTCTCTTTGCCAAAAACGTTCCCTTGTACGGGTTCGCCATTTTATGCCTGGATCATCCAGAGATTCAAACACTGATTGCCCGTGTGTCAGACCGTAGGATTATCACCTATGGCCTGACACCACGGGCTGATATTCACGCGCGCAATGTTGTCCTGGATGCTCAAGGGGCGAAATTTGATGTCGTTGTTGCAAAAAGTGTTAAAACTTTTATAAAGTATACTCCTTTTAGAATAAATCTTTCTTCGTATGGTATTCATAATGTTCAAAATGCACTTGCGGCAATTGCAATTGCTGTTTTGTTTGGGATTGAGAATCGCGTTATTTTTCGTGCCTTGGTTAGCTTCAGGGGTGTCAAGCGTCGCTTTACCCGCATAGGCGTTGTGGATGGCGTAGAGGTTGTAGACGATTATAGCCATCATCCAATAGAAATAGCTGCTGCCCTGCGGGCGGCCCGCAGTGTTTGTAGGGGGAAGATACTTGCTGTAGTACAACCACATAGGTATACACGTCTTAGAGATTTATTTAAATTATTTTGCACGTGTTTTGATGAAGCAGATATTGTTATAGTAGCTGATGTCTATGCAGCCGGTGAGTCTGCAATTGAGGGTATGCACCGTGATGCCTTAGTCGAAAGTCTGCGCGCTCATGGTCATAAGCATGTTCTTGCCCTACCACATGAGAAAGTCCTAGCGAGGGTGGTCCAGGCGCTGACGCAGCCAGGAGATTGGGTTGTCTGTCTGGGGGCTGGAAGTATCACGCAGTGGGCCCACGCCCTACCAGGTGCACTCGAGAGCTTAGGAAAAGCCGCAGGGGAAGGAATGTGATGAAAGCGAAGAGCATCGCAGCACGGTCTCACGCCGCTACTCGTTTGATCGATCGCTTGCCTCCTGTACGTGGACGTTATACAGCACGGCATTCCCTAGCGCACACTACTTGGTTCCGTGTGGGAGGGGAGAGCGAAGTCACGTTCTGGCCAGAAGATGTCGAGGATCTCGCCTATTTCCTTGCTACTCGTCCAGTGGATGTGCCAGTGATGGCGATCGGTGTGGGTTCTAATCTATTAGTGCGCGACGGGGGCGTACCGGGCGTCATCATTAAGCTCGGGCGCAGGTTTGCTTCAATTAATATTGAAAATGATACATTTTTACACTGTGGCGCCGCTGCGCTTGACGTCAACGTCGCCGCCGTGGCCGCCATGGCTGGCGTGGGCAATCTTGAATTTTTGTCGTGTATTCCCGGCACAATTGGTGGGGCTCTGCGTATGAATGCCGGTGCCTATGGGGCTGAAATTCGTGACGTTTTGGTAGAGACAGAAGCGATAGACGGACGCGGCCATCGGCATCGTGTGGGACCAACGGCATTTTCCTATCGCTATGCCGCCGTGGAGAGGGACTGGGTTTTCACATGGGCCGTCTTACAAGGCAGTCGCGAGCATCCGTCTTCCATTGCAGTGCGCACGGCCACAATGCGTCGCCACCGTGAAGAGTCGCAGCCACGGAGAACCCGCACTTGTGGGTCTACCTTTAAGAATTCAAACGGCGTCAGAGCCTGGGAGCTGATCGACCATGCCGGCTGCCGCGGATTGCGGATTGGTGGTGCGATGGTCTCGAGAAAGCACTGTAATTTTCTCATTAATACAGGCGGGGCCACGGCGGCAGACATCGAAGCATTAGGTGAGAATGTACGCCGTCGTGTGTGGGAAAAAAGTGGTGTGGTCCTAGAGTGGGAGATTTGCAGAATTGGTCTGCCAGTGATGGGAACAGAACCATGATCAGACGGATTCTGGTACTGATGGGTGGCTGGTCGGCAGAACGCGCAGTGTCTCTGGTGGGGGGCAGCGCCGTGACAGAGGCTTTAAAAGGTCTTGGTTATGAGGTATCTGCTGTGGACGTGCAAGAGCGCGATGTGGCGGGGCTCTTAGGAGTGTTTCGCCCACTGCCAGATGTCGTGTTTAACGCTCTACATGGCCGTTTTGGCGAAGACGGCTGCGTGCAGGGGGTTCTGAATATTCTCGGCATTCCCTATACGCACTCTGGCGTACTAGCTTCAGCGCTCTCTATGAACAAGGTCATGGCGCGGCGGCTGTTTGCGCAAGCTGGTATTCCTGTTGCCATGGGAATGGTCGTGCGCAGAGCAGAGCTGCTTGCAGATGATCCTTTGCCGCGGCCTTACGTGATCAAACCACTGAACGAAGGCTCATCACTCGCAGTGCGGATCATACGCTATGAGGATGGAGGATCGCCGCTGGCAAACCGAGAGTGGCTTTATGGGGAACAGGTACTCGTCGAGCGATTCATTCCTGGTCGTGAGTTGACGATTACCATTATGGGAGAGCAGCCGCTGGCTGTGACTGAGATCGTCACTGACCATGTTTTCTATGATTATGAAGCTAAGTATACAGCCAGTGGTTCGCGACATATTCTGCCGGCGCCTTTGTCACCTGCAGTGACAGACGAAGCACTACGACTCGCTCTTTTAGCTCATCAGACGCTGGGATGCCGTGGGGTGTCACGGGCAGATTTTCGTTTCGACGGAGAAAGCCTTGTCATTCTTGAAATTAACACGCAGCCGGGGATGACGCCCACTTCTCTAGTGCCTGAACAGGCGGCCTACATTGGCCTGAATTTTGCCGCTCTGGTGCAGTGGATGGTGGAGAATGCAGCATGCGATATGTAAGGGGTTGTGCCCGGGTGGCATGCACAGTGAGAGCAGCAAGGGTAAAAGATCGTGGCATGCTTCCGGACCCGGACGAGAGATGTCTGGCGCCAGTATGTTTGTTCTTATAAGTAGTATATGTATTAATTTTTTGCAATTATATAAATTGGTAGCATGTGGTTCTGGACAGAAGAGACGAAACGGCAGACTGCTCGTTTGCAGACGGCAGTCTTGCTTCTTTCTGTGAAAAGGGGTTTCTATAGAAAAATCACTGTGCGGGCCGCTCAGTTCGTGTCAGGACGTCGCGGGAATTGACAGCCAGGCAGGCGGTACGAACGTGCGGCTACCAGAGGAAAATCCAGCAGAAGCACTACATTCGCTCTGTTAAACAAAGAGCATGGGATATTGCGATACAATCTCGAGGTCGTTGATCTACGTACAGATGATCTCCTTTATCAACCAGACACCACCACTGATGTCAGTCAGGAGATTGTCAAATTGTCAAAATGAATAAGGGAACTTGCTACCCCAAATGGGGTTGCGTCCCACTTGGATCTCTGCCCTTGACAGAGGCACGACCAAGATATGCTGCTTCCTCGCCAGGAGTGAAAAGAATATACCGAAATTTTTCTGCAGTGTCAGTGACGGCGTTAATATGGATGAGGTGGAATCCTCTCTTAGCGCTGCCGTCTCCTCTGCTGAAAAGATGGCTCGTAGGCGCATTGACCACGTACTGGTCAACATACTGGTCAACATTTCGTGCGGCCCGCTACATTCCTCGAAGATTGAAATGATTGAAATTTGTGTCTCACTCGCGTGAAGCGCATGATCACTATTCGCGATCCACGCGGTATGTTCGGTAGCAGGTTATGGGTGGACCTGCACACGGTCACTGCGCGGGCGGGACTTGTGCGCAACCTGCGTGCCTACTGAGAGCGCTGCCACTTGGCGGTCGAGGCCCTAGTCTTTTCGCCCTATGCTTCTGCTCTGGCGTGTTTAGCTGCTCACGAAAGGGACGCTGGTGTCACTGATATGGGTGGCGGCACTAGCAAAGTTTCCCTTTTTGAGAGTTGTCAGGCCATTCACATGGCATTTTGCCCATCAGAAGTAGTCATGTTACAAGTGATCTCTCTGAGAGCGAGGTGACTCATGCCGAGCGTTTGAAGACGCTTGACGGCTGCCATCGCCAGCTGACGCCCATGGGATTCTGCTGCATGTGCCACTAACAGGAATCAAAGAAGAAACTGCTCAGGTCCCGCGTTCGATGCTCGTGCGGATCATCCGGCCTCGCATCGAGGAAACATTTTAGCTTGTGCGCAGTCATTTGGCGGCGAATAGCTTGACTCACAAGGCCGGGCACCACTGGAGGAAGGTGCAATTAAAAGAAGTATCATATACTGCATATCTTATTCTTAATAAAAGCACCCGTCTAGGTCACCCGGTAGGAATCCGGGGCTATGTTCATAGATGCATCTCTTTTTAATATATATAATCTGGCCAAAACGTCGCCAATGAGCGGCCGCAGCATGATGATTCTGTTGGAAAGGATTGGGAAAAGGTTCTTGGCGCATTGCTAGTACCTGTCTCGGTCATTAAGCTCGGACACAGAGGCCCCACGAAGAGAACCGGAGGGACGCATGGGCATAACTTTAAGCGTACCGCGTGGAGACGCGCATCGCCCGCTAAAACCGCGGATTACAGTTGTCGGCGTTGGTGGAGCCGGCAGCAATGCGGTCAATAACATGATTGCTAAAAATCTGGAAGGGGTGGATTTCATCGTTGCCAATACGGATGCTCAATCGTTGTCTCAGTCATGCACAGACCGTCGCATCCAGCTTGGCGTTCATACTACAGAAGGTCTTGGAGCTGGTGCCAGGCCAGAGGTTGGACGGGCAGCCGCAGAGGAGGCTTTAGAAGACATCCAGAGGGAACTTTCTGGCAGTCATATGGCTTTCCTGACCGCCGGCATGGGTGGTGGCACAGGGACAGGTGCAGGACCAGTGGTGGCTAGGGCGGCGCGGGAAATGGGCATCCTGACTGTCGGAGTCGTCACAAAGCCGTTCCATTTTGAGGGCATTCACCGCATGCGTCTAGCTGAGGTCGGTATGGATGAATTAGCACGTTATGTGGACACTCTGATCATCATCCCCAATCAGAATCTCTTTCGAGTAGCCAACGAACGCACTACGTTTGCCCAGGCCTTTCACATGGCAGACGATGTCCTATACGCAGGCGTACGTGGTGTGACAGATCTGATCATGATGCCTGGCCTGATCAACCTCGATTTTGCTGATATTCGTACAGTCATGAGCGAAATGGGTAAGGCTATGATGGGCACTGGCGAGTCTGATGGGGACAAGAGAGCCCTTGAGGCCGCGGAAGCGGCTATCTCGAACCCGTTGCTCGATGACATGTCTATGAAGGGTGCCCGTGGTGTGCTGATTAACATTACCGGTGGTCCTGACATGACTCTTTACGAGGTAGATGAGGCGGCCAATCGTGTCCGTGACGAAGTTGATCCTGACGCGAATATCATTTTTGGTTCTACATTTGACGAGCAGCTTGATGGTAGAATACGTGTATCGGTCGTAGCAACGGGCATTGATTCTGAGGCCAGCATACAGTCGCGTCGACTGGACACGGTTGTTGTTCGTGAAGAATCGCGGTCATCGCCCATGTCATCTACCGTTCGTAGAATGTCAGATGCTTTACACACTTCTACAGCAAACGTTACGACATCGCTGCGAGCCGATAAAACCGCAGAAGAGCATCTGCGGCCTTATAAGAAGGCTTTACCCACAGAAACAGCAGTCGTGCAGAAAATCGGTGAAAGTCCAATATCCGGACCAGAAGCAGCGGAAAAGCGGCAGGGGTTAGAAAGCTTTGCCGCTCTGACGACAGAGCGACACGCGGAATCCGGCTGCCTGTTTGAGGCTTTTATTCCAGCCCCAGCCATGGAGCCGCACGATCTCGGCAGAAGTAGCCCCGCCTCGACATGCCAGGATACTACTCCGGGGCTTCGCGCCTCTCCAGAAGAGGTGCAGCGGACGGCGTTGCGCCCACAGGCTTCAGCAGTACAGCATGCCAATGCCAAGACGACAGAAGAATCCTTTCTGCCAGTAGAAGAAACATCGCTCCCAGTGATGCCACCGCCTATAGAGCGGCCGCTCGTGCGCCGTCCGCAGACACTACTTGAAAAGGTCGTAGGGATAGGTAGAATACGGCGCACGACAGAAACCCCTGAAAAAAATATTCCACAACATCAATCTACATACACTTTGAAGGTAAAGTCTGGGGATCAGCCGACGAGTACAGTAGAGGAGAATTTGGACATTCCGGCGTTCCTGCGACGACAGGCCAATTAAATTGCTTTTTTAAAGAGTAGTAACAATTTTACTACACTTTTTTAGATTTCTTGTTTTTGTGTCTTGAATCAACCTGTACTTGTTGATCTATGAGAGACAGCGCAAGAAACGCGCTTTGGGGTATATGCAATATATATGAGTAATAAGGTCATTCAGCACAATTTTCAAGAGCTTCTCCCTGTGCGATAGAGAGGCGTTCCCGTTCCGGGACCCGTTGTGGGCTTGTTAAACGTATGTCGTGCTGAAGGGTTATGAGATGTTTGTCGACGGCAAGGGGACACGCCAACAGAAGGCTTATCAGAGTGGATGGGTACAGCAGCGTACGCTCAAAAGCTCTATCAGTTGTACAGGCATCGGGCTGCACTGTGGCCAGCGTGTCAGCATGACACTCCATCCTGCAGAACCAAACAGTGGCATCATTTTTAGACGCAGCGATGTGGTGGCGAAAGGTGCTCTCATTCCGGCCCTGTGGTCGCATGTCGTGGATACCCGCTTGTCTACAGTCATTGGCAATGAAGATCAGGTTGTCGTGGGGACTGTCGAACATTTGCTTGCAGCTTTCTCTGGCGTCGGGGTTGACAATGTTGTGGTTGAGATAGATGGTTCTGAAGTGCCTATTATGGACGGCAGTGCGGCACCATTTGTCTGTCTGATCGAATGCGCTGGTCTTTGTGAGCAAGATGCCCGCCGTCGAATCATTCGTTTGCGCAGGAAGGTGCAGGTGCAGGATGGCGAGCGCTTAGCGGTGCTCTACCCAACAGTCCATGGTTGTTCCGTTAGCTGTGAAATTCTTTTTCCCTCACTTGCTGTAGCAAGACAATCTTACATTGTTAAAATGACACCACACGCTTTCTGTGTAGAAATAAGCCGTGCGAGGACATTTGGGTTTCTGGAAGAGGTCACGCAATTACGGGCCAGTGGCTTGGCACGGGGCGGTTCACTAGAAAATGCCATCGTTATCAGTGGCGACAAGGTGCTCAATAAAGAAGGACTGCGCTTTGCTGACGAATGCGTCCGCCATAAAATCCTTGACGCTATTGGCGACCTGTACCTTGCGGGGCGTCCCTTAAACGGTCGGTTCCACGGTTATTGTTCGGGGCACGCCTTGAATAATAAATTGCTGCGTGCTCTTTTAGCAGATCATGGTGCATGGAGAGAGGAGGACATGACGGCGGCTGATTTAACGCTCTCCCGGCGTTCCCAAGACGGACGAAGTCCTGCTACAGCGGCCGTTAGTATTTGATTAGTCTTTGAGAGCTTTGAGAGGATTGTCGTCGGACCGTCGGACGCTTTATGATTCTCTGGCTGGCGTTGCACGCTCTCTCGCATATTATCAAACAACTCTTCGTGGTCTGCTCGTGTGTCTAGCGGCCCTGAGCAAGCGCTTTCAGGGCGAATCCCACAGACCTGCCCCTTTGAGGAGAGTAGCCGTTTCGTAAAGCGGCAGGCCTACCACGTTAGAATAGGAACCTGTGATAAAACGCACGAACGTGGCCGCTAGGCCTTGAATAGCGTAGCCGCCAACCTGACCGCGCCACTCGCCCGCGGCGATATAAGCGCGACGCTCATGGTCGTCGAGTCGTTTGAAGGCTACGATTGTAGAAACAACGCGCACGACGCATTGTCCGTTTGGCGCACGTAAGCATATTCCCCCATAGACACGATGACGGCGGCCAGACAGGAGGTTGAGGTATCGCCTCGCATCGTCTAGAGTTGCCGCCTTGGATAAAAGGCGGCGGCCACAAGCAACCACCGTATGCACGGCCAAGACATGGCGGCCAATGTGATGTGCGGCCACCAACGCAGCTCTCTCTCGAGCAAGACGCGCCACACACGATGCCGGCAGTTCCTGCCGTTGTGGCTTTTCTTCGAGATTCTCAGCCTGGACAGACGCCAGAGGAACGACAGAGATCTGGCGCAGTAATAATGCCAGCTGGCATGGCGAATCAGAGGCTAGAACAAACATGAATGGCCTCGCCACACGGCCCGCTGCCACTGCCAGGCGCTTCTCTTCTTCCCGTGTATCAACACGTACGGCCAGCGCTATTTGAAGCGAAAGGTGATGCGGCCCTTTGTCAGATCGTAGGGCGTCATCTCAACATTCACGCGATCTCCAGCTAGTACCCTTATCCTATTCTTCCGCATCTTTCCAGACGTGTGCGCTAGAATTTCATGCTCATTGTCCAGTTTGACTCGAAACATCGCATTTGGTAGCAGCTCAACCACGGTACCAGAAAATTCAAGCACGTCTTCCTTTGCCATACGTTCCTTAACCTCGTTCTATCTCTTAGCAGAGAGTATCAATCTGCCACACTGCCAACAGAATTACCCGCAAAAAAGATTTTAGTGAGACGGCTCACGCTCATGGTCAAGCATTTTCCACTACTCTCTCCCATATCGGGTCAACTATTTGCATAGCCAAAGGGAAAGGTCATGGCCAACAGGTGTCAGGCTTGTGGAAGAAGTGGAATCTGTGGTATGGATTCGTTTCCGTTCGGAACGGAACGCGCTACACATTATAAAACTTTCGAGTTCGAGAGTGTATGTTCTGTTGCATACACGTATTGTGTTCAAAAAAACGTTACTGAATGATCATGGATCACGCGAAAAGAGCGCTGTTGCCTGCCGGGTTGCGTGATACTCTCCCGCCTGAGGCAGCATTTGAGGCCCGGGTGACTGAGGGATTGGCTGCTTTCTTTGCGTCTAACGGGTACGATCGCGTCACGCCTCCCCTTGTGGAGTTCGAGGAGACGCTCCTCTCCGGGAGTGGGGCTGCGACTGCGGCACAGGTGTTCCGCTTCATGGACCCCATGAGCCAGCGTATGATGGGGGTTAGGGCAGACATCACGTCACAGGTAGCCAGAATCGCCGTCACCCGGCTAGTCAAGGTGCCGAGACCCCTACGACTAGGGTATGCTGGTCATGTGTTAAGAGTCAAAGGCTCACAGCTGCGACCAGAGCGTCAGTCCATCCAAGCTGGCGTGGAGCTGATTGGGTCTCCGCGTGCCGAAGCAGATACAGAAGTGATTCTGCTGGTTGCAGAAGCCCTGACAGATCTGGGAGTGACTGGTGTCACTGTCGATCTCAACTTGCCGACTCTCGTCCCAGCTGTCTTCTCTGGCCTTGGCGTAACAGGCGCGGAAGAAGAACGTCTGCGACGTGCGCTCTATCACAAGGACGCGACAGCACTGGCGGCTGAAGATGGTCTGGCAGCGAGTCTACTCTTCACATTGGTGACTGCCTGTTGTGGGCCTGCTGACCGTGCTGTTGGCGCTTTGTCTGTTCTGGATCTGCCGCCAGTAGCCGCGTCCGAACGAGATGTCTTCTCCCAAGTTGTCAGACTGGTTCGCACAGCAGCACCAGCTCTGACCATTACTATAGATCCTGTTGAACATTGCGGTTTCGAGTATCATGCGGGAGTGAGTTTTACTGTGTTTGCCCGTGGCGCACAGGGGGAACTAGGGCGGGGGGGACGCTACAGTGTCGTGGGAAACGGAACAGTGGCTGAGGAGGTCGCAGTCGGGGCGACATTATTCGTCGATGCGGTACTCGAAGTTCTCCCTCCCCAAGCTGCGGCGGCCAGTCGCCGTCTCCTTTTGCCCCACGGGACAACCCGCGCGACGGTCCGTTCCCTGCAGGCCGCGGATTGGATCACGATGGTAGCTCTTGATCCAGAGGAAGATATAGTAGAGCTTGCAACTATATTAGGATGTTCCCATGTTTTATTTGGGAATCGTATTGTATCACGAGTTTCGCTTTAGTATTGCTCTGTCAGAGCGGCTTGCCCTCTCAGCGAGAATCTTGGAAAAAGAAAGAAATGACAAATGTTGCGGTCGTGGGGATCCAGTGGGGCGACGAAGGCAAGGGTAAGATTGTCGACTGGCTGTCAGAAAGAACGGACATAGTCGTCCGGTTCCAAGGAGGGCATAATGCCGGTCATACCCTTGTCATAGACGGAACGACATACAAGCTCAATATTTTACCGTCAGGCATTGTACGTGGAAAAATTTCTTTCATTGGGAACGGCGTTGTTCTCGATCCGTGGGCCTTTCTAGACGAGGTCGACAGGCTGAACGAACACGGCGTTCCTGTGACCCCGGACACTCTGCGGGTAGCAGAGAATGTCCCTCTTGTTCTTCCTCTGCATCGCACGCTGGAGAGAACTCGTGAAACAGGTTTCTCTGCCATTGGAACGACTGGTAAGGGCATAGGCCCAGCGTATGAAGATAAAGTTGCACGCCGATCTGTACGGGTGTGTGATCTCGCGGACAATGCCGTACTGAAAGACAAGGTTAATGGCCTGTTAATACACCATAATGCCTTACTACGTGGAATGTATCAACCAGAAATTAATAAAACTTCATTAATACAATCATTACAGAATTTAGCGCCGCGCTTGCTCCTTTACATGGATGTTGTGTGGCAAAAGCTTGAGTCGTACCACCTGGCCGGTAAACGGATTCTGTTTGAGGGTGCTCAAGGTGCTATGCTCGACGTTGATCATGGCACCTATCCGTTCGTCACCTCTTCGAATACCGTTGCAGCACAGGCGGCGACAGGTTCAGGCATCGGTGCAGGCAATATTGGATTTGTTCTGGGTGTCTGTAAGGCTTATACCACCCGAGTGGGCGCCGGGCCATTCCCAAGTGAGTTGAAGGACGCACTTGGTGCACAGCTCGGTGAGCGAGGCTCCGAGTTTGGTACGGTGACCGGCCGTCGTCGCCGCTGCGGTTGGTTTGATGCCGTACTCGTAAGGCAGGCTATTAAAATAGGCGGGATAAAGGGTATTGCACTGACGAAGCTTGATGTTCTCGACGTCTTCAAAAAAATAAAGATTTGTGTGCGTTACAATTTGGATGGAGAGGAACTAGATTATATGCCAGCGCTCATCTCAGCCCAGGCAAGGCTTGAGCCAGTCTATGAAGAGCTCGAGGGCTGGGAAGCAAGCACACGCGGAGCTCAGAGCTGGGCTCAATTGCCCACCAGGGCAAGAAGATATGTGCGCCGGATTGAGGAACTGATTGAGTCTCCTGTGACCATGCTTTCAACGAGTCCTGAGCGAAAGAGCACGATACTCCTATCAGATCCGTTCAGAGACTGATCTGTTTTTTTAGGACGTGGAGAGACAGAATGCGGTGCAGCCGTGCTGCTGCCCACACCAACAATGCACACAACTAAAAGGAGACTGTTGGTGTCTCTATTCCCGTGCCGTTCTGGTATGCTCTTCTCTGTGGGGACCACGTATTGACTTCTGTAGTTTCTCAAAGGCGCGCACTTCGATCTGACGCACACGCTCACGCGAAATTTCATAGTGTTGACTCAAATCTTCCAAGGTCGTTGGCCTGTCGCGCAGTCGTCTCTCGATGAGAATATGACGTTCGCGTTCGTTGAGGGTTCGCATGGCGCGTGAGAGCAGGTGGCGCCGTTGGCCCATTTCTTGGAGATCGGCGACAATGACTTCTTGGCTCTCGCTTTCGTCTCTTAAGCAATCCTGCCACGCGCTCTCATCGTTAACCCGAATGGGTGTATTAAGCGAGCGATCGGGACTGGTCAGACGCTGATTCATCTGCACGACATCCCCTTCGGGGACATCAAGTTTCTCTGCGATCCATCGCACGTACTCAGGGGACAGGGCCCCTTCGTCAAGGGCTTGCACCTGACCTTTGAGTTTACGCAAATTGAAAAAAAGCTTTTTCTGTGCAGCCGTTGTGCCGATCTTGACCAAGGACCATGAATGCAGAATATATTCCTGAATCGCCGCCCGAATCCACCACATAGCATAGGTGGCCAACCGGAAACCACGATCAGGATCAAAGCGGCGTACGGCCTGCATCAGACCCACGTTGCCTTCTGAAATCACTTCTCCCAGAGGCAAACCATAGCCTCTGTAGCCCATGGCGACTTTTACTACCAAACGTAGGTGACTCATCACAAGCTTGTGAGCGGCGTTGATGTTCCCATTATTCTTATAGTCCAGAGCCAGTGCATACTCTAGTTCAGGCACCAGCATGGGGTATTTACGTATTTCATGCATGTAGTGCATGAGACTATATTTTTGCGCTATCGCAAATGGCGAACACGCAGTCATGCCAACCTCTCCATTAAAAAATGCTTTGCCAGCATCACCTGCGAGAAATGCAGCTCCGTTTCGATATCAACACAGATTCTATGAAAGCTGGAATAATAACATAGTTTTTTAATCAAGTATATTGCATTGAGTGGAGCTCTAAAAAATTAGTTAGTTCTTGGATATCAAATGGTAACTGGCTGACAAAACGAAGTTGGTTTCCTGTACGAGGGTGTAAAAAACTGATTGAACAGGCGTGAAGGGCTTGGCGTGGCTTGAGGGCGCGCATTTGCGGGCAATTCCGCGGGCTGCGACCGTAAACGAGATCCCCAATAATGGGATGTCCCATGGAGGACATGTGCACTCTTATCTGATGCGTGCGGCCTGTTGCTAAGCAGCATTCTATTAGGCTGGCAGTACAATTGAAAGTTTTAACTATTTTATAGTGTGTTAATGCTGACTTTCCACCTATTGAAAGAGCAGTCATCTTTTTACGATTAACGGGATGTCGGCCAATATTGACTGTCACCACCCCTGAGCGCTGTGGTGGCACTCCCCATACCACTGCTTTGTAACGCCTGTCTATGCGGTGATCTGTAAACTGCGCAGCAAGGTTGTAATGGGCGGTGTCTGTCTTGGCCACTACCAACAGGCCGCTAGTATCCTTGTCGAGGCGGTGCACAATGCCTGGCCGCCCAAAGGCTCTCCCTATATTAGAGAGGCTTTGCCCATAACGGGCTAGCAGAGCATTGACGAGAGTCTTGTCTATATTGCCAGGAGCAGGATGAACTACCATACCAGGAGGTTTATCTATTATTAGTAGATCATTGTCATCATAAACTATTTTCAAGGGCATTAATTGCGCCTCCAATTGTGGAGGCGCAGGTATAGTGACTTTGACCGCCTGTCCACGGTGCATCCGCGCTGCCGGATCCCTCACCGTTACAGCATCTACAGTGACCTGTCCTTGCATGATCAGCGCTTTGAGACGCGAACGTGACAGGACGGAGAGACGGCATTGGTCCAATCGTAACCCAGCTTGTTCCCGTGCGATATGCACTTGGAAAGTAGAAAATTTCTTGTTATTTGGCATATTGGCTCCATGAACTTCTCGGAGAGAGAGATTTTGTCCAGCAGTCATCCCCTCAAGATCACGAAAATACTTGTCCTTGTCATGACATGTTTGATTGCCATTGGGTTAGCCTTTTTAGGCTACGGTCTGTCAATCAATGGTCAAAATTTCGGCGAGTCCCCTGCTCTCGTGCGAGCCGTTCGGAAGGCAGAAGGGATAGTCTGTGCGGATCTGCGTGTGCCGTTTGGGAGTGTCACGCTGCATCAAGCACCTGGTACACGAATTACCTCTATGGTTGCTGACAATCAGTATCTCATTCTTAGGTTGGATAGCGGTGAGCAGGGGGAGCGAGTGATTGTTATTGATCTCGTCGCTGGCCGCGTACTGGGCACCGTCACTGTCGAATCCGCATCGGCACCCGCACAATGACTCCTCCCATGCCGCCGATCTTGTCTCTCACACAGGCTCATCTGAAAAGAATGAGCGCTGCAGCCGTCGCTGCTTATCCTGCTGAATGTTGTGGGCTATTAGTCGGTGTGCTCGAGACAAAAGCACTGTGGCGAGTCACACAGGTCGTCCCAACATACAACCTATGGGCAGAAAAACGGAATGACCGTTTCGCGATCGATCCTGTCACATATATCGCGTTGAGACGATGTCTCCGTGGGCGACAGGAGCACCTGATCGGCCATTACCATTCTCATCCCAATGGGCCGGCATACCCATCTGCAACAGATCTTGCAATGGGATTTGAACCAGAACTAGTCTGGGTCATCGTAGCGGTCGATGACAAAAGTCACGCAGGAGCGACAGAAGCCTATAGATTGGATGGAAGGGCTGTTCATTCTGTCAGTATTCAGTATACAGATCCGGACGGATAGCCACGGAAGTTTCTTACACAGTAGTCTCTTACACTGTCATGCACAGTCATGACCGCCAGAAATTTGGCTGAAAGAGGATCAGCAGGCTGAACAGCTCCAATCTCCCTGCGAGCATAGTGCCAGCGAGAATCCATTTAGCGGCATCTGGCAGGTGAGCAAATGACAGACAAGTGACACTGGGACCTTGTCCTACATTTGAGAGCGCGACAGCCGTGACCGAAAAAGCAGTCACAAAATCAAGACCTATCAAACTGAGCAGTAGAGAAACAACCGCGAACGTGAAAGCATACAGAAAGAAGAACCCTAGCACAGCCTCCGGCACGCCTGGGGGAATAGGGCGGTTGTTGTAATAGGGAATGCAAACCCCATGGGGTCTGAGTAACTTGATCATCTGGATCTTGGCTGTGGCGTAGAGAATTTGAAAACGGAAAACCTTGATAGCGCCAGTCGTTGAGCCTGCACAACCACCCATGAAGATGATAAAGAACAAAATAGAGATACTCAGACCATCCCATTGCCAATAACTGCCCATAGAGTAACCGGTACCCGTCATCAGGGAGGTCGTTGTAAAAATCGCCATCCGAGCCGCATGGAGTAGAGGCCTATCCGAGGCAAGCCATAATCCACAAAACACCAGTACAATGGCAATCCCAAGGATTGTAAAGAAGGTCCGAACCTGCGTGTCATACAAAAGTAGTTCTGGAGTGCCACGCACAGCCTGGAGATAGAGTAAAATCGGGAGACTGCCGACGATCATACCTAAAACTAAAAAGAATTCTAAGAATATATTTTCTCCTATAATAAAAAAATATTCTGAATTCATAAAACCACCAGTAGATAATACTGTCATGGCATGCGTCACGGCATCAAACCCAGTCATACCCAGTACCCAGAGCGCCAGGGCCAAGAGTACTGTCAAGCCAAGGTAGAGGCTGATTAGTCCAGTGCTCAACGATGGTGAGAGAGGGCGTTCATGAGCATCCATGGCCTCGACACGAAAAATTTGCATGCCACCATCCCCTAGCCCCGGAAGGATCAGAAGCGCTGTCAGAATGATCCCGATACCGCCAAGCCACTGGAGCAATGCCCGCCAGAGGAGAAGACTATATGACACACTCTCAAGACCGACGATCACTGTGGAACCTGTAGTGGTCAAGCCTGACATGGCTTCGAAAAAAGCATCCGTGTAGGCCAATTCGAGTTCTGAAAACACGAACGGCAAGGCCGCAAAGGCAGGTAGTGTAATCCAGATTGTGGTGGTCAGGACGAAAGCCTGGCGCAACGACAGACTGAACGCCCTTCTCCGATTTACGATGACGACAGTGCTACCGACGCAGAAGGTCAGTGCAGCGGGTGCTGCAAAGACCCTGCTCCCATCTTCATCCAAAGCCCATACCACGGCCGCTAGCCCGAGCATGATCAGGGCCAGGGCAGTGAGCAGCAAGCCCGTGATGCGGAAAACAGGTCTGAGAGTGATTTTTCCTGCATACACCGTGACGGCTTTTTGTTCTATCTGTCGTTTCCTTCTCTCTCGCCTTTGAGGCGCCTCAGAAAGGCTGCCAGAAACTACGTCTCAGTAACACGAGGACCGTCAGAAGCTCCAGACGCCCCAGTAACATTGTAAAGGACAGTATCCATTTAGCCGTGTCGGGTAACAAACTGAAATTACCTGACGGACCAATAGTAGGTCCCAGCCCAGGACCAACATTTCCAAGGGCAGTGGCTGAGCCAGATAAGGCCGTCACAAGATTCAGCCCTGTCACCATTAGAGCGCCGGCGATGAGGGCGAAGCACACGGTATACAATACGACAAAGCCCTGTACAGAACGCACGACGTCCTCTGAGATCTTCTCCTTATCAAAGTGAACTAAGAACACGCCAGCAGGGTGTAGTAACCTCTTAAACTGTACTGCGGCTAGGGAAAAGAGTACCTGAAAACGGAAAACCTTGATAGCGCCGGAGGTAGAACCCGTACAACCGCCGACAAAAGTCAGCCAGAAGAAAATCGTCTGCGCGAATCCCCCCCATGCGGCATAGTCTGTCGAGACATACCCACAAGTTGTAATCACAGAAACAACATTAAAAGCAGCAGAGCGCAGAGCATTGTTGTAAGAGATATCATGGACTGTCCAGAGCCATGTCGCTAGAATCAAGACAAATGCTGCCGTGCCTCCGTAAAACCAGCGCACTTGCGAGTCGCCTCGTAAGCGCCATTCCTTCTGCTGCCAAAGTACGATGAAGAGAACAAAGGGTGTCGCGCCGATCATCATGAAGAGGATAAGGATCCACTCAATCAGAGGACTCTGAAAATGACCGACTGATTTATCAAAGGTAGAATAGCCACCTGTTGCAATGGTTGTCATTGCATGATTGATGGCATCGAACCCGTCCATGCCTGCCATCCACAGAACCAGAGCACACACGACGCTGAAAAGCGCATAAAGCGCAGTGATCGTTCCAGCCATCTGTGAGACACGTGGCATGACCTTATCTTTTTTATCAGACGACTCCATACGAAAGAGTTGCATGCCACCGATTCGCAAATCAGGCAAAACTGCCACAGCCATAACGATGATGCCAATGCCACCGAGCCATTGTAACAGACTGCGCCATAGCAAAAGGCTGCGTGGGGCTGTGTCTAGATCTGTCATCACAGTGGAACCCGTGGTGGTCAGGCCCGACATTGATTCGAAAAAGGCATCTGCTGGGGACAGGTGGCGTGACGAGAAGAGAAAAGGCAAGGAACCAAAAGAGCACACGACGAGCCATGCACCTGTTGTCAGCAGAAATGCTTGTCGTGTGCTCAAGGTAATAGAGCCTGGCGAACTGTAAGCGAGAGTTGCTGTCATCCCAAAGCAACCTGTTATAATTGATGATGCGATGAAAGCGCGCAATTCAAGATTTTTTATTTGTATATCGCCTATTATAGGTAATATCATTGCGCCTGATAGTACTAAAAGAAGTCGTCCTATAAGACGGAGAACAGGTGTATATAAAACCATTAATATATTACTCTCCTCCTCTTCGCATGTCGTGTGAGCAGCCGACACGTTCTATGCGGCAGCTTTTCTGGTCTGGGCACATGGGCACTAGGCAGTCCTGTCCTGCTGCTCGCCACGCACCACTGAGACGACTGAGACGGATGCCTGAGTCTGGTATCTTGGAGGAGCTGCTGAGGAGAGGGGGGGTACCTGGATCCAGCCCACAGCCGCGCCCACCCCACGCACGCACCGCAGCGAACAGAGTGGTCAGAGAACGTTCAACACGGGTCTCTGCCGGGAATAGACCGTGCGCTCTGGCCTACCAATGGCCCATGGACTCAATCCGCGTGATAAAGAGAAAAGAGATAGACTGCGTTTGGAATTTATCCCATGGCCTGTCCGGCATCCCCCCCTAGGGGGGGTGTGCCACGGATCTACGGCGCGCGCGGACAGGCTCTTGTCACGCGCTGTGACAAGGGCAACAATCATAGCAGACTCAACTGGTGTCTCCATCTCTGTCGGACGCATGAGCATTATTGCCATGCGTACACACCCCCAATCCTCATTGGCCCTCTGGCCAAAGTGGTAAAAGTGGTACTATGGGTCTCTGATTGCTATTTATTCAAAATTTTAGCAACTTTATAGTTGCGCAGATGAAAAACATCTGGGACACCAGAACCGAGGAGAGGACGACAATACATCAGGAACTTTTCTGTGACATTGTTGCCTGCGACATTGATAAACTCACTGGGCATCACTCTGGTCTTACCGGCGATCTCCTCTAGTGGATGGAGATGGTATTCGACAGAATAGAATCCAGTACGATGAATTGCCACGGACCCATCCGTTTCCCGCCACCGAGCATACTGAACCGCTTTTTCACCAACCTCACGAGCCTCACGCTGATCAACGTCAGAGACGCACCCTAGGAAAGAACGTTGCAGATAACCAAACGTGTCCCCACGGACACGCTTGTATCCTAGTTTTGCCCTAATTAAATCGCACAGTAGGTCTGCCAAGATTCCTGTTCCGGATAATTGGACATTACCATGAGCATCTTGTTCGACCTGTTTCATGAGAGTGGTAATGATTGGTTCACCTTTCTCGTTATGAATCCCTTCTGAAACAGCAATAATACAACGTCCATGTGTTTCATAAATATTTTTAACATCAATTAAAAATTGATTTATATCAAAAACCCGTTCTGGGAGATAAACCAGATGCGGACCATCTTCATCAAATTTGCGGCCTAAGGCAGAGGCAGCTGTCAGAAAACCTGCGTGTCTTCCCATAACCACGCCAACGTAAATACCAGGGAGGGCATGGTTATCGAGGTTTGCCCCAGCAAAGGCCAGGGCCACAAAGCGTGCCGCAGAACCAAAACCTGGCGTGTGGTCGTTTACAACGAGGTCGTTGTCAATGGTCTTGGGAATATGAAAACAATGAAGACGGTAGTTCGCTTGCCGTGCTTCCTCGGCAACGATGCGTGAGGTATCGGAAGAATCATTACCACCAATATAGAAAAATGTGGATATTTCGTGCGCCTGCAGAACTTGGAAGATCTCCTGGCAGTATTTGCGATCTGGCTTGTCACGAGTACTGCCTAGACCGGAAGAAGGGGTTTTCGCAACGAGTTCCAGATTATGAGTCGTCTCCTGCGTCAAATCAACGAAATCTTCCTCGATGAGGCCGCGCACCCCATGATACGCTCCATATATTTGACTGACTGTAGGATATTTGCGCGCCTCGATAACCACGCCAGCCAGAGACTCATTGATGACAGCCGTCGGCCCTCCCCCTTGAGCAACCAGTATTTTCCCTTGCAACATGAGTAACGTTCCTCCTTCTCCTTCAGAGCACTCTAGTCCTCCTAAGACACTGAGTACTCTCCTGACTGTTCCCAAACGTCTACTACTCAAAAAAAACCAACAAAAGAGTCTTAGAGCATTAAAGAGCATTTTAGAGCATTCTAGACCGCATGGCGCGCAAGGCAATCGTCGAATGACACATTCATGTCCTTCCATGTCCTTCTGAGGATTCTGATGAAGAATGTTGATTTCAGCCATATTTATGGCTACATGGCTACCTCCCTGTGAAGGGAAGTGTTGCGTAGCCGCCATTGTCCCCATCGTCTAGAGGCTCAGGACTCCGCTCTTTCAAGGCGGCAACACGGGTTCAAATCCCGTTGGGGACGCCAGCGTGTGGCTACACTGACACTTTTTTCACAGCGGGGGACATCACCGGCTTTGGGAGGGTTGTGGCTATGTTCATTCAGACGGAACCGACGACTAATCCGGCATCCATGAAATTTCTACCAGGACAAGCAGTCATGAGTCACGGGACGGCGGACTTCACATCTCCAGATATGGCGCGTCCTTCGCCGCTCGCAAAAAGACTCTTCGGGGTGAAAGGAGTGTGTGGTGTTTTCTTGGGGTCAAACTTTGTCACCGTTACTAAGTCAGACGACATAGACTGGTTCGCACTCAAACCTGCCGTTCTAGAGGCCTTGGCTCAGCACATGGTCTCGGGGGAGCCTGTGCTGGAGGCGAGTTTTATCATGAGCCAAGAAACTGAGCATAGGGGGGATAAGGTCCGCCGCCATATTTGTGAGATTCTCGAAACAAAGATTCGTCCAGCAGTTGCTCGAGATGGGGGAGATATTATCTTTAAAGATTTTCGTGATGGTGTTGTCTATCTCCGGCTGCAAGGAGCATGTTCAGGGTGTCCCAGCTCAACGGCAACGCTCAAAAACGGTGTTGAAAATTTGCTACGCCATCATATTCCTGAAGTCCTAGCCGTGCGCGCCACGGATTCAAACGGGCGCTTTGTGGCCTGAATGCTCTCCAGTCTCCATGAGACTGGGACTGGCTCAGTGTGCTTGCATTCACCTCCTGCTGTGCTGAGTCAGGGGACCAGAGAGAGCTCCAGAAATGGTGACTGTGACGAGGGATTTCATGAGGCGTTCTCATCGCCACCATGCCTGTCGCTTATATCTCATCACGCCGCCTGTTCTGCAAGATCCTGTGTCATTTGCTGCTATTCTGGCTGCTGTCCTTGATGCCGGTGATGTGGCCTGTGTCCAGCTGCGTTTAAAAGGGGCAGATGAAAAAACGCTGCGATTGACCATTGATACCCTGCGCCCGATAGTACAGAAGCGTGGTGTTGCCTTCCTCCTCAATGACAGACCTGACTTAGCATCACTGTCTGGATGCGACGGTGTTCACGTGGGTCAAAACGACACGTCCTATGTTAAGAGTCGGCAACTTGTTGGGGCGGACGCTATTGTCGGGGTCACATGCTCCGAGTCGCGCCATCTGGCGATGGTCGCAGCGGAACAGGGTGCAGATTACGTTGCCTTCGGTGCTTTTTTTCCTACTACGACAAAGCACTCTAGAGTCCGCGCGCCCGTTGCTCTCATTGAATGGTGGGTTGGGCTCATGACAATTCCCTGTGTTGCTGTCGGAGGGATTACTCCTCAAAACTGTAAGATCCTGATTCAGGCTGGGGCTGACTTCCTCGCCGTTAGTGCAGGGGTGTGGGCGCACGAAGCAGGTCCAGTCAAGGCTATAGCCCAATTTAGTGACGTTCTCCGCACTGAAAAATGATGATAGGCCAAGGGTCAAAAAGAATACGAATACTGATTGGGGAAAATTGCCCGATAAGCGTCTCAGGAGGCGGATCTGTGGGCTTTCCTGTTGAAAAGGACACACGCAATCACCGATTTTTCTCGCTGTTGCGGGGCATGTTGTCGCTCCCGTGTGGGACCAGTGACCGTGCCACATGGCAGAGAGAGAGGATGCAGTGGACAGTTTCCGTTATGATTGATGATGGTCTTGGCACGGGCCACTGACATTGGCTTCACCAAAAGTGGCCATTCCGGTATGACAGGCAATGGCCCCTTGCAGAAGAGCAAGCGCCAGTATGGTCCCCGATGCTTCCCCTAGGCGCATGTTGAGATCAAGCAAAGGGGTTTTCCCAAGCCTGCTGCACAAGTGGCGGTGGGCGGGTTCCGCAGAGACGTGGGCAATCATGCAATGATCAAGGGCACCAGCAATACAGGATTCTAGCACGGCTGCAGCAGCCGTGCAGACATACCCATCAAGCAGAACAGGCACCCGTTGCAAGCGGGCCGCTACCACTGCGCCTGCGATGGCTGCCAATTCACGTCCGCCAACATAGCGCAGGACATCCACAGCGTCTCGCCACGAGAACCGATGCAGGGCAACGGCACGTGCTACGACTTGCGTTTTTGCCGTGAGCCGTTCTCCGAACATCCCTGTTCCCGGTCCCGTCCATGTGTCAGCCGTACCGCCGAACAAACCATGGCAAAGAGTTGCTGCTGTAGTTGTGTTGCCAATACCAATTTCTCCTAAACAAAGAATATCACTGCGAGGAGGAACCGCGGCCATCCCTGTAGCAAGGGCCGCAACGCATTCAGAATCGTCCATTGCAGGGGCTTGAACGAAGTTCGCTGTCGGATGCTCAAGATCGAGAGGCTGCACTCGCAACGTAGCGCCAAATGTTCTGCACAGCTGATTGATGGCTGCACCACCAGTCTGAAAATTGGCTACCATTTGAGTGGTAACTTCTGCAGGGTAAGCAGAGACTCCCAGAGCCGCAACGCCATGGTTGCCGGCAAACACGACAGCCGTTGGGTTATCAAGACGAGGAGGATAACGCCCTTGCCAGGCACACAACCATGCCGTCATGTCTTCCAGCCGACCAAGGGCGCCTGGTGGCTTCGTGAGGATGGACTCATGTGCGACTGCTCCAGAACGCGCCACATGATCTGGCCCCGGTAGAGCATTGAGTAGGGCACGAAAATCATCCAGAGTCTGGAGCGACGATTGAATCTTTGGCATGGTGGAGACTCCGGGTGAAAGGACAAAAACGCAAAAACAGTGTCATCATACCACGTCGGTGTCGTGAAAGTATGCAGCAAGAATTTTTCTCATCGGCCCCTCCAAAAAATTGTGAATTTCTCGTATGTGCAGGTGCAGAAAGGCAGACCGGGTGGCGCGGCTTGATAAGCTCTTGCCATCTTGCCGCTTCTTTCCTACTACGTCTGCCTTTACCACCACTCTCACGACCCATGCCACCCGGCGCCCTGACGCGGGCTATGTGGGCATTTCCACTGGTGGGGATTGCGGTTGGGGCCGCGGGAGCTGCCGTCTATGCCGTGTCCGTGATCATGGGCTTCACACACCTGTTGGCCGCGTTACTGGCCATGGCTGTTCTCACTGGGCTCACTGGCGGGCTGCACGAGGATGGCCTAGCAGATATGGCTGACGGATTCGGCGTGATAGGTCCGCGCTTCGAGAAGCTTGCGGTCATGCGGGAGAGTCCTGTCGGCACGTTCGGTGTACTGGCCCTGGGATTTGCAATGGCTATCCGTACTGCTGCCATCACTGCCGTCGGTGAGACAGGGATTCTCAGCGTTGCTGTTGCTCTCATGTTGGCTGAGTCT
Source organism: Rhodospirillales bacterium (assembly GCA_028278135.1). Classification (GTDB taxonomy): domain Bacteria; phylum Pseudomonadota; class Alphaproteobacteria; order Rhodospirillales; family Rhodospirillaceae; genus JANQJD01. Next base: position 146,429 of record JANQEW010000008.1, read on the forward strand.
ATCGGACGTGCAGCCATGCCACTCGCCATCTGGCTCGCGCCCCCAGCCCGTCCAGATGGACTGGGAGCTGCTGCTTCTGCAGCAAAAGACAATGAGACTTTTCTCGCTATGATCATTGCAGTGACGATGGCTAGCATCCTCACGCTGATGCTTTTGCTTCCATTGCAAGCAGTTACGATTATGACAACGATGATCCTCATCGTACGAACGATCGTGTCTTGCGCATGCAAACATCTTGGCGGTTACACGGGCGACGTCCTAGGGGCCACTGGTCATGCAGTGAGCACGGCTGTACTGATGAGTCTAACTGTTTGTCTTTAGTCTTTAGGACTCTAACTGTTTAGTTTAGTAGAAGCCATACAGATCACTTGCTATGGACTCGTTCCTCCTACAGTGATCCCATCCACTCGCAACGTTGGCTGGCCGACACCAACCGGCACACTCTGACCACTCTTACCACATGTACCTATTCCATCATCCAACTTCAGGTCGTGTCCCACCAGAGTCACACGAGTTAACACATCCTGACCGTTACCGATCAACGTTGCCCCCCGGACGGCCGGACCGACTTTGCCGTTTTCGATGAGATAAGCTTCTGAGGCTGAAAACACAAACTGGCCTGAGGTAATATCCACTTGTCCGCCACCAAAATGGACAGCGTAAAGACCCCGAGGCACCGAGGCAATGATTTCGTCTGGATCAGTATTCCCAGCTAGCATAAATGTGTTTGTCATACGCGGTAATGGTGCGTGAGCATAGGACTGGCGTCTGCCATTGCCGGTAGGTTTCAAGCCCATGAGGCGCGCATTCAGACGATCTTGCATATATCCCACCAAGATGCCGTCCTCAATCAAGACCGTCCGGCCAGTAGGCGTACCTTCGTCGTCAACAGACAGGGAGCCGCGCCGGTCGGGAAGTGTACCATCATCTACCACTGTTACACACGGGGCGGCGACCCGCTGACCCATCAGAGACGCGAATGCGGAGGTTTTCTTACGGTTAAAATCCCCTTCCAAGCCGTGCCCCACGGCTTCATGCAGTAGCACGCCAGGCCAGCCTGGTCCCAGGACGACAGGCATTTCTCCAGCCGGTGCTGGAATGGAATCTAAGTTGACAAGAGCCTGGCGTAGCGCTTCGTTCACTGCGCCTCGCCATACGACTGGAGACACGAGACGATCGTAGCCAACTCTGCCACCAGTGCCATAGCTGCCCATTTCCATGCGATTGCCTTGCGCTACCATGATGGATATGTTGAGACGCACGAGGGGACGTATATCAGAAGTTGTTTTTCCATTAACATGAAAAATAGAAACTATCTGCCAACTGCCTGTTAAGGTAGCTATAATTTGTCGGATTCGTGCGTCACACGCACGAGCATAGGTGTCGATGTCGGACAAGACACGAATCTTGTCATTGAATGACGCCATGGCAAGGGGATTCAGGTCTGCGTAGAAAGTCTGTTGAGTCAGAGGTGGCGCTTCAGCCTGTACTCCCTTGCTGAAGCTAAGGACTGCCCGCACAGTTTCTGCTGCGCGCTGCAGTGCAGCTATGGACAGCTCACTCGCATGAGCATAGCCTGCAGATTCTCCAGACACTGCCCGGAGCCCAAACCCTTGCGCACTATTAAATGAAGCGTTCCGGATACGACCGTCGTCCAGTCGACAACTCTCCGACTGGCGATATTCTAGGAAAAGTTCCCCGTCGTCAGCGCCGAGCAAAGAGTCCGCGACGAGGCGACTGCAGATTTCTCTATTCAAATCCGTGTTGCTGAAGAAAAGTTCTTCGATGCGGGCGATGTCAGGCATCGTGAGCTCTCCGAGTAGGAACGCAATGAGAAAGAGAATAGCCTGTGACTATGAGGTCTCCCGACGATTTCATAGCATCTCAGGTTCATAGCATCTCAGGCTAGTCTCAAGCTAGTGGGGAACAAGACACCCCAGCCAGTCTGAGGCCATCACACATGTGCTCTTGTAGAGGACACGTAAAGGCCTCTGCACAAGGAGACAGTTTTCAGAATCTTGTTGAGACAAAAGGCTGCTCAAAGCGGAAGGAAGACCGCTCTCTCTGCACAAGGAACCAAATTGTTGGACAAAGAGCGACAAGCTGGAGGAGAGATTGTCCAGGATCATAGTGGACTCCTTGTGGACTCCTTTATATTGTGAGTGTCATACTGGTCGGCAAGGACTGATATGCGGTCTCTGGGTGTTAGGGACGGTAGGCAATGGGGAGGCTGGTGTGTCTTCCTGTAACCTATCGCTGTATCTGTGTTTTCCATGCTGACTTCTCTCTGGGAACGGATCACGGGACATGGAAGTCCTATAGGCTCAATTGGTGCTTTACTTTTGTGCTTTGGCCCACTCCAGATACGCAACTGCACAGCCTGGCCCGTCTGGTGGGTTGTGAGAAGAGGAGAAGAAGGGGCACGTGCACGTGCGCGTAAGAGTCATTGTACGAGCGCGTCATGGTGAATAGTGTGCGGCGCTGTAAAATTGTAAAATACCATTTGCCAACAGGTACTTGGAAAACCTGAGGATAGATGCCCCCTCACGGCATTGCCTTATTGATAGTGGGCCGGGCCTGCCACACGTCGCAGATGACCTCAAAGGGGCGTGCTACAATCAGACAACCTGGCAATGGCCAGTCGTGCCATTCTGAAGAGGTTTAACAAATCTAGAGTTTTGAGACGATGATCAAAAACGCTACTCCATTCTCTCGTCCCCGCCCTCTTGTCCTGTGCATTTTAGATGGTTGGGGTCATCGGACGGAAACGGCCGACAACGCCATTGCCTTAGGTCGTACTCCGAACTGGGATCGTCTCCTCACAGACTCCCCGCATACCCTGATAGAGACTTCAGGCGCGTACGTGGGGTTGCCAGCTGGCCAGATGGGAAATTCTGAGGTGGGACACATGAACCTGGGTGCCGGCCGTGTCGTCATGCAGGATCTGCCACGCATAGATGCAGCCGTGACTGATGGCTCTCTTGCTGCTAATCCTGCCTTGATCCAGTTTATTCGCACTCTCAACGTGAAGGGCGGCACAGCGCACCTCATGGGCCTCATGTCGCCAGGGGGCGTTCATTCCCATCAGAATCATATGGCAGCTCTGGCCCGCATGATCGCTACAAAAGGTGTCCCGGTGGTAGTGCATGCTCTCTTAGATGGTAGAGACACTCCACCAACTTCTGGCAAGGAATTTACCGCCAGGTTCCTGCACGATATCCAGGACTTGCCCAATGTTCGTATCGGTGTCGTGAGTGGGCGCTATTACGCCATGGACAGAGATCAGCGCTGGGAAAGGGTAGAGAAGGCTTTTGAAGCCATTGTCAATGGCAATGCCTTGGTATCCAAGGATGCTCTAACAGCCATCCAGGATTCTTATGACAATGGTAAAAGTGACGAATTCGTACAGCCTGTTGCCATGGTCGGGTACAACGGGATACAGGAAAACGATGGCCTGTTCATGGCCAATTTTCGGGCTGATCGTGCCCGTGAGATTCTCACAGCCCTAGCCGTTCCGGAATTTACCGGGTTCGCGCGGACACGCTTGCCAGTCTTTAGTGCCCGGCTCGGCATGGTCGAATACTCCAAGGAACTGAACGCCTTCTATCCAGCTCTTTTCCCGCCGCAGGAGCTAGTAGGCATTCTCGGGGAACTTATTGCAAAGGCAGGCATGAAACAACTTAGAATTGCTGAAACAGAGAAGTATGCTCATGTTACTTTCTTCTTCAATGGTGGCGAAGAAAGAGTTTACCAAGGAGAGAAAAGAATACTTGTACAGAGTCCTAAGGTTGCAACCTATGATTTACAACCCGAAATGTCAGCACCACAGGTCACGGATGAGCTAGTAGCGGCCATAGAGTCGAATGAGTTTGATGTGGTCATTTGCAATTACGCTAACGGTGATATGGTCGGACACACCGGAATTCTCTCCGTTGCTATCCAAGCAGCAGAAGCCGTGGATATCGCTCTGGGCAGGGTAGAAGCGGCTGTAAAAAAAATGGGTGGCATCCTGTTAATCACAGCTGATCATGGCAACTGCGAAATGATGTGTGACCCAGTGACTGGTGAGCCGCATACAGCCCACACCGTTGGGAAAGTGCCTGTTGTTCTGGTCAATAGCGGGCGGGTAAAACTTCTGGAAGAAGGTTGTCTCGCTGACATTGCCCCAACAATGCTTGCGCTGCTTGGTGTGCCGCAACCGTTGGAAATGACGGGACATTCGCTCCTTGGCGTGGAAGCGGCCGATGTCACGAGGCAGGGGCACTGTGCGACGTAAAAGTGAGGCCCTCTTCGCCGCCTGGAAGGGGCGCATGATGCTGCTGGGCGGCGTTGCCGCCTGCTTCGTGATATCAAGCCCCCTCTCTGCTGCGTCACATGCGGAAACGCCTGTTGAAAGGCTGCGGTCCTTGGAAAGGACATTAGGAGAACGTTTACTCGCGCGCAAGAATCTGCAACGTGAAATGCGGATTTTTTCTAGAGAACTCGCAGCTGTGAAGACTCGCTTGATGAAAGCGGCTACTGTCGCACGGGAGCAAGGGGAAATTCTCACACAGCTAGAACAGCGACGCACTATGTTGGAGCGGCAACGTGCTGCGTGTCACAAAGCCATGGACAGCTTGCGCGAACAGAAAGCCAGAGTGCTTCTTGCTATGGAAAGAGTCTCCTGGCGGCCCCTGGCCGTGCTAACCATGGCCGTGCTTGGCACACAGCAGATAACGAAGCCGGTTGCCGCTATGCGAAATAATTTTCTTTTACGTGTTAAATTGAAAGATTTAATATCCTTAGAAGGCAAAAAACAGGCTGAAATGACGGCCATTGAAACCCAGCACGACACGGTCGCAATGAAACATCATGGGATGACTCTTGTGAAAAGGGCAATCAGCGATGAACATAACCGCCTGCATGTATTGCTTAGGCGTACGATTGTTCTACAGCGCCTGACAGAATCCCAAAGCCGCGCAACGGCCCACAATATTCTTGCGATCAGTCGCGAGACTGGTAGTTTACGGGATCTTCTTGCTCAACTGAACGGGAAAAAGGGACTCCCGGAGAATCATCAGAAGAGTCAAGCGTTTAGCACACCATCAACGGCTGTCACACAAAGTGGCGCGTTGCAGAATAACGGAAGACTGGCTTGCCAAGCACGGGCAGCACAATCGCAGGACACAAACAGCACAGCGAGACCGTACTGCTCGGTGAGCGTGAGCAAAGGTCCCACAGACGACTCAGCACACAAGACGGTTGCTGCGGCCACCTACCGGCCATTCAGTCAAGCACGTGGCCACTTGCCAATGCCGACACTGGGGCGCGTAACAACCGTTTATGGTCAGATCAATGATGTTGGATTGGCCTCGAGAGGAATCGTCATTAGTGCCCGTTCGGGCGCTCAGGTCGTTGCCTCTTACGATGGCGTAGTCGTATTTTCTGGACTGTTGCGCGGCTATGGGCGACTCTTGATCATAGAGCATGGCGAAGGCTATCACATGGTACTTGCTGGCATGGCACGGATCGACGCGGAAATGGGTCAACGCCTCATCGTTGGGGAGCCCGTTGGTGTGATTGAGAATATCATCAAACCTGTCTTGTATGTAGAGCTACGTCGCGAGGGGCATCCAATTAATCCGATGCCCTGGCTAGTGGCCTGTGAAAGTGGTGCAAAAGGATGAAACGAGCGTTAATCCTTATGCTTGGTGTCACGCTGGTGCTATGGTCTGAAATCGCCAGAGCCACACCACAGGATGAAAAAGATACCTATCGATTACTCGATCTGTTTGGGGCAGCGTTTGAACGGGCACGCCGCGATTATGTTGATGACATCAGCGACCAGCAGCTCATTGAAAGTGCCATCAATGGTATGCTGAGTGCACTTGATCCACATTCGAGTTACTTGAATGTGAAGAACTATCAAGAGATGCAGGTACAGACAAAAGGTGAGTTTGGAGGGTTAGGGATTGAGGTGACTCTTGACAGTAGCTGGGTCAGAGTCATTAGTCCCATTGATGAAACACCGGCCGCACGGGCTGGAATTCAACCAGGAGATTATATTACTCACCTGGATGGGGAGGCGGTACTTGGGATGACTCTTAGCGAAGCGGTGGACAAGATGCGCGGTCCACCGAATTCTGACGTCCGTCTTACCATTCGGCGCGAAGGGAAAAAGCCTTTTGACCTGACTCTTACCCGTGCGATCATCACAATACAGTCCGTGAAGGGCAGAGTAGAAGGAAGCGATATTGGCTATCTCCGTATTACTAGCTTCACCGATAGGACTGGACAGAGTCTGCACCACGCCCTACGTGAGATCAAGGCACAAACAAAGGATAAACTGAAGGGCTACGTCCTTGACTTGCGCAACAACCCAGGTGGCCTCTTAGATCAGGCTGTTCTCGTGGCTGATACATTCCTCGACAATGGCGAAATTGTCTCTACGCGGTCACGAAGAGCAGAGGACACACAACACTACAATGCCCGCAAGGGAGACATGGCAGATAATTTACCTATAGTAGTGTTAATCAACGACGGCTCTGCTTCAGCGGCGGAAATTGTTGCTGGGGCTTTACAAGACCACAGACGCGCCATTCTTATCGGTACCCGCTCGTTCGGGAAAGGCTCAGTGCAAACTATCGTTCCCTTACGGGACAACGGTGCCATACGGCTGACCACGGCCCGCTACTATACGCCCTCTGGCCGCTCCATACAGACAGTTGGTGTTGACCCAGATATTGTGGTCGAGCAGGCTCGTTTGCAGGTGTTGTCAACCAGTGGTCAGCTGCAGAGCGAGACAAATTTGCGTCAGGCCCTGAGAGAGGACATACTCGACGCGGGTGATAAGAGACAGTCCCCTGGGGGACGTTCCCATGAGGAACAAAATAAACATGAGGAACAAAATAAAACAGAGGAGAATAATAAAGAGGTGGGAATCAAGCTGGGTGCTCCCGAGGACTACCAGCTGGCACGAGCCATAGACCTGCTGCGGGGGGTGTCTCTTTACAACAGAGCGGCCCAACAACGGTGAATCTTCAAAAAAAGCAGCCTCTATTCCTCACGAGGAGGGACTAGGCTTGCTACTCTGCAAGCGGTTTGTGCAGACCATTTCTGTCCATTTAGGATATACAGAAGGGGGTCGTTCTTCGCTATTTTTCCGCTCCAGTGCGTGTTTTGATTCTGAGGACAAGATCTGAGGACAAGAAAAGGGTGTTTGTGTGCATGGAGAGTGACATGGAGACCCGTCCTTACAGGCTTGGCGTTGGAATCGTTCTCGTCAACAGAGACGGGAAAGTCTTTGTGGGGCAACGCATTGATACTGATCAACCTGCTTGGCAGATGCCCCAGGGAGGAGTCGAGGAGGGTGAGGACCCGCGTGCAGCTGCTCTGCGTGAACTGCATGAAGAAATAGGCACTGACAAGGTCGAAGTTGTGACAGAAACGTCCACTTGGACAGTCTACGACCTGCCTGCGGAATTGTCCCGCACGGTGTGGAATGGGCGTTACCGTGGCCAGAAACAGAAGTGGTATGTCATGCGCTTCACCGGCAGAGATTCTGACATTGATATTACTGCTGCAAAGTCCCAAGAATTTTCTGCATGGCAGTGGATGGACCTTGAGACGACTCTTTTGCACATTGTTTCGTTTAAATATGACGTTTACGCTCTTGTAATTGCTGAATTGCGTGATTCAATCACATCGATTGCTAATAGTGAATAATCTTCATAACTCCGCTGCGCTGGCACACGAGTCATTGACGATCTGAGGAGACAGATTCTCGCCGGGCTGGACCACTTGCACTTTCGCCTCGTGCAGTGTCAAGCGTTTAATTCCAACTAAGAGGATTTAATATATGCCGGGATATGTCGTCTTAGTTGAGACATGGAGAGACGTATGCAGTCAGTTTCACGCACCCTGGAACAGAAACAAGCTGGGCTTACTGTGGCACGGATTCTGCTGGAAATCGGGGCAGTCAGTTTTCGCCCTGAGCTGCCCTATATCCTCACATCTGGCTGGGCTAGCCCTGTGTACATCGACTGTCGTAAGGTCATTTCCTATCCGCGTGCCCGCCGTACCATCTCCAGATTAGTCGCACAGGCCATTCTGCGTGAGGTGGGGCACGAGTCTGTGGACGCTGTTGCTGGAGGAGAAACAGCAGGTATCCCCTATGCAGCATGGATTGCCGAAGAGCTTGCTTTGCCCATGCTTTACGTGCGAAAAAAGCCTAAAGAATTCGGTTGTAACGCGCAGATCGAAGGGAATTTTGTCGAAGGACAGCGGGTGTTACTCATCGAAGATCTCGCAACAGACAGTGCTAGCAAAGTAAATTTCTGTCAAGTTTTGCAGGCGGCACGGATGATCGTTGGTCACGCCATGGTGGTCTTTTTCTATGGTGTCTTCCCTGGTGCTCTCAAAACACTTGAAGACATCGGCGTTCATCTGCATTACCTAGCCAATTGGTGGGATATACTTGAAGTTGCTGAACAGAAAGAACTTTTTAATAAGGCCGCTCTGGAAGAAGTACGCGCCTTTCTGCATGGGCCGGTCTTGTGGTCAGCGGATCACAACGGGCGTAGCGCCAGTTAGGAGTCATGAATGTAGAGCGCGCGCGTATATTTTTCTGGGTTCATGGGCATGAGTGGCGGTAGCGCTAGACAGAGGACGACAGGTCCGGCCCTTTGAACAGAGGAGGGGGGGGCAAACAACATGACAGTGCGGCGGGTCACAATCTTTGGGGGCTCTGGTTTCATTGGCCGCCATCTTGTCAAAAGGTTAGCCGCCGATGGGTGGGTTGTGCGTGTTGCCGTGCGAAACGCTGGAGACGCCACTTTTCTAAGATCTATGGGGTCCCCTGGGCAGATCGTCTGCCTGCGGGCAGATGTCACGGACTGGAAGCAGATGGAAGCGGCTGTCGTTGGGAGCGACGCGGTGGTGAATTTAGTCGGTACGTTGTATGAACGTGGCCAGTACACATTTGAAAAGCTTCATCAAGAAGTGCCTTTGCAACTTTCAAAACTTTGCAGCGTTCTTAATGTAAAGTGTCTTGTGCATGTGTCTGCTTTAGGAGCTACCGAGAGGAGCAGTGCACGCTATGCTCGTTCCAAGGCGGCGGGAGAGAAAGGTGTTCGCGACCACTTCCCGAGCGCAGTTATCTTTCGTCCGAGCGTCGTCTTTGGAGCAGACGACAGTTTCTATAATTTTTTTTCATTTGTTGCGAGTATAACTCCAATACTTCCTATCTTTACTTCTGCAAAAATCGCACACGACAGAGGAACACGCTTCCAGCCTGTTTATGTGGGTGATGTCGCGTCTGCGCTTCTGCAAGGACTCAACGACCCTGCCTGTCGTGGCCTCACTTATGAATTAGGTGGACCTGCCGTCTATACCATGCGTGACATTCTGGAATTAGTTTTGCGGGAGATAGATCGTCGGCGTCTGATCGTCCAGGTTCCATCCTGGCTGGGTACGCTCGCTGCGCAATTGCTACAACATCTGCCTAGACCCACACTGACGCCAGATCAGGTTGCGCTGCTCCAACAGGACAATGTTCTGTCCGGTACCTTGCCAGGCCTCAGTGCACTTGGTATTGAATCAACAGCACAGGATGCCATTGTGCCCACCTACCTGAATCGCTACCGCCGCCACAACCGCTTCATCAGACGCGGGATGTAAATGGCAAGACGACGGCAGACGGCAGACAGAGGAATGTCCTCAAGAGGGGGCTACATTGACGTAGTGCACTACGTACACTCATAAAAAAACTTAAAAAAACTTATAAACACTCAATACGAATCAGACGTGGTGATTCTACCACAGCGGTCAGACTCTCAATCCTTCGCAGTGCTCGCAGCATTGCCGGTTCCTCTGTATCATGCAGTGTCATCACCACAGGCACAATTTCTCCAGGATCACGGCGTCTTTGTAGCACAGATTCCATCGACACCTGTTCATCCCGCAAGGCGGCAGCAACATCGGCAAACACGCCTGGTTTATCCACCACCATGAGACGGACATAGAAAGCACTACGGTGCTGTGCCATTGCTGTCGTCTGCGACCGTGTGAGAGCCGTTGCGACCACTCCGAACGTGGGCGCAGAACGGCCGGCTGCAATGTCTATCAAATCAGCGACGACTGCCGAGGCAGTCGGCCCCCCCCCAGCACCGCGTCCCACATAGACTGAACGGCCGACGGAATCCCCTTCTGCCACGACCGCATTGAGCACACCATCCACAGAAGCAATAGCCGTGGATAATGCTACCATAGCAGGGTGCACCCGCTGTTCAATACCGTGTTCTGTACGCCGTGCAATGCCTAGGAGCTTTATTCTATACCCTAGTTCATTAGCGTAGCTAATATCCGCTGCTGAGACATGACGAATACCCTCAACATAGACTGATCGCATCTCTGTCTCTGTGCCGAAGGCAAGGCTTGTCAGCAGCGCCAGCTTGTGAGCAGTATCAATGCCATCGATGTCAAAAGAAGGGTCAGCCTCAGCATATCCCAGCGCCTGAGCTTCTTGCAGCACATCGGCAAAGTCACGACCGCTTTCACGCATCGTTGTCAGGATGTAATTGCAAGTGCCATTCAGAATGCCATAGACTCTGCTCAGGCAATTTGGTGCAAGTCCCTCACGTAGGGCCTTGATAATCGGAATACCTCCAGCCACCGCTGCCTCGAAAGCCAAAGTGACTGGAGCAGCTTCAGCTGCACGAGCAAGCGTGACGCCATGGTGAGCCAGTAGCGCTTTGTTGGCGGTGACAACATGCTTACCACAACTAATAGCCGTTTCACATACAGCACGAGCAGGATAACCTGCCCCGCCAATCAGTTCTGCCACAACGTCTGCTTCCGCCACTCTTGCCATGTGTACAGGGTCATCGTGCCAGGTGAATCCTTCCAGAGAGATACCTCTGTCAAGACGGCGATCGCGAGCAGAAACAGCAGTGACCACCAGAGGTCTACCGCTCCGGCGGACAATGAGATCTTTGTGAGTCTCCAGCAGCTTCAGCGTAGCGATTCCTACTGTCCCTAGACCCGCAATTGCTATTTTTAGTGAATCATTCATAAGGATACCTTACGTCCTTTAATAGCAATAAGCTGTTGGTACGAGATCCAGCGAGCGGCCAAGGGGACGAAAGCCTTGAGAGGACGTGGTGTTGGCTGAGAGCGGTTGCCCATGCAAAGATCTCTTCTCCTTCTCCCGTAGCTTGAGCCTTGCTATTGGCCTCGGCAAAGACGTAGGGTGGCAACCTTTTAAGACGGTCAAATGCCTTTTCCATAGCCTGGTCCTAATCCTCATACAACAATGCAGACGACCCACACCGTGTCTCTTGTCAAGGGCCACATGCGCCACATGCAAGCAAGGCGCCGCAACGCTTGCTTCTGCAATAGGCACACAAGACACACAGGTTTACAGAATCCTCACGAATGTCCAGAAGAAACTGAGCGGCGCAAATGCAAGGTGTGGAGAGTATGGAACCATGCCAACGTTCCTCTATTGTCTGGGTCAGCGTACATCTGTGACCGCGAACTGCCTACTAGCTAGCTAGCGGCTCGGCGAGGAATGAGACGCACGCAATAGCCGTCGCAATAGCCGTATTTCTCGTATCGGAGAGCCCGCCTTTCCACGAGTTCTTCTATGCACATGATGCCCATCAAGGCATGCCTAGTCCTGTCCGCTCATAACGCGCAAGGAACTTATAACTTATCGAACTGATCTGGATGTTACATCGTCCACTGGTGGCCTTGATGTGACGACCTCGTCAACTAACCCGAAGGCCTTCGCATCTTCAGGACTCATAAACGTGTCGCGTTCCACCGCCTGCTCGATCCGTTCAAGAGACTGTCCGGTATGCTTGACATATATCATGTTCAGTCGGGACCGAAGCGCAAGGATTTCGCGAGCATGGATCTCAATCTCAGTGGCCTGTCCCTGAGTACCCCCGGAGGGTTGGTGTATCATAATTCTTGACTGAGGAAGAGCAAAACGCTTACCCGTCGCCCCAGCCGCTAATAGCAGTGATCCCATAGAGGCTGCCTGGCCGATGCACAGCGTAGACACAGGGCATCGTATATATTGCATTGTGTCGTAAATGGCGAGTCCTGCTGTTACAACTCCACCTTGTGAATTGATATATAAGGCAATATCCTTACCCGGGTTTTCTGATTCCAGGAATAAGAGCTGTGCGCAAACTAAGCTAGCCATGGCGTCATAAATCTGCCCCGTGAGGAAGATAATACGCTCTTTGAGAAGACGAGAATAAATGTCGTAAGCGCGCTCTCCACGGTTTGTCTGCTCCACCACAATCGGCACAAGTGCATTCATGTAAACATCATCACGCTCTTTCATGGAAACTTTAACCTTTAACAACAATTAATAATCATTATTCCGCCGCACCCTCAGCCATATCAAAGAGTTCCTCTGGCGTCACAATCCTGTCAGTGACAGGAACTGTGGCAAGAATAAAATTCACAATTTTTTCTTCCAAAAGAGAGACCTTGAGAGACTCCAGCGCACCGGGAGACTGCCCTCCCATCCTCTGCCACATTCCGGGGGAAGCCCCCTTCATGCCCGCCGCCAGGGCTTGCTCGACATCAGTTTTTGTCAGGGTGATGTTATGAGTACGACCTATCTCTGCAAGAATCAATCCTAGCCGCACACGTCTCTCTGCGATGAGCCGAGACTCCACCTGCAGAGTTGTTTCATCTTTGGCCATCGCCTCTTGCGACAATTCACCTTTCGCTCTGGCCGCCGTCACCTGTTGCCATATGGCACTGAATTCAGCTTCAAGCATTCCAGATGGCAGGTCGAACGTGTAGTCTGTGACAAGCCTCTCGAAGAGGTCACGTTTCAGCATGGCTCGTGAGCGCACCATGTATCCCTGTGTAATCTGCTGCCACACCACATGGCGCAAGTCGTCAAGGCTTTCCATCCCACAGCTCTTGGCCAGCGTGTCATCGACAGGCATCGAAACAACTTTTTGTAACTCTTTGACTTGAACGCCAAAATCAATGGCTTTGTCGGCTAATTTGGCATCGGGCCACCCCAGTGTGAAGTGACACACATCTCCTGCTCTTGCACCGATGAGGGCCGCATCAAAGCCTGGAATGAAATTCTCTTTTCCTAGTTCGAGTAAGAAATCCACTCTTGCAACATCCGTCACGTCACAACCTTCCACACTCCCCCTAATGTCAACGACGATGATGTCCCCTACCCCTGCTGGGCGATGCTCAGTGACACGTTCTCTGTGTTGACGTTCCGTCGCTAACTTTGCGAGGACATGCTCTACGGGCTTGTTAGAGACTTCTGCTTTGAGCTGTTCAAGATGTATGGTGGTCAAATCGACAACCGGCAGTTCTGGCAGAACTTCCATGGTGATAAGAAAAGCCAGATCCTCCTCCTCATTCTCCGTGTTCCTTCCTGAGAGGAGGTGAACCTGCGGCTGCAAAGCAAGCCGTAAATTGCGCTCTTCCAGAATCCGAGTGGTCGAATCCTGAATCGACGCCGTGATAATATCTGCACGCACTGCGGAACCATAACGTTGTTTTACTATTTTTAATGGTACTTTACCGGGTCTAAAACCAGGCAGGCGAAAAGTTTTGCGTATTTCTGCAATACGTGCGTTTATCTTGGCAGAAAGAACCTCTGATGGTAAAATCAGTTTAAATTCTTTCTTTAATCCATGTGAGTTTGTTTCGATCAGCTGCATGGCTTAGTCCCTGCCCCTCAGTGGAATCACTGAGGAACATCGGGAGCTGTCACTCCATCTTCAGTGACTCCACTGTCATCGTTACCGAAACCGCTTCTCCTAACCCAGGAGCGCATGGTATATGCTGCAAACATGGTGCGGGTGGAGGGATTCGAACCCACACAGCTCTAAAGCCACCAGAACCTAAATCTGGCGTGTCTTCCAGTTCCACCACACCCGCATATCTCTCGCGTTTATTACCTGATGCCTCAGACGACTATACAGACCATTGCTATAACACAGGCATCCAGTCCAAAACAATCTTAAGACGCCTGCCTGTTACTGGTAGGCGCCTTCCACACCCTGAGTGTCAGAGGTTCGCACGCCAAATGTTCTACCTAATAAACCTGCTAGTCAGGTTTATACTGAAAATTTATTTGAAAAATTTTTTATATATCAAACATGCCAAACGAGCACATCCAAACGAGCACATCCAGGCGTCTGTTGTCACTGCCTTTCCTGGCATATCCTTGTTGCGCCCATGGCGGAGGGGTGGCCATCAGACGGGGGGGGTGCGGCTAGACTCACAGCGGTGTCTCTGCGTTGCAGGAGAGAGTCGTCGCAGCAGATGAGAAGCGCTGACGTGGCATGAGAGAGGGGCACCAGTGCATTTTTTGTGTGAGGCGGAGACTGCTCACTCTCCTTGATGCCCGTGTCTTATGCTGCTCAAGCACCGCCAGATTCAGCCGTATGCAGCCTCCTTGAGGCTAGTCCATAATGGATAATGGATATGGATAATGGAGCCGCGCTGCGGCTTGCAAAACAGCATTCTATGCCCCTAGAACAGGCCACTGGCTACCTGAGCTGTGCACAACAGTCGCACAGTCGCATGTCCTGGTGTCCAGGCAGGAGACTACAGCCGTGACGGGACAGCAGGACAGCACTGCAAAAGGCGAACTCCTCCAGCAGGGCCAGCAGGGAGGCCTCTCTCTGCAGGAAGAAGAGAGGAAGAAGACAGGATCTGTGCGCATGTTCCCAGAGAGTCCAGAGCGTTCCGACAAGCCTGGCACAATCCGTTCCAAAAAGTCACGCAAGGAGGCGCGTCGTTTTGCACGTCGTGCTGAAGCGCTGCGCGAGAACCTGCTGCGACGACGCCGCCAAAAGCACGCTGCGCGTGCTGTAGCCCAGAAGGAATGGCAGGAAGAGAACGCAAAATGATCATAAGCCCTTCCGCGAGATGGGCTGCAGCAGAAACAATATGCGCGAGTATCGCGTGTGTGCACCTCGCGCTGATGTTCTACCGCCCAAGCAGACCGCGCGCAACGACCTGCGCCTGAATCTCCGCTGCACCTTCAAAAATATTGAGAATACGTGCATCGCATAGCACACGGCTGATCTCGTATTCCTGCGCGTAACCGTTTCCACCATGGCACTGTAAAGAGTTATCAGCATTCGACCAGGCAACGCGAGCGGCAAGCAGCTTTGCCATTCCAGCCTCAATGTCACACCGACGGTGGCTGTCCTTTTCGCGTGCTGCAAAGTAGGTCAGTTGGCGAGCGACCATGGTCTCAACAGCCATACGGGCTATTTTCCCGTATACACGCGGAAACGCATAGATCGGTTTGCCAAACTGGACACGCTCCTGAGCATACTTCATGCCTTCTTCCATAGCATTCTGCGCCACCCCAACGGCACGGGCTGCAGTCTGTATGCGAGCGGCTTCAAATGTAGCCATGAGCTGTTTAAATCCTTCGCCTTCCTTGCCACCCAGCAAGTTTGTCCCCGGCACTCTGAAGCCGTCAAAGGACAGCTCATATTCCTTCATCCCACGATAACCGAGCACAGGAATTTCAGAACCACTCATGCCAGGGGCTGGAAAAGGGTCCGTGTCGCTGCCTCGCGGTTTAGAAGCCAGCAGCATAGAGAGGCCTTTGTAGGACTTATCTTTGGCATTCGTGCGTACGAGTAGAGTCATCAAATCTGTACGAGCCGCATGGGTGATCCACGTCTTATTGCCCGTCACGACATAATGTTCACCCTCCCAGACAGCACGGGTTGTCAGCGAGGCAAGATCTGAACCTGTATTGGGTTCTGTAAACACAGCTGTGGGCAAGATCGTCCCATCAGCGAGTCCAGGAAGGAAAGACTGCTTCTGTTCCTCAGTACCCCCAGAGCCAATGAGTTCTGCGGCAATTTCGGAGCGAGTGCCAAGAGAGCCAACCCCTATGTAACCGCGTGACAATTCTTCTGTGACAACGACCATAGCCATTTTAGACAGGCCAAGGCCGCCGTACGTCTCCGGAATGGTCAGGCCAAAGACTCCCAGCTTAGCTAGTTCATCGACAATTTCCATCGGAATCATATCATCGCGTAGGTGCCAATCATGGGCCAGTGGAGATATTTTATCCTCAACAAAATTGTAAAATTGATCACGAATTATTGTAAGAGTCTCATCTCCCAAACAGGGATTGCCAAAACTGCCACTATCAATTCTCTCTTTAAGAGAAGTATACACTTCTGATATCGCTCCGCGATCACGCAGAGTATTCGTATGGGGATCCTGGAGCGAAAGACGCTCACGAGTCTCAATGCCCAAATCGGCTGGCCTTACAAACTCGTTCTGACTCATAGGAATCCCGCCATAAATTTGGTGCAGATACTCGGCAAAAGAGGCCTGCAGCAGCAGCTGCTCAAGTTCCGTGAACTCGCCCGCCTCATCTAGCCGTTCCGCCCAGTGTAACATCTCTCGTAGCGCGTAGACATAGGTAGCAAGCCAGGCAAAGCCATGGGTAGCATATTGGTGTTGCTCCAACAGAACACCGTCAATCTTGCCATCTCTCGAGACGAGTGTGAGTAGGTGCCGCTTTGCCGACTCTAACACGCTGTGTATCTTAGCCACTGCCTGTGCACAGTTATGCAGCAATTCCGGTACAATCAAATGTTTTGTATTGGCTTGCATGAATTTCCCCACTCATTCGTGTTTCCAAAACCTAGTCCTGTCATTCTTGTCCCTACTCTGGACGAGCACCGCCATGTTATCTGGCTGGAATCCGCTGTGCAGCATGTGCGTATGAGCTGCAGGAGCTTCCTGCCAGTCGAATACAGCCGCTAAGCATGGATTGATAGACCCAGCATGCACCAGTTTGTTAGCCGCAGCCGCATCCGTCCAACTAGGTAAATGACTACCCTGGAGACGAATCTCTCTTCTCCAAGCAGGACGCGCATCAAAGCTGAAAGTGTATCCTGTTGTTCCGCTGCTGAAAACGACCATCCCACCGCGGCGGACTAGCTGGCATGACAAGGGGAAGGTGATCCGCCCCGGGCACTCCAAGACGATGTCAAAACCGCACGCCTGTCCAAGCGCATCGTGGGCGGCTGCAGTGAATGCAGCGTTTTTTTCCTTCCATGCATTGGATATTTTGTAATTTTCTATATCCGTTAGTATCTCACAACATTCTAAATAGTTAATATAGTTAAGATTGATAATTGCAGATGCACCCAACCTTTTAGAGACCTTTTCCTGTTCGGAATCCCCGACGACAGCAACAGCTGTGGCTCCAAATACATGAATAAGTTGTATTGCCATAGCACCGATGCCTTGTGCTGCC
This sequence comes from Rhodospirillales bacterium, assembly GCA_028278135.1. Classification (GTDB taxonomy): domain Bacteria; phylum Pseudomonadota; class Alphaproteobacteria; order Rhodospirillales; family Rhodospirillaceae; genus JANQJD01. The sequence goes on from JANQEW010000008.1 coordinate 163,710, forward strand.
CCCCACACCAACACCGCCTTGCCTGGCCCTACCACGTGTGGGGGGTGCCCGAATAGCATACGATAAGCCGTAGCGAGTCCTGAGAGATGGCAGGCAGACTCAGCCCATGTCAGATGCAAAGGGCGCTGTAAAAGTTGTTCAGCCCTTACACAGGCAAACTGTGCGAGAGCACCATGGGAAGTCTCATACCCCCACACCTGCGCAGGAATCGAGTCCACACTGCTGTCCAGGCCGTCCCTTTGTACGACAGGATAGACCACGACTTCCTCGCCTACTTGCCAGTCCGTAACATCGCCTCCCACAGCCCACACGACACCAGCACAGTCCGAGCCTGGAATCTGATAGGAACTGGTACCCGCAATAGAAGGCGTAGTTGGAATGCCAAGACAAGACCATATAGTGCTCATACTGACGCCGGCAGCCATGACCATGATCACGACTTCTCCAGAGCCTGGCACGGGCGTGGGCACAATCTCTTCTTTGAGGGAGAGCCGTGGCTCACCATGCCGATCCTGACGCACGGCAAAGGCATGCATATGGGTTGGTAAATGCCCTATGGGGGGGATTTCGCCAGCTGCATAAAGACTTTTCCCTTTTTTCATCTTGTGATTGAGCTGTGCCCTAGACGTGGCCTCTATCATGCCTGCTCCTCCTGTTCCGTGCTATAGCGGAATTCAGGATCATGCTGAAAATTTTCTGATCGTTTCAGACAGAAGATTGCTTCTTTGTAGCTTTCATTGCACGGCACAAGATGATAGTTTGCTTTCTCGAAATGAAGGCTAGGAAAGGCTAGGATAAGAAGGCTAGGATAAACGGATGACTCCCCCAAAATAAGAGGGGGGCACAACAATCTATCTCGCAGCAGGAGATTCCGGATGACCGAGCAACCGCCCGCCAATGTCAGGCCTGTGCGTGAGAGGCCGTGGTTATTTCGTACTTATTCCGGGCATTCATCAGCAAGAGAATCTAACAAGTTATTTCGTAACAATCTTGGCAAGGGCCAGACTGGACTCTCAGTTGCATTCGACTTGCCAACACAGACAGGTTATGATTCCGACCATCCGTTAGCGCGTGGAGAAGTTGGCAAGGTTGGCGTGCCCATCTGTCATTTAGGCGACATGATGGCTCTTTTTGACCAAATTCCGCTTCAAAAAATGAACACCTCTATGACGATCAACGCGCCGGCCGCATGGTTGCTTGCCCTTTACATTGCCGTTGCTGAGACGCAAGGCGCGTCGCGTTCCTCTTTGAACGGGACAACACAGAATGACCTTATCAAGGAATACCTTTCGCGCGGCACCTACATCTTCCCACCACAGCCGTCTTTGAAGCTGACAAGCGACATTATCGCCTTTACCTACAAGGACGTCCCAAAGTGGAATCCAACGAACATCTGTTCCTATCACCTTCAAGAAGCGGGCGCTACACCTGAGCAGGAGTTGGCCTTTGCACTCGCAACGGCCATTGCGGTGCTTGATACCGTCCGGCAGCATGTACCTGAGCACGAATTCCCACAGGTAGTCGGGCGTATCAGCTTCTTTGTCAATGCTGGCATCCGTTTTCTCGCAGAGCTGTGTAAGATGCGCGCCTTTTGTGAGCTGTGGGATGAGATTTGCCTGGAGCGCTACGGCGTGCAGGACAGAAACTATCGCACGTTTCGCTATGGCGTGCAGGTGAACTCTCTTGGGCTTACTGAGCAGCAGCCAGAGAACAACGTCTATCGCATTCTTCTGGAAATGCTAGCGGTCGTTCTCTCAAAGAAAGCACGGGCACGCGCCGTGCAGCTCCCAGCCTGGAACGAGGCCTTAGGCTTGCCAAGGCCTTGGGATCAACAATGGTCTCTACGGCTACAGCAAATCATTGCCTACGAAACTGATCTTCTGGAATACGGCGACATTTTCGACGGTTCCGCAGAGATTGCCCGCAAAGTTGATGAGCTGAAGCAACAAGCGCAAGCGGAAATGGCACGAATCGACTCCATGGGTGGTGCGGTTGCAGCTGTGGAGTCCAGTTATATGAAGCAGCAGCTTGTGGAGTCCAATACACGCCGGATGAGAAGAATCGAATCAGGGGAACAGGTCGTCGTTGGCGTCAACAGATTCATCGAGGCTGAAAAAAGCCCCCTCACTGCTGGTGACGGTGCCATACTCACAGTCGATCCTCGGGCCGAGCAGGAGCAGATCACACGTCTACAGGCCTGGCGGGCAGGCCGTGAGGCGCGGGCTGTCTCTATCGCTTTGCAGACCCTCAAAGCGGCTGCTCAGGAAGGGCGCAACATCATGGAAGCTTCCATCACCTGCGCTCACGCCGGTGTCACTGGTGGCGAATGGGCAGGGACATTGCGAGAAATCTATGGCGAGTATAGGGCACCGACAGGCGTGGGTCATGCAATACAATTGAGTAGTAGTAGTAGTCAAAATTTTCATGAGGTAAGAGAGAAAGTAGAATCGGTATCAGCTAAGCTTGGTAGACGGATTAAGATTCTGGTTGGCAAGCCAGGACTCGACGGTCATTCCAATGGCGCCGAACAGATTGCCGTAAGGGCCCGCGATGCTGGCATGGAGGTCGTCTACGAGGGAATAAGGCTGACGCCGGCACAGATTGTCAATGCGGCTCTCGAAGAAGGTGTTCATGTGGTCGGAGTCTCTGTCCTCTCTGGCTCCCACGTCCCTCTGGTGACAGAGGTGATGGAGCGTATGCGAGACAATGGTCTTGGGCATATTCCTGTTGTCGCCGGCGGGATCATTCCGTCAGAGGATGAGAGCGTTCTGCGCGCCGCTGGGGTAGCTCGGGTTTATACACCAAAGGATTATGATCTATCAGTGGTTATTGGTGAAATTGTTGACTGTGTTTCTGAGATGCAGGAAGCTGCCTAGGCCTTGCAACACCTCGCAGAGAGGAGGATCCCGACCGCTGGCGGGCTTTCATGTTGACGGTGCTGTGGTATTGCGTGAGTGTGACAGCTGTTAATCTAGACGTAACGTGTCCAAGCATAGCACGTCAGAAAAGACTGAGCAGACCCTTGTCCGCGACTCTTCTACTGGGGGACTGCTCCAGCGCCTGCTAGCCGAGGCGGTCCGGCCTTATGCCGAAAGGCTGGGAGCAGCGGTTTTTCTAATGGGTGTTGTGGCTAGTACGACGGCCTTTACTACTTATCTGCTCAAACCGGTCGTTGATGAGATCTTTGTGGCTCGAGACGCCGCCATGCTATGGCCTGTGGGGGGGGCCGTCTTGCTCGCCTTCCTTGTCAAGGGCATGGCTGATTTTGGTCAGACAGCCCTGATGAGTTTCGTTGGCTTGCGTATCGTAGCCAACATGCAGCGACGTCTGTTTGATCACTTGACGCAGATGGACGTACCTTTCTTCACGGCGGCGACGACCGGCCGCTTAATTGCCCACTTTACCAATGATGTGCAGCTCCTACGGGCTGTGGTATCGAGTACGCTAGTGAGTTTTGGCAAGGATCTGCTCACGCTGATAGGACTTATCGTGAACATGTTTGTCCAGGATTGGCTGCTAGCGGTGGTATCGTTCTTTATCTTTCCGGCAGCTGTGTTGCCAATTGTGCGGCTTGGACACCGCATGCGCAAAGTGGCGGTGAATACACAAGAGCATATTGGTACACTCACGACACTTCTTGAGCAAAACTTCCATGGTATACGTGTCATCAAGTCATATGGCATGGAGGAGTACGAAAAAAGCCGTGTGATGACTGTCATAGAAACAGTTTTCCGTATGACCCTCAAAGCCCAGTTTACACGGGCCTTTTCTGGACCTCTAATGGAAACTTTAGGTGGTATTGCTGCGACTATCGTAATTATTTATGGTGGCTGGCGTGTGATTGCGAACGACATGACGGCTGGCGCGTTCTTTTCCTTTATCGCTTCGCTGCTGACGGCCTATCGTCCGCTGAAAGCCCTAGCAGGTATTAATGCCACGCTGCAGGAGGGCATGGCGAGTGCCCAGCGTCTGTTCGCGCTTTTTGATACAAGGCCGATCATCAGGGATTCTCCCAAAGCTTTACCACTAGAGATTGCTGGTGGTGCGGTTCGATTTGAGAACGTGACTTTCGCTTACGGGGCTGGCTCTTCAGCCACCCTGGAGAACTTGTCATTAGAGGTCCCTGCTGGTTGTACTGTCGCCCTGGTTGGGCCATCAGGGGCCGGCAAGACCACCATTCTGAACCTCATCCCCCGTTTTTGGGATGTGAAAGCTGGTCGAGTCACCGTCGATGGGGCAGACGTCCGCGAGGTGACCCTGTCTTCCTTACGAGCAGGAATCGCTGTGGTGAGCCAGGACGTAACCCTCTTTGACGACACCGTGCGTGCGAACATTGCTTATGGTCGACCAGACGCTAGTGAAGCAGAAATTGAGACTGTTGCTCGTCATGCGGCCGCGCATGCGTTTATCATCAGTCTCCCCGATGGCTATGATACCAGAGTCGGTGAGCGCGGTCTGAATCTCTCTGCTGGTCAATGCCAGCGCTTGGCTATCGCGCGTGCCATGCTAAAAGATGCCCCTATTCTCTTATTGGATGAAGCAACCAGCTCTCTCGATACGGCGTCCGAGCGGCATATCCAGGACGCCCTCGCCACCCTGATGCACAGGCGGACCACGCTGGTTGTGGCTCACCGTCTGTCCACGGTAGTGAACGCAGATGTCATTTATGTAATAGACAAGGGGCGTGTAGTGGAATCCGGTTCCCACGCAGAACTGCTGACACGTGGTGCACTATATGCACATCTGTATGCGGTCCAGTTCATGGCTGAACAGAGAGAAATAATCTCTTAGTTGTGTGAAACGTATGCCACGCTTTTTAAGAAGATTCAGCCAGCATTTCATCTTTTCAGACTGGATTCACAGCGGGCTGTGCATACTAGCGGCTAGTTACATTCGTTTTGTCCGGGTCACAAGTCGCTGGGAGGTGATAGGCGAAGAGATTCCGCGCAGATTCTGGAACGCAAATCAGCCATTTGTGCTAGCGTTCTGGCATGGCCGCCTCCTGATGATGCCATGCTGCTGGGAGCGATCCAGAACGATCAGGATGCTTATTTCCCAGCATAGAGATGGACAATTCATTGCCCACACAGTGGCGCATTTTGGCATTCACAGTATCACAGGCTCTTCCTCACAAGGAGGCAAGAGAGCCTTCAGAGCGATGCTCCAAGCCCTTAAAGCTGGAGAGTCAGTGGGTATCACCCCGGACGGCCCGCGCGGTCCCCGTATGCGCGTCGGTCCGGGTGGTGTCGTCACACTTTCCCGTCTCGCTGGTGTGCCTGTGGTTCCCGTGAGCTTCTCCGCTAAGCGTGCCTTTTGGCTAAAGAGTTGGGACCGCTTTCTTGTCGCCTGGCCGTTTGGGCGGGGCGTCTTTGTCTGGGGAGAGCCTATATCCGTACCAAAAATCGCTGATGCCGCTACTCTAGAAGAGCACCGCCAAGCGATAGAGCAGGCTCTCAATGTTGCAACAGCCGAGGCAGACCGTCGCATGGGGACCAAAAGAGACATTGATTCCCCCCACATCCTGGTCTCCTAGTCTCCTAGCTAAACTGCACACGCATGGCATCCCGGGCGGGCCCCGAGGAGGCCCCGTTTTGCAGGATTCCGGCCCGGCCGGCTGGCCGGGGCGGGGGCCCAGGGCATTAGTCCCTCTGTGGGACACACCGCTGCCCACAAGGGCTCCTTTGACATCTTTCGCACGCATGAAAAAAATGTGATATGACTCATTCCGGTGCCGTTCTCTCTCACGACAGAGAGGGAGAGTCCTCGAGCAGGTCGGGCTGCTGGCCTGGGATGGAGAGAGATAGGGCCTGGACACTTGCAGACACAAGCATGGAGGAGGATTGATGGCACGTGTTGCATTAGTAACAGGCGGTACGCGTGGCCTTGGGGCGGCAATTGCGAGGGATTTGAAAGCGGCTGGCCATACGGTCGTTGTATGCGATGTTGTTGAGGAGCAACTGACGAAATTCAAGGCCGAGACTGGTGTTGCAGGCTTTAAAATTGATGTCAGCACATTCGCGTCCGTTGAAGCGGGAGTGAAGACTATCGAGTCGCAGGTGGGCCCTATTGACATCCTGGTCAACAACGCCGGCATCACGCGTGACGGCTTCCTGCATAAGATGGATCCAGTGCAGCAATGGCAGGCCGTTATTAACGTGAATTTGGGATCAGTGTTTAATACTTGTCGCTGTCTTGTGCCAGGGATGCGTGACCGCGGCTGGGGACGTATTATCAATATTAGCTCGATGAATGGTCAGCGCGGCCAGTTTGGTCAGACGAACTACTCTGCTGCTAAAGCAGGCATGTTAGGGTTGACTCGCGCCCTGGCTCAAGAAGTTGCGAACAAGGGTGTGACTGTGAACGCCGTATGCCCTGGCTTTATCCTGACTGAGATGACTGGGATCATGCCAGCGGATGTGCTGGAGGCAGAGGTGAAGAAGATTCCGATCGGCCGCATCGGTCATCCAGACGACATCGGCTATATGGTGGCATTCCTGGCTAGTGAGGAGGCGTCTTTTATTACTGGCGCGACTATGTCTGTGAACGGTGGTCAGTACATGGCAGCCTGAAACACCGGTGGCCGTGCGTCTTTTTTATTATTCTTGTTGTTGTCCACGGAAAGGCTACCGGATGGATTCCCGGTAGTCCTCTCCGGTCATTGAAAACAGTCAACCGGTGTGCATCAAATCTGGCGCGCAGGAATCCTCTGGCAGAATGAACGCCTGTGATGTGGGGTGAGGCCCAGCTTGTTTATGGCCTTCAGATGAGAGGTTGTGCCATATCCTACGTTTGTTTCCCACCCATAGCCGGGATGCACTGCTGCCATACGCCTCATAAGACGATCGCGTGTGACTTTGGCGACAATAGAGGCCGCGGCAATGGAGGCAGCACAGCTGTCCCCCTTCACAAGGGGAATCACAGAACAAGGGAGTGATGGGGCATATTTGCCATCTACAATAGCAGAATCAACCACCCCTAGCATGCCTATCGCTCGCGCCATGGCAAGGAAAGTCGCTTGGAGAATGTTGTGTGCATCAATCTCAGCGACGTCTGCATGGCCTATACCAATGTCTGCACAAGCAGTCAAGGACGTGAGGAGCGCCTCACGTTTTTGGGGCCTCAATCTCTTTGAATCGTCTATGTCTGCTAGGAGCTGCATCGGCAGACTCGCTACGTTGAGCACAACAGCGGCTGCGATCACTGGCCCTGCCAACGATCCGCGACCGACCTCGTCAATGCCAGCGACTCTTCCCCCCAATTGCCGCTCGAGACTCAGGGTAGGCATAGATGTTCCATGATAAATCTTCCATGGGAGACGGGAAGAGCATTGGCATATGAGCAGCGAGCACCGGAGAGCGGATATGGCGATTGTTTGGTCTTATCACTTCTCAGCTCGAGTGACCGTTGATCCGGTACTGTACGGGCAGTCTTCCTGCGCCCGCCCCGCTGCCCACGTCCGCGGCGAGACATGCTCCCTCGGTCTCCTCGCGCCTAATCCTGAATCAGCAGGATGATTGTTACCAACAATAAGGCGGCCGCCTGCGTTGCAACGCGCATATTCATCAGTTTGAGGCCATGGCGTCGATTGATCTCCCCCCCACACATGAACAGGATAATACCAATGACAAGAACACCCACGACTACCAGTACGGCCGGCGTCAGAATCATCGTGGCTAGAGTCATGAGGGACAAGCCTCCGCTGTCAGACATCGCACAGGCATCTGATGGAACTTCCCACTGCGCATGGCGGAGAAGAGTCATCAGGTCTGTGATGAAGAGGGCATCCATCATACTCTTACAACGGGCGTGGTGTAAACATGTGGTTGTCGTATGCTGCCAGTCTTGTCCGGATGTCCGCGGATGTCCGGATACATATGCATTATGCATGTCGAGATTTTGTCGGCACCTCCCCCCTCACAGACAGGCAGCGCTCTCAAATCTGACATTTCATCTCCTCATGTTTCGCCCCGCTCTATGAGCTTTGCACCTCTCATAACCGCAGCCGCAGGGGCCATAATCTTGACCTTCCGTTCACGCGCAATCTGCGTTTAACTGCGGGGTCTGCAGCCACAAAACATATCTTTCTAGAAAAAGCTCAGGCGAGCAGCAAGGATGACAGCAAAGGCTATGCTATGTCACAGTCTGCCGTAAAGCAAAGCGTTGCGTCTCAACTCCAGTATTCTGTGGCACGGGGCACTTTTGATGAAATGACTGGTCCTGATGGTCAGCGGCGTCCCCATTGGGCTGAGTTTCTCGCTGCCATTGCGACTCTACCCGATGGTGCACTCCAAAAAAGGCTTGAGAAAGGCTTGCGACTCATCCGTGACAGTGGGGTCACCTACAATGTCTATGGTGACAAGGCCGGGACAGACAGGCCGTGGGAACTAGACCCGATTCCTTTCCTGATAGGGGCTGATGAATGGAGGGGGATAGAAGATTCTCTGATTCAGCGCGCCACACTTCTCAATTTGATACTGCACGATTTGTACGGCGCTCAGAAATTGCTCAAGGAGGGCTATCTGCCGCCAGCCCTCGTCTTTAGTCATCCGGATTTCTGGCGCCCCCTACATGGGGCTTCCTTGCCCAGGGATACATCCCTGGTCTTGTACGCGGCTGATATAGCTCGTTCCCCTGATGGGCGCTGGTGGGTTATTGGAGACCGCACGGCAGCGCCGTCTGGGGCTGGGTATGCCCTTGAGAATCGTATTATCACTGCGCGTATTCATCCTGATATATACAAAAAACTCTGGGTTGAAAGACTCGCACCATTTTTCCTTAAAGTACAAGAGACACTCCTACGTTTGTCGCCTCGACAGGGAGATATGCCGAGAATCGTGCTCTACACTCCCGGCCCCTACAACGAGACATATTTCGAGCATGCCTATCTCGCCCGTTATCTTGGCATTACCCTGGTCGATGGCGATGATCTGACAAACCGTGGAGATCGCGTCTATCTCAAGACGCTTAACGGTCTGCGCCAAGTCGACGTCATTATTCGCCGCACAGACGACGGCTACTGCGATCCTCTTGAACTGCGTAGCGACTCCTCGCTTGGGATCGCTGGGTTAGTACAGGCAGTGCACGCTGGCACCGTGAGCGTTGCTAATGGCTTGGGCGCATCTGTGCTGGAAAGTGCCGCTTGGCTTGCCTTTCTACCCAGGCTGTGCCGTGTCCTGTTGCACGAGGATCTCAAGATGCCCTCAGTGGCCACTTGGTGGTGTGGTCAAAAAACAGAATTAAACTATGTGATAAGCAATCTTGACAAGCTATGTGTGCGACAGCTGCTCCCTTCATTAGCTCAGCCGTTGTGTGGCCGCAATTTGTCGAGTGCTGAACGTGCAAATCTTATTGCACGTATTATATCATCACCATACAACTATATTGCACAAGAAATAGTAAGTTTGTCAACCGCGCCACTTTGGAACATGAATCGGCTGGAGCCGCGGCCAGTTGTTACGAGAATTCATTTGGCATCCTATCGTGGCAGTTACGTAGCAATGCCAGGAGGATTAACCCGGGTAGCACCCGCAGATGGTCTGTCCACAGTTTCTATGCAGCACGGTGGCACGAGCAAGGATACATGGATTCTGTCCGAGAAACCTGTTGAACCAATTACTCTTTTGCGACCGGCCGGTGCACCCAGCAAACTTGTCCGCGGTGCGCGTGACCTCTCCTCACGGGTAGCCGATAACATGTTCTGGATGGGCCGCCATTTGGAACGCAGCGAGCTGACAACCCGCATTCTTCGCGCTGCTCTCGCCCGCCAGGTAGAAGGGGCTGGGCTTGGTCAAGAGGAAACCTTGGCAATAGTACTGAGCATGCTGACCATGTGCGGCCATTCCGTGACTGGAGATCAGGCTGAAAACACGATGCCCCCCTGTGAAGGGGAGAGACGCCATGCGACTCCTCCAAGGAGGCCTCATGAAAGCGTCATACGGCAGGTCATTCGGATTCATGGTGATCCAGAGCATTCCTCTGGATTAGGTCATTCTATTTGTCATTTGCAAAGAATAGCGACTGTTGTGCGTGACCGTTTATCCCTAGATACCTGGCGCGCCATCCGGAGACTGGCCGAAACGGTCCGCTGTACAGGGCGTGGTGTGGTCTCCCAGACAGATGGCTCCCAGGCGGCAGATGGCGATCTTGATGAAATGCTTCTGCGACTGAATGAGGTCATCCAGATGACAGAAGCACTGAGCGGCTTGGTGATGGAGAACATGACACGTGACATGTCTTGGCGCTTTCTCGATGCCGGACGGCGTTTAGAAAGAGCCATACATGTTCTCGATTTAATGGCAACAACAATATCTTGTACTACTGAAGATGGCCCTGTTCTAGACGTTGTACTTGGCATCTCTGATAGCATGATGACTTACAGGGCCCGCTACCTGGTCCCGCCCACTCTTGTTCCGCTGGCTGACTTGCTCCTGTGTGATGAGAGTAATCCGCGCTCACTCGCCTTTCAACTCTCTGCCCTCCAAGAGCATATGGATGCCATTTGTGCTGACCGTATGCCAGGGACCTTCACGGCAGAACAGAAAGCTATCATTGCCATGCTGGCCACTGTACGGACTCTTGATCTAGAATCGCCGCTTTCTGTGGGCAGTGCTAATACAGTGATTGGTACTATTTGTAGAGACATGACTCTCAAACTGAGAACTCTCTCAGAAATCCTTAACCGCCAGTATTTCACCCACGCGGTGGAAACACTCCCCCTTTTCACACAGCCAGAGCCCCGTGCGTCCTCATGACCGTTACCTACCACAGCCGTCATGTCACTGTCTACAACTACACCCTACCTGTCACAGTTTCTCATCACGCTGCCCACCTAGTCCCACGGGCTCTGCCAACGCAAACCATTCATGGGAGCATTATACGAGTCAAGCCAGAACCAGCCCATCGTTCTACTCGCACAGATTATTTTGGCAACAATGTCTTTTTCTTCACTCTTGAAGAGACGCACAACTCACTGACAGTAGAATCTCTATGCACTGTTACCCTCCGCGAGCAGAATCTCCCCCCGGCAGACGGGACTCCACCATGGGAGCAAGTCCGGGACTGTCTCGCCAGTGCTCACTCTCCAGAGACTCTCGGGGCCTGTCAGTATGTGTTCAATTCACCCTTTGTCTTCACTAGTTCGGCAGTCGAAGCCTATGCCAGACCATCGTTCCCACCAGGCCGTCCTATTCTCACCGCAGTAGTCGATCTCATGCACCGCATTCATCGCGACTTTACCTATGATCCTAAGGCAACCACCTTAGCCACGCCACTGACAGACGTGTTACGCCATAGACGCGGAGTTTGTCAGGATTTTGCCCACTTGCAGATTGCTTGTTGCCGGACCATGGGCTTAGCCGCACGCTACGTGTCAGGCTATGTGCATACCTGTCGGACCCCCTCTCAAACGGCAGCCGATTACTCGACAATGCTCATCGGCGCGGATGCCTCGCATGCTTGGCTGGCGGTATATGTGCCGGTGGTCGGTTGGGTCGATCTCGACCCCACAAACGATACAATGCCTTCTGTTGAGCATATCACTATCGCTTGGGGACGCGACTACGACGACGTGAGCCCGCTGAAAGGCGTCGTGACTGGCGGTGGTCAGCACACGCTCCGAGTCGAAGTCAGCGTGACACTCAGTCCAACGCCCTGATGACTCTGAGACCGGTCATATATCTTTTATCTTTTTAGTCTGAGATCCCCCACCCCCCAGGGGTCTCACCCAGAGAGGGCCTGATCGGCCTTGTCCGCAAGGGGTTCTGTGCCATCATCGCCCGATTCCGAGCGCAATTTTTCTGTACGGCTCATCCCGCTTTCCTCGAGAGATCTGACCACCGTAATGGTTACAGGAACGCTTATCTCTGGATGGAGAGAAACCCATATAACCGTTTTGCCCAGAGTCTTAATCGCCTGCCTGAGCTGTACTTGATGGCGCTGGAGTGTAAACCCCGTCTCTGTAACTGCCTCCGCGATATCACGTGCTGTCACTGAACCATAAAGCTGCCCACTCTCACCAGCCTGACGGACAATCAACAATGAGAGGCCATCCATCCTGGCAGCCACGGCTGTTGCTTCCTCGCGGCGTTTCAGGTTGACTGTCTCAAGCTGAGTCCGTTTTCTCTGGAAATACGCTATGTTCTCCTGTGTTGCACGCAGCGCTTTCTGTTGTGGCAGCAGATAATTCCGAGCATAGCCGGGACGCACTTTGACACGATCGCCCATCTGACCAAGGTTTTCTATCCGTTCCAGCAGCAAAATTTCCATGTCTTCCTCTCCCCATGGCAGTGACCCGACATGGTCAGTAGTGACGCCGTCTTGCCACGTGATAGCCAAGCCTGAATAGGTAGGCTAGCCAACGGCATAGGGGAGCAGCGCGAGATAGCGAGCCCGCTTAATTGCACGAGCGAGCATGCGCTGCTTTTTAGCGGAGACAGCCGTAATACGGCTGGGAACAATTTTGCCTCTTTCTGAGACATAGCGTTGGAGCAAGCGCACATCTTTATAATCTATCCGAGGCGCATCTGCTCCTGAGAACGGACATGTCTTGCGGCGGCGGAAAAATGGACGGCGTGTCATTGGCATCATGTCCCTCCTTCGCCTGGCCTGTCGCTACTCTGAGCCCCATAACCCTCGCCTCGATCACTGCCTCGCTCACTGCTACGGTCACGACCACCACGTTCACGACTCAATCTTCCGCTACCCTCACGGTCACGCCCGAATCGGCCACGCTCACGCTCCCCCTCACGGCCGCCGCGGCTTTGCAAAATCGGCGACGGCTGATCGTTGAGCCTATCGACCCTGACGGTTAAGTAGCGCAAGACATCTTCGTTGATACGCATCTGTCGTTCTATTTCACGAATAGCATCCGGTGGCGCATCAATATTGAAAAATGTATAATAACCCTTACGATTTTTTTTTATCCTGTAGGCTAGGCTACGTAAACCCCAACTCTCTCGTTTGCTGAGCCTGCCACCGCGCTCACCGATGACAGCGGCCAACTGATTGGCGAGATTTTCTACCTGCTGAGGCGAAGCATCCTGGCGTACGATGAAAACGGTTTCGTAAAACGGCATATGTGCCTCTTGATCTGTTGTGCCTTCCGCCCAACTGACAGATAAAGACGGACCATCTTGGGCCGGAAGGGGCGCACTATACACTGTTCTTCTTCTTGTGCAAGCACTCTTGACAGAGTTTCCAGCACCAGTATGACTTAAATATCATCTTTGGGTATTGGGTAACGGAGGATAAGTTACCGATGGTACGTGCGTTCGTGTTTCCGGGACAGGGCTCCCAGTGCGTAGGAATGGGCCGGAATCTCGCAGAGGCTTTTCTTGCCGCCCGCCTCATCTTTGAAGAGGTTGACGAGGTGTTGAAACAGAACCTGAGTCGCCTCATGTTTGAGGGGCCGGAAGTGGCGTTACAGTTGACGGAAAATGCGCAGCCAGCGCTCTTGGCTGTCAGTCTAGCCGTCATGCGGGTATTGGAGGCTGAAGGAGGCGTGAACCTCCGTCAGCACGCTCAGTTTGTTGCTGGCCATTCTTTGGGTGAGTATTCTGCTCTGACTGCCGCAAAGAGTTTCACGTTGGCAGACGCGGTAAGACTGGTGAAGATACGAGGGCAGGCCATGCAGAAAGCTGTTCCAGTAGGTTCTGGGGCAATGGCCGCGTTGCTTGGACTCGATCTTGACAGCGCTAGGGCCGTTGCTGAACGGGCAGCTGAAGGGGAGATATGTACCGCGGCTAATGACAATGCACCAGCCCAGGTAGTCGTGAGCGGCCATATGACAGCAATTCAACGTGCAGTTATAATTGCAACAGCTTATGGAGCAAAAAGAGTTGCAATTTTACCAGTTTCTGCCCCATTTCATTGTAAACTAATGCAACCTGCAGCAGAAATTGTCGCTGACTCATTGGCTCAGATACCGTTGGAAAGACCTGCAGTGCCTCTGGTCGCCAATGTCACCGCGAGCCGTGTCGAGGAATCTGAAACAATAAAATCTCTGCTAGTTGACCAGATGACTGGTACGGTACGATGGAGGGAAAGCGTCCTGTACATGTACGCGCAAGGGGTAACGCAGATAGTGGAAATTGGGGTAGGCAAGGTGCTCACTGGTCTTACCAGACGTATCGTGCCAAAGGTGACAGGTGTGGCCGTGCACACACCTGGCGAGATCGAGTCTTTTTTGAAAGGACTCTAAAACTTGCTATAGATTATTTTTTAAAAGGACTCACCAACATGAAGTGTCACACAGCGATTACTGGATCGCGTCGTCTGTAGAATCGGATTGTTGGGCTGTGCCTCACGGTCCAACTCCTGTGGGGTTGTGATGAAAGCCAGTGAGGTGTTAGCTGGGTTATCTCATGAGGGCAAAGATGTTTGACCTGACAGACCGGTGCGCTCTCGTCACAGGGGCCTCAGGGGGCATTGGTGAGGCGATTTCTCGAAAGTTGTATGCTCGGGGGGCAACCATGACTTTGTCAGGGACACGGCAGCGCAGGCTCGAATCCCTGAGTGTCGCTCTCAGAAAAACGCACGTCCCCGGTACGCACGTCTTTGTGTTACCCTGTAACTTGAGCGAGGCAGAGTCTGTGGAGCGATTAGTTGCTGAGGCGGAATCAGCCATGGGCCGTGTCGACATTCTCGTGAACAGTGCTGGGGTCACCCGTGATTCGCTGATTCTGCGTATGAAGGACGACGACTGGACAAGGGTGATGGATGTCAACCTGACAGCGGCCTTTCGCCTTTCACGGGCTGTCATACGTGGTATGATCAAACGCCGGTTCGGGCGCATGGTTCATATCACTTCCATCGTTGGGGTTACGGGCAATCCGGGACAGGTCAACTATGCTGCGGCCAAGGCAGGCATGATAGGCATGACAAAGAGTTTAGCCGCAGAAGTGGCGGCACGGAATATTACTGTGAATTGTGTCGCTCCTGGGTTTATCACGACAGCAATGACGGATACATTGTCAGAGGTGCAACGGAATAAATTAATCTCAGGCATTCCAGCGGGTCGCTTCGGTGTCCCAGAAGATATTGCCGCAGCCACTCTGTTCCTTGTCAGTCCAGAGGCTGGCTACATCACGGGTCAGACTCTGCATATCAACGGTGGAATGGCCATGGTATGAGACGTGCTGATGGGGGGGGGTTCTCCAACAGGTACGGCGGCTGTTCCGTGTGAGGGAGGCGTATGACAGAAGTATGAATTGTTTCCATCCGAATTGTTTCCATCTGCCGATCTCTCCGTGTAATGTGCGGTGTGTGCTGGTCAAGCCTGCAAAAGTATGGTACGAGACTCTCTGGAATATGTCTTGAGAGTGGGTGCACTGGTACCAGCGGGCGTTATTTCAGCTGTAATTCCACTTGCGGGTCGAGGACTGAACATTATGAGCGATAGCATCGCCGAGCGCGTGAGAAGAATCATTGTCGAGCACCTCGGGGTAGAAGAATTCAAGGTCACAGAGAACGCGAGTTTCATTGATGATCTGGGGGCAGACAGTCTTGATACGGTTGAACTAGTCATGGCGTTCGAGGAGGAATTCGGTTGTGAAATTCCTGATGACGCTGCAGAGAAGATCTTGACAGTGAAGGACGCCACAGACTTCATCAAGGCGAATGTCAAGCCATAATCATAGTGGTTATAGTGGTTAGAGTAGCAGTCCGTTTCTCGTAATATCACGAGGGGCCGCCACGGTATGAAAAGAGTTGTCGTCACAGGCATGGGGATGGTCACGCCGCTCGGGTGCGGTGTGGCCATCAATTGGCAACGCCTCATTAGCAACATGTCGGGCATCAGCGCTATTGGTCACTTTGACGTTTCTGATCTGCCGTCGCAGATTGCCGGCATCGTGCCCCGTGGTCATGGCGATGGGGTGTTTGATCCTGATGCGTTTGTGCCACCACGGGAACAGCGTCGCATGGATGATTTCATTCTCTATGCTCTGGCTGCGACTACTGAGGCAGTTGAGGATTCTGGCTGGAAGCCAGAAGGGGAAGAAGACCGCGCTCGGACTGGAGTCATCATAGGGTCAGGCATTGGAGGGTTACCGGGTATTGCGGCGACGGCAGTCACGCTGGAGAGAAATGGGCCACGTCGAGTCAGCCCATTTTTTATTCCTGCAGCTCTCATCAATCTGGCCGCTGGGCACGTCTCCATCAAGTACGGATTCACAGGACCAAACCATGCGACGGTGACTGCCTGCGCGAGTGGGGCGCATGCCATCGGCGATGCTTCCCGTCTCATCATGTTCGGCGATGCAGACGTCATGATAGCCGGTGGGACAGAAGCTGCGGTGTGCCGGCTTGGCATTGCTGGTTTCTCTGCTGCCCGTGCCCTGTCCACAGGCTTCAATGATCGTCCGCAAGCGGCCTCGCGCCCATGGGACAGAAAGCGCGATGGCTTCGTCATGAGCGAAGGCGCTGCTATTTTGGTACTGGAGGATCTTGAACACGCACGGAGACGCGGTGCGAGAATCTACGCCGAGGTTCTGGGGTATGGTCTCTCTGGCGATGCCCATCATATTACAGCACCGTCAGAGAATGGGCATGGTGCCTACCGGGCGATGGCCAATGCCCTGCGTAATGCAAGAATTGAGCCTACCGCTATTGATTACATCAATGCTCATGGAACCTCTACTCCACTTGGAGATGAAATAGAACTCTTTGCAGTTAAGAGATTATTCAGGGAACACGCGTATAAAATGTGCATCTCCTCTACTAAGTCTGCCGTTGGCCACTTGTTAGGTGCAGCTGGTGCTACAGAAGCCATTTATACTATTCTCGCTATGCGAGAGAGCATTGTGCCACCAACACTCAATCTCGAGAATCCTGCAGAAGGTTGCGACGTCGATTTGGTGCCATGCACAGCTAAAAAGCGCATTATTCTGACCGCGTTATCTAATTCATTTGGATTCGGTGGGACCAATGCCTCCCTGGTGTTTTCTGCAAGGCCATAAACTGGCAGTGCAGTGGGTGCAGTTCCCTGCTGAGAAAAGGCAAGAATCTTTGCCATTAAAAAGAGAGAGCATGGGGGGGCTGTTGCGTGCGGTGGTGGGCGAAAATACCTAGGTAGAAACCCTGATGGCGTGTTCGAATGGAAAACTACCGTCGTCAGTCCCGTCATGGTCTCCAGGTCTCCAGATTCGGATCGGATTCGGACTCATCAGGACGGCTTCTCTTCTGTGCTGATTGCCCGGCAGAACTTTTGTAAACAGCCCGCAATAATCACCGTCACCTCACCGCGTACGGCCTCCCTGTAACGTTCTGAGAGTACGGACAGCCAGTCTTGTTCGACAGATTCGAAGATTTTTGTCAAGTCTATAGTGACGGCGGCCCGCCTGTCCCCTAACACTGCAAGGGCGTCAGTCAGTAGACTCCCTAAACGCCGCGGTGATTCATAGAGCACCAAAGTCTCTGGCACGGATGCCATCCGGGCGAGGAGGCGCCGCCGCCGGCCTGACTGGCGGGGTAAAAAACCGAGAAATGTAAACCCTGTCATTGGCAGACCAGAAGTCACAAGGGCAGTCAGTATGGCACTGGCTCCAGGTACAACTACTACTCCATGTCCCGCTGCACGTGCAGTGCACACGAGCAGGTATCCTGGGTCACTGATACCAGGCATCCCAGCATCGCTCACATAAGCAACATCATAGCCATCGGAAAGAAACCTGACCACCAGGGGGACTTTTGTGTGCTCATTGTACTCGTGGATTGACAGCAGTCGCGAAGGCCTAGCGATTTCGTAATGACTGAGAATCTTACGCGTCACACGAGTATCCTCGCAGGCTAAGACAGGCACCTGCCGCAAGATAGCTATGGCACGCACAGAAATGTCCTGAAGATTGCCAATGGGGGTCGCGATGATGAAAAGGGTAGACATGGCAACACACGTCACGACCACTACACTACTACGACACTCTACGCTACGACACGCTACGACTAAGACCCCGTGCGCCCGTGTCGCCTCCGCACTTGTCGTTCCATAAGAGCAAGTTGGCGTCCCACATACAGAGCATGACCGATGTCAGAGATCGCGCCATCACGGGCAATCTGGCCTTCTATTGCCACCGCTGTCCGTCCCCTGTATTGGGTCAGCGTCTCGCCACCGGCTTTGTGCACGGCGACGACCTCACCCGCTTTCTGATCGACAGTAAAGGTGAAATAGCCATTCGGATCCTCCTGCAAATGTTTACTTCTTGCGATTCCATCAACGCCTACTCGTGTTGTCAGTATTTGTTTGGCTAACGCGAGTCGTTCCGTCGCCTCTGTGTCTATAGTAATGGAATGACTCACGACCGTGATCGGCCCGTGCGGCAGACCGCCAGCTTTACGTGCAATTTCTGACTGTATAGCCATTAAACCATATAAATTGCACAGCCAGGCTGACATCACATTGTGTGCCCGAAAGGTCGCCGTCAGTGTCAGGACATCCTGGAAAAGACGCAAAAATACAGTGAGAAGACAAGGAGTACTGGCAACACCAAAATCTTTAGCGGGATTCCACAGGCTGAGGACAACATTCCTACTCGTTGGCTCAGCCGCAAGCCTCTGAGCAGCGGCCGTGATGAGATCAATGTGCCAGTGGCGGCGCAGCCGATGACCATAAGTATAACAGACGTCTGCTGGTTGTTCACCTGAGAGAATTGCAGCCTGATAAGCCCGAAAATCATCCAGTCTAAAGCCAACGGCATGCAGTGCGGCGGCATCGTCTTCGACAGGCTCCGTCACTACCACCTTGAGGTTCTGCAGCTCCAGCCGTCTGCCGCCATCAACCCGCGCGGGGACACCGAAACGTAGTACACGCCTGACAACCTCCTCCCACGCCAAGAGAGGCCGTTGGCGAACAATGGTGTGCGCGCGCGGCTCAGACGGAAAATAGACAGGTTGGTATACTGGTAAAGGCGCGTGCACCCGATCGCGCCGTGTGAGCTCTAAAGGGGGCAAACTCGTGAAGAATGCACTGAGCGCGGCTGCAGTTTCCGGTGCGGACAACTTTCCAAGAACCACAGGTCGTATATATCCTATGAGAAAATGAGGATCAAAAGATGTATCCAGGTAGCGCTCTGTGCCAATGATTCGGAAATAAGACTGGCCAAGACGTTTAGCTGGTTCGACTCCCAGTGTCAGCAGATTGGCAAGTTCCTCTGCCGATCCGCTCAAATTCTGACCGAGAATCAGCAAATGACGAATTTGTGGATTCCACAGTAAATTGCGAATGAGCTGCGGGAGGCCATCACCATAGAGGTTAGCGAGCACAGCAATACGCGATGAAGCGGGATCAAGGTCGATTCCTAACCGTCTCAGGACATCCATCACAGTCCGCACCGGCGTCCATAGTGTCGCAACGCCCACGTCACTGTGCAGGTTGACCACGTGCAGCCGCTCAGCAAAATAGAAAGGTTTGAAGGCAAGAGACTGTAGAGTTCTCATAGTCTGGCAGGCACTCTTGGTAGACGGGGGCACATTGACCTTTTTCATGCAACCAACACAGTGTTCGCGACTCTCCCGTGGCCTCTGATTGACCCACATCGTTGGCATGCTTAGCCGGCCGGCCACTTTTGGCTCGCCTGCCATCATAGCAGAATCCAGTCAGCTGCCAAAGTGATCTGTATGCATTTGACTCAGAGCACTGACTCTCTGCAGTGCGGGCCGCAACACACAAATAGCGCCTGCTTGAGAGTCTTTTGGAGCGCACAGGGGTGATTCCCGCTCGCTCTCAGATGTTCTCACCCCATCGAGGCAGACACGTGTTCACACAAAACATATCAAGTACACGCCCTACCGCATAGTCCACCAGTTCGTCTAAAGATTGAGGCCTTATATAAAAAGCTGGCACTGGCGGGGCCAGAATCCCACCCATTTCTGAGACTCGTAGCATCGCTCTGAGGTGTCCTCCATGCAGCGGGGACTCACGCACCATCAGCACTAACCGTCTCCGCTCCTTCAACGTGACATCTGCCGCCCGTGTCAGCAGGTTGGACGTCACACCAGTGGCAATCTCCGACAGCGAGCGGATAGAACAGGGGGCGACCACCATCCCCATGGTCCGGAACGCGCCACTGGCCAAGGGTGCTGTCATATCATGCACCTGGTAACAGGCATCCGCCATCGTTTGCACATCCCTCACTTGGTAGGAGGTTTCGCGTACCAGAGTCACTTCTGCATTAGGAGTCATCACAAGATGTGTTTCTATTCCTAATTTTTTTGCCATTGTCAGGAGGCGTAGGCCGTAAACTACACCAGAGGCCCCACTGATTCCTGCAATCAGACGCGCGCTTTCGCCCATGAATCCGCTCCCAATGTTCGCAAGTTCAGGACAACATACAGTTCATGTCACCAGTGAGGGGCAGCAGAATCTGATCCTACCGATCTTATTCACAGATTCTGGTAAAACATGGTCAAAGAAAGCATAGTACAAAGAATAGCAAGTGTTCAGGGAGAGTCGTGATGAGTGTGGAGACGCACATCGAAGCGTTGCGTGCAAAACACGCAGAACTGGAATCCGCGATTGCAGCAGAAAATCAACGGCCTTTGCCGGATAGCACGATACTGACAGACCTCAAACGTCAAAAACTCAGAATCAAGGAAGCAATAGAACGGTTACACGTCGACATATGAGAGCTTCCATCGTCCCCCGCAGGGAGCCTTCATTGGTGAGAGGATGAGAGGATATGTGAGGGTGTCTTACTTACAGGTTTGCCTGTGGTCCTGAATGAAGAACAGGCAACAAAACTGCGCGATCTACGCAACAAGATTTCTCTCCATGAGGCCACGAGTACATGACGCGAATACTCCTTGTAATTGTTTTATCTTTTTTATTCACAGTTAACTATAGAATTTGTCTCTCTGCTCAACACGCTTTCCCTCGCTACTTCACTAGCTACTTCAGAAGAAGAGTCCGGGCTATTGGGACAAGCCCCATGATAGAGAGGGCCTATGCACAATGAATCCATACGAGCTCGCCTACCAGCGTTCCCTATCGGATCCGGAAGGATTCTGGGGAGAAGTCGCAGAAAATCTCCATTGGTACAGCAAGTGGCACAAAGTTCTTGATGATTCCCATCCGCCTCTCTACCGCTGGTTCCATGGTGGTCTCATCAATACTTGCTACAACGCTGTGGATCGTCATGTGGAACAGGGCCGGGGTGGACAGTGCGCTATTATCTGGGATAGTCCAACAACTGGCGCACAGCGGCATATCACCTATGCAGAGTTAAGGGATCTTGTCGCAATGTGCGCAGGTGCGTTAGTTGCTGAGGGTGTGACAAGGGGGGATAGGGTTATCCTGTACATGCCCATGATTCCGGAAGCACTGATCGCTATGCTGGCTTGTGCTCGAATCGGTGCCATTCATTCTGTGGTCTTCGGTGGTTTTGCCCCGAACGAACTTGCGGTGCGCATTAACGATGCTAAGCCAAAAGTAATATTTTCCGCTTCCTGTGGGATAGAGGGTGGCACGGTCATTCCGTACCAGCCTTTGCTGCACAAGGCCATTGAGCGGTCCACCCACAAACCTGATCGGCTTATCATAGTCCGTCGGCCTCAGGCGGAGGTCTCTTTCTCTTCTCGTCTCGACCTGGATTACGATTCAGCCATAGCCGCGGCTCGAGCGGTTGATTGCGTCCCTCTGCTCGCGACAGACCCTTTGTATATTCTCTATACGTCAGGGACGACTGGCGACCCCAAAGGAATCGTCCGTGACAATGGGGGCCATGCGGTCGCTCTCAAGTGGACCATGGATGCCATATACGACGTCAGACCGGGGGAAGTGTTCTGGGCTGCTTCTGACGTGGGCTGGGTAGTTGGCCATTCCTATATCGTCTATGCTCCGCTTCTACATGGTTGTACAACCGTTGTCTATGAGGGGAAACCTGTTGGCACACCAGACCCTGGGGCTTTCTGGCGCGTCATTACAGAGCATAGGATAAGCACCCTCTTTACCGCGCCTACCGCCTTCCGCGCTATTAAGCGTGAAGATCCAAACGCCGATTACCTCAAAAAATATGATGTGGGAGGCGCAGGCTTTCGTGCTCTTTTTCTGGCCGGCGAACGTTCTGACCCTCAGACGATACAGTGGGCTGAGCATCATCTCAAAGTTCCTGTGATTGATCACTGGTGGCAGACCGAAACAGGCTGGGCAATCGCCGCTAATTGTCTGGGGTTGCATAGATACTCAGTCCGTTACGGCTCCCCAACACTGCCGGTGCCAGGATGGGACGTGAGAGTCATGAGTGAAGATGGCCGTCTCGCACCCATAGGCCAGAGCGGTCCGCTGGTGTGCCGGTTACCCCTCCCGCCAGGGAGCCTGGTGATGTTGTGGCAGCGTGAGGATCGCTACCGCACATCGTATCTTCAGGCCTATCCTGGCTATTACCAGTCCGGAGACGCTGGTTACATCGATGAGGACGGCTATATCTACGTCATGGCTCGAACAGATGACATTATTAATGTTGCCGGCCATCGCTTATCCACCGGTGCTATGGAGGAGGTCCTCTTGGCCCATCCTGATGTCGCTGAATGTGCGGTGGTCGGTGTCGCAGATTCCCTGAAAGGGCAGATTCCTATTGGCTTGATCTGTCTGAAAGCAGGCGTAGCCAGGTCTGAGACTCAGATCATCCCCGAACTGGTCTCCATGGTGCGTGAGAGAGTCGGTGCCGTTGCTGCCTTCAAGACGCTTGCCAGGGTGCAGCGCCTGCCCAAGACACGTTCTGGCAAAATCCTGCGTGGCACAATCCAGAAGATTGCCGATGACAAACCCTATAAAGTGCCGGCTACGATAGACGATCCAGAGATTCTGAATGAAATAAAAGCAAGCCTGTACGCACTAGGATACGCTAGGAAGGACAATAAGGACAACAATGCGGGAGCCAGCGACAGCGACTCATGGTGAAGTGAAGAGAGTGTTGCCTGCCCGTTGGGGGGGGCATTCTGGCTGACGGTCGATGACGCTACCCATCATGAAGGGCGAGGTGTGCGCCTTGAAAAATCAATCATTAGTAATAATTTCGCTCTGCTCACAGGCGGCCTCCGTACAGAGCCGCGCGGAGCATCCGTGGGGCAGGCCGCGCGCGCAAGGAGGCGCAAGATGGGTTCACGCGCATGCTTGGGCCATGACTCCATGACGGGCAGACGAAGAGAAAAGTTCTCTGCTCGCGCTGGGTTGATTCGCGAGCCACGACAGCAAAATCGTCAATTGTTTCACATAAGGATTGACCGTCATGGTGACTGGCACTACCGTGAATCCAAAATCCATCGCCAAGAAATTGTATGTTTGTTCGCCTCGTTGCTGACCCGGCAGGCAGATGGCTCCTACTGCCTCATCACGCCTGAGGAGGCATGCGCGATAGACGTCGAAGATGTGCCATTCATCGCTGTCGAGATGTTCTTGGCAGGTCAGGGCAGGAAGCAGTGTATCAGTCTGCGGACCAATGTGGATGAAATCGTCACGGTGGATCGCCTGCACCCATTGCGTATGACCCACAATCATTCTTTGGGAGAATCGGCTGTTCCCTACGTGACTGTTCGCGAGGGGTTGGAAGCCCGCCTCTCTCGGGCCGTGTTCTATGAACTGGTAGCGGTGGGGGTAGAGGAGAAGTGTGCTGCGGGCTCCCTGTTCGGAATCTGGAGCAGTGAAACTTTCTTTCCCTTAGGCAGAGGCGTGGATGAACCAACAACAGACTGATCTGCTCTCACGGTTGGTCGTAGCGACTCGGCGGCCTCCCATGTATCATCAGTCTGGGACAGGTATTCTATCAGCTGTCCTCGTCCCTCTAGTGGCGCATGCCGAACATCTGTCAATTCTCTTGACCCGGCGTACAGAGCATCTGGCGAGTCATAGAGGTCAGGTGTGCTTTCCAGGCGGGCGGGCAGAGAATGCGGACCATGGACCAGTCGATACTGCATTGCGTGAGGCGTGGGAGGAAGTGGGCATTGTCGCCGAGTCTGTGACCGTGATAGGTTGTCTGGAAGATTATGAAACGCTGACTGGGTTTGTCGTAACGCCAGTTGTTGGGTTGATCCGCCCACCTCTTATTTTGAGAAAGGCGTTAGAGGAAGTCGCCGATGTCTTTGAAATGCCACTGGCCTTTCTTCTCAACCCCTCTCACCACAGGCGTCTCACACCAGCGCATTCGCAGTATGTGCGAACCACCTATGCCCTGCCCTACAAAGGCCATTATATATGGGGAGCGACGGCTGCCATTCTCATGAATCTCTATCAGATTGTCGCTGCAGAGTCTGGTTTCTGCATGCTGAGGTTTTCTTGCTAGTCTCTCGAGGTGCTAGGTGTTCCCCCTCTCGATTCTGCGGCGTGAGGACACTCTGCGCCATGAGAGCGCTCTAACCCATTTACCTTATCCTGTCTGCGACCATAGTATCCATCCAGTGGACCAAGAACACCGCACGAAGGATGAGACGAGAAATGATGAGAGCGGCAGCATTCTCTCCTATCATGCGCTTTTTACTAATGTCTCAACCGGCAACACAACGAGTTATCACTGCTTTGACAGCAGAGGGCGCATCTGTACGATTTGTCGGGGGGTGTGTGCGGGACATTCTGCTGCAGCGGCCGTTTCGGGATATCGATCTTGCCACACCTGATAGACCAGAACGCGTGCAGTGGTTGCTGGAAAGGGCAGGTGTCCGCACGGTGCCTATCGGGCATGGGACAGTCACGGCTCTTGTAGAGGGGGGAGAAACATTTGAGATTACTTCCTTGCGCCGTGATATCGTCTGCAATGGCCGCCACGCCGTGATAGCCTACACGGAAGACTGGACAGAGGATGCAGCGCGCCGTGACTTTACCATGAACGCTCTATCTGCAGATGCAGATGGCGCCATTTATGATCCTTACAGCGGGCTTTCAGATCTTTACCGTGGTCATGTCCGTTTTGTTGGCTCACCAATGGCCCGTATTGAGGAGGATGTCCTGCGACTTTTACGTTATTTTCGTTTTCATGCTTTGTATGGGCGCTCCGCTCCAAACGACGCCGCTCTGGCGGCATGCCGTGAGCTTGCCCCACGGCTAGCTTCTCTGTCCGGTGAGCGGGTTCGAGATGAGTTGTGGAAAATTCTTCTGGCTCCGGATCCAGCCAGCATATTGCTACTGATGAGAAAGCTTGGTATCTTGCAATACGTGCTCCATGAAGCCAGTCATTTCGAACGTCTGCGTGTGCTTGTCTGGCTTGAGGAGCAGCGCGGATTCCCTATTGAAGGAATTGTGTCAGATCCGCTCCGTCGTCTTGCTGCCGTTTTGACGGTCGGAGAAAGAACAGCTGAAGCCGTGGCCACGCGCCTGCGTTTACCGCTCGCTGAGAGTCGCCGCCTACGCAGCCTGCTAGTGCTAGAAGATGTCCCGACGGCACTCACCCCTGCTGCTGCGCCTGGGATGACGGAAGGGGCTCTACGCCGGGCTCTACAAACCCTGGGAGCGGTGCGGTTCAGGGACTTGACGATGATGCAGTGGGCGGCACGGCAAGCTGCAATGGGCGACACGGCTATAGATGACAAGACTGACAATAGGTTGTTGCTGCAAAGACTGAGAACGACCACCCAGTGGAAAAACATCCCGTTCCCCGTGAGAGGGAAGGACGTGTTAGCACTCGGATTGGAACCAGGGCCAAAGGTTGGCATGTTGCTGCGTGCCTTGCGCCAGTGGTGGGAGGAGACGGATTATCAGGCTAACAGGAAAGTTCTACTGGCCCGGTTGGCGGAACTTGTCAGAAAGACGGCACGAGGGAGTGGAAAGGAAGGTGCATGATGAAACAGGCACAGGAGACTCTGACCGTCATGACAACAGGTGAAGGATTTTTTGATATGACTCGTGACGTCACCGCCTGGGTGAAACGGCAGGAGATCTGTACGGGCTTGCTAACATTGTTCAGCCAGCACACTTCGGCGAGTCTCATCATTCAGGAAAATGCAGATCCAGATGTCACCAATGATCTCAGCACCTTCCTTAGACGTCTCGTCCCAGAAACGCGGCAGCTCTACCGTCATACTATTGAAGGGCCAGACGATATGCCGTCTCATATCAGAACAATGCTGACAGGGCTCTGCCTCTCCATTCCCGTCCGAGAGAGTCACCCTGTTCTGGGGACGTGGCAGGGAATTTACCTCGCTGAACATCGCCAATCCCCACACACACGCCGTGTGGTCATGCACCTGTTGGGTCTGTGAGGTCTGTGACTGTGAACGTGAACGCGCAGAACTCATATGGAGAATCTCGGACGACATTTATAATAACTCGTATAATAACTCGGAATACGTTTATAATAAAATATGCTCAGTCGTGCCGTCACTCATTCACTCATTCAGCAAGGTATGAGTAGCACTGTGCTCACGCACAGTCTCGCACGAGGCAGCGGCTCATCCAGAAAAAGCATGACCTCTCCTCAGTCCAGTGAGTGAAGGCTCTGTCAAACCTTCTGGACCTGAAGGGGCGTTGCGCTCGTCACGAGGAATCCCGTCCTCCCGTGTGAGGTGATGGCACTGCCCTGTTGCTGCCTGAGAGAAAGGCTTTAAATTCACGCCAACGCCGCAGTGAAACGTAGTGATATTTGAAATATAATAGAGTGTTCTTTAATTATATATCATATAATCATTTAATTATATATAATAATGTTGTGCGAGATTGTGTACGGCGTTGGCGAGGGACCCTGTGTCGTTAAACATGGCAATGGTCTGTGTTCCCCGCTGCAGTCTTTCCTGTTGCAAAGACTGCATTCTGCGGTCATTCTGAGTGTCACAGACTATGTGACCCATGCTTCCCCCCACCTGCGCAGGCGGCGGGGATGCAGCTCAAGGGAATGTCTGCAGGATCGCCACGAGAGATGGTGATCTACGGCAGCTGCCCTTGTCAGGGCCTTGTCAGCAAGGGGGCAACCGTGAGCGTTGAGAGAATCCTCGCTAAGAAAGGGCGTAACGTTATTACCATTCTGCCAGAACACATGGTAAGCGATGCGGCCCGATTGTTGACTGAGCACAAGATCGGCGTGATGGTCGCCTGTGACCCAAAGGGAAAACTGGAAGGGGTCTTATCCGAACGTGATCTCGTCAAGGGAATGGCTAAATACGGGGCCGCTGCCTTGACGATGCCGGTGCGGAATCTCATGACTACCACAGTCATCACGTGCAAGCCAACTGATGACGTCAAGGATTTGATGCAAATCATGACTCAGCGCCGTATTCGCCATCTCCCTGTCTTAGAGGATGGACGGCTTGTTGGTATCGTTAGTATTGGTGATGTGGTGCACATTAGGTTGCAAGAAACCCAGATAGAAATGGGAGTTTTACGTGATTATGCAAT
Organism: Rhodospirillales bacterium; assembly: GCA_028278135.1. Lineage (GTDB taxonomy): Bacteria > Pseudomonadota > Alphaproteobacteria > Rhodospirillales > Rhodospirillaceae > JANQJD01. The sequence continues at coordinate 191,014 of JANQEW010000008.1, forward strand.
TACTCGCACTCCCTAAGATTGAGAATTGTCGGGCGTGGTGAATCTTCATCAATGTCGAATTCATAACCCTGCCTTGATCCAAAGGGCTTTGCATCGCAGCAGATGCTGCTTCAGGACCAGGCATGCACTCCATGGCTGCTGCGGCTGCTTAGTTCTCATAGTTCTCAGACTGCCCGCTCTGCTCCAGCAGCGTCCACGGGCCTTCGTTCTGTGGTAGGTGTATGAACAGGAACGCGTTTTTAAAAAGCGGCAAGATAACAAGCCCGGAGTACTAGCCTGTTATGAAAAAATCCGACCTCATGTCTGTCCCTGACATGCCTGACGTGCGTGCGGAAATTGATCGGTTGCGATGGCAGAAGAATGCCGTTGTTTTGGCCCATTATTATCAAAACGGTATTCTCCAGGATATGGCTGATTTCGTCGGTGATTCTCTTGATTTGTCGCGCCGGGCCGCAGAAACAAGGGCAGACGTCATCGTTTTCTGTGGCGTCCGTTTCATGGGTGAAGTGGCGAAGGTTCTGAATCCGGACCGCTTGGTTCTGCTGCCGGACATTACTGCAGGTTGTTCTCTCGAAGAATCATGCAAGCCTGAACAATTCAAGAAATTTCGGGAGAAACATCCGAATCATATAGCGGTCAGCTATATAAACTGTTCAGCTGAGGTGAAAGCCCTTTCTGATATTATCGTGACGTCGTCTAATGCTGAGGCCATTGTCAATCAGATTCCAGTTGATCAGCCAATTCTTTTTGCACCTGACTACCATCTCGGTCACTTTATCAAACGGCGCACTGGCCGCGAGAATATGGTCCTATGGCCAGGCGCTTGTGTCATCCACGAGCAGTTTTCTGCGCTAGAAATACGAAAACTGAAGAGTCTTTACCCAGAGGCCAGGGTTGTGGCTCACCCAGAGTGCCAAGACAGTATTCTCCTCTGTGCAGATTATGTTGGGTCTACCCACGGCATGCTGCAGTACGTGGCGGAATCTACGGAGAGGACGTTCATCATTGCCACGGAGCCCCATATCCTTCACCAAATGGTAAAGGTTGCGCCACATAAGCGTTTTCTCCCAGCCCCTGGCTCAGATGGCAGTTGCAACTGTGCAATCTGTCCGCATATGGCCAGGAACACCCTGACTAAGGTGTATTTATGTCTCGCAAATGAGAGTCCACGTATAGAGATTGCAGAAGACATGCGCCTACGCGCCCTCCAGCCCCTACAACGTATGCTAGATATGTCATTAGGTATTAGCACAAAAACAGGTTATGCCGCAGAATGACTCCGTTGAGCCTCTGTCTGTGCTGACAGCCGCCGAATCAGCGGCGGCGCGGCAGGTCATTGCGGTGGCCTTAGCAGAAGACGTTGGAACGGGTGACATCACGTCGCAAGCTGTGATTCCCATCGGTCTGCACTTTCACGGTAGACTCATGGCCCGTCATAGCATGGTAGTGGCTGGGCTACCGATCGCGGCCTATGTGTTTCAAACAGTCGCGCCAGAGGCTCTTTTTACAGCCAAGGTCATGGAAGGCAAGAGTGTCCCCGCTGGTACAATACTGGCTGAAATCAACGGCCCTGCGCAAAAGCTTTTGGCAGCCGAGCGGACGGCCCTGAACATCCTCCAACATCTGTCCGGTGTTGCCACGGAGACAAGGGCTTATGTGGAGCGTCTCAGAGGCACGGGCGTCGCTCTGCTTGACACACGAAAGACTCTCCCTGGTCTGCGACTCTTGGCAAAATATGCCACCCGTATTGGGGGGGCAAGAAACCATAGGTTTGGATTGTACGATGGCGTAATTATCAAAGATAATCATATTGCTATATGCGGGGGTATTACAAGAGCTATACAATTAGCTAGATTTAATTTTATGAATAGAATAATAGAGGTAGAATGTGATTCTCTTGAGCAAGTCAGTGAAGCGATAACTGCTAAAGTTGATGTTATTTTACTAGATAATATGGATATACGTACATTACGTCTAGCTGTTCTTCTCGTTGCCGGTCGGGCCAAAACAGAAGCTTCTGGTAGCATAACTTTAAATTCTATTCGATCTATTGCAGAAACAGGCGTTGATTGCATTTCTGTTGGGAGAATCACACATTCAGCGGCCGCTGTTGATATTGGTTTGGACTGGCACGCTGTTGTCTCTGCCTAAAGAGGGCCCCGTTCGTTATGGCTGTACAGAGTGAAGGGAGTTGAGCATTTTCTCCTCAGCATTTTATCATGACGTGCTGATCGTAGGAAGCGGGGCTGCCGGGTTGACAATGGCGCTGCATTTGGTGCCGCGGGTAAGAGTGGCCATTGTGTCCAAAAACGCCCTCGCCGATGGCAGTACATTCTATGCCCAGGGAGGCATTGCTGCGGTCCTGGACGATGCTGACAGCGTTGAGGGGCACGTGGCAGACACGATTTCTGCCGGTGCCGGCTTGTGCAACACGAGCGTAGTCCGTTTTGTTGCTGAACATGCGCCGGTCGCTATCCGCATGCTCGTTGATTACGGGGTCTCTTTTACCACTGCTCTTACCTCTAAAGGTGAGACCATCTTGCATCTCACCCGCGAAGGAGGACACAGTCACCGCCGTATTGTTCACGTCGCTGATGCGACCGGTGTCGCCGTGCAGACCACTCTGATAGAGAGAATCAGAATGGCTAAGAATGTCGTGCTCTTAGAGCACCACATTATCATTGATCTCCTGCGCGAGTCCTTGAGCATGGGGAGGCTCGGTCGCTGTGTCGGCGTCTACGCTCTGGACCGTCGGAGCGGCCAGGTGAGGCTGGTACGAGCACGAGTAGTGGTGTTGGCGACTGGCGGTGCGAGCAAGGTCTATTTGTATACCTCGAATCCAGACAGCAGTACAGGAGACGGGATTGCTATGGCCTGGCGGGCCGGCTGCAGGGTAGCGAATCTGGAGTTTTGCCAATTTCATCCTACATGTCTCTATCATCCGCAAGCAAAATCATTCCTGATTACCGAGGCGGTGCGTGGCGAAGGCGGTTCCTTACGGCTCCCGAACGGTCAGGTCTTCATGGACTCCTACCACCCTCGAGCAGAGCTGGCTCCCCGCGACATCGTTGCCCGGGCGATTGATAATGAAATGAAAAAATCAGGCCTAGATTGTGTCTATCTCGACATCAGTCATAAGCCAGCCGATTTTGTCGTTAGTCATTTTCCCACCGTCCATGCCAAGTGTCTGGAATTCGGCCTAGACATGACACAGCAGCAGATTCCCGTCGTTCCAGCGGCACACTATACTTGTGGTGGAATCATCACAAACATCGCTGGCAGGACAGACGTCCCCAATTTGTACGCCATCGGCGAGTGCGCTTTCACGGGGTTACACGGCGCTAACCGGATGGCCTCTAACTCTCTCCTCGAATGCTTTGTATTCGGTGCAGCCGCTGCCGCTGATGTTCTGTCTCAGCTGCCCGATATACAGGCGCCACCCACATTGCCATCTTGGGATGAAAGCTGTGTCACAGATTCCGATGAGGAAGTCGTCGTCTCCCACAACTGGGATGAACTAAGACGCTTTATGTGGGATTACGTCGGTATTGTCCGTTCCACGAAACGCTTGGAACGCGCTCAGCGTCGTTGCGAATTGTTGTCAGCAGAAATCAGTGAATACTACCGTAGCTTTCGCGTCACCGACGACCTCATAGAACTGCGCAACCTGACTCTAGTCGCGAAACTCATCATTCAGTCTGCATTGAGACGGAAGGAAAGCCGCGGCTTACATTATACCATTGACTTTCCAGGGCTCGATACCATTGCCTCTCCACAGAACACCGTCTTAGTGCCTGATAACTTTTCGTCTGCACGGCCGGTGATATGACGACGCCGCCAGAAACACAGAATTCCAGAACACAGAATTCCAGGATCATCTCTCACATTTCTAATGCAGTCCAGGTTAAGTAGATCGTCACATGAACTATTTCTCATGCTGATGAGGTGTTTTCATGAGTTTATTCAGTTGCTTTTGAATGGTATTGATCTTTGAGAGTAATTCAGCTATATTGGACTCATATGAAGCAAAACGCTGTAGAGAAGATGAGGAACGTTTGGAGGCAGTCTCTTGTCTTTCTGCACTCTGAAAGAAGGGACTAAAAATTTTCATGGCGCTTTCGAAAAAAGCTATGTTTTGCCTGCCCATTTCCTCAAAGCGATGGAAAGGAAAAAGGCCATCAAGTGCGTTCTGCAGCAATGAACGCATCTGCTCCTCATGCTGGGCGAATGCTTGCATACTGTACTCCAGATAGCACGGCACTAATCCACTAAGAGAATCACCGTAGAAACTAATCAACTGACGCAAGAAATTAATAGGCAGCAGATTCTGGCCCTTTGCTTCTTCCTCGACGATAATTTGAGTGAGGACGGAACGTGTAATGTCTTCGCCCGTCTTGGCATCGTGGACCACGAAGTTTGTGCCATCCCTGACCATCCGAGAGAGATGATCCAGTGTGACGTAATGACTCGCCGCTGTATTGTAAAGACGGCGATTGGCATATTTCTTAATCATAACCGGCTCTGTATCCGGCCCATCCCCTTCTCTCATCATCAGGCAAGCGTCCGTGCGGCTAAAGCAAATAGCGTCTATCCCATCAACTCCTCCTCATAATAAGAGAGTTCACTCTTGCATGCGAGCGCTTGTTGGGTCTCTGCATCATGGGTCTCTGAGAGAAATCGCGAGGGGAGAAGGGAATGCCTATATTTCTTTGCGGATTGTCATGGCACGCGCGGGCTAGTATGGCAAAAACTGGGAAATCGCGCCACGGCATCTCTTTCTGGCAGTCATTGGCCGCCATTCTGTATTCTGTGCCTGGCGGCTCTATACGCAGCGGAATGGTTTGAAATATACTCTCTACAAGAGGGTAGAATATCGCCCTTTATTAGGGTATGGCCTGTCTGGAGGAGCATGCTTTGTAACAGGGCAGCGCCAGCTAGGCGGGCGAGCTTTTTGTGTGAGAGGCATCCTCTCCACCAGCTAGGGACACGCTCGGAAGTTCCCTGGAAGTCCAAGGAGGTATCAAAGATATGACAGATATCGTAATTGCTGGAGGGGCACGAACGCCTGTCGGGCGCTTCAATGGTGCGTTAAGTTCCCTGCCACCGACAAAGTTAGCGGAAGTGGCTGTTACAGAAGCCCTGAAACGCGCTCAAACAGAGGCAAAAGAAGTAGACGAACTGATCCAAGGAATCGTGCTGCAGAGCAATGCAGGCGCGGGTCCTGCTCGTCAGGTTGCTATTCATTGTGGGATGACGCACGAGAGCACGGCGTATGCCGTTAACCAGTTGTGTGCATCTGGCATGCGGGCTGTTGCCGAAGGTTACAAGTCCATCAAGATGGGTGATAGCAAGATCGTCGTGGCCGGTGGTATGGAGTCCATGAGTTGGGCCCCGCACGTCATCAATCTACGGGGTGGTGTGCGCATGGGAGAGGGCAAGTTGGTGGACAGCATGCTGCGCGATGGTCTCGTAGACCCGTTTGGTCACTATCACATGGGGAATACTGCAGAAAACGTAGCGCAGCGGTGGCAGTTGACCCGTGAGGAGATTGATACATTTGCTTGTGCCTCACAGAACAAGGCTGAAACTGCCCAAAAAGCAGGAAAATTTAAGGACGAGATTATTCCCGTGACCATCAAAGGGTCAAAGGGAGAGACTGTGGTGGAGAACGACGAACATCCAACACATGGGACAACCATGGAGAAACTGGCTAAGCTGCGTCCGGCTTTTTCAAAGGACGGGCCTGTCACGGCTGGCAACTCTTCTGGAATCAACGATGGCGCCGCTGCAGTCGTCCTGATGACGGCTGAGGACGCCGCACGGCGCGGAATCACTCCTCTGTGCCGTATTGTTTCCTGGGCAACCCATGGTGTTGACCCCGCCATTATGGGCATCGGTCCTGTGCCCGCGAGCCGGCTTGCTCTGCAGCGCGCTGGCTGGACAGTCGATGACCTGGAGCTGATAGAGGCTAATGAAGCCTTCGGGGCACAAGCAGTCGCCGTCAACAAGGAGATGGGTTGGGATCTTTCACGAGTCAATGTCAATGGTGGCGCGATCGCCCTTGGCCATCCTATTGGAGCCTCCGGCTGTCGCATTCTCCTGACCCTCATCTATGAAATGATTAAGCGTGGTGTTCAAAAGGGTCTTGCAACTGCCTGTGTTGGTGGTGGTATGGGTATTGCTATATGTGTCGAACGTTGAATGATGGCAAAAGGACCGCTCCCTTCCGAGGAGCGGTCCTTTTGCAGACAGCCTGTCGGCAAGGTCATGTTGGAGTCGTAGAGTCGCGCCGCAGCGGGAGAAGTCTCTAAGGTCTACGGTTGGAGGCCATGAGAGCATGGGCAGAGCAGTGGTGGAGTCGGGGATGTGGTAGCGGAGGAGGGATTTGAACCCCCGACAAAGGGATTATGATTCCCCTGCTCTACCGCTGAGCTACTCCGCCGCTGCCAAGCACAGACGCCCCAGAATCTGCCATGTATTCAGCGGATAGGCTGTCTACAGCCTCAGACGTGTTCTGTCAAGGATTTGACGTGAAGGATTTGACGTGACGGAGTGCAGGCGTTGGTACCTCTGTGCCTACCTTTCAGAACCATCTCAGAGAGAAACCGCATGAGAGAAAACGTATAATCTGCAGCTGCGCTCACTAGCTGGTCCATTGCTCTGCTGGACGTTCTGCCATAAGGTGGCACCATGAAGAGATCTCCCATGCGAACTGGGATCGTCCGTACCTAGTTAGAGGGGTCTTTAGAGGGGTCTAATGAGCTGTTCATTTCAAGAGTCTCTCCATTGAGATCTTGCTTTGGGGTAAGGGGGACGCCTTGAGCAGAGAAAGGTGTTTTAACGCGTGCCGTGCCTGCGCGCCCATTCTGCTTCTGCTGGCTGGGCTCAGATTCTTGTGGCCAGAGACAGTGCAAGCGGGGTATGCGTCGTTTGTCATGGAAGCAGATACTGGCCAAGTCCTGCACGCCGAGAGTGCTGACGATCTGAATCACCCAGCATCCCTGGCAAAGATGATGACGTTGTACGTGCTGTTTCAAGCCCTTGCCGAGGGGCAGTTAACGTTGGGAACGCCCATGAAGGTCTCCGCCGGAGCGGTGACGCAGTTACCTTCAAAGCTCAATCTGCCACTTGGTGCAACAATTTCTGCTAATAATGCTATCCTCGCCCTCGTGATAAAATCAGCCAATGATGTTGCCTACGTGGTCGCTGAAACGCTCGGAGGCAGAGAATCCGATTTCGCGGTGATGATGACCGCCACAGCCCGACAGTTGGGCATGCGTAATACAACTTTCAGGAACTCTTCTGGATTGCCTGATAAGGCGCAGATTACCACGGCACGGGATATGGCGATCTTGGGCCTCGCTCTCATCAGAGACTATCCTCAATATTATCATTATTTTTCCAGGCATCGATTCCAATATAACAAGCAGGATATCAAAACACATAATCAACTTTTACTAAATTATAAGGGGGCAGATGGTATTAAGACTGGATATATAGCGGCGTCGGGATTCAACCTAGTAACCTCTGCAAGACGGGGGGATAAGCGTCTTATTGGTGTTGTTCTTGGTGGTAAGACATCTAGATGGCGAGACGCTCACATGGCAGATTTATTTGATGCTGCGTTTGCCCGTCTCTCCGGCAAGCCTATAACAACGATAAGACGTGTTTCTCCTCCTAAACAGGTAAAGCATGAATCACAACAACAATCTATCAGAGTGACTCCGCAGGCAATCCAGAAGGCGCATCAAAAGGAGGACAGCAAATCTGCTCAGCATCCGCAGGTTCAGCTCGATCCCATGGTACGTAGGAGTAGGAACATACGTCATGTAGAAACGCGCACAAAAAAAACAGATTCACATGCAGTGCGGACCGCACGGCCAATCACATCTCTATCCCCTCAAAAAGTCCAGGCCACACCCTCGAGACTCTGGGGCATCCAGATTGGTTCTTTCCGTCAGATCCACACAGCACGCACAGCAGTAATATCGGCTGTCGCAATTTTGCAAATGCCGAAAAACAAGCCGTCTATCGCCATTATCCCCGCCCCCGCCAATGTCGAAGGGAACACGCTCTATCACGCCCGTTTGATGGGGATGACGTCCAAGGAGGCGGAATCTGCCTGCACCCGCGTGCTGGGGGAACAGCGATTGCCCGCTCAGACGTGTCGTGTGATCCATCTCTCTGGCAAACAGGAGACGGGTGGGCATGAAAGAGCGGCTCTCCACTCCCAGGCCAAGGGAGGTACTCGTTTTAAAGGATTTTCTGGCTAATGATAAATCTTTTACAAAAAAAAACGCTGACCAAGGCGGTCAGCGTTTTTGCGTTCCAGGCAAAACTTGTCACAGGCAGTGTGCAGAGAGGTTCTATTGATTAATAGTATAACTTTTTTACACAATTCTCTATAATTGTAAAGCTCGGGCCCAGGAACTTGCCTGAATCGGCGTGATGCCTGCGGGATAGGGATGTCGGCACAGGCCTTCTGGCCGTCATGGATGCCATGACGACCACCGTGAGCCGTCTCGGAGAGGACATACGTACGGTCTCAACTACTATGTCAGTATAGTATGTCAGCCATGCGTCAAGATACTGCTCGTATGGTGGATCATATCGCGGCTATGCAGCAAAACATTACCACCCTTGATCGTAATATGAATCGTGTTCATCACACTATCGCCGACATTCAGCACACGATGTCAGAGGATATCGAACAAATGCGCACACTACTTGACAGCATGAGCCGCGACATGGGGGTTATGAACGTCACGACTCAACGCATGAGTGCCTATATAGGGCGGATGACCTATGACATGGACCATCTCGCCAACACAGTTTCCCCCCTGCCAACACAGTTTCCCCCCTAGAGGGTTATTGGGGATTTCCGTAACGCATCAGTGACTGCCGACTTTTGTCACGCGCTCGAATAGATTCCCTCTCTTCCCAAGGACAATCACTATATTCCTAATGTCATAGGTGCTGTTTCGACATTACGCAACCGACGATAGCGAGCAAGAGCCCAAAGCGGAAAATAAACAGAATAACCATGGTAACACAGGTAAAAGATGCGTGGAAACCCAACAGCCGTGAAAAAGTGTTCCTGCCACTTTGCCCCAATGCGTGGAACAGACAGCAGGTAGCGGATTCCATGCTCTACGGCTTCGCTGTGAACCTCACCGGCCGCCATCAGACCAAGCAGAGCCCATGCCGTTTGGGATGGCGTGCTGCCCTTGACCTCCATCTTGCGATGTGCCCAGTAGCTGGCACAATCCTCCCCCCATCCACCGTCACAACGCTGGCGGCTTTTAAGATAGGCAACTGCCCGGCGGACATGTGGAGCGGCTTTATTCTCACCAGCAGCTGAAAAAGCACTCAATGCTGACCAAGTCCCATAGATATAGTTTGTTCCCCAGCGGCCAAACCATGAACCATCCAACTCCTGCTGCTGGCGTAGCCAGTCGAGCCCCCGTACTCGCGCGGCTTGATACTCGTCTGTGGGATTGTCGTCTGTGTCCTCCAGCTGGCTCAACATTCCCAAGCAGCGGGCGCTGACGTCGGCTGTTGGGGGATCCAGGAGGGCACCGTGGTCAGCAAACGGTATGTGATTGAGGTGATAGTGCTCGTTCTCAGCATCAAATGCCGCCCAGCCGCCATTAGAGCACTGCATACCCATAACCCACTCGCTACCACGGGCGATGGAACGAGCATGGCTCTCCCGTTCCGGTCCTGGTGGGAGGTCACGCCTGGCACGGTCCAACAGCATCACCGCCACGGCAGTATCGTCCACGTCCGGATAGTGCGGATTAGCATATTGAAAGGCCCAACCGCCAGGCCGCACGTGCGGCCTCTGCACAACCCAATCTCCGGCCATTTCTAGCACCTGCCGCCCTTTGAGCCACCTCAGCGCCTGGCTGATAATCTTTTCGCTACCTTTTACACCCGTTTCCATCAAAGCGTGACAGGCTAAGGCTGTATCCCACACAGGCGATAAGCACGGCTGGCAGTAGGCATACTCCCCATCTATGACCAATAACTTGTCCAGCGACAGACGCGTGGCCGTACACCATGGATGGTCAGGCGGGTAGCCTAAAGCAGAGAAGGCCATCATCGCATTGGCCATAGCAGGAAAGATTCCTCCTAAACCATCCTCACCATTCAGGCGTTCGACTACAAAATCGAGAGCCCGAGCAATAGCCTTACGTTCAATAAAACGAGGAAAAAGAAATTCACATCCCCTTGCAAGCTTATCCAGGCGTATGAGAATGTCGCCGAGTCTCCTTCCTGTTGGATTGATGTGATAGCAGCGAACCTGATCGGCAGGGATTGCAAAAAGTTCAGAGATGCCTATCCGGCGCGGATTATACGCCTGCGGTTTCAGGGCATAAAGAATGAAGAGGGGAACCATAACAGTCCGAGACCAGTAAGACACTTTGTCCATGTGAAACGGAAACCATCTTGGCAAGAACATCGCTTCCACTCTCATCACAGGCACCGCTCTCCATGGAATCTGTCTAAAAAGAGCAAGCGTAATGCGAGTAAAGACATTGCAGCGACTAGCGCCGCCCAGAGCCAGTATTCTGGCACGAGCACGGCGCATGTGTAGGGCATGAGCAGAGTCCCCCACCAGTTTTAGAGCATAGTAGGCTTTGACAGAAGCGCTGAGATTGGCCTCGCCCCTCCGATAAAGAGGCCAACCACCATCTTCTCCCTGGATCGCGCGGAGGTAATGAGCAAGCTTGCGCTCCAGAGCGTCTTTCGGCGTGCCGAGGTAGTGATTGAGCAGAATATATTCTGCTGGAATGGTAGCGTCTGCTTCAAGCTCAAAGACGAAGTGCCCATCTGTGCTCTGGTGGCGTGTTAACGCTGCCACAGCCTCTTCAATCACTTGATCTATTTCTGTCACCAATGCGCGCATTGCCGTTGCTGCTGTAAAATAAAAAACAATAACAAGCAACAAGAAGGCGCCTCTGTCAAGAGACAGGTCCTCTCCAGCTCACGGCCACTGTATGTTCAGCCACACAGTGCCTATACGTGAGCAGTCACCTTTCGTCTTCGCTCGCTCGCTGCCTCTTCTATGGTATCGCCTCGTGACCCTGTTGTTCTGCGGGCGGCGGACTCGCAATATGTCCAGCCGCCATCGCTGTTAGGAGTCCCGTAGTGGGAGCAAGCATGATCGCCGTAGCGCAGCGAAATTGGAGCAGAGTCGTCGAGAATCTGCAAATTGCAAACGGAATTCCCAATTACGGAATTCCCATCAACAACATCTCTCACCCCTGGTCCTGGGACCTTGCCACACTAGCCGTGAGTCGTCATCAGCCTCGCTACGCTCACGATGCAAGTGAGGAGCACACGTACTTTTGGGGGTTGCAAAACCCTATATGAATATTTTTTCCAATAATTATGAATATTTTTTCCAATAATCACATTAGATGTGACAACAGGAACTGTTTCCCTAGTTGGGGGCGCGCAGAATGCAACAGAACACATGTTTTGACCCTTAGCAGCACGGCTGCACGGAATCTGAAGAACGTGAAACGCGTTGTCAGTTATGTTATGTTAGATTCATTGCAGACAGGGGTGCTGACCCGCTTGGCTCCGCAGCACTCTGTGGTGTGGAAGATCGTGCAAACATGTCCTTAGCAGCAGACACCTGGTGGCGCCCTCCGTTCTACGAAGGGTGAGAGCAACGTCCACGTCACGTCAGCGGCCCATCGCAAGCGACTCCCCTGTCAGAGAAGATATCCCGAGGAAGGCGATCATGAGTTTAGTTGTCGCTATCCAAATGGATCCTATTTCAAGGATTGATCTCAACACGGATAGCACTTTTGTGCTGGCCTTAGAAGCGCAACGGCGCCATCACATCCTATTTCACTATCTCCCGCGGCAGCTATCTTTTCGCCATGGTCAGGTCCATGCGCGAGCGTGCCCCCTTGTCGTGCGTCGTGAGCCGGGTAATTATTACACACTAGGAGAACCAGTGGACCTACATTTGGCTGCTGTTGATGTCATCCTGATGCGCCAGGATCCGCTTTTTGACATGGCGTATATCACAGCTACCCATTTCCTGGAGCACATCCATCCGCGGACGTTGGTCGTGAATGATCCTGTTCAAGTTCGCAATGCACCGGAGAAGTTGTTCGTAACCCACTTTCCAGATTTGATACCCCCGACTCTGGTGACTTCCAATCGAGAAGAAATACACGATTTTCGTCGTGAACATATGGACATTATCCTGAAGCCCTTATTTGGAAGCGGTGGGGCTGGTGTGTTTCACATCACACCAGCAGATGAAAATCTGAATGCTCTGCTGGAAATGTTTACACACTTATACCGTGAGCCTGTCATTGTGCAGAAATATCTTTCAGCTGTCCGGATGGGGGATAAGCGAATTGTCCTCATTGAGGGAGAACCTGGTGGAGCCGTGAACCGTGTCCCGCCTTTAGGAGAGGTACGTTCAAATATGCATGTGGGTGGGCGTGCTATGCGGACGACCTTGAGTCGTCGTGACCGCGAAATCTGTGAAACCATCGGTCCCATCTTGAAAGCACGCGGCTTGGTATTTGTTGGCATCGATGTCATCGGGCCCTATCTGACAGAAATCAACGTGACCTCCCCTACAGGTCTGCAGGAAATCAATCGCTTTGACGGCACACGTCTCGAATCCCGTATCTGGGATGCTATTGAAAGCCGCCGTACTGCTCTCTCCTTGCCCTCAGTAACAGTCTAACAACCGTGAATCCCGTGCGGCTGTCGCCTTCATTCAGGCAGAATTTGAGACCAAGAAGGCATAGGACAGGCAACTGGGCTCTTTTCCCACAGAGCACGCGTACTCGCGATACTCAGTCGCCACATCCATCACATCATGACAACCTGCCTTTCATTGGTCATAACAGTCTAAAGTCTAATGTCCTTGCCGCTGTGTCCCGCATAACATGCTCACGCATAAATGCTGATGCCCAATACGAGTGAGTGCGAATCCTATGTCACTATCTCGCGTGTCAAATCGCCAAGGTAGCCCTACCGATGACATACTGGATCGGTTAGCAGCCTTGCACCCACAAGCCATTGACCTGTCCCTCGATCGAGTGTGGCGGCTTCTGCAGGCTCTTGACAATCCAGAAAATGCCCTACCGCCTGTGATCCACATAGCTGGTACCAATGGGAAGGGCTCTGTGGTGGCCTACCTGCGGGCCTTTCTAGAATCTGCCGGTCTGCTCGTGCATGCTTATACCTCACCGCATCTCGTTCGATTCAATGAACGCATTCGCGTTGCCGGGCGTCTTATAGACAATTCCGCCTTGCTGGCACTGCTTGAAGAAGTGGAACACCTCAATGCGGGCCAGCCGATTACCCTTTTCGAGATCACTACCTGTGCCGCCTTTTTAGCCTTTGCACGGACTCCTGCTGACGTGGTGCTGTTGGAGACAGGACTTGGTGGGCGACTCGATGCGACTAATGTCATCGCAAAACCAACGCTCACGGTACTAACGCCCATTGCCATGGATCACGCCCAATATCTAGGTGGTCGGATCGAGGCGATTACCGCTGAGAAGTCTCACATTCTGAAGCCTGGGGTGGGTTGTATCAGCGCCAAGCAAGAGCGCAAGGTTGCCACCATCATAGAGCTACGTTCTTTGGAAGTGGGAGCGCCCGTGTGGCGTGAGGGGTGTGAATGGCATATCCGCACTGCCAAGGGCACAAGCATGATCTTTGAAGGGCTGCATGGCACGTTGAAGCTACCTTTGCCAGCACTAGCGGGTAATTTCCAGGTCCGTAATGCTGGCCTTGCCATCGCAGCTGTCGAACGACTGCCATTCGTTGTTAAGACTCAACACGTGACTACCGGCCTTCAGATGGTAGAGTGGCCAGGTCGTCTACAGAGACTGACCAGGGGAGCGCTGGTTAAGAGTTTACCAACTGACTGGGAAATATGGATAGATGGTGGTCACAACCCTGCTGCCGCCGAGGCTCTCGCGCGGCATGCCCGCAACTGGCGGGACAAGCCACTGACACTTATTGTCGGTATGCTTGGCACAAAGGATGCCGCCGGCTTCTTTCGGCCATTGATTCCGCGCGTTGCTCACATCCGCACCGTGCCCATTCCGCACAAGCAAGCGACTCTGAGTGCTGAATCACTCGCAGCGCTAGCGGTGGCTCAGGGTCATCCAGACGCTAAACCCGCCGAATCGGTGACCACGGCCGTCGCCGGTATCGTTGCACGCTATAGAGAGCACCGCGGGCTCTCAGGGCGTATTCTCATCGCAGGCTCTCTTTATCTGATTGGTACCATATTAGTAGAAAATTCCTGATACATGTCCTTATAAAGGGCACACATAGTCTGGCAGATTACTTTGGCTGGGGCATTTGGCTGGGGCGCCAGGATTCGAACCTGGGATCGCGGGACCAAAACCCGCTGCCTTACCACTTGGCTACGCCCCACTCTTCCCCATGGAAGATTTCCTCAGATTCTCAACAACGCCACCACTGCAGTGATGGTGAGAGTCGCTGCGAGACTGTAGACAACTCCCGCTACGAGCCTATCAGCGCGCACACCCAGATCGTGGACTGTGATGCGCGTTCTGTGCGCTGCGTGCCAAGCCGGCAGAGAGACGAACACGAAAAGGATAAGCTTGCCCAGCCATGTGCCCGCAAAAGTGACAGCACGATTGTAGGATAAACTTTCCGGCGGTAGGATTCCCAAAGGGACTGCGACGCCAGTGACGAAAATCAGCACAGGCATGATCAGGGCAGCAAGTGTACCACCCGCAGCAAACGGGCCCCAGATAATGGGCTTATGTGATTGAGCCATCTCTCATGCCCCTACTACTATGACGGAGAATAGAATAACTAGTGAGACTGCTGCCCAAGCAGCGTAATGTACACGAATGATCAGGGAACCAGATACGAAATCGTCTCCCTTCATCAAGGGCATAGCCTGTGGTGTCACGTTGAACCACGTGGCGCTGTGATAAAAGGCAAAGGCTAAGGCAAAAAGATGGAAGACGAGTGCTCCAGGAGTCCGCAAGGTCGCCATGAAAAGATCGAACGATTCCTGGCCTTCAGAAAGATTTAACAATCCGAAAGAGAGAATGGCCGTATATATACCTATAAAGATACATGTGACCTCACGTATTATATAACGCTTGTAACGGTCATGCTTCCTGTACCAGGAGGTCTTTGGAACAGGGCGGATATATGGTTTACGGCTCATCTCTTCCCTCCCAGTAACCTCAGGAAGTAGTCCTTGGTGCTGGTGATTTTCATCTGCTGCACTGCAGAGGCAGGATCCACATGCTTAGGACAAACCTCAGAGCAGGCACCGACGAAAGAGCATTCCCAGACACCTTCATGCGAGGCCACCATTTCCTGGCGCATGGCATAACCCTCGTCACGACTATCAAGATTATAGCGATGAGCCAAAGCCAGGGCAGATGGACCGATAAAATCGGTGTTCAGAGCATACTGTGGGCACGCTGCATAACACAGTAAACAATTTATACATAGCGTGTACTGCTTGAATCTCTTGAGCTGAGCTTTTGTCTGCAGATAAGTCCCTTCTTCAACTGGCTTTTCCGTCTTGCGGATGATGTAAGGCTTGAGACTTTTCAATTTCTCAAGGAAATCATCTATCACAACAACGAGGTCTCGCTCTATTGGAAAGTTTAAGAGCGGCTCTACCCGCACTGTGTCACCCATTTCACGCAGAAATGTTTTGCACGCGAGCATGGGCTCGCCGTTGACCATCATACCACAGCTGCCACACACAGCCATGTGACAGGACCAACGATAGGAAAGACTCGAGTCGATGTTATTTTTGATGTAATCCAATGCGTCCAGGACAACCCACTCCTGAGGACACGGGACCCTATAGCTCTGCAAGACAGGGTCTGAATCTCTCTCAGGACGATAGCGCAGAACTTCCATCGTTATAGTACGTACTTCACTCATTGTTCTACTGACCCCCCTGCCGCTTCACCGTAAACACGCTCCGCGGGTTGTGATTTTGTAATTATAACAGGAAGATAATCTATACGTGGTGGAGCGCTCCCGTTGTGATAAGCCACAGTATGCTTGAGAAAATTAACATCATCCCGCCTTTCGTAATCAAGACGCTGATGGGCACCACGGGATTCGGTGCGCAAGAGAGCCCCGTAGACAACAGTCTCGGCGATGTCAAGCATCGCGCCGAGTTCCAGTGTGTAGATCAAGTCCGTGTTAAAAATAGACGATTTGTCCTCGATCTCTATCGAGGCATAGCGTTCGCGCAGTTCACTAATTCTGCTACAGCACGTCTTGAGCGATTCTTCTTCACGATAAATCCCTGCACCCTCTTCAAGAGCTCTGGCCATACTCGTCCGCAGATCCGCCGCCCTTTCCTTACCACCACTTCTCCGGAAAATTTCAGCCACCCGAGCGTTCGCAGCCGCCGCTCTGTCGCGCGCTACATCACCCTTAGCTTCGCGCCCCTCGCTCCTGGCATAGGCCGCGGCCTGCCGACCGGCGATGGCGCCGAACACTAGTAACTCTCCCAGAGAATTAGACCCTAAACGATTGGCGCCATTGATAGAAACACACGCGCACTCCCCCGCAGCCCATAAACCTTTGATGGGAGTCGCCGCATTGATGTCCGTATGAATTCCACCCATCATATAGTGAATAACAGGGCGTACTGGTACTGGGTCAGTGACCGGATCGACGTTGATGTAACTCTTTGCGAGATCTCTTATAAAGGGGAGACGCTCATCTATCTTTTTCTCTCCAAGGTGACGCATGTCGAGATAGACCATGTCCCCGTAAGGAGTCTTGACCGTGCGCCCCTTGCGCTGCTCATGCCAGAATGCCTGTGACAGGCGATCACGCGGCCCCAGCTCCATGGCTTTCAGTCTTGGTTCTTGTGTAGAGGGTCCTAAACCATAGTCCTGCAAATAACGATAACCATCCTTGTTGATCAGATAACCACCTTCCCCACGGCAGCCTTCCGTGAGGAGAATACCTGTAATGGGCAGGCCTGTTGGGTGGTATTGGACGAACTCCATATCTTTGAGAGGCACGCCGACACGATAGGCCATAGCCATGCCATCACCTGTTTTGATACCTCCGTTTGTCGTAAACGGAAAAATACGGCCCCCACCCCCAGAACAGATGATGACTCCCTTACTCTGGAAGGCATGCATCTTACCAGTTCGCATTTCGATCGCTGTCACGCCATGACAACGCCCATCGGCGACCAGAAGGTCTGTCGAGTAGAACTCATCAAACCGCTGAATTGATGGGTACTTGAGCGACGTCTGGAAAAGTGTGTGTAGAAGATGAAAGCCTGTCTTGTCAGCGGCAAACCAAGTCCGCTTGATCTTCATACCGCCGAAAGGGCGCACAGCCACCTTGCCGTCCCATTCGCGACTCCACGGACACCCCCAGTGTTCCAGCCGTGTCAGTTCTGTAGGAATCGTATTGACGAACAAGTCTACGGCATCCTGGTCAGTGAGCCAGTCACCTCCAGACACGGTATCGTGAAAATGGTACTCCAAGCTGTCATTTTCTCTGGCCACAGCCGCAGCACCTCCTTCCGCTGCCACAGTGTGACTCCGCATGGGATAGACCTTAGAGATCAGAGCAATACTGAGTGACGGATCTGCTTCGGCAACAGCGATGGCCGCACGCAACCCAGCGCCCCCTGCGCCAATAATGGCAATATCTGTCTGAATCGTTTCCATCTTTAGAGACTTCCCTTCCCCAAGGGTCGATCATACCCTTCATGGGTGCATAATCCTTCTTTGTCGGAAGACCAACATATAAAAGCATAAGTACCTGTCAACACAGCTGGCAGTACGTCATGCCGTTTGAATGCACACGAGGACATGATTAACTCTGGACTGAATTCTCATCCTATGATGAGAATGAGCTGACACGAGACAAATTGTGCTGAACTGCTACGTATAAAGCAGTTGATATTGAGTGAAAGAAGAAAACCTCCTTTTTTTGTGCAATGCAATATTGCATTGCACAAATATAAAACACCGAGTCATCTCTGCCTTGACAGGCGATCAAGATATCGCGACAAAGAATTTCATGAAAGATACTTATGAGCCCATCCTCTTACCAATGAAGATATACGAATACTATATCTAAAGATATAAAACATTTTCCTCTTGTGGGACATGATTCAGGGAAGGACAGCACATGTCAATTCATGCTGTTGAGCGTTTCTTGCCATATACATCAGAGCAATTGTTTGATTTAGTTGCAGACGTTGAACGCTACCCAGATTTTTTGCCCTTCTGGGTGACAGTAAACGTGTGGAAAAGGCAGGATAATGTGTATTATACTCATCAGGTGCTTGGCCTGACATTATTCCTGCAGCAGGAATTCCAGTCCAGAACAACCTTGAACAGGCCTGAGCACATCAATATTAGTTCTCTTGACAGACCATTTAGGAACCTTGACATGAACTGGTACTTTGTGCCAGCAGCTGAAGGGGGCACGCACGTTCGCTTACTGATAGACTTTCAATTACGCGCCGATCGCTGTAACGTGTTAAGTCGCTTCCTCTCAGAGGAAGGTATCCGCTATCTTGTGGATACTTTTGAAGGTCGCGCTTTACAACTTTTCGGTGCTATTCCCTTAGGCCATCTGTCTTGTGACAGACATGCTGTCAAGGAAGTGCGTGGGTCTACAACGCAACACCCTGTTCGGCATCCTCCCACGCGTCGCGTCCGCCCAGCGGGACGTCCTGGTATCCCCTCTGCTCTCTGGCCTCCTATCGTGTGCTAGCCGTCTTTGGAGACTGGCGTTCCTGCGACTATGAGGAAAACATGAGGTGGAGGATCATTCTGAGGGGAAAGCATTCTGAGCGGCAGTCTTCCGGTTATTCCGGGAGAGGAGGAAGGGAAAAGTTGATGTACCCAGTCCAAGCTGCGACCGTGCATCAGAAAAAAGAGAAAGATCGGGTTGTGGCGGAGTCTGTGGCCGCTGAGGCAGGTGTTCTCCCTTTTGCGTCCGACTCCTCTTCGGTCGGAATTCCGGACTATCTGCGGGATGTTTACCATTGGGCGTATCTGAGCAGTCTCGGCCGAGCGGTCTTCGACCATCCTCTAGTGGTCCATGCCATTCTGTGGGGGAACATGCACCGCCTCACAAGGGCTATGGTCACGGAGGTCAAGCCGGGACAGTCCGTCTTACAACCTGCATGTGTCTATGGAAATTTTTCCCTTATTTTAGCAGAGGCTATTGGAACGTTAGGGCGGCTCGTTGTGACTGATATAGCACCTCTTCAAGTTACAAACGCGCGGCGCAAATTGGGGCACTTATCCCATGTGACCGTTCAACTCAGTGACGCTGCGAGACCGCCTGGCGGTCCCTATGATGTCGTGGCCTGCTTCTTCCTGCTACATGAGGTCCCAGAAGACTATAAACATCGAATCGTCGATGCATTGCTGAGTGTAGTCACGCCGGGTGGCAAAGTGGTGTTTATCGATTATCACCAACCGTGGCCACTCCATCCGTTAAAGCCGTTGATGAGTTTGGTCTTCAATACTCTGGAACCCTTTGCAGGGGCATTGTGGCAGCGAGAAATCAATAGCTATGGCTTTCTGACGGAACATTTCTCTTGGCACAAGGAGACGTTCTTCGGGGGTCTCTATCAGAAGGTGGTTGCCCAACATAGGGCTGCGGATGGCTGCTGTTCTTGGGCGGAAGATCGCAGATGATTCTGCTGGCCGCCGCATAGGCGATAGCGATTGGCGGCCTTCATCACGGGCGGTCCTCTCCTGACCTACTGACTGACGAGAAAAGTGCGGCACACTTGGCATGCACCTGTCTAAGCTAGTGTGGCTGTCGGGCCGCGTGCCTTTTGAGGCTCACCACTCAGCTGCTACCAGTTCTGCGACGCATGAACGCTATACGATGCTCAGGGACTCCCCCAAGCGACGCCGGCCATGCATGCTGGGCTTGTCTGCGCTAGGACAGGTACGTCAAGCCGGGGGAGCCCCCATCCTTGTCGCTAATCAATTTTTTTTTAGGGAATTTGCATGACATATTCTCCATTTGTTCATCTTCGTACTCACACGGCCTATTCTCTTTCAGAAGGCGCCATCACCATCAAGGAATTGATACAGCTCTGCAGGGCTATGACACTGCCCGCAGTGGCTATCACTGACACGAACAATCTCTTTGGGGCTATGGAATTTTCTTCCGCATGCACTGAGGCGGGTCTTCAACCAATCATAGGCTGCCAGCTTGCTTTCCAAGACGATGACATAGCACGTCTGTCCCATGAGCAGTGCACGCTTGGATCCATCGTGCTGCTGGTACAAAACAGTATGGGCTATGCAAACATGCTGAAAATCGTCAGTCAGTCGTATTTACAACATAATAATAATATTCACATATCATATAATATGTTAAGTGGTAATTCTGATGGATTATTGCTATTAACTGGTGGTGCATCCGGCCCTATTGGCCGTCTACTCACTAAGAGCAGGCCAGAAAAGGCCAGGGGGATGCTGGAAAAGCTGACATCTCTCTTCCCGGGTAGGACATATGTGGAAATCCAGCGTCATGGTTTGTCTGAAGAAGATCGCACTGAAAAGCCTTTGATCGAACTGGCATATACGATGGGACTGCCAATAGTGGCAACAAATGAAGCTTTTTTCGCAACACCTGATATGTATGAAGCACATGATGTCCTGTTGTGTATCGCCAGCGGGGCTTACTTGGGACAGGACGACCGTCGTCGTCTGACTCCAGAACATCATTTCAAGACAGCCGAAGCAATGCGTGCTCTGTTCGCCGACCTCCCAGAAGCTTTCAACAATACCCTAACCGTGGCGCAACGCTGCTCCTTCGTGGTAGAAAAGCGCAAGCCACTCCTGCCGCCCTTTCGAACAGATTCCGCTTGCAGTGAGGGAAGCGAACTGCGTGCCCGTGCCAGCGCCGGTCTAGAAAAACGCTTGAAGAATATGGCGCCCAAGACGGAAGAGCCGTCTGCTCATGTACATCCTGTACAGAACGCACAGTCTTATTGGGAGAGGCTAAAACACGAGCTCTCAATCATTGAGCAGATGGGTTTCCCTGGCTACTTCCTCATCGTTGCTGATTTCATTCAGTGGGCTAAGGCAAACGACGTGCCAGTGGGGCCAGGGCGTGGCTCAGGTGCTGGATCTCTAGTGGCGTGGGCGCTGACTATCACAGATCTCGATCCCTTGCGATTCGGACTTCTCTTCGAGCGCTTTCTCAATCCTGAGCGGGTCTCTATGCCTGACTTTGACATAGACTTCTGTCAGGAACGCAGGGATCGCGTGATTCGCTATGTCCAGGATCGGTATGGTTACATGAACGTCGCCCAGATCATCACTTTTGGCAAACTGCAAGCGCGTGCTGTGCTGCGCGATGTCGGCCGTGTGCTGCAGATGCCTTATGGGCTGGTTGATCGTATCTGCAAGCTCGTGCCCAACAACCCGGCTCATCCTACGCCGCTCAAAGATGCCATGGAGCGGGAACCAAAACTGCGCGAGTTGCAGATCTCGGAACCTGTCGTGGCACAAATGCTCGATATAGGCGTGAAACTTGAGGGTCTGTACCGTCATGTCTCCACTCATGCCGCTGGTGTCGTCATCGGGGACCGCAGACTTGACGCCTTAGTGCCGCTCTATCAGGACTCACGTTCTGATATGCCCGTGACTCAGTTTAACATGAAATGGGTGGAAAGCGCTGGTCTGGTGAAGTTTGATTTTCTTGGATTGAAGACATTAACAGTCATTTCACGCACAATTGAATTTATTGAAAATAATAGAGGAATGCGATTACATCTTACAAGTATTCCTTACAATGATCAAGCAACCTTCAATCTTCTCTCTCAAGGTAATACATGTGGGGTATTTCAATTAGAAAGTGCAGGAATGCGAGACGTACTGCGCAGCATGAAACCGGACTCGCTGGAAGATATTATTGCTGTTGTTGCTCTGTACAGGCCTGGTCCTATGGATCACATCTCCTCCTACATACGCCGCAAGCACGGCAAAGAAAGCCCTGATTACCTCCACCCTGTCTTGGAACCCATCTTGCAGGAGACATATGGCATCGTGGTCTACCAGGAGCAGGTCATGCAGATTGCCCAGGCGCTCGCAGGCTACTCGTTGGGGGGAGCAGATCTCTTACGGCGTGCCATGGGTAAGAAGATTAAAGAGGCAATGGAAGCCCAGCGGAAGATCTTTGTGGATGGCGCTGTGGCAAGGGGTGTCCCGCCGAACAAGGCTGCAGAGGTGTTCGACCTCGTCGCAAAGTTCGCCGAGTACGGGTTCAATAAATCGCATGCGGCTGCTTACGCTGTGATCGCCTATCAGACTGCCTACCTCAAGACAAACTATCCGGTTGAGTTCATGGCTGCGACCATGACATTAGACATGCATAACACAGAAAAGTTGCTCCTTTTCCGACAGGAACTGAGACGATTGAACATCCCAATATTGCCGCCTGACATTAACCACTCAGAGGCTATTTTCACCGTTGAAGGTCACGCGATTCGCTACGCCTTAGGGGCCATCCGCAATGTTGGCGTTGGCACTATGGAAGCTCTAGTAGAAGAGCGCGCCCGGAATGGCCTCTTTCACAACATCACAGATTTCATTAGTCGCCTTGATCCCCGGATACTGAATAAAAGGCAGGTCGAGAATCTCGTCAAGGCAGGCGCCCTAGACACTCTGGAACAGAATCGAGCGCGTTTGTTTGATGGAGTCGAGAGACTGGTGCGCGCTGCAATGGCCATGACTCAGGAGCGGACAGGCAGGCAGGTCAATTTGTTCGATAGCACAGCACAAGCGGCACCCCCCCTGACACTACAGAATCGTGTCCATTGGTCGCCAATGGAAAGACTCGAGCGTGAGCGTGAGGCGATTGGTTTTTACCTGTCAGAACATCCCATGGATGTCTACGGATCAATTATGGACAAACTGCAGGTACAATCTCTGGCAGAAGTCAGACGACAACTAGAGTGTGGTGAGAGTGGTGTGAGAAAGATGGCCGCTATTCTGATGGGCCGCAAGGAACGCGTGGGTCGGAACGGTGCACGCTATGAATTTATTAACTTCTCTGAAAGCACTGGAAGCTTTGAATGTACTTTTTTTGCAGAGGTCCTCGTAGCCGCACGGGATCTGCTCGCTTCTGGCAAGCCGCTGCTACTGACTGTCAATGCCCGACTGGATAACGGTCAGGTGAGGTTGGTTGTGCAGAGAGTTGAAGATCTGGAAAGCACAGCTGTTGCCGTCACAAACCGCTTAGAGGTGAATCTTGCCGATAGTGGACCGCTCATGTCACTCAAGGCCATCCTAGAACGCGAAAGTCGTGGGCATAGCACTGTGGTTCTCTACCCTGATGTCCCAGGATACACAGTGGAAATCCTTTTGCCAGACCGTTACGCTCTCTCAGCGCATTTGTTGTCCGTCTTACAAGAAGTGCCTGGTGTAGCAATCTCTCTCAGATGAGAGTCTTCCTCTCTCAAGATCTCTCTTGTAAAGATTTTCCTTGTAACAGGAGAGGTAACTCCCCTACCGTGCCCATCGCATGCCTCATAAAAAACGTCTTCAGCGGTGGCAAGTGGTTGACAAGAGCCAAGCCGGAATTCCTGATAAACCGCACTGGGCTAATGTCGTTTGAGAACAGATTGTTAAGAACGTCCGTTAAAGCGAGCATCATCATGTTATCGAAACGTCGCCAGCGTTGGTAACACGTTAGCCTGTTTGTATCACCGATATCCATTCCAAGACGGATAGCGTTCACGATCACTTCAGCTAAAACAGCGACATCCCGGATGCCCATGTTCAGGCCCTGGCCAGCGAGCGGGTGCATACCATGGGCGGCGTCGCCAACTAATGCCAGGCGCTGCGCTATATATGTCTCAGCAAACTGCAGTGACAGTGGGTAGGAAAAACGAGGACCTATGACTCGTATTTCCCCCAGAAAATCCCCGAAGCGAGACTTTAGCTCAGTGAGGAAGGCGTTCTCGTTCATGGCCATCAGGATTGGAGCAAATCGATCCCGTTCCACCCAGACGATAGATGATTGGTGGGGGTGCACGAGAGGAAGGATGGCAAATGGACCAGCTGGTAAGAAATGTTCGTACGCTACATTGTAGTGTGGTTCCTGATGGACAACGGTACAGACGATTCCCGTTTGGCAATAGTTCCAGCATGTGAGGCTGATGCCAGCGGCACTGCGCGTTGGGGAGGCACGGCCATCAGCTGCTATGGCTAAGCTAGCATTGAGGTCTTGATAGTTATTAATAAGAGCATTTACACAACCTATGTTACGCTCGAGATGAGTCACAACGGCAGGAGCCAGCATAGTCACGGTTGGCAAGGTCTGTAAACGCTGGAGCAGTGCCCGGCGTACGACTGGGTTCGCGACAATCCAACCGAAAGGTTCATTGCCAACATCAGTGTGGTCATAGTGGAGGAAGAGGGGTGAATCTCCATCGACGACACGGATCTCAAGAATGGCTCCGGCGTGTGGGGCTATTTCTTTCCAAATACCAATTCCCGCGAGCAGCCGTTTACTGGAGAGAGAAATAGCTGTGCCGCGACCATCTAGAGATGGGGTTTGCAACTTTGCAATATTTTCTCTTTCAATGAGAACAACTTTGATACTTGCCTGTCCCAAGGCACAGGCAAGCATGCTACCAATCAGACCGCCGCCGATGATCAAAACATCGGCGACGATGGTGTCGCGTCCTCTCCTGGTGTCGTTTCTCTCTCTGTGCATCATCCGCTCAGCTCCCGTGCCCCATGCACTACAGTGACGTTCAGGAATGCCTTGTTGCACATCTTTTGTCCAGCCGTAGCGCAATTCTTCCCCCTTCATGGAAACGCGTGCGTGAGATGGGCAACATCCCCAACCAGCGCCGGCATGAGCGACGCGAGAACACGCATGGCGCTTCGGCTCAGCTCACGCCAGCGCAAATCACCTCCAGACAAGGCCGCGCCCTCACAAGGCCGCGCCCTCAGATGACATGAGATGACATGACAAGAGCGCCAGGTTATGGTACAAGTGAGCGTTTTGGTAGGGTGTAGTGTCCCATGAAGCTTGCCGACGTTGACATCCGCGCTGCTCTCGAGGCAGGGCGCTTGCGCATCGATCCCCGACCAGCAGAAAAGGAAATTGGGGCAGTGTCAGTTGACCTGCAGCTTGGCACAACCTTTCGTGTTTGTGTCCCTGGTCAGGCGGTCGACCTCGCGCCATCTGGGGGCTTTTGGCAAGACAACCTCAAGATGGATCAGTTGATGACTCAGGTAGAGATCAGACATGAAGAGGCCTTCTATTTGCATCCAGGCGCTTTTGCACTGGGTATTACGCGGCAGCGCATCACCCTGCCAGATGACCTGGCCGGCCGTTTGGATGGCCGGAGTAGTCTTGCCCGCGTCGGTCTCATGGTCCATGCCACGGCGCACACTATTGATCCAGGCTGGGACGGGCGCATTACACTCGAATTCTTCAACTGTGGCCAATGGCTGCTAGCAATGCGGGCCGGCATGCATATATGCGCCCTGAGTTTTGAGCCACTGTTGTCGCCTACCTCCAAGCCCTATGCCCGCCAATCAGGTGCTAAATACAGGGGGCAAGATAGCCCATTGCCCAGCAGGCTCGGACGCCTTCTGTAAGCAATCTCCAGAATTACGTGCTACGTTACGTGTCATCAATGAAGTGTGAGTGTGAGACGAGTGCACATGGTTGATTGTTGTGATCCGTTATTCGTCCCGCCTGCATCACTCTGAACAGAGTTTTTAGAGGGGGAAAGACTGAAGAGTTCTCTCAACTTTAATGGCACCCATCACACTGGCTTCTCAAAGAGAAGCTGTGAGGCTCTGTTTTCCGCATACATCACACGCAAAGGCCGCACGAATCGACGTATGCTGCTGCGCCGCTGTGGGGCCCTGTTCGGCAGGTCTCGGCATGTCTAGCGGCCCTCTTGGTTTCAGTCAGGCGCATGGTGTGCAGGGATCTGTTTGTCGAGTCGAACGTGCTCTTCTGGTGTGCCAGTTGTGTGGCAGGTTTTTTGCTGTACCCGTACACTGTCCACAAAGCGTCAACAGAATCTCTCGATATCTCTCTGGCGTGTCATAATGACGAGGAGACTAACGCGTCAGTGGTGTTGTTTCCAGGCATAGGGGCTCTGCACAAGGGCGCCCGATTGAATCGGGCTGGGCGGCTGACTGTACCCCAGTACCCCATCGTCAAGTCCACTCTCTGTGACGCGAGCGATGAGTTTTAGGAGATGACTGGCAAGGGGATCCCAGTAGCGTGTTATTTGGGTTGTGCAGACAGCGTGACGGGCTTGATATGGCAGCGCCATATGAAGGGGGACCTGATGCATATCATGGAAGGATATTTGCCGGTCAGCCATGCTATTTTGTGGACGACGGTGGCAGCGCCTTTTGTTATACATGGTATCAAACATTTACTCTATTTACTAGATAATAACCCAAAAATTAAACTGACCATAGCAGCAGTTGGTGCTTATACACTTGTTCTTTCAGCTCTCAAGGTGCCCTCAGTCACAGGCAGTTCCTCACATCCAACAGGAACAGGATTGGGAGCGCTGCTCTTCGGGCCACCTGTGATGGCTGTGATGGGCACAATTGTGCTGATCTTCCAGGCCTTATTATTGGCGCATGGTGGCTTGACGACCCTTGGTGCGAACATTTTCTCTATGGCTGTGGCGGGCCCTTGGGTCGCCTGGGTAATTTTTCGTTTGGGCCGGCGGCGCGTCCGGCGCGTGGCGCTTTTTCTGGCCGTTGTCATGGGTACGCTAGTGACCTATGGTGTCACGGCCGTTCAACTGGCCCTCGCCTTTCCCGATCCTCTCAGTGGTGTGACCGGTGCGGTGGTGAAGTTTCTCACCGTGTTTGGTCCCACCCAGATTCCACTGGCCATCAGCGAGGGTTTGTTAACATTGGTGGTCATCAATATCTTCATCAAGAATGAAAAGCACGATACCTAACCTAACCTCATATAGATTGACATAGACAGTGACAATTTCGGGCGATAGAACTGTGATGCAACGGTATGTACTGATTTTAATAGTATGCAGCTTGGTGGGTATGCCGCTTGTATGGTCAGTGCCTCGAGACATCGGGGAGCCATTCGTCGGAACAGATAGCCAGGCAGTTGCCCTGATCGCGACTCTTGCTCCAGATTATAAACCATGGATTAGTATGCCGTGGGAACCACCAGGAACGACGGTAGAAAGTTTCTTCTTTGCCCTACAGGCCGCCCTGGGCGCAGGGGTGGTAGGGTATTATCTGGGAAGACGGGGACGACGGGGACGGAGACGGAGTCGTTGTCACGGCGCTGTCCAGGACCGCAGGGGAGCCTCTCAGGGCACGACATCTCCTTCTGACGAATCCTTCTGACGAAGGCCATACGGATGCACCTGGTTGACAGACTCGCTTGTACTAATCGCCTCACCACTCGTCACCCCTTGGAAAAGGTCCTGTTGGCTGGTGGTCTGTTGGGGACCAATATAGTCGTCCCGCCATGGCCCGGGGCATTGCTTGTACTCGGGACTATGACCGCAGCTGCCATAGGTGTCGCGAGGTTGCCGCTTCGCGAATGGTTCCGAGTGTTGTCGTGGCCGATGGGTTTTTTAGTAGCTGGGAGTAGCGTAATGGCGCTGGCAGTGGATCCGGCCAGCGCGGTGGTGTCAGTCCATCCTGAAGGGATGCAGACGGCTGTTCTGACAAGTCTGCGGGCGTTAGCCGCTGTGTCATGCCTTGCCTTCCTTGCGCTGACGACCCCTATGGCTGACATGGGATGGTTGTTATCACGTGCGGGGATACCACAACCTATTATAGAAATATCATTTTTGACTTATCGTTTTACAATGTTATTAGTGGAGATGGCCAGTAACGGGGTGACAGCGCAGAAGGCGAGGCTAGGCTGGCAGGGCCCGTGGCGCGCCGCACGGGCTGCTCATCTTTTAGCAGCAGCATTACTCCCGCGCGCGATTGAACGGGCACGGCGTCTTGAAACAGGTCTAACGGCGCGTGGGTTCACCGGAGCGTTAGGCGTGCGGCAACGCGATCGCCTGCCGCCCTCTTCGGCGGGGATCGCCATTGTGCTGGGCACAGTGATGCTGGTCGCCACAGCGGGTGTCCTCTTGTGACAAAGGTTGATCACGTACTGGAGGCAGAGGGACTCTGGTATGCCTATTCTGGTGGCCCTTGGGCGTTGAACGGCCTCGCGCTACGGATTCCCCGCGGGGGGAAAAGCGCGATTCTCGGGGCCAACGGAACAGGCAAGACGACCTTACTTCTGCATATGAATGGTACCTTGCGCCCAAACGCTGGCACGATTTGGCGCGATGGCGTTCCGGTTCGGTACGGAGCCCGTGCCCTACTGGCATGGCGGACTGCAGTAGGTTTAGTTTTGCAGGATCCTGATGATCAGCTTTTTGCTGCGACAGTGGCAGAGGACGTCTCATTCGGACCGTTTAACCTTGGGCTGGATGATAGCACCGTGCGGAAGCGAGTCGCCGCGGCGCTGGCCGCTATGCGCATTACAGATCTAGCCAACAGCCCCCCGCACTCTCTCAGTTTTGGACAGCGTAAACGGGTAGCAATTGCAGGACTTCTTGCTATGCAGCCGCGTGTTCTCTTGCTAGACGAACCGACAACTGGGCTGGATGGATGGGGAGTGATTCATCTATTAGTAGCGTTGGATCGACTCGTCGTTAAGTACGGCACGACTATCGTTCTGACCACGAATGACGTAGATCTAGCTTATGCCTGGGCCGATGAGGTGGTCCTACTACAGGGCGGTCGGACCCTGATCCAGGGGAGAGCTGTCGACGTGCTCTGTGACACGACCTTGCTCCAAGCCGCTCGCCTGCGCCCGCCATGGATGGCTGTCTTAGGGCTGACGGCTAGAAGGCTGGGCTTGCTGGGAGCGGATGAATCGTTACCACGCTCGCGGACACAGGTGACAAATCTTCTGAAGATAGTCGCAGAATGGAAAGAACATCTCTCTGAGTTAGAATGCAGCTGAAGAGATCAGGAAAATGTCCGCTCTATGAGAATTCTATGTGGCAGGCAAGCAGGCAAAGTGTTTTTGTTTTTCAACTCTCTTATATTTTTTTACAACTCTCTCTCCTGGAGAGGAAAAGTTGCTGCTGTCCATGTATCTGTCTTGCAATCTGCGAGATCTTTATGGTAGCTAATCAACCGGGGTGGCGCCAGTGAGAGCCCAGACCAGGAGCACGAGCTGTGTGGTGGCCGATTTCTGTAGAGGAGTACGGTACGCCGCCTCAAAGAAAGGAAGCGCGGTTTCGGGGAACCGGAGAGTTGGCATCCGAAAAAGCAGGGGTTGCTGGGATTGCGGAGCGTTATGCGACGGCCCTCTTGGAATTGGCCAATGAGGAAGGATGTCTCGAGCAGGTCGAGGCTGACCTTGAGTCGTGGCGCGTACTCCTCTCTGCCAGCGCAGACTTGCAGCGTTTTGTGGCCAGTCCGGTGCTGTCACGAGAGGAGCATATACAAGGCATAGCCGCTGTGAGTAGCGCTGCTGGGCTGTCGTCGTTGACACAGCGCTTCCTGAAGGTGGTCGCAGCCAAGCGCCGGCTCTTCGTTTTACCCAGAGTGATCACAGTCCTGTCCGCTATGATAGCTGAGTGCCGGGGTGAGCGCCGTGCTGAGGTGCGTGTGGCCCAGCCGTTATCCAGCGACCAAGAGACTGCTATAGCAGCGGCGTTGTCCGCTGCGGCGACGGGTGAACGGGTTGTCTTAGAGATTCAGGTCGACCTGACGTTACTCGGTGGTCTAGTGATCAAGATGGGGCCGCAGATCATCGATAGTTCTCTCCGTACAAAACTGCAACGCCTGCAGCTCGCTATGAAAGGGATCGGATGATGAAAATCCGCGCCTCTGAGATCTCCGCGATTCTCAAGCAGCAGATCAGCGACTTCGGCATGGAAACAGTTACCACTGAGGTGGGACGCGTGTTGTCTGTGAGTGATGGCATCGTGCAAGTCCACGGCCTGGACAATATCCAGGCTGGCGAGATGGTGGAGTTTCCATGTGGTATCAAGGGAATGGCTCTGAATCTTGAGGCTGACAATGTCGGTGTCGTCATCTTTGGTGAAGATCGTAGTATTCGTGAAGGCGATGTAGCCAGCCGTACTGGCGCCATATTTGATGTGCCTGTCGGCAAGAATATGCTTGGGCGAGTCGTCGATGCGCTCGGTAATCCTATTGACGGGAGGGGCGTTATAGAAGCTAGCGAGCGGCGGCGTGCTGATCTCAAAGCGCCTGGGATTATCCCACGCCGGTCCGTGCACGAGCCTATGCAGACTGGCCTTAAAGCTATTGACAGTTTGATTCCCATCGGCCGCGGCCAGCGTGAACTCATCATAGGGGATCGCCAGACAGGCAAAACGGCAATCGTTCTCGACACGATCATCAATCAGAAGAAAATAAACGAAACAGCGGAAAGGGACCAGGATAGGCTGTTCTGCATCTATGTTGCAGTCGGACAAAAACGCGCGACTGTGGCCCAGGTTGTAAAAACGCTAGAAGAGTATGGTGCCATGGCCTACACTATTGTCGTGGCCGCTACTGCCTCAGAGCCAGCACCGCTGCAATTTATCGCCCCCTACACGGGCTGTACGATGGGAGAGTACTTCCGCGATCATGGCATGCACGCAGTGATATTTTATGATGATTTGTCTAAACAAGCAACAGCTTATCGCCAAATGTCACTGCTATTACGTCGCCCGCCGGGTCGTGAAGCGTATCCAGGAGATGTATTCTATTTGCATTCCCGTCTGCTGGAGAGGGCGGCGAAGCTGAACGAAAGCAACGGCTCTGGCTCTCTGACAGCCCTGCCGGTGATAGAGACTCAGGCTAATGACGTTTCCGCCTACATACCGACAAACGTCATCTCTATCACTGATGGTCAGATCTTCCTAGAGACAGATCTGTTTTACAAGGGCATCAGGCCTGCTGTCAACGTGGGCTTGTCTGTCAGCCGTGTCGGTTCTGCCGCCCAGGTAAAAGCCATGAAACAGGTGGCCGGTAGCATCAAGCTAGAGCTGGCGCAGTATCGTGAAATGGTTGCTTTCGCCCAGTTTGCTTCAGATCTCGATCCTGCCACACAGAAACTACTCAATCGTGGTGCGCGCCTGACAGAACTGTTAAAACAGCCGCAGTTTGCACCCATGTCTGTCGAGAAGCAGGTGGTGGCAATCTTCGCGGGGGTCCGGGGGTATTTGGATGGAGTGAAAACAGCTGATATAGAACAGTTTGAGAAGAGGATGCTTGAGGACGTAGAAGCCAACGCACCGGATATCCTAGACGCCATCCATCATGACAAGGTGATGTCCATGGAGACGGAGCACAAACTTCTTGCTTTCCTTGACAGCTTTACGCGGGTCTTCGTCGCCTAATCATCACAGTGAAAGTCATATGCCAAGCCTCAAAGACTTCCGCCAACGGATCGCATCGGTGAAGTCCACAAAGAAAATCACCTCTGCGATGAAAGTGGTCTCTGCCTCTAAATTACGGAGGGCGCAGGAGTCTGTTGCGGCAGCGCGTCCATATGCAGAGCGTATGGAACGTGTTGTGAGCAATCTGACTACAGGACTATCTCCATATACGAGAGAAAATATACTTCTAACGGGTAATAGACGTGCAGATCACCATCTGATCGTTCCCGTCACAGCGAATCGCGGCCTGTGTGGGGCCTTTAACAGTGCGGTGGTCCGTGAGACTCGAGGGTTGATCGCTGATCTGATGGTGAGTGGAAAGCAGGTAAGTCTTTTTTGTATAGGTTATAAGGGGCATGTGCTCTTAAAAAAAGATTATTCAGAAAAAATTGTCTATTTTGTCGAAAATATCGGTACTAAAATAACCTTTAGTGTCGCTGATGCTATCGGACGACGGATCGTCAGCCTGTTTGAGGCGGGCACATTTGACGTTTGTACGGTGGTTTTTAATCGTTTTCAGTCTGCCATCAGTCAGGTCGTGACAAGAAAGCAACTCATTCCATTTCAGATGGTGGAGGAATCGCTGGCTCACAAGACTCACGAACTGTCTGGCACGGCCTCAAGGGCACGGGCGCTCTATGAGTACGAACCGTCCGAGGAGGTCATTCTGGAGACTCTTGCACCACGTAACGTCACTGTGCAAATCTTTCGGGCTTTATTAGAAAGTGTGGCGTCCGAGCACGGCGCACGTATGACAGCTATGGACAATGCGACGCGTAGTGCGAACGACATGATGAACAACCTGACCCTTGCCTACAATCGCACACGTCAAGCGTGTATTACCAAAGAGTTGATAGAAATCATCTCTGGTGCTGAGGCCTTGTAGGTGCTGAGGCCTTGTATGAGGCCTTGTAAAAGGCGGCCCGCATACGTAGGAGTTTCCAATGACGAAAGGCGACGTCGGCACGATTACCCAGGTCATGGGTGCCGTAGTGGACGTGAAGTTCAACAGCGAGCTGCCACCGATGCTCAACGCCCTCGAATGCATGAATTGGGGCAAGAGACTTGTGCTGGAAGTAGCCCAACATCTTGGGGAAAAGATTGTTCGTTGCATTGCGATGGACTCTACTGAAGGTTTAGTGCGTGGTCAGACTGTGGCAGACACTGGTCATCCCATTATGATGCCGGTGGGGCCTGGCACGCTCGGACGTATCCTGAATGTGGTCGGCGAGGTTATCGATGAGCGCGGTCCCATTGAAGCCAGTCAGAAACTCCCCATTCATCGGGGTGCCCCTACCTTTGTCGAGCAGTCTACTGAAACTGAGCTTCTTGGCACTGGCATCAAGGTCATCGATCTGCTCGCCCCTTATACAAAAGGCGGCAAGGTTGGTTTGTTCGGTGGCGCAGGCGTAGGCAAGACGGTGTTGATCATGGAACTGATCAACAACGTTGCCAAAGGTCATGGTGGGTATTCAGTCTTCGCTGGAGTTGGGGAACGGACGCGTGAGGGGAACGATCTTTACAATGAAATGGTCGAATCGGGCGTTATCGACCTAGAAGGCAGCACATCGAAAGCGGCACTGGTTTATGGTCAGATGAATGAGCCCCCTGGGGCTCGTGCGAGGGTTGGTCTGGCAGGTCTGACACTTGCGGAGTACTTCAGAGATGAGGAAGGACAGGATGTTCTGTTCTTTGTGGATAACATTTTTCGTTTCACCCAGGCTGGGTCTGAGGTCTCTGCTCTGCTGGGCCGTATCCCCTCAGCTGTCGGTTATCAGCCAACGCTGGCGACTGATATGGGTACATTACAAGAACGTATAACCTCGACACAGAAGGGCTCTATAACGTCTGTACAAGCCATTTATGTACCGGCAGACGATTTAACAGATCCGGCGCCAGCAACTTCTTTCTCTCATCTGGATGCGACCACTGTACTGTCACGGCAGATCGCCGAACTCGGTATTTATCCTGCCGTAGACCCGCTCGACTCCACATCACGTGCCTTAGACCCGCGTGTCGTTGGAGAGGAACACTACAGAGTAGCGCGTGAAGTACAACGTGTGCTGCAAACTTACAAGTCCTTGCAGGACATCATCGCCATTCTCGGTATGGACGAGCTGTCGGAAGAGGACAAGCTTGTCGTTGCCCGTGCTCGTAAAATCCAGAGATTCCTGTCTCAGCCATTTCATGTTGCAGAGGTCTTTACAGGAGCCCCGGGTGTGTTCGTAACAATAGAAGATACTATTAAAGGGTTTAAAGGTATCGTTGCCGGTGACTACGATAATATACCAGAACAAGCCTTTTACATGCTCGGTAGTATAGAGGATGTCATCAGCAAGGCAAAGAAGCTGGCTGCTGAAACGGCCTGACAAGGAAAGAGCCCATGATGCTGCAGTTTGAGTTAGTCGCCCCGGAAAGGCTGCTTTTCTCAGAGGAAGTGGAAATGGTGGTCGTTCCAGGCTGTGAAGGAGACTTTGGAGTGCTCTTCAACCACGCACCTATGATTTCTGCGCTGCGTCCTGGTGTGCTCTCTGTCTACCGCAACGGGAGGGTGGTGGAACGTCTTTTCGTCACGAGTGGCTTTGCGGAGGTGACGGGAACAACGCTGACAGTCCTGGCTGATGAGGCCTTCGTTGTCGATTCTTTGAATCGTGTAGAGATCGAAAAGCAACTCGCTCGAGCCAAAGAGGCCCTACGTGTCGCAGACACCCAGCCGTCTCGTGCTGAAGCCGAAAGGCAGGTCATTGTGACAGAAACCATGCTCACAGCCATACGGACTTGAATGCTTGGAGCGGGCGATGGGATTCGAACCCACGACCCCAACCTTGGCAAGGTTGTGCTCTACCTCTGAGCTACACCCGCAAAGCAGCCTCTCCCGCCATCACGCCAAAACATATGGATCACTGATTTCGGATATTATCCGTGGTATGAGGGCATGCAAGAGCTTTTTTTCAGGAGTCTGATGCCGCGCTCACGGCATCTCTCTTTTGCACATTAGCAATGGGCGTTAGGAATGGGCGTTAGGAACGTGTAGGACGGTGAAGGTCGTCGTGTTAGGAACGTGTTAGGAAGAAGAAGAACAGGAATGGGAAAAATGGATTTCATCCGCAAGGGGGGAGGGGGTGCTGGTACTCAGGGCAGCAAGCGAGCCGGAGGGACGGTGCCAGCGGAGGATTGGATAAAGGTTTCCGATACCGCTCACTTTGTTGCCGATGTCATAGAGGAATCGCGACGAGTACCGGTAATTGTGGACTTATGGGCACCTTGGTGTGGTCCGTGCAGAACTCTTGGGCCAATGCTAGAAAAGCTTGTACGCCAGGCTGGCGGCACTGTTCGTATGGTGAAAATCAATGTCGATGAGAACAAAAAATTAGCTACACAATTGGGTGTATCTTCTATTCCAGCTGCCTTTGCTTTCAAAAATGGAGCTTTAATAGACGGTTTTGTCGGCGCCTTGCCAGAAAGTCAGCTCAAAGCCTTCATGACTCGTATCGCAGGGCGCGATAGCAATATCGTTGATCAGCTTTTGGCTGAAGCGAGAGTCTTGTTCGAGAAGGGGGATGTCAAGGGAGCTGAATCACTCTACAGCCAGACTCTTGGGCAGGAGCCCAACAATCCAGTAGCCGTGGCAGGTGTTCTGGAGTGTCTCATGACCCGCGGGGAACACCGAACGGCTCAGGAGAGGTTGCACAAGCTGCCCAAAGATCTTCTTGAAAAAAGAGAGATAGTAACTATTAGAACTCGTCTAGAGTTAGCCACCGAAACATCTGCCGGTAAGGGGGTGCATATCCTACAAAAGGTGGTTGAAGCTAATCCCAGCGATCATCAAGCTCGTTATGACCTGGCCATGGCCTATTATGCAGCTGGCGACCGTCAGAAGGCCGTAGAGGAGTTGTTGGGGATTGTACAGCAGGATAGGGCGTGGAAAGATGGTCGTGCCCACAGACAACTGCTGAGGCTGTTCGAGGCCTTTGGTCCTAAAGATTCTTTGACGATACAATCGCGGCGGCGATTGTCTGCGATCATGTTTTCATAAGGGTATCAGACACCATGCGGGAGGGTGGTTTCGATTTACAATTTGCAATTTTACCAAAAAAAATTGCAATTTTTCCTCTTGCAGGTGTCTTACTCCTGCCAAGGGGACGGTTGCCTCTGAACATCTTTGAACCCCGTTACCTAGCGATGACCATGGATGCACTGGGCAACAGGCGTATCCTTGGTATGGTGCAGCCCCGATGGCGGATCGGCACGGATGAGAGGGAGTCTATGGGATCTGCGCAGGTCTATCAGCATGGCTGTGCAGGTCGCATTGTCTCGTTCAACGAAACTGAGGATGGTCGCCTGCTGATCACTCTGCTCGGTCTGTGCCGTTTTCGTATCATGCGGGAGTTGACATTGGCAGAGGGAGGTTATCGGCAGGTAGAGGTAGACTACCATTCGTTTTCCGCAGATATGGAAGAAACGCCAGTTGCATCACCTTTGGTAGATCGGAAGCGGCTCTTAGCATGCCTGAGACATTACTGCACCCAGCACCACATCACGCTGAATTGGAAAGTGCTGGATAGTCTTCCTGATCCTGCCCTTATCACAGCTGTGGCCATGTTGTGTCCGTTTGGTAATCGGGAAAAACAAGCGTTATTAGAAGTCTATACTGTAGAAGAACGTGGACAACTTTTGATTTCTCTTATTGAAATGAGTCTCCTTGAGGAGGGGAGAGGCGGGATTGCATAATCCAGAAAGGATCTTCAGATGGAGAAACACAATCAGAGTCTTGATCAAAGACTTTTAGAATTTTTGGTCTGCCCTCTGATACGGACACCTGGTTCGTTGCGTTACGACCCCCAGACTCATGAGCTGATTAGCGACGAGGCAGGCCTGGCCTACCCGATTCGGGATGGGATTCCTATCATGCTTGTCTCTGAGGCCCGTCGTCTTATGGCATCTGAGGTACCGCAATGACATGTCCCCCCTCACAATTTGGCACACGCCATTGGCCGATAGAAATCCGTCTGAAGAAGGCAGCAAAGATGCTGGAAATAGACTTCGATGATGGATGTCGCTTTACCCTATCGGCTGAACTTCTTCGGGTAGAAAGTCCGTCTGCAGAAGTGCAGGGGCATAGCCTTGATGAGAAGAAGATCGTTGGCGGCTGTCGCCATGTTGGCATCACAGCCATCCAGCCCGTAGGTCATTATGCTGTTGCCATTGTGTTCGACGATATGCACGATACGGGGATCTATTCATGGGATTATCTTTACGAACTCGGGCATAACCAGGAACGTATCTGGCTGAATTACATAGATAATTTGAGACGTCTTGGCCTCAGCCGTGACCCGCTCACGAACTGAATGCCGCTGAATACACTGAAGACCACAGCGGATTATACCAGGACGAGACGCCATACATCTGCTACCTAACCTATAACCTACTACATAGCATGTCTCTTCTGGCCGGCGACCGGCCTACCCTCGCACTCACTCCACTACTTCTGGGCCTATGCCGCCTGTGCCGCGCGCGCGCCGCGCGCGGGGGGGGGGGATGGCCTCCCCGCCACCGTGAGGGACTGACAGGGGGGCTAGAGAATTTGACATTGTTCCTCAAAAGACAGACGCGGATTCCGTGGATACAAAGTGCTTGGGGATCCATACCCCAAGTTGCACAAAAAATTAGATTTGCTTGTGCTTTTAGGAAAGAAAATCTCGTCAACTCTTTCGTTGTGAAAACCACTTATTGGCCCACAATCAAGACCAAGCGCCCGCGCCGCAATGATCAGATAGGCACCTTGCAAGGTCCCATTGCGAAAGGCTGTTTCTCTGATCAGAAGGTCATTGCCGGTGAACCAAGATCGTGCATCAACGTGCGGAAATGTGCGCGGGAATTGCTCGTAGAAAGCCATATCATATCCAATGATAGCCGTAACTGGTGCTGTCATTGTCTTTTCGACGTTCTCTTGGAGCAAGGCGTCTCGTAAGAGCGCTTTTGCCGCAGGCGATTTCACGAACAGAAGCCGCACCGGCTGACAATTAGCGCTTGTTGGCCCCAGGCACATCAGTGCATGAAGAGTGCGCAAAACATCATCGGGGATGGGGATGTTGCGCCAGTGATTGTGCGTACGAGCCTTGCGGAATAGCAAGTCCAAGGCCTTGTCGTCAAGCGTATAGGGCATGGTGTTGCTCCTTTTACGTGTTTCTAAAAGAGATGCTCTCCTTTCGTGGCTTTTGTGTGGATATAAGATAGGTTATGCGCATTAGACGGGAAAATGTGTGGAACTCTTTCTATCACATCAATTCCATGATCAATAAGCCCTTCCACCTTGCGTGGATTATTAGTCATGAGGCGGATATGCCAAAAGCCAAGCTGGCGCAGCATCTCAGCCGCTGGCAGATAGGTACGCTCATCGTCGTCAAAGCCGAGTTGACCATTAGCCTCTAAAGTATCAAAGCCACTATCTTGTAGTTGATAGGCCCTCAGTTTATTAACGAGGCCAATACCCCGCCCTTCCTGGGCGAGATACAGGAGCACGCCGGCACCAGCAGCAGTCATCGCTGCGATAGCTCCGCGTAGCTGACTGCCACAGTCGCAACGCAGGGAATCCAGAAGATCACCAGTAAAACATTCAGAATGTAAACGCACGAGAACAGGTGTGGTACGGTCTGGCATCCCTACGATAATGGCGAGGTGTTCAAGACCACCATCTCCCGGACGAAAGGCTATGAGACGGACATTTTCTGCTCCGGCCAATGGCACCTGTGCTTCGCTGACCTGTTGCAGGGTACGGGAAGCGCACTGATCGTATGTGTGAATATCCTCTACTTTCACAGTGATGCATATTGGTACACTCTCCGCGATCAGAGTATGTACTGCAGATTGATTTTCTCTCTTCAAATTTTCTGCAATGATTGCAGCAGGGAGAAGGCGTGCTAATTTGACAAGACGCACGGCTGCGCCTATAGCACTATCACCGGAGACGAAGGTCACGGATAGCTTATCAGGCTGGCTGATACACTCGGCAGCCCCCGTCTGTCCCGCTGCTGCTAGGGGGAGCACCCGCTCAGCCTCTAGGCCAGAAGGAACCTGCAAGCGGACAACATCTTTGGGATTAGGGCTGCTATCAAGAGCACTTTTGACGAGGCCTAAGACCATTGCCCGCCGCATTGTCAGGGCAAGCGCAACGGGTTTTTCTGAAATGCGGGCAAGCAGACAAAGACTCTGAGGAGTTACTGCTTCTGCAGCTTGCAAAAACAAACAATCTTGCCCGTTTTCAGAGAGAACGACGAACCCGCCACGGCGCAACTCACTCACGGCATGATCGACAACCGCAAGCACCTCTGAGACGGCTATCTTAGGCGATCGAGGCAAGGTAAGCACTTGAGTCATAGACCCTTTATACTCCGACAGAGGGGCAGCGCGATAGTCTGTTTCAGACTCATTGCAGAAGATCTCTCAGGAGATGATCTCATAGAGATCTGTGAATCTCTCCCCTTCGCCCTGTACTCTCCCGTATACTCTCCCGTAGCAATATAAAAGAGAGCCGGGATCGCGAATCATGACCATCATGCACGGGACCAGACAAAGCTGCTTCGGCCTTTACGTTCATTGGCCTTTCTGTGTCCACAAGTGTCCATACTGCGATTTTAACTCGCGTGTTCCCACAGCAGTGGATCACGCAGATTGGCGGCGAGTCTTCCTGTTAGCACTGGACTATGCAGTCACTGAAATGCCCAAGGGGCGCCATTTAGGCAGTGTCTTTTTCGGTGGCGGGACGCCATCCCTGATGGAACCGGCGACGGTGGCAACCGTACTCGAACGGGCTGTCGTCTCATGGCCATTCGCGGCGGATGTCGAAGTGACTCTGGAAGCGAATCCTAGCGACAGCGACAGACTGACAGACTTTCGGGTAGCAGGCGTCAACAGGCTCTCCTTGGGAGTCCAGGCTCTTGATGACAGCGCCTTATGCTTGCTGGGACGTCTCCACGATACGAGTCAGGCGCTAGCAGCCATCGACATAGCTCGGCACATTTTTCCTAAGCTTTCATTGGATCTGATCTATGCCAGGCCAGGACAGCCTCTGGAGGCATGGCAGCGGGAGTTAGAATGGGCAATGACGCTGGCCGCTGACCATTTCTCCCTTTACCAGCTGACTCTTGAACCCGGCACAGCATTTTTTGCCGACAGGGCCAGTGGTGGCCTGGTGCTCCCGGACGAGGACACATCCGCAGATTTCTATCAAATGACGCAGGAGATAACCACCACTGCAGGATTAACAGCTTATGAGGTTTCAAACTACGCTAGACAGGGGGACGAGTGTCGCCACAACATGGCGACCTGGCAGGGAGGTGACACTGTTGGAATCGGACCAGGGGCACATGGCCGTTTGACTCTCAATGACTGCCCAAAAGGGATGAACACCATCGCGACACGCCAGCATCGTACCCCAGAGGTGTGGAGGGCGCGAGTGGAGTCCGGCACACATCAGACGGTCTCATACCTGTCACGAGCAGAGCGAATCGAGGAGTTAGTGATGATGGGGTTACGCCTGACTGCTGGGATCGACCGCGCCCTTTTCCACAATCTGGTGGGCCGCTCACTGGAAAGTGTCATCAGTGTCCAAGCTTTGGAGAGTCTAGCCGAATCGGGATTCGTCGTTCTGGATGCAGCCAGTTTGCGCGTCACGCCGGCAGGGCGACTTGTCCTAGACGAAATTTTGCGCCAGCTGCTCGCCTGAACCTTCCGGAATACCCACCCATCAAATTCATCCTGCCTTCACACGACGGGCTAAGGAGTCTCTAGTCGCTGGCTAGCACTAGCAGCTGTAGCCAATCATGATTGGTTGAGCAACCTCCTGAGCGTATAAAGGAGGATGCCACCGTGACGGTAATACTCTAACTCATGCATGGTATCTATGCGACACAAAGCAGTGAACTGCGCAGTCTCATCCCCTGTCCTGTGGATCATCACTGTCACGGCTTGCAGGGGGGTCAGGTCAGCAAGACCGAGGATATCAAAGTGCTCACTCCCATTGAGACGTAAAGTCCTCCTATTTTCTCCCTCTTGAAACTGTAATGGCAAGATGCCAACACCTATGAGATTAGAACGATGGATTCTCTCAAAGCTTTCGGCTATGATGGCCTTGACGCCAAGCAGTGCTGGCCCCTTGGCAGCCCAGTCGCGGGATGAACCCGTCCCATATTCTTTCCCAGCAACTATGACAAGGTTTGTTTTATCTTTTTTATATCTGATAGAGGCATCATAGATCGACATAAGACGACCGCTTGGCTCGTGGCGGGTCATTCCACCTTCAACATTGGGCACCATTTCATTAGAGATGCGGATATTAGCAAAAGTTCCACGCATCATAATTTCATGGTTGCCCCGGCGGGCCCCATAGGAATGGAAATTTTCTGAAGCAATACCAGTCGCCTGTAGATACAGGCCTGCCGGACTCTTTGCCCTTATCGCCCCAGCCGGCGAGATGTGGTCTGTGGTTACAGAGTCGCCGAGCAAGGCCAAGCAGCGAG
This sequence comes from Rhodospirillales bacterium, assembly GCA_028278135.1. Lineage (GTDB taxonomy): Bacteria > Pseudomonadota > Alphaproteobacteria > Rhodospirillales > Rhodospirillaceae > JANQJD01. The sequence continues at coordinate 231,997 of JANQEW010000008.1, forward strand.
CCCCGATCACATCGACGGTGGGGTTTGGTCTTGTTTGAAAATCCTGAAAATAGGGGGGGCGTCTAACGTAGGTCGAATGTGTCTCCCAGGCGTAGGTTACGCCTGTTGATCTTTCAATGACTTGCCAAGCCGTCGGTCCAGTAAAGACGTCAGCATAACGGGTACGAAACATATCCACCGTAAGCGCCTGCGCGAGAGTTTCTTGGATTTCTGCCGTGCTTGGCCAAATGTCCTTAAGGAAGATGGGCACGCCATTTGTCCCCGTTCCAAGTGAATCTTTTGTGAGATCTAACATTATAGATCCTGACAAAGCATATGCAACCACTAGAGGTGGTGACGCTAAGTAATTAGCACTAGTATAAGGACTAATACGTCCTTCAAAGTTGCGATTACCAGATAAAACAGCTACTGTAACGAGATCTCCCGATTCTATTGCCTTGACGACAGAGTCAGCGAGTGGACCGGCGTTGCCGATACAGGTAGCGCAGCCGTAGCCAACGACGTTGAAACCAAGTTTATTCAAATAGAACTGTAGACCAGAAGCTGTGAGATAGTCGGTAATCACCTGACTGCCTGGGGCAAGCGAGGTCTTCACCCAGGGCTTGGTAAACAACCCCTTCTCGACTGCCTTGCGGGCCAACAGGCCTGCAGCGATCATGACGGATGGATTTGAGGTATTGGTACACGACGTGATAGCGGCGATGACGACATCTCCGCAGCTCATTGCATACTCTGTTCCTTCAATAGATACCCTCACATTGTTTTGCGCCGCTCTTGGCATGGCATCGAGAAATGTTCGCCTGGCTGCAGACAGCGCTACCCTCTCTTGTGGCCGGCGCGGTCCCGCTAAGCTAGGCTCTATAGTGGCGAGATCCATTTCCAGTGTGTCTGTGAAGAGAGGCTCAGGACTTTCGACTCCTCGCCACATTCCCTGAATCCTCGCATAAGATTCGACGAATTTCACCTGATGCGGGTCGCGACCGGTTAAGGCAAGATAATTGATGGTCTCGCGATCAATCGGAAAGAAGCCGCATGTAGCCCCGTATTCGGGGGCCATGTTCGCAATCGTCGCACGATCAGGCAGGCTTAATTCATCGAGACCAGACCCGCAGAATTCGACAAACTTGCCCACCACGCCTTTCTGACGGAGTCTCTCTGTTATGGCTAGCACCAGATCTGTGGCGGTCACACCTTCCGGCAGTGAACCATGTAGCCGAACACCCACCACTTCTGGGATCAACATTGACACTGGTTGACCCAGCATAGCCGCTTCTGCCTCGATACCACCAACGCCCCAGCCTAGAACGGCCAGGCCGTTGACCATAGTCGTATGGCTGTCTGTGCCGACTACAGTGTCGGGATAAGCTATCTGGAGAGAGTTGCTTTTTTTTGCGCACACGCAATGAGACAAGTGCTCGAGATTGACTTGATGGCATATCCCAGTCCCAGGCGGGACGACGCGAAAATTTTTGAAAGTGGTCTGCCCCCAGCGTAGAAAAGCATAGCGTTCATGATTTCTTTGAAATTCAAGTGACATATTTTGAATATATGATTCATTCGTACCAAATGAATCTACACTTACTGAGTGATCTATAACAAGATCTACTGGAATGAGTGGATTAATTTTTTTCGGATCGTCTCCAGCGTCCGCCATGGCCTCGCGCATTGCAGCGAGATCAACCATGGCAGGGACGCCAGTGAAGTCCTGCATGAGAACACGGGCGGGATGGTAAGCGATTTCACGCTTAGAATGGCGAGTTTTTGGCCAAGAAACCAGGGCCATGATGTCGTCTGTCGTGACAGTGTGCCCATCTGCAAACCGCAGCAGGTTCTCAAGTAACACCTTGAGGGAATAGGGTAACTGCCTACTCTCACGGTTATATTCTTCAAGGGAGTAATATGTGTAGCGAATACCCTCAACATCAAATGTACGGCAAGCCTTCATGGTCTCCTGATGAGAAGACATCAGTGCACTCCACACGAGGAAAATTTACAGAAGAATGGCACCATAAACGACCGTGACTACTTCCTCTCAGCCGGCAGTTCTCCCTCAACATCTAAGCAAGCAAGAAAAATTCTAACAGCAAACAACGACTCAGTCAAAGATCCATGGACAGTCAGAGAGAACATGAACTCATCCCCGGATTCCACAGAGAACACGTAGACTTGCGCATGCGTAATTTTATGGTGGGATTGCGGGTCAGGATGCCCTGACCCGCGCTGCTGGAGTCTCCAGCGCCCTGAGCATTGTCAGAGGTTAAATCCTCGCTCCATGAGCACTGTCATACGGCGGGTAAACGCCGTCGGGTCTGGCAGCGGCTCACCGTTGATAATGCGTGCCTGATCCAAAAGCAGGAATGCGGCATCCTTAAATGCGCTGCTCTCTTCGTCACGCTGAGCCATGTCGGCGAGCTGCCTTATGAGGCTGTGCCGTGGGTTTATCTCCAGCACGCGAGGAACAGTGTGGTCTATTTGACGGTGCTGCCGTAGAAGCCGTTCCAAATGTAGACTCATGTCGTTCTGGTCGGCGACAAGGCAGACAGGGCTCTCTGTTAACCTATCTGAGAATCGTACATCCTTGATGATCTGACCGAGGACTTTCTTGAGTGCACGTAATAAACTCTCAGAAGATTGATCTTTTGGTTCATCTGTTGAGTCTTTTCCCTCTTCTGTGACATTCTTTATCTTGCTCAAATCTGGACTCGCATGAGCCACTGAAACGAAATTTTTTCCAGAAAAGTCCCCAATGGTGGCAGGCCAAAACTCATCAATAGAATCTGTCAGTAACAGTACTTCTATTCCCTTTGCCCGGAAACCTTCCAAATGGGGGCTGCGCATTAGAACCTCTGCTGCATCTCCTGTGATGTAATAGATCGCCTCCTGCCCATCTTTCATGCGCCCTACATATGTCTCCAGACTGACTAACTCCTCTGGAGAAGCCGTTGTGTGGAAGCGGCACAGTTCAAGAATTTCACTTTTACGCTCAAAATCCTCATACAGCCCTTCCTTCAAAACGGCGCCAAAGTTATTCCAAAAAACGGAATAGTCTTTCTGTGTATTGCTCCGATTCTTGAGATCGGCGAGAAAACGGCGCACCAAGCCGCTGCGGATTTTCGCCAGTAGGGGATTGTGCTGGAGCACTTCTCTGCTAATGTTCAGCGGTAAATCCTGACTGTCAACCACACCTTTCAGGAAACGCAGCCAAGCCGGTAACAGATCAGAACAATCATCAGTAATAAATACTTTTCTTACGTACAATTTAACATGGTGTTTTCTATCCTGATGGAACAGATCGAACGGTCTCACAGAAGGAACAAATAGAAGTCCTGTGTACTCGATTGCACCTTCCCCTTTATAGTGGAGGGTGAGCCAGGGCTCATCCAATGAGTGCCCGACATTGCGATAGAATTCCCTATACTGATCTGTGCTGATCTCGCTGCGGGGGCGATTCCATAGGGCAGAGGCTTCGTTGACAGCCTCTTCTTTGTCCTCTTCCCGTAAGAAGACTGGGATGGCAATGTGGTCGGAATAGGTTTTCACGAGATGACGCAATCTATGAGATTCAAGGTACTCCTGTTCATCCCTGTGTAGATGCAGAATGATGTGGGTGCCGCGATTCACCTTTGGCACCTCCTCAACAGTGAACGTGCCTTTACCATCTGACACCCAACGCCACCCAATGTTAGTATCGGCCCTACGCGTCACAACCTCTACTGTGTTAGCCACCATAAATGCTGAATAAAAGCCAACACCAAACTGACCAATTATATTGAAATCTTCTTTTTTTTCACTTTTTAAGTGTTCTATAAAAGCTACAGTGCCTGATCTGGCAATTGTTCCAAGGTTCTCTACCAAATCGTTGCGGTTCATGCCTATGCCATTGTCGCTGATGGTCAGGCTCCCAGCCGCCTTATCTGGTGTCAGGACAATACGGAAAACTGCATCCTCGCCCAAGAGCCCGGGTTTTGTAAGAGCCAGGTAACGCAGACGATCACAAGCGTCCGCGGCGTTAGAAATCAACTCTCGTAGAAAGATCTGCTTGTTCGAATAGAGCGCATGTACCACGATATCCAGAAGTTTGGAAACATCGCTCTGAAAAGGAAATGTTTCAGTTGCCATCATCGCCTCTGTTTTGCCAGAACCCAGTCGCCCGTTTGGGCTGCCCTTTTGGGCGACCTTCTGATATGTAATAGAGAGTCCGGGAACGCAAGAGGCGTACCGCAGCACCAGAGCATATGCAAAGGGATCGCCGCCATCCTGATGCAGAATAGGAGAGGAGAGACAGTCGGCCATGGAAGCCCGGTGGGCGCATCTTTTACAGGAAATCACCGCTAATGCACGGGAAACTGCAGCTTATACTGGTAGGCCTGTGCTCTCAGAGAGAGTCATGGCGGCGATGGCAAAAGTACCGAGGATTGCCTTTCTCCCAGATGATATACGCGTGGATGCGTATCTCAATCAACCGCTGCCAATAGGGTATGGGCAGACAATATCGCAGCCTTTCATCGTCGCTCTTATGACAGATCTTCTGGATCTGACACCGACAGACAAGGTACTGGAGATTGGCAGCGGTAGCGGGTACCAAAGTGCTATCCTTGCAGAACTGGTAGCAGAGGTCCACTCAGTGGAACTGGTAGCAGATTTAGCCAAAAGTGCCGCAAGACGTTTGGCAAAGCTAGGCTACAGGACTGTTCACATCCATCATGGTCAGGGAAGGCGCGGCTGGCTGCAGGACGCTCCCTACGCGGCTATTCTTGTTGCTGCGGCGAGTCCTGACATTCCGCCACATCTCATAGAACAACTATCTGTTGATGGACGCATGGTTCTTCCTGTTGAAGAAGGCTACCGTGATACAGGGACATATCAAAAGTTACTGAAGATAGTCAAACAGAGAGATAACACATTGAAGCAGCAACACTGCCTATCAGTGGCCTTCGTACCGCTTGTAGGACGGGATTGAGATTATTTTACACACCATGATATGCTCGATACCAGGAGACGAATTTTGGCACACCGACCTCAAGAGACGTCCTCGGGGCGTAGTTCACATCCCGGGCAATGGCTGTAATATCAGCAGCGGTTTCTTGCATATCACCAGGCTGCATGGGCAGGGAATCTATGACCGCCTGGCGTCCCAGTGCTTGTTCGAGTAAGGCTATGCAACGGAGGAGTGGTTCTGCCTGATTGTTGCCAATATTGTAAACCCGCTGCGGTGGATTGAGACTATCACCACTGGGTGGCCGGCCAAGGCAATCTAGCACGCCCGTAACAATGTCATCGATGTAGGTAAAATCTCTTTTCATGTCACCGTTATTGAAGACAGAGATGGGTTCTCCTGCCAAAATGCGGGATGTAAAGAGATACAGTGCCATATCTGGTCTCCCCCAAGGACCATACACTGTAAAAAAACGTAAGCCTGTGGTAGGTATCCGATACAGATGGCTGTAGCAGTGACTCATCAACTCGCAGGCTTTTTTTGTTGCAGCATAAAGCGAGATGGGCGTGTCGACTCGATCTTCAATGGAGAACGGCAGTTTACGGTTGGCACCATAAACAGACGACGAACTCGCGTAGATGAGATGCCTGCAGTGTTGCAGAGAGCGGCAGAGTTCCAGCACAACGAGGTGTCCCTCAACATTAGCGCGACTGTAGGCGAATGGGCATACCAGAGAATGGCGCACGCCGACCTGAGCAGCCAGATGAATCACACTGTCTATCGTTGGGTAACATTCTGCTAAAGAGAGCATTGGTGCACGTTCAGCAATATCTAGTGTATGAAAGACAAATTGTTTATTCGTGAGGAGTTGTGCGAGTCGTGCTCTTTTTATCGACGGATCGTAATAGTCGCTTAGGTTATCGACCCCTATCACGTGCTCTCCCCGCCTCAGCAATTCCTTACATGTATGATAGCCGATGAAACCAGCAACACCTGTTATGAGAATAGCCATAATATTTCCTTTCCTGCTGCTGTGTTCCCAGCGGAACGCCTGCGGGGACGCGGATTCCTCTTTCCGCGTGACGGCGGCTCCTCAGGGCGTGATGGCTGTACAGGCAGGTGGAGGGAGGCCTCCTGGTAAGGGACGCCCATACTATTCCTCTTCTCTTGAGCCGCTTCCTGAAAGCCTCCCGATTCTGTACCGAATCTGTCCACTTCTCCGGCAAGCAGACAGATCATACGACACCTTGCCCATTCACTCCAATGAGCTACTATTGCTATCAGATTTTTTAAATTTATATACTTTCAATCTCCTTCTGAAGGTCCTCATTGAGGAACTCGAGTCGCCCTAGCCGATGAGGATGGGCGTTGAAAAGGGTCGTACAACGGCTCATAGGCTAAGCTGACCTTGCTAAGCGAAGGCTGCTCACCTCACGTGGTACTGCCGGCGGCGCAGTCAGCAAAAATTTTTGGAGGGATTGTGTGATTTGCAAGAGCCACGCATTTGCATTTTGGTTCTTGACCCCGGAAGATCATGCAAGTGAATTGCATATGCGCAGTATCATCTTAGGAGTCTGCTGGTGCATGATACCCGACAGGATAAGAACGGACGTGTGTGTCGCCCTGACGGCGACCCATCTGGTGTGTCTGGTAGTTCAGGCATGTGGGAGGAGCGTGAACGATGAGAGGACTCATACGTGATTTGCATCCTGGCGACAGAGGACGGATCACCGGATTCGTGGCGGGAGATCGCGACTATCGACGCCGTCTGTTGGCAATGGGGTTGACACCGGGAGTCGAATTCGAACTTGCTCGTGTGGCTCCTTTGGGCGATCCAGTGGAGATCCGTGTCCGTGGCACGGGGGTAAGCTTGCGCAAGGTCGAGGCCGACATGCTGACCATCGAGAGGTGCTGAGATGGGAACGAAAGGAGAATTCTCAACGAAAGTCACTTTCGGCATAGTTGGTAACCCTAACTGTGGCAAGACGACTCTCTTCAATGCCCTGACAGGCGCCCGCCAAGAAGTGGGCAATTGGCCGGGTGTGACCGTCGAGAGGAAGGTTGGGATCTGCAGGCACGGCCAAGAAACATGGCGAGTGGTTGATCTGCCAGGTATTTACGCGCTCGATGGGGGGCGCTCGTCAGAGGATGAACGGGTTGCTCGTGATTACATTCTATCCGGCGATGCTGCTGTTATAGTCAACATCGTCGATGCCGCAAATTTAGAACGGAATCTGTATCTGACAAGCCAGCTCATCGAGATGAAAGTGCCGATCGTTGTCGCAGTGAACATGATGGATATTGCCCGGAGGCGTCGTCTTGATGTGGATGTGGACGAACTGCAGCAGGCATTAGGCTGCTCTGTCGTTGCGCTTGTTGCCAGCCGTCGGCATGGTCTCGACAGTTTGAAGGAGGCTGTAAGGCAAACGGCAAAGGTGGGCCGTGAAGGTCTAGCGGCCGTTCATCAGCCGACATATGAACCAGCCATCGAAGCCGCTGTCGCTGCTCTCATCCCACAGTTGGGAGTCGGGGTGGAGAAGAGTCATCGTCTTGATTCACGCTGGTTAGCCATCAGGCTCCTGGAAGGTGACCCGCAAGCGGCCTCGCTGCTGGCAGAGCCTGTCGTTCTCCGTGATGTCACGACCAGCACGGCCGCTCTAGCCACTGCCATGGGCGAGGACACAGACATTCTCATCGCTGATGGTCGCTACGCGTTCGTCAGCCGGATCGTCCAAGCTTGTGTCCATCGCAGTGGCGGGGTCTCCCGTACCGCCTCAGACAGAATTGATCAGATTGTGCTGAATCGCTTCCTAGGAATCCCTATTTTCTTGGCCACGATCTATATCATGTTCACAGTCACCATCAATATTGGCGGCGCGTTCATTAGCTTTTTTGAGCAGATTGTAGGAACGGTCCTGGTCGATAGCGTGAGCATGCTGCTTCGCCAGGTGGCTGCACACGAAGCGGTGGCTGTGATTCTGGCCGATGGCATCGGTGGCGGCATTCGGACTGTAGCAACATTTATTCCAATAGTAGGATTTTTATACATTTTTTTATCTTTTCTAGAAGATTCTGGTTATATGGCACGTGTAGCATTCGTAATGGATCGTGGGATGCGTGCTTTAGGTTTGCCTGGAAAAGCTTTTGTGCCACTTATTGTTGGTTTTGGCTGTAACGTACCGGCCATTATGGCGACACGTACCATTGAACCCCGTCGGGATCGCATCTTGACAATGATGATGGCGCCGTTCATGTCGTGTGGGGCACGCTTGCCAGTCTATGCCCTGTTCGCCGCTATTTTCTTTCCCGCAAGTGGTCAGAATGTCGTGTTTGTTCTGTATCTGATCGGTATCATCTGTGCCGTCGGAACGGGCTTTGTGCTGAAGCGAACGCTGCTTGCAGGAGAGACGGCTCCCTTTGTGATGGAGTTGCCGCCTTATCATTGGCCGACACTTGCCAGTGTGTGGTTGCGGGCGTGGCACCGCCTAAAAGATTTTGTCCTGCGGGCTGGTCTCGTGATCGTCCCTATGGTCATGGTGCTCTCAATCCTAGGAACTCTGGGGCCTGACGGTAGCTTCAGCAATCGCAACAGCGACCGCTCAATATTGGCTAAGGCTAGTCAGAGTCTGATGCCAGCATTCGCGCCAATGGGCCTGAGCGGAGAAAACTGGCCCGCAGCGGTGGGGTTGATCAGTGGGGTCCTCGCGAAGGAGGCTGTCGTTGGGACTCTCAATGCCCTTTATACAAATATTGCCGCCAGCGAATCTGGTGTGGGACCAGTCGCAAGTAGTAGTATCAATAAACAGTTCAATCCTGGTGCAAAATTGTGGTCTGCTTTCCTGAGCGTTCCTAGCAATCTCGCAAGCGGGTTCAGCAAGCTGATAGATCCCATGAACATCGATCCCATGAACATCAATGTTGGGGCAGCGACGAGCGGCACAGCCATTGAAGTGGAGAGTGGCGTGTTTGGAGCCATGGCGGCCAGATTTGATGACACGGCGAGTGCCTTCGCCTACCTACTGTTTGTTCTGTTCTATGCGCCATGTGTGGCGGCTCTTAGTGCCATCAGCCAAGAGGCGGGCTGGCGTTGGGCCGCCTTCAGCGCGGCGTGGGGCACAGGGATAGGCTATACTGTTGCTGTGGTCTTCTACCAGGCGATGACATTTGAACGTTATCCTCTATCGGCTGGGTTGTGGATCGCCGGTGGCGTGTTGCTGTTGGGGCTCTTACTCATGATAACCCGTGGACACCGCGCAGAGTCTGCTCGTTTTAAGAGAGAGAGAATATGACATTGCGTGAATTAAAGGTGTATTTATCGGCCCGTGGCAGGGCAAGCGTTGCTGAAATGGCCGTACACTTTGGTTCATCGCCAGATGTGGTCCGCGCCCTGGTCGACAAGTGGCGCAGTCGGGACTGCATCCGGCTGGTGAGGCACTGCAGACTCTGTAGTGGCGGCGCTGATTGTGGCAATCGCGCGGCGACTGAAGTGTATGAATGGGTCGGCAGGGCCGTCGACACCACGAGGAACGGGGAGGACACAAGACTCGTTTGCTCTCCGCATGCATGAAAAGCGTCGTGTGGGCGAGGGAGTGTGGTGTTGTGGCGGCACTGTGCACGTCTGTGCGTTGTGCGGCCAGTGGTGTCAGTCTGGAGGGTATATGTAAGATATGTATAGTATGGCGCAACTCATATTATAACGCGCTTTCATATGATTATCGTCACAGGGGGTGCCGGATTCATCGGCTCCAACATGCTCGCCGCTCTGGAGGCAAGAGGAATCTTTGACCTTGTAGTGGTAGATCGTCTGCGGAGCGGTCTCAAGTGGCGTAATATTGCCAGGCGTGAAATTCACGCATTAGTAAATCCAAATGATATTTTCTCTTTTTTAAAAAAAAATCGCTCTCAAATAGAAATCATAGTTCATATGGGCGCAGTCTCTTCTACTACAGAAGTAGATGCGGACAAGGTCCTGGTCAACAATTTCAGTTTGTCTTTGGCTTTGTGGGAGTGGTGTGCCGAAAACGGTGTCAGGTTGATCTACGCGTCGTCAGCCGCTACCTATGGAGATGGTTGTGCAGGTTTTGACGACGATTTTGGCAGCGCGCACGCCCTATCTCTTTTACAGCCACTCAGTGTCTACGGCTGGAGCAAGCATGTGTTCGACCGCTGGGTCTGGCGCCGTCTTGCCAAGGGTGGGACGCGCCCCCCACAGTGGGTAGGCCTCAAGTTTTTCAATGTCTATGGGCCGAATGAATACCACAAAGGTAGTCAGGCAAGCGTGGTCACGCAGATTTTTCCTGCCATCGTGAGAGGGGAGCAGTGTGTTTTGTTTCGCTCGCATCATCCGAGGTATTCTGATGGTGGCCAAATGCGAGATTTTGTTTATGTCGATGACTGCACGGACGTTATGTTGTGGCTGATAGACAACCCTCTGATCAGTGGCCTGTTCAACGTTGGAACAGGTAGAGCTCGGACTTTCCATGATGTCGCGCTTACAATCTATCGGGTGCTCGACAGAGAACCCTGCATCCAGTTCATTGACACGCCGTTAGAAATCCGCGAGCGATACCAGTATTTCACACAGGCGCGGATGGACCGTCTCCGTGCTCTTGGCTACCTGAAGCCATTCATGGGGCTCGAAGAAGGCCTAAGCCGTTACATTAGGACCTATCTGATGGCTGCTGAGCGTTACCGCTAGACTGGACATGCTAGACGTGCACAGACGAGCAAGGAGAACATTGCGCTGACTTTTATGTTTCCTGACTTTAATCCACTCGCGCTTACTATTGGCCCCATTGCTATTCGTTGGTATGCTTTATCCTATATTGTTGGGATTTGCGGTAGCTGGTGGTATGTCTCTTTCATGACGCGGCAACAGACCGGGCCTGCCGGGATGCCGCTGATCAGCCAGCGCCAAGTGGAAGATCTTGTTGTCTGGGTCACCTTAGGCATCGTTCTCGGTGGACGGCTCGGCTACGTGCTTTTCTATAAGCCGCTTTACTTTCTGGCCTGTCCGCTTGAAATCCTGTTCCTATGGCAAGGTGGGATGTCCTTTCATGGCGGATTGCTGGGGGTTATGGTCTCTTCTGTGTTTTTCGCACGCCGCCACACCCTCTCTGTCTTGAGCTTAGGGGACATTTTGGGCTGTGCCGCTCCTTTTGGGCTCCTGTCAGGGCGCATAGGCAATTTCATCAACGGTGAGTTATATGGTCGGCAAGCTTCCTCTGATCTGCCATGGGCAATGATTTTCCCGTCCGCAGGAGAATCGCCCCGCCATCCCAGTCAAATCTATGAAGCCCTTCTGGAAGGGGCTTTCTTGCTCCTGCTGCTCCACATGGCCTGGAGAATCAGGTCAGTGCGTGCCCGGCGTGGAGTACTGTTTGGACTATTCCTGATAGGGTATGGGGTGCTGCGTGTGGTTGCGGAATGCTTTCGTGAGCCTGACTCCCATCTGGGATTTCTGTTAGGGGGAGCGACGATGGGGCAATGGTTATCTGTGCCGATGATTGCCGGTGGTAGCCTGTTGCTGGGGTGGGCACTGCACAACGGCGGCGGCCGGGGGCATGTGTCGCATGAGTGAAAGCAGCAATGTTGCTGCGCGGCTGAGAGCCCGCATCCGTGCCAGCGGACCGGTCACAGTGGAGACATTTATGGAAGAATCTGCCACTGCCTATTATGCCACAGCGGAGCCGCTCGGCGCCAGGGGGGACTTTATCACTGCACCAGAGGTGAGCCAAGTGTTTGGGGAACTCGTTGGCTTGTGGGCGGCTGTCGTCTGGCAAAACATGGGCGCACCAGCGGTCGTCCACATGGTGGAACTGGGCCCAGGCCGGGGCACGTTGATGAACGATCTCCTAAGGGCGACGCTGGTCGTACCTGCCTTCGCAAAAGCGCTGAAAATCCATCTCGTGGAGACGAGTCCACGCCTGACGGCTCTGCAGCGTCAGCGACTCTGTAGCAGTGGATTCCCACTCGCTTGGCACGCTCGTTTCGAAGATGTCCCTTATGGACCGTTGCTGGTCGTGGGAAACGAGTTTCTCGATTCCCTCCCGATTCGTCAATTCGAAAGGACTGCTGATGGTTGGCGCGAGCGGCTCGTGGGTCTCGCAGCTGACGGCAAGACGTTTTGCTTTGTCCCTGGTCTCATAAACGCTAGGCCCCCGTTACCGGCGAGTGTGCGCGATGAAGCGCTGGTTGGAGCCATTGCGGAGGGGGGCACGGCAGTACAAAACTGCATCACAGCCGTGGCAACACGCCTCGTCTCTTATGGTGGAGCGGCTCTGTTTATAGATTATGGGACAGCCGTCAGTGCCGTAGGTGACTCTCTGCAGGCGGTGCGACACCATGCATATCATCCTCTCCTGGGCGCGCCAGGTGAAACGGATATGACTGCTCATGTTGACTTTGCTGCAGCCATCGCTACAGCCAGCCAATCTGGTACACGCATCTACGGTCCAGTCTCTCAGGGAAAGTGGCTGTGCCGACTCGGCATTCTGACTCGCGCTGAGTGTTTGCTGGCACAGGCCAGATCAGGGCCGCAGGCCCAAGCCGTTGTAGCTGGTGTACAGCGTCTGATAGACGATACCGCAATGGGGAGTTTGTTCAAGGTGCTCGGGTTGACCCACCCCAACTTATTATCCCTACCAGGTTTCGACAGGACAGGATGAGAGTCCCTCTTTTGGACTCTTGTCGTTCGGCATGGGATGTGTGAGAAGCCGGCGCTTTTGTTCTGGGAGAAACGCTGAGTGACCGTACACACATGTCTCATGGTCTTGACAGCACGCGCGAAATGTTCATTTCTTACCCTCTCCTCTGCAGCAAGCGGCAAGAGACGCAGTGGGAGCATGTGCAGCATTTTTGCATCGGGGCTTTTCCCTATGATTTCCATTCTGCTGCCGGATGGACGCATCTGTTCCTACAGTGGTCCTGTATCAGGGAGTGACATCGCCAGGGATATGGGCCTTGCGAGGGCGGCTCTTGCCATGCGCGTTGATGGTGCGCTGCAGGACCTTTCCACAGTGATTGACCGCGATGCCGCTGTTGCCATCATCACGGCCAGAGATCCAGACGCACTAGCCTTGCTGCGTCACGATGCTGCTCATGTGATGGCAGAGGCTGTGAAAGAGCTGTATCCTGAGACACAAGTGACTTTTGGACCTGCCACTGAAACGGGCTTCTATTATGATTTTGCGCGGGCCATTCCATTTACGCCTGACGATCTAGGACGAATTGAAAGCCGCATGCAGGAAATCGTTGACAGAGACGAGCCAATTTGCCGTGAAGTATGGAGCCGGGAAAGGGCTGTGACGTATTTCACAGAGAGGGGTGAAAAATATAAAGCTGAATGGGTCGCCCAACTCCCAGAAGGAGAGGCGATCTCCATTTATAGGCAAGGGACATGGCTTGATTTGTGCCGAGGGCCGCACCTGCCCTCCACTGGCAGGCTAGGCAAGGCATTTAAATTGACGAAAATCTCCGGCGCCTACTGGCGAGGAGACTCCCGTAACGAGATGTTACAGCGCCTGTATGGGACATGCTGGCCCGATGAGCCACAGCTTGCAAGGTATCTGACGACTCTTGAGGAAGCGGAACGCCGTAATCATCGACGACTCGGTCGAGAGATGGAATTGTTCCATATGCAAGAAGAAGCCGTTGGCAGTGTGTTCTGGCATCCCAAGGGGTGTGAGCTCTATCGTACCATCGAAGGCTACATACGCCGACGGCTTTTTGCGAGCGGCTATGTGGAAGTGAAAACCCCACAGCTTGTGGGGAGATCTCTATGGGAAGCATCTGGCCACTGGGAAAAATTCCACGAGAATATGTTCACTGTCAATGGTGCAAATCTTGCAAAAGATGAAGTTCTTGCCATCAAGCCGATGAATTGCCCTTGTCACGTGCAGATTTTCCGCCAGGGCATCCGTAGCTATCGGGACTTGCCCTTAAGGATGGCTGAGTTTGGTGTTTGCCACCGCTCTGAGCCATCAGGCGCCCTACATGGGCTCATGCGGGTGCGAGCGTTCACTCAGGATGATGCCCACATTTTCTGCACTGAGGAACAAATCCTCTCTGAGACTCGGGATTTTTGTCATCTGCTTCTCGGAATCTATCGTGATTTTGGTTTTACAGACGTGCGCGTCAAATTCTCAGACAGACCGATGAGACGGGTGGGATCTGACGGAATATGGGACAAGGCGGAGGGCGCTTTGCTGGAGGCGAGCCGGGCTGCTGCTCTCGATCTTACCTTTAGCCCAGGAGAAGGGGCCTTCTACGGCCCGAAACTAGAATTCGTGCTGCGCGATGCTCTCGGGAGGGACTGGCAGTGTGGCACGCTGCAGGTAGATTTCGTGCTGCCAGAGCAACTCAACGCGTCTTACGTGGGCAGAGACGGTCATAAGTACAGACCTGTCCTGCTGCACCGTGCAATCATAGGATCATTCGAACGTTTTATCGGTATTCTTTTAGAACATTACGCCGGTAAGCTGCCTTTGTGGTTAACACCTGTTCAAGTGGTTGTCGCCACTATCGTCAGCGAGGCTGATGCCTACGCTGCCGAGATAGTCCATGTCTTGCAGATGGCTGGTCTACGATGCGTGATGGATCGGCGCAACGAAAAGATCAATCTCAAGATACGGGAGCACAGCCTCGCAAAAGTGCCAATCATGCTGGTGGTTGGCAAAAGAGAAACTGAAGCACGCACTGTGGCGCTTCGGCGCTTGAGTATCAAGGCACAAGAATGTTTTGCACTTGATGTGGCTGTCTCTTTGCTGAAACGTGAAGCCGTCGTGCCTAGCGAATGACGTGAGGGACGCCGCAATGGCTACAGTCTGGCTTCTATGGAGATCACATCAGACACAGGAGATATCGCAATAGCTAGGTCATCCACGACGACGCTACCAACCCGTGAGGGAAGGCGTGTCAATGAGGAGATTGATACCCGTGTGGTACGGCTGATCGCCTCCGATGGCGAAAACGTAGGAATTGTTTCTTTTCGTGATGCCTTGGAGCGGGCTTACGGTGCTGGTTTGGATTTAGTTGAAATATCACCCAACGCTAGTCCTCCAGTATGTAAGATACTAGACTACGGAAAGTTCAAGTACGAAAACCAAAAAAAACGCAATGAAGCAAGAAAGAAACAAAGAGTTATTGATGTCAAAGAAATCAAGCTACGCCCAAATATTAATGACCACGATTACGACGTGAAGATGCGTAGCATGCGTCGTTTCCTCGATGGGGGGGACAAAGTCAAGGTGACCCTCAGGTTTCGAGGGCGTGAAATGGCTCACCAGGATCTGGGGGTCGTTGTGCTGGAGCGAATGCGCAACGAGCTGTCAGATACGGGTAAAGTAGAGCAGTTGCCGAAGATGGAAGGACGGCAGATGATCATGGTCATCGCCCCCAAATAGGACATTGCTCTGGAGGGTATCTACTTTGTGGTATCTACTTTACTTGACAAAAACCCACCCCTTCATACGGCTGTGCTCCAGACCGCAGTACTCGCTACACTGCAGGGCGTAACGCCCACTCACGCCTGGAGTCAGAGTCACCACCGCAGCGGAACCTGGCACGAGCAGTAAATCAGCCTGTGCCAGAGGAAAGGTGAAACCATGGACGCTGTCGGTCGTCGCCAGATGCAGGCGGTAAGTGCGCCCCATTTCTAATTCTAGTACAGGGAAGAAGCGGAATCGTTGTGCTGCTAAATAAATGTCCCCTGGGGGGGGGTGCACCAATGGTATATCCTCTATGAGGTCTCCTGTCCAATAGGTAGCAATCATAGAGTCAAGCTGGGTTAAGAAAGATGCAGCGGTGATCTTGTATGTCACGGGGCGCGGCTCTGGACTCCACACCCACCGCCAGGCAGGCATCACCGAGACAAGAGTCAGAGTGGCCGTTACCAGGATGATGACGCCCCACCATGAATCAGAGACGGATTCCCTCAGGACTCTCATCGTGAGCCTATACGCCGCGAGAGCAGACATCTTATTGTAAGATACACGAAGTAAATACCGCCTATTATAGCAATAAAACCGCCAGCTCCATAAACAACCATGTAAAAATATTTGACGGCAGTATCGAGATTCTGTTCTAGACCAGCAGTCTTCCGTGGAACGCCCGCAATACCGGCAGCGAACATGCCGACAGAAAGTACAAGCTGTCCTCCTCCGTAAAGAAGGAGAGACAAGCGTACCGCCTGTGGCGTTGGACATGGCCTTTGCAGCAGGGGCAGCAAAAGCGTGAAGGTCATACCCATTACAGCCAGGTTCACGCCGCTAATGACAGCATGGTAATGTGCCGGTATGCGGGTATCACTGACACCCAGAAAATAGCCCAGGATCCCACCCACTGCAAAGAGCAATAAGGAGAGAGATAATGACAATGCAGAGATATCTGCCAATAACGGACGTACAATAGCCAAACGTATCGCTATGATAAAAGATATTATTAATGGTGCAATTGGTAATCCAAACTTAAAAAGTTGTGTAAACGATACCCTGTGCTCGAGACTAATAATGTCAAATGCCCCATAAAAAAGTACCCCTGACAGAGCAACAGCCGCCAAGCTCCACAGCGCACCGACAAACAGGCGGTGTGGTATAACCCACGCGGTGGCCTGTTCAGTCAAGACCCACCAGATCACCAGCATGAGCATCGTATTAACAAACTGCAATACATGCCCGCCACCCCAGAAGAGACGCTCATTCGCTAAGGCTGGCTCTATCCAAGCCGGCAGGGCTGTCCACGCAAGACAAAAACAGACAAGAGAGATCAGAAATGTCGTGCCGGTAGCAGCGACGCCATGCTCAAAGGGACCAACGGTATCATTTGGGACGAGATTGCGCAGTAATCTCAGGACGACTCCTGCGATCCCCACTGCCAGTCCTCCAAGCCCAGCGTAAAACAGAGGATGAGTCAGGACTGGCACGTAATTATTCAGTGACGCTTCTCCTAAATTAAAGGCTACTGATATGAGCAGAAGTAATGAACTGATAAAAGATAATACTAGAGAAATTCTACCTAAAATATTCCACCGTGGATGACCGTTCGTAGAACGGGCAGTTGCGAGCAGAGCTAACGCACCAAGAATGCTGAGAAACCAAATGATGAGAGAAAAATCTACGTGAGTAATGACAACCTTTGGGAAAAAATCCTGCCAAGGCCATGGGAATAGTTCCCGCAATACAGGTGTGCGGACGATAACAGCCACCAGTGCTAAGAGACCTGCCACCGCCAGGGCTGCCACGGCCAGTCCCACCCAGCCATGCAGTTCCCGTGCGAGCGCATGGCTCAGCACTTCAGCAGTGCTATCAGAAAAGGCCTTAGCCGATCTTTGTGCTGCAGGGGAGTGCTGCATGGGACATGCGCTACCGCTTATTTATGCGTAGACGTGATACAATATCGCGTAAATGATGACACCAGTGACTGATACATACAACCAAACAGGTAATGTCCAGCGCGCCAAGAGTCTGTGTCGTCCATAATGCCCCCGCAAAGCGTGCCAAGCGCTCAGGCCTGCCAACGGTGTGACAACTATAGCAAGGACGATATGTGTGACCATGATGGTGTAATACAAAGGTCGCATCCAGTTTGCACCGGAAAACACCAGAATCGGTGCAGTGAAGTGGTAGACAAGGTAGCTAACGAGGAAGAGAGCCGAGACGCAGAGGGCGGCCAGCATCATCAAACGGTGTGTATACTTTTTTCCCCTGCGAATCATCGTGAAACCGGCAATCAGTAAAATCATCGTCACGGCATTCAGTGTGGCATTGAGATGAGGAAGAAACGAGGAGAGAGACATTGGCCCATCCTCCTGGCTTTGTGAACTGTTAGGCTTTCTGAACGCAATGCACGTTGGTTGCAGGGTCATCACCGCAGGGTCATCCCCTAGGGGTATTACTCCCGCAGCAGAGGCTCGTGGAAATCGTGGAAAGCCTTCCGCAAGGCTTCCATAGTTGGTACATGAGTCAAATCGACTACCAATGGCGTGACCGTTATGGCGCCACGGTAGATGGCTTCGAGATCGGTGCCAGGTCTCTGACGGTCCTCCTGACGCTGGCCGCTGATCCAAATGTATGGCCTTCCCCGCGGATCCACCCGTTCCTCCAGATGATCGCCAAGCTTACGCTTGCCTTGATGCACGACTGCGACGCCCCTGACAGATTCTGGATCGACGTCCGGGAAGTTAATATTGAGAAGCACGTTCTGATCCCATTGTCTCCCCATGACCGTGCGTAGGAGGCCGGGCACAAAAAGTTCTGCCGTGTCCCAACGGACTGGCCGGTGTGGGGTGAAGACCTGCGACAGAGCCATGGCGCGTACGCCTAACAGTGTGCCTTCCATGGCGGCCGCCACAGTGCCTGAGTAATGCACATCCTCGCCTAAATTGCCACCCTTATTAATACCTGCGAGCACTAAATCTGGTTTTTGATCTCGTAAAAGTCTATTAATTGCTAAAAGAACACAATCTGTAGGTGTTCCATCTATGGTATAATGCCGCTTGTCACGCTTGCGCAGCCGCAACGGCCTGTGCAGCGTGAGCGAGTGGCTGGCGCCACTCTGCTCAGTTTCCGGAGCCACCACCCAGACGTCGTCGCTGAAGGTACGGGCAATTTTTTCCAACAAGTACAGGCCTTTGGCGTCGATCCCATCATCATTACAAATAAGGATTCGCATCTGGCCAATAAGGGGTTCAGACATGTGGCGCTATGATCTCCTGTCCTCTCAGGTAGGGACGCAAAACCTCAGGGACGAGGACAGCTCCGTCTGCCTGTTGATAGTTCTCCAGCACGGCCACCAGTGTCCGGCCAACTGCCAGACCAGAGCCGTTCAGGGTATGTACGTAACGGGTGTAACGGTAACGGGTCCCACTTTTTTTGCCCATGGGACGGAACCTGGCTTTCATACGTCTGGCCTGAAAGTCGCCACAGTGAGAGCAACTCGAAATTTCACGATACCGTCCCTGCCCAGGGAGCCAGACTTCGAGATCGTACGTCCGGCAGG
Source organism: Rhodospirillales bacterium (assembly GCA_028278135.1). Lineage (GTDB taxonomy): Bacteria > Pseudomonadota > Alphaproteobacteria > Rhodospirillales > Rhodospirillaceae > JANQJD01. The sequence continues at coordinate 250,928 of JANQEW010000008.1, forward strand.
CGGCAAAACCCATGTCACGGGTACATAGCATCACAACACGATAAGGCAGTTGCAACCTTTTGAGCACTTCCTCGGCACAAGAAGTCATGCGCTGGTGTTCGGCCTCAGACTGATCAGGATGAGTCACACTGACTAGTTCGACTTTAGAAAATTGATGCTGCCGCAGCATTCCCCGGGTATCCTTGCCAGCGGCCCCGGCTTCGGAACGGAAGCACAACGTCATGGCCGCGTAGCGTAACGGTAAAACCGCCTCATCCAGAATCTCCCCTGCCACTAGGTTAGTGAGCGGGACTTCAGCCGTTGGGACAAGCCAGAGACTAGTATCTGCCTGGAACAGATCTGCGGAAAATTTTGGCAATTGGCCGGTGCCCAGCAGCGCTTGCTCGCGGACTAAAGCGGGAGGGCTAACCTCTATGTAGCCGAATTCTGTCGTGTGCAAGTCCAGCATGAATGCAGAGAGGGCTCGCTCTAGCCGGGCTAGCATGCCCTTGAGAAACACGAATCGAGCGCCAGCGATCCTGCTCGCTCGTTCGAAATCCATGAGACCAAGAGCGGCACCAATCGTATCGTGCGCCTTTGGGGCAAAGGGAAAGATGGGCACCACGCCGACTCGACGCAGCTCTATATTAGCGGAACCACTATTCGGCACGTCTTCAGCTGGCATGTTGGGAAGTGTCATCAACAACCCTTGCGGCCCTTCTAATTCTTCCGTTAGCCGGTCGCCAGTCCTTTCTGTGGCCGTCTGAACAGCCTTGTGAGCCGCTCCCCGTGCCCGCAGGCCAGCCGTCTCTTCTCCCTGACGCTGCTGGTCAGCGATAGCCTTTGACAGTTCATTCCGTTGCCTCTGGAGAAACTGGACGTGTGTTTGAGCCTCACGGCGAGCCTTGTCCAGCGAAAGTACCTTTTCAGCCATTGGGGCCAGACCACGTTGTGCCAGTCCATGGTCGAAAGCGCCCGGGTTCTCCCTGATCCACTTGATGTTCAACATGATGGATGGGATCCTCTTTGAAGGATTCGCACCGCCATGCTCTCGCAGGGAAAAGAACCCTGTGAGACGGGGTGTTGCTTGTGAAAAGGCTGTCAGCGATTTTCCGTTTTCTGTTCAACCCTTGCCCGTTGCGCTTCAATCCAGCGACAGGAGAGGATTGCGAGTTCATAGAGACCGATTAACGGCAATGCAAGGCCAATCTGACTGATCACATCGGGGGGAGTCAGAATGGCAGCAGCGATGAACACACCGACAATGGCAAACTGGCGTTTTTCTGCCAGTCCTTGCGCGCTGACAAGGCCTACTTTCGCCATCAGAGTCAGAGCAACGGGCAATTCGAAGCAAGTGCCAAAGGCCAGAATCAGGGTCATGACGACGTCCAGATATTCAGAAACCTTAGCCTCAAGTTGAATGGGCAGCGTTGTCTCTGCACCGCTGCTCTGAAAACTCAGCAGGTAATGCCAAGCTAATGGCATAACAAACATGTACACAAGAGAAGCGCCTAATAGAAAAAGAATCGGTGTCGCTATTATAAATGGCAATAGAGCCTTTTTCTCATTTTTATACAGTCCTGGTGCGATGAATAGCCACAATTGTGTCGCGAGAATAGGAAAAGTGATGACGAAAGCCGCAAATGCGGCCACCTTTAGATAGGTGAAGAAAGCTTCTGTGATAGCGGTGTAGATCATTCGCTGACTACCGCCATGGGCTTCCATGACATGAGCCAGCGGACGCACCAGGAAGCCGTAAATGTCTCCCGCCAGATAGAAGCAACCAAGAAATGCGACAAGAAAGGCTATGACCGTCAGCAGTAGCCGCTGCCGGAGTTCCAGCAGATGGTCAACTAACGGCATCCTGTGCTGCGCAGGGTCATTGTCAGGGGTACACTGGAGCATCTTGGCCTTCTATTACAAGGATAGAGTATTCAAGGATAAGGATAGAGATAGAGGAAGATAATGGTCAGTTGGCGGGAGGGGACTGCTGCGGTTGAGAGAAGGATGAGTTTTCATGCTGAAGTGATTTTAATACTGCAGAATCTCTCCGAACACCTGTTGTACTCTCATCTCTCACATCGGACGACTTTTTTTCTGGTGAAGTGTTTGTCTCTAGGCCTTCTAGACTGTCTAACGCCAAACTACGATGCAGATTTCCGTCTGAATCAACAGCATTTTCCAGTACATGCGGAAGTGTTTTGCGATTTAGGTCTGCAGCTTTCCGACGAAAATCTTCTAATTCTACTTCATGCACCATTTCGTCAATATGGCGATGAAATTCACTGGCCATAGCCCGTGCGCTCCTGACCCAACGCCCCACTGTGTGGAGAGCACGTGGCAGATCCCTCGGACCGATAGCAACAAGTGCTACAACCACTACGACGAGCATCTCTGCCATGCTCATATCGAACATTGCCATACCTGTGCCATCTTGCCGCTATCGCCTCTCGCTCTAGTGCTCTCTGTCTTTGCTAGCTGTGAACGGTATTCCTCTCCTTACCGATCTCACTCATGGTCTTCTCTTTCACTAACACATTTGTCTCGTCAGAGGGTGAATGTGAGGCCGCACTGCCGATGTCTTCATCGTCCTTCATTCCCTTCTTAAAGGCCTTGATTCCCTTCGCCATGTCGCCCATGAGATGGGGGATCTTACCCGCTCCAAACAGAAGTAAGATCACTAGAAGAACGACAAGCCAATGCCCGATGCTCCAGGAACCCATATCTATGCTCTCCTCGTTTGGGGGGGGAAGAATCATTACAGAAATGTTCTCTTCTCGCAACCCCGCCGGGCAGCTGCTTGTAGCAAAGTTGCGGCGCATCGCCCCCCATGGGCGGCAAAAACAGCCGTGAGAGCTGCCGTGAGAGCGACGGGTAGCACGTGACACGCCCCCTGGCGCGGCGCAGGAGCCGTTGCGCCTGTGAGCAAGGCGTATTACGTTACGCGAGCCCACAGCCCCCCACCTAAGGAGAGACGGTTTCGTGAGAGGCCCTGATGACGACTCCGCGGATGTCGCTGCCGTCAGGACAGTGTCTGCGGCCCATTCTCTTTTTCCCCGCATTCACCATGATGGTTGGAGATTTGTCGCGC
>JANQEW010000028.1 GCA_028278135.1 Rhodospirillales bacterium
CCAGGATCCCCGATCACCCCACTGGGGGTCCGGTGGGATAGGGGTGCGCTCGGCCGTTTTGGGGTCGCGTGGGCGGTTTATGACGAACGCAGATGAGGGTGGTGCACGTTTGGCGAGTCTTAGAGTTCGTCTCTTATCGAACGACGAGTCCGGCTGCCTGAATTCGGGTAAGCGCCTGCGCTGCCGCGATTTTTGCGGCACGACTGAAGGGGCTGGGTCGGGGCGTGAAGAGGGGGTGGCTGCTATCCACTTGGCGCGGAGGCCAAGCGCAGGATGGCTTGGCGGGCGCCCAGAAGCAGGGCCAATGTCTGGCCGGCCGCACTGATTCGAAGGATCAGCCGCCGGCCATGTGTGATGACGCGCCCAGGGAGGTTGACCAGGGTAAACCGCAGAGCTTTCATACGCTTGGTCACCCATAATTTGCCGAGGACGAGCTGCTTCATAATCGAGTTCAAGTTAAGTGCCAGAATCATGATCGCCCACCAGGCCGCGTTGGCGCCGAACAGGTTAGTCGGCATTTGGCCACCAGCGAGGTCGTCTTTCATGACCGCGTGAACCTCTTCACTTTTTCCACATCGCTCGCGGAGCCACCAGATGACTTGATCGCCGGGCACAGTCCGATTTGTAACGATCCCGAACAGTTTGAAACGCCCCTTGGAGCCAAATTCCTGGGTCGGAAACGGTAGCTGATCGGCGTCGCCGAGTTCGAGTTGACGCATTGGCTCCCGGATCGCAATGAACCGATATTCTGCATTTTTCTTACTATGTCCTGCCCAATTCGGGACGTAGCAGACTTCCGTCCATTCCTGGTCGGTCTTTTCGTTCATACCGTCTTTGGTCCGGTACAAGGGTTGCCACTCGGTCTCCGGTACGGCCAGAACCGCCTTGCGGAACTCGGCGGTCACGTCGGCACTCACCGCGAACTCGATCACCCCAAACCGTTCGTCCCGGCCCTCTCCGCAGTACAGTAGCAAATCCTTTTGGTAGGCCGCCGAATCCGAGCGCAAATAGACCTTGGTAACGCTGGCGGGCAACATTGACAAAGAGTGCTTGAGCACCCGAAGCTGCTCGTAACCGGCAGGAACGTTTCCATCGCGGAATTCCGAATAGAGCATCATCTGCTGTTCTGCCCACCAGGTATTCAATGGCTGGTAAGCCTTAAACCCCTTGTAACAGTGCAAAGCCGACCTCTTGTGGGTTTCGACCAATGTAGCATCCATGTCCAGGGTTGCCGTGGTCTCGCACTGTTTGTCCTGAAGAAAGTCCACTAACCCCTGGTTGACCTTCCACAATGATTGAAGCTTCTTCATGTCCGGTATGAATGCTTTGCCCGGTACCCTTTCACTCTCCTCTTCAGGATCATGGAACCGTGCCAACCATTCGCCGACGCTGGATGGCGAGGGAATTGTCCGGGTTCGCTCGCGCCGCCAGCGCGCTTTCAGCGCCCGTCGTTCCTTGCGTGTAAGAAGTTGCCGCTCGATATCACGCATAATTTTTTGGAATCCAGCATCATGCTCCAAACGATCCAAATCTCCTAAGCAATCACCACCAGCCAGATTGAGAAAAATCAATGCCAGGACCATCTGGATATCCATCCATCCCTGCTGACCGGCAATGTCGACAAATTCGCGTATTGCGCCCAGCAGCCCGGAGGCTTTGACCAGATCGAGATAAATCGGCAGCCCGCCCAATGCCGTCGTACCGACCGAAGAACGCTCCCCATCATACTGGAACCCCAGGACGCCTTGTGCCATGATCCCCTCACCCCGTTGGTGTTGACTCTGTTC
>JANQEW010000007.1 GCA_028278135.1 Rhodospirillales bacterium
CTGGAATTCCGATATAAGGATCAAAAAAAATTGGAAATTTTTCAAAAAAGCCGCCAATTTTGATTTTTCATAAACTTTTCAGCATGTTGCCTGGGGCGCCCTCAGAAGCCCCATATGGCCCAAGGAAGCACAAGTCGATCTAAATACACGAGGGGGTATGCGCAATTCCACGAAACCCCTGTAGCCCTATGAGATTTCGCCACACATCTATTTGATATTATTAGATATCCTTCGCATATCTGATTTGACATTTATCCGATTCTGTGCTTAACCTCCGGTTATGACTCGTCGGGAACAGCTCCAGGAAACCTTGTGCAATCGCCTGCTTTGGCATACCGCGGAGCGGGATGACGCGAAAGTGGCGGACCACCTGTTCCATCGCCACGAGATGAATGTTGTCTATGCCATGGATGAGGCTACCTTGTTTGACTCCTTCTTCAATTACCTGCGCGAGATCGATGTCTACCCTCTTCTTGAACAGCTGGATCCTCAAAACCAAAAGAGAAAAAATGTCCCCTTCATTCAACTGTTGCTCGTTTTCCTGATGAAGGTTGTCGGCTCCATCAAAACCATAGACGAAATAAATGATCTGCTGCTAACCGACGAACTCCTCATGAGCATGTGCGGATTCAATGCCCATCAGGTGAGAAACGGAAGTTGTGACCGGGGAACCAAACTTCGGAAAACACCCCCGCCCCAAATCAGAGGCTCCCTGTGCGTGGATACGGTCGCAAACCATATTGTTAACATTACACCCAGGCGAATTGAGAATTTTTTTAGCCGGTGCATTCAGCAATTAGCAAAGCAGGGTATTTTTCCCAAAAAGATTCATGCCGCTTGCGATTGCACCCTGTATGAAACCACCAGCAAATTCAAGGGATGCGGTTCCGTCACACGTGATGTCAAGGTTCAGGCTCGCGGGTATCGAAAAAACGGGGAACTCAAAAGCGTCCGTGTCACCCTGTATGGGTGGAAAGTCTGGGCCATCTATGAAATCAAGACCGGCATCCCTCTGGCCATCAAAATCGACACGATTGAGAAGCCTGACAATTTGCACGTCCTTGCGGTGCTGGCACAGGCCAAAGAGAATGTTAAACAATCCAGTGTGATCGATTCATTGGTGATCGATCGGGGATTCCTTGACGGCAGAGTCCTTTATGACATTGATGAGCAGGGGATCGAATTTGTCATTCCTCTTAAGAGAAGCATGGAGGCAGCCAGGGATGCCCGTCAGTTGGCTTTAGATTGTGAAAGCTTTCCTCCTGTTCATCGTGAAGTTGAAGTCGTCCATGGCTATGGCAAAAACAGATACACGGAAAAAGTTCTCACCACCCTGGTGGGCGTGCCGGATCTCTTGACCTGTGACTGGTTCAATCCTGAGGGTTCAAAAGCCAATACTGCCAGGAAAGATTTTGAGCCGATTCCTTTAAATGCGGTAGTTGTCAAATCATGGGACAACAAAACTCCTCCGCTCGAAAAGCAGGTTGTGTTTGTGACGAATATAGATGTCAAAGATCCTTTTGTCACCTTTGATCGCTATGATGACCGTAGCCTCATGGAAAACAAGCTCTTTCGAGAAGTCAAACAGAACTGGCATTTCCAGCATCCTCCCAAGAAAAGCAGAGAGGGCGTCTATGTTCAGGCGTATATGACAATGGCCCTGAAAGCCCTTACCACTGCCTTTTTGAAATGGCAGGAAGAGCAGCTGCAATTGGTCGCACTGGGCAAACAAAGCACATGGGAAATGTACCGCCGAAAGTTGAAGGTCCTTAACCGAAATAAGCTAATTGTTTTTGTGGGCCAACACTTCGGGATTTTTCCATCCCATGAAGTTTTTATGCTGGCCAATGTCCCGGTTCACGACATCGCGAAGGAACTGAATATCACCCGGGAACAGGTCTATGCAAAATACACGACTGAGACCATAGCTCAAAATTCCTGACTCACACCCGCGAGCTTGCTTTTGCCAACGATGTTTTTCAATCAATCCTTATATCGGAATTCCAG
>JANQEW010000019.1 GCA_028278135.1 Rhodospirillales bacterium
CCGTTTTCCACATATCCCGCTTTCAACCACTTACGAAGAACGGCTTTGTCCATGGGGATGTTCTCCAAAATCCATTTGAAAGAGATATTGTCGAAGCAACCCTTGATGTCCCCTTCTAAAATCCACGGTGCCGAGTTGGGCTTTGACAGGGCATTGAATGCACTTGCTACAGCGTCAGCGCATGACCTGCCTTCCCGAAAGCCATAGGAATTCCTAACGGTTTCGCTTGCCTGGAATTGCCCCAGGCGAAGGACGGGGTTACTACGTTCCACACAGCTGATCCAATGGATGACTTAGGTGTGCCCTCTACGCCGAGGGTACTTCGATTCCGTGCAGGCAGTTAGGAGACCTGCAACCTGACCCACCACCGCAAACTCTGGGAAGCGGTCTAAGACCTGTTAATCCTCGTAGGTCCGTTTAGCTTGACGACGCTTACGGACATTCAATTAATTTCACCATATCATCCGACCCTAGCCCTTAACCGGGGAGGATTCCCGGAGGGGTTCTCCTGTCACCAGTCGAACCCGATTCGGTACATTGTCCGCAGGGCTTCGCACCCCGTCATCGGCGCAACGGTAGCACGCCTGCGTAGGGTCCGGCAGGAATATACCGGGTACTCAAGGTAAGTACCTGAGTACACTCAAACTGTTCGACTTCGTGTCGCACACTAACGTCTGAGGTAACCGGCGAGGACTCACAACGCTCACCGCTACACCTATTGATTATCTTGTTCCTCTACACTCTGTGACACGCCGCCCCGTTGTTCCGAGTCCGTGTTTACTGATTTGTTATCTGGTGATTCTACTCTCCAACAAAACTCCCATCTGGTGCTATTTGGAAGCAGATTCCTACCGGCACATATGCACGAAGACCGCCATCATCTATTATGAAATCAACAATGATATTCTTTGAGTTCTTGTCACTATAAAACGGATCTATCTCTACTTGATATTCAAACCCGTCATCAGTTTTGTCTTCAAATGTAATCTGGGTTCCAAGCTGGCTCTCCCAAAAAGCATAAGGCTTGTTCTTGTGTAGATAAGCGCGCAAATTTCCCCTAAGTCCTATCCAAAATCCCAAGATAGTCTACCTACCCGGAAATAGTCAGGGAAAATAAAAGTAGAAGAATCAGGTTTGAAAGAGTGAGATAGCAGGAACCGCCATATGCCTTCCATCCTCCTCCCCCCCTTTGGGGGGGATAAGAGGGGGGGCTTTGTGCTATGCCCTTGTTTTTGTACGCCTAAATACCAAAACGAGGAGAAGTAGCACATGCCCCACACATGGAAGTCATTAATAACCTATTTGTCCAATATCACCAAAGAGAATTATGACTCTATCATTTGCTGCACCCACTGCGGGAACCGGGATTCCTATGTAAAATGGGGTTTCTACAGCAGATATCTGTTTAACGATGAACTGGTAAAGGTCCAACGGTACCGATGTGATAATGATCTATGCCCTCGAAGAACCTTTTCGGTCCTGCCTCATGCGTTCTTGCCGATTGTAAGGGTCTCTTTGTGTATGCTGATGTATGTCCTGCAGTTGTATGAAAAAGGGCATTGTGTCGCACATATTGCCAGATGTACCGGAAATGAGTGGCCCAGAATAAGACGTTGGATTTCTAAGGCCATTTTAATTCGGGAATGGCTCTCGAGAGAGAACAAGGATGCCTTCCCTTGCCTGTCACCAAATACCCATTGGCCCCCTTTTACCCGGAATTTTTACTGGGCTTTTTACCCCAATCGAGTCCGCTAAAAAGCCATCAACACAAAACGAATATTCCATAAAATCAGCAGGTTTATTAAAGGAACCTTCGTTGCCAACAAATCCTAACAACGGAGGTTCAAATGACAGAACAAAATGACAAGCGTTTAGATTTGGCCCTGTGGCGTTACTCGATTATCAGTCCACTGTTGCACAGGGATGCCAATGTACAGCCTTTTGGGGAGATGCTTGATTTAGCGTCCTGGAACAATTACGTCCATCCCAACGGTTCCCATGTGACCCTGAGTGCGGAAACAATCAGGAAGTGGTTTTATCGTTACTTACGGACCGGCCTGCCCGGACTTGAGGGCAAAACCAGGTCCGACAGCGGCAAACATCATATCCCGTTTGAAATTTCATCTGAAATGATTGACCTGCGTGTCAAACACCCCAGATGGACCATTGCAGGGATCATCAGAGAAATGGCACGGACCCGTATTTGGAACGGTCATAAACCCAGCCGGTCGGCCCTGTACCGGTTTGCCAAAGCACACAACCTGCAAAGAGATCCCCACATTTATCCGGAAAAAGCTGCTAGACCTTTTGCCTTTGACCATTTTGGGCAGTTGTGGATGGCCGATTATCTCCACGGTCCAAAATTGTTCAATGGCAGGAAAAAGCAGAAGACCTATCTGCATGTGATCCTGGATGACAGCAGCCGTTTCATTGTGGGGGGAGGGTTTTACCTGACCGAATCCGGGGAACCTTTGATTCATGATCTCATGGGGGCGGTGAGACGATTTGGCATGCCTCAGCGGTTTTACACCGACAACGGCGCTGCCTATGCCAGCCGTCATCTAAAACTCCTCTGTGCCAGAAACGGAATCGCCCTGGTCCATACGCCTCCCTATAAACCCCAAGGGAGGGGAAAAATCGAGCGTTTGTTCAGAACCGTCAGGGATCAATTTCTTTGCGACCGGTTCAAGACCTTAAACGAAATCAACCTTGCATTTAAATCATGGATCAGCCGTTATCATGAAACCCTCCATTCTTCCCTTTCCTGCTCTCCTCTGCAAAAACGACTGCAGACCCGCAGTGTCTGTCGGGTACTGCCGCCTTCGACCGATATCGAAGCGCTGTTCCGGATGGAACGTCGGTGCAGGGTTTACAACGATTCAACCATCCGGTTTAAAAAAGTCCGTTATGAAGTCCCCGAATGCCTGCCGGGTTCCAGGGTTACCATTTATTACATGCCCTGGAACAAGACTTGTATTTACTATGGCAACGAGATGAAAAAGGCTCGCATTGTTGATTCGTTAGCCAATGCAAGACGTTTTGAGAATCCCAACCAGTAGGAGCATATCATGTTCAATCAATCACCCTCTCCGGCAGAATTCTTTGACTATAAATACCATCCTTTTGCCGATACATACCGGCTGAAGACGCCATTTCTCGCCGAACAGGACAACCGATTTCTTAAAACAGCGTTATCCCTGATATCCACAGGAAAAAGTCTCGCCCTGTGCGGTCCTTCAGGCGCCGGCAAATCGACTTTGATCCACTATGTTTTATCCCGGCTTGATGTCAATTGTTACAAGCCTGCCCTGGTCCATTACGGCGGTTTGCAGCGCAATGGGATGCTCAAAGCCATTGCCGACGTACTGGGGGTGGATACAGACGGGAGGACCGTTCCATTACTGATCAAACTGCAAAAACAAATTACCCTGATGACGTCAGAAAACCGAAGCATGTTTCCGGTCTTTGCCATGGATGATGCCCATTTGATGGAAAAGGAATCATTGATGGATATCTGCTCATTGATGTTTAATCCTCACAAGGAGACCGTGGCCGCAAGTTTCATTCTTATAGGGGACGAAACCCTTGAGAAAAAGCTGGAATTGCAAGTGCTGGCGCCGGTTAGAAATCGTCTGACCGGTCTGTTTCATTTGAACACCCTGAATGAAAACGAAAGTCTTGAGTTCATCAAATTCAGACTAGCCAGCGGTAAAGCTCCGGAAAACCTTTTTGGTAAAGATGCCCTCAGCATTATGTCTTCCTATTGCAGAGGCAATAGACGCCAAATCATGAATATGGGCACCTTGCTCATGGCAGAGGCCTTCTACAGGGAGGAAAAAACTATCGGGTCGGATTTGATCTTCAATTGCGACCAGATAGAGATATCTGAGTGAAACAGAGGCATTCGAGAGGGGACTCCGATGCCAAGGGATAACTCAGTGCGGTAGACTGCTGTCTACTCGAAGCCTGGCGGTTCATTATCGCCGGGCTTCAACTCAACCTAAGAAGGTAAAAAACCATGACAATTCTTCGGGATAAAACCTCGACAATCTACACAAAGCATGGACGCATGATGCAGAGTTCATGAAATCACAGCCCGGTTACATTTCGACGCAGTTGCACAAAGCAATTGGTGGCAGCTCGACATTCGTGAACTACGCGGTTTGGGAGAACGTGCAGAGCTTTCGCAACGCCTTCACTCATCCAGAGTTTCAATCCCGAATCACCAATTATCCTGAGAGTGCTGTAGCTTCTCCGCATTTGTTTAAGAAGCTTGCTGTGCCTGGGCATTGTGTAGCGAAAAAAGTAACGAGGATAAAGCGTAAGCGATCACGGGGTAGCTAAAAAAAGGCGTTGAGGGCGGTTTTTCGCTGGACTCTGCACGCGTTTTGAAGTA
>JANQEW010000025.1 GCA_028278135.1 Rhodospirillales bacterium
GTTTTGTTATCTAAGATGCCATGCAGATAAGTTCCCCAACATCGATCATTTAAAAAGCACCCATCAGGGTCGCCATTTTCCAGTTTGGCAACGGGCTCAGTGTGCGAGCGAATTATTTCGGTTTCACCCATGTGGATTTCATAACCCCGGCATGTTTCCTCGAAATCCCGAAATGTAAACTGGCGTTGCCGGGTTGTTTTTTCGGTTAAGAGCTTGGTTTTAATGGGTAATATACCCAGTCCCGTGATTTCCCGTGCCACACTTTCCACGTGATGCGGATCCGAGATATGCTCCCCCATCATCTGATATCCACCGCAAATGCCTATAACCGTGACACCGTTTTGGAAACACGATGTTACGATTTTATCCACGCCTCTTTGTTTTAATTCCAACAGGTCTTCAATCGTGTTTTTGCTGCCGGGAATAATGATGATGCCGGCTTTGGTGAGCTCTTCAGGATTAAGGGTGTAATAAAGATGAACGCCTGGCAATTTTTCCAGGGTTTGAAAGTCGGTGTAATTGGCAATGCGGTTTAAGTGAAGGACGGCAATATTTAGCTTTTCAGGATTGTGTTTGGTGTGACGTTTGTGGAGCGCAACCGAATCCTCTTCGTCAATAAAGAGATCGCGCACATACGGAACCACGCCAACAACTGGAATATTGGTCAGTTTTTCCAAGATACGACGCCCGTCTTCAAATAAGCCGGCATCACCGCGAAATTTATTAATTATGATGCCTTTAATTAACGCACGTTCGTCCGGTTCAAGAAGTTCAATCGTGCCATACACCGAGCCAAACACGCCACCACGTTCAATATCCGCAACCAGATAGGTTGAAGCGTCGGCATAACGCGCCATACGCATGTTGGTGATATCGCGATGTTTGAGATTGAGTTCCGAAATGCTGCCGGCGCCTTCCATTACGATGGGATTATATCGTTCTTTAAGCCTGTCAAAAGCTTTGCAGACTTCTTCAAATAAATGATGGCGGTCGTTGGACGTATAGTACTCTCTTGCCGAACGATTGCCTATGGGTTTGCCGTTCAACACAATTTGCGATCCGGTTTCACCCGTTGGTTTTAACAATACCGGATTCATATCGGTGTGAGCCGGCACGCTGGCTGCTTCGGCTTGCACAGCTTGAGCCCGTCCAATTTCATAGCCTTCAGGCGTGGCGTAACTGTTCAGCGACATGTT
>JANQEW010000021.1 GCA_028278135.1 Rhodospirillales bacterium
TTCTTTGTACAAGTGATTCTAGTGTATATCGTAGTCATTGTTTCTATTGTCAATTTAACGATTGGTCGGTCTGACGATAAATTGTGGATTGCATTGTTATCAAGTTCTATTGGTTATCTGTTACCGAATCCTACTTTAAAGTTTAATAATAATAAAGAATGAATGACTTCTACTTGACATTGCCTAGTAATGTAACAACAGATATAAGGAATACAACATCGAACTTTTCTGTTTACCTGCCGAACAAACTAGAATTGCAAGGAAAATGGGAAGTGGCCTTGGCAGAAATCCAATATCCATTCACTTGGAATAACATTCATGGTCCCCTGTATGAATTTCGCGACAACTGGATCGATGTTACATTTATCAACGGATACTTAACGACAATCTTCGTGCCGGTTGGTTATTATGGCACAGTAGAAAAACTGTTGAAAGCTATCAAGTACGGACAAGAAAATGCCAGTAAAAGCTTGTCAAAGACTATAAGGGGTCGACACAGTGAAGCAAAAAGGGTAACCAATGATACTGGACCTGATACAGACAAAGAAGATGTTTTGCTTAAAAGACATATCAAAGATATCAAAGATGGATTTGGCTTTATGTTTGATCAAACGCTGAATCGTGTTAGATTTAGAATGTATCCAAACAAGATTCGTGCAGTGGAAATATCAGAAAGATTACAATACATGCTTGGTTTTCAACAACCTAAGATTATTAGGTCCAAAGCCTTAGGAAAGTATATGCCCGATTTGCGTGGTGGATTCTATAGTTTGCATGTCTACTGCAGCCTTGTCGAACCGCAGATTGTTGGAAATGTTACTGTTCCGTTGCTTCGTACTGTACATATAGAAGGAAAACACGGTGATATTGTAGAAAAGTTATTCGATACACCACATTATGTACCTGTTATGTCTAAGGAAATCAGCAAGGTTAATATAGAGATAAAGGATGATAGTAATCAGTTAGTGCCTTTTAACTTCGGAAAGGTGGTTGTGAAGTTACATTTCAGAAGAAAACGTACTGTGTTGTAATAAAACTTATTTGTTTGTATTGCTGCAAAACTGACATATTGCTGCAAAAGTGACAAACTATTGTTGAAAAACTGACAAAGATTGCTTCAAAACTGACAAGAAAACATGGGTCGTGTAGTATACATTCCAGAAAAAGATAATGTTTGGACTAATTATTTTGTCACCCAGGCCAGACAAACAGGCCACGGCATGGATGGATTCCAAGGCATACCTTACCAAAGGGGTTATGGACTTGGCAGTTTCTTCGGACATCTATTTCGCCCACAGCACCAATGGAACCTTTGAACCCTTCCAGGTTCATCTCTCCGGGAACAATGGGACCAACTGGGTGAAGGCGGCTGATCTCAACAACAACCCCAGCTGGACCAAGTACGTGTACAAGGTTTCTGATTTTATCACCCCCACCTCAACCATGAAGGTGAGGTTCTCTGCAGAGGACAACCCGAACGACAGCCTGGTGGAGGCCCTTGTGGATGATTTCAGGGTGATAAACATCATCACGGACGCCTTGCTGTGGGCCAACGCCTACGGCTTTTCCGCCAGCGCTGCGGCTCAGGTGGATCTGTCTTTGGATGCTGGGACCTCCCATGGGGGCAGGAACTACCTGTTGCTGGGTTCGGTTTCCGGAACCAGCCCCGGCTTCTTCATGCCCGGCGGGCTCAAGGTTCCCCTGAACTGGGACCTGTTCACCAACCTGATCGCCCTGAACCTGAACACCCCCATCTTTTCCAATTTCCAGGGCTTTTTGGACAGCTCCGGACAGGCGGGCGCCAGCCTGAACATCTCAGGTCCTGTGGGTCCTTCGTACGTGGGTTTGGAGCTCACTTTCGTTTTTCTGCTGGGCCCCAATCCAGCCTGGAACTTCGCATCCAATCCCATCACCATTGTGATTGGAGTCTAAACCAATAAAAAAAGCCGCTCTTTATTCCATTGGATGGAGAGCGGCTTTTTTTTACTTCTCTATTTTAAAAGATCGATTGTGTGCATATTGGTGAGTTTTTGTCCCACAATGGATTGAATGGGAATATCCTGTCCAGCGAATTCAAGGGGGATCTTTACGGGAAAGCTGAGCACCCCATGGCTGGGAATGGGGCTCATCTGAAAGACGCCCTTTAAGGGAAGACTCAGATAAAAATCTCCCCATATGGTGTTTATGGGCTGCTCCAGAGCGGATTCGCCCACAAAAAGGAACACCTGGGATTCTGCAGGATCGCCGATCCATTTGATCTGAATCCAAGAACCCGGCAAAGCGTCCTGTGTGGAGTAAAGATGGGGATGGTACTCATCAGCGCCAATATCCATCTCATTCAAGTTGATCCGCGGATCCCCTTCCATGTCATGGGCTGTCAAAGACTTTGGTTTGCCCCATCCCGCATCAATACAAGGAGATCGCGCCCGAAGGTGCAGGTCCCGCTCCCCTTCATGGGCGAACAGGGGATCCTGGTCGATCATGTTGGCGCCCCAGGTCAGATTGCAGTCGGTTTCAATATGCAGGGATAGCTGCCCCCCATTCACCAGGGAATGGCTCATCAACAGATCCGTTGTGGGCGCCTGATACAAACCGTACCAGACCTCAGGTCCAACAGGGGCTTCATTGTTCCAGAATATGGTGTTGTGAATCTCGGACACGGCGCCGCATTTGATCGTAACCCCGCCTCCGCTTTCAGTGGCCGTGTTCCATGCGATGGTGTTGTTCTCGATCACTATGGGATGGTGGTTGCAATAGACCCCGCCTCCCTGGTCCGATTCGTTATCAATGATGATATTGTTAACAATGGTGGGTCCGGAAAAGCTGCATCGTATTCCCCCGCCCTTGCCCCCGTAACTTCCATAGGCCGTATTGCCCTGGATTCGATTGGCGCAGATCAAAGCTGGAGAATTGTCCCAACAGCAGATGCCGGCGCCCGAACTTCCGAAACTGGCCACGGTTTTGTTGTTCTCAATCACATTCCTCAAAATGGAGGGGCTCGCGTTCTTGTTACAGAAGATTCCTCCGCCCTTCCATTCCGCCAGATTGTTGGAGATGATGTTGTTATGGATTTGCGGCGCGCCTTCTTCGCAATAAACGCCGCCTCCCCACCCGTATGCTGCATTGTTCACTATGGCGTTGTTTCTCAAAACGGGTGAAGAGGCTAAGCAGTAAACTCCTCCTCCAAACCAGTAGTCCCCAACCTTGGTCCCAATTCCGTTCATCAATGTGAAACCGTCCAGCACAGCCCCTGACCCCTCCAGGTTTTCAAAACTCACAACACTAGAGGCCTTGTTCCCGTCGATGAAGGTGTGGTCTTTTCCCTTTTCGCTCTTTAAGATCAGGGCTTTCCCCTTGAAGTTGATATTCTCAAAATAACATCCGGGTTTCACCAAAATAACGTCTCCATTGGAGGCGTTGTCAATGCCCGCCTGTATGCTGCTAAAATCATCAGGCACGACGTGGGTGTTGGAAAAACCGACCGGGGTGAGTAAAAAGCAGAGTAGTGTTACAACTGAGAATAAAAAGTACATAGTATGCTCCCGTATTCAACTGGCTAGGCTGGGATTCTCTTGGCATTGAGTTCAGCTTACAGTATTGAATTTTGGATTCGGCAACTCTCGTTCTTATGATGTTTTTTCTTGTTGAATTGATTTGCTCGCCAATACTAAAATCGGAATAATTTGGGCTTCACCTTAGACTATTTCAGCCCAAAACCCAAAATCAGTAATAGTACGGGGGGTTGCATTTAAGCCGATGAAATCCAAAAAACGTCAAACCCAGGTTGCATTCCATAACCTCCGAGTTAGACTGTGCCAATAACCTTTGGTTGGAGATAAAACTATGCCGCCTGAATTCGCATTTTCTATGAACAACGTTTCCAAACTTTATGGAAACAAAACCATCATACAGGGGATCACACTGTCCTTTTATTACGGCGCCAAAATCGGGGTTCTTGGCGCCAATGGATCCGGTAAAAGCACCTTGCTGAGGATCATTGCGGAAGAGGATAAGGACTATGACGGGGACCTGATCATCACCAAAGGCATGAGCGTGGGTCATGTTCCCCAGGAGCCCAGACTGGATCCGGAAAAAAACGTGCGCGAACATCTGGAGATGGCGGTGGCGCCCATTCGAAAACTTCTGGATGATTACAATTCAATCGCGGACGCCATGGGAGAGATGGAGGATCCCGATGAGATGGAAAAGGCCATGGACAAG
>JANQEW010000027.1 GCA_028278135.1 Rhodospirillales bacterium
ATTCCTCAGCTTCAGGCCATTTTGAGTTTAAAACAAATCTTGCATACCAGTAACACCAAAAAGATAATTTTTCATGCTCTAAAATTTCTGGTATAGTTAAAGATTTGATTAAACTTATTTCATATCCACATGCATTATATTCGCATGCTTTTTCTAACATTTCATTTAATTTTTCTTTTGTGAGTTTCATTGATTTATTCCAAAGCTTACTTTATAACAACTCCACCAATATTCATCCTTTTTAATACAATCTTCTGACTCAGGCCATCTTGATTTTAAAATATCACGTGCATACAAATGGGCATATTTTGGATCTCTTTTAATACACCCCTCAGCTTCAGGCCATCTGGAATTTAAAACAAACTTTGCATACCAGCAACACCAAAAAGGCAATTCATAATGCTCTAAGATTTCTGATATAGTCAATGATTTGATTAATTTAATTTCATCTTTACATGCACCATGCTCACATGCTTTTTCTAGCATTTCATCTAATTTTTTTTGTGTGAGTTTCATTGTTTTATTCCAAAATTTTCTTGATAAGAATTCCACCAATATTCATCTTTCTTAATGTACTTCTCAGCTTCAGGCCACCTTGATTTTAGAACATCTCTTGCATACAAATAAGCATAATATTCATCTTTCTTAATGCAACCCTCAGCTTCAGGCCATCTGGATTTTATGATATATTTTGCATACAAGTAAGCATAACATGGATCTTGTTTAATATATTCCTCAGCTTCAGGCCATCTGGAATTTAAAACATTACATGCATACATGTAAGCATTTTCAGGATCTTGTTTAATATATTCCTCAGCTTCAGGCCATCTGGATTTTATGATATATTTTGCATACCAGTAAGCATATTTTGAATCCTTTTTAATACAATCCTCAGCTTCAGGCCATCTGGATCCAATAACATTGCATGCATACCAGTAAACATATTTTGGAACTTTTTTTATACAATCCTCAGCTTCAGGCCATCTTGATTTTAAAACATATTTTGCATACCAGCAACACCAAAAAGGCAATTCATAATGCTCTAAAATTTCTGAAATGGTTAATGATTTGATTGATTCAATTTCTTCTTCACATGCATCATGTTCACATGCTTTTTCTAACATTTCATTTAATTTTTCTTGTGTAAGTTTCATTGTTTTATTCCAAATTTTTTTTGATAAAAATTCCACCAAAACTCATCCTGTTCTATATACTCTTCAGCTTCAGGCCATCTGGATTTTATAACATCACATGCATACCTGCAAGCATATTCTAGATCTCTTTTAATACACTCCTCAGCTTCAGGCCATCTGGATTTT
>JANQEW010000017.1 GCA_028278135.1 Rhodospirillales bacterium
CAAGGTCGCCGCCGCAAAAGCATTGATATCAAAGCTGGTGGTGGCGTTTGACTGCGGGTTCACTGCAGGCGTCAAAAAGGCCGTTGGGATTTTGTAAAAAACATCGGCTGTCGCGCCGGTGGTGGTGCCATCCGTCATAAACCATGTGGTCGCGGCGGGCGCGATATCAAAACCAAACTCGGTGCCGTCTGTGCTCGAATTGGCCGCAATTCCCGAAACAGTGATTTTTTTACTAGCCGCCCCGCTCATCAAAATCGACGACACCGCCGAAGCCCTGTAACCGCCAGACACAAGCTTGGTCACCGCCATAATCTTATAAACGTTGTTGGTAAACGTGCCCGTGCCAGCGGCTTCGGCTAGGGTTTGCCCATTCCACTCCAGCGTTGTTTCATCCAACGCCGCAGGCTCGGTAAAGGTCACGCTAGTATTGGCGACAAAACTCCCCACAACCCTAATGGTTGGATCAAGCGCGCCGCCTTTAAGCCAAACCTCCTGCCCCACGTAAATGCCGTCGGTTGAGGCGACATTGGCCGTAAACGAGCCCGTGAAACTGGTGATTGCCTCTGACTTGCCGCCGGTTACATACCCTGGCGACATGCGATAACCATGAACCATCATGCCCGTGCTCGAACTATCCCAAACGCGGTTTAAGTTCGTGGCGTGATCGCACGAAAACGCCAAGCCTTTGAAAGCCAAAAAATCGTAAATGTCGTCTTGCGCGGTCGCCAAGCCCGACTGAATTGAAGTCCAGGCCGCAGGGTTGTCTGGATCGTTTTGGTAATAAATCGAGCCATTCACCGCCGCCAGCACGTTTTGAAAAACCGTCCCGCTCTCTTCTCGCTTGTAGTCAAACAGGCCCAAAATCGGCGGCGAGGTTGCTTCAATCACGTAATAGCCCTCGCCAGCCGCCCCAAGGTTCACGAACGTCGAATAATTGTCACGAGTCCCCTTAACATCCGTGGGCGTGGTCGACCCGCTATTGCGTCCGGTCGCCCAGGCGTCAGGCTCGACCGAGGCATCCGTGGTCATTTCCGCGCAAAGCCAGTACGTGGTCCCACTGGTCAAAGCTGGCGCAATCGGAAAAGACAGCTCAATGTCTTTTTTTGCTCCAACCCACGGAATAAGGCTTGTGACACTAACCGAAGTCCCGTTTGTCAGCACCGCGCCAGGATCACCGGCGGCGTCCGCTCTAATCGTGAACCTGAAAAGCGTGAACGGCTGCGAAATGTGCGTCTGTAACGAAATCCTGGCGCTGGCAACACTCTTGCTTGCCCCCGGCACGAACTTAAAACACTGAGCCGTAACGTCGGCGCCCGTCGGATCAAAAAACTCCGCAGTGTTGTTGGTGGTCTGCGTGACGTAGGGCACGCCGCCGTCAACAGAGTTGCCCCATTGCGCTTTGCCCAGCCTTTTCGAAACCGCGCTGTGGTAAAAAAAGTCGCAGTTTTTCAAATCCGGCGATTGCATCGGCGCGCCGCCAAAGTCACGGACATGAAGCGGCGTGCTGCGAGGGTTCCAGCCCCCGTTAAAAGTCGCGCTGCGCTGCTGGATTTGCCTTTTAGGTATCTGTGCCATTAAAACGGAACGAACAAATCCCTGTTGATTTCAGACGCGCCGGAAATGGCAATCTCCGTATCAAGGCTACGGAACTTATTAACGTAATCGTCCATGCTTTCGTTTTTCAGCCACATGCGATCAAACAGCGCCCGCGCGGGCGAGGGATTGGCGTTGATCATGTATTCCCTGTCATACAAGCGGTAACGATCATCGTTGCGCTTCATAAAAGACTTTTTGATCGCCTCATTCAAAACCACGTTCTGAAACTCTGGCGGGATGATCATCACCGACGCGCTGCCGGAGGTAAGCGCCGTCACACGCTTTTTAAAGCCGTATTCGACCGTGTAAACCTGGTCCGGCTGCGGAAACAGATAAAACTGCAAAGCCGCGTTGCTGGCGTCTTCAGCAGGAATGTACGCCCAGGGTTTTGTGGCGCCGACGTTGGTGTATCGGCCAGGATAGTTCGCGATCCAGTCGGTGAAGCTGGCGCGCCTGATCTTTTGCTGCTGGGCCGGGATCGCCATATACATGACTTCCCGCACGGTATCGTCCACCGCATACGGCGCGGTGCTGGACGCAATCGTCGGGAAAGTCAAAATATCGAATAAAAACCACCAGTCGTATGACGCGCACAGCTCGCGGTAGGCATCGTTGAAAAACTCCGCAAACCGCGTGGCCGTGGGATTGGTGTTTGTGCCAAACGCCGCTTTTTCGAGCACAATCTCGGCGGCTTCCGCCTCGAACTGCGCCATCGTTTTTGCTCCCGGCAAATCCGCCATGCTTTACTCCCTAAAGACCGTGGTTTAAAACCCTCTTTTCGAGCCGCTCTAAACGCTTGTCCTGGGCCACGTCGCGCGCTTCCCGCAGTTGTTTTTCATCTTCGATCAATTTGTCCCGTTCAAGCTTTGCAGTGGTGATCATTTCATCCACCTTGTCGCGGGTGACCAGCCGCCCTTCCAGGCGGTCAAGGTCTTGAAGCCGCTTGTCAATATTGTCCAAGCGCTCCTCAGCCTTTTTGATGCGCTGGTTTTGGCGCGCCTCGTGATCGTCTTCAAGTTCATCGGCGCGAATGATAAACCGCTTGATGATCCACGCAATAAAACCCAGCCCCACGCCCGAACCAGCAACCGCTCCGATCCAGTGATACCAAAGCATTCCAGCCTCGAGCTGTTGCTCAACGTCCACTACCTACCCACATCAAATAACTGCATAGTCCCAGGCCGGGGGGTTTCAACTTCATTCGGACCCACAGCAAAATAAGCGACGAAGCGCTGAGGCGAAACGTCGTTGTTTGTCATCTTGCACGTGAAGCCGTCACTATCCGAACTTTCGACTTCCATTGCCCCAAAAACTCCGCTGCCAAAACCCCGGTTGTAAATATTCGCGTAATCAATTGCCAAGGTGACACTACTAGTGGCCGCGTTATTGGCGGCATATGTCATGGTGCAGCCTTGCGTCAGCGTCGAGGCGTGCCAACTATACGCGCCCATCGTGCAACGATTGTTGTTTTCAAGCGTGTCTAGCGTGCTTTCGGGTTGCCAGCCGGACACAAACAAAGCCCCCTTGGGCGCAAATCCAAACCCGGTCTCCACACTTTGTGTCACCGTGTCCAGTTGCGTGAGCAAATCGCCCAAAACCCATTGGGCCCCTTTGATGCCGACCGCCATGTAGTCGCGTATTGCTGAGCCTGTCACCTCCGACCAATTGACTTGAAAGCCGGTCGACAGCATCGACGAAACGTTGCCACGGCTGTTGATGCCCGCAAAAGCACTGTCGATATTTCCCAGGCTATCGCCTTCGCGCAAATAGCCCTTTGTGTCCGAAGTGGCGATATTGCCGTCTGAACCGCCTAGCCACAGGTAATCGTTTGTTCCGTCCGCAAAACCAAACGCCAGCCGACTGCTACTTGTATTAACAGTGGGCGGGTTCTGTCCTGTCGCAATCGACATAAAAATCAAAATATCCGGCTGAAAACTCCACGGCGTCACCGACTGAGTGCCGGTGCTTGCGGGCTCTGAAAACAAGGTTCTATCGACATCAGTAATGTCGCTGCCACCCAAAGCCCAATAATGCACAACAGTCGAAGCCGAAAACTGATCGTCTACAGTCAGGGTGAACCCGTCACTGTTCATCGAGTCCAAGTCCAGGCGCCCGTCGTAACTGCCGGTCGACAAATTGATAGTGACATAACACGAGTCGTCTCTTATCGCGCACGCATCATTCGTCGTTGACACGTTGTCTTCGGAGGCGCCCGCCACGGCATGCCTTTTTGACGATGAGATCCCAACGCCAAAGCAGTGGTTACTGTCCTTGCTGTCATACACAGCAGCCGCAGTGTCCGTGAGGTTTTCGCCAAAAAAGAACACAACCTTTGGCTCGAACTGATTTCCCACCGGAAACGTCACCGTGATCTTGCTGTTCGTGGCCAGGGTCGTCGTCAAAAACGAACTTTTGAGCACACGTAAATCAGCACTCGCGCAAACCGGCGCCAGGAATAAACATGCCAAAACAAAACAACGCACGTTAAAGCCCTAGCGCCGTTCTAACTTCTGTTGGTGTCGTATACCCGTCCACGCATCTACACTCCGCTGCAATAAAAGTGTTTAATATTCGGAAAACAAAAGCGGATTTTTGACCTTGGGTTGGCGACGGCGGAAGAAGGTTGGCAATTTGATCAAGTTCAAAGCCGTCGGCATCATTCATATTGAAATGACTTTTCACATCCGCTTTTGACAATCTCCCTTCGGCAACTTCTCCGGCCAGCGCGTGAAACAAATGCACCTCGATTTTTGGCCTGGTGGGGTCCGTCGGGTTGCCCGCCATCGGAGTCCCGTCATCATTCAAGCCCATCAGCCGATTAACCAACGTCCCTGGTGTTGGCGACGGCGTTGCTGTCGGCGTAACGCTCGGCGTGGGCGACGCGGCCTCAACCGAAAGATTGGCAAGGAAACAGCCAGAGAATAAAAACGCGATCAAAAGAACCTTCTTCATGGCCTAAACTCCTTTATTCGGGACGGGCGATAGCGAAAATCCTTACGTCGTTTTCTGTGGGTGTAGACGATAGCTGGGCCGTCCAGGCGTTGTTGTCCGCGTCCTGCTCAATATCAACCGGAATAGCCATCGATGCGCCGCCGCCATCGGCACCGGCCCATATCGAAAAATCAACCGCGCCGCCGGTGGCGTCCCTGAAGTCCACGCGAATTTTTTCTGCCGACCCGTTTGAAATAAGCACGTATGACAGCCGATTGTTTACACCGGCGCCCCCGGCTGCGATCAAAGTTGTTTCGGTGGTATTTGTAAGGGTGATACTGCCTTGGGTCGTTGTTTCAAAGGGATAGCGCTTAACATCAACTTCAAGGCCGTGGGCCGTGCTTCCGCGCATGCGGTTCCAGTTTGTCGACCCGTCATAATGAAACGGAAACACCGACATTGGACTTCCAGCGCCACCTTGGCTGAGTAAATTGGTGGCGATATTCGAAATTCCGTCCGCTGGCGTGGCATTAAGACCAACCACAAGGCCGCCGTTGTTATCAACGCGAAGTTGCTGGACCAACCCGCCAGCCGTAACACCGCCGATTAAAACCGGGTCGCCAATAGGCGAGGAGGCATCCGGCGCGGTGCCCTGCACTTCAGTCGCGGATGTGCCCGAGGGCGGCGAAGTTGCAGCGCTCACAGTGCCGTCCACGGTGATGCTGTTTCCGCCGTCTTGAATATTTACGGCGGAAGCCCCGGCGGCGTTATTCACCGTCACGTCGCCAATGTCAGTCCCCGTCACAAGCTTGGTGTTGATGGCAGACAACGTCGCCTCGGTTGCGGCTCCTGCGGGCAGACCCCCGGCGGGCGCCGTTGTCAAAATATAGTCAACGTCAAGCGTGCCTGCGGGCGCGTTCGTGCTCGTTGATCGAAAGCGGACGTAACGAGCGCGTTTCTTCAGCACATAATTGTCGTTGGCATAAAGGGTAAAGGCTTTGCGGAAGTTGCTCCCTGACTGGGCAGAAAACTCCACATCGACCAGCGCGGCATTCGTGCCCTTGCACTGGACCGCAATGCCAGCGGAGGTTTCAAGGTCAATCGCCGAGGAAACCGTGCCGGGGGAGGCCGACGACAACGCCGAGGTTTGCGACCCGGTGATTGTGTCGGCTGAGTCAAAGTGGAGATTAACCTCCTGCTGGTCAGTAAAAGATTTTGCTAGAGCTGGGCTTCCAGCCAACAGGAACAGGCTCAAGAGGATGCATAGGGATTTCAGGTTCATCATCAACCTCATAATTATGCGGCTTGGGCCGCCTAGACGAAGGTGCCAGCGCCGTTGGCAAAAGTTTCAGAAGCCGGGCTTTGTCTATGAGTTTGGCGCGTACCAAAATCTTAAATATCGACGTGTATCCACGATGCACGCGGCCATCCTCATCAAGAAAGTCGTACTTGGGAAAGTTGATAAAGAACCGGGGAGAGGGAAGGCCACAAAGCTCATTCATGCCGTAGGTGGTCGAGTCATGAACGCGCGGGCCGTACCAGCCAATCATTTCGGCGCACGGGTGCAACGTCCAAATAATCTTCACCTTCGGGTTGAGTTTCTTCAGGACGGACCTGAATTTGCTCCACGAAATTGCGCCCATCCCTCTCCCTTAGTTCCTTTTGTTCTAGTAGCCCGTGCTCTTACGCAAAGGCTCAGCCCCGGTGGTGTTGGCATTACCCTTCGCGCTCATGGACGGGTTAATGTCCTTGCGCGTGATAGGGTAGCCGAGGCTGTCTTGCGGCTGATTAATAACCTCCTGGTTCCCCACTTTCGGGTTACTGGGAGGCGAGCCAGCGGTGCCGCCGCTGTTCTTGCTTCCGTATCCCATTCCTTTAGGCATGGCATACCTCCTTGAACGGCCCTAGATCAGAGCCTTGAAAGGGTTGGCGGCCCGTCGAGTAAAAACCCACACGTGGCGTTTCAGCTTCTTGGTGCGCCGACCCGAAACTGGATCAATCACAAACCGGCCCTGCTCGTCGCGGGCATCAACTTCCTCATAGCCCGTCACGAGCGCAGGCACGATTACCTTTCTGCCGTCCCCCATTTCTTCCTCATAGGGGATGATGTAGCCCGCAAGGTCGTTCTCAAATTCCTTGGAAGCCTTCTGCGTTTCGGCCACCAGCTTTTTAAGCTGGTCGGCCTTGTCCGCTTCCGCCTTCGCTATCGCATCCTCGCGCAGTTTTTTCATCATTTCGGCGTTGGCGCGCCTGCGCTCCTCCGGATCTTCAGGAGGGGCAGGCGCGCGTGTTGCAGCCTTCGGCTTGGGTTTTGCGGCTTTCTTTTTCTCAGCCATATCAGCCTCTTAGCTCTGCTCCGAAACAGCGGATTTCACGACGTAGGCGCGCGGGCCGTCGGTGCCGATGTACTTGGCAACGTAGGTCGCCTTCCAGCCGATGGAGCCGAGCTGTCCGAGCGGGTTAGAAATGGTGATGTTACTCGCCGGGTTAACGAACAGATTGAAAGGCATGCTGTCGAGGCTGATGTTCACCGCAGCATCCGGGCCGCAAGCCAGCGCACGAAACACGGTCTGGCCGGAGGCCGCCGCCACGCTGTCAATCTGGCTCGAATACAGGATGCGGAAGCCAGCCAGCTTGCCGCTTTCGCCGTTCCAAACGCCGCCGTCCTTGCCGGACTGATCTTTGCGCTTGAGAATGTCCATCCATCCGCCGCCCGACGTGTCGATCTGGAGGTCATACTCCTGATCGGGATGCAGCACGATATTGAAGCATCCGTCGTCACCGGGGTTGACATCGTTGGCCTTGAACTTGCGGGCCAGGCGACGCAGCTCCTGGGCGTTAAACACATCAGTGGCGCCAATGGTGGCGTCTGAGGTGTTGTTGGCGAAATGGTCGGTCGCGTTGGAATACAGCTCATTCCGCATCAGCGTGTCCAGAGTCAGCGCGGCGTTGTAACCGAACTGCTTGGAAAGCTGGTCCATCGTGCGGCTGCGGGAGGTCACTTCCAGAAGGTCGGAAACCTTCGAGAAGGCGCCATACTGCGCGAGGGTTGCGGAGAAGAGGGTGGTGGTGATTGAGATTTCAGACGGAGCGGTGCCTTCGGTCAAAGCCGAGGTCTGAGCCGTCTGATTGTCCACCCGGTACATGGAAAGAACTTGGCCTTCGTTAGCACCAATCTCCTCCTCTGTACCAAGGCGGTTGAGGTATAGCCGCTTCCGCAAAAACGACTGAGCACGTTTTTTGTACTTAGTCATCGCGGCGGCGGTATACGTCGACGTGGTCATATTTGCCATGACAGGGCTCCTTTTATGAAGCCTCAGTCAGGAGCGATTTACTTGGGCGGCGGGTTCTTATCCATCCACTCGTCGATTTCTTTTTCAGTCATGCGGTCGAAATCGGCTTGCGTGGGCTGTCCTGCCGGAAGGGGCCGCTGGCCGGATCGCAGCGTGCGCGAAGCGCGCTGGCCCGAAGCGGCCCGCTGGTCGCGGGCTTCCTGCCCTTGCTGACTGCCAGCCGCCGCCGCAAGGCGCGAGGCTTCCAGCACAACAAAGGACGGCTCTTTTTCTGCCTTCTCCACCCAGGCCTCGGCATCCGGGTCGCCGCGCTCGTAAGCGGCGACGGATTTTTCACGCCAAAGATGGGCAATGTAAGGATCGAGCTTGGAATAGTCCGAACCAGCAGCGCGCTGGACTTCGCGGAAATAGTCCTGCGTGCTCCAATCGTCCTCAGCCCTGGAAATAATTTTCCCGTACTTGTCCTCAACGAACTTTTCAAAAAGCCCATTTAGGTAGTCAACAGCCGCCTGCTCCTGCTGAGAGGTTTGCGGTTGCGCGCGGCGCTCCATGTCTTCGCGCAATTTGTCAAAATCGGCCTGCCACTTACGCTGCTGGCCGTTTTCTTTCGACATGCGCTGAAGCAGAACGTCCATCGCGGTCATTTTCGTCTGCAAATCGGTAAGGGTTGCCTCGGGTTGCGCCTGCTGTTCTTCGGGTGTCGGGCTGTCGTCAACAGTCTCTTGCTGCTGCTCGGTTGCCGCTTCATGTTCATCAAGGACTTGATCAATCTGCTCTTCGTTCATGCTTTCAAATTGCTCAGTCCCCTCCATGTCGCTTGACACTTCTTGCGCTTGACCTTCAACCATGCTTACCTCCTCACGCGGGAATGGCCCTGACGGGAGTCCCCACGCCTTCCTATTGGGTTTTTAATACCGAAATGGCCCTGTCAGGGAGTTTCGGTTTCGTCCTCGGGTTCTTTTTCCTGCTCAAGGAAAAATCGTGTCTGCTTGGCAACGCCAAGCACAAAATCTGGCATCCGTTCAACGGTGCCCAAGTACTTGATATAGGCCCGCCGGTCCACGACGCGAGCATTTAGGTCCACCAGCTCGCCGTTGAACTTGGTTTCGGCGCCGGGGTGATTGCCTTCACTGGCAATCTGGCCGACGACGCGGGGCGCGTTTGACATCACCACCCGCTCAAGATCGTCCAGCAGGGCTGCGCGCTCGGTTTTCTGCGCGTCAGTCACCCATCGGATCAAAACCTCCCAGCCGGGATGGTCGACAAGCCCCTTAACTTTCACCTCGTCGTCTAGAAGTTCTGCTGTTTCCTCTTCGTTCAAAATCCGGGTCCCCCCGCCGGGGATTGAGCCCCGGCCTCTGCGAGTTGCGTCACGCGCTCCGGCGTCACCGCCGGGCGAGGCTGGCGCGCGCCGTTGTTTCCTTCCGTGCCCGTGTCGGCGTCCATTTTGCGCCGAGCAAGATTGAGCATGTCGCTGCTAGGCAGCATCTTTTCGGCTTCCACAAAGTAGGTTTTGCCGTTGCGGACATCGGCCAGCGGCATCAACTCCTCGGTAATAAACTTGATGAAGTCGAATTTGTGCTGCACGCCTTCGTTATCCACAAAAATCTGCGGGGCCTTGGCGTGGGTTTCCATCATGCGCTCAAGAAAAACCGTCTTCTGCCGCAACTGGTTTTGCTTACTCGCCTCCGCAGACACGCCCGACGGCGTGAATTTGTATTCGCCTTGCAGCTCGCCTAGCTCGACCTTGCGCGCTTTGCCGTCTATTGAGCTGTCGCGCACCCACAAGTCGCCAGGCTGGGCAAACTGTTTGAGGCTCCAAAAGCATTCCTGGGCTAAGGCGCCGTAAAGCTCGTGATACGTCAGCTCGACAACCGACTGAAACCGGCTGGTAGACGACTGCGACAGCAGCGAGGTCTCCGTGGCGGTCTCGCCGCCGCCTAAGCCCATCGCAATGTCGTTGCTGGCCGTGGTTTCGCGCATATAGGCCACCACGTCGGCCAGTTCCGCCTTGGCCTCGCGAATGGCGGTCACATCGACCGGAAAATGCTTGATCTTGTTGGCGTCCAGCACCGGGATTAGGGACTTTTCGTCCAAAATGGTTTTTCGACCCTCGATGCCCGACCCGCGCTCGTAGAAAGTCGGGTTTTGCAGCGCCTTTTTCACAAGCTCCTGCTTGTTCCCCATCAGCCGATTGGCGTAGTTCTGAAGTTCCGCTATCGGGTCAAGCGCTGACCTACCCAGTAGGCGGCGCGGGCGGATGGAGTACCTGAAAGACCCGTAAGGCTTGCGCTTGGGCACAAGCTGATTGGGCTCGAACATAACCACTTTTCGCCCGTTGACGATCCACCAGTGAAACTTGCCCGTTTGCATTTCTTCTTTACCGACAACCTGGTTGCCCTCGGCGTCTTTGTGGGGCACGCGCCAGGCGATGTCGGCATACCACTCGTCGACGGCGTAGGTGCCGTCTTCGGCGTTTTCATATTCATTTTCACCAATCCTCTTCTGGCGGATGCGCTCCCGATCTTCGTTTTCGCGATCTGAGGTCTCTTCGTTTTGCAGGATGTACTCAACGCCCTCAATCTCGCCGTTTTGCTGCATGACCAGCAGCTCTTCGTCGGTCAAATAGTCGCGATGCCGCACATAGGGACTTTCTTGAATGCGCGACATGCACCTCGGGTCCCAAAGCATCCTATTCATAGGCACCGGCTCCCAATTCCACCGGCCCTTTGTTTCGGTTTTTTGGCTTTCGCCGCTATAAATCGGGTCACCCGTCTGGATGTCGCGGTCATACAGCGGCGTGATTTCTTCTTCTTCGTAGATCTCCCAAAAACTTTTAAAAAAGCCCGTCCCCTCAATCGACTGGGTTTTGATTGCGTCAAAGCCCTTTTCGGTGGTGTTGGTCATGTAAACGACCGTTTGGTTCACCAAATCCTCGACCGTTTTCACCCTCTCGTTGTTTTCCGTAAAAAACTGAGGGATCGCATCAACGACCTTGGTGCGCCCAAACATGGCAGCCGACCGGCGCGCCACGTCGGTATCAATGACGGTGGTACTCACCGGCAAGAACACGCCCTTGCCGCCGCCCACCATCTTGTTTTCGTACATCATGTAAAACTCGTCGGCGCGCGTGTTCTGCTTTTCAAACCACTTCGCAAAGGCACCTTCCCGCTTTTTGCAGTAGTTCAGCACCCACTCCTCGCTCAAGCCCTCCGGAAACTTAACCGGCGGCTGCACCTCGTCATCAGGGGAGGCTTTCCCGGCCTTCAAGGCGCGGGTGAACTTGTCCTGGGGGCGCTGCTTCTCGCGTTCCCCGGCCATGTCCTTGGGAACACGACCGGCATTGGTCGGCAAGTCAGCGCCGTCAAATTGTTCAGCGCGCAGTACCAATTAAAGCCTCGCTGTCGGCTGCATCATCATTTTGAGAACCTCGGCAGCGTAGGGATCAATTTCTTTTTCCTCGGCCTTTTTAATCATGGGAGCCTTGTCCTCTAAAATCGCCATAATCAAATAGCGCAGGGCATCAGCCTCGTCGTCATCCTTCTTAAGCGGCTTCTCCTTCATCACCCCATTGACGTTGATGGGGTTCCACATATACCGCTTCATGCACTTGATTGTTTCCGGGCACCGCCGCTTAAAAAGAAACAGCTTCGGCTTGCTCGTATCTGGTCGCACATGCAGGAATTCGGCTACCTTCAAAATCCCTGCGTCAACGTTGTTGTTCGCGCGGCGGGCAAGGATGCCGTTGACGGCAAACTCGTCCATCACCGTGCGATTGACCTGGCCGCCCATGCGGTCGGTCGAGGGGTCCATGTAGACGATGATTTCGCCTAAGTCGGTCCGCTCGACCGGATCGTCTTCGCATTCCTTGTAGACGTTTTTGGCAACCGTGGAGGCGAGCTGCTGGTTTACGCTCATCTCCTTGTAAATGTAGACGTTGCCTTCCTCGTCTAGCGCGCCCCACAGGACCACCGTTTTGTGGCGGTAGCCCCAGTCAAGGCTGATAAACCTGGGCCAGTGCAGCGGGATCGGGAAGCTCTCAATGCCGTGAATGTTTTCGTTGAACTCAGGGTAAACCTGACCTCCCCGCACATCCCAGCTACCCTCCACAAACCGCTTCACCCAGTCGGCGGGCTTGGTCTTGAGCAGCTCCTCAATGTAGCCCTCGCCTAAATTGGCGCGATTGGCCTCTGTGGACGCCTCGTATAAGTAATAATGCGTCTCAGGGTTGGCCTTGATACGGTCAAACACCCAGCCGGGGTCAGGGTTGCCGGTGATAAACCCGAAACTCTTCGGCTTGAAACCGTATTTTTTTGCAAACTCTTTGGTACGGGCCGCGTTCCAATACGAAAGGCGGCTCTCGAGGTGCGACACCAGCTCTTCATCGATTTCTTCGGCCTGGTCGAGGTAATAAGCCCCCAGTTCCTGGCCGAGCATCAAATCCGGGTTGTCGGCGTACCTAAACCGGATCGTGGACGGCTCCCCGCGCGTTTTCAGCTCGAGGTTGTACCACTTGGCATCCCACTTGAGCACATAGGGCCCAGGGTTGAGGGTGCCGCCGTTCCTTTTTTTAACTAACTTAAAAAGCTCGTTAGCCGTGGTGTCAAAAAGCTCCTGATAGGTTTTTCGCCCGATCAAAATCACGTTGCCGGGCATGGCATCAGCCAGCCAAAGCACACGCCCGCAGGCCCCTATCGTCTTACCGTTACGAATGCCGCCATAAAACGCCGAAAACTTGTGGCGGTTGAAAACAAACTCCCTTTGAATGGGGTTGTTTTCAAAATTTAGGATCGGCTCTAGAGCTTCACTCAACCCTGCAGCACCACCTTCAGGCCCAGGACCTTGCCGCCGCGAATAATCGGCTCAGTGTGCAAGTCGGCGACTTGAAGGCCTCGTTTGCCCAGCTCCTGCCTCAATTCGGTCGTGGGCCGGTCCGCCCGAAGCTGGCACGCAAAAGTCCCGTCGGCGCCCCAGCCACGTTGCCTAAACGAGTCGATAATGATTTTGCACGTCTCGTCCATCGCGTTGGACTTGCCCGCGCGAGCGGCCTCGTCCTGGGCGCGGTAAAATTCGCGCTCCTTGTCGGTGATTTGGCCCTCCGCGACCAGCGGGGCGGTGGGCGGAAACTCTTCCGGGGGCACCACTCGGCTTACCACCACCGGGTTAGGCTGGGCCGAGGGGATTGACCCCTGCACGCGCTGCGGCACCTCTTGTAAATCGCTAATCGCCGGTCCCTTGGGCCAGCACACCTCAAAGGCGCGATCCAAGTAGGCGCGCAGGTACAGCAAATACTCTTCCTCGGCCATCGGGCTTTTGGCCCGCAAGCGCGCCTTTTTAATCAGTTCCTTTTCAAAGATCTGAAACTGTGCATCTTTCAGCAGTGCTCGGTAATCCATACACCCTCCTCCGCTGGTGCCTGTTCCACATGGAACGTCAAACACGTTCGTCGGGCCCGTTGTCAGGGTTTTGCTGGTCATACTTACTCCGCAGCCGCTGGCTGGGGCATTGCTTGTTATCGCACCACTCATCGGCGGCCTTGAGTCGTCCACACCAACCGCACAAGTTATCCGACGATGCTTCCTGAATAACTTTTTTCGGCCCTATCAAGTCGCCGTTGTAGACGTTGCGCTTGCGCCCGCGCCAGTCGCGGACAATCCCAGCTTGCCATTCCATCTCAAGTTGCTGGTCTTCCGTCCCGCTTTTCCATGCCTTCCGCACAATCTGCTCGGCGTAGTAAACCGGGTCTCTTTTTTTTGCCATGTCAGGCTCAAACTGCGCTGACAGGGGGGTGAGGTTCCGTTGCCCCAGGCCGGAGGGGTGTCGCCCCCGGATTGGCCCCTGCCAACTCTTTACTTGCGCTTCCGTTTACGCGCCTTGGCTGCTATGTATTCGCTTCTAGCGTCCTTGGCGAACTTTTTGGCAACCGCAGGCTTTTTCGCGTAAAGGTAACGGCGCTGTTTTTCCGATTGAAAGGGCATATCGGTTCACCCTACTCTTCCCGGCACTGCTGACACACGCAGCCGCCGGTCTCTTCGTCAAATTCAAACAGGGCCTCGTCGTGCTGGCCGCGCCAATAGTCCTCGTCTGTAAGCTGCGGGGGGTTTTTTCCGTTACCCCGGATGGAGTCGGCCACAGCCTCCCCCATTTCGGCCCCGCGCTTTTCTTTAGGCGGCACTGTCAGCCCCCCAAAGCTTCAAAACCCCCTGCGATAGCCGCCGGGCGGCGATCTCGCAGTACTTTTCCTCTAATTCGATGCCGATGGCCCGCTTACCCAAGTTTTTCGCGGCCACCAGGGTGGTCCCCGACCCCGCAAAGGGATCGAGGATCACATCCCCGCCGAAGCGCTCGATACAAAGCTGCATGATGCCCACGGGCTTCTGCGTCGGGTGCTCGTATTCGGTCGACGCATCAGGCATCGCACGCCAGATCGACCCGTGCCGCTTGCCCGGCACCGTCCACTCACCACCCTCGGAGGCGTACAGGATGGCCTCATAGTCCAAGGCGTAAGACGACTCCAAGTCGCCCATGCCGCCCTTGTCCTTGTGCCAAATAATCTGGCCGTGGACCTTGTGAACCTTCTCAATTTCAGCCTTCCAGGCCGCCGACAAGTCCCAGCGCGTGAAGCAGGCCAGGGTTTTGGCGCGCAGCAGGGGCAGCCAACCCACAAACATCTCGCCGTCATTGGCGATCTTGTCGAACTTCTCGCGCTTCATGTTCGACTGAAAGTCCATGCCATACGGCGGGTCCGTCAGCGCAAAGTCGACCTTGGGCAACAGCGGCAGAATGTCTAGACAGTCGCCGTGGTACAAAACTACCGACTCGTCCTGGTAATACGGCTTCACCCCGCCCTCACAAAACATCCCGCATCCATGCGGACACGGCCCCTTGTCATGAAAGGCCAAATGCTCCTGGCCGGGCACCTGCACATAGCCCGAGCCCCTACAATCCGGGCACACTCTCAGGCCAGCTTCCAAAACGGCGCGTAGTAGAAGTCAGCCTGCTTCGCGCCGTCCCTGTGGACCAGCATCCCGCCGTCGGGCACCATCGGCGCACGCACCACAGTGCCGCGTGCCCTCTCTGTATGACGTGCGTCACATAAGTGAGCCCGTTTGAAATGATCCAGGCCCAGCCAGCTCAATCTCACCCGGTCACCAGCCTTCACCTGGCCGCCTTAAACATCTCTTCCCAACAGTAGGTTGGGCCCGCAGCCGGGTTGTTCGTGAACGGCGAGTAAAAGCCCGTTGTGTCATTGTTTGACGGGTTCAAACTGTCGCCGAGTAACTTGCGTTTCTTTTCCCGCATGTAAAAAAGCCTGTGACCGGCAACTCCCTTTTTCTTAACGGTTTTCCGCATAATGCAACTCCGCATGACCGTTTCAAATCCAGATCCCGCCGTGATCCCTGGGGAGCCTTCGCTTGGGCTTGGGCGATCCGGGATTGCTGTTGCACATTGTGGTCGCCGGTTGCACGGCGCTCACCACTTGCCCACGCACCCCCCACCCCATCAGGCCTCCACAATCGAAGGCCTTGTTGTGCCTCGGTCGGGATCACTCAGCACAAATGCAGCACTGTTTGGGCTGGGCCTGGGCAGGCATGCACGCCTGTTGGTCATTCCGTCAGCCAGCCGCTCCCTACTCAGGGGACTGATCGAACATCTTGGCCGCTTCCCCTTGCAACTCACCGGCGAACAGGGGCGCAATCTGCACCGCATTGGCGATCTGGTTGACCACTTGCACCTGGGCCACCTGTGGTGACAGGCCAACACGATCTAGTAGTCCAAGCGACGCCTTGACCCGTGTGGGCTCGTCATCCACTTTCTCTAGATGCTGTATGCCTTTTCCGTCGCCTACTGCGATGTGTTTGGTAGCATCGAGCCCCTGTACAAGCTTTTCGACGGCGTGCGGGGCACGCTCGTGCAACATTGCGTCAGCCACTAGCTTTTTACTTTTCTTTAGAGCATCAACAACGCGAATGGCCAGCTTCTCGGGGTCATCGAGTTTAATCAGCTTCTTGTGTAACGAAAGTCGCTTAGAAGCTTGAGTATATTCAATGACGGGGTCATGGTTCGCGCAGAAGGCCTTCAACGACACTGAAGGGTCTTCTTTTCGCTCATTGAGGTATTCAGTTATCCAAACATCCCACGGTTTCGCTGGTCGACCGACCTTGCGTTGGGGCTTGATAGTGCTAACCTCAGTCTTCTGGTTCACCGTAGATGAAGGCTCTAAATCTGGCATGGTCCTCCTCATCGCGTCCAACGTGCCTTGGCACCTTCAATAGCTGTCCTGGCTCGATGATATCCGGGTCTAGGATGTCATCACGGTTCGCCATGTAGATCAGGGGCCACAGAAACGGGTCTTCGTACCACACAGGGGCCAGGCACCACAGACACTCGCCGGGTTGGACTAGGTGGTAGCCATAGCCATCCTCGAGGGGCGTGCGGCGGTCATTGGCGACTGCCCAGTCACGTTGTGGCGTCTGTGTCGGAGTCTTCACGGGTGTCGGTGCGGCTTCAACGTGACGCTGTGGTGCGGTTTGTTTTGGCGTGGATTTGCAGCCACCGACGAGCAGCACAATAGCTGCGGCGGCGACCATCAAGGCGAGAAGGGCGACAATGCCTCTGAGTAAACGTGTCAATGTTTTGACCTCAATTCGGCATCGAGCTTTTGCCGGTAGTCTTCTAGCAATACCTGGGCTTCTTCCATCGTCAGCCAGCCACCCGCGACACGCGGGATAATCTGGTTGTAATAGGTAATATAGGCTTCTACGTATTCGATATTTTTCAACTTGTCACCATCCTCGTTCTGCATTAATATTTCACTGCTGCGGCGGGCCGCCTGGGCCTCTCCCCACCCCCTCTAGTGTGCCCGGATGTCTAGGCGGTCCACTGCGGCGCCATTCATTCAACGCTCTCCAACAGCATCCTCACTTAAAAAATATTCGAGTCCGTGTCCATCGGTGCGGCAATGTTCACACCAGAACCAGCGGTCGAGTCTGTACTCATCATCAACTTCGTCTTCCGGGGTGCGAGCACCGCAGCCTGGGCACTGAAGGGTTACTTTGGGAACAGGCGGCGGCTTTTTTGTCATACAAAAAACCTTTGTGAACGCTCCGCAGTCCTCGAGACTCTACAAACACGCACGGTGGGCGCCGAGCAACTGCTCGGCTGTAACCCTTCGGTACTCGAAATCAAACGGGTCAAACGTAGTTCGTGGCTTCAACACACGCTGCCTCAAAACCTTTTCAATCGTGTCGGACAAGTCTTGATTGGTCGGGAAATGGGAGGCGGCCTTCGGTCCACAATCAAGCTGCCAAGGATGCTCGCCATTCCAATGGATCGGACTTCGCATCAATCGGACCTCAAAGCCACGGCGCGCTGCGAAGCGACTGGCAATAGGCCAGGGCTGTCGCTTCTTTGCGCGCAAGTTCCATCACCACTTAGTCACCCTTTGCAGTCGCTTTTACTTAGAGCAACCCATCTATTAATAAGGGGGACATGTTCAAAACTCGTCCGCTGTTCAAAGCTCCTGGCGGCGATGCCGCGTGGTTCTGAGCCTTGGGCGCTTGTCCGTTGGGTCGGGCCGTTCCGGGGGCGCTCCACGATCACTAGGGGCTTTTCAGCGGTTGCCTCGATCCCATCAGGTCGAGTCGCCTTTGTCCCCCAGGCCGGGCAGCACAGAGCGGGCTGTTCACCCCGAGTACTGCTGCCAAGTGAACAATAGCGGCGAAAAGCGATTTGGGGATACGATTAAAAGTTTTTTGTTACTATGGGAAATTTGCGGTAACGACAAAAACCTTGTGACAATGGTTACAAAAGGAGCTAGAATTCCTCGCTTCACTAATTGGAGGTACTTGCCGACAATAGAGGGCAAGGGATGGTAGGCCAGGGCTCTGGAAGGGCCCTATAATATGGAAAGGGGAAGTTATGGAAGACGCAATCGCTCACTCAATGAACACGCTGGACGCCGTCAGCGCGTTCGCTACGGGTGCCCCGGTGGCATTCGTCCTGCTAGTGGGTATCTTGGCGTTTGTAGGGGCGTCAGGGGCCGAAATCATGCGCCAGGGACGCCGTCACCGGGCCACTAGCAGATAAATATGCTTGTGAACTCAGTACAATTGCGCTTGGCGGTGGTAGACCGTCCCACTCCGGCGCGCTCTTCTTTGGCGGCCACCAAGAGGCGAGGTGTCTTATGGCAAACACCAACGACGAAAGGTTGCTCAAAATTGGACAGCTCTTGATAGACGCGAAAAAGCTGATTATAGAGCATGAATTGGCTGTCGACGAAAAGTGTATCGCGGGCGACGTGCCCGACAAGGATGATTATTGCCCCCACTGTCGCGCAGCCAAGTGGCTCCGCGATTACCTCGACTTATACGGAGAATAGTTTTTAACCACACAAACACGAGGAAGGGTTATGGCAAATTCAACACTACTAGAAGAGCGCTTTGAGGCAGTGCGCCAAGTTAGCACACGGCTGGTCTTCAACTATGGTATGATGATCGGCACGTTGTCGACGTTGCAAGGACTTTTGAAAGCCAAGAACTGGGAAGCCCTGCGGCAGTTGAACGTGGACTATTTCACGCAGAGCAAGTTTGTTGGTGTTGGGCATGCGCTTGGTCGTTTGCTTGACGACAGCTTGCCCATGCGAGATGATGCTACGTCGCCCCGCAGCGGTAACCGTTTTTAATTCATTCTTGAGGAGGTGTCATGTCTAACACAGACAAGGCAGAACATTGGGCCGAAATCATGCGCGGCGACAACGCGACTGTGCTGATCAAACCGACCGCCGACAGTCCCACCGACGACGATCCCCTCAACTCAAAACCGGTCACCCTACGCGCATCCATCACAAAACGATTTGATGATCACCTGAAAGGCGCCGAGCACGCCTTGGCAAAGGCGGAGGCTGAATTAGCGCGCGCAAGGGACACTACAGATCTAGACGAAAAAGAGAAATCCGAGCAGGCAGCCCTCGCCCCAATTGCCGAGCAGATCTATAACCAGGAAAAAGTAATTTCCAAGCTGCAAGGCAAAATAGACAAGCTCAAAAAATCCAAACAAAAACACAAAGACAACCTTGAATTCATTCAGCGCGAACGTGACAAGCGCGCAGTACGAGTGGCGTCACTGAGCGACCATCGTGGAAAATGCCTAAAGAACATTGAAGACGCCAGGCATTCACGGGATCGCTCGTTGGCAGAAGTTCCGCCGATGATACTCGGCGAGTTACTCCGCAGCACACAATACTCCCTTAACTATTACGCCAAATGCGGCGGCAAAATGCCGTTGCACCTTCCGTACAAGTATTTTCCCAAAACCGAAACCCTCCTGCTTTTCAGTCCGTTCACTAAAGACATTCACGAACGCTTCGTCGCCCAAAAACTTGATGAAACCGAAGCCGATAATGTGACCAGACTCTTTGTGTCGTGGTTTTGGACAATCATGGCCGAGCTTGAGGTTGAGCGCGGTGACGTGACCCCCCGCTTTGTGCCCTTCAACTCCGTTGAGGCCTTGTATCTGCATGTGAAGGTCCGCAATGAAATTGTTAAGAAGGTTGTCGAAAAAGGCGCAAGGCTTTTGGTTGGTGGGGGTGAAGAGGCTGTTGAGAGACCGTTGGCGAAGGTTGAAAAGGTCGCGCGCGAGATGGGCAAATCGACCGACGTGCCCGACGGTGTTGATTTTAGCGGCATGTTTACTTTTTCGGAGCTTAATGACGATGTTTGGAAAGAAGTCGAAACGTATTTCATTTAAGGGGGCTTGCGAGGAGTTGCGGGTAGACGCGGTTGAATTGTTGCGGTTGGCTGGCATGGCGCGCATTGATCCGCTAGAAGTGTGGCCTGAGATGTCCACCAAAACCTATGCTCTCCTGGTGCCGATGGCACCAGGAGGCATAGACATCATGATGAAAAAAAACCGAAAGGAGGAAGATGACGACGAGGAGGAGGGTGTTCGATTGCCCAAGGGGGCGGCGGCGGTGATTAGTAAAATGAAGGCGCGAAACTTTTGGGGCACCAACGCGGTCAGCGTTCAGGGTATTAAAAAGTTTGTCCCCAAATTCGCGCGGACAATGGACGAAATCATTGAGGCGATGCTTGAGCTTGGCTGGCTATCAACCGACAAATCCATCAAAAAAAATCCGCCCATCGCGCTTGTTTCCAAGTTCAAAAATGAGATCGAAAACTACATGCACGCCAATTTGAAGAACGATCGGCAGAAGTGACATGCTAGCTTCAAAGAAAAAAGCTGTCAAAGAACGGATCAGGAAGGCCGAGGAAAACGCCCGAAATTTCCGCAAATTAATGATCGAGGCCAAAAACGACTGCGCGGCGATTGCACGGGATCGGGCGCGGCTCCGCCAACGCCTTAAAGAAATTCTCGACTATACACGCCTCATGGAAATACAGCGGAAGTCCATTGACGCGCGCACGCTGACGGACATGGTGAATTTTGCTTTAAACGAGGCGGACAATGGGTAAATCACAACTGCATTACATCGGCTTGAACGATAAGCTGCGCTGTTCATATTGCGGCGAGGAGTGTAGCAAAACACATGTCTGTGTCACTAGCCGGGAACGCGAGTTAGTCGATGCCGCGCGGGACATCGAGCCCGTCGTTTCGGCCATCTTCGACCATTACGCCGAGGCGAAAGACACGGGGCCAGTTGACAAGGGCAAACACAAAATGGTCAAACGGTTTGCGGCGGCGCTTGCGGAGTACTCTCGTACATACGGGAAGCCAAGGGGGTAGGCATGACTAAAATGGGTGACGATGCAGGAGCTAAAAAGGATGGTTGCGGAAGAGGTTGTATTTTCACTTTGACGGGTATGATTATTATATTAGTTATCTGGGGACATTTTTCTAAAAAACCAGAACCAAAGGCGGTTCCCTCCTCAACCGGGTTTGGCGCAAAACCTAAGCTTGTAGGTAACAGTTTTCCTGCAGGCGAAGTTTTTTTACAGGATGCCGCTGTTCGCGCATGGGGTGATGTTAAACTCATCGACACTCTTTGCAGCGGGATCTATCAGCACACAAGCCTTGGATGGATGGTGCCGTGTATTTGCGAAGTTAATTCGCCTCAAGGGGAAAAGGTTATTGAGGTCTATTGGTTTGTATATCGGGACGGGAAAGTCGTTCGGGCCGATAAAGGGAACAAACACAAAAGAAAAAACCTTAAGGCTTTTTGACGGAGCTTATAATGAGCGATACTGTGATTGAGACCGCGATATTTTTAGCTATTTTTTTCATTGTGGCGATTTTAATGGCGTTCGGCTTTGGCTCGTTTCGCTCGCCGGAGGGGCTAGCGTTGTTGGGACTGGAGCTAGCGATTGTTGGCCTAGTGGTTCCCTTTATTGCAGCTCGCATATTATTTGCCTCGTCAACACCGAAACTTATCGAGATCTTGCAACTTGACATATCCGACGAGGAAAAAGAGAAGTTGTACGAAAAAAAGAAAGCTGAAATTGCATATTCCCGCTCTAAGCAGTACGCGGTCTTCGGGGACGTATTCACGACCTCGTTTTGGGGTATCTTTTGTGTTCTCGTGGCCGGGGTTTGGCGGCTATTGGAGGTTATGGGGATTTTATGAAGGTGACCAAATCAAAATTTGACATAAGGTCCTTTGTTCTTGGGGGACTACTTGCCATTTTGGGCGTGATCTTGTTCTTCACGTATTTTCCGCTCCCTTTTTATTTTGATGCGTATTCCATTGACTTCACTGTTAAGGGAAACAAAACCATGAGCCGGGAGCGTTGGAATAATTTCGTTTTGAGCGCCGACGCCCTTGCAGAAAAAACGAAAAATGGCCCAAAACGTGATGAATACCTTTTCAATGCCGCCCTGGCTAAAGAAAGCTTTCGCCACGGCAAAATTGAGGCATGGACCGAATGCATGAAAGAGTTCATAGAACTCGAGGGGTGGACTGAATGCATCAAGGCGTTTATTGAAAAAAAAGCAATCCAGCCAGAATGAAATACGGCGATTACAAACCGAGTCCCGATGAGTGGGAAGTCATCCCCGCCCCGCGAGGCCTACCAATGGACCGCTGGGAGTCGCACGGCTATGCCTGCCTCATTCGCAAAGGCTGTGGGTCACTGTGCGCCTACATTGGTTTACCCCATGATCATCCACTAGCAGGCCTAGGCTGTGGCGCCGAAGAGGCCTATGAAACTTTTGAGGTCCACGGCGGCCTTACTTTTTCGGATTGGGGTACTTCTGACGATGTCGCGACGGGATGGCGGCCCGGCTGGTATTGGTATGGCTGGGATTACGCTCACGGCGGTGACTTGTTCACCTTTTATTTTGACAACGAATGCGGCCCAATCATGAAAAACCTAGAGATGTTTCCGGAGCGTGGGGAATGTATTTGGACTGTTGGCATGGTCAAGCCGGAGGTTGAGGAGGCAGTTGCAAACTTGGTGAAAAAATATGGCGCGATTGAGATTAAAAAATAGGGAACGCAAGAAAAGGCGATAATGATGAAACGTTTTATCCGGTGGTTTT
Organism: Rhodospirillales bacterium; assembly: GCA_028278135.1. Taxonomy (GTDB): domain Bacteria; phylum Pseudomonadota; class Alphaproteobacteria; order Rhodospirillales; family Rhodospirillaceae; genus JANQJD01. Next base: position 22,317 of record JANQEW010000017.1, read on the forward strand.
TAAAAAAAAAAATTAGGCGCTTAGCGTGCAAATGGTGTGACTGGGCTCCGTGGAATCAAGTTCCTCAATGTCCGGTGTGTCATGGGAGGAAAACCGTAGACATCGGACCCAATCAACAAGAATTACTTGCGGAAAGCTGCTCTGATTACTTTTTTTTTGGACTATTTTGGCCTCTAGTAGTCATGTTTTTAATTTCCGTAGCACTTATTGATTTGGGTCTCGAAGGTTTATTTTATATGCTTTTTTTGTTTATTTTTCCGACGTGTTTGGCGCTTTTGCATGCGTTTTTTTTTCAGGAGGATCGTCACCGGATAGCTCAAGGCTTGGATGCTAATAGCGGCGCAGGTTTGAGTTTTAAGGAGTGGTGGTTTTTAGGACGGCTTCACGTGCGGGACGGCCGTCTTTCTACTAAAACAATTTTGGCATTTGAAGAGGCGTTAAAAATCAATTTTAATTCTCAATTGGCCCAGATAGTATTTGAATATAAAAACCCTAAATGCTCAAGGAGAAACAATGATAAAAAAGAAAGTCAAAGAGAAAAAAACTAAAACAAAAACATTGACCAAATCACAACTCAAAAGGCTAGCGGCACAAGACGCTTATTCGCCGCTTTTCTTTTGGCTTAATATCACGCATCCTGCTGCCACTTACGTCTTGGTCCGCACGCAAGACAATGAAAAACCGGAAGTGATCACTAACGCCTCGGCCACCCAAGCCCTCGGTCTTGCGCGGGCTGCCGAAAGCATCATTCGAGTCAAAATGCTGCCAGCTTCTACTTTTACCAAGGTAGAAAAAAAGGGGGGATCTATCGACGTGGCGGGAAACACCAAATCGTCGGGTCACACTTGGACAGCTGACGACAATAAATTCTATCGGGTTGCCATTAACCCCGAGGCGCCCAAAACCAAAAAGAAAGTCAAAAAGAAGGTGAAAAAGAAAGTCAAAAGCAAGAGGAGGTGACGCGATGTCCAAGCTCTGGCTGGAGGCTGCAAAACAGCAACGCGAGAACGCTGCCATAAAAGAAAAAGAGGCCGAAGAACGGCGCCTGGAAGAACTCAAGGAAAAGGCGGCCCTCTTAGGCTCCATCGACGAGCGAAGAAAAAGGATTGCAGAAAAGTTTGGCGCGCGCACCCCGGCTGTTGTGTACGACGAGGTACGCCAGCCAGCGCCGCAAGCACCCCCTGAGCCACAAGTTTCTGAAGTAAAGCAGCCAAAAAAACCTATTACCAAAACAGAGGAGGTATCAATGCCGGTGTCGGTGGAAATGTCCAGGCGGGAAAAAAAGAAGAAAGCCATTGCCCAGGTTCGTGGTGGCACATCGGTCGTAAAAACCGCCAAAAAATTCAATGTTCCTATTAGTACAGTCTATGGGTGGACCGAAAAAGTCAGGGAAATTAAGCCGCGAGCGCCGAGGAAACCCCAGGCCATGACACCCCGCCAAATTGGCGTTGTTGATCCCGACAAGTCGATTGACGCCTTGATCATGCAGTTCGAGGAGGTGCGACACCAGCATTTGGACGAAGCCCGCAAATTGGAAAACAAAATCAAGGCTCTGCGGGCCGCTAGATAGGCCAAAAACAAGGGAATATCACCCTACCAGCCACCTGCTTTTAGGGGCCTTAAAATCCATTCTGAGGCGATTTTAACGGCCCCTGAAAGCGTGCTGGACGTGCTTTCATTCGGTCTTGACAGGGTTTTTCCGTGCATCCCTGTATAGCCCCCAAACCAGTCACTCCACCTCGGGAAAAAGCTCACCGATGGATTGGCCTACAAATGACGAGTATTTCACAATCCGCAACCGCGTCAGACCCAAGGCCAAGCGGGGCGGATACGCCGCGACCCCAGGCACTGGGCCGCCAGGCGAGACGTGCAAGACTTGTGCCCACTATCGCCTAAAACGGATGGGCGGAACATATCGGAAATGCTGGCTTATGCGGGCCCACTGGACCGGCGGTCCCGGCACCGACATCAAGGCAGGCTCCCTGGCCTGCTCCAAATGGAAGACCACATGACAAAATGCCCTACCTGCGGCGACGAGGTTGATGTTCTTTATTCCCTCGACATCGACTTACCTAGCTTCTGCCGAATTTGCAAAATGGTGCTCTTCCTGCGGGAAACGCTTAAAGAGCCGAATGGCAAATGCCGTTATAGTGACAAGGATCTGCGCGCAATAGCAAAAAGAATGGCCGAAGATGAGCCGGGAATAAACACGAGCGCTCCCTCCCCATGACAAAGGAGAAAAAAATGAGCACAGACGATTTTGGCGATAACGCTGGCTGTGCGTTGATGATAGTGGCCGTTTTTGTAGGCCTCGCATTATTAACGCACGGCTGGCCCTGTTTTTAATATAACCGAGGAGGAGCAATGGACAAGAGCACGATGCGCAGTAATCTGGATAAAGTCGTGGTGACAACAAAAGAGATGGGCAAATTTTGTGAAATCTGTTTCGGTACATCTGAAATAGTCTCAGCAGTTCTTGCCGAGTTAAACATCGACGGAGGGGACGGCTGGCACCCAATTCAGGTGGCACCAAAAGACGGAACACCGATTTTGATTGCAATTGAGAGCGTCCACAACCCTAATGCGGCTGCCATAGCCAGGTGGGTCCCCGCCGAAGAGAAGTGGGTCACAGACGGAAATCGGAGGGTGTCGCCGATATCATGGCATCCAATTCCACGGAGGAGCGGATGGAAAAGACGAATGGAAGACGAGCCGAAAAAGGCTGTTGAAAGCGCAAATGACTGATTGCGAGGCGCTAGTGGAGATTGCCGGACAAATTTCGAGCCTTTTACATATAATGTTTCTGTTACTTTGCTTCATTGCGGCTATGATATTTTTCCGCAAATGAGCGCGGGTGGCGGAACTGGTAGACGCGACAGATTTAGGATCTGTGGGGCCATGCCCGTGCGGGTTCGAGTCCCGTCCCGCGCACCACAAGCAAGGTTATACGACCATGAAAAAAACGACCATTAGTTTCAAAGACGCCAAAGCCAAATTTCAAGGGGAAGGCACAGCGCTCCGACCGGCCAAGGCCAAAAAGCCTTACTGCCTTCACCGAAAAGTTTTGGTGGATGTCGAATATGAAAAGGCAGAGTGCGAGGACTGCGGAGAGCAACTAAGCCCTATGTGGGTGCTTGTAAAAATGATGCGAAATGAGACACGCTGGAAAAAGCAGCGTGAGTATTACATCAAGGCCAAAGAAGAGTTTGAACAAAAAAGGCGCTTCAAGTGTCATCACTGCAAAAAGTTCAGCGTCCTTGAGCCAAAAACAAGAGTCCGATAACTAAGAATAAAGGCACCGACCCCTTTTTTCTGTGCTGTGCCTCGGCGCCATTTGTGCTGTATTTGTGCTATCTAGGATTACACTCAAGGGCAAAAGAAGGCAAAAGCGGGCACTTCCCCGATGGGACGTGCCCGCTTTTGTTTTTAAGACCTGGTTGCTTCAACGACTGAAAATGTTAAAAAAAACCGGATACACAATGAAAAACCGCTGTTCTGCTGACGGGTGGCTCACAAAAGAATGGAGCCCAGGAGGGGAGTTGAACCCCCGACCTCTCCCTTACCAACGGAGAGGTCGATTTTTTTCCCGATAGAAAAAGCGTATGGTACGGTAACGCTTTTCAATTTGCAAACGTTCAACTCGCCTGGGCGTGTGCTGTTTTTGTGGCATTGCTGACACGCCACGCCTCGGCATCCAAAAACTCCTGAAACTTCGAGCCCTCCTGCCGTTGATGCTCCTTGCGAAACTTCGCATAGATCATCGTCGTCTTAACGTCAGCATGCCCCATCATCATGGCCAGCGGGTAAATGTCCACCCCCGCCCAGACCATGTCCGCCGCGAACTGGTGCCGAAAATCGTAGGGCCGAAAGTCCTTGAGCTCAGCCTTGCCGATGATCCGCCGCAACGCCGTGCGGTGCCCCCGGTACGGCGTCCCATCATCCCGGCGAAATACAAAGGTGTCAGGATCGGTGACCCCCAACAGACGCCTGGCCAAAATCGCCCGCACATCCTTGGTCATCGGGATTGACACCTCAACGCCCGTCTTCGCCCTGGTCAGAACAATTTGCGAACGCCTAAAATCCGCGTTGGAAGCCCGCAATTGTGCCAGATCCTTGCCGACTAGTCCAGCCTGCATTCCAAATATTGAAATGTCCCGTACCATGAGACTGTCAGCGCAGGCGGCAAACCAGCGGGCCTTCTCATCGGCATCCAGCAGTCGGACGCGGCCTTTGGGCACGTTGTACTTCCTAATATAGGTGGCCGCTGACTTTTGAATGTAACCCAGCCTCACCGCCTTATTGAGAAGCATCTTCAACGTCCCCACTTCCCGGTTGACCGTGGCCTTGTTCACCTCGCCCTTGTTCAGCCGACCGGCCAAACGCGCAACCCGAAACTGCTCAATTAGCCCCGTTGTGATCTGCCGCAGGGCCTTTTCACCGAAAAACCTCACCAGCGCCGATGAACAGTTGCGAAACCGCTGCGCTTTCACAGCGCTTTCAGCCCGCAATTCTGTCTCATGTTCCGACACCAGCAGCTTGAACGCTTGCTTTTCCCGTATTGAATTGTCAAAGAACGAGCCATCCTTGATCTGGGTCATGATCCGCATATAGGCAGCGTTGGCCTCGGCCTTGCTACCCTGGAACATCTTGCGCTTCCACATCCCCGCAGGGGTGCGGTAACTCAATTCCCAGCCTTTTCCTCGACGACGTACACTCATGACACCCTCCTCACTGTCGTCGAAGCAACCAGTATCATTATGCGGTATTTAGGCTGGTAAGTCATCTTGTTCCTGGCGCTTCACCCAGGTCTGCACCGATGCCGGACGGAACCGGTACAGGCGCCCGATTTTCACAAAGGGGATTTCACGTTTTTCAATTAAACTTCGCACTTTTTTGACACTGACCCCTAGGAATTTGGCCGCCTGGCGAACGTCCCAAAGTGTGTTGTCGGGCGCCTCTATCATCACCACTCCTGCCACGGAGCCGGGTTCTTGATCTGGATCACACCTTTGTCGTCAAGAAAGGCATAAAAAAAAGCCTTGGGTTCGCCCTTCAACTGCGCCAAGATTTCGTCCGAGACCGGGCCGCACCACTCAACCGTCCGATCCTCGTTGTAAATCAAAGCCAATTGCCCCCTCGGGTCATTGGTCGCCAGCGACGCTTGCACCTTTACAATCATCCCGCCCCCTTAGACCGACCCTTGGTCAAATATTCGAGCTTGTTGTGCGTCAGGTCGATAGCGCGCAGGATTTGCTTCTGCTGGGTTGCGGAAATGACAGCCCGCGCCTTGTTGGTTTTGGGATAAACCACTTTCCGCAAATTGATTTTCAGACAACGCAACCAATAGCGCGCGCGGCTGTCGCGAAACTGATTGGCCTCTAAAAAATCATTCCAAAACACCTCGCCCCTTCGCAGCAGGGACTTGTTCCCCGTCCCGGATCGTTTCACCTTGGCTGCCTCCATTAGAACGGCGGCTCCTCTTCACCCGCATCGGGATGAAAAACCGGGATGCCCGCCTCGGGGTGCAGGGCTGGGACTCCCTGTTCTACAGGCTTGCTCCCATCATCAGATTTGCTACTGGGGATAAAATGAACACGCGAAGCCACCAGTTTCAGTTTGTTACGGTTTTCGCCGGTGTCCTTGGCTTTCCAGGTCTCGTACTTGAGCGAGCCTTGGATCACAACCGGGCTTCCACGTTTAAGGTATTCGCCCACAGCCTCAGCGGTTTTGTTCCACGCCACGCAGTCGACGTAGTTCACCTCCTCCTGCCATGTGCCGTTGCCGTCCTTGTACTTGACATTATTGGCAATAGTAAAATTGCAAACGGCCCTGCTGTTCGGCGTGAACTTCAGTTCAGGATCGCGCGTCAGCCTACCGCCAATAAAACAGGCATTAATGTTCATTACCACCCTCCTCTTGTTGCTTTAATTGTGCAGCCTTCGCCGCGACTTCGCTCTTGAGCTCCTGCTCGGTTGCCGTTCCTAACTGGCCCCGGTTCGCGTGAATACGCTTCCAAACCAAGCGGCAATCGTCAGAGTTTTTGGCGTGCCGAATATCATCTCGCAACGCATTGATCAGGTCAAACACGGCGGTTGCGCTGCGGCCAGGCCGTTCAGCCGGGGCGCCCTCAGGCGGGGTTTCAAAATCCATTTCCTCAGCGCTAACCTCGCCCCCGCCTATATAATTTGAAACAGCACGGTTGTACGCGCGCGTGTGGGCCGTGGCCAGCAAGTTTGCAACTTTCCAATACTGCTTGCCGCCCTCGTCATTGGCGCAATGTCCATCGCCTGCCACAGAGCGCTGATTGGGACCGCTGGCCCGGTATGTTACCGACGCAATCCGCGCGCCGTTGATAACCCTGAAACTTTCAGTGTTTTCCACCGGCTCCACCGAAATGCCAAGAAAAGTCGCGGCTTTCCGCCAGTAAGACTTTTTATAGTAAGCAACCTCGACCTCTTTATAAGTCCCGTCCTTTTGTTTCGCACTGCGAGTTTCGCGGTGGATGTCCTCCTCGGTGGCAATCGCCTTTTTTAAGTCCTCCCACTCAACAATTACCTGTTTTGCTATTTCAGGACTCACCACGGGCCGGGGCACAAAACCCGTTTCCTTGGCGGTCAGCGCCTGGGTGCTGGCAACGCTTAGCGCCGTGTTTTCTTCAGCCATTCGTACCTCCCTTGCGCGTCACCTTCAGCTTGATGTAATCGCCGTCTGGCAGCCGGGGCAAACGTCGCTTTTCACTTTCAGACAACCGGTCCGCGCGCCAACGCTTGCCGACGACCTTGATCACGCCGTCCGGCGTTTCCAAAGAGCCGCCACCACGCAGTTGCTTGCCGTAAACCGGATGTGAGAACAGTTGCAGTTCAAGCTTCTCCCGCAGCATGTGGCACTCGCGCATTTGGCCCAAGACATTCGACAGGCTCTGCAGGATGTGGCTCAGATCGATTTCTTCATCACTCATCGAGACTTGACCTCATATTTCGTATCGAATTTCAGCCACGGAGCGGTTTCAGGCGTAAGAACTCCGCTCTTAACATCGGCGTCGATTTTTTTTTGGTCGGGTACGAGGTACTCAAGCGGCGGGGTCGAAACGACAGCGCCCACGTTTTTAATCGTGGTGACGGTGTGCTGAGTTCCGTTCGAGCCCTCCCTAACGACGATGCCGTTTTCGTCGGGCACGGCGGACGCAGCACGCTCGTCGCGCGCTTTTTCAAAAGCCCCAATCAGCGCCGCCAGCCGCTTTTTTTCAGTGACAAGCGGAACAGTGAGGATTTTGCCCTGCGAGTCAATTTGCTTGCAGGCATTGAAGTACGGCGCTTTAAATTCCTTGCGCTCGTCTTCGATGGCGCCTTCAAGCTTGGTGACGCGCTTGAGAAACAAACCAGCGGCTTGATGCTGGTCCTCGTTTTCAATAGATGAGCAATTGCCGGACTCGGTCATCAGGGCCTGAACCTGGTCCAGGTAATGACCCTGGGCGACAATTGGGCTAGCAGGAGAGATCGGTTTGGCTAGCTGAGCTTCTTCGGACATGGCGGCCTCCGTGAAATCCATTCGGATGCGACACCATCACTCAGCTTGTTTTCCCCCAAAAGAATTGAGGTAAGTCAGGTTAAGTTGAGATTAAAAAGTTGTCAATAGTTTAGTGGATTTGTGTTGATGGGATGTTTACAACTTTCCCACAAAAGGGGGTTTGTTCTTTGAAGGTAAGGAGATTTCTGTTTTTTGGCCAAAAATTTTTAATGACAAAAAAGTTGAACCTTTATCCACCGACAAGCGGCCAAAAAGGTTATAATCACCTGCACGTCTTTGTGCCAACGCTCTAGGAGGGATCATGTGCGGTCGACTGATATTGGCGGCTCTTCTTCTTACTTGTACCAGCCTTGTTCATGCCTGGGAACACCAGGAAGACCTGCGACTACCGGACATTCCGCCAGGCGCTTTTCACAACAACGATTTGAACACTAGCCATCGTCTTGGCGAAGTGTGTGTGCAGCTATGGTACGCGCGGGCGCTTGTAAACCCCGCAGGTTTTGTACGCGAGGTGAATGACGAAGTAACTACCCGCCTGACCGCTTTTCATAATATCGCCTGGGGTTTTGGGACCGCTTCGCAAACTAGTTCCCGCGAGGCGTTTGATGTCACCGCTGGCAATCGTTTGGGCCTTGACGTCGGCTATGTGACCGACGCTGGTCTTTTTTTGGGCGGTCGAATTTCTCGATTAGGCGCCTCTGACTATTTTTCTGCCAAAGCCAGCTCGAATGCGGGCGATAGATTTTCAATAAGCGGTGACGTAAACCTGAGTGTAACTACGCTAGAGCTTTTAACGGGCTATCATGTACACCAAGGTGAAGGATTACTTTGGTCTTCACGGGTGTCACTGCTGGTAGGAATTGGGACGGGGTGGGCTTCTGCGGGAGCCAACGCCATTCAAAGCGTCGACATTGTTAATGTTTATACTGAAACACTTCATATGGCCCCCGAATATAAACAATCTAACAATTTGGTTGCCAGTTTCGAATTTTTTGGAGGCATGGCTTATAATAACTCGGCGACGTTTTTCGGGGGTGCCGGTTATCAACTTGCGCCTTTCGATAACCTAAGAGCAACGCATAATTTTGATTACGATGGAGACGGAATTGCAGAAATACCATACGGAACTAGACTTAACTCCGATCTCAATATGAGCGCCGTATATTTCAAGGCTGGCGTCGGCATATTTTTTTAACGAGGCTACCATGCCCGACAAAGAAGAAATCTTGGACGCCCTTGCCGATATGGTGGCGCAGCATTGTCATGCCGACCCGCCACGCAAACTCTATCCAACAGGCGCGCCTACAGAGCTCTGCGCGTTGGACAGTTTTGCCTTAAGCGCGAACGCGACGGCAATGCGTGTCCTCGCCAAGGAAGGTCGCCTCAAAATCGTGGCCGAATATGGGCGCAGGGTTGGAGCTAATTGGAGACAAAAATAAAAAAAACAAATAGGAGGGGGTAGACGGAAAAACAAAAAAACCGCACAAGGACAAGCCGTTTTCTTTCCAAGATAAAAAACCAAAAAAAAGAAACAAAAAAAATGCAACCAATTGGTTGCATTTTTTTTGCCGCACAGTATAATTGTCGCAGGATTAAAGGACTCGCGAAACATTTGGGAGGGTCCTTTAAGGACCTGGTTCTCCAACAATCTTCTCGGCAGGCAAACGTAGGATGCTGAAAACATGAACTTAGGGGCCTTTTAAAGGCCCCCCCCGTCCGCGATTCACTTTACATTATACCTTTTTTTAGAATTTGTCAAATGAATCAATTCGAAGACGACCCCAAATTATTAACTGGGGAAAAAATAGACGAAATACTGGCCTCCTTGGAAACCGAAAGAAAAAACAAGGCTTTCCAGCTCATGCGCATCAGCAAAGTCATTGTCGCGTTAACAGAATATCGTCTCTTAATAAAGCAAGGTTCTCCTGCTTTTTTAGTTGGCGTAATACCGCCGGAAAATCTTCCGTCCGTAGAAAAGGAAATGGGCATAAAAAAGGCAATTCTGAGACTCCTCTCCGCTGGATACCAGCTTTCCGTGCGCCAGATATACGAACTTTTGATCAAAGAGGGTTTTCCTGAGAAAAATTTGTTACCTAAAATCTACACGGCTCTCAATAGGATGAAAGGAACCCTTGTACACAGATCTCCGAATAGGCGTTGGGCAAAAGTGAATGAAGCAGCAGCGGGCGATCACTCCTAATAGCTAGACACCTTGGGGCGCTCGCGCGTTTTGCGAAACCCCGATCAAGGCCCGAAAGTAAAAAGCTCATAGGACACGCCGACCCGATGCAAGCTCCTGCCATCGTGACGCCCCCAGCCGTATTCCGCATGCAAATTGTTGACGCGAAAGCCCGCCTTCAGATCACCGCCTTGCACATCCGCGCCAAAGGCGTCTGCCGTCACGCCGCCGCCTAGGATGATGCCCAACGAGTTCCCATGCCGCGCACCTGCGCGCGCAGTCGCCGTCGCGCTGGCGGCGCCCACCGCAACGCCCCCGCCTTCGCCGCCTGTTCCACCAGTCGCGCCAAAGCTGAGGTCAATTTCCGGGCATGGTGGGCAGTCGGGGCAGCCAGGCTGTGTGCTAGGCCTAGGCTTGCCCGATTTGATTTTGAGCAGTGCGTAGGCTTTTGCCGTCGAGGAAAGCTTCGCCGCAAGCGCGGCTTTTTCTTTAAGAACGGCGGTGCAATCCGCGACAGTGGAGGTGTCATCGCCCCCACTGCCACGGAGACACCACACCGCGACCCCGGCGAAGGCCAAAATGGCCGCCACAAGGGGCCAATAGTGCTTCGCCTTAATGTACGCCCAGGCGGCGTTCATTTTACTTTGGCCTGATGCTCCCCACGGTTGCCCCACATGAAGCTGAAATCAGCCCCAGTGACACCCACCACAAAGGCAATATAAAGCTGGGCGTGCATATCAAGCACGCCCGCCACAACCAACCCAATCAAAAGAGCAATAGCAGTTTCGCGCGCCTTCTGCACTTTCCTTCCGCCTTCTGCCATGGTTACCTCTAAATTAAGTTTTCAAATCGTCCAGGGCCATTTTCAAAGCCCGGTCGACCCGGTTTTTCCAACCGATCACGGGGTCATCCCCGATGACCCCGTCTGCCTCGTCCACTTTCTCAAAGTGTTTTTTTTGCTCGTCCGCGTATTCCAACAACAGACAGCGCAGGTCGTCGTCATCAAGACAGTCCAATCCCGCAAACATAATTGGCCCCATCAGGCCGTCAATGTTTCCGTGATACCAGCCATGCGCCTTCATGACCCGTTGAAGTATTTTTATGGCTGTAACCGGATGGGTGACAAAACCAAACTGGAATGACATGAAGTCAATTCCCTTTGGCATCATCGCGCCAGTGGGCATCCAGTACTCGTGGAACATGATCCCCACCATTTCCTCGGGCGTGATCGTACTGATGTCACGCAGAGGCAAGCCATACTTCTTCAAATAGGCATTGAAGGTGTTTTGCGTGTAACCGCCTTTGGTGCCGCCGCCGTCCTTGTCCCATTTGTGGCGGGTGAGTGTGTTGCCCCCGCCCTCCAAAATGTTTTTGGCCGTCCGCGCCCGGTGGAACTTCACCTTAGCGAAAGCTAAAGATCTTCGGGTTGTACAGGAAATACACGGCGTGCACGTACACATCCTCGGCGGTGCCCGTCTTGCGCTGCAGGTACACGCTCAAGGTTTGGTTTGGAGCCAGGCTGTTGGTAATCGCCGTGTTGGACAGCGGCACGAAGCTCAGGTTGTCGAGCCGATCAGCCGCCAGCGCCACGGTTTCCAGGCCCTCGGTAACCGCCGTCACGGTCGTTGCGTTGGCCCGCACACCGCTGCGATCTCCCGTAACCTTGCCGCCCTGCACCTGAACGTCAGCCCGAAGGGTGAACGTAAAGGCGGTTGCAGCGGGCTTGACCAGCGCATACAGCTCCCCGCCACCCTTATAGTTATTGGGCAAGTCAAAGCTGAACGTCACTGCCGTTGCGGTCGTATCCACGGCCTCGCCAAGAGCGACAGCGGTGCGCGACAAATCCTTAACAAACCAAGGCTTCGTGTCATCCGTGATCGCCGTTTCGCTGATCCGGGTAATGTAATCCCCGGCCATCAACTGCGTGGGGTCAATCCTGACTACGCTTTTGGAACGAGCGTCAGCCGTGCCCGCCAGCAAAAGCAGGCCAAGCAGGATCACCATTTTCTTCATTGCGTTTCTCCTTTAAGGATAGTCACTCCGGATAGTCGGAAGGTTTTACACAATGGGTTAGCCGCCATAAGCCTTAGTCATGTTTTTGGCGAAACGTTTGTTCTTGTCCTTTTTGTTGGCCCTTTCAACAGCACGGTGAAAATCTGATTTACCGGTGATCAGCCGTTTGCGTTCCCCGGCGACCCCCTTCTTGTAGAGCGCCCGCAGTTTGGGATCTTTCTCGCGTTCAAATCCCTTGTATGCCGGATGCAGCGGCATCGTCCAATCCGGCTTCTTAGCCTTTTTCTTTCGCGCCTTTGCTGCCGCGATTTCTTTTTCGGCGGTTTTCAAATCGCCCATCCCTACTCGTTTTTTCTCAGCCATTTTTATTCCTCCTCGTCACCAGCCAAAACGCGCGCGGGCAATTGCATCATTGCCCTGCGTGAAACCCTAGGCTTCTTCGGTACAGTCGGCACGCCCTCTTTAAAGTAACGCCTGGCCATGTCCTCGGGAGCGAGGCCAGTGGCCTTTCTCACAAAATCAGAACCCCAGCGACCAAGTGACTTGATCCAATTGGGCGCAAGCTGCGCCAATTGCTGGCGCACCTGGGTGGGCGATCCGCCAAAGGCACCTGCTGGCATCTTGCCCGCCGCCGTGCGGGGCCGTTCAAGCCATTCCAAAAATTCCGCCATTTCGTTGAGCGACTTGCGCTGCTCAGGCGACATGATGGCCGTCAACGTCGGCTTGTTTTTCATTTGCGTGCGTAGCCTGGCCGCCGACAACTTCGGGCCGGTCATGGCTGGCTGAAGAAGAGTTTTTGCGGCGTCTGCCTGCACCTCGGTCAAAGTTTGAGGTTTAAGCTGCTTGGCAAGTTTCTGAATGCGATCCTTGCCAAACTTGCCCTGCGTCAACACCTTCAATATGTCTTCATCAGCCACCACTTCGCCGGTCCGTTTTTTAACAAGGCTGCCCTCAACGACATCATGGGTCTGGATCACCGGACGCGCCTCGGCTTTTGCTTTCTGCAGTTTCTTCAACGCAGCGTGCGCCTCGGTTCCTTTGCCCGCCGACTTGGCGGCGCGGGTAATCCAGCGCTCCATCGTTCCCTTCATGGCATTTTTCGCCTCGGTGGCGATGCGCTTGGCGTTGCGGCCTGAACCGCCCTTAAAGAAGCTGTCCGCGTCCGTTACAAAATCATCCATAACGGCCTGAACACCCTTGGCGCTTGTGCCCTCTTTTTTGATCCGGGCCGAATACTCCTGAAGCAACTTGCGAAGCGCCTTTCCTGAGCCAGGGGTTTTGGCAAGCTCGTCCAATTTTCCGCCGATGGATTTGCCCAAACCCTTGGCAACCGGCAATTGAGCCAGCACCTTTTCCTCGGCCTCGCCCACCGCCTTGCCTTTGACTTGGCGCTTGGCGGCCAGCTCCGGCTCAATTTTCGCGGCCCCTTTCCCACGAACAAACGCGCCTTCGGCCAATTCACCGGCGAACTCGGGCCCAAAGCGCTCCCCGGCCTCGCGCGCAAGTCCCGCCCGCGCGGCCACATCCTGCGCCTCGCGGAACTGCTGGGCCACATGGCCGAATTTCGACGGGTCAGCCGCGACCCTGCCCGCCTCCTGCATGGCCGCCTGCGGGGTTTTGGCGCCTGGGCTCAGCGGCACATCCATCGCCTGCGCGCGCGCAATCATGGCGGCATCGCCCGGAGCAACCCCTTCTAGCGCCCCTGCTGCCGTTTTAGGGGCCAATTTCATGGCCGCCGGTATGCCCACCCCCATGGCCGCCAAAGCCTTCAAAGTGGGGCTTTCTACGCCTGCAGCCTCCAGCCCCTCGTGGGCCACCCCCCCGGCGCCGCCCGCCGCCATCATTGCGGCCAGTTCTTTGCCTGAACGCGGCGCGGTTTCCATCAAACCCTTACGCGCCGCCTGGCCAGCCGCCCTGGGCCCTTCTCTCAGGGCCAGTTTCCGAAGGGCGGCCTTGGCGGGCACCGTCGCCAATTTTGCCGGGGGCAAGGCCGTCAGCCCCACGTCAAGGGCTCCGAGGGAACGCAGCAAGGGGGCCGCCTCCGGGTCGGTCGCCACGCCGTAACTTTCAACGGGAAGCACCCAGCGGCCCACAAATTCGCCCGCTTCTCGAAGTCCGCGTTCGGTTGGTGTCTCAGGAACATCCGCGCGCTTGATGGTGCTGCCAGGCTGTTCGCCCGGATGGGCAAAGCCAAGCCGGTCCCTGGCATCCAAAACGCTGCCAGGCGGCAGAATGCCTTCAATGTCCACATCGGGCGGCGGCGGGCGGCGGCCTTCTTCTTTAGCCAACAGCTCCTCGTATTCCCGTAGCTCGTCCGCCGTTAACGGCTGTTCATTGCCCGCCTCTTCCATCAACCGAAGACGGGTCAACTCTTTCATTTCTTGCTGGGTAAGCGGTTCGGCCATTACTGCCCTCCCCCCTGCTGCGTTTGAGCGTCCTGCCATGCCCGCAGCTTGGCTTCAAGTTCGGCCTTTCGGCGGCGCTCCGACTCGTTGAGACCCTTTTTAATATCTTCGCCCGCTGCAGTGCCGGTGCCGTCGGTCAGGTTTTCAAAGTCCTCTTCGGTGTACAGCCGCCCTTGGTAACCGCGCAGCGTGCCATGCTCGTTGAAATACTGCACAGCATCTCGCTTGGCCTCGGCTGCCAAGGCAATCTGCCTAATAAGCCGATTGACCCTTTTAATGTTCTGAGAAGGGGGCAGTTGAGGATCGAAGGCGCGCTCAATCAAGCGCTCGCCCTCGCGCTGGGTGAACTGCGCGCCCAAAATCAAACGAAGATTGCGCTGCACCACCTCTTCCACCCCGGCTCGAATTTCAGCCAGCTTAGGATCAAGGGCGCCAAGCCCGACTTTTTGAAGCGTGCCCCTGAAAAGCCCCGTGGGCCTTTCGGCTTCAAGCGAAGTCACCGCATCCTGAAGCTGCGTTAAGCCCTTCATCGCGTCAGCAAAGCCTCCACCAACAACCCATTTCTGATAGTCTTTGCCAAAGGCGCGATCAATCGACTCCTGGGCCTTTGTGGGCTTTCCAGCGCCAAACACTTCGGGGTAGGTTTTTTCAAGTTCCCCGAGCTGAAAACGTTGCCCGCTTTCCAAAAGGGCGGGCGGCAACTTTTGCAGCTCCTCCTCTCCGAGGTGGCCGGTCAACTGTTCCGCAGTAAACCCGCGCGCGGCTTCCTCTTGGGCCGCCGACCAGTCGGCCATCTCTTTCTCCTGTTCCCGCTGAAACCGGCGCTCGTCAGCCTTGATGTCGGCCAGCGTTTTCCGCATAGTCAACTCATCAAGGCGCTGTTGCCGCGTCTGCAAATCACGCTCTTGGGCAATCCTTCGTTTTCTATCTTGGGCCTGCTGGTATTCGTCAATCGCAGTGTTCAACCCTTCGATGATGTCCAATCCAAGGCCATTCGGCATGTCGGTCTCCTTTAACGGCCAAACAGTCGGCGCAGCATCGCCATGTAGTCACTTTCACCCGTGCGGGGCGGAGCACCACGACCCAGGCCAGACGCACGACCCGCCAGCCCAAACATCCCCCTAACGAGACGACCCCTCCGCGCGGCCTCCTCATCGGCTCGCTCCTGGGAAAGCCCATAACGCCGCAGCATCGCGTCTTCTTTCGCGGCCCGCGCCGCATTCAAGGCGTCCATCAACCGAAACTTGTTTTCGATGTCCTGCGCCTGAATGTCAGCCTCAACGCCGCCCATGGCCGCAGCGCGCTGCCCGGCCAGGCCGCGCATGGTCGCGCCCGTGGTGCCGCTTCGCACCACTCCCGCTTTCTGCATTGAAGCCAGCGCCTGCCGCGCACCCGTGCCAAAATCGCCCGCAACCCTTTCCCGCATTGCACCGCGCATCTTTTCAAGGCCAGGGCTTTCCATCTTAAAAGGATCGGTTTCACGCGCCTGATAGCGGGGGATTGACGGCCTTTGTGAACTTCCGCCCATGGTTTCCTCCGTTTAATAAAGCCGCCGCCCACGACGACGACGACGTGCCTGAAGAAATTCGATTTCGCTCTGGCTTTGGCCGCTCCGCGTTTCGGCGGCTTCCTCTTGGCGCTCAAGCTCCTTTTGTCGCGTGGCTTCCTCGGCGGCCAGGCGCGCCTGTTCCTGCCTTTCTTTTTCGGCCTCTACCGCCGCAACGTTCCTTTGCTGCTGTTGCCACAAGGCGTCAGGAACGTGGTACGGCCCGCGTGTCTGCATACCAGGATCAAAGCCGCTACGCGGTCCGCCTTGCAGCATTTCGATTTGCTGTTGCAGTTCGCGCTGCGGATCAATGCGCGCGGCTGCCCTGTCATCCGCCGGTGTTCTACTGCTTCCACCACCCATCGCCTAGCCTCCTTGTGTGAAAGTTGACCCAATAAATAATTTTGGTGACACCGTTTTCAATGACACGCTTGGTTTCCTTGGCCTTCCAATAGGCGGCCAGCCTCTCAACGGGCCTGTTGCCCTTGTTTGTTTGAAACCCAAGGCATTTGTAGCCCTTGACTTTCATGAAAGCGGGGAGATCACGGCACCACTCCATTCCTTTGCCAACCAACACCTCCAGCCACAAGCGATCATTATCAAGGGGCACAATGCCCCAGGCCTGTTTGCCGTTTTCAAAATAGTAAGCGTGCTGGTCCACCTCGCTTAGCAGGGACTCGCCGACCTTGTCCCCCCACGCCTCTTTAAATTCATCCCAAGTAATGCGCCTCACAAAAGAAACTCATTAACTTGAAAATAGCTCTCCGAACTAGCATTGTTGACAATATGTCCAGCGCCGGTCGAGGCAACTTGCACTTGCAGCTTGTGTAGGCCTGGCTCGAGTTGAAAAATCAAGTTCAACGGCAAGTCGCGCGGTTGCAGAGTTCCCGTCGAAACGGCTCTCTTAAAAATCACCTTCTGCTTTGTTACGTCGTAAATCCTATAGGTGCAGGTTCCGCCGGTGGCGCCAGCGCTGAGATGCACCGCGCCAACCGAAAAATTGTTCCCGCCGCTTGAATTGATAATTTTTTCAAGACCAGGAATAGACTGAAACGCCGTCGTGAGCGTAACTTGAGTTGCATCAATCGTCGCAACGTCTTCGTTAACGTTCGCGCCATTAATCGCCTTGGACAGCTCTTCAAAATTCTGTTTAAGAATTTCCTCCTTTTCGTCAACGTCTTGGGCGGGATTGTAGTTTTTAATCTCAGCCCTCACTGCTGGGTCCCCAAGCGCGCGTAATCAATACGCATGCTTTCCACCCGCACCGGCACATCAAGATCGCTGTTCCGCAGCACAAAGCGGTGATACTCTCCTTGGCCCGACAAAGGCACCGACAACCCCGCCTTAAACCGCGAGTCGGTCATGTCAAACTCATAGGTGAAAGACGGAGTCGTTTCAAAATCAATGTAATGGTCCACATAAATCGAGCCCGAACTCTGAACCTCTCCCGACAGCCACATATGATCTGGCTTTTCGTCTTCGGCGATGTTATTGAAGCTAATATTCGGCGTCGAAAACTCCCACTGGATAGGCGTGTCGTCGTCGTTGTTGCCGGAGTCGTGCTCAAAAACCTTCCCGTTGTTGTTGCCCGAAAACGGTCGAGGCGCACCCTGGGTGTCAACAATGTTCGCGAAATAGTTTGCGTTGATCCCGTCGTTAGGCCAAAAGATCTCCTGCTCATAGTCATACATCAAAACTTCGTTCCGATAAGTCGCGCCCTGCGTCGCCACCGACCACCAGATTTGAAACTTGGCCTCATTGTTCAACGATGTCGCAACGCTCATCGCCGACAAATTGAACTGGTCGGGATCGTTGCGCTCGAACTTGTTCAAAATGTTTCTCGCCTCGGGGATGATCCGCATGTAAGCCCCGTAACAAATCGCCGGGCCTTGCTGCGAAATCATCACCATTCCCTTGGGCGTTTCTCGGATGCTCCAGTGACTCAGGCAGCCGATATTGCCTTGAACGCGATCCTGGTTGAACGGCCTTAAGGCGTTGCCGGTGAACGAAATCACATAAGCGCTTTTGGTCTTGTAAACAAACAAGCGCCCTTGCCACACGTACAAGCCAGTGACAATTTCGCCGTCATTCGGGGTCACATCAATAAAGGTGCCCAGCGTCTGCCCAAACGTGGTCCAGACCTGCGGCGCCAAAAACTCCGAAAACCAAACCCTCGACGGGTGGGCGGGATCGCCAGCCATCGTCATGAAATTTTGAAAGGGCTTGTTCCCAAAAAACTTCGCCCTGGGCGCATCCACCTGCAGGGTGAAATAGGCTTGCGGAAGTCCAAACTCAACTTGCAGCGTGTTTTCTGCCGTCAAGGTCGCCGCCGCAAAAGCATTGATATCAAAGCTGGTGGTGGCGTTTGACTGCGGGTTCACTGCAGGCGTCAAAAAGGCCGTTGGGATTTTGTAAAA
>JANQEW010000020.1 GCA_028278135.1 Rhodospirillales bacterium
TGCCAGGTCTTTATCAACGCGGGGTGGAGCAGCCTGGTAGCTCGTCAGGCTCATAACCTGAAGGTCAGAGGTTCAAATCCTCTCCCCGCAACCGTCCGCCCGTCAGGGCTCACACAGGTCTCACAAATGAGATGCGTCCTATGCGAAGGTCGGCCAGGGACCATGCCGTGGAGATTTCGACAACCTCCCGCACATAATTGACCAGAGATTTTACGTTCTCTGGTTTTGTTTTCACATTCCGATAGACGTTACGTTGCAGGGCGTCTGCTAAAAGCTGATCGTTCTGCTTTGCAGCCAAAGCTGTATCGTAAGCGCTTAAACGCCCGTAAAATGCTCTCAACATGTCTTTCACCTTACTCCCTACTTGTATATCTGAAACCCCCATTGCGCGTAGATTATGATCCATATCATTGAACATGACATCAACGAGAGCTTGTGCCAAGCCCATTATTTCTCGCTCTAAACATATGCGACGCAGTACGAGAAAGACGTGTAACACAATCATATCGAAGCGGCCATCCACCGTGTCAGCAATGCCAAATCTTGTATAGAAGGCCGGATGCCGTGCCTGGGACACCACAAGGCTATACAAGGCCTGTGCCGCCTTGTTATGATCAGTATGATCAGCAGGATGAAAGAGTGTAAAGAGTGTACAGGCAATCATGCGTTTGTCAAGCTTTGTTCAGCAGCGTCAAGTGTGGTTGTGTTGGCCGTTGTGTTGGCCGTGCTGGCTCACAGCGCCTAGTGTAGCAGTTTTTATATTTGGTTGTACCCCAACTCTTGTGAGCAGAGGCTATCCTTTAACGGCAGAGACACTAGCCCAGATTCAACACGGGACGCAGACAAGAGATATGATTCGTGCCATGTTGGGCACGCCGTCTTTCGCAGCGACGTTTGGAGATGAGACATGGTACTACGTTTGGTCGCAAGAGATGCAATTCGCTTTTTATCTTCCCGCAGAATTAGAACGTAAGGTCATTGCCATTCATTTTAACAGCTCAGATGTTGTCAGAGAGGTGAGTACATATAGTATGACAAACGGGAAGACAATTAAACTAGTGCAACGTGTAACCCCTACTCCCACAGGGGAAAAAACATCCCTATGGCAACAGCTATTAGGCAATATCGGTCGCTTCAGCAGGCCACGGAAGAAGGAAGAAGGCCTATAGAGCTATATAGAGAGTATATAGAGAGGGCGGAACACGCCCTCTCTTTGTTTGTGTGTTTGATTACCCTGAGAGCAGGGCAAGCAGAAGAATAGCCACGATATTTGTGATCTTGATCATTGGATTGACAGCAGGGCCTGCTGTGTCTTTGTATGGATCTCCAACGGTGTCACCGGTGACGGCTGCCTTATGCGCGTCAGATCCCTTGCCGCCATGGTGACCGTCCTCAATGTATTTCTTTGCATTGTCCCAAGCACCACCCCCGGAAGTCATTGAAATAGCAACAAACAAGCCCGTCACAATAGTACCAAGCAGCATTGCCCCAAGGGCAGCAAATGCTTGTGCTTGACTTGAGACCAGGTTCACTACCCCATAGACCACGATGGGGGCTAAGATTGGTAGGAGTGAGGGAACAATCATCTCACGGATGGCAGCCTTTGTGAGCATATCCACACACGTCCCATATTCCGGCTTGGCTGTGCCTTCCATAATGCCAGTGATTTCCTTGAACTGGCGACGAACCTCAATGACTACCGCCCCTGCAGCGCGGCCGACGGCCATCATTCCCATCGCTCCAAAAAGGTAGGGTAGCAGACCACCAATGAAAAGACCAATGACCACATATGGGTTACTGAGGGTAAAGTCTACCCGTACGTTCACAAAATACCGCTCCAGGTCTTGGGTATAAGCGGCAAACAGTACCAATGCAGCCAAACCCGCTGAACCAATGGCATAGCCCTTTGTCACCGCCTTTGTAGTGTTGCCTACTGCATCCAAAGCGTCAGTGACTTTGCGAACCTCAGACGGGAGATCCGCCATTTCTGCAATACCGCCAGCATTATCAGTCACGGGCCCATAGGCATCAAGGGCAACCACCATACCAGCCAAAGCCAGCATAGTAGTCGCTGCAATGGCAATACCATACAAACCAGCAGCCCCGTAAGCGGCCACAATACCAACACAAATGACAATAACCGGCAGAGCAGTAGCCTCCATTGAAACAGCCAAGCCCTGGATGACATTAGTCCCGTGGCCAGTGACGGAGGCATTAGCAACACTCGTGACGGGCCGGTAACCAGTGCCTGTGTAGTACTCTGTAATCCAGACAATCAGGCCTGTAACCACTAAGCCAATTAACGCACAGCCATACAGGGCCCGTGGTGTGATAGAGACTCCTCCTTTCATGATAAATTCCCGCCCAAAATCGCCAAACACTACCAGCATAGCAATTGCGACCAGTGCAGCAGAGATAATTGCAGTTGCAATGAAGCCTTTATAGAGGGCCTTCATGATTCTGCGATCTGCCTCTAGCCGAACGAAGAAAGTGCCAATCACAGATGCCGCAATGCAAACAGCGCCGATCATTAACGGTAAGGTCATCATGAGATTCTGATCGGCCGGGGTGGTAAAAAAGAGAGAACCTAGCACCATTGTGGCCACGACGGTAACGGCGTAGGTTTCGAAGAGATCTGCTGCCATACCAGCACAATCTCCGACGTTATCCCCGACGTTGTCTGCAATCACCGCTGGATTACGTGGGTCATCTTCCGGAATCCCTGCTTCCACTTTACCCACGAGGTCCGCACCAACGTCTGCACCCTTCGTGAAGATGCCCCCACCGAGGCGGGCAAAAATAGAGATGAGAGAGGCCCCAAAGCTCAAAGCAATGAGTGCTTCAAGGGTGTGTGGCGAGTCGATAAGGCGGAGAATGACATAATAACCCGTCACTCCGAGCAGGCTGAGACCAACAACCAGCATGCCGGTGACTGCACCGGATTTGAATGCCACTGCGAGGGCAGCCGCAATACCACCCGTCTGGGCGGCATTTGCCGTGCGCAGGTTTGCACGCACTGACACATGCATACCAATGTAGCCTGCTGCACCGGAACAGACAGCGCCTAAAAAATAGCCTATTGCTACAACCAAGCCGAGTCGAAGACCGAGCAGAATACCAATGACCACACCAACCATGGCGATAGTCCGATATTGACGGTCGAGGTATGCCTGCGCGCCTTCCTGAACGGCAGCCGCAATTTGCTGCATTCGCTCACTGCCGGCTGACACTGCCATCACAGACCGACTCGCGTACACGCCGTATAAAAGCGCCAAAACGCCACAGGCAAGAATGAAGGTGTACTGGGCTGACATTCCACAAATCCTATTCCAGTGAAATCTAATCTTGTCCAGGTCCAGACAAAAAGAACACCCGCTCTCTGCATCCTGTCGGCCTAAGAGAGCTACAGGATGCATTTTGTCCCTTCCGTTGTCCATCCGTTCTTCGATGTATGCCTGACCATGCTGCCCCCCCCATATGTCAAGTGCCCCACGCACTATGTCACAAGTTGCAGCAGGTGATCAGCGACCAGAACCCAGCCTCTCTCTTGCCCGGCCGGCCGCGGATAGCACGCTTGGAAATGCTGATACCCAAGTCGGGAAAACGGCACAGTTGTTCCCTCGAAATCGAAGACTATATCATTACCACCTGCAACAATAGTGCCAACGGCCGTGATTGCTGTGGCAGTCGTCTGTGCTAACTCTTCTAACGCTTTTTGAGTGCTGGGTGGAGCAGTGAACAAAAGCTCATAGTCATCACCTCCGCTAACAATTGCCTCGAGCCAGCTAGGGGTTTGCCGGACCGCTGCCACCGCGGACGGCGACAGTGGGAGACGTTTCATCACTAGCCGTGCTCCGACACCTGACTCCTGGCACAAGTGCGAGAGATCCTGCAACAGCCCATCAGAAACATCTATACAGGCCGTCGCCATACCAAGGAGCCCAGCCCCGGCAGTCAGTCTTGGCTGCGGCAGATGATAGCGGTTAATCAGATGAGCAGCCAACTCCGATTCATCGCCACTGAAAGAGAGCTGTCCTGCCAAGACTCGCAGGCCCAATGCTCCATCCCCGATAGTTCCGGTGACGTACAGGATGTCACCAGGGTGGGCTCCAGATCGGCGCAGGGCCTGCCCCTGTGACACGAGCCCGAAAGCTGTTAAGGAGAAGGTTGCAGGTCCTGGCGTAACAAGGGTATCCCCCCCAATGAGGGGAATCCCGAATTGCTGCCTCTCATGACTCAGACCGGTGGCAAAGCAGCTGATCCAGTCTTCGCTAGCGGAATCCGGAAAGGCCATCGTCGCTACCATTACCCATGGTTTTGCTCCCATAGCTGCAAGATCAGAGAGATTAACCCGCACCAGCTTACAGGCGATCAGATCCGGAGGATCGTCAGGCCTAAAATGAACCCCAGCGACTATTGCATCGGCCGTTACCACTACAGAGTAGCCAGCAGGTGGATCGAGCAGTGCTGCATCATCCTTAAGACCTAGCGCTCCCGGAAACCCCATTGCCAGAGGCCCAAACAGAGACTCAATGAGTTCGAATTCACTGTGGCGTCTCATGATGAAGTTCTGACATATGGAACTCACGCGCGCGTATATGCCGACCGAGACGATCAAGAACAGCGTTGACTAGACCTGGTTCAGACCCAGAATAGAAAGCGTGTGCTACATCTACATATTCGCTGATGATCACACGAACAGGAATGTCAAGACGTTTTAGCAACTCGCCAATCCCTGCTCGCAGGATACAGCGAACAACTGTTTCCAGACGCCCCGGATTCCAGTCTCTACTGAGAGACCTGTCAATCATCAAGTCAATATCGCGTTCATAAGTCACCGCTGTGCCAATCAGAACAGAGAAGAGAGAAGCGTCAGGGGCAACAAGCGGCACCGGGATTTCTCGCTCGCTCACGGCATCTTCAGCCAGAGCGAGGTTAGCGATACGCTGCTCGAGGATATCTCTGATGATGCAGTCAGGTGAGGCACCGGTCATATCAATCTGATACAATGCCTGCACAGCGGCAAGACGCGCCGCACTGCGACGACGCATCATTCCCACGTTCATGGCCTTAGACGTGAGTGGTGGCATTGCGGCGACTCCATAATATGGTAGCCAATCTACGGCAGGCGAGCCTATTGGAAGAAAACTCGGAACACGAGTCAAGACGACCAGCAAGATCCGCTCTCTCTTCATGGGTGCTCATGCTGCTTCCTTTGCTCATGAAGGCCTCCCTGCAATGGCCAAGGAATCCTGGGATGGATTCCTGAACCGCCTGACTCTCTGGTAGTAGTCTGGCAGAAGTTCAGACTGTAGACCAGCAGTCAATCCAGCCCCAACCTTCTTGAGAAGGCAGTGATCATATGTTCTGTCCTGTTCTCGAGTGACACCCTACCAGCCCCAACCTTCTTGAGAGGGCTGCGATCATAGTCAACAGTCCTTTCCTGTTCTAGAGTGACACACTCTTCCATCTTTTCCAAAGCCCCAGGCAGCTCACTCGCTGTCGGAATTGCCAGTGCCTGCTCTCCTGTTGCAAGGATATTGGCATCGCCCCGCCGACGGCGACCGCCTATATTCTCCTCATCACGACTGTCTGCGTTGCGATTCCCCTTTACCAGAAGGGCACCGCTTTCCTCCTCGCTGCTCTCGCTTTCGTCCCATTCGAGAGGTTCGAGAGGAGACTCTTCAGAGATACCGTTAAGCCACTGGCTGGCATGATGCCGCTGCTCACACCGCTGCCACTCTGGCTGTCCAGAACGGCTCCTTTTTTCTTCCTCCTCAAACTTTTCTTCCTCCTCAAAAAAAGGGTGATCAGACGTCTCATCTTTTTCCAAAAGACTCTCATGGGCCATCTCAGAATCTAGATCCACTTCATCAACTTCTTCGCATTCTCCCTTCAGACGCTCCATGCGATACGCAGGTGGAACAAGACTTCCATCGCTGAATACCAGCACATGAAAGCCATAGCGGTTTTCGAGATTAGTTAAAGCGAAGCGTTTGTGATTCAGAAGGTAAAGTGCAACTGTACTGGGACATGTCACACTTATTTCTAGTGAACGCTGACGAAGACCTTCTTCTTCAATCCCACGCAACACATGCATGGCTGACGATTCTAGAGAGCGTAGCCAACCCGTTCCATTACAATGCGGACAAGATTGAAAATCAGTCTCCATCAGACTGGGGCGCAGTCGCTGGCGTGACAACTCCATCAGGCCGAACGGGCTGATACGACCGATTTGAATACGGGCACGATCACTCTTCGTCGCCTCTTTGAACCGCTTCTCAACAGTGATGTTATTCTGCATTTCTTCCATATCGATGAAATCGATGACAATGAGCCCTGCTAGATCGCGTAATCTGAGCTGACGGGCGATTTCTTCTGCCGCTTCAAGGTTTGTTTGAAGAGCCGTTTCCTCAATATGGCGCTCGCGGGTCGCCTTCCCGGAGTTGACATCAATAGCAACAAGGGCTTCTGTTTGGCTAAAGACGACATGACCACCTGAACGCAACTGCACGGCTGCACTGTGCATAGCATCAAGCTGCGCTGCTACCTCGTAGTAACAAAAGAGGGGTGTTTCTTTTTCCTGGTATCGCTGCACCTTCTTAGCATGCGAGGGCGTGAGCATTTTCATGAAGTCCTTGGCCCGGCGATAGCCCTCATCACCGGCAACGATGATCTCATCGACATCACGGGCGTAGAGGTCGCGGATAGCCCGTTTGATAAGATTGGCTTCCTCGTACACTAAAGATGGCGATCGGGACCGCTGGGTGACTTCACGAATTTGATTCCACATGCGCGCCAGATATTCATAGTCCCGCCTGATGTCACTCTTGCCCCGCTCAGCCCCAGCGGTACGTAGGATGACGGCCATGCTATTTGGAATGTTCAACTCAGTTAACAGAGCCTTCAGCCGTTGGCGGTCAGGAAGACTTGTGATCTTACGTGAGACACCGCTACCTGTAGGTTTATTTGGCATTAAAACACAATAGCGTCCTGCCAAGGATAAGTAAGTCGTTAGGGCAGCCCCTTTATTGCCACGCTCTTCTTTGACAATCTGTACGAGCAAAATCTGACGACACCGAATCACCTCCTGAATCTTGTAGACACGTAGCGACCTGCACGACTGAGACTCGTCAGAATCATCGGCATTCAGACTGGGGAGACTGGGGCACGCAACATCTGACAATGGCAGAACCGCCTCGTCCTCCTCGAGCAGGAGTGCAGGCCAGCTTCTTTCTAAGTGTAATGCTTTTCGATCAGGTTCTATTAACTGATAATAATCAGGGTGTATTTCACTAAAGGCGAGAAAACCGTGTTTGCTGCTACCATAGTCCACGAAAGCGGCCTGCAGGGAGGGTTCGACGCGTATCACCTTTGCAAGATAAACGTTTCCTTTGCATTGCCTTTTTGGCGATGTTTCAACGTCAAATGCTTCCAGGTGCGTCCCGTCGACCACAGCAACCCGAATTTCCTCTGGGTGTGTCGCCTCGATCAACATACGTTTGGCCATGAAAATGGACTCTCCACAATACTGGACCTCATCAGAAATGGCTTGCTGTACAGCCCGGCGCGGTCTGCAGAAAGGAGCTGTGATCATGATCAGACCGCTGCCCGGCTGTGCGATAGTGGTGAGATATGGTGAGCCAGCTTCGGCTGACTCGCTCACGTACGATGCTGCCCACGCTTCTTGCTAAAGTTTCCGACGTGTCTTTTTCGACTGTCAGCACTCGGAGTTTGCTACACTCCGTCCCTGGCCGCCAAGCAACGGCTCGCATGGCGAAGCAAGCGGCACAACAGACGAAACTCGACAACAGGCATGGGTTTCGACAAAATAGCGGTCCTGAACCTGTTCGACAACGCTCTTTATACCACTGGAGTCATAGACCAGGAGAGAAACGGCCGTGTTCTGACTTGTACGCAGCGCCCGCTCCTCTCATCTAGCGACAGAATTACGCAGGTTCGTCGCTATTCTGAATAAAAATGTTGGTTTTCCAGAGGTAGCAGCCTACACTTGCTCCCCCACCAGCGGAGGATTGACAGTATGGGACGATTGATTGTCATTTCCAATCGAGTCGCTGTCCCCAACGTCGACCAGGCACAGGCCGGAGGATTAGCAGTCGCCCTGAACGATGCCCTGTCTACCTACGGAGGGCTGTGGTTGGGGTGGAGTGGCCAGACGGTTGAGGGTGCGACAACACTGCCACATATCGTGACGAAGGGGAACGTTGCGTACGCTCTGCTCGATCTGACTCCGGAAGACTATGCGGAATACTACAACGGCTTTGCCAACAGAACACTATGGCCATTGTTTCACTACAGGCTAGACATGGCAGAGTTTGATCGCGTCAATTACCAAACTTATCTTAAGGTCAATACATTCTTTGCAACGGCATTGCTATCCTTGCTTCAGCCAGATGACATCATCTGGGTACATGATTATCACCTGATTCCCCTTGGGCAAGAACTGCGACGCCTAGGTGTGACGCAACGTATAGGCCTTTTCATGCACACGCCTTTCCCAGCCCTTGAGATCATGTTAACCCTGCCGAGCCATGCTCGACTGGTACAGTCCATGTCCGCTTACGATGTAGTGGGATTCCAAACAATCAACGATCTCCGTTCCTTTCTGGACTATGTGACTCAGGAAGCAAACGGTAAAGTTGAAACAGACGGGACCGTCTTTATGGGAAAGCGGACAGTGAGAGCCGCTGTCTTCGCCATAGGTCTCGATGCGGAGTCTATGGCAACAGAGGCTGTCCACAGCTTCCATACCCCTTCAGTACAGAGGTTACAAAGGACTCTTCACGGGCGTGCGCTCTTGATTGGTGTAGACAGGCTGGACTATTCAAAAGGCATTCCTGAGCGTCTGCGAGCTTATGCTCGCTTTCTGGAACGTCACCCATCATTTCGGAAGAAAGTCACTTTCTTGCAAATCTCGCCAGTTTCTCGTGGTGACGTTCCAGAATATAGACGGCTCCGTCGGACTCTCGAACAGGAAGCAGGTCGTATCAATGGTCAGTACGGTGAGCCTGACTGGGTGCCAGTACGCTATGTGAGCAAGGGATACAAAAGGGCTACTCTTGCTGGTTACTACAGGACAGCCAGTGTGGCAGTCATCACTCCCTTACGGGATGGCATGAATCTAGTCGCCAAGGAGTTTGTCGTCGCGCAGAATGCGGACTCCCCAGGTGTTTTAGTCCTGTCAAGATTTGCCGGTGCTGCTCATGAGCTGGACGCGGCCCTACTCGTTAATCCATACGATGTAGATGATGTCGCCGATGCTATGGCGCGTGCATTATCTATGCCATTGGAGGAGAGAATCGCGCGTTGGAACCAAATGCATAAAATAATTACTACAAATACGCTATCACATTGGTGTGAGAATTTCTTGACTGTCCTGCGTGGGGACGAAAGCGTTGTCTCAGCATAAATATTACTCATAGAGTTATTTCATAGAGTTATTTCCATGTGATAACCAACTATTGGTTTTTTCCGTACGGTGTGATGGGTGCCAATGCTAGACCGTCAATCGCCACGTCATACCCCCCTGCCGGTGGGCGCAAGACAGAGGGGTCCAGAAGCCGCCAGCAATAACGTGAAAGCCTTCCTCAAAAAGGTTGAGCATGTTGAGCGGACAGGTCGCAGAGAGGGTCAAAGGCGAAGAGGCGGTCGCTTGGTGTTCGCTATGGATGCCACGGCTAGTCGCGCGCCCACTTGGGAACGGGCAATGCAGATCCAAGCTGAGATGTTCCGTACTGCGACCACCCTGGGAGGGTTAGAGATTCAGCTGGTTTACTACAGAGGTCTGAACGAATGTCGCGCCGGCCCGTGGGTTACAGAAGCTAGTGTCTTGTGGAATTTGATGAGTCGGGTAACGTGTGCGGCAGGCCCGACTCAGATTGAAAGAATATTGCGACACATACTGTCTGCGGCAGAAAGCTCTCCGAAAGTAAACGCCGCCGTATTTATAGGTGACTGTATGGAGGAGAATATTGATGCACTGATCGCAGTCGCCAGTAGTCTGAGTTCAATAAGCATACCTGTCTTTCTGTTTCATGAGGGTTCAGATTCTACCGCAGCCACCGTCTTTCGTCTTATCGCCAGCGTTACACGTGGGGCTTACTGCCACCTTAATGCCGCTAGTCCAGATGAACTACGCGCCCTCTTGAGCGCAGTCGCCGTCTATGCGGCGGGTGGAAGAAAAGCGTTGCTCGCTCATGGGCGCTCGACTGGTGGGCTGGCTTTGTACCTGACCGAGCAGATGCGACAGTCTTAAGCGTTAAGCGTCCATCAGACGTCCATCAGAAGTCCAGCCCGTTGAGGAGCCTGTCAGAGCGGCCAGTAAAGGTTTTGCTTTAGTCATCGTTTCTTCCCACTCTGCTGCAGGGTCTGAGTCATAGACGATGCCACCGCCAGCGTGAGCGACAACACGATGACCATCGAGCATCAATGTGCGAATGGCAATTGAGGAATCCATCGCTCCGTCACTGCCAAGCCAGAGTATCGACCCGCAATAGGGGCCCCGTCTGCAAGACTCTAATTCTGCGATTATTTGCATCGCACGAATCTTTGGAGCACCAGTTACAGATCCTCCTGGAAAGGCTCCACGCAAAAGATCCACGGCTGTCTGCCCTGGAATCAGCTGACCTTCAACGACTGACACGAGATGGTGGACACTGGAAAAACTTTTTACATGGCAAAGCTGTGGGGCCCGCACACTCCCAGGCTGGCATACTTTTGCAAGATCGTTACGTAAAAGATCAACAATCATTAGATTTTCTGCTCTATCTTTAACACTACGTGAAAGAGAAATAGCCATATCTACATCTGATGATATCGTGACGCCACGCGGACGCGTGCCTTTAATCGGACATGCCTGGACACGACCGTTAGCTTCCACCTTCAAGAATCGCTCCGGCGATGCTGAAAGAATGAAACGACCTGCCCCGAGACTGAGACAAGCCGCGAAGGGAGCGGATGTGAGTTCTCGCAATCTCCGATAGAGCATTATAGGAGTCAGGCCCTCTGGCAGGGAGGCGACAAATCGCTGTGAGAGGTTCACCTGAAAGACCTCACCAGCTGCAATGCTGTCTAGCACCTGCCGGACTTTGGCTTCATAGGAGGGACGGGCTGTTTCAGGACACCAGCGACCACCAAGCTGCCAATCCAGTGGCGGGAGGTCAGCGGCCGCCGCGACCTGTACTGCGAGACAATGCGCTCTGGCTTCATCTGGTGCACCGACCCATGCTTGTCCAGATGCGAATATCACGACAGAATCATAGAGACCCACTGCCAGATCAGGCAAGCTAAGATCCGCCGGCACTGGTGACGGGAGACGTTCAAGATATCCGTTAAGCTCATAGCCAAGAAAGCCAATAACACCGCCCATAAAAGGCGGCTGACCAGAATCACGTGCCACTGGCCGTGCCAACGTCAAAAGTTCCACAAGGTGGGTGAACGGATCACCCACTTTCTCACCGCCTTGTTGTGTGACCCAGTACCGCGGCCGCACGGCCACGTAGGACAAACCTGTCCCATCGGCAGAGTCAAGCAACACAGCTCCTGTCTCACTGGAGAATCCAGCGTAGACAGCCACAGGATCGCGATAGGGAATGGCAACCAGCGCGTTCATGGTCATTCATTAACATCTCATGACAGGAAGGCATTAGGTACAACTCCCTCCATAAGGAGTAAAAGGAGTAACAAGACATCACATGGCCTCTACACCAGTAACAAACTGCGCTCGTTCCTATCAAAAAAATCCAGAGACATAGAGACATGTTGTGCGTTTCGGTGATAATCTCCCTCACTTGCGCATCAAGGGATCCCAGGGGGGGGGCATGAAGGTTCTCGTATCTGTCAAACGCGTTGTTGATTATAATGTCAAGATTCGAGTGAAGTCCGATGCGTCAGGGATTGAGACGACTAATGTCAAGATGTCTATGAATCCCTTCGACGAAATTGCTGTCGAAGAGGCTGTCAGACTTAAAGAAGCGGGGTTTGTGGGAGAAATTGTTGTTGTCAGTATGGGCGTCGCCCAGAGCCAGGAAACAATCCGTACGGCCCTTGCTATGGGGGGGGATCGTGGGATCTTGGTCCAGACTGATGATGAGCTGCAACCACTTGCAGTAGCAAAAATAATGGAGAGCATTGTCCGGAGAGAGAATCCTGAGCTTGTTCTTCTCGGTAAGCAAGCTATTGATGACGATTCCAACCAGACTGGCCAGATGCTTGCGGCCTTACTGGGCCGACCGCAAGCTACCTTCGCCTCAAAGCTCATCCTGAAGGATAATAGGGCGGTGGTAACCCGCGAAGTAGATGGGGGTCTCGAAACCCTAGAGGTACGTCTGCCAGCGATTCTGACCACAGACTTGCGGCTGAATGAGCCGCGTTACGCCTCTTTGCCAAATATCATGAAGGCGAAGAAAAAACCTATTGATACAATATTACCCTCAGCTCTTAACGTTGATATCACCCCTCGCCTGACCACGCTCAAGGTGACAGAGCCACCCCTGCGCAAGGCAGGCATCAAGGTTGCCGATGTTCATGAGCTGGTTGCTAAATTGAAGAACGAAGCCAAGGTGATCTGATGAGTGTCCTGGTTGTTGCGGAACACGACAATGCGTCGCTGAAACCTTCCACCCTTCACACGGTGACTGCCGCCAAGGTGTTTGGAATGCCAATACACATTTTGGTTGCAGGTCACGCATGCGGCTCGGTCGCCGAATCGGCGGCCCGCATTCCAGGACTCGCTTCCGTCCTGTGCTGCGACGACCCGCGCTATGCACACTTTCTCGCGGAGCCCATATCTTTACTGGTTAAAAACATCGCGCCTCACCATACTCACGTGCTCGCGCCTTCCACGACTTTCGGAAAGAATTTCATGCCGCGCGTGGCGGCGCTACTGGACGTCCAGCAGATTTCCGATGTCATCGCCATCAAGGGACCAGAAACATTTGTTCGTCCCATCTATGCTGGCAACGCTTTAGCGGAGGTCATATCGCGAGACAGGATCAAGGTTCTGACCGTGCGTGGGACTGCTTTTGATATAACCCCCGCTGAAGGGGGGCTGACGGCTATTGACGTCATTCAGAAAGCGGAAGCATTCGATGCATCTCGTTACATCGCAGGAGAGTTGTCAAAATCTGTACGGCCAGAGTTAACTGCAGCACGAGTGATCATTTCTGGGGGCCGTGGTATGCAGAATGGCGAGAACTTCAAGCTGTTAGAAGTAGTCGCCGACAAACTCGGTGCAGCCGTTGGCGCCTCTCGTGCAGCCGTCGATGCCGGCTTTGTACCCAACGACTTTCAGGTGGGCCAGACAGGCAAGATCGTCGCACCAGATCTCTATATCGCTGTTGGCATCTCTGGTGCTATTCAGCATCTAGCAGGGATGAAAGATTCGAAAATCATCGTTGCCATTAACAAGGATCCAGAGGCACCGATATTCCAGGTGGCAGATTACAGCTTGGTGGCAGATTTATTTGTGGCCATGCCTGAACTGGCAGAAGAACTGGATCGTTGTGCCTCGCAGTAAGCGTCGCAGTCAGCGGTTCAACACGAACCAGTGCTGTTTCGTGGGCCATACGGGAAACGCTCCGTGCGGATAAGGCAAACAGAATGACAAACGGTCGGAAAAAGAGGGACAGAATCGGGAAAGTAGTTCTTGCCTATTCTGGTGGGCTTGACACTTCCGTTATTCTGCACTGGCTAATTGCTACTTATAATTGTGAAATTATTACATTCACAGCTGATATTGGTCAGGGTGAGGATATTGAGCTTGCTCGCAAAAAAGCTGCAATGCTGGGAATACAGCATATTTTTATAGAGGATATGCGCGAGGAGTTCGCCCGTGATTTTGTCTTTCCGCTGTTCCGAGCCAATGCCCTGTACGAAGGGGCTTACTTGCTCGGGACAGCAATTGCTCGCCCGCTGATTGCTAAACGTCAAATAGATATTGCCATGGCTATGGGAGCTGACACCGTTGCCCATGGGGCCACAGGCAAGGGCAATGATCAGATTCGTTTTGAACTCACCTGCTATGCTCTCAAGCCAGATATCCGCATTATTGCTCCTTGGCGAGAATGGAGCTTACAGTCTCGTTCTGACATGATTCTCTATGCGGAGCGACACCAGATTCCGGTGTCGAAAGACAAACACGGCGAAATGCCATACTCTGTGGATGCTAATCTGCTACATACCTCCTACGAAGGGAAGGCCTTGGAGGACCCATGGACAGAGCCGAATGAAGACATATTCCGTCGTACCATAGCCCCAGAAATGGCTCCCAATACCCCAGAATATGTTGAGATTACATTCGCCAGTGGCGATGCGGTTGGAATCAATGGCCAAGCCCTATCCCCAGCCGTCTTGCTTGCACGTCTGAATGAAATTGGTGGTCGCCATGGGGTGGGTCGCGTTGATTTAGTGGAGAATCGTTACGTTGGTATGAAATCACGGGGAGTGTACGAAACCCCAGGTGGTACTATTCTACTCGCTGCCCATCGGGCAGTGGAAAGTTTGACTCTCGATCGTGAGGTATCTCATCTAAAAGATGAGCTTATGCCACGTTATGCAAATTTAATATATAATGGTCTCTGGTTTTCACCTGAAAGAATTGCATTGCAATCCGCGATTGATTGTACACAGGCCATGGTAAACGGGACTGCCCGTCTGAAATTATATAAAGGATCCGTGTGGGTGGTTGGACGGCAGTCACCGGATGCCTTGTATAGACAGGATTATGTGACCTTCGAGAAGGATACCGTCTATGATCAACATGATGCAGAAGGTTTTATCAAGCTGAATGCACTACGCCTGCGGCTAGGGCATATGGCGCAGAAAAAATAAATATCAGTTTTTTCAGTCCACGAAGTCCACAGCACGGGGACGCGTCTCTGCCACGATCCATTCTAGGAAAGCAGGGTTGCCTGCCATGATGGGCATTGCAATGACACACGGACAAGTATCGCTATGGCGCGCCTGCACAGCAGCGACTATAGAGTCAACCCTATTCTCTGTGGTCTTCAAGAGCAGAGCGACTTCATGCCCTTCTTCCATACGGTCCTGCCACCAATACACAGAATGAACGGGACCAAGAATATTCGCACAAGCGGCCAGGCGAGCTTCTATGATCATATGCACCAGCTGCAGAGCAGTCTCGTGTGAGGGAGTGGTCACATAGACAAGCCTCAAGTTGAGAGATGATTGTTGCATCGTCAAAACTCCCTGATGGTGCCCGACTGGCGCATAGAGCGCACACGGGAGCATATTGCATTCACGCGACCATTGAGGAGCTGGGATGGACGAAATGTCAAGACCCGGCGTGGCAAGATAGGGACTTGATCCCCCGTTCGAGGGTTGCGGCCGATGCGCTGTCCTTTTTTGCGGACCGCAAAGCTCCCGAACGTCGCGATCTTGACAATCTCGTCTCTTGACAGTGCTGTTGCAATCTCATCCAGGACCATTGCAAGTAGATCTGACGATTCGCTACGGGACAGCCCAACCTCCTGGTACATAGCCTCACTGAGTTTGGAACGATTCATTGTCTTCGGCATAGACGATCCCCTTGATGCGTAGCTCCTACGGCTGGTCAACCTTCAAGCCTCTCACTGCCCTACGGAATCCACCCCACTTGCAGCCGTCGCCGGCGTACATCTTCCTTGCAGCAGTCGGACCAGCGCTCTTGTCCGGCCTATTATTGGTAGCAACACACTCAGTTCTGGCCCACTGTCCTGGCCTGTCAGGGCCAACCGTAAAGGACGAATCAGCGATTGTCCCGTACGTCCCGTCTTGGTTTTTAGGGCACTGATCCAGACGGACCATGTTGTTTTGTCCCACGGCTCATCAGGCAACAGTCCAGCAGCCAGTATGCATAGTGGCGCATCAATAATCTTGGGAACGATCGTACTGGTGCAGATCTGCCACCATGTGCCGGCCGTCTCCAGACGGTCTAGATTTGCCCGAACCGCGTTCCAGAAACCTTCTGTCACTTTTGGAAGTCCTAAAGCGGTGAGCTTGTCGTTAACAGCTGCAAAGGGCACTGCATGCAGCAAGCGTGCATTCATCCGCCATAATTCGGACTCATCGAATCGTGGTGTCCCGTGGCTGTAGTGACGCAGGTGAAATGCTGCTGATAACTCACCCCAGGCGCTATGTAAACAGATGGGTCTTATCGTGCCCATCGTGACAAGTAGACTCGCCAGGGCCATGGGTTCAATGCCTTGCCAGCGCAGGGCATCCAAAGACAGTGATCCCAGTCTCTTGGAGAATCCCTGACCGCTAACATCTCGCATCAGTGGCAGGTGAGCGAAGTGCGGTGGTCTTGCCCCTAGTGCATGGAAAATCTGAATCTGTATCGCAGTGTTAGTGAGATGGTCTTCGCCGCGAATAACATGTGTAATAGTAAAATCAATATCATCAACAACTGAAGGAAGCATATAGAGGTAGCTCCCATCTGCCCGTCGTAGCACCGGATCACAGAGATGAATGCCATGGTAACAACATGACCCCCGGACAAGATCCTCCCACTGGACATCATATGGATCAAGCCTGAACCGCCAATACGGACGGTGCCCTTTTGTCTCCAGGCGGACATGATCAGGTTTCGATAACTTCAGAGCGGCACGATCGTAAAGCCGCGGCTGTTTTTGTCCTCGCTGGAAAAGACGCTGCTCTTCTAGTTCCTCTGTGGTTTCGTAACAAGGATATACCCGCCCTGCTGCCTGCAACCGCGCCATTGCAGTGTGATAAGAGGGTCGGCGATCACTCTGCCGTACGGTATGCTCCCAGCCAACCCCAAGCCAGCTCAAGTCACGCTTGATAGCAGAGATATATTCTTCCCTGGAACGCTCGGCATCAGTGTTGTCAAGGCGTAGGATGAAACGCCCCCCCAGGCTGTCAGCAAAAAGGCGATTCAGCAAAGCGATACGGGCGTTGCCGACATGCAAAAGGCCAGTTGGGCTAGGGGCGAAGCGGACGGTCACGGACACAGCGTTTTCACTCTCTTCAGCTCCTTCAGACGGCAGCCCACGAAGAAGGCCTCAGACAATGAGGATCAATTCCGATAATCATTCGTCATGGGGTACCGTCTCTCACGGCCAAAAGCACGACGGCTGATCTTCACTCCTGGCGGTGCTTGACGGCGTTTATATTCTGCGCGGTTCAGCATCTGCCATATTCTCTTCACGGCCGCCGTGTCAAAGCCCCGCGCAATGACATCCGGCATGCTTGCTTCATCCTCTATGAAAGACTCTAAGACAGAGTCTAGGTCAGCATAGGGTGGCAAGGTGTCCTGATCCGTTTGATTGGGTTTCAACTCGGCAGTCGGGGGCTTTATGATGACTCTTTCCGGCATCACGGGTCCAGATGGCCCCAAACCGCCGTCCGGTCGGCAACGATTGCGCCAGCGCGCGAGTGTGAACACTGTGGTCTTATAGATATCCTTCAAAACAGCGTAGCCGCCGCACATATCCCCATAAAGCGTAGTATACCCTACACTCATTTCGCTCTTATTGCCGGTAGATAAGACAAGCCCGCCTGACACATTGGACAGAGCCATCAAGGTGAGACCACGCACGCGAGACTGAATGTTCTCTTCAGTGACGTCAGGTGGACGCTTCGCAAGCCACGGAGTCAGCATAGTGAAAAACGTCTGCATGGCTTGCCCTATGGGTATGACATCTAGCTGTATTCCGAGGTAGCTGGCCACAGCCGCCGCATCGTCCAAACTCTCCTGCGCTGTATAGGGAGAGGGTAGCATCACTCCATACACCTTATCTGCTCCTAGTGCATCAACGGCAACCGCGGCGCTCAGAGCGGAATCAATGCCACCTGATATCCCTAGCAGCACACTTGGAAAGCCATTTTTGACCACATAGTCATGCAAACCTAGCATCATCGCCTGATAGATATCCTCTTCTGGCCCCAGGGGAGGGATAATTTTTTTTGTGCAGCAAACTAATCGACCAGCACGCGCACGGTACCACGTTGTAGGCAGAATGGCCTCACGCCAAGCAGGGGCTTGCACGAGCGGTGTGCGATCGTGACTCAGCACGAAAGAGACACCATCAAACACGAGCTCATCCTGACCACCAACCTGGTTAACGTATATCAAGGGGCGGGCTGTCTCAAGGACTCGGGCCTCGGCATGAAGACGGCGTAGATCAGGTTTGCATACATCGAAAGGCGAACCATTCACAACAACCAAGATATCTGCCCCTGCACTTGTTAAGCGTGTCGCGATATCTGTATACCACATATCCTCGCAAATTAGCACGCCTAATCGCACGCCGCGAAAAGCAATAGGCGTCGCCGATGCCGCGGGTGTGAACACCCGCGCCTCATCGAACACGCCATAGTTTGGCAGATGACATTTATACCGTACCGCCTTAATACGGCCTCCATCCAGGAGCAAAACCGCATTATAACAACGATTCCCTTCACGCCAAGGAGCTCCAACCAGCAGGGCAGGACCATTGTCTGAAGTTTCAGCAGCTAAAGATTCAATTTCAAAGCGTACTCTGTCTAGGAACGAGA
Source organism: Rhodospirillales bacterium (assembly GCA_028278135.1). GTDB lineage: Bacteria > Pseudomonadota > Alphaproteobacteria > Rhodospirillales > Rhodospirillaceae > JANQJD01. Next base: position 18,538 of record JANQEW010000020.1, read on the forward strand.
CGCGACACACTAAATCTTCAGGCGGATAACCGGAGATCACGAGTTCACTGCACACTAAAAGGTCCGCCCGCGTCGCCCGCGCAGCACGGACCCTCGCGCCATTAGCCTCCACCGCTCCTACGGTTGGATTGAGCTGCACGATAGCCAAGACTAAAGGGTCACGCATCTGAAGCGCCTTTCTGGGCTTCTCTCAGATGTCCGTCAGAGGAACCCCCATAATGCTCATTCACGATTGCCAAGAATCTGCAGTAACATCTGAAACAGGTTGACGAAATTCAGGTACAACGACAGCGCACCCATAATGGCCAGCTTGCTGTTTGTCTCATAGCCATTGTACTCGGCATATTCTTCCTTCACGCGCTGTGTATCATAGGCTGTCAGGCCTGTGAACACTAGCACCCCAATGACAGAAAGAGCAAAATGTAAAGCGCTAGAGGCTAGGAACAGATTGACTAGTCCGGCAATGATGATGCCAAGCAAACCCATCAAAAGGAAAGATCCCATCCGAGACAAGTCGGCCTGTGTCGTGTAGCCATACAAACTCACCCCAGCGAAAGTCGCTGCAGTGATAAAGAAGACCCGCGCGACACTTGCCCCGGTGAAAACCAGAAAGACAGAGGCCATAGACAAGCCCATCGCCCCACAGAATACCCAGAAGAGAATCTGCAAGGCGCTGACGGACAGGCGGTTAAAATGCCAAGACAAAACAAAGATGAAAACCAGCGGTGCCAGCATCGCTATCCACTTCAGGGGACTCCCCAAAATGACGGCTGTCAGTGTTGGACTCCCAGCGATCAAGGAGGCCACTATGCCAGTGACAGCCAGACCCATCACCATGAAGTTGTAAACCCGTAGCATGTGCTGGCGCAGACCAGCGTCAAAGACTGCCTGCTCTGTCTCTACGGGAGCCCATTTAGTTTGGCGTGGCGGATAGTGATTGAAAACAGCCATGGTACGTAAGACTCCTCCTTTTTCTAAGTTCTAACTTTTTCTACGTTCTAAGCCGTCTCAGCAGGTTAAGGATTGTTATCACATCAAAACACACAGACCAATCACATAGAGCTGTGTTCGATCAAATCAAGTGCTTCGTTTTCAGGAGTGAGTGTGGAAAGTTTATGACCTGGCCTCTCGCCCAGCGGGAAAGCATTGAACCAGGCATGACAAGCGGCAACCGGATGAGAGTCAAACAGCAAGTTAAGAGCTGGCCTGACATCCGAGTCTATCACTGCACCAGATTGTGTGGCAATGTCACGCACCCGTTTCAACACCGGTGGCGGTGCATGTAGACGAATGGCCTTGGCACCATCGGCTAAAGCCGCCATAGCAAAACCAGCGGCACTTCCACAATCGAAGACTGTCGTAAAACGAGCCTGCGGGTACAGAGTAGCGACCTCTGCCACCAAGCAGCGGAACCACAGCCATCCCATGGCTCCACTGACGGCCGGACCACTGACCAACACGACAGCCCGACCAGTACTCTCAGAAGTAGAGAGAGCCGCTAATATATGACTTTTTTTATGTACTATGACTCTGACCGTAAGCCACTGATCAGTCATTTGACTACTCAGCTGAATCCTGTTCACCGTCGAGGGAACACCTCCCAGCCATCGTAAACACCGTTGCATATGTTCGTCTTAGGATATCCTTTCTCACCTTTCCCATGGCGTTACGCGGTAATTCATCCACAAATACAACGATCTTTGGCACTTTGTAATTCGCAAGACGAGTCCGTACCTCATTGAGGACGCTCTCAGCCGCAGGACGATTCTTCAGTGGTGCTTGGACGATAGCGGCGACCGCTTCTCCGAAATCATGATGTGGCAGGCCAATAACAGCTGAATCGACAACCCCGTTCAAGGTGTTGAGTACCTGCTCAACCTCCTTGGGATACACATTGCAGCCCCCACTGATGATGAGATCACTGGCCCGACCGACTAGCGTAATGGTTTCATCTTCCCCTATGAAAGCTAGATCTTCTGTAATAAACCAACCATCACGTGTAAAATTTGTCCCTTTTGGTTTTTGCCAGTAGCCGAGAAAAACATGATCACCACGAACCTGTAAGGTACCGATCTGTCCACACGGTAAGGGTGTGCTATCACTCCCAACCACCCGTAAAAAAACACCAGGCAAGGGTATGCCCACCCGACCAGGTTGGCGTTCCCCTTGATAAGGGTTGGAAGTATTCATCCCCGTTTCCGTCATGCCATACCGCTCCAAAATGGCATGACCAGTTTTGCGCTGGAAGGCGAGGAAGGTCTCTGGTCGCAGGGGAGCAGAGCCAGAAATAAACAGCCGCATATGCGCACATCTCTCAGCCGTAAGCTCAGCCCTTGATAATAATCTTACGTAATATGTTGGGACACCCATAAAGACCGTTGCTTTTGGGAGATGCGCTAGTACCTGCGTACTGTCGAAGGCAGGCAGCCAGATCATGCGTGCACCCGACAACAGTGCACAGTGACAGGCCACGAAAAGACCGTGAGCATGAAAAATGGGCAGGGCATGGAGCAAGACATCCCCCTCTGTGAAATCCCATGTCGTGCGTAGCGCCTCCCCATTAACAGCGAGATTGCGGTGTGACAGCATAGCCCCTTTGGGCTTGCCAGTCGTACCAGATGTATATAAGATGGCCGCGACGTCGTCCGGTGCACAGAGACAGTCTTTAGAGGAAACGGGAGTGATGTCCGTGGAGAAAGACCCACTGCCGTCTTCTGCAAGGGTGAGCACGGGACGGCTACCGCAAAGACTTGTGAGCTCTTTGAGCCGCGTCACATTATTTTTATTGGTGACAATTACGGAGGGTCTCGAATCTCTCAGCAGGTACTCTACCTCGTCTACACGGTAGTCTGTGTTTATTGGCACAAATGCCATACCGGCTCGCAGACAGGCAAGGTAGAGAAAAAGGGCTGCAGGGGATTTATCTATCTGTGCTGCCACCCTGTCACCCTTAGCACAGCCGAGAGCCGTGAGGATGGCAGCAAAATGGGCACTGGTTTTCTCCATGTCTTCCCAGCTATAGAGCCTATCTGACCACTCGATCAGAGGGCGCGATAGATCAGCGGGACGACGGAGTCTGATCAAACCATAGAAATTTGCGTCGTGCATTTCAAACCATAGAAATTTGCGTCGTGCTGTGTATACGCTGTATACCAAGAGAGCTTCAATGAGATATCATTGAATGAGATATCATTTCAGGGACAACCCCTTTTTCTGGACACGGTATGGGCCGCAAGAGCCAGTTCCTTGATCCAGGAGAACACCTCCTTAACTAACCCAGGCTTCTGTCGTCCATTGGTGTCTAGGCCATCCGCGATCCGTTGTACCACTGCAGAGCCCACAACAACAGCGTCAGCCACGCGTGCTCCCGCTGCCACCTGTTCAGGTGTCCTGATGCCAAAGCCGACGGCAAGAGGTAGTTCCGTTTTTTGACGCAGTCGTCTGATGGCCTGCGTGATGGCTTGCTGTGTGGCTGAGGGGCTCCCCGTGGTCCCTGTCAAAGATACATAATAGAGAAAAGAATAAGATTTTTCTAGTATAAAATGTAGTCTCGCACAGTCTGTGGTAGGTGTCGCCAGAAAAATGAAGTCTATGCCCCTGGGCTTAAGAAACTCTATCACCTCGTCCGCCTCTTCCGGCGGCAAGTCAACGATAATGCAGCCATCAATACCGACAGCCGCAGCGGCCTTTGCGAACCTTTCGGGCCCGTAAACGTATATTGGGTTGTAATAGCCCATCAATATCAGTGGCGTTGTGTTGTTTTCAGTCCTAAACAGACGGGCAAGCTCTAAGGTGCGCACGAGGGAACCGCCAGCCTTTAAAGCCCTTTGAGACGCTCTCTGAATAATGGGGCCATCGGCCAGAGGATCTGAAAAAGGTACACCAAGCTCTATTACATCAACTCCCATCCGTGGTAGACCCCTGAGGATGGCTAGGGAGGTCTCCACGTCTGGGTCAGCAGCCATGACGTAAACCACTAGCCCCCCCTTGTTTTCTGCCCGCAGTGTGGCAAAAATCTCCTGTAAGCGAGAGGAACCTGCGACAAGCGGTTTTCGTACCGCACCAAACGGCTCAATCTTCCTCATGCGTCCTCACCACGCATGATGGCCGTGACGGTGGTAAGGTCTTTGTCGCCACGACCACTCAGATTGACCACAATGACGTGATCCTTTGACAGGGTAGGTGCAAGTTTTATTGTGTAAGCGATAGCATGAGAGGATTCCAACGCTGGAATAATGCCTTCTAATCTTGTCAGAATCTGAAAGGCGTGCAAGGCTTCCTCATCAGTGATCGGAACATACGAAACCCTACCGCTCTCCTTGAGCCAGGCATGCTCAGGGCCTACGCCAGGATAGTCAAGTCCTGCAGCAAGAGAATGAGCGGTTGCAATCTGACCATCGGAGTCCTGTAAAAGGTATGTGCGATTCCCATGTAGGACCCCTACGTGGCCGCCAATAAGAGACGCCGCATGACGCCCACTCTCCAGACCATGACCGGCCGCTTCGACCCCTATGAGACGAACGCCCTCCCCATCAAGGAAAGGATGGAAGAGGCCGATGGCGTTGGAGCCTCCACCTATACAGGCGATTAATGTATCAGGTAAACGGCCTTCCTGGGATACAACCTGTTCAATAGTTTCTTTACCAATCACAGATTGAAAATTGCGTACCATAACAGGGTAAGGGTGAGGGCCTGCTGCCGTTCCTATCAAATAATAAGTGCTATCGACGCTGGCCAGCCAATCACGCAAGGCCTCGTTGAGAGCATCCTTCAGAGTTCCAGTCCCAGCCTCCACTGGCTTCACCTCTGCTCCAAGTAATTTCATGCGGAACACGTTTGGTGCTTGCCGCTTGATATCTCGGCTTCCCATATAGATCGTACAGGACATGTCGAAGAGAGCGCACGCCGTCGCCGTCGCCACACCGTGCTGGCCTGCCCCCGTTTCAGCAATGATTCTTTTTCTGCCCATTCGGCGTGCAAGCAGACACTGACCAATACAGTTGTTGATCTTGTGAGCACCAGTGTGGTTGAGATCCTCTCGTTTAAGGTAAATTTTTGCCCCTCCTAGATGGGCTGTAAGACGTGATGCAAACGAAAGTGGCGTTGGTCGTCCGACATAATGACACAGCAGTGATCGCATCTCCGCAGCAAATGTCGCATCGGCCATAGCCTGGCTGTAGGAACGTTCAACGTCGCGAAGCAGTGGCATAAGCGTTTCTGCTATATAACGCCCACCGTAGAGACCAAAGTGGCCCCTTCCATCTGGTACGCTGCTGCTACAATAGCTGCAAGAAGTCTTGAGTCTGGGTCTGGTCACAAAGTCACCGCCTTTACTGCCTTTACTCATGTGCCCGCTGTCCCCACCCCACAGTCTGTCAGAGGAGCAGGCGTTCAATGTACCGCGGCAAAGCAAAACTGGCTACATGTAGATTCGGTGTGTAATAGCGTGTTTCAAGTGCAACTTGAGCCGCCCGTGTTCTAAGAAGCTCTGGCGCTCGACTTCTGTGTGCTGGCTCCAGGCTGCCCCATCCCATGGCCATCAGCCCACCCACATAGGTAGGCACGGCTGCCGTAAAGAACCATACATCAGAAAAATGGGGCCTGAGCTGGCAATAGGTGCGGTACACTTCGTCTGGTTGTAGAAAGGGAACGCCATTTTGAGTGACAAGAATTCCTCCTGGTTTTAATCTATTACGACAACTAGCGTAAAAAGATTCATGAAAAAGAACCTCACCAGGGCCTTGTGGATCCGTCGAATCGATGATGATAACATCAAACATTGAGCCAGAGCTCGCCATGTATCGGACACCATCGGCTATAACGATCGTCACACGTGGATCATCGAAAGAGCCGACAGAAATTGTCGGCAGGTAACGCCGGCTGATTTCAATCACGGCCGCATCGATTTCGACCAGGGTTGCATGCACCCCCGGATGTTTCAAGACTTCACGCAAGGCCCCACCGTCACCACCACCGACAACGCAAACTGCCCGTACATCCCCATGAGATAGTAACGGAACATGAACAATCATCTCATGATAGTGATATTCATCTGCTTCAGTCGTTTGAATAACACCATCTAATGCAAGAATACGCCCAAAAATAGCAGAATCGAAGATGGCTAAATCCTGTAACTCACTGCGTTCATGGTACAGAACTTTCTGGACTCTGAAAGTTTGCGACCAGTGCGGATAGAGAGTTTCCTCGAACCGTATCACGTCATGAGCCCTCTTTTCTGCTCGCTGAGAGTCACGTGAGCGGGACGAAAAGTTGCACGCAGAGCCGGAAGCGTTTTGTACGGGTCACAAACCCCACACATGAATACATCGAGCGCTGCATAGGATCTTTCAGGCCAGGTATGGATGCTAATATGGGATTCAGCCAGCACCATCACTCCAGTAATGCCCCCATTGGGGGTAAAATGATGCAGGTGCGTGTGTAAAATGGTTGCTCCTGCAGCTTTTGCTGCTTCTATTAAAGATAATTCAACTAAATCAATTTTATTAAGATTAATACATTCCCATAAATCTATTAAAAGATGTAATCCTGCAAATTTTACACCTTGATGTTCAATGAAATAATCTTTATTGTTGTTGACGATCGGCTCCGGATGCATCGCCGCCCTCGCCGAGGGACGGTCAGCACTCAAACCCCTGTGGGTATCCCTCGGATTGGCTTCCGAGTTCATCCCCAGTTGGGCAAGAGAGACTTGTGACATCGCTCCCACTCCTAACCAGTAGATGGACCAGACCAAATGGATGAGGGCGCGTTTTTCGCTGATTTTTTCTTTTGCTGCAAGCAAAAAATCTCCCCTCTTCTCTCACGAGCTTGTGCCTCCTTTCCACTTGGGTCACTAGGTCAGTGGCCCAACAATCGTCTGAATTGGCCCTGTCACGCAGAAAGCAAATGATCGTAGCCCTTGCCGTAACGCGTAACGGCTAGCTGATTCAGCATGAGTGCGAGGGACCGGACTTGTACTGGTCTGCTAAGTGTTGAGAGACCGCTACTTCTGAGATGATGAGATATCTTCCCCTCTCTGGAAGAGCTCATTTTTCAGACGCTCTCTGAGCCTGTGCGTGTAGGCAGAGTTTGCCGGCCAGGCGCGTTGGAGAGTGAGCAGCAGTGCTTGGAAGAAGGCAGGAGATCGGAGATCGGGGTGTCGGGACGCATGAGAGGCGATTCGCCGCTGTACACAAACACCTTAGAGACTCAGGCTACGACGTCTCTGTACGAATGCGCAAGACACGCAACTGTTCTGGCTTGACGGCAACAGGAGCCTCCATGAGCAGATCCTGCGCCTGCTGATTCAGGGGGAATGGGATCACCTCACGGAGAGTGAGTGTATCGGCAAGCAGCATCACAATACGATCCACACCTGGGGCAGCACCTCCATGTGGAGGAGCACCAAAACGGAAGGCCCGGAGCATGCCGCCAAAGTGCGCCTCGACGTCAGCTCGAGAGTAGCCAGCGATCTCAAAGGCCCGATACAGGATGTCAGGCCGATGATTGCGGATAGCGCCCGATGACAGCTCAACACCATTACAGACAAGATCATACTGCAACGCCTTGATCGTCAAAGGGTCCTGACTGTTTAACGCCTCTAGCCCCCCCCGAGGCATTGAGAAAGGGTTGTGACTGAACTGGATGAGCCCACTGCCTGGATCCCGTTCATAGAGCGGGAAATCCGTGATCCAACAAAATCGAAAGACGTCTTTCTCAAGCAAGCACAGTTCGTCGCACAGGCGGGTGCGAACACGGCCGGCCAATACCGCTGCCTTGTCTGGCTTCTCACAGATGAAGAAAACAACATCACCGTCCTTGAGCCCTGTGAGGACTCTGATTTGATGGAGCCGATCTGAGTCGAGGTGCTTAACCAGCGGTCCCCCTGCCTTGCCATGCTCGAACACAATGTAGCCAAGACCGCCGACTCCCTGATCCTTTGCCCATGCGTTGAGCCGATCAAACCAACTCCGTGGCTGGATCGCAGCCCCAAGCGCTGGAATGGCCCGGACCGTGGCACCTTCCTCAATTGCTCGGGCAAAAAGGTACAATTGAGAGCCGCGATAAGCCTCAGTGACATCAGCAATATGAAGAGGATTACGGAGGTCTGGTTTATCTGTACCATACTTCAACATTGCTTCCTCAAAAGGAATGCGGAGAAATGGCAGCGGTGCAACAGAACGACTGCCAGCAAATTCCGTGAACACACCGTGTAGAACAGGCTCTATCGTGGCGAAGATGTCTTCCGGTGTCGCAAAGCTCATCTCAAAGTCGAGTTGGTAAAACTCGCCTGGAGAACGATCAGCCCGAGCATCCTCGTCGCGGAAACAGGGGGCTATCTGAAAATAGCGGTCAAAACCAGCCACCATGAGAAGTTGTTTAAATTGTTGTGGTGCCTGCGGCAAAGCATAAAATCTGCCCGGGTGAAGACGGCTTGGTACCAAGAAATCGCGGGCCCCCTCTGGGCTGGAAGAGCTGAGAATTGGCGTATGATACTCGAGAAAACCTTGCGCCATCATGCGTTGGCGCAGGCTGGCAATAACCTGGCTGCGGAGGACGATGTTCCGGTGCATCTTCTCCCTGCGTAAATCGAGAAAGCGATAGCGTAGTCGCAGATCTTCAGGAAATTCCTGGTCATTATGCACTAGTATAGGGAGAATGTCAGATTCTGAAAGAATTTCAGCGTCATTTACGTGTAATTCAATCTCTCCAGTTTTTAACTTTAAATTGAGTGTTGCGGCGGATCGCTGCTGGACTGTGCCTGTTACGGTGACGACACTTTCCTGTCGAACGTGTGTCAAGAGGGCGAAGGCCGGACTATGGGTATTCACTACGACCTGGGTGATACCGTAATGATCACGCAGGTCGATGAACAGCAGCTGACCATGGTCACGCTTACGATGAATCCAACCGGATAGGCGCACGGGACTACTGACATCACAAGCGCGCAATTGACCGCAAGTATGTGAGCGATAGGGATGCATGAGAATCCTCGAATCAGCAACAGAGGTCGTAACCCACAGGGGCCCTATAAGGACAGAGCAGACGTTGCCTTCACCTTGCATCATCCAACCAATATCAATATGGACGTGACATCACTCCAAGGAGCCAGAGCGTTCCCTGTCTGGTGAGAGACAACGTTTTTTATTCGTATTCGTTTTCGTTGCCCGGGAATTTTTAACGTTGATTTCAAATTGAATAAAATTCGTCGAATAATTTATAATTATAGAGATTATTTTCTTATAAACGCAACCTTAATGTGCATCCGTTCCCGTCTCGGAGACCACGTCCGTGTTGCAGAAGCTGTATGAATGGACCATGAGTCTGGCAGGCCATCGGCAGGCTGTGACATGGCTCGCTCTCATTTCTTTCATTGAAAGTTCCTTTTTTCCGATACCGCCCGATGTCATGCTGATTTCCATGGTGCTGGCTGAACGCTACCGCGCTTGGATATATGCAACGGTCTGTACCTTTTCTTCTGTCATGGGGGGGCTGGCAGGATATGGGATCGGCTATTTTCTTTTCGAAACAACAGGGCAAAGAATTATCGCTTTTTATCATCTTCAGGATAGCTTTTTCAGCGTCTGTGACTCCTTCAATAAATACGGCGTGGCGATCATCCTGGTAGCTGCTTTCACACCTATTCCTTATAAAATTATTACCATTGGTGCTGGGGCAACACAGTTTAATCCTCTCGCGTTCGTGATAACGTCCCTTGTAGGGCGTGGCCTGCGCTTTTTCTTGGTAGCGGGCCTTCTGTGGCGTTTTGGCCCACGGATTCGCGCCTTTATTGAACGGCGGCTCGGTTTGGTGACGTTAGGAATCGGAGTGGCCGTAGGGGGGGGTGTTCTGCTTCTGAGGATATTTTAGCTCGGTTGCATCATCAAAAAAGAGGCAACTTCGCATGTTTTCTCCCCAACCATTGTGGCAGAGACAGGCAATCCCAGCCGGAATATTAGCGACGAGTGTGGCGGCTTTGGGCGGTACACTTGCATTGCAGTTTGGCTTTGATCTCATCCCATGCATTCTTTGTTTGTTCCAACGTCTTCTGTATGCGGTCGCGGCCCTCTTAGCGGCAATAGCCTTATGTCTTTCGCCACCACGTCGCCGCGTGTTTGTTGCTCTCTGTGGTGTAACTTTTGGGCTTAATACTCTTGTAGCTTTTTATCATTTAGGAGCAGAAAATCATTGGTGGAGCACTAAAACGTGTATTTTTTCGGCAGAGCCTGTTCTGTCATTAGCCGAGTTGCAGCTTGCACTGGAAAGACCAGCTGAAGCGCCGTGCGACGAGGTGCAATGGTCATTGTTTGGCCTGTCTCTGAGCGGTTATAATCTTCCGGCTTCACTGGGGCTGGCAATGTTCTGTTTAGTCGCCGCTAAACGGAAAACATGGTGGAGAATCTCCAAAAATGCCTGACGACATGCTTTATGAGAGACCTTCCTCATCAGGAGCCCGCCGCTTGTTAGGCGATCTTTCCCATCAGGAGATGATAGCGCGAGTCATTCGCGTCAATCAGGCAGGCGAATATGGAGCCGTCCGCATTTACGAGGGTCAGATGGTGATTTTGCAGCACAGTGCATGTGCCGCCACACTACGCGCTATGACAGAAAACGAGAAGAATCACCTCGCTACCTTTAACAGGTTGTTGGTGCAACATCGTGTCCGCCCAACTGCTTTGCAGCCCCTCTGGCATGTCTTAGGATTCGTCCTAGGAGCGAGCACGGCTCTACTCGGCACAAAAGCGGCTATGGCATGTACAGTTGCAGTCGAAGAAGTCATAGAGGCACACTATGCACAACAGTTAAACACTCTCCCCAAAACGGATCACGAACTGCAGGAGGTGATCATGCAGTACCGCAACGACGAACTCGAACACCGCGAGATAGGCCTGACACACGGGGCCGCACAACACTTGGCGTTCCCGGTCCTCAGTACAATCGTCAAGGCTGGCTCGAGGCTAGCCATCTGGTTATCCGAGCGCGTGTGACTGTGACTCCACTGCCCCTCGACATGGCACACGAAAAAGTGTCACACACAACAGCAAAAGGCATCGCTGGCTTTCGATTGCCTCCATTCCTCTTTGACAGCCGTTTCGAGCTTTGCCATCGCCCCATTCTCAACTTGCCGCACCCGTTCACGTGAAATACCATAGTGCCGTCCCAGTTCCTCTAACGTCCGCGGCGGGGTAACAAGTTGGCGGGCTTTGATGATATACTGCTCCCGTGGCGAGAGACGGGCGAGTGCGTGTCTGAGCAAACGACGCCGTAGATGCCTTTCCTCCCGTTCAGCCAACTGTGTTTCCTGGTTAGCAGAGTCATCTATCAGGAGATCTTGACACTCGACACGGCCATCCTCAGTCACGGCAGCGTTCAGCGAGGCATCTGGAGCACTCAATCGAGTATTCATTGTCACAACTTCTTCTTTCTTAACGTGTAATTGCGCAGCGATAGCGCTAGCCTGCTCGGGAGCAAGATCGCCATCTCCATAGATGGCCATGCGCGCTTTTAGCAAACCTAACCGGAAAAAGAGCTTTTTCTGTGCAGCAACCGTTCCAGTCTTGACGAGAGACCACGATGCTAGAATAAATTCCGTAATAGAAGCTCTGATCCACCAGATGGCATAGGTTGCGAGCCGTACGCCCCGCTCTGGTTCAAACTTCTTTACAGCATGCATAAGCCCAACTGTCCCTTCTGAAAGCAAATCGGCAAACGGTAAACCATAATGGCGATAACCCACAGCAACTTTCATCACCAGGCGCAGGTGACTTGTCACCAATCGGTGCGCCGCTTCGAGATCTTCATACTCCCGCCAGCGTCTTGAGAGGATGTATTCCTCCTGCGGATCCAGTATAGGGATTTTTTTAATCGCACTTATATAGGCCGCAAGCCCCTCCTCATGGGCAATGGCTGGCAAAACGGTCGTTGTCATCTCTGTCACATCCTCCGTGAAGCAATATGACTGATCGAAGCAACAGGACTGATTCTCTTGTAGCCTGTTCAAGCCCCACGCGTCAGGCATGCTGACCCGCATGGCTCAATTATTAAGATAGACAGCTGGCAATTGACGTCAAGATCAGACTTTATTATTATGTGCCACAGGAATATACAGTATAAACACTTGTGTACTTTTTATTTTAAAAATTTTGAATTATCAATTCTATTGGTAATAGATGCAATGCTATCCTACTTCCTGCGCCGTCTTGCGCTGATACCCATTACTATTCTTTGTATACTTTTTTTTAATTTTTTAATCATTCAAGTTGCTCCAGGTGGACCTGTAGAACATATGCTGGCCACTTTGAGAGGAGCTTCCCCTGATGTGACAGCCCGTGTGACGGGAGATAGTGGACAGGACACGGCGCGCACAAGCGTTGCACCAGCACTTCACAGCAGCAGTCCCTACCGTGGTGCGCATGGCTTAAGTCAGGAATTTGTCCTAGAACTGGAACGTCAATTTGGCTTTGACAAGCCCGCATATGAGCGTTTTTTGAAACTTGTCAAAGATTACATGACTTTTAATCTTGGAAAGAGTTACTTTCGAGACCAAAATGTGCTCTCTCTCATCATGGAAAAACTGCCCGTATCAATATCTCTTGGTTTATGGAGCACACTGATTATCTACATAATATCGATTCCATTAGGCATCATGAAGGCCGTTCGTGATGGTTCTAAATTCGATATCGTAACAAGTTCTGTCATCATTGCGAGTTATGCCGTTCCAAACTTTCTTTTTGCTATTTTACTGATAATGTTTTTTTCTGGTGGTCGCTATCTTGACTTGTTTCCATTACGCGGACTCACCTCAGAGTGCTGGAGAATGTTAACATGGTCAGAGCGTCTGGTTGACTATTTCTGGCACATCACCTTACCCGTGACTGTCATGACTATAGGAGGCTTTGCTTCTCTGACTCTCTTAACGAAGAACGCATTCCTAGACGAACTGAGCAAGCAGTACGTGATCACTGCTCGTGCTAAAGGCCTGTCGGAACGGAGCGTACTGTATAGACACGTTTTTCGTAATGCTATGCTACTGGTCATTGCGGGGTTCCCACATACCCTGGTCAGCCTCCTTTTTACCAGTTCTATCCTGACAGAGGTCATTTTCACGCTGGACGGACTCGGCTTGCTGGGATTTGAAGCGGCTCAGCGCAGAGACTATCCAGTTGTATTCGGAACCTTATACTTTTTTAGTTTGATCGGCCTCCTGCTCAATGTGATCAGTGACATCATGCTGCATCTTGTCGATCCGCGCATTGATTTTGAGCGAAGGGACCTCTAGCCGCTATGCCTCCCTTCCTGCGGGATATCCGGCTTGCACCACAGAGCAAGCAGAGGTTGGCGCTGTTCAGAGCGAACCGTCGTGGCTTCTGGGCTTTGTGGATATTTGTGGCTTTATTCGCGTGCAGCCTCTTCGCAGAATTCATCGCGAACGATAGACCTTTGGTGGTTTTCTTCCGGGGCACGTGGTTTTTCCCTGTCGTCGTGGACTATACTGAAAAAGATTTCGGTGGTCTCTTCACCACGAGGGCTGACTTCCGTGATCCGTACCTGCACGATCTGATCGCGGGAGAGGGTTGGATACTGTGGGCGCCGATTCGGTACAGCTATGACACTATCAATCATAACCTACCGCGTCCTGCCCCTGCGCCTCCTTCATTCGACGACTGGCTTGGCACTGACGATCATGGTCGTGATGTGGCAGCACGTTTAATTTACGGCTTTCGTCTTTCTGTACTTTTTGGGTTAGCGCTGACAGTCATTTCATCCTTGATCGGAGTTGTCGTCGGGGCAATGCAAGGATATTTCGGAGGCTGGGCTGATCTGATAGGGCAGAGATTCCTAGAAGTCTGGGGTGGAATGCCAGAATTATTCGTTCTGATCATCCTTTCTTCAGTCATCGTACCGGGATTCTGGACGCTGCTCGGAATCTTAGTATTGTTTTCGTGGACAACACTTGTTAGTGCCGTACGCGCAGAGTTTCTACGCGGTCGGAACTTCACCTATGTCGAGGCGGCACGAGCGCTTGGTGTCAGTGATATGACAATAATCTTCCGTCACGTGCTGCCAAACGCTCTTGTGGCGACTCTCACATTCACGCCATTTACTCTGTCGAGCTCTATCGTCGCATTGACTGCCCTTGATTTTCTTGGACTGGGACTGCCGCCGGATTCCCCGTCTCTTGGAGAGCTTTTACGTCAGGGAAAGGAAAACCTGCAGGCTCCCTGGCTGGCTATCACTGGCTTTGCTGCCATTGCCCTTCAGGTTATATTACTTGTGTTCATTGGTGAAGCGGTGCGCGATGCCTTTAATCCTCGCAAAAAGTGACGGCTGTGAGACACTGCGTGAAACGAATAAACAAGGATGAATAATATACAGATATGTCATCTAACATACCATTACTTGCTGTCCGTCACCTCTCTGTGATTTTTGGAGGCAGCAGTGGGAAAGTGGTCGATGATGTTTCCTTCGACCTGAACAGCGGTGAAACCCTCGCCCTTGTTGGCGAAAGCGGATCAGGTAAGTCTGTGACGGCCTTATCGCTCCTCCAGCTACTGCCCTATCCACACGCTATGCATGCGCAAGCGAGCAGTATCCGTTTCTGCGGTCAGGAGTTGATCGGTGCACCCACAGCAATGCTGCGTCAGATTCGTGGAAATCGTGTCGCAATGGTTTTCCAGGAACCGATGAGTTCTCTGAATCCGCTCCATTCCATCGAGCGCCAGATTGGCGAAGTCCTCGAAATCCATAAGGGCCTGTCTGGCAGGGCAGTGCGTCAGAGAATCCTTGAACTCCTCAACCTTGTGGGCCTCCCTGAGGCCGCCGGCCGGCTTCACGCCCTGCCTGATCAGCTTTCCGGTGGACAGCGCCAACGGGTGATGATTGCTATGGCACTGGCCAATGAACCGGACCTGCTCATTGCCGACGAACCAACGACAGCGCTTGATGTCACTATACAGTCTCAGATTCTGAGAATCCTGAAGAATCTTCAAACTCAGTTTGGCATGGCTGTTCTGTTCATTACCCATGATCTCTCGATTGTGCGAAAGGTTGCCGATCGCGTGTGTGTGATGCAGGAAGGGCGTCTGGTGGAACAAGCACCTCTTGTTCACCTCTTGACGGCACCGACTCACCCGTACACCCGTGCTCTTCTAGCGGCAGAACCAGCTGGGGAACCTGTGCCAACAGTCCCCAGTGCTCCAGAAGTGATGAGGACTACTGGCTTGCGTGTCTGGTTTCCCATACGCCGTGGACTCTTACGCTACCAACGTGATTATCTCAAGGCAGTGGACGATGTGTCGATCACAATTCGAGAAGGACACACTGTTGGGGTTGTGGGAGAAAGCGGCTCTGGCAAGACAACACTTGGGAAGGCGCTCGTACGACTGCTTCACAGCGAGGGCTCGATCATTTTCAGACAGCAGCCCCTCAATGGGTTGACACGTGCGGCTTTACGTCCTTTGCGCCGACAGATGCAAATCGTGTTTCAGGACCCCTATGGCTCTTTAAACCCACGTCTGTCCGTGGGCCAAATCATTGGCGAAGGCTTACGGGTACATGCTATAGGCCTGTCGCAGATGCAAAGACGGATGCTCATTGGCGAAGCCCTGGAGAAAGTCAAGCTGAAAGCGGAAATGCAGGATCGTTATCCACATGAGTTTTCAGGGGGGCAGCGCCAGCGGATTGCGATTGCTCGGGTTCTGATCTTAAAACCCAGCTTCATCGTGCTCGACGAACCAACATCAGCATTGGACGTATCTGTTCAATCTCAAATTGTTGAGATCTTAAGGAATTTACAAGTCAATGAAAAACTTTCATACATGTTCATCAGCCATGACTTACGCCTTATGCGCGTATTAGCGGATTATATAGTAGTGATGCACTCTGGGAGAGTCGTAGAATCAGGGACAGCGGCTCGCTTATTCACAGCGCCAGAACACCCCTATACTTGTACTCTTCTTGCAGCAGCATTTCCTGCATGAAAAAATCAGGTGCGCCCTCGATAGGGGGACACGCCCTGGTCTGGAAGCCACACGCCCTCTGGAAGCACTCCTGTCTGCCAGAACACGTCTATGGGCATACCGCCACGTGGATACCAGTACCCTCCGATACGGAGCCATGTTGGTTGAAGAACGCTGGTAATCCGTTTGGCAATGGAAAGAGTACAGTCTTCATGATATATCTTTTGATTGCGAAATGAAGCAAAAAACAGTTTTAAAGACTTACTTTCAATAAGTTTCTTATTTGGAATGTAATCAATGATTATATGTGCAAAATCTGGTTGTGATGTAACAGGACACAAAACAGTAAATTCAGGTGTAACAAAACGTACAACGTATGGTGTATCTGTATGAGCATTGGCCACAGTCTCTAAAAGCGCCTGATTCGGTGCCTGCGGGACTGCGACTACCTGGCCTAACTGGGTGAGCTTGTCAGAGATAGAGGGACTCATGAGCCTGCTGCCTGTATGGATACGGAACAGTGCGCCCGAGACAAGGCCGTTCCGTGTCCACTCCAAAGTTCCCTCCTTCTCTACAAGGAAATGATTAGCGAGTCACGAGGATTGCCGAATGTCGCCTGCTCTGAGTCCTGCCATGAAAGATTCGACACAGGCCGTCAGAGCACCATGAGCAATAGCGGTGCGCATGGTTTGCATCAACGTCTGATAAAAATGCAGGTTGTGCCATGTGAGCAGCATGATGCCAAGGATCTCGCGGCTCCTGACAAGGTGGTGCAAGTAGGCTCTGCTGTAGCGACGACAGGTCATACAGGTACAAGTGTCTTCCAGCGGGCGAGAGTCCTCAGCGTGACGTGCGTTACGCATATTGACTGTCCCATGATGCGTGAAAGCTTGAGCAGTCCGACCTGAACGAGTCGGCAGTACACAGTCAAAGAGGTCAATTCCTCTCAGCACACCGCCCACTAAGTCTTCCGGTTTTCCAACGCCCATCAAATATCGCGGGTAATTGCTTGGCATAAGCGGAACCGTTTGCTCGAGGACTGTGAACATGATTTCCTGACTCTCACCGACAGCCAACCCACCGATCGCGTAGCCATCGAATCCCATCAACCGCAGACACCGTACAGATTCTTTCCGTAGGTCAGGATAGATACTGCCCTGAACTATACCAAATAATCCGTAACCTGGGCGTGTCACAAAAGCCGCGCGGCACCGCTCCGCCCAATGCATGGACAAACGCATAGAAGCTGCCGCTTGTTCTTGAGTCGCGGGAAATGGAATGCACTCATCAAGTGCCATAGTAATGTCAGCATCAAGGGCTCTCTGGATGGCAATGGATCGCTCTGGCGTCAGATAATAACGGGCCCCGTCTATATGAGAGCGGAATGTAATGCCTCCCGCGTTGACAGTACGGAGACCTGCAAGAGACATGACCTGGAATCCACCAGAGTCTGTCAGGATGGGTCCTGGCCAATTCATGAAGGTGTGTAATCCCCCTAGCCGGGCTACACGCTCTGCTCCTGGCCGCAACATGAGGTGGTACGTATTAGCGAGAATCATCTGTGCGCCTGTTGCCGCCACAACCTCAGAAGGCACCGCCTTAACAGTGGCCAACGTGCCGACAGGCATGAAAGCAGGGGTGCTGACGAGACCGTGGGCAGTGGTGAGTTGACCGAGCCGAGCTTTTCCGTCGTGCCTGAGACAGGTAAACATACTCTTTTCCTGATTTATCTTTTCCTGAAGATGGGTATTACGGTCCCCCTGGGAGGCGAGAGACAGACCATGGGATTCGGTTCCTCAATTGCTCACACCGTCACGTGAGCATGAGAGTTGCATGTGCCTTGGCATTTGACTGTCGCCGCTTAATATATCAGAAGGCAAGAGTCTGAACATATTTCCTATTAGAGTGATGCTTCTCCGTCTGATTCGAGGCGTGTGTAGGTAAACTCTTTTTAGTTGTCCTATAATATTTAATAGAAAAAATAAATGATTTACAACGTATATGGTCATTACCTGCCTTATAACCGCAGCACAGGCATTCCTCCTGCAGCGCGTCTGGTTTGCGTAGCACCTATGCTGAACCGTACGGACAGGCACTTCCGCTATCTCATGCGGCAAATAACGCGGACTGCACTACTTTATACAGAGCTTGTTTCAGCTGCAGCAATCACACGCGGCCGCCAGACGTGGATGTTGAAATATCATCCGATTGAACATCCTGTGGCGATCCAGTTGGGTGGGAACACGCCAGAAAGTCTGGCAGAGTGCGCTCGTATTGCTGCTGATTATGGTTTTGATGAAGTGAATCTTAACGTTGGCTGTCCGTCTCCTCGCGTAACGTTTGGCGCCCGCCTCATGGCTCATCCGGATATCGTTGCCCGCTGTGTTGAGGCCATGACAAAAGCGGTGGCAATACCTGTGACGGTGAAACATCGCATTGGAATAGAGTCCCATTGCGGGTATAGAGAACTTCAGCACTTTGTTACGACAGTAGCGCAGTCTGGCTGTAAAATTTTCATTGTACACGCCCGCAAAGCCTGGCTGAACGGCCTCTCGCCAAGACGGAACAGATCGCTGCCGCCTTTGGATCATACCATGGTATATCGTCTTAAGGATGAAAATCCTCATCTCAGTATTATCACCAATGGTGGTATTATGTCGCTCTCGGAAGGGAGAGTCCACATGAAATATGTGGATGGTGTGATGATAGGGCGTGCGGCCTATAAAGCCCCGTATATACTCGCCGATGTGGATCGTCTTTTTGGCTCTGAGACAGAATCCCCACCTTCCCGTCACCAGGTTGTTGTGAGGATGTGTGACTACTTGAGTCGTGAGGTGGCTGCTGGCACGCCGGCGGCCAGAATTTTGCGCCACATGCATGGCCTTTTTCACGGCCAGCCAGGAGCCAGACGTTGGCGCCACAATTTGGCGAAAGCAATGTCTGCCACTGAAACCACAGCATGCTGTAAGATCCTACAAGAGGAGGTAAGCCATTTGTGACCGCATTACGCAGGGCACAGTCGCTTTGCTTGCAGCCTAGACAGGTCATGATTCAAGGAGTACACTCCATATTCAAAAGGAGTGCACTCCATGTGTTTTTTGTATGTAAGATGGAGCGTGTTGCCTTGAAGGTAGCTGTCGTTGTCTTTCCTGGTTCAAACTGTGATCGTGATGTTGCCGTAGCGCTAGAGCGGTCCAGCGGACTGAGGCCTCTGATGCTCTGGCATGCGGAAACGGATATGCCAGCAGGGGTGGGCCTGGTTGTTGTGCCAGGGGGGTTTTCCTATGGTGACTACCTACGCGCTGGCGCAATGGCCGCTCGTGCGCCAATCATGCGGGAGATTTTGGCAAGGGCAGGAGAAGGACTCCCTGTGTTGGGAATCTGCAATGGTTTTCAGATTCTGACAGAAGCAGGCCTCCTGCCGGGAGTCTTAATGAGAAACGCGACACTGCGTTTTATCTGTAAAGATGTCTTTTTACGCGTAGAGAGTGCGGATAGTTGTTTTACTGAACTCTACACAGACAAGCAAGTGATCTGTCTTCCCATCGCGCACCATGCTGGCAACTATTTTATCGATGACGACGGCTACCAGCGCCTGCTTGACAATGAACAGGTCGCTTTCCGCTATTGCAGCTCTGATGGGACGACATCCCCTTTAGGGAATCCTAATGGCAGCAGAGATCACATTGCGGGGGTGTTTAGTCGTGATCGTCGTATATTAGGACTGATGCCACATCCAGAACGTCAGGCTGATCCCCTATTAGGTGGCAGTGACGGCAAGCCGTTGTTCGATTCCTTGGTGGAGGCCTTGTTATGAGGAGCGGTCGGCCCAGAGACCCACGTCTGATGCCTCGCAGAAAGGCGTTTCTCAAAATGCGGCGACCTGCAAAGCCGTTTTCCGCTGACAAGTGCGTGACACAGGCCATAGCGGCTGAACACGGTCTGACTTCTGAGGAGTACGAACGGCTCCTTAAAGTCCTTGGGCGTGTCCCCAATATGACAGAACTTGGCATCATTTCTGTTCTATGGAGTGAACATTGCTCCTATAAGTCCTCGAAGCGATGGCTGAAGACTCTGCCTAATCAGGCCCCATGGGTGCTCTGTGGTCCTGGAGAAAATGCCGGTGTCGTCGACATCGGTGATGAGCAGGTGGCCATCTTCAAGATGGAAAGTCACAATCACCCCTCGTACATAGAGCCCTATCAAGGTGCCGCTACCGGAGTCGGCGGTATTCTCCGTGATGTACTGGCCATGGGCGCACGGCCTGTTGCTAACTTGAACGCCCTGCGTTTTGGGAATCCGAAGAATCCTCGTACACGGTATTTACTAGCAAAAGTAGTTGCAGGCATTGGTGACTACGGCAATTGTGTCGGTGTTCCTACTGTCGGAGGTGAGATTAACTTTCATTCTACCTATAATGATAATTGTCTAGTCAACACCATGACAGTGGGCGTTGCGGCAAGGGACAGAATCTTCTCATCCAAAGCAGAGGGTGTGGGGAACCCAGTTGTTTATGTCGGTGCGAAGACTGGACGGGATGGTGTTCACGGGGCCACAATGGCCTCTGCGGAATTCAATGCGGAAACGGTGGACAAGCGTCCAACAGTCCAGGTTGGAGACCCGTTCACTAAGAAGCGGCTGATGGAGGCATGCCTTGAACTGATGGCCACTGACGGCATCGTCGCTATCCAGGACATGGGCGCTGCAGGTCTCACTTCATCGTCATTTGAAATGGCATCCAAGGGTGGTCTGGGAATAGACATAGAGCTTAATCATGTGCCCCAGCGTACAACTGGTCTGACAGCCTATGAATTAATGCTCTCCGAATCTCAGGAACGGATGCTGATAGTCCTACAGTTAGGCCAAGAAACGATAGCGCGGAGCATTTTTGAAAAATGGGAACTTGACTTCTCTGTTATCGGTCATCTCACAGACAGTAATCGCATGATATTACGGCAGGGGAGTCAGGTAGTGGCGGACCTGCCTATTGAGGCTCTGGTTCATGCGACACCTGAGTACAATCGTGAATGGCATAGAAAGGTATGTGAGATTGTTGTGAGATCAGAAGAAGTACAACATCGTCCATGGAAAGAGTCACTTCGTATTTTAATATCTTCTCCTGATATTGCGAGCAAGCGGTGGGTCTATGAACAGTACGATTATATGGTCATGGGCGACACCATACAGCGGCCTGGCGGCAATGCCGCTGTTGTCCGTGTACATGGGACCCGTAAGGGTCTCGCCATGACTACAGACTGCACGCCGCGCTACTGCGCAGGGGACGCGCGCACGGGAGGAGCGCAAGCTGTCGCAGAAGCCTGGCGTAATCTGACTGCTGTTGGCGCGACACCGCTCGCTATTACCGACAACCTCAACTTCGGCAATCCAGAAAAAGCTGACGTTATGGGACAGTTTCGCGAGGCGATTGAGGGAATCCGAGAGGCTTGTCAAGAACTCAATTTTCCTGTTGTATCAGGCAATGTTTCCTTCTATAATGAAACTAATAGTAGTTATATTATGCCAACGCCTACCATTGGAGGTATAGGTTTGATTGTGGATTTAGCTAAAATAGCTACTCTTCAATTTAAATCTTATGGTGAAGCTATTCTATTAATAGGTGATTCTATTGGCGGTCGTGGCGGCTGGCTTGGCCGTTCACTGTATATGCGCGAGGTGCTAGGGCGGGAAGACGGAGCCCCCCCAGAGGTGAATCTCTATAACGAACGTCGCAACGGAGATTTCATTCGAGGTCTGATTCAGGACGGCTTAATTGTGACCTGTCATGATGTCTCTGATGGCGGGCTGCTTGTAACACTAGCGGAGATGGCTATGACCTCAGGGATTGGACTGATAATCAATCTTGATCAATCACAGGCTTACTTCCAACCCATGCACGCCTGGCTGTTCGGCGAGGATCAGGGGCGCTACGTGATCACTGTTGCTGAGGTGTTGGTTGATTCCATACTGCGCGAAGCCGCCGGAAGGGGGGTGCCAGTACGACGGATTGGTACTACCGGTGGTGATATCCTCAACATTGAGGGGACAGGGGATATAGGCATTCCAGTCGCTGAACTTCAGTTTTTATCTGAAAGCTGGTTGCCTGCCTACATGGCCGGGGGAGCAGATGTGGTGGGTTAGAGGAGGGAGTAGACCATGTTGCGCGAGTTGACCGTGAGTGACAGGCTTCTCCCTTTCATGCAGGATGATCTCTCACGCGAGAGATTTCTCGAGACTTGAGACTTTTTTTCGTCACGTACCGTACAGGGGACCTGAGGCGGCGCATTCCTTTGCTTGCTAGTCACCTCCTTGTGGAAGAACAAGGCACTGGCATTTTTTCTGTGCCGCCAGATTGGCATCATGGCGGGATACCCTATGGCAGTGTGCGCAGAAGGTAGGAGTCCACGGCATCAGTCTGCCCCTGCTTTATCCAGACGGTCATAAGCGATACTCAAGCGATGTCGGAGGCTCAGGCATGAGGGGGGGTGGGGTTTACATCGTGGGCACAGGTCCAGGAGATCCGGATCTGTTGACGGTCAAGGCACTCCGCTTACTACAAAAGGCTGAAGTTGTAGTATTCGACCGGCTCGTCAGTCCAGAAATCCTCGATCTTGTACCAACTGGCACGACCCGTATCTATGCTGGGAAAGGTCCCAAACATCATCATATGCAGCAGGCACAGATCAACGAACTACTCGCCAGTCTGGTGCACCGCGGCTGTACCGTTGTTAGAGTCAAAGGGGGCGATCCATACATTTTTGGCCGAGGGAGTGAAGAAACAGAGTACCTTGCCCGCCATAACATACCCTTTGAAGTAGTTCCAGGTATTACTGCTGCTTCTGGAAGTAGTGCATACGCAGGGATTCCTCTGACCCATAGAGGGCTTGCAACAAGCGTGCGTTATCTCACTGGTCACTTGCGCGATGGTCTAGAGTTAGATCATGACTGGCAGAGTCTCACAGACCTCAATACCACTCTGGTGATCTATATGGGACTCACAAACTTTGAACACATCGCAAGTGAACTCATTACTCATGGTCTTGATTCAGGCATGCCGGCAGCAGCAATCCAAAATGCAACGACCTTTCGCCAGCGGCGGGTCCTTGGCACACTGAGCAATCTAGCCGTCAGAGTACGGGAAGCAGGTCTGTCGGCGCCGGTGATTTTTATCGTTGGCCGTGTAGTAAGCTTAGCCAACGTGCTGCACTGGTTTCGGACAGATGTCGCTATTGCACAGGAGGGACAGGCCGTCGCAGACGCAGAATAAGAAAGGTCCGTCAGTATGGGGAGACAAATCCTACGTACGCAATGGTCCCTAAAGAGCCTTCAAAGAAAACTCTAGGGAGATATTCAAACCACCTGCCTGGAAAGCATAACCACGCGTGTGGTTACGGCTAACGGTGCCGCGGAAGAGGAAACATTCATCCTCATACCGAGCACTGATCTCCCCAGCGAGGAGGCGACTGTCCGAGTGCAAGCTATAGCGGCCGCTCAGTTGTAGAGTCCAAGCAGATGTGACCGCAGACGTGAGCTTGATACCTAATGCATGGTGATCGTTCAGAGTCTCCTTTTTGTTCATCGAGCGGTCGATAAACGCATAATCAATACCAACCTGTAAGGCTTTTGGTCCTACGTTCATGTTGAGTTCGTTATAGCGGAGAGTCATATCCTTTGTGTTGAAACGAAAGCGGTACAGAAGAGAGAGAGGTCCTGTGGAGACAACGTCCACCTGACCGACGAGATCAGAGAAATGGTCTGCAAAGTGACTATCTGCGCCGCAGTTTTTCTGCGGATAAACAGAATAGCGCTGCCCAATGACAAAACTTAAGCGCCCGATAAGGTCGTCATATTGACTGACCTTGAGGCCGTAACTGAGCTGTGGACCTGTGACGACAGGGCAGAGCTCCGCCAAATGGTTAATGGTGAAGAGATTGTTGAACTCAGTGTGAGATGTCCGATGGGCTATCCTGTGAGGGAAGCCCACCGTGAACACAAGTCTTGGCTCAACAATAGTTTTTTGTTGACCATATCTTATAAAGGGATAATTCCACTTTAGCACTAGTTCAGGTAATAACCAAATAACTGGAGTTTTTTTATAAGTTTTTATCCAATGTGTAGCTCCCCGAAATGTAGTATAAATTCTAACATTACTATTTTTTTTAGACAAATTGGGACTTGTTAAACTTCCAGTAACAAATAGATGCGATTCTTTGCTAGGATGTAACATGAAGAGATTTGCATCTATAGCTGGGTGGCCCAGCCAGACGGAGTTACCGGTGTAGCTGTAGACAACAAATGGAAACATGAGCGGGACACTCCCACGAGTGCTCTTGTCCCGCAGGCTTTGAAAAGTATAGGCATGGACAGCCCCATAGCTGCGTGTTTGAAATCTCTCTATAGTAGCATTACTTTTTAACCAAACAGCAGAATCAAAGTCATAGTGACGCACATATATTTTATTGATTGCGCGTTCAATTTTTAATATTGTACGATATATATTATTAATATAGTATATTGTATTACTTAGTAAATATCCGTGTGTATTAAGATTTTTATCTCTTGTAATACTAAATTTGTTATCTGTCACACCATTAACAAACGCTGCACGATATTCAGCAGTCAACAGTGGTACATCCTTGTGACTCAAGAGAGCTTCTATCGTTAAGTCACTGTGTGGAGAGATCTCCCAAAAATATGGAAGACGTATTGTTATACCTCTATTACGAGTCCTTCCCAATGTGGGTGTTAAGAAACCACTACGGCGTTTCACACGGGGACCTGGATGGGAAAGGTAAGGGGTATAAACGACGGGAATACCCCACATCTCCAGCCAGGCTCCGTGGTATGCAACATGCTGTTGCTCTACGTCATAGCTCACCTCCGCCGCTCTAATTCGCCAGAGCGGAGGGATGTGTTCTTCCCTCGTGCATACAACACATGTTGTGTAAGATGTATCGTACAATACCATTTTCTTTTTAAGATCATACATACCATATAAAAATATTAATGATGAATTATTTGACATAAAAACACGTACTTGGTGTGCAACCACCTGCTTAAGATTGCCTGTCAGTTTTAAGTAGTCAGCGAACACCACGTGGCCATCGGAGTCGAGCAGCATAACGTCGCCAGTCGCTAGGAGCAGATCCTGCTTTGCATGGTAACTCACAGAATCTGCCAACACGACTTGGCGCTGAGTGCTCATTTCAACGTGGCCCTGCGCTGAAATCACGTTGAGGGTGCGATCGTAAGTCAGTTCTTCCGCCGTGATGAGCACTGGGTCGGCGTGAAGAGGCGGAGTCTCCCTGGCTTCTATCAGGCCTGCCAGCATTGTGAAGACGACCAATGTCCTGACTTTGCCAGGCCTTGACACGCGAAATGTGCCAGAAAACATGCCAGGCAACTCCCAGAGGTGATAAGGCCACGACGTAGAGCAGTGGTGCCACACAGAAGTGCCGGGTGGCCAGGTGAGTGATCCCCCGAGCCGCTGCCTCGAGAGCTATCATGATGCTAACAGCTAGGAGCACCTTTGAGGTTTGGCCACGCCGATTCAAATGTGCTGGTAGTAGGAGGACCAGAGCAATGGCCACGAAGCTAAGATTGAACAGTGGCCAGCTGAGGCGCTGGTGTGCTTCCATGCGAAAGCGACGCACCTCGGCCGAAGAGAGGCCTGCGTCCTCGGACATCGTTAGCAACTCCTGCAAACTGCGCTCTCGTGCATCGCGAAAGCGTGCGGACTCGGCCTTGTGTAAGGCACCGATGTCCAAGGAGTACCTCTCAAAGTACAGGATTGACAGCTGGCCATTCTCGATTTCTTGTTGACTGCCGTTTATCAGCAGAATCCGTGGACCATTTTCAGTGAACGTCAGATTCCCCCGTTCCGCAATCGTTGTGATGGTAACAAGTGCGTTTTTCTTGTAATGAATCAGGATTCCCAGTAATTCTCCTGCACGGGAACGTGACCTCACATAAATGGTGATCCCATTGGCTACATTGGTAAACATCCCGTCTCGCAGAAGCATACCAGAAACATCGTTGCGAATAGTCCACTGCATCTCGTGCAATCGCTCGACTGTCTTTGGCACACTGTAAAGTGTCAGGATAAAGCACACTCCAGTCATGACAGTTGCCAGAAACAGTGCGGGACTCCCCAGCTGAAAAAGACTGACTCCGGCTGCCTTCAACGCCACTAATTCGCGGTCCGCGATAAGCCTATTGTATGAGGAGAGCGTGGCTGCAAAAAGCGCGATGGGAAGAATGATCACCAGGAGGTGAGGCAAAAGTAGCAATGTCAGAGAGACGAAGGCAGGAACAGACAGGCCTTGTTTGACGATCATTTCTACCCATCTTAAAGATTGGCCAAATAAAAGGATAAATAATCCTCCTGTAGAGGCAAATATCATGTCTGCAAAGAGATGGCGAAAAATATAAAACGTGATGATTCCCATTATCATATACAGTTAATTAATATTTTGAATAATTTGTTTATTTTAAAAAATAGCGAGAAACAAAAGAACATCTTGCCATAGACCAAGATTTAAAAATCACCGAATGGATTCGGATACCAGACAGGCCATGTATTGTATGCAGGGCAAGGAGCAAAGGAGCGTTCCTTTGGAAGATTTTCCGAGAGAAGCCACTTGTTGTGCTCTCAACGATGTGAAGAATGTTGCGGAAACATGCTGATGACTTCGGAACATGACTGTGGAACATGACTGTGGAAGGATGGTCAATATAAATGGAGCCTTGATATCAACGACCATGGCACGAATAGACCCGACTGACAGGGGCTTTACGCTGGGGGACGGTCTTTTTGAAACCATGCTGGCCTGTGCTAACGGGATTCGCCACTTAGCCGCTCATCTCAATCGTCTTCGGACGGGAGCGCGTTTTTTACGTATACCCCTTTTAATAACAGACACAGAATTGTGTCACCTCCTCAATAGGACTCTTATTGCTAATGCTTTCTCTCAGGCTGTACTCCGTCTTACTGTGAGCCGTGGGCCCGCTGACCGCGGGCTGCTGCCACAGATTCTTCCCGCAGCCCCAACAATACTGATTACGACAAGTCCTCTGTCGCTGCCCTCTCGACCTGTAGAGGCTGTCTTTGCCACCACAACCCGCCGCAACCAACACTCCCCCTTGAGCCGCCTGAAAAGTCTGAATGCGCTAGACAACATTCTAGCCCGTCAAGAGGCGGCTGATCGTGGTGTTGAAGAGGCCGTGCTTTTGAACACAGTTGGACGAATCGCAGAAACGACTGTTGCTAATCTCTTCCTGGTCACAGAAGATGGGAGGGTACGGACGCCACCAGTGGCTGATGGGGCTCTACCCGGCGTTATGCGTGCCAAAGTCATGAATCAACTGGGTGCCATTGAAACGCACCTTTTCCCAGAAGATCTTTTACAAGCGACGGAGGCCTTTGTGACTAATGCGCTCGGCGTGAGACCACTGGTAGCAGTAGATGGGCACCCTATTGGGTGTACAACTCGTGTACAAGATATCCTCTCTTTTTGAGAGCACGCCTGCGCGATGCCCAATCCCCAAGGCCTTTACCCATTGCGGGGCCAACAAGATTCTATGATAATATTTATGGTAATATTATCTCATTCCAGATGGACAAAATGATTCTGCTCTAGGAAAATGTGATCTTGGCTTCAAGGCCCGTCCTGCGGCACTGTATTCAGTGAAATCTGGGTGAGGTCTGAGTGAGGTTAGTGTGAGTACATTGCAGCTGTGAATGCAGAGTGGCAGGGCCTGTGCGCTGGCCATGCCAGATTGGTGGTGAGAGCGGGCTTCTGAACGCACATCGCAGGCCGAGCCTGGTTAGGCCACCCCCTAACGCTTGGTAGGCGGTGATGGCCTGGAACTCTGTTGTGGCACTGTTTCCACACACTGACGCGTCTGTTTGTCTGAGGGAGCTGGAATTTAGAAGTCATTTATTTCTAGTATTTCTAGTTATAAACTAGAAGTTCTCTAAAGAAGTCATTTAGTCGAGAGCATTCTGCCGCGCTACCCTACCAAGAAGGATGAGATGGGAAATGACGATCTCTGCGAAGCTAATGGAAGCCTTGAAGCAGCGCCGCGAGCAGGTCTTCGCTGGCGGTGGGGAAGACAAAGTCAGGGTGCGCCGCGAGAAGGGACTGCTGAGCGCGCGAGACAGAATTGATACCCTATTTGAGCCCCATACCTTTCAGGAGGTTGGTGCGCATATCCAACATGCTTGTCGTCATTTTGGTATGGCTGATAAATTACTGGCAGGCGATGGCGTTGTAGTGGGTACAGGTATTGTTGAGGGGCGGCCGGTAGCAGCGGTGAGCCAGGATTTTACAGTGACTGGCGGTACGCTGGGCAAGATGCACGCGCGAAAAATCGTTGATGTCATGAATTTCGCCATGAAAACCGGTTGCCCCTTGGTAGCGTTTAAGGATTCGGCCGGTGCCCGTATACAGGAGGGTGTTGATTCTCTCTCAGGGTACGGCGAGGTCTTCAATAAGAACGTCGAAGCGTCTGGAATTATTCCACAAATTGCCGTTATTCTAGGACCTTGTGCTGGTGGTGCGTCCTATTCACCAGCACTCATGGACTTCATCATCATGAGCAAGGCCAATGCTCATATGTTTATTACGGGGCCTGAGGTCATCAAGGCAGTCACTGGACGACAGTGTTCTATGAATGAAGTTGGTAGCGCTGCTATGCATGCAACTATATCTGGTAACGTACACTTTGTTGCTGATGATGATCACCATGCAATATCTATCGCTAAAAATTTGCTTTCCTATCTTCCCTCTAGCAATGCTGAGGATCCCCCGCACAAGCCTACTGAAAGTATCGCACTGGTCTCTGACCCTGTAATGAACGACTTAATTCCCGATGCCTCGAATGAGCCGATGGACGTGCGCCAAATCATCGCTCGTATCGTCGATCAGAACGACTTCCTTGAAAGCCACGCTGGTTTTGCCCAGAATCTCGTGACATGCTTCGCCCGCATCGAAGGGGTTATTGTTGGCATCATTGCTAACAACTCGACCTTTAAAGCGGGAGCGCTTGACATTGACGCCTCTGACAAAGGCGCCCGTTTCATAAGATTCTGCAATTGCTTTAACATTCCCATCCTAACCCTAGTGGATGTCCCCGGATTTATGCCTGGTATTGAGCAGGAGCGTGGCGGTATCATCAGACATGGCGCCAAGATGCTGTTTGCCTATGCGGGTTCAACTGTACCGATGATCACATTTATTTTGCGAAAGGCTTATGGCGGTGCATATCTAGCGATGTGCTCTCCGGAGCTGGGGGCTGACGTGGTATTATCGTGGCCGTGTGGTGAGATTGCTGTCATGGGTGCCGAGGGGGCTGTGAATATCCTCTATCGCAAGGAGCTCTCAGAAGCTGGGGATCGGGCAGCTAAGACAGCTGAGTTAGTGGCTGAGTATAGACGCCAATTCGCCTCACCGTATGTCGCGGCAGGGCAGGGTTACATTACAGATGTTGTAGAACCAGGAGAAACTCGCGGCGTGATAGCACTCACCCTCAGAAAGCTCCTCACAAAGAGAGCGATACAACCACCAAAGAAACACGGCAATATACCACTTTAAAGTGGTATTTATCCACATGGGAAAGGTTGCAGTACTCTGGTGTGCCAGGAGCTGTGACGAAGTACTCTGAGGGTGCAGGAGAAGGCTGCAAAGATGTCGAGTATTACAGTAATGTTTTTTGCCTATGGGTTGACATCTATAGTGTCGATGCTTGTGGCTGTGCTCATACAGTTGATGACGACGATGCTCTCTGGTATGCAGCAGGCAAAGGCGCCAGCCCAAGTGCCTGCTGCCGCGCGATCGGTAGCGGCAGCCGTTACAACATTCGGCGCGAAGGACATCGCCGTCATCGCCGCCGCCGTATATGCGACGATGGGTCGCACAGTTCGCATCGCGCGGATAGAAGAAACGGGACGGGGAGTCCTGTGGGTCGCAAGAGGACGTCTTGTGCACCACAAACCACATGTCCTGACCTCCCGACCCCCGTATAAGGCAACGTAAGCCCGGAGTTCACATAAGATCGAGAGTATAAGGGGTCAACCTATGTGGAAGAAGTTTAGGATCACCGTTGATGGCAAGCCTTATACAGTAACAGTCGAAGAAATTGTAGAGGGGAGCGCTGCCTCTGCCTTGTCCAGCGCCGGGACCGTGACCGCGGCGGCCGCGATGAATCCGCCAAGTGTACAGGAAAAGGCGCCGACTTCTCAGCCTGTGACAGCTGGTGCCGGTGATGTGACGAGTCCTGTTGGCGGTGTAGTGAAAGAAGTGAAAGTTTCTATCGGACAGCAGGTCCAGGAGGGAGATCTTCTCGTCGTGCTTGAGGCTATGAAGATGAAGACTAATATCTTCTCGAATCTCACGGGAAAGGTCGATGTCGTTTACGTCAAGCCGGGTGATGCAGTGGACACCGGCCAAGCTCTAGTCAGTATCAGCTGATGTCCGGAGAGGCGCATGGAATCGATCAATTTTCTTGATCTCTTCCAGGGAGTAGCAACGCTTGCGGCGTCTGAGCCGTCAATTATGTTCAGTAGAATCTTCCTGATTTTCCTGGGCATGCTGCTGATCTACCTGGGTAGGAAGGAGATTCTCGAGCCGTTGCTCATGATTCCCATGGGTTTAGGCATGGCAGCGGTTAACGCAGGGGTGCTCTTCTTTGAAGGCGGTAAAATGGGCACCCTATTTATCGACCCCTTGGCCGGCGGCAAAAAGCTGCCGGAAGGAGCAGTGTCAGATACTGTACACAGAATAGCCACAGAAAATACCATTGATGTGCTCAATGCGCTGCAGATTGATTTCCTACAGCCGGTTTATACGTTAACATTCAGCAATGGTCTCATCGCGGTTCTTGTCTTTATGGGAATCGGCGTGCTTCTGGACGTAGGCTTTGTCATGGCCCGTCCTTTTCAGAGTATGTTCGTTGCCATCTGTGGAGAATTAGGCACAGCCGTCACTTTTCCAGTGGCTGTGTGGCTGGGCCTGACTCAACGTGAGGCCGCTGCCGTCGCTATGATTGGCGGCGCAGACGGCCCTATGGTGCTGTTCGCCTCATTGGTGCTGGCCAAGCACCTCTTTGTACCGATCACAGTAGTCGGGTATCTCTATTTAGGGCTGACCTATGGCGGGTATCCCTTCCTCATCAAGGCACTAGTCCCGCACAGGTTACGCGCCTGTCCAATGCCATTGGAAAAGACACGTACCATTTCAGCAGGTGAAAAGTTATTATTTGCAGTCGTTACTTGCATAACCTTGTGCCTGTTGTTCCCTGTGGCAGCACCATTGTTCCTAGCCTTATTCGTTGGCGTGGCTGTGCGAGAAAGTGGCCTCACCCATTTTGCCGACCTGTTCAGTAGCACATTCCTTTATGGAGCCACATTTTTCCTCGGTCTCGTGCTTGGTGTGTTGTGTGAAGCCAATACGCTCCTGGATCCTATGGTCCTGAAGTTATTGCTGCTTGGCATCTTTGCTTTAACTATTTCGGCCATCGGTGGGCTGATTGGTGGGTACATTTTATATTTTACTACTAAAGGTAAATATAATCCTGTGATAGGCATAGCCGCTGTGAGTTGTGTCCCGACCACATCGAAGGTAGCACAAAAAGTTGTTTCCGCCGCTCGGGCCGATGTGCTCGTCATGCCCCATGCGCTAGGGGTGAACATTTCTGGTGTCATTACCTCAGCGATTTTTGCGGCTTCCTTCGTAACTCTGTTGCGCTGAGTGAGCAGCAATCACTGGGTATGGCTGGGTGGGTATGGGTAGAGAACAGTGGTCCAAAAGAGAAAGCTCCTATACTGGGTCACGGGTTGCGTCGTTGTTCTCATTGGCATCGGCGTGGTCCGTCTGCCTCACGGTCCATTCTTTGAATCATATCGGCTGCCTCTACTGATAATAGGTACAGTGGTTGCCTTTGTCGGCCTATGGATTATCACAAAGGGCACCGGTGTGTCTTGTAATAGAGAGTAGAAATCCTTGCAAGCCTCAGGTACTGATTGCATCCTCATCATAGACTTCGGATCACAGCTCACTCAGCTCATCGCCCGTCGCATCCGTGAAGGCGGTGTCTACTGTGAAGTTCATCCCTTTCACAAGATCACAGTCGCGTTTTTACAGACCTTTGAGGCAAAAGGTGCCGTGCTCTCAGGGGGGCCCGGCTCAGTGATGGGAACTATGAGTCCGCGTGTCTCTGAGAGACTCTTCACGCTGGGCATACCAATACTCGGCATCTGTTATGGATATCAAGTTCTCGTGACACAACTAGGGGGAGCTGTCGCACATTCCACCCATCGCGAGTTCGGCCGCACTGTTGTCAAGGTTGTTGATTCTTGTGCGCTTTTCTCAGACATTTGGATTCCCGGAAGCCGTGAGCAGGTGTGGATGAGCCATGGGGATCGTGTTGTGGCACCCCTGCCGCAGGGATTCCGCACCGTGGCGGTTACAGACGGTGCGCCATTTGCTGCGATCGCTGATGACGATCGCCGATTTTATGGCGTCCAGTTTCACCCTGAGGTCGTCCATACTCCACACGGGGCGGCGCTCTTGCATAACTTTGTACGCCGGCTCTGTCGCTGCCGAGGAGACTGGAGCATGGCGGCCTTCCGGACTCAGGCCGTAGAGCAGGTGCGAGCACAGGTAGCAGGTCAGCGCGTTCTCTGTGCCGTCTCGGGAGGGATTGACTCTGCAGTGACCGCTGTCCTGGTACAGGAGGCCATAGGGGACGGGCTCTTATGTGTCTTCGTTGATCATGGTATGATGCGTTTAGGTGAATCAGAGCAGGTCATCTCTCTCTTCCGTGAGAGATTCAACATAAGGCTGATTCACCGCAATGCGGCGGATCTCTTCATGAGGAAACTGAAGGGGATCTACGATCCTGAAAGGAAACGCCAGATGATAGGCGCAACCTTCATCGACGTTTTCGAAGAGGAAGCTCAACGAGAGGCCAAGACTGATTTTCTCGCACAGGGCACCTTGTACCCAGACGTCATAGAATCCGTTAGCTTCCATGGCGGACCGTCTGTCACTATCAAAAGTCATCATAACGTCGGCGGCCTGCCCGAGCGTATGAAACTCCAATTAGTTGAACCTTTACGCACTCTCTTCAAGGACGAAGTGCGGCAACTGGGGCGCATTTTAGGGCTGCCAGACAACATGGTCAGACGCCACCCCTTTCCCGGACCTGGGCTCGCTATCCGTCTTATTGGTCAGTCTGTCACCCGTGACAAACTGGATCTCTTGCGCCGAGCGGATGCCATCTATCTCGAGGAAGTCTACGACGCTGGGCTGTACGAGGCAATCTGGCAGGCGTTTGCTGTGCTCCTGCCAGTTCGCACAGTTGGGGTCATGGGTGATGCGCGTTCCTATGATCATGCCCTAGCGCTTCGCGCGGTGACTTCGACAGATGGGATGACTGCTGATTTCTATCCCTTTGACCATGCCTTTCTGAGCCGTGTCGCTAACCGTATTATTAACGAAGTCAAGGGGATCAACAGGGTGACCTATGATATCACCTCCAAACCACCTGGAACGATTGAATGGGAATAATGTATTTTCTATTTTGGAATTTACTCACCACTTCGCTTTCCAAAAGCCTCTATTCTGCGGATCACAACTCTCGAGCATGATTGCTTACATTTTTAAAAAATTTCTTCTGCTCGCGTTTCCAGAACATTTGTGAATGATTCTCATCACCGGGACCGGCAGCCGCGGCGGGGCTGTATGATCAGGCGGCACCCCGCTTGTCAAGCGTACGCGTGACGGCATTATTCCTGTCCAGAGTGTTCCGGCGTAAAGTGAGGACGCTACCCGTACCATCCTGTTGGGAGGGACCGTTACGGGAAGAGAAACGTTCGCAGGCAGGCTCCATGAGGCCCGTATGGTCGAGAGTCACAATTTCGTAGATATCCTCATTTTTCTTCTTGCTACAGTAGTCGCTGTGCCACTTTCTCAGCGTCTTAGACTTGGTCCTGTACTCGGCTATCTCATAGCGGGTGGTGTTGTAGGGCCTCATGGTTTCAGCTTGATCTCAGAAATAGAATCTATCCATGTGCTGGCTGAATTGGGGGTTGTTTTTCTGCTATTTACCATTGGCCTGGAAATGCCCCTAGACCGTTTAAAGCGAATCGGGCTGCCGGTGGTCGGGCTGGGTGTATCACAGATCGTAGTCACGGCACTCGCTGTCAGTTCAATTGTTATTCTTGCGGGCTATCCACTGGCTGCAGCGGTCATGATAGGGGGCGCCTTGGCCATGTCCTCGACCGCTATCGTCCTACAGGTATTAAACGAGCGTAGTCAACTCAGAACACGCTATGGCCAAATGGCTCTTGCAGTTTTATTGTTACAAGATTTAGCTGTGGGGCCATTTCTAGTACTGTTAGAAGTTCTTGAGAATGATGGCGGGGTCCTGACAGCCGCCGTGTGGCCGATGCTCGGTATGGCCGTCCTGAAGGCAGCAGGGGCTATTGTCGTCATATACATCATCGGCAGACTTTTACTGCGACCGTTGCTGAGATTGGTCTGTGAAGCGCGTTCATCGGAAGTGTTCGCCGCCAGTACCTTGTTGGTTGCCCTAGGGACGAGCTGGGTTACTGAGCAGGTTGGTTTGTCGATGGTCTTTGGAGCCTTTCTGGCTGGTATGCTGATTGCTGAAACAGAATACCGCCACCAAGTTCAAGCAGACATTGAACCCTTCAGGGGCATTCTGCTGAGTCTGTTCTTTACCACTGTCGGTATGCGATTCGACTTATCGCTGACGGTGGATAGCTTACTCCTAGTAGCGGGATTAACAATTGCCCTGCTAGTCGGTAAGTCTGCCTTAATCATGGGCCTGAGTCGTCTGTTCCGCTTTAGTATATGGCGTTCTATGCGTCTTGGCGGTGTGCTCAGCCAAGCTGGTGAATTTGCTTTCGTTCTACTCGGTGCGGCAATTTTGGCGGGCGTGATTCCCGCTGAGCTGGGCCATTTGGTGATTCTTGTGGTAGCCGCTAGTATGGCGGCCACACCGCTCTACATTACACTCGGCTCCGGCTGGGTGACTTTCTTGGAAAGCCGTGAGACGGCGCGCTATGCTCGCCTGGGGAACCGTACAGAACAAGGAGAGCACGAGTATCGCTCACATGTACTCATTATTGGGTTTGGCGAGGTCGGGCGTCTTGTCGCTCGCATGTTAAAGGCTTACGGGACATCCTATCTGATTCTAGAAATGAGCCCACGTCGCATCAGTGAAGGTCTCGCTCTCGGTGAGCCTGTCTTTTATGGTGATGCATCGCTCGTCTCTGTACTCAAGGCAGCAGGGGTTGAGCAGAGTCGTGCTGTGGTCGTTGCAACAGGGGACTCTTCTGCGACACTGAGAATCGTAGACTCCGTGCGATCTTCTCGTGCCGCGCTACCTATTTTTGCCAGAGTGCGTGACGAATCCTCGGCAACAGCTCTCCGTAAGTCTGGCATCACGGACGTTGTGCCTGAAACAATGGAGGTCGGTCTACGTCTCGCAAGCGCTGTGCTACACGACGATCGCAAAGAAGAGGATACCCGCGACTGGGTGACATAACGCTAACGCCCCGCTGCGCTGCCAGGCACACCGTGGGCTATGGCCATGATTTGTTATGGCCTGTTGGAGACAGAGACCCTCCCTTCAGTAGAGAGTCTCGTCGTAGCTCCCCAGGGCAATCCATTAAAGACCACGACCACGGAGCGTTCGTTTTCTCAAGCCCAGAGGTCAGGAACATCTTGCACGCTTGGACGACACACAGTACAGACTGACGGGTCCCGATGCGGGTCTGTGCAGAGTGCACATGCATGTGGATCAAAATGACCGCAGCACCCTGCTGCCAGCTAGGCTAGCAGCTCCATGAGTGCAGCCAATCGTGCTGACAGTGGTCCCTCCCGGCAAGGCATTCCATGGTTTCAGAATGGCATTTTGAAGTTTGGTGGAAGATGTAACCCGCCGGTCACTTTAGCCATTTCCTCCTGCATGTACGCCTCCACCTTACCTTTAGCATCAGCACAAGCGGCCACAATCAAATCCTCCAGCACTTCTATTTCATCGGGATCGAGCAAATTTTTGTCAATCGTAACCTTACGCATGTCACCTTTGCCGTCCAGCACTACCCGGACCATGCCACCTCCAGCAATGCCATTAATTTCTGTTTGAGCGAGGCGTTCCTGCAGCTCCGCCATCTTAGCCTGCATCTGCTGTGCTTGTTTCATAAGCTGGCCGAGATTTTTCATAGCAGGTCGCCTTTTTCTTCTTCGAACATCGTGTGCATCATTCTCTTATAGAGCTTTTTTTTGCTGTGTTCATATCAGGACACCCACACGAATAGGCTCTCCCTTGGGAGTCCGCTGCCGGGAGACAAGCGGAGGCGTTGTGAATACGTGCACCAGGAAATGTTTCCAAGACAGCCTTGACAAGCGGATGCGCTGCCACAACAGCGACCAGATTAGTATCCTGTTCCCGTGGCACTGCAGCGGCCCTTTCCTCCGCGGGTGAAGCGGAGACTACCCAGTGCTGTCCAGTCCATTCACCTAAAAGTTTCTCCAGTCTGCGAGCAGGATTGCGCGGGGTCTCGTA
This sequence comes from Rhodospirillales bacterium, assembly GCA_028278135.1. GTDB lineage: Bacteria > Pseudomonadota > Alphaproteobacteria > Rhodospirillales > Rhodospirillaceae > JANQJD01. The sequence continues at coordinate 55,092 of JANQEW010000020.1, forward strand.
CAGTGGTCGCAATCTAATATAACAGGGCTCGAAATGCACTGGCTGAATCTGGTGTTGTAAGTCAAACGCAAGCTGCGTCTCGCCTCTCGCTCGACACAAGGTGATCAGCTCAGCGAACGAACACGGATTAGCTACTAACGATGAGACATGCTGGGCGGTGGAAGAGTCTCCAGCTCCAGAGACTGGAGACCGCTGTGGTTTAAGAGAGGCGACAGGCTCGTGCGGCTCGAAAGAAGAAACAACCTCAAATGGAGTTGGCAGAGCAGCGGTGTAGGCGAGTCTAATCAGAGCCATCTCAGCTGCCTGGAGTGGCGATGGCGCAGTGCGCACTTCCACGAGGGCTTTCCGTAACATCTGCCAGGCCCTGGTGAGGACTGCGATAGACAGCTTTGCGGCCATCGCCCTGCTCATGTCATATTCTGCTGCAGCGATCGCAGAATCCCGAGCTGCATTGGGCACAACCTTGAGCTTTGTCAGCAAGTGAATCAACGCCAGGATTTCCTGAAGAATGAGAGACGGATCAGCCCCAGAATCGTGCTGTTCCTTCATAAGAATCAGCGCTCTCTCTACGTCTCCTCGCAGAATGGCATCCATGAGATCAAAGATGAGCGTTCTGTCAGCAAGCCCCAGCATCTTACGCACCCCAGAGGCAGTCACAATGATTCTGGAATCGACAGGATCGTGGCTCGTGACGGCACAGACCATCGCCTGATCTAGCAAGGACAGCCCATCGCGCACTGAACCATCAGCAGCGACAGCGATTAATCGCAGGGCTTCCCGTTCTACCCGGACATTTTCTTCCCCAGCAATGTATAGGAAATGAGATATAAGGTTTTCTATCTCAACACGACGTAAATCAAATCTTTGACATCTTGAAAGTATTGTATTTGGTATTTTTGCTATATCTGTAGTTGCGAAAATAAATTTCACATGTTCAGGCGGTTCTTCCAGGCTTTTGAGCAAAGCAGTGAAGGCTTGGTTAGAGAGCATATGCACTTCATCGATGATGTAGACTTTATACCTGGCACGGGCGGGCTTATAACGCAGGCTTTCAATAACATCCCGAATATCATTGACACTACTACGGCTGGCAGCGTCCATTTCTAGCACATCAACGTGTCTGTCTGCCGCAATCGCACAACAGTGTTCACACTGGCGACACGGGATGACTGTCGGACCGCCAGTCCCGTCTTTACCAATACAGTTCAGAGCACTGGCAAAGATGCGAGCCGTCGTCGTCTTGCCAACGCCGCGCACACCGCTGAGCATATAGGCATTGGCGAGACGGCCCGACTGTATAGCATTCGTCAGTGTCCGCACTAATACGTCCTGCCCTATGAGGGCGGAGAATGTGACAGGGCGATATTTACGGGCGAGCACGCAGTACGGTGTCTGGACCATGAGCGACTTGATGAAGCGAGTGCCTGCCAACTCCCCCTCATGCGGAGGCCTTGTGAGAGGAGGCAGGACGACCGACCCGACTCGCGACTCGTTACGGCTGTTTCCTTCCGGACCTGACCGGGTTGGCGAGGGAATCGTCCAGCGCCAGCCTCCCAGTGGCAGGGTAACAAGTCTGTCTCGGATTGTCTACGGGGAAGAAATTCTGGCTCCTCTGAAAGAGACTCTCCTATGGTTGACGCTTCTGACTAGAGGATCTCTCCCTCCTAGGTAGGATACATTTGACGTCTTTGTGATCTGTCACGATGCATGATGTTTGGCATGTAGTGTAGGATGTCTTTGGCAGTCTAGTGTAGGGCTCTCCATTCAAAAATCTACACTTTGATAGACTCCTGAAGATGGCCCATGTAAGCGCATGCCTCACGAGAGCATGGCGATTGAGAGCTGGGAGATCGTTATCTGCAGACAGTCTCTTCAGCTGACTCCTTCGTCCATTGTATCATTTTGAACAGTGAACGAGTGTGGAGAAGATCTATAGTGTGGAGAAGATCTATAATGAAACGCATTGATGCGATTCTGCCAATTGTCGCCGCGATTCTAGCGGCTGGGTGTGTAGTTGGAGTACCCGTACAGGCATCAGAGGGAGATTCACAAGTGCGGGCATTGGAGGCAGATGCCAATGTCCTGTATCGCCAGAAAGTCATGGCCACGATTGGTGCCTTGATGAAGGGGCTTGGTTGTGTTTTGAAGAAAGAATGTGCGCTGGACGACAAAGCTGTGGCCCAAAGTGCTGGGGGTATTCTCTTCATGACAGAACTCTCCGACACAGCCTTCAAGGCTCAGACAGAGAGCGCAACAGTCAAGCAGACCACCAGGCCAGAGGTTTGGAGCGAATGGAACAAATTTAAGGGTGGACTTGAGGCTATGAGTAGCGCTGCCACTGCTGTGGCCTCAGCAGCTACTCTTAATAATAAAATTAATATAGATTCATCTATTAGAGAACTTAGCAAAACATGTAAGTCTTGTCACGATATATTTCGCACTAAATAATTGTCCTCATGATAAGAGGGTCAGAGGCTGTGGTGGTCTTCTGATGAGGAATCATGAGACGACTCTGTGGTCTCACGACACGGCACATTACATGAGGCTCTGTAGAGAACCAACTTGACGGCCCCAGGGGCCGCAGTGTTGCATGTCAGAATGGGCCGCCATACGTGCTCTCTTGTAGAGAAAGGTGTTTGTGTGTCTCGACATCAACAAGGTCGAGCAGAATGCGATGAGCAAGGTTTTCTCTGCGTCTAGGATAGCCACGAGAGTGCCTTCCATCATCGATTCTCATGATCTCGTCTTGTGCTGCTGGAGACACATTCTCTTCTACCATTCCAAATGTGGACGGATGATCTCTTGGGAGCCTTACAAGACTTTTCCTCTCTGTGAGAGAGACTCATGCAGAGTCCCCTGGACCAGAATAGAATGAGCATTGCACAGCATATAGGTGCCCCTTGACTCAAGCGTTGTGGTCAGTCCGGCCGGCCCTGCTAATATGCAGAGATCAGTGTCGCGAGAGTTTTTTTTCCATGAACTCGCTTTGTGTTCATTCCTTGAGGCCCCCCCCCCCCCCCGCTACGGAATTGAGAAAAGCTATGACCACCATGAATGACGTTCGTACGACATTTCTGAGCTACTTCAAAGGACATGGGCATGAGGTCGTCGCATCCAGTCCTCTTGTGCCGAGGAATGATCCAACCATTATGTTTACTAATGCAGGTATGGTACAGTTCAAGAATCTTTTCACAGGGAAAGAGAAGCGTTCTTACAAACGCGCGACGACTGTACAAAAGTGCGTCCGTGCTGGCGGAAAGCACAATGATCTCGATAACGTTGGTTACACCACTCGCCATAATACATTTTTCGAGATGTTAGGCAATTTTTCGTTTGGTGATTATTTTAAGGACACCGCTATTGAGCTGTCTTGGGGCTTCCTGACTAAGGAACTGGCTGTGCCTGCGGAACGGTTATTGGTGACAGTTCATGAATCTGACGAGGAATCCGCTTTATTGTGGCGTCAAATCTCTGGTCTCTCAGAGCACAGGATTCTCCGCATTCCAACGACAGATAATTTCTGGCATATGGGTGAGACAGGACCATGTGGGCCGTGTTCCGAGATCTTCTACGACCATGGTCCTAGCCTTCCTGGCGGGCCCCCAGGGAGTGCACAAGAGTCCGGCGATCGCTTTGTAGAAGTCTGGAACATCGTGTTCATGCAGTTTGAGCAAGGTGATAATGGAAAACGTGTATTACTACCATGTCCTTCTATTGATACTGGAATGGGTCTGGAACGTATAGCTGCTGTGCTACAAGGCCGGCACGACAATTATGAGACAGAGATTCTCCGAACCCTGATTGAAGTGACTGCGCAGATCACCAGTACTGATCCTGACGGGCCGGACCGTATCGCACACAGAGTCATCGCAGATCATCTACGAAGCAGCAGTTTTCTCATTGCCGATGGGGTGCTGCCCTCTAACGAGGGGCGGGGATACGTTTTACGTCGCATACTGCGACGTGCTATACGCCACGCTTACATGATGGGCGTGCACACTCCGCTGCTGTGGGAATTAGTCCCATCGCTAGTCAAACAGATGGGTCAGATATATCCAGAATTGTCTCGTGCTGAGACTCTCATTACTGAAACCTTGAGGCTTGAAGAAGAACGCTTTCATCAGACCCTAGAACGGGGCCTGAAGCTACTGGATGAACAGAGCGCTATACTACCTAAAAATGGTGTTCTTGATGGAGAAATTGCTTTCAAATTGTATGATACATATGGATTTCCTCTCGACCTGACTCAAGAGGTTCTGCGTAACCGTGCTATCACCGTAGACCTTGCAGGCTTTGACGCGGCCATGGCGCACCAGCAGGCTGAGGCACGTAAAGCGTGGACTGGGTCTTGTGAAGCGGTAGCAGAATCTTTCTGGTTTGAACTTAAGGGCAGAATCGGTATTACAGAATTTCTGGGTTATGATCACGAAGAGGCAGAAGCGTTTCTGACGGCACTGATTGTGGATGGCCGGCCAGTGCAGCAGGCAGTCGCTGGAATGACGGTTATGTTACTGTCCAATAGGACCCCTTTTTATGGTGAATCCGGCGGCCAGGTGGGTGATACAGGGTGTATCACAATACCCGGAAAAGGAGTTATTAATGTATTTAATACTCTCAAAAAAATTGGAGTCCTTCATGTCCATGTAGGTAAAATTGAGACTGGCTGGGTTGCTATAGGCGATATGGCGCATTTTTCTGTTGACAAGGCGCGCCGGGTGGCGTTGCGGGTGCATCACTCGGCTACTCATCTCCTACACGCAGCCTTGCACAGAATCTTAGGTCGACATGTTCTTCAGAAGGGCTCCCTGGTCGGGCCAGATCGTCTCCGCTTGGATGTCAGCTATCCGAAAGCCATTAGTGCCCAGGAGCTGCGCGCCATTGAATCTATGGTCAATCAACAGATTCGGGCGAATGGAACGGTCAGCACGCGTCTTATGGATTCAGAAAGAGCTATTCAGTGTGGTGTAACGGCTTTATTCGGTGAGAAGTACGGCGCTGAGGTACGGGTTGTGACAATGGGTGGACCTTTGGCTTTTTCTGCCGAACTGTGCGGTGGGGTCCACGTTTGCCGTACCGGCGATATTGGTTTTTTCCACATTCTGGGAGAAAGTGCTGTCGCAGCGGGTGTCCGTCGTATAGATGCAGTGGCCGGTGCTGTGGCTGAAGCCCATGTTGCCGAACATTTTGCCTGGCTGGCACGGGCAGCAGATGTTCTGAAGTCTACTCAGGCAGATGTCCCTATTCGTGTCACTACCCTCGTTGCAGAGCGGCGTCGCTTGGAAAGTGAGGCAGCTATTCTGCGTTGCAAGCTCGCTCTTGCTGAGGGAAGCAATGGGCTGGTGAATGGGCTGGTGAGAGACAGAGCGGTCAGGCAGGTGGCTGGAATCCCATTGGCCGTTCGACAGCTAGAAGGGATACCAGCAAAAGAACTGAAAGGTTTGGCTGATTTTCTCAAGAAAAAGCTCGGCTCTGGCGTCGTGGTCCTCGTCAGTGACACGAAAGGTAAGGCATCCATAGTCGTGGGTGTCACAGATGACTTATCGCGGAAAATTAGCGCCATCGCACTGGTACGCGCTGGGGCAGAGGCTCTAGGTGGCAAGGGCGGTGGGGGACGCCCAGACCTTGCCCAAGCGGGTGGACCAGATCCTCAGGCTGTACCAGCAGCCTTACAGGCAATAGAGCGCCTGCTTGCAGAGAGCCTGTGAGGCTTGTCACGTCACGTTCACGTATCCCCCCAACGGGAAGCTGGCTGGCTGGTGAAAAGACCGGGGCGGCCCGGGTGTGCTTCTTTTAAGGCGAAGAGTGTCAGGAGGGAGCCATTCCCGGCTGGCTGAAAACTCCCTCCCCCCCCGGACCGACACGTTCACAGCGCATTTGATCAGTCGCCTGCATCCTGCATCATTGTGTGCGCCCCGGCGCACTTTTGCATGCTCGGGATTGTGTAGATTGAGCCAGCGTTTGTGGTGAGGAATCTCACAGATATGATATGTTCGATCAGAGGTCGCTCTCACACTTCCGCCATGTATCCCTTGGTGACTTGTCCCTGGGCGTCCCTGTCGACCGGACTAGAGGTTTCTATGCGCCTGTCTACCTATTTTCTCCCGACTCTGAAAGAGGATCCTGCTGAGGCCCAGGTCGTTTCCCACCGTCTGATGCTGCGTGCCGGCATGATACGCCAGCACGCAGCCGGCATTTACAACTGGTTGCCGCTGGGCTTACGGGTGCTGCGTCGCGTCGAGTGGATCGTACGCGAGGAGCAAAATGCCGCTGGGGCCCAGGAGATCTTAATGCCAACAGTTCAGTCCGCTGACCTGTGGCGCGAGTCTGGTCGCTACGAAGACTATGGCAAGGAAATGCTGCGTCTCACAGACAGACACGGGCGTGCTATGCTATATAGCCCGACACACGAAGAATCTGTCACAAACATTTTCCGACAGAATATCAAGAGTTATCGTGACCTGCCTAGAATGTTTTACCAGATTCACTGGAAATTTCGTGATGAAGTACGCCCCCGTTTTGGGGTTATGCGGGGACGCGAGTTTCTTATGAAAGACAACTATTCATTCGATCTGGACTACGCGGGTGCACGACGTGCCTATAACCGTATGTTCGTCGCTTATCTCAGAACTTTTTCCCGCATGGGCTTGCGGGCTGTTCCCATGCGCGCTGATGCTGGTCCTATGGGTGGTGATATGAGTCACGAATTCATTATTTTGGCGGCCACAGGAGAGAGTAGTGTGTTTTTTCACCGCGCTCTTCTGGAGAAAAATCCACCTCTAAACATAGACTATACGAGTAATTTACAACAAATAGTAAATGAATGGATGAGCTTATATGCTGCAACGGATGAGAAACACGATCCGCAAGCGACTGTTGTCACGGCTCTGGGTAATGACTTAATAGCTGCCCGTGGTATTGAAGTCGGACATATCTTTTATTTCGGTCGGAAATATTCAGATCCTATGAGAGCTATGGTGGTTGGGCCAGATGGAGACCTCGTCCCAGTAGAAATGGGTTCCTATGGCATAGGCATCTCCCGCTTGGTTGCGGCTATCATTGAAGCCTCTCATGACGAGGCTGGTATCATATGGCCAGCCGCTGTGGCACCTTTCAGAGTTGGACTGATTAATCTGAAAGGCGGCGACACGGCAATAGATGCAGGTTGTGATGCTCTGTACGAGATGTTGTGTCGGGCACGGGTGGAAGTCCTTTATGATGATCGCCATGAACGGGTTGGCACGAAGTTCGCCGATATGGACCTGATTGGTCTGCCGTGGCAAGTCATCGTCGGGCCCAAAAGCTTGGCACGAGGCGTGATCGAATTGAAGAATCGTGCCACAGGTGCTCGGGAGGAATTGTCACCGGAGGCCCTTATGGAGCGTCTGCGTGCGAAAGATTAGCAGAACTTTCTAAAATTTACGTTTTACGGTAGAAAAGAGAAGTGTTTTCGCCATTAGAACGCATGATTGCCTCGCGCTATTTGCGCACCCGGCGGAGCGATGGTTTTATCTCAGTCATTGTCGGTTTTTCTCTGCTTGGCATTGGGCTAGGTGTGGCAACGTTAATCATCGTCATGGCGGTGATGAACGGTTTCCGTCAAGAACTGCTCTCCCGTATTCTCGGGCTGAACGGTCATGTGATTCTCCATGGTCCCATGGAACAGTTAAGCGACTTCGACTCTCTGGCTGCAAGGGTACGTGCCCTCCCAGGGGTGTCTCGGGTTGTCCCAACAATCTCTGGTCAAGTGATGGCAACCAGCGTCAGTCATGCAACAGGTGCGGTCGTCCGAGGTCTGTTCCCCTCTGACATCTCCTCTCTCATACCAATAATTAATGGTATAAATGAAGGAAACATAGAAAATTTTAACGATCATCATGGTGTGGTGGTGATCGGCACACGCATGGCTCATAAGCTGGGGTTACACGTGGGTGACTCTGTCACTCTGGTCAACGCGAGAGGCAACATCACGGCTTTTGGCACCGTACCCCGGTTACGGATGTTTCGTATTGTCGCGATCTTCAGTGTTGGGATGTACGAGTATGATAGTGCGTTTATCTACATGCCGATAGAGACAGCACGGCTATACTTTGATCTACCTAAGGGCACTGTTAGCCACCTAGAGATCATGCTGGAGAATCCCGACAAGGCATGGGAAGCGAGCGCAGCGATAGCCCGTATAGCTGACTCTTCCCTTCGCATATACAACTGGCAGAATGTTAATGAGAGTTTTTTCAACGCTATTAAGGTGGAACGGAACGTGATGTTCCTGATTCTCACATTGATCGTCTTGGTCGCAGCCTTCAATATCATCTCTGGTCTGATCATGCTGGTGAAAGATAAGAGCCGAGATATCGCCATCCTACGTACCATGGGGGCCACCCGTGGCATGATTCTGCGGATATTCCTTCTGAGTGGCGCCAGTATAGGGGTCATAGGTACATCGATAGGACTATTAATTGGATTATTATTTTCATTAAAAATTGAAAATATTCGTCAGTTTCTACAAAGTCTCACTGGGAATGAGTTATTTGCAGCTGAGATTTATTTTCTCTCCCACCTACCGGCTCAGGTAGCCCCAGACGATGTCCTCTCAGTGGTACTGATGGCACTTGGGTTGTCATTCAGCGCCACGATCTATCCCGCCTGGCGGGCGGCCTGTTCCGATCCTGTTACAGCCCTGCGCTATGCATGACCCAGCCACAGGTCGATGATATGGAAGAGGGCGTCTTAATGCTGAAAGACGTGCAACGGCACTTTCGTCAGGGAACAGGAGTACTGGTAGTCCTCAAGGGCGTCTCGCTCGTCTTGCGGCCAGGCGAGATTATAGCCTTGGTGGGGCCTTCCGGCGCTGGTAAATCAACTCTACTGCAAATAGCTGGTCTCTTAGAATATGCAAATTCGGGTTTTATTCGTGTTGCCGGCTACCAAGCAGATCAGCTGCCAGATCACCGCAGAACGGTTTTACGGCGTGACTGTCTTGGTTTTGTCTATCAGTACCACCATCTGTTACAGGAATTTTCTGCTCTGGAAAATGTTGTCGTGCCGCAGATGATTGCTCGCGTGCCGCACAGAATGGCTGTCGAGCGGGCTCAACATTTGCTCGATCGCATGAGACTGGGTTGCCGTGCTGAATATTGGCCCAGTCAGCTCTCAGGTGGCGAACAGCAGCGCGTTGCTATAGCCCGTGCTTTAGCGAACAAGCCACGAGTGTTGCTCGCAGATGAGCCTACAGGTAACCTCGACTCGGAAACATCGGGAAAGGTCTTCGCGGAATTACTGCGACTGGCACGGGAAGAAAGGCTCGCTGCTTTGATCGCAACTCACAATGTTGAGTTATCGCGCGGCGCGGACAGGATTCTGGAATTGCGCAAGGGCTCTCTTTTGCCTCTTGCAAAGCAGTCGAAGCCCCCCCTAGCTGAAGATCCCTTATGACACACATGACACACATACAGTCTCTAACCCTCCTCTGAGGGTTGACAAGAATCACAACATGATGTCAGATGTCACATCGTGACAGTCATGGGGAGTCATGAGGGCGGTTGGGTGAGAGGTGTGAACCAGACGCCTTGTAAACGCACAGTCAATCTGCTAGCACCGCGCTTTGTGAGTGGCGCCAGGTAAGGTATTAAGGGCCTGTCGCCGGTGTTTCAACAGCAGGCCATTGTCCCATGAATCTCAAGAATCACATTCGCGGGGTTCCAGATTTCCCGAAACCAGGGATATATTTCTACGATGTTTCAACGCTTTTTGCTCATCCGGACGCCTGGCAGGTCACGATGAATCGTTTGGCCGAAGCCGTCAGAGGCTATCAGCCAGATGTGTTGGCTGGGATAGAGTCGCGTGGGTTCCCAGTCGCCGCATCCCTGGCCTTGAAGCTGGAGTGTGGTTTTGTCATGATTCGTAAACAGGGGAAACTCCCTGGACCCGCCCGCCGGTGCGAGTATGCTCTCGAATATGGATCTGATGTGCTCGAAATCCAGGCAAACATCATCAAACCAAAGACACGAGTCGTTGTATTAGATGACATAATAGCAACTGGCAGTACAATGCGCACAGCTATTAAATTATTACGATTAATTAATGCAAATGTTACTGCCGCTGCTTGTATTGTCGAGCTCTCCTTCCTCAAGGGTCTGTCAACATTGGATGTTCCATGTGCCGTCCTGGCGTCCTATGATCGGTAGACAGGGTAGACAGAGGCGATCCTCCTTCCTCTTACATCCCTCTTACATCTCTTACATAGTCTTTGCACGCCACACCGAAGGATCTGAACAAGCCGGCGGACAAGGGGTCCGTACGCCAATCCCACCGGGTGTAAGCTCTTCCCGGGTGTAAGCTCTTCAATGCCCTGCTCATGTATTGACTCTTATATCTATTATCTTATATCTATTATTGCATTGATTAAATTTGCCAAGAAGCCCGGCCCGCAGCAGTGAGCCGTACAATGTGTCTTGGTGCGAACTGCCTCTCGAGTGATGCATCGGCCTCTGGCATATGACCAGACTGTTCGCAGCACACATGGAGCGTACCTCCTAAAGCCACGTTCAGTTCCTGAAGGCCACGGCAAATGGCCAGGCATGCAAAGATTCACGCAGGCACGATCGTCGTCGCGTCACGGCGATGGTCATAAGCCAGAGCTTTGAGGGCTGTAAAGGCTGGGATGAAGATTGGATTCGCTACAGGTGAGCAGAATACCATCCACATGACTCAGCAGTTCCTCAGGATGAAAAGACTCTCCTACTCCTACTACTCCTAGTGGAATGGCACACCGTCAGCGGCCTCTGAGACAGCAGGAACGGCATGAAAATCCTCACCCGCCGCCGATCAATGGCCTTGGCATGCAATAAGCCCTTTCTGGTGCCAATCCGCATGCCATAGAGCGCCCCAGCTTGTATGGGGCGTCGGGGGGTCCTGGCTTTGAAATTTAAAAAAATCAGGATCGAAAGTCAGTCCCGTTTTAACAGCGTAAAGAGAAACTGTGATGATTTGTCCTTTAAGATCTTTAATGCGCCACTGCTTCAGAGTGAAAGGCCGTTCTCCAAACAAGAGAGACAACTCACCTGCGGATGGATCTTGTGTCAAGAGCAGACTCGCTTCAACGGTACCAGGCATACGCCGTGCATCAGTGACGGTGACATCGTCCTTCAGGTGGACGGGAGTCTGCAACATCACTCCTGCCGGCGTGGCATCCAACCGGATATAGGAAGTCTGTTCCAGGTCTGCGTCGTGATAGATGAGATGCCAACCATTGGAAACAATCATCACATGAGATGGCGGATCATACTCAAGACGCATCCTACCCGGTTGCGATAGGAATATGGTGCCTTTGCTCACATTCATACTATTGTTGCGAGAAATTTGCAGAAAACGCGCCCGCATCGTTCCTACCCTATTCAGGGAAGATTCTACTTGTGCCAGAGTTTCCCAAATTTTCCAAGAGGGGAGAGCACTACGCCCTGCCAGCGGATCAGTCGATGCCACAGCCTGAGGTATCTCAGCGACAGTGAAAGCCCCTAGTATCATGAGAACTCTGCTGCTCATGCCGCACAGTCTCATGACCTGTCTGACAAAGCAAGGCAGGCACCCTCCTGATGGCCGTTGGGATTGGGAAAGATGAGAGAGCAAATCAGCCCTTTCCTAAACGGAGTGGTAATTCCTGGATCGTCTGATGAACGAGGGCTCCGCCTCGCTCTCTGTCCATGTTCTCAGCAAGAATCTGTCCTGTGGCACCTATTGCGATCGTAATCACGAGATCCCGCACTTCATTCATGGCCTGGGTTTCAGCCTGTGCGATGCGACTCAACGCCTGGGTAGTACGGCCCTGAGTGACTCTTTGGAGTTCGGAGAGAGCCTCCGTTTTATAGCGTTCCGCCTCTGCACAGGCATGGGATATGATCTCCTCTGCATCCCTCATCATGTCACGCTGTTTACGCTGGTATTCCGCAAAAATATGCTGTGCCTCTTCTCGCAGGAGACGAGCTGTGTCAAGTTTATTTCTTATCGTCTCTGCCCGTGCATCGAGCCTCTCCACAAGCCATTTTACTACAGGTTTATAACTCATTGTAATGACAATGAAAAAAGAAATTGCGACCCAGAAATCCGGTGTGGCATAAGCCATCATTGCGCGTTCTCCTTGAGAACATCCGCTACTTTAGTCCGATAATAAGGCGTCTCCAGGGTCAGGTCCACGAGACGGGTGACCGTCGCTTCTGCTACTTCCGCTGCTATCTCCGGAACTTTCTCCAGGACAACCTGTTTGGCCGCCGCAATGCTCTCCTCTCCAGCCTTCACTTCTGCGGCCAATCGCTCGGTCACTTCCCGGTGACGGCTTTGCACGAGGTGGGTGATCTCTTCCTGACTGCGTTGAAGAATTGCACGAGCCTGTGATCGCGCGTCCGCCAACGCCTGCTCATAGTCACGGATGGTCTCTTCCGTCTGGGCCTTCAGCTGCGCCGCTCTATCAAGATCTTCCTCGATGCGGCGTTGACGTTCGGAGAGTACATTCGTAATGCGTGGCAAGGCAAAACGAGCCATCAGGATGTAAAGCATGCCAAAAAAAATGACCAGCCAGAAGAGCTGGGATGGGAAAAAGGTCGTATTAAATTGTGGTAACATCGTGACTCCTTGTGACTCCTTTTTCACATCCTTCGTAGCGTGCCACGCTACTGACCGTGTGTGTGGCACAAACTCACTTCAAGCGGCAAATTCAAGCGGCAAAGAGTAAAATCAGAGCAACGACGAGGGCGAAGAGGGCAATCGCTTCAGTCACAGCGAATCCGATCCAGCCATAAAGCTCAACATTGTTTTTTGCTGCCGGATTACGCCCAACAGTAGATATCAAGTTGGACCAAATATTACCGACTCCGATGCCGGACCCGATCATGCCAATAGCGGCTAAACCTGCGCCGATCATTTTTGCTGCTGCAGGATCCATAGCGAGTTCCTTTCCTTTCACCCACACCTGCCCTTCCATGTCTACATACATGTATCCATGTCTACATACATGTATAAGACCCTGTCGTCTGCGAAGACACCTGTTTCAGTTTTAGTGCATGTGAAGGGCGTCGTTTAAATAGATACATGATAAAATTGCGAACACGTAAGCTTGTAGAAAGGCGATACCGAATTCAAGAACAGTGACTCCCACTGTCGCAGCCAGTGGGACAACGCCTAGCAGAAGGCCCAAGGAGACAACGAAACCCGCTAGCACCTTCAGCATAATGTGGCCCACAGTCACATTAGCGAAAAGCCGCACTGATAGGCTGAACGGTCTTGAAAGGTATGAGATGAGCTCAATGGGGATCAGAATGGGCGCCGTTGCCCATGGAGCCCCATGTGGGAAGAACAGACGCAAGAAATGCAAGCCATGACGCATGAATCCTATCACCGTCACGCCAGCGAAGACTGTCATGCCCAAGGCGCCTGTTACGATGATGTGACTTGTATAAGCGAAACTATACGGCAACATACCCAGTAAGTTACCTACTAACACAAACGTGAAAAGCGTAAATATGAATGGAAAATACTCCTCACCTTCTTTGCCGACATTGTCACGAATCATATTCGCGACGAATCCATAAGTTATTTCGACTAAAGATTGGAATCTCCCAGGTACTAAACTGCGCTCACGCATTCCCCTGGCAAGGAAGAGATAAATGGCAAGAACGGCCACAAGCATAAACAGGGCCGAATTGGAAAAAGAAAGATCAAGCGCGCCGAATCTGATAGGAATCAGCGGCAGAATCTCAAATTGATGGACAGGGCTTCCCACACATCGCCTCGCTTTCCCCGTTCACAGACGCCCGCCCGGAGGCCTCTCTTCCTTGCGGCGTTTCGCCTGGCCGAGGCCAATAGATTCGTCAAGTCCCTGTGAGATGCGATAAACATTGAGCGTCCCAGCGACGCCACCCAGCACAAGAAACACGACCATAAACAATGGCTTCGTTTCAAGAATGCTATCTAACGACCATCCAAGACCACCACCGACAACTATTGCCGCAATGAACTCCAAACCCACCCGCCATGCCAATCCTAGCCTGTCAGACTCTTTCTCGCCCACTTTTGCAGTTTCTAAAGCCGTACCCCTTGCAGTCTGTAGCCTGATAGAAAAATCCGACAGTTTCTGATTCTGAGGGGATGTCGTGTCTTTTGCGTCTGCGTCTCTTCTACTCATATGCTCTGCTTATACATTATTTATTATTCACGGCCAAACGCTACAGCACGATACGGAGCACTCAGCTTCCTGTCAAGGAAAACCAGCAATGGAAACAAGAGCGCCGTAGTACTGAGCAGAGCAAGCAGAGGGAAAATCCCCCCCCTCCCTCATCTATCACAATGCCTTGATCACCTCCTTGAGGAGCCCTTGTACCTCCACGGCTACATCGACGAGCTGCGGATTCTGAATAGCATTCATAGAGGCAACAGGATCAACAGCAGAAACTTCCACAGAGCCACGCCTTTTTTCCTGGAGGACGACATTGCATGGCATCATGCTCCCGATCTTGTTTTCTAGTGACAGTGCCTGGAACGCATGCCTTGGGCTGCAGGCTCCCAGAATCATATAGGGATGCATCTCCCGTTGTAGATTTTCCTTCATAGCTTTCTGAACATCAATTGTGGTCAGAATGCCGAATCCTCTCGCTTTCAGAGCATCAGTCACTTGGGAAATGGCATCGTCAAATGTTGTCCCATAGAGGGTCTTATCAAACGTATAGCCCATGAATGTCCTCCTACGCGAAATCTTAGATAAGGCCAGCTAAGGGTGACGATGGATCCGCATACAGTTTGCGTGGCATGCGGCCAGCAAGATAAGCAAGTCGTCCCGCATCAACAGCTTTTTTCATCGCCTGTGCCATACGCACTGAATCTTTCGCCTCGGCAATGGCTGAGTTCATGAGCACCCCATCACAACCGAGCTCCATCGCTACAGTGGCATCCGAGGCGGTCCCAACCCCAGCATCTACGATAACTGGTACATGTATTTGTTCTACTATTAAACGAATATTCATCTGGTTGCGAATCCCAAGACCAG
This sequence comes from Rhodospirillales bacterium, assembly GCA_028278135.1. Lineage (GTDB taxonomy): Bacteria > Pseudomonadota > Alphaproteobacteria > Rhodospirillales > Rhodospirillaceae > JANQJD01. The sequence goes on from JANQEW010000020.1 coordinate 70,123, forward strand.
AACCAATAGGGGCCGCGAGTGGCATGATGGCGACACATCCCATCTCTTCAAGCCGGCGGGCGCAGATCACGTCGTCATTGCAGTAGACCATGACTTTAAAACCATCGACGACCAACTGTTCAGCAGCACGCAAGGTCTCTATCATGTCTGGATAAAGGGTTTTATGGTCCCCTAATACTTCTAATTTTACGAGATCCCAGTTTCCCATTTCACGTGCTAGACGTAAAGTGCGTACGGCCTCCTCTGCGGTGAAGCAACCTGCCGTGTTCGGTATATACGTATAGCGTCTGGGATCAACATGATCGACCAGCATAGGCCGAGACGTATCGGACAGGTTTACCCTTCGTACCGCGACGGTAACGATCTCAGCCCCGGACGCAGCAATTGCCCGAGCCGTTTCTGTAAAATCTCTGTATTTACCTGTGCCGACAATGAGACGGGAGCGAAATCGACGTCCTGCAATTTCAAGAAGATCTTCCTTATTTTCTGCCATATTTGATGGCGAATTCTCCAGAGAACCGCCTCCAATGAAATGCACAATCTCTAGTCTATCTCCTTCAGCTAAGAAGGTCTCCGCATAGGCAGAACGCGGTACAATTGCCAGATTGCATTCCACAGCTACCTTACTTGAATCAAATCCAAGGCTCGACAGCAGCACTGCGACGGTCACTGGCCCGGCGAATGTCTGCTCGTTACCATTGATGATCAGACGCATAGCTTTAGTTCCGCTCCCTCAGACTTGCAGCGGGAGAAATATGAGATAGGAAAATAGAAAATGCAATATAAAGAGGACGAATATTAAAATTTATGTGCATAAAAAAATATTTTCAATTTTTAATTCTATTTAATATTTTTAAAAAAATTATACATTTTTAATGTATTTATAAATATATCATAAGTAAAAATTTTCTATATCTCCAGTAAAAATGATTTCTAGATATCTCCAGGCTTCTGCGGCGCAGTTTTTTTCTAGAGGGCCAAGATTTCAATCCGGCCCCCCCGGCCCGGGGCGAGGTGTGTTGCAGGCGCGGTGTGCGGAGAAGCACTGCTCCAGGCTCCTCTCAAGGCTCACAAGGCTCAAAGGCTCGATGTCTCTTGTTCGCAGCTATAGCGCCAGTCAGTAGTACCCTGTGGCAACGGCTTGGCGGCGCACGGCAACCATATGCCGCAGCAGTTCACTAACTTCTCTAGACTAGAGGCCAAGGCTTGTGGCTCGCCGTATGGAACGATACGACCGTCAATTCCGTCCAGTCCCGTCCCGCAAAATATCCGCTATGTAGACCATGGCACAGGACAATGTATGAGGACAGACAACAGCTGGGTATCTGGGCAAAAGCACGTTGTAAAAACGGGACCCCATACGCACTCTCACGGTGTGGGAGCAACAATAAGCCGTTCTTTAAGGTTTGAGCGACAAAACGGGTTGGCACGGCAGATAGCATCTGCTTTTGCTCATTTTTTGCTCATTCTCGATTCACATCACAAGACGTGCTTGATCCACAATGCATTCCAGCTTCCATGCCGCGTGCCCTGGCCGCAGTCATGGCCTCCAACGCAGCGCCACTACTCCACGCCACCAGAATATGGCCTTTGGTGGGTAGGGAACAGGAGATGAAAAGAGGCCAAGAGTTCCTGGCAATTCACTGGCCATATTACTGGCCATATTAAACATGGCAAGGACACCCCATTCTGCTCTTAAAGGCTAGTCTAGCCAAGGCTGCTGGCAAATCGAGAAAAGAATCTACTATCGCGTCCGCTTCCAATTCTACTACTGGAATCCGGGCATACCCATAGCCCACCAACACTAGCGGCACCCCTGCATTGCGGGCAGTGGCGATATCGACCTCACTATCCCCAACGTAAATACAATTTTCGCGTGTTATTCCCATCTGCGCCATAACAGTCCACAAATGACGAGCATCTGGTTTACGAAATTTTATATTTCCGCTACCTAAAACAGCTGTGAAGTAAGATGCCATCTCCAGAGATTCGAGGACAAGATGGGTCAGGGCATGTGGTTTATTCGTGCAGATACCCAGTCGATACCCTTCAGCTTGCAGCGCAGCTAAGACTTCATATACACCGTCATAAACAACAGTGTGCTCCGCAGGATGGAGAGCGTAAAAATGCTGATAGCGAGCGGCACAGTGTGCCAGCAGACCCTCGAGACCCTCGTCTGGCAACATCACACCAGCGGCTGGCAAGACCCTCTCCATTAACATCTGGACACCGTCCCCGATCATTGGTCGGACCATTTCCACAGGTAGAGGAGGAGAGGACTGCTCAGAGAGCATCCGATTCACCGCTTGTGTCACGTCATGAGCACTATCAATCAACGTACCATCAAGATCAAAAACGACAGACTTTATAGATGGGTTGTGCACGACACGGCTCCTAACCATTAAACTTCAATAACATATCAAATTCCATATTTTTGAATCTGCAAATGCAGGTCTTGCATGAGGATTATTTAAGTATTACTTGTTCATTTTATGAAAAAATATGTTTCAGTATATAAAATATATACAATGCTATGCCTGTTCTCCTAAAGAGAAACGAATCTCCTCTCAGCTCTTGACAGCCTTTACACAGGCACGGTAACTAGTCAGCCTTTCTGGCGTGCTTTTATGTACGTGTTCTTGTAAACAAAATTTTGACATGTGGTAGTTGCTGTCCTAACATCCCGAGTTTGTTTCAGGAAAAGCGTCTTCTACAGAGAGAAGGTGCAATGATCTGCGACACCATCACAATGGCCGCCTGTAAGCCAGTTGCTGAAAATCTCCAGGAGTTGCTGCCGGATACTGGCAGATGAGGATTCCCCCGGGCGGCGAGTCCGGGTTCTTGCCGCAAGAAAGTTTCAGGCCTTTCTTCTGGCCGTTCCCATCTCTGATGGAAGTTGCTCGTACACCAGGCAATGGTCGGCCAGCTTGAGTAGTTGTGAGGCAACTCATGGTAACTAAACCTTCCGCCTCGACCGAGACGTCCGAGGTACAGTCTGAGGCACAGGACGAGTCGATTGATAGCCCTCTCCTCGATTCTATGAACGCTGCCGTTAAAAGGGTGGTCTCTTGGGGACGAGACCGCGGGTATGTCACTTATGACGAGCTGAATCAAGCCCTGCCGCCCGGTGACGTGTCCTCAGAACAGATCGAGGATACCATGGCTATGCTTTCCGAGTTGGGCGTTCACATTGTTGAAGAAGCAGAAGAAGAAAACTTCGAGGACTCGGAACATAGCAGCGGCAATGTCGAAGAAGATGATATCAGCCGCACTGATGACCCGGTACGTATGTACCTAAGGGAAATGGGATCCGTTGAACTCCTATCTAGGGAAGGAGAGATTGCCATTGCTAAACGCATCGAGGCCGGTCGTGAGATGATCATCAGCGGCTTGTGCGAGAGCCCTTTCACATTCCGTGCGCTTGTCGAGTGGCATGATTCTTTGCTGGCGAATAAAATCTTATTAAGAGATATAATAGATCTAGATACAACTTATGGAATGTCTCTTTTAGAACAGGATGTACGGCCTGTTCATGTCCCTGCAACAGGAGCAGAAGTGACTGCGCTGCAGCAGCAAACGGGGCACATACCCGACGTCCTCCCGTCCACCCTCACAAGGAGTCTTGCTGTTGCCGAAGAGGAACAGGAGGTCACGAGGGAAGAAGACTCAAGTGTAGAATCCGAGGAGGCGGAGGATGTTGAAGAGGGTGGCATTTCCCTCGCCGCGATGGAACAGCAACTGATGCCAAAGATTATCGAGACCTTCGAAAAAATATCCACTGCTTATGATCACCTCAAGAAGGTCCAGCAGCAAAGGCTGTCTCTCCTGCAGAGGGGTGAACAGGTTTCGACTGCTATAGAACGCAAGTACGAGCGTACCCGTCAGGATGTGCTCAAGCTCATGGATGGCATTCATTTCAGCAACGCCCGTATTGAAGATCTTGTTGAGCAGCTTAATAGTCTGTCGCAGCGTCTGATTCGCCTGGAAGGTCGGCTGTTACGCCTGGCGGAAAGTGTTCGAATCCAACGCGAGGAATTTCTGGAAGCTTATTGCGGTCGCGAGCTCGCTCCCCATTGGCTAGACACAGTTGCCGTCCGCTCCAGCAAGGGCTGGAAAGAACTGGCTACTTGTCATAGCAGTGAGGTGCAACAGATAAGGGCTGGAATCGTTGCAATTGCCGCCGAAACCGGCTTGCCGATCAGCGAATTTCGACGTATTGTCTCGACAGTCCAAAAGGGCGAACGAGAGGCGTCTAAGGCTAAGAAAGAAATGATCGAGGCCAATCTTCGCCTCGTCATCTCCATTGCGAAAAAATACACCAACCGCGGTCTGCAGTTCTTGGATCTGATTCAGGAAGGCAATATCGGTTTGATGAAAGCCGTTGACAAATTTGAATATCGTCGTGGCTACAAGTTCTCAACCTATGCTACCTGGTGGATTAGACAAGCCATCACCCGTTCCATTGCAGATCAGGCAAGGACTATCCGTATCCCTGTGCACATGATTGAAACGATTAATAAGCTGGTGCGGACGTCTCGTCAGATGTTACATGAAATAGGCCGAGAGCCGACGCCGGAAGAACTGGCTCAGAAACTGTCAATGCCTCTAGAAAAGGTCCGTAAGGTTCTCAAGATTGCCAAGGAACCTATTAGTCTGGAAACGCCCATAGGGGATGAGGAAGATAGTCACCTCGGTGATTTCATAGAGGATAAAAACGCCGTCCAACCTTTGGACGCTGCCATCAATGCTAACCTGCGAGAAACATGTACGAGAGTGCTCGCTAGTCTTACGGCCCGCGAGGAACGTGTGCTGCGCATGCGGTTTGGTATCGGTATGAACACAGACCATACACTAGAAGAAGTCGGTCAACAGTTTTCAGTGACGCGGGAACGCATTCGTCAGATTGAGGCCAAAGCTTTACGCAAGCTTAAACACCCGAGTCGTTCTCGCAAGTTGCGGAGTTTTCTGGATTCATAATTCATACGGCCTCACTCAGGGCGTGAGGCGGCCGGCGCTGCTGCTGCTTACTCAGTTTACAGTTTACTATTTACAGTTTACTATAACCGGTTTAACCGGTGCTTGGTACAGAGGCGCGTGGACTGCTGTGGGGTGCGGGTGCGGTCGCGGTCGCACCCCCATCCTCTCGCGCTCGCGGGACAGGCTCTCCCGCTAAGAGCAGGCGTATTTCCTCTCCAGAGAGAGTTTCGTACTCCAGTAATCCCCTTGCAAGGGTTTCAAGCTCATGGCGAAAATGACTCAGAATGCCATGAGCACGGCCGTACGCCTCCTCTACGATGCGACGAATCTCCTCGTCCACCTGACGGGCTGTTTCGTCAGAGATATTTTTATGCCGTGTGATGGAATGACCTAAGAAGACTTCTTCATCAGCCTCCGCATAGGCAAGCGGGCCCAACTTTTCACTCATACCCCACTCGCAGACCATACGGCGTGCGAAATCAGTTGCAGCTTTGATGTCTGCCATGGCGCCATTAGTCACACGCTCTGCACCAAAGACTAATTCCTCTGCCACGCGTCCGCCCATGAACACAGTCAGATCAGCCTCAATCTTAGCCCGTGAGGTCGAAATACGATCTCCTTCTGGCAGCCGCATCACCATGCCAAGCGCGCGGCCACGCGGGATGATTGTCGCCTTGTGCACGGGATCAGAGTGACGATTGTGCAGAGCACAAATAGCGTGGCCAGCCTCGTGATAGGCAGTCAGGCGCTTTTCTTCTTCACTCATCACCATGGAGCGCCGCTCTGCTCCCATCAAAACTTTATCCTTTGCTGACTCGAATTCCGACATGGTGACCACACGCTTGCTGTGACGCGCCGCCAACAGAGCGGCCTCGTTGACCAGATTAGCGAGATCAGCCCCCGAGAAGCCGGGTGTCCCACGTGCTAGCACCTTTGCATCCACATCTGACCCCAGTGGTACCTTGTGCATGTGCACCTTCAAGATTTTCTCGCGTCCGAGAACATCTGGATTCGGGACCACTACCTGACGATCAAAACGACCTGGACGTAACAAAGCCGGATCGAGTACATCAGGGCGGTTTGTCGCAGCGATTAAAATAACACCATCATTAGATTCAAATCCATCCATCTCTACTAACAACTGATTTAACGTCTGCTCGCGTTCGTCGTTGCCACCACCTAAACCCGCACCGCGGTGCCGTCCCACTGCGTCTATCTCGTCGATGAAAACAATACAAGGAGCATTTTTTTTACCCTGTTCAAACATATCACGGACACGACTGGCTCCCACGCCAACAAACATTTCTACAAAGTCCGAACCAGAAATTGTGAAGAACGGCACGTTTGCTTCGCCGGCAATGGCACGGGCGAGAAGAGTCTTGCCTGTCCCGGGCGGGCCTACCAGTAGTACGCCCTTTGGAATCTTTCCTCCCAGACGCTGAAATCTCTGTGGGTCCTTGAGAAACTCGACCACCTCTTCCAATTCCTGCTTGGCTTCATCAATCCCCGCCACTTCTTCAAAGGTAATACGTCCTGTCTTTTCCGTCAGCAAGCGGGCCCGTGATTTGCCGAAACCCATCGCCTTCCCACCACCTGTCTGCATCTGACGCATGAAGAAAATCCATACACCGATCAAAAGCAGCATTGGGAACCATGAAATGAGGATACTCCAGATAGTGGGCATATTCTCTTCACTGGGTTGGGCCGCAATGCGGACACCATGGGCGCGCAGAGTAGGAACAAGAGTCGGATCCTCAGGCGCATAAGTGGAGAACATACGACCATCGTTAAAATGACCCTGCAGGGTGCGGCCCTGGAGAATGACATCACGGACTTCATGCCGTTCCACCTCTGCCAGGAAATCCGAAAATGCCAGATTAGCCTGTGTTGTCCGTGGCGATGATGACTGGAACAGATTAAACAAGGCCACTAAGAGCAGACCAATGATGATCCACAGCGCAAGATTCTTTCCCGAATTCAAGTTCAGAGCCCTTCTCTGGATTGGATTCCACGGGGAGCCACCGACACGCGGCGTCGCCACAGCAATAGATAGTCTTCACACGTTGCAAAGCAAGAGATTATGCTAGAACTAATGCCGGTGTGTCAGGTCAGGAGCGAAAACGGCCGTGGTGGTGGCAACTGAATTCCTTTCAGACAGATTTGCATCACAGAATGCTTCTACAGGAAGAAGGGGTTCAATCTGTCCGTTTGGAGCATGCAAAGCTGGGAGGGTCCAGCCGATGCGGGGTGGCAGGCGTGTTAAGGCTGGCCTGACCATAGAGAGCGCACGCCAGCCTGCTTGTCCTAATGCTCCGACCTTCAAACCAGCGGGTACGGTACGTGGGGTAAGAATAAGAAAACGTCTGTCCCAAAGGAGGCACACTCCTCCTGCCGTGACAGACTGTGGCACAGCGACGGCTGCTGGTTCACGACAGAGCAAAAGGCCCTCCTGAAATGGCCGAACCAGACATCCAGCCAGAGTCCGCCCCCCCTGTATTGCTTGTGCCAAAATAGCCATATGTAAATCCTCTAACTGTCGCAGGCGAGGCGGATAAGTCCGCCCATTAACTATTGTTAGGAGAGATGCTATAGCACGTAATGCTACTTCATAAGGAATCCCTCTCAAGCCCATTGGGTCCAGCAGGGCGAATCCAAAAGGGTGAATCTCTGCGCTTTTTGCCAAAATGGTTGCTACAGCCTCATTAATAGCTACTTTAACGCGTGTAAGATGTTTAGCTGTAGTCGCAAGACGTGTGGTATCTATTCCTTCAATTTTTAATAGTGGAAAGAGACGTCGCATCCGTACACGAGCAAAAGATTCATTCTGATTGCTCGGGTCATCTGTCCAGGCCAAGCCATGGGCGATACAGGTGGCCTTGAGACACGCGCGTGTCACCGTCAACAGTGGGCGTACGACTCGCATGTTCCGGCGGTAGACAACGGGTGTCATAGCCGCAAGTCCACGAAGACCACTCCCCCTGGCTAATCGTAGCAGAAATGTTGCTGCCTGGTCGTCTTGGTGGTGTGCCAGAGCGAGATGCAGGACGCCTTCTCTCCGACACCACTCTTCCATAAGCTGGTAGCGGGCCGCGCGGGCCGCTGCCTGAACATTAGCCTGCAGCGGCGGACCCGTCCGGGTCAAGATGTGGTGTGTTAACCCGAGCCTGGCGAGTCGTTCACCGACTAGTCGCGCTTCATGGGGCGACTCTGGCCGAAGCCTATGATCAACAGTCAATGCCACCGTTTCTCCACCCTGAGATCTCATCCAGCGGACCATGAGACCACATAACGCCATGCTGTCGGGACCTCCAGAGACAGCCACTGCGACTCTTGGGCGTGTCTCGAACGGCCCAACCGCTTGCATGAGACGGGCAAACGTCTGCTCGTCGAGGGGAGGAGAAGCAGCCCATTGGAACATCCTATTCATCTCATCATAGACCAGATAGACAAGGGAATCAGACACCGCATCTAAGACACCGCATCGAAAGTGCAGACTCTAGCATTCCAGTATGGAAGCCACCTCTCAAAGCTAACACAAGGAGGCCCATTTAATGATTTTTAACTAGAATTATATCAAAATGATTCAGGATCTCTGCATTCATGGACGTTTGAAGGGCGTGTCTTTTTTTATGTTACGATATACTATTGACAGCAGAGAGGATATGTGATAAGTGACTGGCACTCACTGGCTGTAAGTGCTAGCAATAGCTGCCCCTTACCCCGCCATACAAGCATTACCGGAGGGTACAAGGATGAAATTTCGTCCGCTGCATGACCGCGTCGTTGTCAAACGCATTGAGCAGGAAACAAAGACCCCAGGGGGAATCATCATTCCCGACACAGCTAAGGAAAAGCCACAAGAAGGCGAAATCATTGCCGTTGGTCCTGGTGCCCGTGGGGAGGATGGCAAGATCGTGCCTCCCGATGTCAAGGTCGGGGACCGGATTTTGTTTGGCAAGTGGTCAGGTACTGAAGTCAAGATAAACAACGACGAGCTGTTGATCATGAAGGAGTCCGATGTCATGGGCGTCCTGGAGAAATGATGGTCATAAGGAAGTAAGGGAAGGAATAAAATCATGGCTGCCAAGGAAGTCAAATTTTCCACTGATGCACGCGCTCGCATGCTGCGCGGCGTTGATATCTTGGCCGATGCTGTCAAGGTCACTCTGGGCCCTAAGGGCCGTAATGTTGTCCTAGACAAGTCGTTTGGCGCTCCACGTATCACTAAAGATGGTGTAACTGTGGCCAAGGAAATTGAGCTTGCTGACAAGTTCGAGAACATGGGAGCACAGATGGTACGTGAAGTCGCTGCGAAGACAAATGATATGGCAGGCGATGGCACGACGACGGCCACAGCTCTGGCTCAGGCTATTGTTCGCGAGGGGGCTAAGGCCGTAGCGGCTGGCATGAATCCAATGGACCTCAAGCGGGGCATTGATCTCGCGGTCGATGCGGTCATTAAGGAAGTCAAGTCTCACTCGAGACCAGTTTCGACCAACGAAGAGATCACCCAGGTTGGCACGATTTCTGCAAATGGCGAGCACGAGATTGGCACAATCATCGCCGATGCTATGGCAAAGGTTGGTAATGAGGGTGTTATTACTGTAGAAGAGGCTAAAGGTCTCGAGACAGAACTTGACGTTGTAGAGGGCATGCAGTTTGATCGCGGTTACACATCGCCCTACTTTGTAACAAACGCTGAGAAGATGGTCTGTGAACTAGAAAATCCTTATGTTCTTCTGTTCGAGAAAAAATTGTCTGGATTACAGCCTTTATTGCCTGTACTGGAATCTATCGTCCAGTCTGCCAAGCCACTCTTGATAGTTGCGGAAGATGTTGAGGGTGAAGCACTCGCTACACTCGTCGTCAATAAGCTTCGCGGTGGACTGAAAGTGGCTGCAGTCAAAGCGCCTGGCTTTGGAGACAGACGTAAGGCGATGCTCGAAGACATCGCCATTCTGACTGGCGGTCAGGTGGTCTCTGAAGATCTCGGAATCAAACTCGAGAACGTTACTCTCGAGATGTTAGGCACGGCGAAGAAAATTACTCTTACCAAAGACGATACCACCATCGTCGACGGAGCCGGCGCCAAGAGCGACATCCTTGCCCGCTGCAACCAGATTCGTAAGCAGATTGAGGAAACAACTTCTGACTACGATCGCGAGAAACTTCAGGAGAGACTTGCCAAGCTCGCTGGCGGTGTCGCCGTCGTTAAAGTAGGTGGAGCGACAGAGGTTGAAGTCAAGGAAAAGAAAGATCGCGTGGATGATGCGCTGCATGCCACGCGTGCCGCAGTAGAAGAGGGTGTTGTCTGTGGTGGTGGTTGTGCATTGCTGTATGCTATTCAGTCTCTGAACAGCCTACAGCCCGCAAACGATGACCAGAAGGTTGGTATAGAGATTGTCCGTCGTGCCTTGCAATCTCCGGTAAGACAGATTGCAGAAAACGCCGGTCATGACGGTGCAGTTGTAGCAGGTAAACTTCTGGAAAGTCAAGATCCCAATTGGGGCTTTGACGCCCAGAACGGTATCTATTGCGATATGACAAAGGCAGGGATCATTGACCCGACGAAGGTAGTGCGCACTGCTCTGCAGGACGCTTCTTCTGTATCAGGCCTGCTGATTACCACAGAGGCTATGGTTGCCGAGAAGCCAGAAAAGAACCCACCGGCACCTGCTGCTGGTGGTGGCATGGGCGGTGGCATGGGCGGCGGCGGTATGGGTGGCATGGATTTCTAGGATGGATGCCACGCAAGTTTACGCCAGGCGGGGGGGGCTCCCCCGCCCGCCGCACTCTCTCCTCCATCAGTGGCGCTGCTCTTCAAACAGAGAAAGAAGCTGTTTCATCATTGTGCCGCCTAGTTCCTCAGCGTTCATGATGGCAACAGCCCGCCGGTAATAGCGAGTCACATCATGACCAATACCAATTGCAACAAGTTCTACGGGAGAGTGATTCTCAATCCAAGAGATCACTTCACGCAGATGCCGTTCCAGGTAGTTACCAGGGTTGACAGAAAGCGTGGAATCATCCACAGGAGCCCCATCTGATATGACCATCAAGATGCGCCGCTTTTCATAGCGTGCCGTGAGGCGATCATGTGCCCACAACAAGGCTTCGCCGTCGATGTTCTCTTTCAGAAGGCTTTCGCGCAGCATTAAGCCAAGATTTTTACGTGCCCGTCGCCATGGTGTGTCAGCCGATTTATAGATAACATGCTGCAAATCGTTGAGGCGACCTGGACGAGGAGGCTGATTGTCGCGGATCCATAATTCACGGAGGTGTCCCCCTTTCCAGGCCCGAGTGGTAAAACCGAGGACTTCAACATTGACGCCACAGCGCTCTAGGGTACGGGCGAGAATGTCAGCACTCATAGCGGCTACAGTAATGGGTCGTCCGCGCATGGAGCCTGAATTATCAATCAGCAAAGTCACCACTGTATCGAGGTAATCAATTGCCCGTTCACGCTTGAAGGAAAGGACATGAAGAGGATTGGCGACGATGCGGGCAAGCCTGCCAGAATCAAGCTGACCGTCTTCCTGATCAAACTCCCATGTTCGAATCTGCCTGGCTAAGAGACGGCGTTGTAGGCGATGAGCCAGCCGACTCACGCTCACGACACCCTGGAGGCGCGCTAGCTGTCTGTCAAGTTCCGCTCGCAGCTGCATGAGCTCGTCTGCAAGACAGAGCCTGCTCGCCTCTACTATGCGGTCAAATCTTGTCGAATAAGCATGATACCAAGTCAGATTCCTGGCTTCAAGACTTGATTCCCCGTTCCCATGCGAGATCCCATGCGAGACGCCGAGTTTCTCATCACTACGCGGCCTCTCCCTCGGCGCAGTAAAGGTTGGCTCTAAGGTTGGCTCTGCAGGCCCGTAAGCTTCCCCCCTCGCGGCATCCCCTACCGCAGGTTGGCTCTTCTCCGTCTGATCCAAGAGCGTGTCTGCCTGTGACTGATCCGGTGGCTGCTCTTGCTCCCTGCTGACATCCCTTGACTCTGCCTGCACATCTTCCAAGCCGAGGGTGGCGATGAATTGTCGAACCCTGATGGCGAAGGCCTTCTGATCCTCAACATGTCGACGCAACTCCACCAGAGAAGCGGCCGCCTCGTTGTCAAGATGCTGGCGCCAAAGCCTGGCGGCGTGATGAGCGGCAGGGAATGCTTGTAAGCCAGTCAACTCTTCCAGAGCGAGCATCCGGAGGGCTTCCTCTATGGGCACATCTTCCGCCCGTATGGCATGCTGATAACCTTTCTGCTGACAATTTTGCTCATAAATTGTCAATATATTGAGAGCGATGCCCGTAAATTTATTTATCCCGAGTGTCTCAACCCGCACATGCTCGATCGCATCATAGATTGACTGCGCGGGCAACGTTAGAGGTTGATATAAACTGTGCACACTAGCGTCGTGATAACGCAACTTCAACGCAATGGCATCAGCCGTACCACGCAGCCTTAGCTTTGTTCTCCTATCTGTTAGACTTTTTGAAAGTGGCATCTGCAGACAGACGTTGATATTATTAGTGATTTTAGTATCATAGGATACAACAATATCACCACGTTGAGCGACGGCACGCACGGCTGCGGCCGTCGCTCGCTTGAATGTTTCGACAAGTCCAGCTTCGCTAGACGGCCCGTTAAACACGAACTACACTCCTGAAGCCTGAAGAGCGTCCAAGGAGCACAGACACACTGTGTCCCCAGGAATTACCCACTTCTCTGTTTCTCCAGGAAACGGATCAGCGGATTCTCGTTGGATTTTCTTCTTCTAAATCGTGACCAAAACAGCGCTGGTAGTATTCCGCAACCACTGGCCGTTCTGTTTCATCGCACCGGTTGAGAAATGTCACTCTGAATGAATAAGCAATGTCTTGGAATATAGTGTTATTTTCAGCCCAGGTCAACACCGTGCGCGGGCTCATGACCGTTGAGATATCACCACACATAAATCCATTGCGAGTCATCTCTGCCACAGAAACCATAGCTGCGACCTGTTCACGCAAACCAGTTTGGTTGTATTCTGGCAGCTTGGAAAGAATGATTTGCACTTCCTCTTCATGCTCGAGATAATTAAGTGTTGCTATGATATTCCAACGATCCATCTGCCCTTGATTAATTTGATTCGTACCATGATACAGTCCAGTCGTATCCCCTAAGCCAATCGTGTTAGTCGTTGCAAACAATCGGAAAGATGGATGTGGGTGGATGACACTGTTCTGATCTAATAATGTTAACTTGCCCTCCACTTCTAGCACGCGCTGAATCACAAACATCACATCTGGGCGGCCCGCATCATATTCATCAAACACGAGAGTCATGGGCTGCTGCAAAGCCCATGGCAAAATGCCAGCGCGAAATTCAGTCACCTGGCGCCCATCTCGTAGAACAATGGCATCCCTGCCGATCAGATCGATTCGACTCACATGACTATCCAGATTCACACGGATGCAGGGCCAGTTGATCCGGGCCGCCACTTGCTCAATATGCGTAGACTTACCCGTTCCATGGTATCCTTGGAGCATTACTCTCCGATTGTGCGAAAATCCAGCTAATATTGCTATAGTTGTATAATGGTCAAACCGGTATGTCTCGTCAATCTCTGGCACGAATGTGCTACTCTTACTGAAGGCCGGAACTTCCAGATCAGTTTCCAGGCCAAAGACCTGTCTGACGGAAATGCTGATGTCTGGTCGTTCCAGAGGATGACAGGTCGTATCACTGGGCCCTAATGGGTCGCGTGTCATAGACGAAGAATGCATGATGAACGAATCCTCTGTGAAGATCATCAGACGACGAACAACACTCCACTCGTTCCCTCCAGTACACTTAAGCCCCCAAGCTCTTCATAAGAGTTTTATACGCCTCTATGATAACTTTTAATTGTTCTTCTCTTGTTCTGTCTCCGCCATGGACATCTGGATGAAAGCGCTTAACCAATTCCTTATAACGGGCCTTGACAGCAGTTTTTGTCACAGGGGGCTGGAGTTCCATTGCCCGAATCGCCCACTCCTCTGGAGTTTCTATTTTGAGATGCTTTTTGGAAAAACTATTGTACTTTTTCGTATAGAATGTCTCGACTCTTCTTAACAAAACGACATGGTTATACAACCTGTCATCCATGATATTCAGCGGCCATGTAGGGCGCCGCCATACAACATCCTCACGGAGATGAAACTCTATCTCAAAAATTGTCATACCTCTATAGAAATCCCATGAAAGATTGTAATCTCGAACATGATCGAGACAGAACCAGTAGTATGCGTTGCTGGACCGTGAGCGCGGGGCCCGGTATTCACCTGTCCGTGTACAAGCGGGATGATCGCACGATCTTCCCTGTGGCTTTTTTGCCTGCCTGACCGTTTCTTGCTGTCGTCTATGATTCCTCTTACCCATGAACTCATGCTATGCTAGTCACAATGAGCTTGCAATGTCTCTAATCTCTAAAATGTCTCTAATGTCTCTAATGTCTCTTCTGACAATCCACTTCCCCTTGGCATGGTGACACCACTGGACTCCACATGAATTTCTTTCTGTCTGTGTTGAAGAAACATGGACGTTCCATGTATAACTCATACCCCGTATCCCGTATCGAGATCATGCTCTTGCAAGAGGAGGCGGCGTGTGCATGTTCGTATCTATAGGCCAGCACGGAGCGCCATGCAGGCAGGACGCGGCCGCAGCAAGCGTTGGGTGGTAGAATTTGAACCGCAGTCCTCCAAGCAGATAGACCCGCTTATGGGTTGGACTGGTGGGACTGACACAGCCTGTCAAGTGTGTCTTCTTTTTGACAGCAGGGCCGGGGCAGTGAGTTATGCCCAGCGCCACGGCTATGCCTTCACAATAGCTGAGCCACATGAACGACCCTTCCGCCCTAAAAGTTATGCTGACAATTTTCGCACTGACCGTCTGTACTGACACGAGAGCATCCTTTGAGGCGGCTGGCGGACTTTGACGAAAATGAGCCTGGATGCGCCCTTAGCTCAGCCGGATAGAGCAACTGCCTTCTAAGCTGTAGGTCGCTGGTTCGAATCCAGCAGGGCGCCCCAATTTTCCCCCAGAGGAATGTCCCCTGCCTACGAGAATGGCGAGACGCGTGAGTCTCACTCGACGCGGCAAAGGATGAACGATATTTGAGGGAAGAGGATCAAATTCTGGCCATGTCCACGCCTGAAACTCATGGAGCACGAGAGTCGCCGAATCGGTATCTGTCGCACCGCCTCCTGCATCAGACTCAGTGTATGGGCTTTTGAGCCGGCAATAGTGGCCATTTGAGAAAGTGTGCCCGTGGAATCATTGTGCTCTCAACCTTGAGGACGTGAGTGGTCCGTTCTGGGGCCCGCTACAAATTTTCTGCTCACAGGCCACAGTCAAGAAAAGTCACAAAGTCCCAGGAGAGTGAAAACAGGAGTGAGAACAGATGGGTACAGAGGGTCTGCCTAGAGATTGCCAAGAGGATGATAAAACACGCCTGTTATTGCATTTGCCGCGGACAGTAGTCATGATTGGTATGATGGGTGTTGGTAAGACTGTCATTGGTCAGAGACTGGCTGCTCGCTTTCAGGTGCCTTTTTTCGATTCGGACGCTGCCGTAGAGGCTTTATCTGGGTGTACTGTCTGCGATTTTTTCGCCCGTTATGGAGAGAAAGCTTTCCGTGAGAAAGAACGGCTGATTATTTTTCAGCTTATGAATAATAATGTATGTATCATTTCTACTGGAGGTGGTGCATTTATGGACCAGCAGACTCGGGCCATGATAAGGGCTCAGGCTGTATCGGTGTGGCTCAAGGCAAGCCTGGACCTTTTAGTCTGCCGGACCACGGGCCGCATGTCTAGTCCTCGTCCTCTCTTGCTGCAAGGAAACCCACGTACCGTACTTGATCGTCTTTTAAAAGAAAGATCTCCAGTATATGCTACTGCAGATATTACTATCGAGTCTACAGACGGGTCATGTGAGAGGACGGTCGAATGCGTGGCAACCGCACTTGCGGACCATTTTGACTCTGTCTCTGTGAAAGCGGCGTCATGACGATTCCTCCGCACAGCGAGGAAACATCACTTTTGATTCCGCTAGGTCCTCGCAGCTATAGGCTTCATATTGGTGCTGGTCTCGTTGATCGGGCCGGCGTGCTGGTGGCGCCTCTTCTCAAGCAGAAGAGAGTGTTTGTGATTAGTGATTCTCATGTTGCACCGCTATATTTAGAGCGATTACAATTTTCTCTTTCTCAAGAAAATATTAATTCTTCTTATATTATTTTACCATCTGGAGAACAGACAAAGAGCTTTACTATTTTGGAAAAACTCCTGGATATCCTCCTCGCTGCTCGTTGCGAACGCCGCACCGCCCTAGTCGCTCTGGGCGGTGGAGTCATAGGGGATCTGACAGGTTTCGCTGCAGCAATCTTGCTACGTGGAATTGATATAATACAAATACCTACTACCCTTCTTGCGCAGGTTGACAGTGCAATTGGAGGTAAAACTGGCCTTAACACAACCTATGGAAAGAATCTCATAGGGGCGTTTTATCAACCTAAAATTGTAATAGTTGACATTACCACCCTTGCAACACTGCCTGTCCGTGAAATCAGGGCTGGTTATGCCGAAGTGGTCAAATACAGCTGTATTGATTCACAATCTTTCTTCAATTGGCTGGAGATTCATGGTTTACAGCTACTTGAGGGTGATATCTCTGCGCGTCACTATGCCGTCAGGATGAGCTGTGCGGCGAAGGCACGGCTCGTCTCTGACGACGAGCGAGAGAATGGCCCCCGTGCTCTACTGAATCTCGGTCATACCTTTGGGCATGCACTAGAGGTTGAAACGGGATTTGGAGCAGAGCTGCGACATGGGGAGGCCGTGTCAGTTGGCATGGTGCTCGCTTTTGATCTGTCCGTGCGACTGGGTCTGTGCCCGGCCGCAGAGGCAGAGCGTTTGCGTAGTCATCTGACAGCGGTCGGCTTACCTGTCACCATACGTCAAGTGCTTGCGCTTCCCCCGGAACCTGCCCGTCTTTTGGCTCACATGGCCCGGGATAAGAAGGTGCATGACGGACGCATGACGTTCGTCCTGGCCCGTGGCATTGGACGTTCTTTTCTTAACCGCACTGTGGAAAAGGATCAGGTTCTAGCAGTGCTGGCAGATTCTGCCGGGATCTGAGTCGCCGCAACTCTGGTCATGACTCTAATCATCGTCACTTTGTCACTTTCAAGGAGGGCGGGGAAAAAACGGTGAGAGCATCAGGGGTCAAAGAGCAACAAGGGCTATGATCTCGGGCATCATCATCCTGCTGCTGTTGGTTTTATCGGCTTTCTTCTCAGGAGCAGAGACAGCTCTGACGGCACACAGTCAGCCGCTGATGCACCAATTGGCCCGTCAGGGCAACACACGGGCCGCGCGTGTCAACTGGCTGTTTGCTGCCCGTGAGCAGTTGATCGGAGCGATCCTGATCGGCAACAACTTAGTCAACGTGTTATCATCTGCCCTAGCTACCAGTGTTTTCATTACCTTGTTCGGCGAGGCTGGCATTGCCTACGCAACTCTGGTCATGACTCTCATCATCGTCATATTCTCTGAAATATTGCCGAAAACTTTTGCTCTGCGCCATGCTAATCGTACTGCTCTTGCTATGGCCTCGCTGGCCCACATTATGGTTGCTATCCTGAAGCCAGCTGTCGTCCTGGTACATTGGCTGGTGGCTGGAATGCTCAAGCTGTTTGGTAACTCTCGCACTCCTGAAGGTGATCCCGCGCTGCGCTTGGCGGAATTGCGTGGTGCTATTGACCTCCACAGTGGGCACAAGATTCGCCATGAACGGAACATGTTACGTAATGTTCTCGATCTGGCTGAAGTGACAGTGGGTGAGATTATGACTCATCGACGTCAAATGGTATCTATTGATGCAGATCAGCCACCTTCTGTGGTTGTTGAACAAGTCCTCACAAGTCCATATACTCGTATCCCCTTGTGGCGTGGCAGATCGGACAATATCGTTGGGGTGCTTCATGCCAAGGCTCTTCTGAGAATCGTACAAGTCCACAAGGGCAATTTAGACAAGCTTGATATGGTAACAGCGGTTTGTCCGCCGTGGTTTGTCCCTGATTCCACAGCTCTGCATGATCAACTGCAGGCCTTTCGCGAGAGGCACGAGCATTTTGCGCTTGTTGTCGACGAGTACGGAAGTATTCTGGGTGTCGTCACACTTGAGGACATCCTAGAAGAAATCGTCGGCGATATCGCGGATGAACATGACATTGCTGCGGCAGGTGTGCGCCAACAACCAGATGGATCCTACCTGATAGGTGGTAACGTGACTCTGCGGGATCTGAATCGGCAGTTTGAGTGGAACTTGCCGGACGAGGAAGCCGCGACCATCGCTGGTCTCGTCCTCCATGAAGCGCGCTGTATACCAGAGCCTAGCCAAGTTTTCACATTCCATGGCTTCCACTTCGAAATTATGCGTCGTCACCGGCATCAAATAACCACAGTGCGTGTCACGCCTGTCGCCAACACACGAGAGAGATTCTCAATAGAATTATCCCATCCTCTTCCTTAAAATATTTGGATGTAAAATTCTTAGAAATACGCTCATTTTAGTATATTTTTTTATAAATATTAATTTATTATTGAAAATTGATCTTTTAAACAACTAATAATTAAAAACAGTGACCCACTGTCTGCCCACCCCCTCAAAGGCCGCCTGTGCGGGGTGTCGGGCAGACAACGGCGAGAAAATATCTGACAGATAGAAAATTTCTGCATTTTGTTATGACATTTACGAAATTTGATTGCAGTGGTGTGCCCCTGAGGGCCGCCTCCAGATAAGGCTAAAAAATTCAAGATGGATTTTCCGAGAATCAAAATAGTCATAAATGATGCAGCACGTCGCCTGCGGGCAGAGAGTGACGATGGGGCCGCACGATGACAATCGTGCCCTCGCGGACAATCGTGCCCTCGCGGGTTTCCTGCCCCAAGACAGATCTCATTACGCTGTCTGTGTTGGTTGTTGTTCACAATGAAGAACGTCATTTAGCTGAATGTTTAGCAGGATTACGCTTTGCAGATGAAATCGTTGTCCTGCTCGATCAGTGTCACGACCACTCGAAAGCAATCGCCTGTACATTCACAGATCGTCTGGTTGAAGGTGTTTGGCCCCTTGAAGGGGAGCGCCGTAACGCCGGTATCTCGGTCTGTCGAGGCCGCTGGATTGTTGAGATTGATGCGGACGAGCGTGTCGACCATTCCCTGGCCCAGGAGATTCGCACGGTGATCGCCAGTACCAATCACGATATTCATCATATTCCAGTCGATCACTATATCGGCGATCGGTTAGTGCGTCATGGCTGGGGTGCCTATCTTGGGAGAATGTCTTATCCTGGGTTATTTCGGAAAGGAGCGAAGGTATGGGGACCGCAGCGTGTGCATCCAAATGTTATTTTGATTGGTAATAGTGGAAAGTCTCTAGAGTCTCGACTGAAACATTATATCGATAGCGACATATCCGATATGATTCATCGAGTTGATCGTTATAGTTGTTTACATGCGTATGACTTACGTCAAAAAAATAATAAAGAAAGATTCTCTACTAATTTACGGCGTTTTTTCTCGCGCTTTTTTAAGTGCTATGTTCTTCGTCGGGGCTATAGGGAGGGAAAATACGGCTTTCTGCTTGCTCTATTCGCTGGACTCTATCCACTCTTGTCATATCTGAAAGCAACTCTGGAAGACGAGTGAGAACGAGTGACGCTCGCTCCTACGCCGAGGATTTTACTACGGATTAGCCAGCAGACACACCATCGAACACACACGTTGCAGCGGTATGCTAGACAAAAATACATAAAGGGATTTGTGTATCTGACTGACCCCACCGCCAGATCTTCAAAAAACTTTCAAGGAGTGCATATAAAAATGTAATAAAAAGTGTCTTGCGAACCTCATGCTGCTCTTCCGACCTTCCCTAGGAGATCACAGATGACCCGCGTTTTGCAAGCTATGGCCGGTGCTGTCTTCGGTGGCGCGGAAGCTTTTTTTGTCCGCTTGGTCTTAGCCTTGCATCGTGCTGGAATCTCCCAACGCGTTGTTATTCGCACTCATCCGCGCAGAGCAGGCCTTCTGGAGTCGAGTGGTATTCCACTGAAAGAGTTGCCCTTTGGCGGTCTGTTGGATCTTCAGTCCCGTTTCAGCTTATGGCGAGAAATTGCGCGCTTTCAGCCAGATATTGTGCTGACATGGATGAACCGTGCCACACAATTCTGTCCGCGAGGCTCCTTCATCCATGTCGGCCGGTTAGGCGGATATTATGATCTCAAGTTCTATAGACACTGCGATCATCTGATAGGCAACACACGTGACATTGTGAATCACATAGTGCGCCAAGGTTGGCCATGCGAACGCGTTCATTATTTGCCCAATTTTGTTAACGAAGAACACTCTCCTGCTCTCGACCGAAGGATGTATTATACCCCGGGACGGGCTCCTTTGATTCTGGCTTTAGGGCGGCTGCATGAGAAAAAAGGGTTTAACATCTTGCTGGAGGCGATGACAGGCGTCCCAGAGGCTTATCTATGGGTAGCCGGAGCCGGACCGCAGTATGAAAAGCTAGACGCCCTGGCAACTCGTCTTGCGGTGAAGCCGCGAGTGCGTTTTCTTGGTTGGCAGGAGCATGTGGCGCCTCTGTTCGCTGCTGCTGACCTCTTTGTCTGCAGCAGTCGCCAGGAACCACTAGGTAACGTAGTATTAGAAGCATGGGCACATGGAGTACCAGTTGTGGCAACGGCTAGCGAGGGGCCTGCCGCTCTCATTCGCCATGAAGAGAACGGCCTGCTGACACCAGTGGACGAGTCACCCGCTCTAGCCGTGGCTATCCGACGTGTACTCGGGGATCACACCCTACGGCAGCGTCTCGCTGCAGGTGGTCGCCAGTCATTTGAGACAACATTTACAGAAACAGCCGTGGTGGCACGCTACAGAAAATTCTTTAACAGGATCCTCAGCCCATGTGTGGTATCGGCGGTGTCATGAATCGAGAAGGGCAGCCAGTCAAGATGACATTACTCACGGCTCTGACAGATGCCCTAGCCCACAGAGGTCCCGACGGTCGCAGTCATTATGCGGCTGGTGCAGTTGGTTTGGTGCAAACAAGGCTAGCAGTTGTAGACATACCAACAGGGGCCCAGCCATTTCAGGACACAAGTAGCGGGATTACGCTAGTTGCTAATGGAGAAATCTATAACGACACTGAATTGCGCGCCACCATGATGAATGTCCCTTTTGTCAGCCGCTCAGATTGCGAATCTCCTCTATATTTATACCGTCGTCATGGGCTGCGTTTCATCAATTATCTCCGCGGCATGTATGCCATAGCTCTCTACGATCCAGGCGGACCAGACAAACGCGAGCGTTTGGTATTAGCTCGTGATCCTTTCGGAATCAAGCCGCTCTATTATACAGAGGCTGACACGGGCTTTCTCTTTGCTTCAGAAGTACAAGCCCTGCTCGCTGTCAGTCCGGCGCGCCCCCGGCTTGACCGCAAAAGGGTTGCAGAGTTGCTTCAACTTCAGTTTACCACAGGAAGAGATTGTCTCGTGAGTGGCATCAAACGTGTCGCCCCTGGTGAGATTCTCGTCGTTGAGGCAGGAGAAGTGATAGAGCGGCACAGTCGTCCCGCTCTCTTTCCCCCAGGGACTGTATCCCAAATGAGAAATCCTCTGGTAGCATTAGAAAAGATATTATGCGAATCAGTTGCACTACACCAGCGGGCAGATGTTCCTTATGGCCTTTTTCTCTCAGGCGGCGTTGATTCCTCTGCTCTCCTTGTGATGATGGCCCGCTTGAACGAGCAGCCGGTGCTGGCCTTCACAGCCTACTTTCCTCATACCCATCCCAAGACTCATCACGATGATGCTCGTACTGTTGGTAACGCCTTAGGGGCCGAAGTCGTTACGGTACCTTTTACCGAAGATGATTTTTGGGCGTTGCTCCCAGCAATAGTTTCTATTATGGATGATCCCGCTGCAGATTATGCTACGCTGCCCACCTACAAGCTAGCCGCTGAGGCTCACAAGGCTGTCAAGGTGATCTTGTCCGGCGAGGGCGGCGATGAAATTTTCGCTGGCTATGGACGGTACCGCAGCGTCATGCGGCCATGGCCGTTTAGACGACCTATGCGGCGTAAGGGTCTTTTTGACGGGTTAGGAGTCTTGCGCCAGGACCTGCCAGGTTGGCGCGACGGTCTTGCCACAGCAGAAAAAG
Organism: Rhodospirillales bacterium; assembly: GCA_028278135.1. Classification (GTDB taxonomy): domain Bacteria; phylum Pseudomonadota; class Alphaproteobacteria; order Rhodospirillales; family Rhodospirillaceae; genus JANQJD01. The sequence continues at coordinate 92,342 of JANQEW010000020.1, forward strand.
CAGCTGTACTGCATGGCACGCGTTTACAAAGAGCGCAAGAAGTAGACTGCACCGACTGGCTGCCTAATGACCTACTTGGAAAACTGGACCGCTGCTTAATGGCACACGGTATCGAGGGGCGTCTCCCCTTCCTTGATCCTGTATTGGCCCAGTTTGCTTATGGTTTGTCTGACGACCTGAAAGTACGCCACGGAATTGGTAAATGGCTCCTACGCCGCTGGTTAGCGAAGGCCTTGCCTAGTGTAGGGCAGTTTGTCTCTAAGCAGGGCTTCACCGTGCCGGTAGGTACATGGATCGCTCACCGAGGTCGGGCTCTTGGTCCTCTTGTCGCACATACGCCAGCAGTCTCTGAGCTGTGCCGGCCTGCAGCGGTGAAGTCTCTGTTCGCTGATGCGGACCGCAATCACCGCATCAGCTTAGCGGCCTGGATTCTGTTATTTCATGCTCTATGGGTCCGGTACCATGTTGACGCTGTGCGACTAGATTGGGACGTTTTCGCCATGCTGGAGGCATAAGAGGTATTTGAAAATTTTCAATCAAAGAGGAGCCTCACCACTGAATTCCTCTCCTGTTGTCTGATCTACCTGCTTCATTGAGAGTTTCACCTTGCCACGTTCATCAAAGCCAACCACTTTCACTTTGACGGGATCACCGACTCTCACGACATTAGCGACTTTGGCCACTCGTTCACGGGATAGTTCGGAGATATGGACGAGCCCATCCTTACTCCCAAGGAAGTTAACAAAGGCACCGAAGTCTACAATCTTCACCACCTTCCCTGCATAAATCGCACCAACTTCAGGTTCGGCAACAATACCCCTGATCCAGTCGACAGCTTGTGTGCCTGCCTTAGGAGCAGTAGCGGAGACGGTCACCGTACCATCTTCTGAGATGTCAATTCTTGCACCAGTTGTCTCACAGATTTCCCGGATGACTTTTCCTCCCTGGCCAATGACATCGCGAATCTTCTCGCGTGGAATGGCAAGCATGGTAATCTTTGGGGCAGTGTTACTGATGGCCTCTCGTGCCGTGGATAAGGCACGGCTCATTTCACCCAGGATATGCAATCGTCCCTCCTTAGCCTGCGACAGAGCGATATCCAGAATCTCACGAGTAATAGAGGTGATCTTGATATCCATCTGCAGAGCCGTGATCCCTCTCTCAGTCCCCGCAACCTTAAAGTCCATGTCGCCTAGATGATCTTCATCACCAAGAATGTCAGAGAGTACGGCAAAATGATCGTCTTCCTTGACCAGACCCATGGCAATGCCAGCCACAGGTCGGTGTAGGGGGACTCCAGCGTCCATGAGTGCTAGAGACGTCCCACACACTGTGGCCATAGAAGAGGAACCGTTAGACTCTGTGATCTCAGAGACCACCCGTACCGTGTAGGGAAATGTCTCCTTTTCTGGCAAAACACGCTTTAAAGCCCGCCATGCAAGCTTGCCGTGACCAATTTCACGTCTGCCAGGAGAGTTTGTGCGACCAGTCTCACCCACAGAGAAAGGTGGGAAATTGTAGTGTAGCATAAACGGCTCACGGTATTCGCCTTCCAGCGCGTCGATGACCTGTTCATCCTGACCAGTGCCAAGCGTTACGACAACAAGGGCCTGAGTCTCTCCACGTGTGAACAAAGAGGATCCGTGAGCACGGGGCAGTATGCGCACCTCCGCTTCTATGGGACGAACAGAGAAAGTCCCTCGCCCGTCAATGCGCTGTCCCGTTTTCAGGATGTTGCCACGTACAATTTCTCTTTCCAGAACTTTGAGCACGCTGGAGGCAGCAGCCCTTTCTTCCTCGCTCAGGCCTTCTATAGCTTTCTGTTTAATCTCTGCGATCTTCTTATAGCGCTCCTGTTTCAAGCCAATGCTGTAGGCTTGCGTTAACTCCTCTCTGAGACCGCCTTGTCGTAGATTCTGCTCTACCAAGAGCCATATAGGCGGCGGAGTCGGAATCTGCCAGGGACTTTTAGCGCATTGTTCTGCTAATTCTATTATAGCCTGTATAACTTTTTGGTAACTTTCGTGTCCGAAAATCACAGCTCCCAGCATAATATCCTCTGGTAACTCCTGTGCTTCAGATTCTACCATAAGAATTCCATTTTTAGTGCCAGAAACTACTAAGTCTAATTCAGATATAGATAATCGTTCTATACGAGTATTTAAAACGTATTCACCACCTACATAGCCGACTCGGGCTGCTCCAAGAGGCCCTAGAAATGGTAAGCCAGAAAGTGTAAGCGCCGCGGATACTCCCAGGATAGAAACGATATCAGGATCGTTCTCCATGTCGTGTGACAGGACGGTACAGATAATTTGTGTTTCGTTACAAAAGCCATCGACGAAAAGTGGCCTGATTGGCCTGTCAACGAGACGAGAGACTAAGGTTTCGCGTTCTGATAGACGACCCTCTCTCTTAAAAAATCCGCCAGGAATCTTACCAGCGGCAAAGGATTTTTCCTGATAGTGAACAGTCAATGGGAAAAAATCATCGTTGCGCTCAACACGCGGCTCAGCAACTACTGTTGCCAGTACACTTGTTTCACCATATGTCACCATCACAGCACTATTAGCCTGACGTGCAATTTTCCCAGTTTCAAACACTAGTTTACGTCCACCCCATTCTATTTCTTTGCGAAACACCTTGAACATGGGCATCCCCTTTCAACGGAGGAATAGCGACGCTTCGCCATCCAGGCCTGGGCCTTCTGCCGCCGCGGCAGAGTGGCAGGTGGCGGGGGAAAAAAGTCTCCCACTCTGTTATCCCTCTTAAGTATTTTCTATTTGCGCAGACCTAGTCGCGCGATCAGAGTTGTATACCTGCCTGTGTCTTGACATTTTAGATAATTCAGCATGTGGCGTCGTCGCCTGACCATGATCAACAACCCCCGTCGGGAATGGAAATCCTTCTGATGGGTTTTCAGATGCTCCGTCAGAGTACTAATGCGTTCTGAAAGAATTGCAACTTGTATCTCGGGTGAACCGGTATCCCCCTCATGAGTACCATAACTCTTGATGCAAGCCTGCTTACGTTCAGGCGTTATTGACATCGCATTTCTCCACTAAAAATTTAAAACACGCACCGGCCTGAGCTCCCCACCTTCGATCCGCGCTAATGCCACCACCTTCCCGTCTGTCATGGCACGAACGGTGTCTCCCGCTGTTAGAGGCACGTGAGCATTACGGGTAAGAACACGCAGCACTGGAATTGGCTGGCCATGATCCAGTTGGGAGGCTTCCTGCTGACTCACGACCAAGGCCGGTATATTGGCCAGCGCAGTCGTAGCCGGTAGCAGATACTGGGAGACAGAGGTACGACGGCTGACCTCTTCGAGCTTATTCAGCGGAATGGCCATGTCAACATGAAATGGTCCGCAGGTTGTGCGACGGAGCTGAACAATGTGGCCAGTAACCCCAAGCGCTCGCGCTAAATCGCGGGCGAGCGCCCTCATGTAAGCACCCTTACCGCTGCAAACTTCAAAGAGAGCATGATCAACATCCAGGATAGAGATCAAGGTGAAGGAGTGGACATGAACCTGGCGCGCTTTTAGAGTTGGTTCCAGACCGTCAAAACGAGCAATGTCATAGGCACGCTTGCCTTGCAGCTTGATCGCTGAAAAGCGTGGTGGAACCTGCTCAATATTGCCAGTAAAAGCTGGAAGAGCAGCTGTGATTGTCTCAACAGATGGCCGTTTGTCAGAAGTGGCAATGACCTGGCCTTCGGAATCATCTGTGTCACGTTCTTCCCCCCAGCGGACGATGAACTGGTAATTCTTCAGGCCATTCATCACGTGCTGGACGACCTTTGTGGCCTGACCGAGGGCTATTGGGAGAATCCCTGTCGCTAGGGGGTCCAGCGTGCCACCATGGCCGACTCTGTCGGCATTTGTGAGGCTTTTAATGACATTCACGACAGCTGTCGAGGTCAGGCCAGGTGGTTTATCAATAGCCAGCCAGCCGCTGATTCTCTTTCCCTGTCTCCTCTGTTTCATAGGTCCTAGTCCTGCTCTTTCTCTTTTCCAAAGATTTTCTTCTGCCTGAGAGGACTTCCCCTCTGGCATGGCGTTCATGCCGATTTCCTGCCCATAAGAGGAGAAATTAGAAAGACATTTCTACTGTATTAAATAATAGATACTTTATCTTCACTTGATTAAAGATTTTTCACTCATAATTTTTGTATTAAAAAACATATATACATACTTTTTATTAGAAGTATTCATACTTCATTTAAAAAAAATATGAAGACCGTATAAACCGTCTAATAAACCGTATAAACCGTATAATAAGAAGACCGTATTGGTCTATACTTCAGATCCTCTGAAAATCTGAAAAGGGGAGAGGGTGAAGAGGGTTAGACTGACTGCCGAGGGTTATGACTGATGTCTTATGACGAGAGGTATATTCCTTCTAGTCCATCAAGCCAGTGGTCATTTTCCTACTGACATCATAGAAAGGAGATTCTACTTGCTGTGCCGTACATTGCCATAGTCGCTGAGGAGGTGTCTAGCGTATCGGTAGCCAGGTCAGAGTGATGTGGGAGGGGGTAATGCGATCAATTCGCGAGCTAGGCAGTGCTATTTTTATTCGCATAGGGGCAGCATTGTACGTGGGAGCATTCATGTGGGGTCCAGCATGGGCTGGACAGCCGTTGCCGTGGCAAATGACTTTTCAACAGCCAGCATCTCCTATCATGGAGGATGTTGTCGCTCTCAACGATTACCTATTAATAGTTATTTCTATTGTTGCGTTATTCGTTTTAGGGTTGCTTGGGTTTGTCATGTGGCGGTTTAATGCTCACCGCAACCCGACGCCGGCCACGTGGAGTCATAACACTCCACTTGAGATTCTGTGGACAGTGATTCCTGTTCTGATTCTGATGACACTCGCTGTGCCATCGTTTCGGCTTTTGTATCGTCAGGATCACATCCCCCCCGCTGACCTAACAATTAAAGTAGAAGGCCATCAGTGGTATTGGAGTTACACTTACCCTGACTTTGACATCGCCTTTGACTCGACTATGGTAGAAGCCGATCAACTAAGGGCAGATCAGCCGCGTTTGTTGACTGCAGATGCCCCTGTTGTGGTACCTGTCGGGCGCGTGGTCAGGGTCCAGCTCACTGCAGATGATGTTCTACACAGTTGGGCTGTGCCTGCGCTAGGGGTCAGAACGGACACTGTGCCTGGTAGGCTGAACGAGACTTGGTTCGAGGTGAAGACCCCGGGTGTTTACTATGGCTATTGCGCTGAATTGTGTGGCGCGCGTCATGCCTATATGCCGGTGGTTGTGGAGGCCGTGTCACAGGAACAGTTTGAGGCTTGGATAGCAGAACACAAGGTTGCGGTGGCGCCCACGGGACAGCAGGCCTCCCGCAGAGGATTCTCGAACCTAAACGCTAAAAGAACATTTTAGAGGGGAGTCTCATCATGTCAGCCCATGCTTCTACGCATGCTGCGGCTGCAGCACATGATCATCGTCCTGTCGGGTGGCGGCGGTGGGCGTTTTCTACTAATCACAAAGACATTGGGACAATGTACATCGTGTTGTCGATCATTGCCGGAGTGATCGGGGCCGTGATGTCTTTTGTGATTCGTGCCGAGCTGCACCAGCCTGGCCTACAACTTCTGCAGGATCAGGAACAATTTTATAACATGTTAGTGACAGCCCATGGTGTGATCATGGTGTTCTTTGTGGTCATGCCTGCTTTGATTGGTGGATTTGGCAACTGGTTTGTGCCGTTAATGATAGGCGCGCCGGATATGGCCTTCCCACGTCTTAACAACATCAGCTTCTGGCTGCTAGTCCCCGCACTCCTCATGCTGAGCACGTCTGCGTTCATCGACCAAGGACCAGGAACAGGATGGACAGTATACCCTCCCCTTTCCACCAGCGGTCATCCGGGCGCGGCCGTTGATTTCGCTATTCTCTCGTTGCACCTGGCTGGAGCATCCTCGATATTGGGAGCTATTAACTTTATCACAACCATTTTAAACATGCGCACACCAAGCATGACTCTACACAATATGCCTTTGTTCGTGTGGTCTATACTAGTGACAGCTGTTTTACTGTTACTGGCAGTCCCAGTCCTTGCAGGTGCTCTGACAATGTTACTGACTGACCGTAACTTCGGCACCACGTTTTTCAGTCCTGCCGGTGGTGGCGATCCTGTTTTCTACCAGCACCTTTTCTGGTTTTTCGGTCATCCTGAAGTTTACATCATGATTCTGCCTTCCTTTGGAATTATCAGCCACATCGTGGCAACATTTTCACGCAAGCCCATCTTTGGCTATCTCGGGATGGTGTATGCGATGGTATCGATTGGAGTAATCGGTTTTGTCGTCTGGGCGCATCACATGTTCACGGTCGGGATGAATGTCACAGGGCGTGCTTACTTCACGGCCATCACCATGATTATCGCCATACCGACTGGCGTGAAAGTTTTTAGTTGGATTGCTACTATGTGGGGGGGATCAATCAGGTTTCAGTTGCCAATGTTGTGGGCGCTTGGTTTCATCTTCCTTTTTACTATGGGTGGTGTGACGGGAGTGGTGTTATCGAATGGTGGCCTGGCGGCTGCGTTACATGACAGTTACTATGTTGTGGCTCATTTTCACTATGTCCTGTCGCTTGGTGCTGTCTTTGCCATGTTCGGTGGTTTCTATTATTGGATTGGCAAGATGAGTGGTCGTCCCTATCCAGAGCCTTTAGGGCGTTTGCATTTTTGGCTGACATTCAGCGGTGTGAATCTAACGTTCTTCCCCATGCATTTTATGGGTGTGCATGGTATGCAGCGCCGTATCCCGGACTACCCGGATGCGTTTGCTGGCTGGAACATGGTCGCGTCATTGGGTAGTTGGATTAGCGCTGTCTCGCTGATAGTATTTTTAGTGGTACTATGGAAAACTTTTACTTCTTTTGAAAAAGTAGCTGCCAATCAATGGGGGGAGGGAGCAACCACCCTAGAGTGGATGGTCCCGTCTCCAGCACCGTTCCACACTTTTGAGCATCAGCCCGTGATGCAGGAGTCTCACCACTCCGTTCCAGCAGAATAGAAAGGAATGGCGTCATGGAGGGGTCAAAAAAAAAATTGCGCAGACGCAAGAGTTTGACCGCCGCCATGGCGCTTTTGGGTGTCACATGTATGGTGGGGCTTGTAGGAGCGGCTGTCCCATTCTATCGCTGGTTCTGTCAGGCGACTGGTTACGGTGGAACACCGCAGATTGCATCCCAATCTGTTGGATTGTCGTCTCGTGAGACGTCTAGTGATGCCGCCCGTGCAACATCACTCCTGACGATTCGTTTTGATGCTAATACAAACAAGGATCTGCCGTGGTCTTTTACCGCTTTGCAAAGACAAGTCACTGTCAGACCTGGTGAACAGGTACTCGCCGTCTACATCGCCCGCAATGAATCGACAGTGCCTATTACCGGGACGGCAACCTTTAATGTGACACCCGCTAAAGCAGGGCAATATTTTACAAAAATTGCATGTTTCTGTTTCACGGAACAGACATTATCGCCTGGTCAGACAGTTGAGATGCCTGTAACATTTGTCGTGGATCCAGCTATTACTCGTGACCCTCTGACGTCAGAGTTGACTACTCTGACTCTATCTTATACATTTTTCAGGTCCCCAGACAGTAATGCGCAGTCCTGATCGTTCAGCAGTGGAGTTTGTCATGAACAATGGCTACCTACCATCGCCGCATCCGTTTCATATGGTCTCCCCTAGCCCGTGGCCCGTGGTAGGCGCTGTGAGCGCTTTGACCCTCGCCTTGGGATTGGTGCTGTTAATGCACCATCACGGGGCATGGCTATTGCTTACAGGAGTAGTCATGCTGCTATTCACTATGGCTGGCTGGTGGCGCGATGTGATCCATGAATCTGTGGCCGATGTCGCTCATACCCCACCAGTCCGCCATGGCTTGCGTATTGGTGTTGGGTTGTTTATTCTCTCAGAGGTCATGTTCTTTGCCGCTTTCTTCTGGGCTTTTTTCCATAGCGCCTTACAGGTGAGTCCCGGTGTCACGGCGTGGCCACCTGCTGAAATTCAGCCGTTTAATCCATGGAGCATCCCTTTCCTCAACACGTTAATCCTTTTATCATCTGGTCTAACCGTCAACTGGGCCCATCATGCCGTGCGTGTTAACAACCGCCGTGTTATTACACGGGGTCTCTTGAGTACCGTTATGTTAGGTCTTCTCTTCTTGTCCCTCCAGGCCTATGAGTATGGACACGCGGCCTTTTCTTTTCGTGAAGGCATCTATCCCTCGGTGTTCTATATGGCAACTGGGTTTCACGGTTTTCATGTCATGGTGGGTGTGTGCTTTCTCGCTGTGAATCTGAGCAGAGCGTTAAGGGGTCAGTTTACACCCGAGCATCACGTTGGTTTTGAAGCAGCAGCATGGTACTGGCATTTCGTTGACGTTGTTTGGTTATTCCTCTTCATTTGGGTTTATTGGTGGGGGGGGTGACAGCGTGTGGATGATTCATGTGTCCCAAGCCATGCCCATTCAGTAGTCGTGAAAGATCAGATGCTGCGAAGTGTGTCCAGGGCGTGTGATGCCGATTCGTTTGCTACCACCCACTTTGGTAAATCGTATTGCCGCTGGTGAGGTGGTAGAAAGGCCGGCCTCCGCTGTTAAGGAATTAGTGGAGAATTCTCTAGACGCCTGTGCTAACCATATAAGAGTCAACATTGTTGACGGCGGGCGGGCTCTCATCACGGTGACTGACGATGGAAATGGCATGGAAGCAGAGGAGCTGCTGATGGCAGTGGAACGGCATGCCACTTCGAAAGTTCCTGACGATGATCTCACGCGAGTGACATCCCTAGGCTTTCGCGGTGAGGCGCTGCCCGCCATCGGTGCGGTGGCGCGTCTGACCATCACCAGTCGCTGCCGCTGGGCGGACAGTGCCTGGAGTCTCGCCGTGACGGCCAGCAGACGGGGAGGGATTGTCCCGGCCGCTCATCCGCATGGTACAAGGGTTGATGTACGTGATTTGTTTTTTGCTACTCCTGCGCGCTTAAAGTTCTTAAAGGGCTCACGGGTCGAGGCGTTTCACGTCCGCGATATTCTCGAGCGGCTGGCGCTAGCCCACCCTATGGTCAGCTTCACGCTGAGCAACGACGGTCAATCGGTACTACATGTGCAGGCAGCGGCAGATCTTGACCAGAAGAAACTTCGCGCAGTTCGTATCGCACGTCTCATGGGTCGTGCGTTCGTGGACAACGCGGTCTCTGTTTCAGCAGAGCATGATGGCATTGCTCTCGGCGGACTGATCAGCTTACCCCCCTTTGAAAAAAAATCCACGGCTAGCCAGTACTTTTTCCTTAACGGCAGACCAATCCGTGACCGTCTTTTAGGAAAAGCCGTACGCACGGCTTATCAGAATATACTGTCGAATCATAACATTTTGCCGTTATCATGCTTATTTTTGACAATGGCGCCAGACAGGGTGGACATTAACGTTCACCCGGCTAAGGCTGAAGTGCGGTTCCGTGATTCTGAGACGGTACGCACCATTCTTGTCGCGGCTATCCACCATGCCCTCGCCGAGCATCGGATCCGCAAGACAGTTTGCTCAGCGACTCATTGCAACGAGAGAGGTCTGTCTCTCTCTGCGCAGCAGTTGTCGCGATACGGCCGCGTGAGCCGCGTGAGAGGCGGACATGCCATAGCCACGGAGCCTTTCTCTGAACAACACCTCGGTTTAGCCCGGACTCAGATTCACAGCACCTATATTATAGCGGAAACTCCAGATGGGGTGATCATCGTCGATCAGCATGCCGCCCAAGAACGTCTGATACGGGAACGCCTCAGGAACTCCTACAAAGATCAATCAGCACGGCTGCAGCGTCTCTTGAAAGAGCCAGAAGTTGTCCATCTTAAAAAAAGAACTTTAATAGAGAGAGTCGTGAACAGTGCCGATGAACTAAGAGCATTTGGGTTTGTGATAGAGCCCTTCGGACAAGAATCTGTCATCGTACGTGCCATCCCAGCACTGCTAGGAGAGATTGACGTACATGGTCTCATACAGGCTTTGGGCGAAGGTCTAGTAGAAGTGGACCCAGCCTTGGATTTGCAGGAGCAACAGCATCATATCTGTATGATCATGGCTTCTTTTTACGGTCGTTCCGTGCGGCCAGACGGCGGCTTGACTCTCGTCGAGATGAACGCTCTTCTGCGGCAGATAGAAGTGACTCTGCACACAGCGCAATTCACTGACAGTCGGCCTACCTATGTAGAATGGAAGCTTAAGGATCTCAAAAAGTTATTCCGCCGATGCTAGAGCAGAGTGCATGTGCCTGCCGCTGCGGGCATGACCTGGGAATGGGAAAGAATTCCCGCCGTCAGGATTCCCGCCGTCATGATCTTTTTCTCATAGTCCGGTGCGCTTTTCTCTCTACCCTCATCCTCCTGATAGGTGCCGAGAGAGCCTTCGCGGCTTGTACTGACTTTGCCGTGCCGGCAGTGCAGTGGATACGGTGTTACATGGATGGGCGCCATTTAGTGAAAGCGCAATTAATACGATCAAATATACGTGAGAGTTCTTTTCAGAGAAGCGATCTTTCTGGCGCTGACTTTAGCCAAGCAAACGCCTACCGGAGCAAGATGATCAGCACAAAGCTTGTGGAGGCCACACTCGACCAGGCTGCCTTCATCGAAGCCGACTTCACCCGTGCGGACTTAACGCGAGCCTCACTCAGAAAGACCGACTTTCGTCGCGCGCGCTTTTACCACGCTATATTGCGTGAATCAGATTTGACTGGCGCCCGTTTAGATGGAGCAGATTTGCTAGCAGCAGATTTAAGTGGCGCGACATGGATAGACGGGAAGCGGATCTGTGGCACTCACTCGATCGGCCAATGCAATTAGGGCTAGTAGGGCTAGGGCACTCAGACAGAGTTGGACGAATGGCCCCGACAGCTTTCTTACGAGCACTCCGTGCTCTTCGCGATCTGCTCATTGCGGAAAGCTGCTCCTCTTTGGACGAGTTGCAAAAGAGTCCAACAGCAAATACTTTCACTCTGTCCCCCAGTTGTTTTGCAGTCTATTTCAGCCATCATGAGTCTATCGAGGCCTTCCACGAGTTGCCTTTCTGGCCAGGCCAAGAGCTGGGCCTTAAAACGATCCTTAATTTTGAAAAACGGTGGAGGCTTCAGTGTCGCCATAGCTTGTTCAGCGCGGCAGTGGTGACCATCCATGATCACCGTAGCCATATGCAGCCGTCTGAAATGATTTGCCAGGGCGCGTAAGACCCTGACAGGAGTCAGGCCTTCTCGTATCAGCCTTGCATACAGACGATCTGTCAGAGTCGTATTGCCATCTGCAACAGCCATTGCCAAACTCTGTAAGGAGAGCTCAGTGCTGTCGCCGATGCAGGCCATAGCGTCTGCCAGAGTCACGGTGTTCCCATCGCTACATGCATACAGTGCCAGCTTTTCTAGCTCACGCCGAGTCTGCAATCTGTCGCCGCCTAGTCGCTCAACCAGGTAGGCTACAGCCGCTTCCTCTCCCCTGAGTCCAAAATGCTGCAACGTCTCGTGAATGAGCACGGCCAGTGTTTGAGAATCATCTGGATAGCAGGGCATTGCAATGACGCTCGTGCTCGCCGCTTCAAAAAGCTGACGTAGCTTTGACGCTTTACTAAGATTTCCAGCAGCGACCACCACTAAGTTATTCTCGTAATGAAATTTTAAAAAATCTCTTATAATATTTGTAATGGTATCATCAGCATCATGAACCCGCACAACACGACTTCCACCTGTTATGGTAAACGTTGCGACAGTGTCAGCAAGTAAAGCAGGGTCACTTATGACTTCGGAAGCCGTCAGATTGCTGACCCGGAACGGATCCTTACTGTTCGCAACAATAGCAGTTGTCAGGGCCTCTAGGACTTCGCATACCTGTCCATTATCCGAGCCATAAACAAGCACTGCCCGGACTGCCGGGTCAGGCAGCCGTAAAAATGATTGAATCTTTGCAGATTGCAGCTTCATTTGGTAATTATTTTTTGCACAAAGATTGTGCACGCTCACCATAAAAATAAAGCGCTATACTTTCAACAATATCATCTGCTAGTTGATAAGCCGCATGCCGCTGCGCTGCGCTTTCAGCCACAACGGTAGCATACGGAGTATCATGGCTGTGGTAACTGGTCACGGCACGTACAGTGCTAGTCAAGACAACAGGATGCTTGCTCTGTTGCAGATCTTTTAGAGAGTACGTTGCTGACATGACTATTTTAGCATGTCCAGTCGTCTGGAAAGGCTGTGTGGACAGATCAAGATTCACTGACAAGGCGTAATGGGGCCTCTCCGGGATCCCATGTGGTGTCATGCGGTCTATGAGAGCATTGCGCAGAATCTGGCCAATGCGATCCCCTATGGGGTTAATGTGAATCTGCGCCATCATCTCCCTATTTCCTTCATTCTGTCTGCTGTACAAGGGATGGAACTCACATCCTCCGATTATGGGTACGCTGACAAGGCTCGCAGCTAGCCATAGCCTGAATCCGTCCCGTAGCGCTGCGACATTCCTATGAGCCACAAGCAATAGCATTGCTCCTCTGAGAGACAGTGCACCAGCATGGACTATACTAGGATGAGGATACTAGGAGGTTGACGATACGATTGGGAACGACAATGACCTTACGAATGCGCTTTCCAGCAATGAATGTCTGCACCGTCGGTACGGCCAGGGCGGCTTTTTCAAGGGTCACGGTGTCTGCGCCTTTCGGCACATCCACTGTCCCCCGCAGCTTACCATTCACTTGTACCGCTAAGACAACGGTAGTTTCTACCAATAGGGTTATATCTGGTGTTGGCCAGGGGAACTGAGCGAGCAAGTGTGTATGCCCTAAGGCTTCTTGCCAGAGCTCCTCTGCCAGATGGGGTGTGATAGGCGCGAGCAGTCTGACAACAGTTTCTAGTGTGAAATAATAGGCCCAGTTTGCTCCGACCTGATCGTCTGCAAATTTCTCCATCGCATTAGTAAGCGTGCGGATCCTCGCTAAGGCTGTATTAACGCGCAGCTTTTCCAGGTCTTCCGTGACGGTCGCAATAGTTCGATGTGCCTGACGAACAAGCGCGGCCGGTGAAGGTCCTAACATGGTGTAGGGCAGTCTCTCCACAGGTTGCATGGTCAGTGCTCGAGTTCCAAGCCGCCACACGCGGTTGATATAGCGCCAGGCTCCGTCTATGCCGGCGTCTGTCCAATCTAAGTCACGGTCGGGAGGGCTGTCTGAAAGTATGAACAATCTGGCTGAGTCTGCCCCATAAGTCTCAATGATGTGGGCCGTGTCTACAATGTTCTTGCGAGATTTGGACATCTTTTCAGAGCGGCCAACAGTGACTGGGGCACCGTCTGGTATGCGCACCATGACACCATCCCTACTGCGAATTACATCTTTTGGATGTAACAAATTTCCATCCTGACATTTATAGGTAACATGGCAAACCATACCCTGTGTGAACAAGCCCGTAAAAGGCTCCTCAATGGTGAGGTAACCACAATCACGCAAAGCACGGACAAAGAAACGAGCATATAGAAGATGTAGAACGGCATGTTCAACGCCGCCGATGTACTGATCCACAGGCATCCAGTATGTAACTGCAGTACAATCCAAACCTTTAGCGGCGTGCGGTGCGCAATATCTCAGGAAATACCATGAGGATTCGAAGAATGTGTCAAGAGTGTCTGTTTCACGCTGCGCCACGCCACCACAGAGAGGACATGAAACATTTTTCCACGTGGGGTGGCGCTCTAAGGGGTTACCATAACCCGTGATGTCCACGTCTTGGGGTAACTGGACTGGCAGATCAGACTCAGAGACTGGCACGATTCCGCATTTTGGACAGTGAATGACGGGAATCGGACAACCCCAGTAACGTTGCCGAGACACCCCCCAATCACGCAGCCTGTACTGAACATGGCGACAGCCATGCCCAGTCCTCTCCAGCTGAGTGATAGCAGTCTGTCTGGCAGTCACACTGTCAAGCCCATTCAGAAAATCGGAGTGTATGAGCACACCTTCGCCTTCAAAGGCTCGTCTGGAAGACTCCAGCGTCGCAGTAAATATGACAGGATCTGTATCGAAAGGTACAACAACTACTTTTACAGGTATACTATGCATAATGGCAAAATTCATATCTCTCTGATCATGAGCAGGACAACCAAAAACAGCACCGGTCCCGTAATCCATGACGACGAAATTCGCGATGTAAAGCGGCAACTCCCATGTGTCAACAAAAGGATGACGGACCGTGACATGAGTACGGTAGCTTTTCGTCTGAGTCGTCTCAAGGGTCGCTTCTGACGTGCCTGTCCTGTTGCAGTCTTGCAGGAACACTGCGAGATCCGGATCTGTCTCTGCGAGGGCCATGGAAAGCGGATGGTGTGGAGCAAGAGCGCAGAACGCGGCACCGAACAGAGTTTCGGGCCTCGTCGTAAAGATCTCAACAGAATCATCTGTACGTCCAGCCACGGCAAAGCGTGCCCGCGCTCCCTCAGAGCGGCCAATCCAGTTTGCTTGCATCACCCGGATCTTTTCTGGCCAGCGGTCGAGAGTTTCAAGACCGGCCAGCAGTTCCTCTGCGTAGGCCGTGCTTCGTAGAAACCACTGCGTCAAGAGACGCTTTTCCACGGTAGCGCCAGAACGCCAGCCAAGGCCGTCAATGACCTGTTCATTAGCGAGTACTGTCTGTTCTATTGGATCCCAGTTTACCAAAGACTCTTTACGATAAGCGAGACCGCGGGCTAAAAAGTCAAGGAACATCTTCTGCTCATGACGGTAGTAGTCTGGGCTACATGTAGTCACCTCCCTTGACCAGTCTAGTGACAACCCCATGAGTCGGAATTGTTCCCGCATGGCCGTGATATTGGAGTCAGTCCACTGAGCTGGAGCGATCTTGCGCTCAAGAGCGGCATTCTCTGCCGGTAGACCAAATGCATCCCAGCCTATCGGGTGCAACACGTTGAACCCCTGCGCCCGCCGAAACCTGGCTACCACATCCCCCAGGGTGTAGTTACGAACATGCCCCATATGAATACGCCCAGATGGATATGGAAACATTTCAAGAACATAATACTTGGGACGGTCTATATCCTCAACAGCGCAAAAGCACCTGCTGCTTTCCCATGTTGCTCGCCAGCGTGCTTCTACTGCTCGGAAATTGTAGTGCGTACGAATAACCAAAAGCATGCTCCTCTCTTTATTGTGCACATGTCATCCGTAACTGGCGAGCACGGGTCAAGATAGCATTTTCAAGTTCTGTGTTAGCGTGAAGAAATGCGCTTTGCCATTTGCCATTTGGTTGCATAACCTGTCGGAAGGCAGACACCTTGAGGCCGTCAGAACGCAACTCTCGCGAGAAAATGTAAACATTCATTTTGAAACGTTCCTGCGGGTTTTCTGGAGGGGTGTACCAGTCCGTGATGATGACTCCCCCAAATGGATCCGCTGAGCTCATCGGCATGAAGGCTGTAGTGTCAAGAGCGGCCCGCCATAAAAAGCTGTTCACACCAAGGCCCGTACTCTCTGGCTTGCGTTTTCTGAAACTGCTGAACAGAGTCAAGCCTTCTGTCCCAAGGACGGAGTCCTGTTGGAGGTCTTCACCTGGTGCACGAAAGACAGCCGGCGCGTTCTTATGAATCTTCTCAGGGTATGAAGTCTCGATGTATGCACATGCGGAAAGCGTGCATCCCATTGCAATCATGAAGACACCGAGGCCTGGTATGCTCCTGGGAGTCCGTTCGATCTGTTGCCCTTTGCTCTTCATGAGCGTGTTCCCTTGGCGGGGCCCTAGCAAATCACTAGGCCTCCCGATAAAAGAGTAAAGGTTTTTACAAGAATTGATTTAATTAATTTTGCTTATAAAAACATTAGATATTCTCTATAGATATATCTTTCTAAAGAAGAGATATATCCTAGTCAGTTGCTATCCTTGTTTCTGTCTTGCATAACGCAGCTATTACAACGCAGAGACTTGCACTCGCCTGAACGGCCAGCATGTCCGTCTCCTTGGCAAGGGAGCTGAGGAAACGGCTTGGCACATGCAACAAAGAGCTCCCCGTAGGGAAGAGTTGTGAAACGAAGGAGCCGCGATGAAGAAATTTCTCTACGGGATCACTACGCTGGTAGTAGTTTGTGGGACGACATGTCACGTCTACGCCGCACCGCTGAAACTCAACCTCAGCATCAATATGCAAGAATGGTTTGGTGTCGTGAAACATGAAAGAGATTCTGGCCAAAAATTCAACACGCTCAGCGTCAGTACAGATAACGAGATTCACTTTAAGGCAAAAACCTTTCTTGACAACGGTATAGAAGCCGAGACATTCCTGCGACTGAATGTGTATGATGGCAGGAGAGAGATACGCAGCGTAGGGATTGACGAAGAGTGGGTGTCTCTTGGTGGGGCTTTTGGTAAGGTCTACGCGGGAGCGAAAGATTCTATTAACAAGAGTCTGCATCACGAGCCGGTTGACTACGGCATTGGGTATGATGATGTCAGTGTCTGGGTTCTCAGACCCGTAACTGGCCCATGGGGACGGATGCCTCTCATGAATGGGCAAGCGCGGACGTCTTTAGAACAGCTCTCCAGTACCCAACCAATGGTGGGTTATATCAGCCCGAAATTTGCTGGTCTACAGCTTGGTTTGACGTACGTGCCGAACCTCGGGACACTGGGTACGAACAGCCGCTCTGGCACGTCTGCCACTCATCATTGGGATGTGACACTGGCATATACGAGAGACTTCCAGGGTTTTTCTGTCGGACTCGATAGTGGTTTTGCTCATCAGGATGCTAGGAATCGATTGGCAGTACGCAATGATCTGAACGCTTGGAATGTAGGTTTCAAAATCGGTTACGCTGGCTTTACACTAGGCGCTTCATTTATAGAAACACAGCGCCCCGGGCCGCACGCTGATGACAGTTACACATGGAACGCCGGCTTGGGTTACACAAACGGACCGTGGGGTGTGAGTTATACATATTACCAGGAGCGCCGACGAGGCGCGCATACAATAGACAGTCGCCATGAGATGTTCCGGGCCCATCTGGTGTCAGGCAAGTATGCCTTGGGGGCCGGGGTAACATTGAAAACAAGCGTCTTCCATGGCAGATTTAGTGTTTATAATAGGGATATAGACCATCTGAATACCTGGGGTTATGGACTCGTCTCTGGGTTAGATGTTAACTTTTAGAATGTGAGATTTTGTGGTGTTCTCAGTGAACGTCATCTATCTCCTGTAAGCGCGTAAGCGCGGGTGTTTCCTGTATCCAGAGCTTCTCTATGGCGCGCATTGTGATGAAATTCGGCGGGACTTCCGTCGGCGACAGCGATCGTATCAAAAAGGTAGCACATCGCATTAAGACTGCAGTTGAGACGGGCAACGAAATCGCTGTCGTGGTCTCAGCGATGGCAGGTGTGACCAATCAACTCGTGACCCATTGTCACCAGATGACCTGTGATCAAATATGGGCAGGGTCCAGTCGTGAATATGACGTGGTGGTGGCCACTGGTGAACAAGTCATCACGGGTCTTCTCGCGCTCGCTTTACAATGCTTGGGTTTATCTGCGCGATCATGGCAGGGGTGGCAGGTCCCTATTTGTACAGACGGAATACACGGTAGCGCTAGAATTGAATCTATACAATCATATAAACTTTTAAATGAAATGACATTAGGAAATGTACCTGTTGTTGCTGGTTTTCAAGGTATTAGTCCTAAAGAGAGTGTGACGACCTTAGGTCGCGGAGGGTCAGACACATCTGCTGTAGCACTCGCCGTTGCCCTTCAAGCTGATCGTTGTGACATTTACACAGACGTTGAGGGGGTCTACACTGCCGACCCTCGTATTGTCACAAAAGCCCGCAAGCTCGACAGAATTGCGTACGAGGAAATGCTAGAAATGACATCACTCGGTGCCAAGGTTCTACAAACCCGCTCTGTCGAGATGGCCATGAAACATCGTGTAGTGCTGCGAGTACTCTCCAGTTTTACAGATGCCCCCGGAACATTTGTCTGTGACGAGGATGAAATTGTGGAACGCCACCTGCTGAGCGGTATTACCTATAGTCGTGATGATGCAAAAATTACCCTTACCAAGGTTGCAGATCAGCCTGGGATAGCCGCGGCTGTGTTCGGTCCACTGGCGGATGCGAATGTTAACGTAGACATGATTGTCCAGAATATCTCTGAGGACGGCAAGACGACAGATCTGACATTCACCGTTGCTAAAGCGGATCTCAAAAGGGCGGTGGCCGTCCTCCAGAGGGGGTCTGCGTTGAGTTTTGATCGCCTGATCCCAGATTCGGATGTCGTGAAAATTTCCGTTATCGGAGTGGGCATGCGTAGCCATGCTGGCGTGGCTCAGACTATGTTCAGGACTCTTGCTGAGCGCGGTATCAACATACAGGTTATTTCTACCTCTGAAATTAAGATTAGTGTGTTGATCTCTGAAGAGTATACAGAATTAGCCCTGCGGGCTCTACATTCTGCTTATGGGCTGGATCTTTCTTGAGAAGAGAGGACTCTTTCTGACCTGTCGCAGTAGCGAATGGTGACACTTGCTATGAATCTTGCCCGTGCGCATGAGCATCTTGATCGTCTGTGGCAACGGGGATGCATGTTCCTAGGATGTCGCCATGCCATCATGGGCGGTGCCATGTCGTGGCTGTCGGAGCGTACCTTAGTCTCTGCGATTTCCAATGCCGGCGGATTTGGGGTGCTGGCAGGTGGCTCCATGGAGCCTGAGCTTTTGGCGGCAGAAATAGAAGCTACAGCAACTTTTACGGATAATCCCTTCGGGGTAAACCTGATGACGCTGCATCCCGCACTGGAGGCTCTTATTGATGTCTGTCTACAGGCCAGGGTCGGCCATGTGGTCCTGGCTGGTGGTATGCCCACAGCTGCAGCCATTCGTAGAATCAAACAGGGTGGTGCCCGTGTCATATGCTTTGCGTCTGCTTTACCACTGGCACGCAAGCTGATTCGTTCTGGTGCGGATGCCCTCGTCATTGAGGGGTCAGAAGCAGGCGGTCATATCGGTCCTGTGTCGACTAGTGTACTCGCTCAGGAAATACTACCGGAAATCCGCGATGTGCCTATCTTTGTCGCTGGTGGTATTGGTCGGGGCGAAGCGATCCTTGCCTACCTGGAAATGGGGGCTGCCGGATGTCAGCTCGGCACCTTTTTTGTCTGTGCCCACGAATCCATCGCACACCCCAACTTCAAGCAGGCCTTTCTGCGGGCTGGGGCCCGCGATGCGGTGCCTTCTGTGCAGGTCGACCCCAATTTTCCCGTGATTCCGGTGCGTGCCTTGGCTAACAAGGGTACGCTAAAATTTATAACGGTCCAGACCCGTGTGATCCACCAGGTCCGTAACGGTGAGATCACACAGAAGGAAGCCCAGATTGAGATTGAGCGTTTCTGGGCTGGGGCGCTGCGGCGGGCAGTGATTGATGGGGACATAGAGTATGGTTCTCTGATGGCTGGGCAGAGCGTTGGCATGGTCACCCAAGTCCAATCTACAAAGGAGATAGTTTCCTGTCTGATAAAACAGGCAGTGATGGCCCTGGCAGAAAGATAGTATCGACGATATCGGCGAAGCGTATGCAGCCGGAGATCCAGTGTTTTTAGCCGCGCCGCTCCTTACAGGTATTCTATCCCTTGCTCAGGTGGCAGGGTTTTTTCTCACTGGGAGCTGGGAGACGACTCACTCAGCGCCTGGGCGTAAGCGGCAACAAGATTCCGTACCTGCAGAGGTTGGAGGGTACACATGCCACCCCTGTTACCGCAGAATCATCTACCACAGGACTTGTATGCTCGGACAGCTACTTTCATTCAGACCGCAATCGTTGACCCGACTCTTGCCGCCAAAGCCAAGCAGGTGAGTGCCGGGTTGATCGGCTATTTCGTTCATGTGTTGGAATTTGAATCCTGGTGTGTCTTTAGGGCTGCCCTTGGGCCTCATGGGTTGCAGGATGTTAGTGAAAAGGTCCGTGAGTGGAGAGATGCGGCTCTCCAGGAGGGAGACATAGCCGCTTGGGGGTATGAAATTATTTCTATAAACCTTGCGGCAACAGCTGTTGCAACAGCTCATGACGCGCATGCAGCTGCGGCTGCCAGACTCACAGATAGTATTCTGCGACGTGCTCTTGCCGAAGCGAGCCCTCTGGATCACGAGAGCATCTAGGAAAAAATAGATATTTGGTTGCACAGACTCGTCGTCTTCTTCAAATGCTTCAACGAAGAGCGCACCTCTCACAAAAGGTTCAAGAATGAATGGCCGCCGCAAAAACATTAGTAGTGGCACTTTCCCTAGTCCCGGCCTGCCAGGGCTGGGAAAAACAACAATTTCCGCAACGGAGTTGGCTAAATTTAAGTCTTTGGCTGGCAAGTGGTGGGACACTGATGGCGAGTTCAGAACTCTGCACGAGTTGAATCCCGTCCGCATCCGTTACATTCGTGATCAGCTCGCTGCTCACTTTAGCCGTGACGTCATGGTACGCCAGCCCTTCCATGGTCTTTCTTTGCTGGATATCGGTTGTGGTGGCGGATTACTGGCAGAGCCTCTGGCCCGTCTTGGGTTTAGCGTCACGGGCATTGATGCTCTTGACAGCAACATCCAAGTGGCAAGAATCCATGCTGCAGAAGCTGGCCTTCCGATGGCCTATCGGTGTGCTACTGCAGAAGATTTAAATAAAGAGAATGTTACTTTTGATGCTGTTATCAGTATGGAGGTGGTCGAACATGTCGCCAGGCAATCTTTCTTTCTAAAAACAGCAGCCACTTTAGTGGCTCCAGGCGGTATGATGGTGATTGCAACTATCAATCGTACATTACATTCATTAATATTAGCTAAAGTATGCGCAGAATACATTCTGCGATGGCTCCCAATTGGAACGCACGACTGGTGGCGTTTCGTACGGCCGTCTGAGCTAGCGGCAGGACTACGACGTGGCGGTTTGACAGTGCTGACAGTCAAAGGCATGAGCTACGCCCCATTCACAGGGGCATGGCATTTAAGTAACGACAGTAACGTCAATTACTTCATGGTGGCAACGCGACTCCCGTCTTTTTGCGAGAGCGATGAGGGGGAACAACACCCGCCCCGTCATCCCTTGCTCGGCCAAGGGAGTCGCCCCGCCTAATTTTTTAACCCTTGACGACGGTCTGTCTCACTTCGTCCATGATCTGCCCAATACGGACGTTCAACAGCTCAAACACTTCATTGTTAGATCGCGCTACCATTTCAGAGAGTTCGCGCATATTAGCAACGGCACGTTCAAACGTTTCCTTGGCTAAGGCGCTCTGCTTTGCCAGTTTTTCCTGCGGTGAAGTGGTCGCAGCCATCCCCTGTGTAGCATCGGTAACCTCCTGCATAGTCTGACGCAGGATTTCCGTCTGCCGTTTCATAAGAGCCTGCACGCCTTCAAAAGCCAGCCTGTTGGCGGCTGTGAGGGCTTCAATGTTTTTGCGCTGGCTCCCTAGCATGGTTTCCATATCCACGCCTGGCATTTTGAACTCGCTCATCAGCTTTGTAACGTCCATCATCTTTGTAATGTCGAAAGTATTCATTGGCTTATCCTCTTCACAGCCTTCCCCACTTAACGCCGCGGATGCCCGCTCCCCTTGCTGACGCCCCTATCGTCAGGATACCCTGACTCTGTGTGATCACGCGCTCAGCACGATCTATTTCAGCACGATCTATTAATGTTGTATGACAATAATAATTACGGGCACTCTCACACTCTCACTCTTTACGATCGGGCCTTGGCACTCCCATGCGACACAGTGCGGGATTTATATGCCCTTTGTCAAATGACTCGTGCGCGCCCCCTCTTTTGGGGGGAGTCTTCTGTCCTGAACGCTCCATAATACTGTGCTCGCGAGGCGGACATTACACAATTTGGGCACGATTACCCTCAAGAGGATCTTGACAAGAGACCAGACTCGAGACCGAGTTCGCGCGAACGGGCGGTGGCCGCAGCAACAGCACGTGTGAGCATGACTTCTAGTCCGTTTTGTGTATCCATCAATACTGCCAGAGCAGCGGCAGTGGTCCCCCCAGGGCTCGTCACATGCTGGCGCAGAGCGGTCGCAGAATCATCGACGGAATGGTACAGAATCTCCCCTGCCCCGGCTACAGTAACGCGTGCGAGACGCTCCGCTAAGTCAGCTGGGAGGCCGGCCGCGCGGCCGGCCTGTGCTAGCGACTCCGTTAGCAGGAAAACATATGCTGGCCCACTGCCCGATACAGCAGTCACAGAATCCAATAACTGCTCCTCTTGAATCCAAGTGACAGCACCCACTGCTTCTAGGAGCTTTGTACACAAAGCGTAGCCATCAGAATCCAGTGCAGCGTTTCCACAAGCGACTGTGATTCCACGTCTTACAATGGCCGGGACATTAGGCATCGCTCGCACGATAGAAGTTGTAGAACCAAGCCGGCTTGTGAACCAAGCGATAGGTTTGCCAGCAATAACTGATAGGAACACACTGCCATGAGCAAAGCGATGGTAGTCTGCTACTATTGTTTCTATTGTTTGCGGTTTGACAGCAAGAACTATAATTTTTGGTTGTAGTTCAAGGGGTAACTCAAGAACAGAAGATACGGTCTTGGTAAGAGGTAGTTGGCAACGAGTTTTTTCATGGGGTTCGACAATCCAAAAATTATCCATGACGAGTCCAGAGGACCGCCACCCTTCTAACAAGGCTCTACCCATTCTCCCACAGCCAACAAGCAACACTGAGGCGTTGTTCTTGCTCACGAGCGGCACACTCCTGATCCTAACCTGATCTTGAGAAGGTTTTCTGTCAGAATACTACACTTGCAACTATCTTCTAAAGATGTACTCTTAACGTGCTGATGATAACGTGCTAAAGACTGGTTTATCACGTGATTATTCTTTTTACTGATTTCGGTCTTGAAGGACCATATATTGGCCAGGTCTTGGCCGTGCTGTATCGCGAGGCGCCTGGCATTCCCGTCGTCAATCTACAGGCAGACGCCCCGACGGGGGACCCGCTGTCCTCTGCTTATCTGTTAGCAGCCTATGTGTCTGCCTTTCCCACAGGGAGTGTCTTCTTATGTGTTGTTGATCCTGGTGTGGGCGGAAAAAGACTACCTTTAGCCGTGTATGCAGATGGTATGTGGTTTGTCGCCCCAGAAAACGGTCTGCTAGAAGTCGTCATGAGACGTTCGACCACCGTAATGCCTTTTATCATTACGTGGCAGCCGTTGCAACTCAGTGCCAGCTTTCATGGCCGGGACTTGTTCGCGCCCATGGCCGCCTCTTTAGCGCAGAGAGAAGAGATACAGTGTAGAGCGGTAGAGCGGACATCCATAGCGCGTATGAGCTGGCCTGATGATCTCCCTGCTATAGTCTACATTGATAGGTTCGGTAACGGAGTGACTGGTCTGCGTGCAGCATTTTTTGATTTTGGGACTACCTTGGAATGCAATTTCAAATATCATTTGCGATGGGCACGGACATTTTCCGATGTTCCTGTTGGTATGCCATTCTGGTATGAAAACGCTAACGGGCTGATAGAAATAGCGGTGAATCAGGGACGGGCCGTGGATCAATTGGGCCTCAAGATAGGCACTCCGGTGACTATCAGTCAGTCGATGAGTTGAATGGGGGCATATGCCGTCGTGTCAGGAGCGGTGCCGCTGTACTCCACCAGTTTGGCCTGCTGGTTTGCAAAATTTTGGCAGCAGCCATGGCTGCTGCCTGATCGGCGTAGAGGCCGAAACACGTCGCCCCGCTCCCAGACATGCGGGCCAGTAAACAACCCGGTAATAAAGTTAGCACTTCCAGTACTGTTCTGATCGATGGCTCAAGAGCAATGGCACTGTCACATAGATCGTTACGCCGCGACTCGATCAACATCTGTGCCAGACTGATGGCATCACTCGGTACATTGTGCATTGGCATTGCAGCAGAAGGGACACGACTGACGTTCAGATCATAGGCCTTGAACACGGATTCTGTTGCCAGAGGACGCAAAGGATTAACAAGAAGTAGCCAAGCAGACGGGAGAGTAGGAGCAGGCTTGAGAGTCTCACCGATACCGGATATCTGGGCGGGTGCGCTGTACAGGCATGCGGGGACGTCCGCTCCTAGTGCCAGAGCGACAGCGAAGAGTCGCTCAGCCTGTCTCTCCACATTCCACAGCCATGCCAAGGCCCGCAGGGTGGCCGCGGCGTCCGTCGACCCCCCGCCCAAACCTGCAGACACTGGTAACCACTTCTCCAGTGTGATGGTCACATTGGGGACATGACCGAGGTCCTGGGCCAGCAGATGGGCGGCCCTCAGGACAAGGTTGTCTGGCAAGAAGTCGCGCAAGGCATATGCAAAAGGTCCGCGGAGATGAAGGAACAACGACTCTGCAGGAGCAACTTCTACTATGTCACCGACACCAGCGAATACAACCAGGCTGTCTAAAAGATGATAGCCGTCGTTCCTGCGGCCGACGACATGTAAATACAAATTAATTTTGGCGGGCGCAAACTCTCGTCGCGAGACAGAAGTCCGTCGTGTCACGGCGTCGATATAGCTCCGATCTCTCTTTTGCCAGCCTTCCCACAGCAGGAGGCGAGAAGGGCAACACCCCTCCTACATCAATTATTACATACGACCCTACAATTATTACATACGACCCTACATATTCGGGTAGTTTGGCCCCCCGCCGCCCTCGGGAACAACCCAAATGATGTTTTGTGTGGGATCCTTGATGTCGCATGTCTTACAGTGTATGCAGTTCTGTGCATTGATTTGCAGACGCGCCGCACTTCCCTCACCAAGAATCTCGTATACGCCTGCTGGGCAATAGCGCTGCTCTGGTGCATCGTATAGGGTGCGATTCACGGTTAGTGGGACTAATGAATCCTTGAGTCTGAGGTGAACCGGCTGATTTTCAGCGTGGTTTGTTGCGGATAGGAAAACAGAGGATAATTTGTCAAAGCTGACGCTATTGTCAGGCCTCGGGTAGTCTATCTTACGGCAGCGGGCGGCTTTCTGTAAAGCAGTATGGTCAGCGTGATGGCGAAACGTCCAGGGAGCCCTCCCCTTTAAAAGGTACGCTTCTAACCCAGCATAGGTCATCCCGGGCCACAGTCCCCAGCGAAATGCGGGTCGTATGTTGCGAACTGCATGTAACTCTTTGTGGACCCAGCTTTGACGTACGGCCTCAGCATAGGCTATGACCTCGACAGAATCTCCCCTTGCCAGCGCTGCAAAGATAGATTCAGCGGCCAAAATGCCAGACATCATGGCAGTATGAGTCCCCTTTATCTTTGGCACATTCAGGAACCCCGCTGTGTCGCCGACGAGGACTCCCCCCGGAAATGTGAGCTTTGGGATCGATTGAAAGCCACCCTCACTGAGAGCGCGGGCCCCGTAAGCTACCCGGCGTCCGCCTGCAAAGACACCACGGATGTTGGCATGAGTCTTGAAACGCTGGAATTCATCGAAAGGACTCAAGTGAGGGTTGATGTAATCAAGACCTACCACAAAACCCACTGCTACCTGGTGATTCTCTAAATGATATAAGAACGAACCGCCGTAGGTCTTATTGTCTAGGGGCCAGCCAATTGTATGAAGGATTAACCCTTCATGATGGCAGGAAGGGTCAACCTCCCATAACTCTTTGAGACCAATCCCGTATGTTTGTACGTCACAACCCGCCCGCAAGCCGAAGTGGTCTATCAGATCCCTGGTTAATGATCCTCTGCATCCCTCTGCAAAAAGAGTCTGTCTAGCAATAAGATCAATGCCAGGTTGATAATTATGAGTGGGCCGACCATCCAAACCGATTCCCATATCGCCAGTCGTAACACCACAAACGCTACCGTCCTCATTGTAGAGAACTTCCGCTCCAGCAAAACCGGCAAATATCTCACACCCAAGCGCTTCAGCCTGCTCCGCTAACCAGCGACAGACGTTTCCAAGGCTCACAATATAGTTACCGTGATTGTGCATAGGTGGCGGTGTCGGTAATACCAGAGCACCCGTTTCAGTTAGAAACAGAAAACGGTCTTCCCTAGCGGCAACAGTGAGCGGCGCACTTTTACTTTTCCAGTCCGGTATTAAATAGTCGAGAGAGCGGGTTTCAATAACAGCGCCTGAGAGAATGTGTGCTCCGATTTCTGAGCCCTTCTCGATCAAACAGACACTTAATTCACGATCCTGCTCGATGGCGAGTTGACGCAGACGGATTGCCGCCGACAGGCCGGACGGTCCACCGCCGACGATCAGCACGTCAAATCCCATCGATTCGCGAGCCATCTCTTCCTCCGCCTTTTCTGAGTGCTACAGCTGAGATTCTCTCGCCTGCCTCTATATCATAGGCGACGGGTGTGTAACGACACTCTTCACGTATGACTCGTATATTGTTACTGCAAAATCCTGCAAAAAGACAGGGATAAAGACAGGGATATGGAAGCCAGAAAGGCAGATTATGGATATCGCATCAATTGCGCTGCTGCGTTGGTATCTCGAAGCCGGTGTAGATGAGGTCGTAGGCGAGACGCCAGTGAATAATTATTTAACTTTTAAGAAGAAAAAAAATATTTCTAGCTTAAAAGAAAATTGTAATCGTTCTTTTCAACACACCAAAAAGTCCATAGACTCGATTCTATCCATCCCAAACACAGCTTCTGCACTCGCCGCTCAGTGCACGACTCTAGAGTCTCTGCGTGCAGCGGTGACAGGTTTTGATGGGTGTACTCTTAGAACGAACGCTGCGAATACAGTTTTTGCCGACGGCACACCTACCGCACCTGTCATGGTCATTGGCGAGGCCCCTGGCGTCGAGGAGGATCGTCAAGGGTTGCCATTTGTAGGACCGAGCGGCCACCTGCTAGACAAGATGTTAGAGAGCATTGGTCTCGAACGGCACCGCAATTGCTATATGACTAACGTCGTACCCTGGCGTCCTCCAGGCAACCGCAAGCCGACGCCTGTTGAGGTGAGCATAGTGCTGCCTTTCCTAGAGCGTCATATTACTCTCGCGGCGCCAAAAATTTTGTTGTTAGTTGGGGGATTGGCCGCATCTGCTGTGCTTCCTGGTCATGAGGGCATCATGAAAGTGCGAGGCAAGTGGTTTGAGTATTCAGTTGGGTTGACTCGTCCTATCCCCGCTATCGCAACATTCCATCCAGCTTATCTCCTGCGCTCCCCGGCCCAGAAGAGGCTCGCGTGGCATGACCTGTTAGCGCTAGAGAGTCGTCTGAATCAAATTCTTTAGTGTGAAGCGAAGAAAAGTTAGTGTGAAGCAAAGAAAAGACTGGTATTTTGTCTGGTTGAATAGAGGCGGCTCTTTTCTCTCAAGAGAGACGCATAGATTGCGCATCGCTTGTCGCGTTCTTGTGCGGTGTATCAGACGATAGCAGTATTTATTGCTGGCGCATTGAGTGCATTAGATGGAATCCCGTCCCGATGAGCTCCCCGCCCCTGGTACACAGGAACTGCCAGATGTCTGTTCTGTCTACAGAAAGCGATGGCCGACATGTCTCGTATAGAGAGTAACCGTGATTTTATTTCACTGCACATAGCAATTATGACTGTGTCAAACACCCGCACACTTGCAACTGATACCTCTGGTCAGGTTTTGGTGGATCGTCTGATAAAGGCCGGCCATATTCTAGCGGGTCGTACTATCGTTTACGATGAGATCAACAGAATAGTCGCACAGTTACGCACATGGATAAATGATCCGCATGTAGACGTGATTATCACGACAGGGGGAACGGGTCTCACCGGTCAGGATGTAACGCCAGAGGCTTTCCGTCAGGTGATCGAAAAAGAGATAGACGGTTTCGGTGAATTGTTTCGCTGGCTCAGTTATGCAAAGATTGGAACGTCAACCCTGCAGTCCAGAGCCATTGGTGGCATCGCTCAAGGCACGTATTTATTTGCTGTGCCCGGTTCGACCACAGCCTGCGAGGACGCTTGGGACGAAATCCTCGCTTCACAGCTTGACAGTCGTCATAGGCCGTGTAACTTTGTTGAATTGGTGCCACGTCTGAAAGAACGTCCTGTAAGTTGAACCTGGTACCCTTATGACCTTGTTTTCTGCCCCTGTTTTCTGCGCCATTGACACGGTTGATATATCCCGTGCGAGGAGCATAGTGACGGCGATAGCAGGGGTGGTCGCTGGCATAAAGGTCGGCTTAGAATTTTTCCATGCAAATGGCACGATGGGAATACATGCATTACGTGATCTTTGTATATCAATACCACTTTTCCTAGATTTAAAATTCCATGATATTCCTACAACAGTTGCAGGCGCTGTGCGTGGTGTCATGCCGTTGCAGCCGTTTATGATTGATGTTCACGCCAGCGGTGGCCGGGCCATGATGGAAGCCGCAGCGGCGGCCAGTGCAGAAGAAGCGGACAAGGCTGGAGCACAGAGGCCTTTAGTGGTTGCCGTCACAGTTCTGACGAGTTTAGATAGTTATGCGATGGCAGAAGTTGGTATGGCTGCTTCGTCTGTCACAGACCAGGTGATGCGTTTGGCGAGCTTGGCACAAGCATGCGGATTAGATGGTGTCGTCTGTTCAGCTCACGAGGTGAGGCGTCTGCGTGCCGGCTGCGGCCCTGGTTTTAGACTAGTTGTGCCAGGCGTCAGGCCAGTATGGGCGGACCATAATGATCAAAGGCGTGTGCTAACCCCCACTGAGGCCTTAGCGGCCGGAGCTGACCTTCTTGTCATAGGTCGGCCCGTCACCGCTGCATCGGATCCTGCGGCCGCTGCCAGACGCATTGCCCGTGAGATTGTGGAATCGCGGGGCTGCGCATGACCGTCGCTGTGAAAATCTGTGGTCTCACCAGGGTGGAAGACGCCGTTGCGGCGGTGACAGCAGGAGCTACCTTTGTGGGCATGGTATTTTATCGGGCATCGCCGCGATTCATCACACCTTTGCAAGCCACAGCGATTCTGGAGGCACTGCCTCGTCGTGTGCGTACAGTCGGGTTGTTTGCCGATTCTGATAACACCTTGCTAGGTAAAGTGGTGCGTCACGTCCGCTTGGACATGATTCAGTTGCACGGCATGGAAAGCGCGACTCATGTCCGGCGAGTGCGCCAGACATTTGGATTGCCGGTGATAAAAGCCATTGCCTTGCAGACTACTGAGGACTTAGCGGTGGTGCCGGATTACCTGCCTGTCGCAGATTGGCTGCTGTTTGATGCCCGACCACCAAAAAACGCAGACCGCCCGGGCGGTCATGGCATCGCTTTCGACTGGAACATCCTGCAGCATGTACAGATGCGGTGGTCTGTTCCATGGATACTGGCTGGTGGTCTGAATCCGACAAACGTGACAGAGGCGA
The DNA here is from genome assembly GCA_028278135.1 of Rhodospirillales bacterium. GTDB lineage: Bacteria > Pseudomonadota > Alphaproteobacteria > Rhodospirillales > Rhodospirillaceae > JANQJD01. The sequence goes on from JANQEW010000020.1 coordinate 121,692, forward strand.
TAAAACTTACAAGAGCAACTTGTGTAGACGTTTCCTCAGGCGTTGAGGAGCGCCTCGGTGTGAAAAGTACCCAAAAAATACAATCTTTCATGGCTGCCGTCAAAAAAGCTGTTCATGTGTCTTAGAGAGTGACAACATTCATTACAATAATTAACAATAATTATATGTATCGCCTGTGTGTACGGTAACCGCCATTTACCAAGCAGTGGTCTATCCACAAGCGTGTCAGTTTCTCTTGCGTGGATTGCTGCAACAGACGCTGCCAGAGGCAGTCGAAATCTACACTGTCCAATAGCTGATCTTGCTGACAACAGGAAAAAACCACCTTTTCCCGGCCGGTCTCTAGATGATGATGGACCTGCAGACACTGGGCACAGATTCCCTTCATCATGCATTGCATAGGCGAGTTTATGGAACCTATGGCAGTATGCGTGTGGGAGAAATATGGAGCCAAGATACCCTGTCGGGCCGCTTGTATGGCCCTCATCATACTGGCCGAACCGATGGCAATGATGCGATCAACCAGCTCGAGCGGGATAGGTACAATACCAAGCTCGCCCCTGGCATAGGCCAGCATGGCAGCAATGATTGTCCCAACAAATGTCTTGTCCTGTGGCCTGTCTGCCGTTAACCCAGGGGCTTCATCGCAGCACCACACAACCAGGTCAGCGGCATCTGTGATCGCCTTCACCTTGTAACGGTCGGCTATTGTCTTGTAGCCGGCGAAGTATAAGACACGTATGCCATGCTCTCGGAACGCTCTCCCAATAGAGAATAAAACAGCATTACCCAGCCCACCGCCAGCCAGGAGCGCAATAGAACCGGGGGGAGGAATTTCCGTAGGAGTGCCCGTTGGCCCCATAACAACCACAGGTTCTTCTGGCTTGAGGTGGGCAGCAATATCAGATGAGCCGCCCATTTCAAGCACTATCAGAGAAAGCAATCCCTGTCTTCTATCTACCCATGCACCAGTCAATGCTATTCCTTCAGTTGTAAGAACAGTATCTTCAACAATTTTTGATAACATCGTATAATTCTGCAAACGATAGAATTGCCCTGGCCGAAACATACGGGCCGCAAGCGGCGCTCGTACTGTCACTTCTGTTATATTATGTGTGAGTTTGGTGACTGTCTGTACCACAGGGCGCAGCAAGCCATTCAAGCGGGTAATCAGGGCGGCCCCACCGTTAGCGGATGACGCCTGAGGACGGCGGGCGAGCATGCGGCTCACCATCTGATGCCCTTGACGGGCGCTGGCCATGGCAGAGACCACGTTGCCAGTGAACGAGGGATGTTGGTCGCCAAAGAACGACACAGCGCGACTGTCGTCGTGAACCACTGTCAACACATGTGCCACCGCTGGCTTGGCGAGACGTTCACGTTTCAAGGCAACTGGCTCCCCCTCCTCATCTACGGCCTGGAAGTATTGACCGTCTAAGCAAAATCCTTCTACCTCCTGGGCGAGCGTGGTATTAGGGACCGTACCAGCGGCCACGATGATGCTCCGCCCGGATCTCACATGCTCAATCCCAGCGTCATCTCTGAGATGTAAGCCTTGCGCATGACCGAAGCGATCTGTGACTATTCCTACCGGGACAACGTTTTCAGCAAAACGAATTCCCTCTTCAAAAGCCTGCGCTAATTCTTCTGGGTTGTTCTTATATGCTGGAGATTCTAATAAACTTCTCCTATAGACGACGGTAGAGCCACCCCATCCGTCCAGGAGTTCCCACAAACGGGGTGCTCGCCCTTCTGCTTTTGCTGTTGTTCGTTCCACCCGCAGGGCCTGAGCGTGACTCAGGAATTCTTCAGCAATCAGCATTTCTTCCTCGGCAAAGGCAGCACGCACTACAGCATCGCCCTGTGCTGCAACCAAAATTTCATAACGTTTTAAAAATTTTTCTACCTGTAATGGATAATACGCTAGAGCTTCGGTGGCTGCATCAATAGCAGTCAATCCTCCGCCTATTACAATGATAGGTAATCTTATCTGGAGATTCGCAACAGAATTCTTCTGAGCCGCTCCAGTGAGCTGCAAGGCCATAAGAAAATCAGAGGCCTGTCGCACCCCACGAGCTAGACCGTTTGTCATCGGAACAATGGTTGGCTGACCAGCACCCAAACAGAGCGCAATGTGATTGAATCCCATAGAAAATGCCGATTCGGGTGTGAGTGTTCCGCCCATGCGCACACCTCCGAACAGTGCGAAGTGCGTGCGTCGTTCCAGCAGCAGGCGGATGATTGTAAGGAAATTCTTCTCCCAACGAACGGTGACACCGTACTCAGCGACCCCACCAAAGCCAGTACTCGTGCGAGTGGAAAGGGACTCCCATAATTCTGTCACATCCCGTATTGGTCGGAATGGCACACGTGCCCCGGTTATTGTCACGCCTGACAACTCTGACGCCATGGGCTCGATTTTCAGACCATCTACAGCCACGACTGTATGGCCGTCGTTCAGCAGGTAGTGTGCGAGGGTATAGCCAGCTGGGCCTAGTCCCACAACAAGCACCGTATGGCCACTGTCAGGCTTGGGTAACGGAGCCCGTATGTTCAGAGGATTCCAGCGAGTGAGCAGACTGTAAACCTCAAAACCATAGGGTAGGGCCAAGACGTCACGCACAACCCTAGTCTCTACTTGCGGGATGTTCACAGGGGTACGGTTCTGGTTATTGTAGATACACCCTACCATACAGTCATTGCAAATACGGTGGCCTGTCCCAGCTACTATAGGATTAGCGACTGTGATCAGAGACAGAGCCGCGACGACATCACCATGAATCATCAATTCTTGGAATTCTGAGATGTGTTCTTCGAGCGGACAACCAATTATCCAGCGGCCCAGTGCATTCTGCTTCCACTCCCCAGTTTCCCTGTCCTTCATACCCTTGGCGCATGAATCCTTCGCTTGGCGGTGACACAATATGCAGTAATGGGCTTCATCGAGAGCTTGCTCACGTGAACAACCAGGATCTGTGAGACTAAAACCATCACGCCTGCGCAAAGGGCGGTGCAGGGGGCGCCTTAAGGAGTCAAGACCTAGGTGCTTTTCTTTCACTGTTTCAACAAGATGAAAGGGGTCTCTTCTACCAGGAAACCGGAAAAGAATACTGGACTCTCCGGACGCAGCGTTCCTCGTGTGGACTCGCCAAGCGGCATAGCGAGTGGCAATTTCTAGTTGTTTGATATGAGCGTGTTCGTTCTCGAGCCAGGTCATCACAGCACGAGCAAATTCCAGCTCTGTAAAGGCTCCACCGAGCAGTGTTTCCATTTCTGTTAACAGTGCTGCCCCGTCGAGTGTCCTTGCCGCAGCCTCCCGAATGGCCCGCATAGCGCGCCGTTGGACGAACAGTCTCTTACAGGCGTACAAGGGTGCAAGCGCGTGATACTGGCTGGTTAAAGCGACAATGTCTGTGCTGATGCCAAACAAAACACCGAGAAAATCCTGTACATGAGGTCCTAGTGCCATGAGAAGCGCTGATTCGTGCCTGTTCTCAAGAGAATCTGGAGCGGCGCGAGCCGCATTGAGTCTCTCCCATAGCCTTGCATCACTCTGTTGCAGGTGGTCGAGGAACAGCCTATCTATCCGGTGTAATCCTTTTAGGTTATAAAAATCATTAAGTGTAATGCCAAAAGCAAAGACATCCTCCCTCACTTGCTCATCTGTCATCGGGCAAAGGGTCGCCTTAGCCTTATTGTCATCTACCGCCATGATCGCCCTCTTGTGAGGCACGAGCACGTCGCTGATAGTGCCCACGCTGTAGGCATGCAAGATTGCCACACCTCATTTTCCGGAGTCGCGGGAATCACTATCATTTTGTGCGCTGACCTGTCATTCTGAATATGTCACTGGCTCGACGTCTCTAACAGATGGAAGCCTGCCGCTGTTACTTTAATCCGAATAACAGGGTGCAACTCACTCATCATGATTCCTGCCTTCCGTACCGGCGTGAGCGGCTGTTGCTCCTTGCCAAGATCGCCATTTTTTTTGCTTTCTCATATGGAATAGCGCCGATCCTCATAGCCCCACTTAGGAGAATCATATGCGTCTTGGCTGCCTAAAGACGAATCTCCCGCCCGCTACTTCACGGTCAGTAGCGCTTTGGTTGTTCTTGTGTTGTGGCCTACTGTTGATCATCGTAGCGCTCGGAGGAATAACAAGAATCACGCAATCTGGCTTGTCAATTGTAGAGTGGAAGCCATTTTCTCTTCTCCCACCAATGAATCATCAAGAATGGCAGGATACATTTTTTCACTATCAGCAGTTTCCAGAATACAGACTGAAAACTGTTGGCATGACTCTGGAGAACTTTAAGAGAATATTTTGGCTGGAGTATCTTCATCGTCTAGCAGGCCGTAGCATAGGGGTCATCTTTCTCGTACCTTTCCTGTGGTTTCTACTAAGACAGAGAATTGATCACAAACTCGGATGGAAACTGGCAAGTCTCTTTCTACTTGGCAGTATGCAAGGAATCATGGGATGGCTCATGGTGCAAAGCGGCCTTGCTGAGAAACCTGATGTCAGCCAGTATCTTCTGACAGCACACCTGGGATTAGCACTCCTGATCTATGGTCTCCTGTTATGGACAGCACTCGGAGTCCTTCAGCCGCGGCCTTCATTACAGATGACACCGCTGGCGATACGCCTATGGTGTGTTCTCGGTCTTCTGGTTCTCACGCTGCTCTCTGGGGGATTTGTTGCGGGTCTCGATGCGGGATTTACACATAACACCTTTCCTCTGATGAACGGCCATCTTGCGCCGGCAGATCTCTTCGTCATGGAGCCATGGTACATGAATCCGTTTGAGAACGTGGTCATGGTGCAGTTCCAGCATCGCTTACTCGCCATAACCACCCTGGTCGCTGTGCTCCTGTTGTGGAGGTGGGGACGACGGTGGGGTCCAGTCTCCAGGGCTACTCTTGTTTCGATAGCTATTTTTATAGGAATAACAATTTTACAGTTTATATTTGGTGTCTTAACATTAGTATTTGTTGTGCCAATTCCCCTAGCGATCGCTCACCAAGTAGGGGCGTTTATCTCATTTACCATGGGGCTCGTGACGGCCCACTTATTGTGGCGGCAGCAGTCTCGCCCTCGATGAGATCGCCGCACGCGGTATCATCGCCGCTTGAAAAAGTCCTGCGGTGGACTGATGACGGAGTTCATCCCGTCCACTTGCACTTCTATGACAGCCAGCCCGCGCTCTGCCTCTCCTGAGAGGCGGAGACGGAAAAGACCATCCACCCCAGAGAACCCAGTCTCACTGGTTATCAGACGGCTGTTTAAATGAAAAGGCCTTGTTGTTCCACGAGTCAGAACCGCAGCGAGCGCCACGGCATCGTAAGAGAGCTTGGCAAAAGGCAACGGACTCATATCACCAAACACCTGACGGTAGTGCGTGCTGAACCATGCCTGAGCAGGACTTGTAGGAGCCGCATACCAGGTTCCTGCGACTCCGGCATCACAGTACAGATTGTCTGTCCAACGCTGTGTACTCAGTATACGAGTTTTATGCATATCAATATCTAGATATAGTAATATTTGAAAGACACGTCTTACAATCTCACTTCTATCTGGAATAAGCAGAGCCTCGAAAGGTTGCTGCTGCGCTAAACGCCTGACTACTGGTGTCAGATTCGCGTTTTGAGGATCGTAGAACTCTACTGCAGTGATATGGCCGTCAGCAGCAGTGACTGCTGTGTGGAGTGCCATCACAGCCTGCCTGCCATACGCATTATCAGGTGCCAGGGCCGCAAAAAGAGTAAAACCCTTTTCACGTGCAAATGTGACTACTCTTTCTATCTGATAACCAACATGGGGACCGATGGAGAAGACGCTATTCCCAGCCATGACTTTTTCGCTTGTAAAAGTAAGCATTTTCACATCAGAAGACTGTACCGCTTGTTCCACTGCCCTGACTTCTGATGAAAAGAGTGGCCCAATGATCAGCGGGACCCCTTGTGCTCTGGCAATATTTGCCGCGTGCGCGGCTCCATCTGGTGTCCCCTGAGTGTTGTAGACCTGCAGGACGAGAGCAGCACTGGCAGCTTCAAACAGAGCTATCTGTGCGCCATTCAAAAGAGCCTGACCTATGTGAGCGGCATGCCCCGACAGTGGTAAAAGTAAAGCAACCTGCTGGAGGTTACTGGGGATCAGTCGTGGGCGAGCACTCTCATGGCGAGTCGCTCCACACTCCTTGCTAAAGAGCACCTGCCTTACAAGAGGCATGGTCACGGGAGCAGAAGTGGCCAGTGAAGAAATCAGAGGCGTCGCGCGCGCAAGAGTACTAAGACGCTCAGTAGCGGAACATTGGTCTACTGCAGACAGCTGACAGCATTCAGGGGGCTGGCCAAAGAGTCCGCGAGAGAACAAAAGAAATGTACTCTGCGGACAGCTGCTGACCGTAAGCCACAGCAGAATCGGCAATGACAGGCATTGCCACAGAAACACGAGATGGTAGAGACGGGCCAGAATGCGAGCCACCTGTTTGCTCTCTCTCCACAAGGGAGGACAAGAATAGCAATAAACGCGAGTCCGACGCAGTGATACTCTCTTGAGAGCTTTCCTGCGTGTGCAACCTGTGCCAGGGGTGAGTGTAGCAATGTACAAAGTCAAGTACCAAGACACTGCGACTCGCAGAGAAAGCCCAGGCGGCGGCGCATGGACTTCCGGAGTCCGGAAGATTTGCGAAGGGGAGCGAATAGGCCTGGCAGGACTCGAACCTACAACTCAGCCGTTATGAGCGGCTTGCTCTGACCAATTGAGCTACAGGCCCACGACATAAACCCCGCCATTGTATTCCAAACTGTCTCTCAGTCCAAGCCTGGTCAGTCCTCACAGAGATTTTTCAGACACGCGCCAGGCCCACCTGAAAAGCTGCATATTTTATGATCCCTGATCGCCCTGAAGCATCCGTCAAGCGCCGCCGCTCTCAACGCCTTTTCTTCATCAGCTTGTCCCACTCCTCAAGGATTTCATGAGCTAACTCTGCGATTCCCCTTGGTGTCTCATAATCTTCATTCCCGGCGAGCGCTGTCGCGGCTGCCTGTAGTGCCGCAGCTACGAGTCTCGAATCGTTGAAAGCAGACATCAAACTGACTCCATGTTTCTCAAGCAAACTGGTACCTACCTGTAGTAGCATAATACCACATGTCCCAGTTGTCGACAGACGGCCAGGGAGGCAGGCACTCAATACCGATAGCTATCGGGCTTAAAGGGCCCTTCTGGCGCTACACCAAGATAAGCAGCCTGATGGGCTGTCAACGACGTCAGCCTAGCGCCCAGTTTCTCGAGATGGAGACGGGCGACCATTTCGTCTAGGTGCTTTGGTAAGACATGGACAGCCTTGCTGTACTTACCAGGATTCGTCCACAGTTCTATCTGAGCTAGAATCTGGTTAGTAAAAGAAGTACTCATAACGAAGCTAGGATGGCCTGTAGCACACCCCAGATTCACGAGCCTGCCTTCTGCTAGTAAAAGGATGTGTTTGCCGTCTGGAAACTCAATTTCATCTACTTGCGGTTTTATATTTTTCCATTTATAATTCCGAAGGGCAGCAACTTGAATCTCAGAATCGAAATGGCCTATATTACAGACAATGGCTCTGTCTTTCATGGCACGGATGTGTTCGAGGGTAACGACATCGACGTTGCCAGTCGCCGTGACAAAAATATCACCGCGGTGAGCAACCTCATTCATTGTGGTGACCTCAAAACCCTCTGTAGCGGCTTGCAGGGCACAGATTGGATCTATCTCTGTAACGAGGACCCTGCAACCGGCCGCGCGCAAAGAGTCCGCTGAGCCCTTCCCCACATCACCAAAGCCACAGACAACGGCGACCTTGCCAGCCATCATCACGTCAGTCGCGCGGCGGATGCTATCTACTAAACTTTCCCGGCAACCATATCTGTTGTCAAACTTTGACTTTGTCACACTGTCGTTCACATTGATCACAGGCACCTGGAGTGTACCGTGACGCGTCATCTGTTGCAACCGGTGCACGCCTGTGGTCGTCTCCTCTGAAATGCCGCGAATTCCCCCCAGGAGATTAGAGTATTTTTCATGTAGCACGAGAGTCAAGTCCCCGCCATCGTCCAACACCATATTGGGCTGCCAATCCGGTGGCCCCAAAAGGGTCTGTTCTATGCACCACCAGTATTCTTGCTCCGTTTCACCTTTCCAAGCAAATACCGGAATCCCCACAGCTGCCATCGCAGCGGCAGCATGGTTCTGTGTTGAGAAGATGTTACAGGAACTCCAACGGATGCTCGCCCCCAGACTCACAAGAGTTTCCATCAGGACAGCTGTCTGTATCGTCATGTGTAGACAGCCGACAATGCAGGCCCCCTTCAGGGGCTTCTGATGACCATATAGGGTACGCACAGCCATCAGCCCTGGCATCTCTTTTTCTGCAATGACTATTTCTTTACGCCCCCACTCAGCCAAGGTAATATCGGCAACCTTATAATCGGTGAAATTCATAGCTGTCTCCAGCGTTTACTGCACAAGCGTAACATCAACATCGAAACAGCCTATAGCAAGCTTGAGCTCTCTTCTGCAACGATCGACTCCACTGGAGAGCGGACTTTCTCATCTCAATGGTCCTGTCATGGATCATCTCTCTCAGACGGCCTTGGAATGCTGGTGTGTACCAGTCTTCAGATATCGATCAAAGACTGCACACACGGCACGCACAAGCGGTCGCCCCTCGGGGGTGACAGAAATTGTCCGTCCTGCGCGCACGATTATGCCATCGGCTTCCAACTCAGTCAGAGCATCAAGTTCTGGCAGAAAAAGGGTAGCAGCATCAAACCCGAAACGCGCAGCCATCACGTCCAGATTCACGACCATCTCACACATCAGGCGTTCAATAATGGCCCGGCGTAGGGAATCCTCCCTCGTCAAGACGAGGCCGCGGCAAGTGGCGAACATGCCAGCACGGATGAACCGCTTGTAGGCGGTCACGCGACTTTCGTTGATAACGTATCCTAGAGGCAGGCTTCCAATCGCCGAAGCCCCGAATCCTAGTAACACGGGTGCTCTATCAGAAGTATATCCCTGGAAATTGCGTTTCAGCCTTTTCTCGCGTGCCGCATATACTAAGTCATCATGGGGAGCGGCATAATGGTCAAGACCCACGGCAATATAGCCGTAGGATTTGAGTCGCGCATGCGCCGTCTCATATTGGTGCCATCGTTCTGCTGTGCTCGGTAAAAGAGTGGAGTCTATTAAAAGCTGGTGCTTCTTCATCCATGGCACGTGGGCGTAGCCAAACAGTGACAAGCGCTGTGGTGCAAGAGTCATTGCTGTATCGATCGTCTCAACCACGCTCGCAGCTGTCTGATACGGTAGGCCATAGATCAGATCTATATTCATGGCGGTAATGCTATAGGATCGTAAAAGATCAATTATTTTTTTTGTTACTTCATAAGATTGTATTCTATTAATGACTCTCTGAACTTTTGTGTGAAAATCCTGCACACCAACAGATACACGATTGACACCGGCTTCTGCCATCGCAGCCACATTGGCCTCGTTCGCGGTACGTGGGTCGACCTCGACGGCGATTTCGGCGTCAGAGGCAATGGTAAAACGGGACCGCAGGTGGGCCATGGTACGCAAAAAATCTGCCGGGGATAGAATGGTCGGGCTACCACCGCCAAAATGAACATGTTGTACGAGTGTCCGTTCTGATAGCCGTTCCACTGCAAGATCAATCTCTGCCAGTAAAGAATCGACGTAGTCAGTGACGGGCGTGTATGTGCGAGTAATGCTCGTATGGCAACCACAGAACCAGCACATTCGCATGCAGTAGGGGATGTGCAGATAAAGCGATAACCTTACGTTTGTCGGGAGGGTAGAGAGCCATGTGGCATATGTTCTGCCCTCTACAGCCTTAGAAAAGTGTGGAGCGGTTGGATAGGACGTATAACGGGGTAACTGTAGGTCGTACTTCGCGAGAAGTTTTTGGAACATGATTTTACCCCACAAAACAAGCCAGAGACTCAGATCGCGACTCCCCCCCCTCTCGCAGGCTGTCCCCTCCAAATATCAGCCGTCAAGCAGAGGGACTAGCGGCTGGCAGCTCGCCACTACCAGTGCCGGTGCCGGCGCGTGACCTGTATCACCTCGCCATGCCTCGAGCACTCAGGACTGGCAAGTTCGACGAAAGCATGGACCACACTTTCTGGCGACGGGAGGTGGTTTGGGTCCTCACCGGGAAAAGCCTGTGCGCGCATACGGGTTCGCACAACGCCTGGATCCAGCAGATTGACACGAATGTGTGTTTGACTGACCTCTGTGGCGTAAACCCTTACCATCATCTCGAGGGCCGCTTTCGATGTCGCATAAGCGCCCCAGTAGGGAAAGATACCAGCAGCCACACCAGAGGTCACGAAAACAGCCCGTCCCGCATCAGATTGGCGTAGGAGCGGATCAAAGCTGCGGATCAGATGGAAGTTAGCCGTCACGTTAACCGACAGCACCTGCGTCCAATCCTGTGGCGCTGTATGTTGCATGGGACCTAAAGGCCCCAATATCGCTGCGTTGCCTACCAGCACATCTAAACGGCCAAAACGTTGGTAAACAGCTAGCGCCATCTTGTCAATCTGGGCATGATCGGCGAGATCCTGTGGAACAAGGACGACTCTGTTGTGAGGACAGCGAACGCGAATCTCATCGTCCAACTCTTCCAACGCACTGGTTGTACGGGCCACCAGAATCACAGTTGCCCCCTCTGCAGCAAAACGGCGGGTCACAGCGCGGCCAATCCCACGCGAAGCCCCTGTGATCAGGGCAACACGTCCTTCAAGGGGACTCTGCTTGGTACTCTTTGGACTCCTATTGGCAAAACAACTTTTCGTAATCATCTGTGCGAGATTTGTCCTTTCTTGGTTAGCAATGCCAACGCTGTTGGCGTCTTTAGACCATGCTGATCAGTCAGAGGACTGGGATAGGCGCCGGTGAAACAGGCATCGCAGAATTGAGGCTGTTCGTGCCGGCGGCTTCTTTCCCCCGTAGCCCGATAGAGACCGTCGAGAGAGATAAAAGCCAGAGAATCTACGCCGAGCACTGCGGTCATTTCCTCAAGCGTGTGGCGGGCAGCCAAGAGCTTCTCCCGCCGCGGGGTATCAATGCCAAAAAAGCACGGATAGGCCGTAGGCGGTGAAGAGATCCGCATATGTACTTCGACAGCACCTGCCTGTCGCACCATATCCACTATTTTCATGGAAGTTGTCCCGCGAACAATAGAATCGTCAACGAGTACAACTCTCTTCCCTCGTAGAACAGGTTTGTTAGGATTATGTTTGCGCTTGACACCTAGATGACGTGTCCTGTCAGTCGGCTGGATAAAAGTACGGCCAACATAGTGGTTACGAATAATCCCGTATTCAAAAGGCACACCGGACTCACTCGAATACCCCATCGCAGCCGGCATACCAGAGTCTGGCACGGGCACCACAACATCAGCCGGGACGTGGCTTTCTCGAGCTAATTCTATGCCAACCCTTTTGCGGACGGCATAAACACTCAAACCTTCGACGACAGAATCGGGACGAGAAAAATAAACGTATTCGAAGATGCAGAATTGTCTCCGTCGACAGGCAAAAGGTTTGAGCGAACGCACACCGCCGCAATCTACGACTACCAGTTCTCCTGGATCAATATCGCGGACAAAAGCCGCGCCAATGATATCAAGCGCACAAGTCTCAGAGGTAATGATATACGCCTTATCAAGGCGACCAAGAACCAGTGGCCGGATTCCTAACGGGTCGCGCACACCAATGAGGGCGTTCCTGATTAAAGCAACTAAAGAGTAGGCCCCCTCCACCTGCCGCAAGGCATCAATCATTCTGTCCTCAACGGTGGCACATCGGCTAATGGCAATTAAATGAACGATCACCTCAGTATCTGTCGTAGATTGAAACAGACAACCACGCCGGACCAAGGCTCTGTGCAAGGTTGTCGCATTGGTCAGATTACCATTATGGCCGATAGCGAGCCCACCAAATTCAAAATCAGCAAATAAAGGCTGTATGTTTCGTAATATTGTATCTCCTGAAGTTGCATAACGAACATGACCGATCGCCATGTGCCCAGGCAGACGTTCGATGACGTCCTCGTTAAAATTCTCCGAGACATGCCCAAGCCCGCGGTGGGAATAGAAGTGTCTGCCATCACAACTCACAATGCCTGCCGCCTCTTGACCACGATGCTGCAGAGCATGCAGGCCGAATCCGGTGTGCGCTGCCGCATCAGAATCACAAAAAATGCCAAACACTCCACATGCTTCGTGTAGGTGATCATCATAGAGCGGGTTGGTTATCATCAAAGACATCGCCGTTTCTGTGGAGCCACCAGGGATTCTGGGAGAGGCGACTCATCCGGCAACGCATGAGAGGCCGGCATCAGCACAAAACTGTCTTTCTGGCAAACTGGCCTCACCATCACCCACCGGACCGACAGTATTACAAGGCCTACAATGACATCAAGGGGCCTTGTCATATAGCCTTTCCTGGTCATGGCCCAACGGCCCAACCATTTGCCGAAAAGAGGCAACCACTCTCTGCAAATGGCCTATCTCATAAACCCTTGTCAAAAGCGCTCTAGAGTGTTGTTCTCTAGAAGGAGAGCGCTGCGGGATCATGGCCTGGGTAAATCCAAGCTTTGCCGCTTCTTTTAACCGCCTCTCCCCCTGAGCAACAGATCGGACTTCACCCGATAAACCGACCTCGCCGAATACGACCATATCCGCCGCAACAGGCACGTCTGTTGCGGCAGACACAAGGGCCGCAGCAACGGCCAAATCAGCGGCTGGTTCTGTAATACGTAAGCCACCGGCAACATTCAGATAAACGTCCCGTGTCCCCAAGGCAAGACCACAGCGGACGTCAAGCACGGCCAGCACCATGGCTAACCGGTTCCCATCCCAGCCGACGACGGCCCTGCGCGGCGGACTCAGTCCTGCGGGCCCGATCAATGCCTGGATTTCCACCAGCATAGGCCGAGTACCCTCAATGCCAGCAAAGACACAGCTTCCAGACATGCTGCCACGCCGTTCTGCTAAGAACAGCGCAGACGGATTAGTAACCTCTACTAATCCCTTCTCAGTCATTTCGAACACACCTATTTCGTTTGTCGGGCCAAATCTGTTCTTCACAGCCCGCAGGATGCGAAACGGATAGTGACGCTCGCCCTCAAAATACAGGACCGTATCCACCATGTGTTCCAGCACTCGAGGACCAGCGATCATCCCTTCCTTTGTCACATGACTGACCAAAAACGACACAAACCCGCGCCGTTTAGCCAAACAAATCAGTTCGTGCCCAGCGGCTCGCACCTGAGAGACAGTTCCGGGCGCAGACTCAAGGGTATCAACAAACATAGTCTGGATAGAATCTATCACCAGCACAACTGGTACCATGGGTTTTGCCCAGTCTAATGTCACAAGGATATCGCGGACATTTGTCGCAGCAGCTAACTCGACACCTGTCTTGGCCAATCCCAGACGAATAGCCCGCAGCCGCACTTGATCTATGGCCTCCTCGCCAGAGATATAAATCGTGCGAACACGCACTGACCCTTCTGCCTGCCCCGACAGCGCAGCACAGACCTGCAGTAGCAGCGTGGACTTCCCGATACCGGGATCACCACCAACCAATAGGACAGAACCAGCCACCAGGCCTTTGCCACATACTCTGTCTAGTTCTCCAATACCCGTCAGCAGACGCTGTGGCCTTTCCCCTGTGCTCTCGAGTCCAAAGAGCGTCAGAGAGCGCCCACCACTTGTTGGGCTGACTCCCCTTGGCTTAACGACGAGTCTCGTCTCCTCGACAAGACTATTCCAACTGCCACACAGACTACAACGGCCAGTCCACTGGATATGTGATGCACCGCAGGACTGACACACAAACTCTTGTCTCATAGGTTAGAGAAGGGGCCACGGTTCAGTCAGCGCCGATAGAGTCGGCCAAGAACGTCGCCGTGTGCAACCACGCCTCCGCTGCGCAGTTCTTTTGGAAATCAGCACGTTCGTCACAATTGAAGCCGTGACCGGCCTCGTAAAAATGATAGTGTACTTCTGGGTGAGCGTCTGTAATCACCTTCTGATCTGCTACAGAAATGATAGAGTCGTGACGGCCAAAGTGCATCATCACCGGACAGACGGGACGCTCTTCAAGAAATTGGACAATCTGTCCACCGTAGTAACAGACAGCAACATGAAAGGGCAATCGACAAGCAGAGAGCCACGCCAGCGATCCACCCCAACAGAATCCCACTATGCTTACTTTTCTCGTCGTAGAAGAGACGAAAGTGCGTGTGGCCTCGATGTCGCGAAGTGGCTTGTCCCACCCTAAAGCCAAACGCAAAGCGCGGCCGTGGGCTAGGTCATCCTCACCGTAGCCTAGGGCAACAGCAGGTTCCAGCCTGTCGAAGAGAGCGGGAGCGATTGCTACGTAACCCTGTTCTTCCGCAAAACGATTGACTGTAGCGCAAATGTGGCGGTTAACACCGAAAACCTCCTGGACCACTACTACGCCTCCCCGCGGCGTTCCTGTTGGCCACGCCACGTAGGCTTCAAAACGATGTTCGTCACGTGCCGCCAATCTAATCATTTCTCCCATCATTTTTCTCCCGTACGGAAAGTCTTCTCCCCAAAGGCATATTCACCCAATTGAGAGACTTTTTGATAGGCTGCTGGATCGGCGCCCCTCTGCATCTGAGAAGTGCCAGTCTGCATCTCTTCAGGAAAAACATTCCAAAAAGAATCACGCAATGCTTTATCTACTGTTGCAAAAGACACGTTTCTCCCAATAGCGGCTAGGGAGGTCACGCCATAGGTCGCAAGGCCACAGGGCACGATGCCACTGAAGTGTTCGAGCTCAGGGTCCACGTTGAGAGCAATGCCGTGGAAGCTGATCCAGCGTCGCAGCCGTATCCCAATGGCAGCAATTTTCTCCTCGCGTCCATCATCCCGCGCTACCCATATACCGACCCGACCAGATCGCCGTATGCCCGCGACTCCGAGCTGGACTAACGCCCCTATGACCCAGGTTTCCAGTGCCTTGACAAAGCGATGCAGGTCAGCGCCGCGAGCGCCCACGTTGAGCATCACGTAAGCTACCCGTTGGCCAGGACCATGATAAGTGTACCGCCCCCCACGGCCGCTGCGGTAAACAGGAAAACGATCCGCCTGCAGCAATTCCTCAGCAACGGCACTGGTCCCGGCCGTATACGCAGATGGGTGTTCCACTAGCCATACGAGCTCAGCTGCTTTCCCAGCAGCAATAGCATTGACCCGCGTTTCCATCGCTGCCACCGCCTCAGGGTATGGAACAGGCTCAGGAGAGGTATACCATTCCACCATGGCTCTATCTGTATCTGTCCTCATGTCTCTTTCCTGTCCTTCAGATTATTCACTCTGTCTCCAAGACACCAATTCCAACTTGCCAGAATCATATTGATTTGATATGTGGGCACTCGCGCCATAGGCAGACAAAAGCCCTGGCGGGATCGCATCTGCGGTCGTGGCGGAACTGGTAGACGCGCAGCGTTGAGGGCGCTGTGGAGGGAACTCCGTGGAAGTTCGAGTCTTCTCGACCGCACCAGATTGAACATATGCGTGGACTGAGCATGTGCGTTGCACAGGTGCAGTATCGTCTCGTCACCCGATGTAGACACTAGACACGTCCTGCCGGAATCCAGCAGGGACGACTGGTCTGCGAGGGTGGACACAGAGGTGTCGTGGCTGGAACGATGGACGAGCGAGTTATACCGCCTTCCCCTCTCCTTTCTAGTGAGGAGGCTCTGGGCCTGCATAACAGGGATGAGCTGGTGCGTGCGGTGGCAGAAGCCCTTGCGAAAAGTCAGTTGGAAGACGTACGTACCTTAGTCAGCAATCTGCATTATTCCGATGGAGCCCGTCTCTTTGAACGTCTCAGCGCTGACCAGCGCCGTGCGCTAATTGACGTCATGCGACTCGATTTTGATGCTGAAATTCTATGCGCTCTCGATGGAACGGTGCGCGAAGAAGTCATCGCTTCTCTAGGCTTTACTGACCTAGCTGCAGCCCTGCGTGAACTCGATTCTGACGACGCAGTTCATCTGATGAGTCACCTGAGTGAGGACGAGCAAGCTCACGTATTGGCCGCCCTACCCATTGAGGATAGGACTATTGTCACACAAGGTTTGTCCTACCCGGAATACTCAGCTGGTCGTCTGATGCAGCGTGAACTAGTAGCGGTGCCTGCCTACTGGACTGTCGGCCAGACAATTGATTACTTACGTGAAAACCAGAATCTGCCAGAGGAATTCTATGACTTTTACGTGGTGGACCCGCGGCACAGGCCTGCAGGCAGGGTTGCTTTGAGTCGTTTGCTGCGAACATGTCAGCCAGTGCGGCTGCAGGAAATCCTCGATCCAGCCGTGCAGTCAATCGCCGTGACGATGGATCAGGAGGAGGTCGCTGTCTTATTCCGGGAGCATGATCTTGTTTCCGCTCCCGTGGTAGACCGTTCTGGCAGACTTGTTGGCGTGGTCACGGTGGATGATGTGGTCGACGTCATAGACGAAGAAGCCGCTGACGATATGCTAAGGCTGGGAGGCGTTGCGGAGCCTGATCTCTATCAAGCCGTTATAGACACGACACGTTCTCGTTTCAACTGGCTCTTAGTCAATCTTGGGACTGCCGTTCTTACTTCAAGTGTCATTGGCCTGTTTGATGCGGCTATTGAGCAGCTCGTCACACTCGCAGTGCTCATGCCAATCGTCGCTTCCATGGGTGGAAACGCCGGGACGCAAACATTGACAATTGCCATACGTGCACTGGCTACACGAGAATTGAGCACTGCGAACGCCAAAAGGGTTCTCGGCAAGGAGATTTTGGTGGCTAGCTTGAACGGAGTACTCTTCGCTGTCATCCTTGGTGTCGTGACCTTGGTCCGTTTTGGGATCTTAGAAATCAGTCTAGTCATTGCCGCAGCGCTTGTTATCAATATGACATGTGCTGGTTTTGCTGGCTTTCTCGTGCCACTGGGTTTTGAACGGATGAAAATAGATCCGGCAGTGGCTTCACCGGCTTTTGTGACGACGGTGACAGACGTGGTCGGTTTCTTCGCTTTTCTGGGTCTCGCAACCTGGCTCTTGCTGTAGATTGCGCTGCCAAAGCCGGGAAGGCGTGTGCTTATTGTTGTGGTCGCTTGCCATCTGGCCATCAGCTGCATCCCCAGCAGGGTTTTGTGGTGTCGGTGGGAAAGACAGAACGAGGAGTACACCGATGCCTACAGTTATTCCTAGTATCATCGCAAACACCACATAGTACCCAACAAATACTGTCATCAGAACCGTGATGAGAAGGCTCGTACTCAGAGAGAAAATAAAGCGATGTCGTGCCAGAATCCCAAGGCGATTGGCGCTGCGCTCTTGTCGTGTAGCCAGGGTGCCCACTGCACGTGCCCTCCCCGTATCAGCAAGAAGTCGCCGTGACTCTCTCCTCAGCAGGGGCCTGGATGATGGCTTCTGCTATTTTTTTGGCGATGCTTTTGAAGGGAATTTACCACATCCCCATGTTTTCAGCCAGTCTTGCGACCATTCAAGCCGATCTCTGTTCACGCCGTTGGGAAAGCAGAGGATGCGACGGAGAAAGGTCATACCTGTAATACCTGAAAAGATAAGACCTCAAAAGGTCATCAAATGATGCATGACGGTCATCTCTTCGCTGTCGTCTGTCGTCATGACCCTGTGGTCCCTGTTGCACAGTCGCCGGCGTTTTATAGCGGTGTGGTTCAGAAAGACATTCCTAAGGTTGTTTAGGGCGTTCTGGATTCTCTGTCTCTACCGCTCTACGGCAATGTCCGTTGGTGGTCAGATGGTTCTTACCAGACTGATCATCCTGTCATCATGTATGTGGTGCCGCCCGCTTTTGTCGTGAGTGGATGTCTTCTGAGATGTGCGTGATGGGTCTCCCGTCATCATGCCCACGTCCCAGTCTCACGACATCTGCGCGGGTTGCTTCTCATGCAGAAGAGCAGGAAGAACGCAGTGTGAAAGCCTGTATCAGTGACCGTCTAGGGCACGGCTTTTTCAGGAGACGGATCTGTCTGGTCCCCTAATATCTTGGGAGCGATGACGGCAGATTCGTGACTGTGACTCCCCTTTTTCCCTAGCTTCGTCCTGTCCGGTGCGGCGGCTTTCGTCGTACGACGGGTAAGGGCGGGGGCAACGGCTGTGTCAACAGATTCTTCTGTCATCCCTTCAGGGGGAGGAGTCTGCCTGCGGCGCCGTGTGGTGGTCGCCCTACTCTCATGAGATCCCGTTGTCTTCCTGGAGACGGGCCGACCCCTCTTAATTGTTGGTGGACTTTTTGCCGTGGCCGTGCCTGCAGCCGTGTCGCTGATCATTCCCTTCCTCTTACTGGGTCGACCTCTTTTTTTCTGACTCACAGCCGTTTCAGAAGGTACGGAATCAGAAGAATCCCCTGCTGCTGCAGCCGCAGCAGCAGTACCAGGGGGCTCTGTAGAAGCATGATGCTCTTGATGCTCTGTGACAACTTCTTCCGCTGATGCAACTTCTTCC
The DNA here is from genome assembly GCA_028278135.1 of Rhodospirillales bacterium. Classification (GTDB taxonomy): domain Bacteria; phylum Pseudomonadota; class Alphaproteobacteria; order Rhodospirillales; family Rhodospirillaceae; genus JANQJD01. Next base: position 140,266 of record JANQEW010000020.1, read on the forward strand.
GCTGATGAGGCCGCAGCGGTTGTCTTGCGGCCGCTCACGACAGCTGCTCTCTCTCCTGCTGCTCTGCCACCTCTGCCACCGTTCATGCGCGTCGCATTGGGGCCCGCTCGTGTGACACTGACTGCCTTCCTGACTGCATGATGAGAGGAGTCCGAAACTTTTGCCTGATGCTCCAGGGCATTGACGAGAAAGAAAGCGGGCACGTGATCCCCAAACCCTAACACATCCTCAGAATGCTCCATCGTTAGAACACCCGTATTTTGCGATCTCTCAATTAAGTAATCCTGGATTAATTGTTCTGTTAATTTATTTTGTCTCTCTTTGCTAGTATCTTTTTTTCTCTTGACACCTACACATGTTCTATTTGCTTTTTGCATCCTTTTTCGGTGCTCGCTGACACCCGCCACTTCATCAAGGTCATCATCCATGTCATCGTCATCTACCATGACACGTGGAATCTGATGTCCGATTAATTTCTCAATGGCCACCACATAATGGCTGTCCTCAGGCACAGCAATAGTGAGAGCATGCCCACTCATACCGGCTCTTCCAGTACGGCCGATACGATGGATATAGTCTTCGGCATGAATAGGAACATCAAAATTAAAAACGTGTGATAACGCCGTGATATCGATTCCGCGGGCAGCGACGTCAGAGCATACGAGGAGAGAGATCTCTCCAGATCTAAACTGTTCCAGCGTGTCAGTGCGTAGAGATTGCAGCAGATCGCCATGCAGCATGCCAGCCGGAAACCCATGTTTGATGAGCGAGCGGTGTAGAACACAGATGTCGCGCTTACGGTTACAAAAGATAAATGCACTCCTTACCTCTTCCTTACGGAGAAAGTAACGCAACACTTCATCTTTTGCATGAGAATTTACAACTACTAAAGCTTGCACAACACCATCAGCTGGTTGTGCTGGCGGTGCAGCGTGAATTTCCCGTGGTTCGTTCAGGAAAAGATCAGCCAGACGCTTCACTTCAGATGGCATGGTAGCGGAGAAAAACAGGGTTTGCCGTCTGCGCGGTAAAAGAGTAACGATGCGCTCCACATCGGGAATGAATCCCATGTCAAGCATGCGATCAGCTTCGTCTATCACTAGGATGCGAACATCAGACAGGAGAACATGGCCACGTTGAAACAAATCCAACAGGCGCCCTGGGGTCGCGATCAAGACATCAACACCGCGATCTAGCAGTCTGATCTGGGCCGTGACGGACTCACCACCGACGAGCAGTGCCATACTGAGGCTGTGATAGCACCCATAACGGGCAAAACTTTTTGCCACCTGCGCCGCCAGTTCCCGCGTTGGCGTTAGAAGCAGCGCTCGTGGCATGCGAGCCCGCGTTCTCCCCTGCGCGAGAATCTCTATCATAGGCAGGGTGAAAGAGGCTGTCTTCCCCGTACCAGTTTGGGCGATTCCCAACACATCCTTACCCATAAAGACGACTGGAATCGCCTGTGCTTGGATGGGTGTTGGGGTAGTATAACCAACTTCAGCGAGGGCCTTGAGGGTTTCAGGGCCTAGGCCCAATGAGCAAAAACTCATCGGCTATACGCGAAAAGAGTAAGAAACAATCCGATACGGAAGACTCATGCAACACCCCACGCTGCTCCACATGCACATGCAAATCCTGCAGAGTATATAGCAGACCTATATGATATGATCTCATATAATCTAATCTCTCATATAATCTAATCTAAGTAATCGAATCTAAGATGGCTTGCGAATCTGTCAATCCCCGCCAGCCCTTCCTTGCCACAGCACTGCCTACCTAGCTAGCGAGGCTCGCGATGTACCAGAGTGCCAAATCTCTGTTTTGCTCGTCCGTTAGTCAGGAGGCCAGAAGCCTTCGACAGTTCATGGGCGGGAGAGGCTTTTGAAGAATCCTTTTGAAGGAGAAGACACTCCATGCAGATGATTGGCAATGCTTCCTGCCTCTTGATAGTGGATGTCCAGGAACGCCTGATACCTGTCGTACACTCACCGCGCTCCGTCATCGTCGGCTGTGCCACGCTCATGCAGGCCGCCAACATCATTGGCTGTCCAATCGTAGTCTCTGAACAATATGTCAGGGGGCTAGGCCCGACAGTTGGCAATCTGCGTTCCCTCGCCCCACAGGACTCATGCCTGGAAAAAACATCTTTTAGCTGTGCATCTGATGAGAGCATCATGACTCGCCTGAGCAGTTTTGGGCGTCGCCAAGTGGTCATGGCGGGTATTGAGACTCACGTGTGCGTGCTGCAAAGTGCCTTAGGTCTGAGGGAAAATGGCTTTGAAGTATTTGTGGTGGCAGAAGCCTGCTCATCGCGGCGGCCAGAATCTGAAAGAGCAGCGCTTGCTCGTATGGTGATGTGCGGGGTACATGTCGTGACAACTGAAATGGTTTTTTTCGAATGGCTTGGCAGTAAGAACCATCCAGCCTTCAAGGAGGTGCAGCAGCTTGTGAAATAAGCGCCGTGTTTTGTCAGCAGCAGCAGACACGAGGTTTTCTATGGCACGTATTTTCTCTGGTGTACAGCCCACAGGTAACCTGCATTTGGGGAACTATCTCGGAGCCATCCGCAACTGGGTCAAGTTGCAGAAGGACTATCCATGCTTGTTTTGTATTGTGGACATGCATGCTGTGACCGTCTCACAGGCACCGGCCGCACTCCGTCATAATACGCGGTGTGTTGCGGCTAGTCTCCTGGCTGCTGGTGTTGAGAGTGAACGCAACATTCTGTTTAGCCAAAGCGCTGTCCCGGGGCACGCCCAACTGGCTTGGGTTTTGAATTGTGTTGCTCGTTTTGGTTGGCTTAGCCGTATGACTCAATTTAAGGAAAAAGCCGCCGGCCAGGATCGCGAAAACGCCTCAGTAGGGTTATATGCGTATCCGACGCTAATGGCAGCAGACATTCTGTTGTACAGGGCTACCCACGTTCCGGTGGGCGCAGATCAGAAGCAGCACTTGGAACTGACACGTGACATCGCACAGAGATTCAACAACATCTTTGGCAAAAATTTCTTTCCCATCCCAGAACCAATCATCGTGCACCCAGCCACTCGCATTATGAGCCTGCGTGATGCCTCCAAGAAAATGAGTAAGTCCGATCCGTCTGACTATGCGCGCATCAACCTGACAGATGACGCTGACACCATTGCCTTAAAAGTGCGTAAGGCAAAGACAGATCCTGCACCTCTACCGGATACGCTGACAGCCTTACAAAAAAGGCCAGAAGCAGCCAACCTGCTGGGACTCTATGCGACCCTCGCCGATCTCTCACCAGAGGAAGCCCTGACTCACCACGCCGGTCGCAGATTTGCCGACTTTAAGAAGGATCTGACGGAGCTCACCGTATCGGTGCTCGCTCCTATGACAGCTGAGGTCAAAAGGCTACTCGCCGCTCCAGATCACCTTGACTCCATCCTGCGACATGGGGCGCAACGTGCAGACACCCTTGCCGGCCCTATCTTGGCAGCTGTATACGACCTTATCGGCTTTCTGCGAGTCTAAGAAACCCATGAGACAGGCTCTTACTTTTACTTCACGCCTTGGCCATCCTGTACAGCCTTCACTTCTTGCCTATGGAAGACCAAGCACTGCCCAGTACAAGCCACTGATAGGTAAATGAGAGAAAGGCCGCGCTACTCATTATAGCAATGAATGTCACGATAAGCCCGAAGATGTCTACAAAGATGGCAATGCTCGTCAGTCCTTTTACCTGTAAGATAGCAACAACTACTATCAGCTGCTGTGCGATCAGGACTGAAGGCATACCGGATAAAGCCATACCAAGTATAATGCGGGCAGTCTGTCCACGACTTGCATTCCAAACGTGTAATGGAAAACGTTTACCTGAGACTGCCAGGTCAGGAAAAGCCAGGGATACACGAGCATAGAGGACAAGACTCGTGAGAGAAGCCAAAACAACTGCGCTGGCACCTATGATTCCGCCTCGGCTCTCTAACCCCACGGCACGCATCAGGCCTGTCAACAAGAGCATGATACAAGCAACGGCAAAACCAACCACCAAGAGAGCTAAGAGGTAATGAAACTCGCGGCGACCAAAGTGGACAGAACGTAAGCCGGCAGGCCACTCGCCAAGGATAATGATCCTGTGACACAGCACAGAGACAGCGCTGCTAGCCACGAGATTGGTCACAATGAGGATCCACAAAGCTGATGGCACTTCGTCCTCGACTGTCAGTCCGCTACTGACCCCCGTCGCTGCCCGTCCAGCAATATAAACTACGCCTATCCACGGCCACGTGGCTGCCAGCAGCGGACGCAAGCCTGTTAGAACAAATGCATAGCTTCTGGCAACCAGTGGGAGGAGCGGGAGCGGCCCCCTATTCTGTTCAGCCATGCCTGTCTCCTTACCCAAGGGGTATGTTGAAGCTTAGTATGAGGGGCATTTGTCACGTGTCGTGACACTGCTGCGTCTCTCTGTATTTTTTTTCATCCTCTGTAGGAGAACGTTTCGTGTTCTTTGGAAAGACATCAGACCCACGTGGGGAACCTGGTTAGGTAGAACACTTTATTTCTCAATTTCTCAAGGTCACAAGGTCACACAGTATGATAGAATGATGGTCTGATTACTCTCTGCGAGAGACCGATATCCAGCTGTGGACGCCTTACACATAGAGCACTCCTCTCATCACGTGTCTACGTGTTAGCATCTCTAGACAAGAGCCTCTGGAACAAAGAGGCAGCGTACAAGCCTTCTGGTACATTAAAAGAAAAATTTGTGCTTTGCTATAGCTCCAGAAAGAAGGGGAAGAGTCGTGACCGTTGAACATCCTTTCGCTCAGTATATCCGAATTCTTGGTAAGGGTCCGCACCTGTCACGGGCTCTCACAGAAGAGGAAACGACCGCAGCAGTCCGTATGGTGATGTCTGATGAGATAGAGCCTGTCCAACTAGGCGCCTTCTTGTGTCTTCTACGCGTTAAGACAGAAACAGCTGCGGAGGTCGCAGGGTTTGTGCGCGGTATCCGTGCTTTCCTTCAGACGCCTGCGATAAGGGTGGATATTGATTGGCCGACCTATGCTGGCAAGGCACGGCAACTGCCGTGGTACTTGTTAGCGGCGTTGTTGCTGGCTGACAGCGGAGTGCGGATCTTAATGCATGGCACAGACAGCCATACAGCAGGACGGGTGTATGCCCGTGAGGGGTTACGGACCCTTGGCATTGAACCGGCGTCCTCTATGACAGAGGCTGGTGCTCATCTCCAAGCCTGGAATTTCGCGTTTTTGCCTCTGGACGCTTTTGCTCCTAAGCTGCACGCGCTTCTGGCTCTCCGCTCCCTGCTCGGGGTTCGCTCGCCCATCCATACAATGGCCCGCCAGGTTAACCCTTTAGATGCGCCCTATCAGGTGCTGAGCGTCACACACCCCCCTTATGGGCCAGTTCACCAAGCGGCCGCTGTTCTTCTCAGGCAGCCGCACATGGTTGTGTTTAAGGGAGAGGGGGGAGAAGCAGAACGGCGTCCAACAAAGCCAGTGGAAATCTCTTACGTACGCGACGGGCACAGTGCCACAAATCACTGGCCCGCTTTACTCTCTGAGTCCGTTCAGCCTGTAGAGACAGACATGAATCTCGCACGTCTCGGCCAACTGTGGCGGGGTGAGAGCACAGACAGCTACGCTACAACAACAATTATCGGAACAGTAGCGATTGTATTATTTTTACTCAATCGGGTGAGCGACAATCAGTCCGCCCATGCCTTGGCAACTGCCATGTGGAACGAGCGGCGACGAGAGCGATTCCCTGCATAACTCCTGATTCCCTACCCTACATAAGGGCATCGTGCGATGCGTTGTCTGTACGTCTCCGCTGCACAGAAATCTTCAGGAAAGACTGCTCTATCCATTGGCCTGTGCGCTGCTTTTGCCAAGCGTGGATTATCTGTACAGCCCTTTAAGAAAGGGCCAGATTATATCGATCCCATGTGGCTCTCGGCCGCTGCCGGCCGTACTTGTTGGAATCTCGACTTCCACACGCAGAGTCATGCTGCCATCTTAGCCACTGTCTCTCGGCATACGGTCAATGCTGATGTTGCCCTTATAGAGGGCAACAAGGGATTGCACGACGGAGTAGACTTAGAAGGTCTAGACTCTTCAGCCGCCTTGGCGAGACTTGTCGGCGCCGCGGTGGTGCTAGTCATCAATGCTTCCGGCATGACTCGGGGCATTGCCCCGCTGTTGATGGGGTACCAGGTATTCAATACAAAAGTGCACAAAGTGCACATTGGCGGCATCATACTCAACAAGGTTTCAGGGTGCCGCCATGAAAGCAAGCTGAGAGCTGCTGTTGAGCGTTATGTTGGTATACCCGTGCTGGGTGCAGTCCATGTTTCCCAGGATCTGAACATCGCTGAGCGGCATTTGGGGCTTATGCCTTCTAACGAGCATAGCGAAGCGAGAGCGGTCATCGACCGCATCCGCGACGCTGTCGAACGACAGGTGGACATTGAAAGCGTGCTCGCAGCGGCAACACTCGAGGAAAAACAATTGAAAAGGAATAATGATAAAATCATTCCTCCCATTGTATATTCTCCTCGAGTCCGCATTGCCCTGGCCTGTGACGCAGCATTCGGATTTTACTACCCTGATGACCTATCAGCTCTGGCGGCCGCTGGAGCTGAGGTCGTGGCCTTCGATACCCTCAGGGATTCTTGTTTCCCGTCCAATGTCGACGGACTCTTTATCGGTGGCGGTTTTCCAGAGATGCACATGGCCGCACTTGAGGCTAACAAAAATTTGCGCGTTGCAATCCGTCAAGCCTTAGAATCTGGTCTACCCACCTACGCTGAATGCGGCGGACTTATGTACTTGTCTCGGCAAATCACCTGGCAAGGAGACACGTGTGCCATGGTTGGTGTTATTGCCGCCGATACCATCATGCATGATCGTCCCCATGGCCGCGGGTACATGCACATAGTCGAAACCGCCGCTATGCCCTGGCCAGGCCGTAATTCTGTCGTCGTCCATGCAGCGCACGAATTTCATCACTCCAGCCTGGAAAATCTGGAGGGGGGTGTTCAGTTTGCCTATGATGTAGTGCGTGGTGAGGGGATTACTGGTCGGCATGATGGAATTGTCACCCAGAATACACTGGCCACCTATGCACATAGACGCTCCGTCGGTGCTCGCCCCTGGGGGGGGCGTTTCGTGGCCTTCGTCGAGGCCTGTCGTGCCAGCAGGAGGGTGCGAATACCCCACAGGAGACATGAGACGCACTCTGACAGTAGTCGGAGTGCCTGATGGAGTGCCAGGTACACTTCCTGTACTGTTTCGCTGCTGACAGACTTCCATGGGGGTAGGAGGGGCGGAACAGCGCACTCCTGTCTTCCGTGAGACTTGCAGTCTCAGGGACGATCGTTGATAATGCTCTCTTGATTCAGGTGCTTCAGGCTCTTGCTCGGCATACTGAGTGAGAATACTGCGCTGCTCCTCTCTTGGGAACTTGGGAAGATTAGTTCATGGCCATCCCGCTTATCCAGCAGATCCGTGTTGGAAGCTATATTCTCAAACAGCGATTGAAAGGCGTCGCGCGCTACCCCCTTGTGCTGATGCTGGAACCATTGTTCCGCTGCAACCTGGCCTGTACGGGATGTGGAAAAATTGCCTACCCGGAAGATATTCTCAATAGGCGCCTTTCAGTTGAAGAATGTCTGCAAGCCGTTGACGAGTGTGGCGCTCCTGTCGTCTCTATTCCCGGCGGAGAGCCCCTCCTGCACAGGGAAATCGGTCTGATTATTTCCGGCTTGGTAGCACGGAAGAAATTCGTCTATCTCTGTACAAATGCTCTGCTCCTGGAGAAAAGGCTTGGTCTTTTCACGCCTTCGCCTTACCTGACATTTCAGATTCATCTGGATGGAGACCGCGCGCAGCACGACAGCGCCGTCGCTCAGCAAGGAGTCTATGACCGCGCAATATTCGCTATACGTGTTGCTAGAGGACGTGGTTTTCGCATTAATATTAACTGTACCCTGTATGACACTAGTGATGTTGAGCGTACGGCCCGATTCTTCACATTTCTCTGCCGCGATTTAGGAGTCGAGGGCATTACTCTTTCTCCTGGATTTGCCTACGGAAACGCACCTCTCCAGAATCAGTTCTTGTCTCGTCAGATGAGTCGAGAGTTCTTTCGCAAACTTTTCACTCTGAAAAAGAAATGGCGCTTCAGCCATTCGGCGTTATTTCTCGATTTTCTCGCTGGTAATCAGAGCTATCAATGTACGCCATGGGGCAATCCCACACGTAACGTCTTCGGCTGGCAGAGACCGTGTTATCTGCTAGGGGATGGCTACGCCGCGACTTTCCAGGACTTAATGGAAGAGACGGACTGGAGCGCCTATGGGACGGGTCTTAACCCGGCGTGTGACAACTGCATGATGCATTGCGGATTTGAACCGACCGCCGTGCTCGACACACTGTTGCACCCATGGAAAGCGCTGAAAGCAGCTATTTGGGGTCCACGCACAAGGGGCGCGATGGCTCCAGAGATGCCACAAATGACGGCGAAGGCCGCAACCGGGCAAGCTGCGGCCCCCCCCTCCTCAGGGGAGCCCCCCTCCTCAGGGGAGGAAGGCGCAATCAGCACCGGCCAGCTCGGCAACACGGCTTAGTACTGTAAAGGCACGACGGCTGTCCCATAACAACCTCATGAGGTCTGGCCACTGAGCAGGCTGGCGCGCTAAGGCGCGCAGCCCTCGAAAGGGACTAATGTATCCGTTGGAGTCCACACTGGATAAGACGGCAGGTGGCAACGTTCTTTCTGCAGGGTCCGCTGTCACCCGCACGACCACAAAGGGCAAGCCTACGCTTCTTGCACACAGGGCCACAGCGCCACTCTCCATATCCACAGCTCCAGCACCAGTGTCCGCCGCTAGCCTTTTCCGCGCATCGACGGTAGCGATAACATGATCACTTGTTGCAATTGTTACAATTCTCGGTTTGAGACTTTTTAAGCGTGTGTGCAGACGCTCCCGCCAGGGCGTGTGAGGAAAAAATAGCCTGTGCCCATTGGTGGCGGTCTGCACCACCACTGTGTTTGCCAGTACCACAGTACCGGGCCGCAGCGCTGGCGTGATTCCCCCTGCGAGACCGAAGCTGACAAGCCCTGTGACGCCTCGTTGCACAAGGGTCTCTGCCGCACGGGCAGCCTGTCTTGGGCCATATCCGGCTGCTGCGGTACACGTACACGCAAGGGATTCGCGTGCCCAGCAGCGTGCCTCAGCGGACAGGCCCGTGACGATTCCGATCATCGCAACTCTTGTCAGATCCCCAGTGCCATAGAGTCTCCTTGAGAGACTCTCTCTTCGCAGCCGCAAAAGAGTACAGAAAGAGTACCACAAGTGCCTATGATCAGGCAAGGCCGAAAGGCGTCCCGCAGCACCGCGGCGGCGGCTCAGGCGCTGCTGCTGAGGCGGGGCCTTCATGTTGAGCGTGGAGCGGTCTCACCGCTTGGTGAAAGCCTTGTGCCACCAGGTAAATCTCCGCTGATTCCTTGCGGCTAGCCGGTGGTTTGATATGCCTGACTGAAGTGAAGTGACGCTTCATGTCCGCTAGGAGAGCGGACTCTATCCCGCTCTGAAAGATCTTAGCGACGAAGCTCCCACCGGGCGCCAGGACGTCAAGTGCAAACACATAAGCGGCTTCAACAAGTGTCAGAATGCGCAGCTGATCCGTTTGTTGGTGTCCCGTGGTGTTAGGGGACAGGTCGGATAGAATCACATTGGCTTTTCCATTGCCTAGGGCTTGTTTGAGCAGACGCGCACTGTCAGCTGCCATCACGTCACACGTCAGACAGGTTGCGCCTGGTACCGTGGTCCAGGCGTTGCGGTCAACGGCGACCACGTGACCACACAATTCTGTATGGTGAGAAAAAACAGCTTCTACAGCGACCTGAGTCCACCCACCTGGTGCGGCGCCCAGGTCCACCACTTGCTGGCCAGGCTTCAGAAGGCGCAGCTTTCTGTCCATCTCCAGCAGTTTGAAGGCAGAGCGAGACCGATAGCCGAGCCGACGGGCCTCTGCCACATAAGGGTCATGGAAATGCCTTTGCATCCATAGCGAGGACAGGGACGCGCCACGCCCACGTGCCTTATTCAATTCCCTGGACGCTCTGCTGCCACTGCCAGAAGAATTGTTCCGCCGTCTGCCTGCTGAACGGCAGTCCCTGCGTCGGAACCCCTGCTGAGCTGGCGGCGCACAGCCTAACGCGCTCCACTCACGGCGATGATTCTTCACTTCACAGACTTCACGACTTCACAGAATGAACTTGCTCAGGTCGGCGTTCTCAGCCAAGCCCCCAACACGTTCATGAACCATATCTGCTGCGATGCAGATACGCTCTCCAGGCCTGTCTGTGGCTGTAAAGCTAATATCATCTAGAAGCCGTTCGAGAACGGTATGCAACCGACGAGCCCCTATATTCTCAACGTTGCGGTTAATCTCTGCAGCTAAATCGGCGATGACAGCGATCGCTTCATTGGTGAAATCAAGCGTGACAGACTCTGTCGCCAAAAGCGCTCTGTACTGCTTGATCAGACTGGTTTCTGGCTCCGTGAGGATACGGATAAAATCTTCACGTGTTAAGGCCTGTAACTCAACACGGATAGGTAATCGTCCTTGCAGTTCAGGCAGAAGATCTGCCGGCTTTGACAAGTGAAACGCACCAGAGGCAATGAACAAAATATGATCAGTCTTGACACTGCCGTGCTTCGTAACCACTGTCGTGCCTTCAATCAAGGGCAACAGATCCCGCTGAACGCCTTCACGGGAGACATCACCGCCGCCCAGGCGTTCTTCACCGCGGCCACAGATTTTATCGACCTCATCGAGGAAGACGATTCCATGGTTTTCTACGGCGTCAATAGCCTCTCTCACAACCTTCTCCTGATCCAACAGCTTATCGCTTTCCTCTGCAATCAGGAGTTCGTGTGCATCTCCCACGCTCACCCGCCGTGTCCTCGTCCGACCACTGAACATTTTGCCGAACAAATCATTAAGATTCAGCATCCCCATCTGGACACCAGGAATACCAGGAACATCCATTGTAGGCATGTTCATCGCGCCGCTCTCTTGGAGTTCTATTTCAATTTCCCTCTCGTTGAGCTGATTCTCTCGCAGCATCTTGCGGAATTTCGCGCGTGTCTCCATCTGAGCTGAGGTGCCAACTAATGCATCAAGCACTCTTTCCTCAGCAAGGCTTTCTGCTTTAGCTCGCACCTGGTGGCGTACCTTTTCCCTGGTGATGGTGATAGCGGTTTCCACAAGATCTCTGACAATACTTTCTACATCTCTACCTACATACCCAACTTCCGTGAACTTTGTGGCTTCAACCTTCAGGAAAGGCGCTTGCGCCAGGCGGGCCAAACGGCGGGCAATCTCAGTTTTTCCAACACCTGTGGGACCGATCATGAGGATGTTTTTCGGTAATACCTCCTCACGCAGTGAGTCAGAGAGCTGTTGGCGTCGCCAGCGGTTGCGGAGGGCAACCGCAACGGCACGTTTTGCCTCCTCTTGACCAACAATAAAGCGGTCCAGTTCAGAGACAATCTCACGGGGAGTCAAGGATGTCATAAGCTTTCGATGACCACATTTTCATTTGTGTAAACGCAAATGCCGGCCGCTATAGCCATCGCCCGGCGGGCAATAGTTTCGGGATCGAGATCGAGGGAATCTAAGGCTATCAAAGCCCGTCCTGCCGCAAGGGCATAGTTCCCACCAGAGCCAATGCCAACCAAGCCATCCTCTGGTTCTAGCACGTCACCGCTGCCGGTCAGAAGTAACGAAACTGTGCGGTCTGCCACAATCATCATGGCCTCGAGGCGTCTCAGGTAGCGGTCTGTCCTCCAATCCTTCGCCAATTCGACACACGCACGTGTAAGTTGGCCAGTATGCCGTTCCAGCTTGCCTTCTAGACGTTCGAACAGGGTAAAAGCATCTGCCGTAGAGCCAGCAAATCCGGCGATGATCGAGCCGTCCCCTAGCCGACGAACCTTGCGCGCATGAGACTTCACGACTGTCTGGCCAAGAGAGACCTGTCCATCGCCAGCGATCACCACACGATTCACTCTGCGCACTGAAAGGATTGTCGTGCCACGCCAACGCCCCTCATTATCCCATCGCAATCCCATCGCATGTCCTCTTCCCTAAAAGGAGCACTAAAAGGAGCACATTGATAGTGAGCGCACCAACACCCGCCTCGGCCATTGGCCGAGCAAGTGCATTTAAGTGGATGAATTGCGCCCCAGGAGCTGAATCAATTCTAAGAGTTCCTGCCGTGCTTTGGGGTTGGGGATTCGCCAGAATGAACGGACAAGTTCCAATGTCTCGGTTTGTTCCATATAGCAAGCCCCATCAAAATCCACACCTGTCTTCTGAAGCAGAGCTGGTTCCTCCCTGTCGTTGCGCTGCCGTAAGACAACATCCGTATTGAGCCCCTGGAACAAGTATGTCATGTGTATATTCAGGACGTGACAAATATCGTAAAGACGGCTCGCGCTAACCCTATTCCTACCCTGTTCATATTTTTGGATCTGTTGAAAAGTCACACCAATGGCATTAGCCACCTGCTCCTGGCTCAGACGCAAAATTTCGCGCCGCAGCCTCAGCCGTCGGCCGACGTAAACGTCGACCGGATCGGGAGTGTTATCATCTTTCTTCAAGAGAACCCCGTCTCCTGTCCCAACCCTACTGCCTGGTATACCCGACCCCCAAACGTCTATGCCAGAGATGCCAGACCCTGGAAGTTGACTGAATAGACGGAATCCCCCGCGGCAGCACGCTTCTCATGCTGCAGCTGTGAACAAGATTCAGAACCACTGCGTATTGCCATTGAAAATGGCAACTCCCTTCTTCTGTGCACGAAAAGAACAGCGCGGCCCATCGCATAGCGCCAAAAGGCCACCCTTATGCCCTCATAAAAATATTGTAGCACTCTGAAATAAAATGTAGAAGCAGGTTTTGAGCGAAGGCTATACACAATCTGCATTTTCTTTGGGAAATGTCTATCCTGTCGATTCCGGAGGGTGCATGCGTACGGCCCATGTACATAGGGTTACTCAGGAAACGGATATCAGTCTTGAGCTGAATCTGGACGGCACGGGCGTTTACGACATACGTACGTCAATTGGCTTTCTTGATCACATGCTGGAACAACTCTCTCGCCACAGTCTTATTGACATTTCACTCCGCGCTACAGGTGATACCAACGTTGACTTGCACCACACGACAGAGGACATCGGCCTTTCTTTCGGTGAGGCCGTTGCCCACGCTCTTGGGAAGCGGGCGGGTATTAACCGTTACGGACTTGCCTATGTGCCGATGGATGAGGCGCTCACGCGGGTCGCCATCGACCTGTCCAACAGACCGTATATGGTCTGGCAGGTGACATTGGGACACCAAAAATTGGGAGCAATGGATACGGAGCTCTTCAAAGAATGGTTCCAGGCATTTGCCAGCGCAGCGGGAGCGACTGTGCATGTGGCCTGTCTGTATGGTGAGAATCACCATCATATTGTCGAAGGGTGCTATAAAGCATTGGCATGGGCCTTGCGTCAGGCTATTGCGCTTGATTCCCGTCAGGGTAATTCTGTCCCATCTACTAAGGGCGTGCTGGTTGGGTCCTTGTAAGCATCCGCAGAGCCACCAACTGGTGATATTGATGGAGTGGACACTTTTTGTTTCTTATTGTATTTTTATGCTTATGAAGAGAAAAGTATTAGAAAGCAGAATAGGATGGCACGCACTGTTACCATAATAGATTGTGGATTGGGAAATATACGTTCTGTTGTCAAAGCCTTCGAGTATACTCTTCATAAGAAGAGTCTCACCCATGACGTTCGAGTATCAGCCAGGCCAGAAGATGTGTCCGTCTCTGACAGAATCGTGTTGCCGGGCGTTGGTGCCTTTGGCGATTGCCGGCGTGGACTCGTCGCCGTCCCAGGGCTGATAGAGGCCTTGACTGATGCGGTCCTCACAAAGGGTCGTCCTTTTCTCGGCATCTGTGTCGGCATGCAGCTTATGGGTGCCGTCAGCTGTGAACACGGGGAACATGCTGGCCTAAACTGGATTCGTGGCCATGTCGTACCAATCCGTACTCCTGCGTCTGCCATGAAGGTACCGCATATGGGTTGGAATGACCTCACGATCACGACGGCCGCCCACCCCTTGCTCACAGGCCTTCCGGAAAGACCCCATGTCTATTTTGTGCATAGTTACCACTTTATCCCAACGAACCCTGATCACCGTTTGGCTATGGTTCACTACGGGGAGCCGATCACTGCTATAGTTGGCCGCGATAACCTTGTCGGGACTCAATTTCATCCTGAAAAAAGCCAAGCCGTCGGTCTGACATTCATTGCTAATTTCCTATGCTGGTCGCCGTAACTGAGCGGCTCTCTGCATGGCGGCGCTTTTTGCATCCGTAGCCACGCGGTGAATAAACCCACTGGCTGCGGCCTGCGGTCACACACCGACTCTCGCTATTCCCAACGATGACTACCGTGAGCATGTCCACTTGCGCGGGGCGTAACTCCTCCAGACGGAGGATGATGGTGTGCTCGCCTGTGCGACCGATGTTGCGAGCCAGTACGACAGGTGTAGCCGCCGGGCGGTGCGCCAGCAGAATGTCTCGTGCCTGTCCGAGCTGTGTCAAGCGACGTGGCGAGACTGGATTGTAGAGTGCTACGATAAAATCAGCTGCCGCTGCTGCCCGCAGACGGCGCCGAATGAGTGGCCACGGGGTTAAAAGATCTGACAGTGAGATCGCGCAGAAATCATGGCCCAATGGAGCGCCCACGCGCGCTGCCGCGGCCTGAACAGCTGACACTCCAGGGACCACGTTCACTTCGATTCGCTTCCAGTCTGAACGTCCCGTGCTGTCAAGCAGCTCGAACACCAGTGTTGCGAGAGCATAGATGCCCGCGTCCCCTGAACATATGAGCGACACTGTCTCACCAGCTGCCGCGAGATCGAGCGCTTGGCATGCTCTGTCTCTCTCAGCGCCCAGTGGACTCTCATGGCGCACCTTTCCGTCAGAAGTCCTGCCAAGAAGATCCAGATACAGACCGTAGCCAACCAGGTGATCAGACTCTGCAATAGCTGCGGAGGCCGCAGGTGTTCTCAATTCTGAAGTTCCGGGACCAATGCCAACAACATGGAGTCGACCGCGCGCACGCCCGACTCGCATGGGGTCAATAGAGTCCGGAGCACGAGCGATGGCGCATGTGACTTGCTGGCCACAATGCTTGTTGACTACCAGCCTGGCATTGGGACCGGCAGCGGCCAATGCCGCTGCTTCTGCGACCCCGTGACAACCAACAGCCCGGAACACAACTTCTGAAGGTTGAGAAAGACGAGGCGTCAGAGCCTCTAATTCTGCTACAGGCAGGAATCTGGCAGGCACGGAAAGAGTCTGGGCCAAGGCGAGGATAGCAGGTTCATCAGCCTTTAAGTCTACGGTGGCTACCACTGCTACGGACTCCTGTGACAACTCATTATCTGCGAGTGTCAGAAACACGTGATGCGCTAACACTGCTGGAGGAACGCCACGCACACAGCCAACGCCAATGGCTAGAGTCGGCGGATGTAGCACGAGAGTGGCGTCCCTGTTCATCACGGACCTGTCTGTCACGAGTAGCGTCAAGACAGATGGCGTCGACACAAAAGACGCTCCTGTCTCTGTGATCCAGTCCGCCTGACCAGCTTCCACCCGCAATGTCACCGGTTGCCCATCGATCAAGGCGGCCATGACGGCCCTGGCAGCAACAGAGTGGCCGATACGCCAACCTGCTGGTGGTTCATCCAGCGCTACCCCCCATCGGACATCCCCAGCTGTAGTAATAGCTGGTGTGATCTCGAACAGGCTGGCTAAGACGCGTGCTAAGTCATTAGCGCCATGATGGCCGCCAATCAGCGGAACAACGGCACTGCCATCTGCGGCCACTGCTAAGAGCGGTGGTTCCTCTTGCTTATCAGCGAGAACTGGTCCGAGCGTTCGGACCAGGATGCCACTGGCACAGACTCCAATGATAGCGTGACCCTCATGAAACAATAGACGCAGATGGGCTGTGGTCTCTGTGAAAACAGCATCGAGGTTGTGATCTTTTACACGCCCCTTCAACCCGTGCAAACGCGCCCCAGGTAGGGCCTGAATGATGCGTTGCGCCGTTTTGAGACCCGATGGCCCAAAGACAACTACAACTGGTGTACTGTTGTATTGTGAATAAACTTTGACACTCATTTCATCACCGCCACATTTTCTCTCGTCTATGGACCAGAATCATCGAGAAATAAGTCTTACTCTCTGCGCCTCCCACCATGGAGGCCAAAGAGTTTACCCGTTGTCCCTGCTGGCCAGCTCGTTCGATATGCCACGCTCTCTTCAGTAGATCCAGACGGTCGAGCACACCGACAACCTTGGCAAAATGTCTGCCCACCTTGATAAGGGCAGCACTATCAACTTTTCGAAGCAGATCTTCAATTTTAGCTTCTGAAAGTTGTGCTGGAATAATCGCCGCTCTATCGTCACGAAGAGCAAAGGGATGTTGCAGTACGGCTGAACAAGCAGTCACAGAATTCACGCCTGGTACTACTTCCACGGGGAAACGATATCCTAGCCGTTCTACTATATAAGAAAATGAACCAAAAAATAGAGGATCTCCCTCACACAACACGGCTACGTCTCTTCCCGCAGCAAGATGTGTCGCAATAGCAGATGCGCCCCGATCATAAGCAGCCTGAGCTGAAATACGGTCAGCATCGAATCGCATTCGTATCGCAATCTCAATGCGGCATGGGTTGTGATTCAGCACAGACTCTGCAATCTGACGTGCCAAACAGATTCCTTCGAGAGGCGCAGGGTAGGCAACCACAGGTACGGTACGTAGTACACGTACTGCTTTTAATGTTAGTAATTCTACATCTCCCGGGCCAACGCCCACTCCCCGCAAGGTGCCAGAGACATGGGCAGACGATTGAAAGAGAGAGCAATCCATGAGTTATGCACCTATGAAATACTAGAGTTATAGTGTTTTTTATTTTTGATATAATTTTATAATATATTTCATCCTTAATTTAATTATGAAAATACTCTGCACTATCAGTGATAAGTGGACACACCGTTCACAACAGCGCTACCAGAGGAACCCAACTGCGAAAGGTCATGTCGTGTACTCTCGTCCCTCTTGGGACAGCCATAAGCCTGCGCTGCTGTCCTAACCTAGTCATGGGATGTATACTCCGGTCACACGAAATCACTGGGGGCTGGGGGAGAGATCATGACGCACTACGCAACACCCGTTGAGGATATGCGATTCACGTTGGACCATGTAGCTGCCTTTGCTGACCTGCAAGCGTTACCTGGCTACGCGGAAGTGACCCAAGATCTTGTGAGTGCTATTCTTGAACAGGCAGACCGCTTTGGAGTGAACGTACTCGCACCGTTAAACCAGAGTGGCGATCAGGAGGGCGCCGTGTTTGAAGCCGGTACAGTCCGTATGCCGGAAGGCTTTGCCGACGCTTATCGCTATTTTATAGAGAATGGCTGGAATAGCCTGCCATTTCCGCGAGAATTTGGTGGACAGGCTTTACCATGGGTGCTGCACACTGCCGTGCAGGAAATCTGGCATGCAGCGAATATGTCATTCGGGCTGTGTCCAATGTTGACCCAAAGCGCGGTAGAATTGCTGATCGCTCATGCGTCCGCAGCTCAGAAATCCTTATTTTTGCCACGCCTTGTCTCTGGTGAGTGGACTGGTTCTATGAATCTAACGGAACCACAAGCTGGCTCTGATCTGTCCTTGATACAGACTCGTGCTATGCCCATAGCAGGGCAAGAGAATATTTATAGATTGATAGGTTATAAGAGTTTTATTACTTATGGTGAGCATGACATGACGGAAAATATCATCCACCTCGTGCTCGCACGCATGCCGGACGCTCCTTCTGGAGTCAAGGGTCTTTCCCTCTTCATTGTTCCGAAATTTTTAGTGGCCGAAGATGGCTCACTGAATCGTCGAAACGATATCTGGTGTTCGTCACTGGAACATAAACTGGGAATCAGGGCTAGCCCGACTGCAACGATGAGCCTAGGGGATGATGATGGTGCTATTGGTTATCTTGTTGGTAGGGCACATTGCGGTCTTGAATACATGTTCACGATGATGAATCACGCCCGCCTCTCTGTGGGGCTTGAAGGAGTCGCGCTTTCAGAACGAGCCTATCAACAGGCGAGAGATTATGCACGTGAGCGCGTACAGGGGTATGCGTTGCAGTTCGGTCGCCGCTCAGGGGCGGTCAGTATCATCCACCATCCTGATGTTCGCCGCATGCTGATGACCATGAAAGCCCTCACAGAAGCGACGCGCGCGCTTGCGTACTATACCGCAGCGCAGGTGGATATCGCCCGCGCACATCCGGACGGGGATGTGCGCGGGGCAGCTGAGTCGCGTCTCGCGTTGTTAACTCCAATTGTGAAGGCCTGGTCGACTGATGTTGGCATGGAAGTGGCCAATCTTGGTCTCCAAGTCCATGGTGGTGCCGGCTTCATCGAAACTACAGGGGCAGCGCAGTATTGGCGAGACGCCCGTATCGCTGCAATCTATGAAGGCACGAACGGTATTCAGGCCAATGATTTGGTCAGCCGTAAGGTGCTACGCGATCGGGGCGCAGAAGTACAGAAGATTATCGTAGAAATAAACGCGGTCATATCTGCTCTGAGCTTAGCAGGAAGTGCCGTCCAGCCGTTGCAGACAGGCCTACAGAAGGCTTGTGCAGCTCTGGGTCAAGCAACCGCCTGGTTGGTAGCGAGGGATGATCCTGTGACAGCACAGGCAGGTGCCGTCCCGTATCTGCATCTCTTTGGTCTCACGCTGGGGGGGGTTATGTTTGCTAAGGCGGCTCTCGCCGCAGCCAGGCTCGCTGTGGCTGCCGATCACCCTTTTCTGAAGACAAAGTTGTTGACAGCGCAGTTCTATGCCGAGCAACTTTTGCCACAAACAGAGAGTCTACTGACCGTGGTGACAACCGGGGCGCCATCTGTGATGGCCTTACCAGAAGAGGATTTTTGAGAGCACACCGCGTCCGATCATTAAGACAACGCTGGTGGCGGGTGCGGCCAATATCCCAAGGGAGGCCACCCGCTCAGGCCCTGGACCCCTACCGTCATGTCTCGCGTCATGTCGCGTTATAAACTAACGATCGAGTATGACGGTAGATTCTTTGTGGGCTGGCAACGTCAAAATAATGGTCTCTCCGTGCAGGGGGTTGTCGAGGCAGCCGCATTGGCTTTTCGTCAAAGATCAGTGGTCATACAAGGGGCCGGTCGCACTGATGCTGGTGTCCATGCTTTGGGTCAGGTAGCCCACATTGATCTGCCAGGGACTGATGCACCGGAGAGAGTCCGTGACGCTCTGAATGCCCACCTGAAACCATATCCGGTCGCTGTTCTAAATGTAGAAAAAGTAGATATAAATTTTCATGCTCGATTTTCTGCAATAGAAAGAATATATCTCTATAAAATAATAAATAGAAAAGCTCCTCTCGCAATAGAATATGGCCGTGCGTGGTGGGTGCAGAATCCGCTGGATGTGCAAGCCATGGCAATGGCCGCGCAATGTCTACTGGGCCGGCACGATTTCTCCACATTTCGTGCTAGCGGGTGCCAGGCGGAATCCCCTGTTCGCACGCTCAATAGCCTCACGGTCACCAAGCATGGGGAAGTCGTCTCGATCATCGCCAGCGCCCGGTCTTTTCTGCACCGCCAAGTCCGCAATATGACGGGAACATTACGGCTTGTCGGTGAGGGGCAATGGACAGAATCAGACTTAAGACGCGCACTGGCCGCCCGTGACCGCCGTGCTGGTGGTCAGACGGCTCCAGCCTGCGGGCTGTACTTAACGGCTATCAACTATTAATTGAATAATTTCCCTCAGAAATGATATTCTCCCTCATCGGAATTCTCAGGACATGCACTATTGATGTGATCCGTGATTGGTAGAGGAAAGTATCGCCCTCTCGCTGCTCTCTCGAGGTGCGCCTCCTCAGCCCACTCTCCCTTCTTGGGTTGTGACCTTGCAACCTTGCGTCCAGTCAGTGGCACGGGCCTCTCAGGTGAGGCTGTCAACTCTCTCTCAGAGAGTCATGCACTCATGCACGTGACGTTAGTGCTGGAGGGCCCAGCTGCCTTCTGAGAGGGTGACCTTCTGAGAGGGTGACACGCCCTGTACCACCCACACACACGACCAGTCTCACGTCAAGCGAGTGAGATGAAAGTTTAGAGTCGTGGGAAGACATGACAGCCTAAGCGGCCCGCGAGATCTTGGATGAACTGCCAGGCGACTCTGCCAGACCGTGTACCACGGGTGATAGACCACTCGTTAGCTTCAGTCATCAGCTGGTCGTTTGTCACTGGTAGGGCAAACGCCCTGGCGTAGCCGAGAACAATTTCCAGATAAGTCGCCTGATCGATCGCGTGAAAGCCAAGCCACAGACCAAAACGATCGGACAGCGCTACCTTCTCATGAAGGCTTTCCCCTGGCACAATGGCACTGGCTTGTACGTTCTCGATCATGTCACGTGGCATCAAGTGACGACGATTGGATGTTGCATAGAACAATACTGTATCAGGTTTTCCCTGAATGCTTCCCTCGAGAGCAGTCTTTAAGGGTTTATAGCTTGGATCTCCGCTCTCAAAGGAGAGGTCATCACAGAACAGTAAGCAACGTTTTTTAGAACTCGCTAGCATAGATAACAATATAGGAAGAGATGCGATATCTTCTTTATATATTTCTATAAGAATAATTTTTATATTTGATGCAACCTCAGCGTGTATAGCCTTTATCAAGGCACTTTTTCCAGTACCACTTGCACCCCATAGTAGCGCATTGTTAGCGGGCAGACCTCGCGCAAAACGGCGTGTATTATCGAGCAGCACAGCTTGTTGCCGGTCTATCCCTCGAAGTAGCGTAAGCGCCACTCTGTTGACGGTTGAGACAGGTTCCAACACACCGGATGTAGCGTGCCAGAGGAAAGCATCTGCTGTAGAGAGATCAGCTGGTGAAGACGGCTGTGGCGGTGCGAGACGCTCCAACGCTCCCGCGAGCCTTTCTAGTGCAGAGATTATCGTAGCAGCCCTTCTCGGAAGCCCCGCTCGGGGAGAAGCACGTGATGCTGGCGTGTGGGCAGGCATTTCCCTATCGCTGTGAATTGCGGTTGCAGTTCAGTGGCAGACGATTATAGTCCAACAGGCAGTGCCTATGGAAGCCTTGAGGAGTGCCTGGATGATCTTCATTTCTACAGCCTATGCCCAGACATCCCAACAGGGTACAGCAGAGTTCCTCAACACTCTCTTAATGTTTGGTTTGATCTTCCTTGTCTTCTATTTTCTTGTCATCAGACCGCAGCAGAAAAAGCTGAAACGACACCGCGAGCTGTTAGGTGCCATTAGGCGTGGGGACAGGGTCGTCACAGGTGGAGGGATTATTGGACTAATAGTTAAAGTTATTAATGATAACGAGGTTTTAATCGAAATAGCAGAAAATGTACGCGTAAAGATAATTCGGGAGACCATAACGAACGTTATCAACAAGGCAGAGCCTGGCGGTAGCAAGAACAGGGTAGATGGGAAAGGCGAGACGGAAGATTCCGCTC
This sequence comes from Rhodospirillales bacterium, assembly GCA_028278135.1. Taxonomy (GTDB): domain Bacteria; phylum Pseudomonadota; class Alphaproteobacteria; order Rhodospirillales; family Rhodospirillaceae; genus JANQJD01. The sequence continues at coordinate 161,916 of JANQEW010000020.1, forward strand.
CTCAAGATGGGAGAGGACACAATAAGGAAAGTGGGGAGAGTAAGGGGCACGTCCACAGCCTAAGAAAGCTGCTGGGGGCAGGGGAATCTGATCTCTGATCAATAGAGCCTTTTCCTGAAACTGGGCAGGTATGTATGATGCTCCACTTCTCGAAACGGAAGAGTGCTCTCACCGTCGGTGTCTGTGCACTTGGCATCCTGTTCGCTGTGCCGAACATTCTTAGCCGTCCTCTTGTGGCCAGACTGCCAGTCTGGTTGCAGCCAGTTCATTTGGGTCTTGACCTACAAGGAGGTTCTCATCTCCTGATCGAGGTCGGTGTACATGATGTAGCGCACGAACAACTCATAAACATGGCAGAGAGCCTCAGAGCGAGCTTACGTCGGGCAAGAGTTCTCCAGCGGAATCTAACAGTTACCACAGAAGGCGTGACCGTCGTTATTCCGAATGCTGACCAGCACAAACAAGCACGACGACTCGTCCACGAGTTGGATCGTTCTGTCAGGATTGAGCAAAGGAGCAATGACACTTTTCATTTAAGCTATTCTGCGGAATATTTACAAAAATTGTGTGATATGATTGTAACACAATCAATTAGGATTGTTCGCCAGCGTGTGGACGAGTCCGGAACACGCGAGGCCGTCCTCTTACGCCAGGGGAGCAAGCGTCTCATTGTTGAACTGCCAGGGGTGGCTGATCCCGCCCGCATAAAGCACTTGATTGGCCGCACCGCTAAGCTGACTCTGCATCTCGTAGACGAGAGAGTGAACATAGGTGACAGCGCCGCTCGTCATCTCCCCCCAGGCACACGTCTTCTCCCCAGTGCCGATGCGGCCAGGGAAGGCATGCTGCCAATACGGAAGAGTGTAGTGGTGTCAGGGGAGGATCTCGTTGATGCCCAACCCTCTTTCCAGAATGGCCAGCCAGTGGTGACATTCCGCTTCAACCCCCTAGGGGGTCGCAAGTTTGGCAAGATGACGCAAGAGAATGTCAGCAAACGGCTGGCAATTGTCCTGGATGGGAAGGTTATTAGTGCCCCAGTCATCAGAGAGCCTATTCTCAGCGGCAGCGGTGTCATCTCAGGCCGCTTCACCGTGCAAGAGGCACAGGATTTGGCCATGCTGTTACGGGCTGGAGCCTTGCCAGCACCGCTGACCTACCTTGAAGAACGAACAGTTGGCCCTAGCTTGGGGGTGGATTCTATCCGCGCCGGTGCAATTGCCTGTGTTATCGGGCTGGGATTGGTAATAGTCTTCATGGGCGCAATCTATGGCCTGTTCGGCCTTTTTGCTGATCTTGCCTTACTGGTCAACCTTGTGCTGCTGATCGGTATCCTCAGTGCTATAGGGGCGACCCTCACACTCCCTGGCATTGCCGGGATTGTCCTGACGCTTGGTATGGCCGTTGACGCAAACGTTCTGATCTACGAACGCGTGCGAGAGGAAAAGCGCAATGGTCGTTCGATTCCCAGTGCTCTCGAGGCTGGATACCAACGGGCCTTCACCACTATCATAGATTCGAATGTTACCACGCTCATGGCAGCTCTGCTCCTCTTCCAGTTTGGATCTGGACCAGTGCGAGGATTTGCCGTCACACTTGGCTTTGGGATCATCACCTCTATGTTCTCAGCTCTTCTGGTAAATCGTTATTTAGTAGTTTTATGGATCAATTACACACAACCTAAAATATTTCCTTTGCCATAGAGAACGACTCCTGCCAACCTGCAACCTGAGTCAGGTGAGTCAGGTTGGCCTTACACAGATTCTACGGCCTCTGGAGAACGCTCTGAATTGAGTTAGGTAGGCTGCAGTATCCGTCCTAAAGGACGGCCGCCAAACACATGCATGTGTACATGCGGCACTTCCTGTCCACCATTGGCGCCAATATTACACAGGTAACGGTAGCCCGACTCGGCCACACCCGTGAGTCGCGCGACATGAGTCGTGGTGCGATGCAGTGCGGCAATTTCCTCGTCAGAAGCACGAGTAGTGAAGTCCTGCATATCAGGAGAAGCGCGCCTCGGGATGACCAACACATGAACGGGCGCTTGCGGATTGATGTCGTGAAAGGCGAGTGTGTACTTATCTTCATAGACTTTATGGCATGTACTGTCTCCACGCAGGATACGGGCGAAGACATTATTCTGGTCATAATAAGCCATAGCCGTTGTTCCTTTCTCTTGCTCCTATGCTCCCGTTCCTCGAGTCTTTTTCGCGTCCAGACCAGATGTACCAAAACGCCTTTCCAATTCGCGCCAGACATCTGTCGGCTTAACACCAATAGCTGCCCACAACACTGTCAGATGGTAGAGCAGATCCGCACTTTCATGTACTACATGCTCAGAGCTCTCTGTGAGAGTCGCAAGGGCTGTTTCCAGAGCCTCCTCACCGAGTTTCTGTGCGATTCTGACCCGCCCTCTGGCGAATAGGCTAGCGGTATAGGATATGTCCGGGGCGGCGCCCTTGCGGTGTAGGACTACTTCGTATAGACGGTCAATCATCGATGCCGCTCCGTTCATGGGCAACTCCTCTGGCACACAAGCCACCTGGTCACAACTCACTCAGCAGCCGCCTGGGCTGCGGACAGGAACACCAGCGGCCTCCAGATGCGCTTTGGCCTCTGCAATAGAAAAAAGACCAAAGTGGAAAATAGACGCCGCCAGCACGGCAGTGGCATGGCCGTCGCGGATGCCCTCAACGAGGTGCTCAAGAGAGCCAGCACCACCAGAAGCAATGAGAGGAATGGACACCGCATCCGCCACAGCTCTGGTGAGGGCCAGATCAAAGCCCTGCTTGGTGCCGTCTCTGTCCATAGATGTCAAAAGAATCTCACCAGCACCAGAGTCAGCCATCCGCTTGGCCCAGACCACTGCATCCAACCCTGTTGGTTTCCGACCCCCATGTGTGAAGATTTCGAACTTGTTGGGAGCAATCTGCTTAGCGTCAATTGCGACCACAATACACTGGCTACCAAACTTTCCGGCCGCTTCTTTGATAAATTCTGGCTGCTGCACCGCAGCAGTATTGACTGACACCTTATCCGCGCCAGCCAGCAGTAGCTGGCGGATGTCCTCTTGAGTGCGCACCCCCCCGCCGACAGTCAGCGGCATGAAACACTCTTCAGCCGTACGGGCCACGACGTCATAGAGTGTCTTCCGATTCTCGTTGCTCGCCGTGATATCTAAGAAGCACAACTCATCAGCCCCCTCCCGATCATACAGACGCGCCTGCTCTACGGGATCGCCGGCATCGAGCAAATTAACAAAATTCACACCTTTGACCACTCTGCCGTTCCTGACATCCAGGCACGGAATGATTCTCATCTTCAACATGGTGAACCTGCAACAACATGGTGAACCTGCTACGCGCAGAAACCTTTCTCTACGCCAACCTGTTGACAACAGGCAAGCAGTGTGTTGCGCAACAGCATCGCAACCGTCATAGGACCAACTCCACCGGGTACAGGTGTAACAGCACCGGCCACCTCAACCACTTCCGCAAAGCAGACATCACCAGCTAAGAAGCTCATACGGCCGCCAGCTTGGGAAGCAACACGGTTGATGCCAACATCAATCACAGTCGCACCAGGGCGGACCCAATCACCTCGAACCATCTCTGCCTGACCTGCTGCCGCAATGACTATATCTGCCCTGCGGCATTCTTGCAGCAGATCACGTGTTTGAGAATGAGCAATTGTGACAGTGCAGTTTTCCTGGACAAGCAGATGGGCCATGGGCTTGCCAACAATGTTGGAACGGCCGATGACTAGAGCACGCATGCCGTTCATGCTCGGATGCAGCCGCCGCAGAAGCCTGAGACACCCCAGCGGGGTACACGGAGTCATTCCCCTGTCTCTGCCAGCAAAGAGGTGCCCTGCATTACACGGGTGAAGACCATCCACATCCTTCGAGGGATCTATTGCGTTGATGATCTGCTGTGTGTCCCTGTTCATATGGGCCGGTAAGGGCAACTGTATAATAATACCGTGAATTTTATGATCATTATTTAATTCTTCTAAAAGAGAAAAAAGATTTCTTCTTTGCACTTGTTCTGGTAATATACGTACTACTGAGTGCATGCCAATATCCTGAGCCTGCCTGTGCTTGTTACGAACATAAACTTGTGAGGCCGGATCATTGCCCACCAGTACAATGGCTAATCCAGGAATGATGTGATGAGAATCGCACAGCTCGCTCACATAATTGGCTAACTGTAGACGGATTTCCGCCGCATAATTCCTGCCATCGATGATGGTCGCTCTTGTCATACTCCATCCATAATTTCTATTTTTGGGTATATCATCCTGCGCCTTTGCCGAGAAGAGCTTGGCAAGATGCTTCCGTTTCACGGAAGCGATTCCCTCCAACGCATCATAAGCCGGGGCACTGCACCCACGGCACTACTTTACACACAGCCTATAAAATACAGCCTATAAACCTGGTAGGATCGCAACATGCTGGGCCGTTTGCTGTAATACCATCTTTAAGAACACAATGACCAGAATCAAAACTATAGTTGACAGATCCATACCACCCATGACAGGCACCACACGACGGACCATACACAAGACAGGCTCTGTCAGACGATAGAGAAAGTCACCTACCAGATAAACAAAATGGTTGTGTATGTTGATGACGTTGAAAGCAATGAGCCAGTTGATGACGACTGCCAGAATCAGCGCCCACATGTACAGGTCAAGAATGATCATGGCAATGCCGATGAGCGGTGTCAGAATGATGTGCATGACGGACGATATTTCCAAGTCTTGCGAAGCTGACACTAATCTAGCCAGACGCCAGGGACTGTGCAAGCAGGAGGATGATGTTGACAATTGCCTTTGATGCGTTCTCAGTATGGGCGCAATGTGGGGCTTCGCATGACTTGATTGGGCAAAAACTCGTATGAGCTCACGGCTCTCTCTTGAGCAGACCTGTGGATACTAGCAGGTCAGGCGCTGGCTGCGCGGCTCTCACGCACTGCTCCTCACCATTGAGATCAAATATAAAATTTCTAGTGGTGCCTAACGGCGCGCGTTCAGGGGGAAGAGTTTATGCCCACTCTGGAGTTTCAGAAAGGACCTGTGTCATGACAGCGACCATGGACGAGAATCGCGTCACTATCTTTGATACCACCCTGCGAGATGGGGAGCAGTCGCCTGGTGCTTCTATGGATATGGCGGAAAAGCTTAAGATCGCCTTGTTCTTAGAGGAAATGGGGGTAGATGTGATTGAAGCGGGTTTTCCCATCGCTTCGGCTGGTGATTTTGAAGCTGTACATCAGATAGCGAATACACTCAAAAATGTAACTGTCTGTGCTCTCTCGCGCGCGGACCGTGGCGATATAGAGTGCTGCGCCGCAGCCATCGCTCCTGCGCCACGTCGACGTATTCATACATTCATCTCTACAAGTGCTTTGCACATGAAGTACAAGTTGCGGATGACACCGGAACAGGTCCATGAGCGAGTGGGGGAGAGTGTCCGCTACGCGAGGACCTTTACCGATGATGTAGAATGGTCGGCAGAAGATGGCTCGCGCACAGACTCTGACTTCCTGTGCCGTTGTGTCGAAGCGGCGATCCGTGCTGGGGCCCGCACCATAAACATCCCTGATACCGTGGGTTACGCGATTCCAGATGAGTTTAGTTCTCGTATTGCAATGCTATTGAACCGTGTGCCTAATATCGACAGAGCCATCCTTTCTGTTCACTGTCACAACGATCTAGGACTCGCAGTGGCTAATGCGCTAGCGGCCGTTCAGGCAGGCGCGCGTCAAGTGGAGTGCACCCTCAACGGTCTTGGCGAACGGGCAGGCAACGCTGCTTTGGAAGAAATTGTGATGGCACTGCGAACCCGTTATGACCACCTTCCCTTTACCACAGGGATCAAAACGGAATTGATTACTCGCGCCTCAAAGCTTGTCTCAGCTATCACCGGCTTTGTTGTCCAGCCGAACAAAGCTATTGTCGGCGCTAACGCCTTTGCGCACGAGGCGGGGATTCATCAGGACGGCCTCTTAAAGCATGCGGCCACCTACGAAATTATGCCTCCTGAGGCGGTTGGTCTGTCGCAAGCGAAGATCGTTCTTGGAAAGCATTCTGGCCGTCGTGCCTTCCGTGAAAAGGTACGCACGCTGCTTGGCTATGAGCTGAGCGAACATGCACTTGAGGAAGCATTTCGCCGTTTCAAAGATCTCGCTGACAGGAAGAAGGAAATTTTCGAGGAAGATCTGACAGCGCTTGTCGGTGATGAGCTTGCACAAGGCTTGCAAGGAGAAGACCGTATTCGCTTCGGCACCCTAGAGGTCATGTGCGGGTCACGACATCCAAGCGCCGATCTGGAATTAGTGATCGATGGGGTGGTGCAGGGTGTCAGCGCGACTGGTAATGGACCAATTGATGCCATTTTCATCGCGATCAGAGCCATTTTTCCTCATGCGGCTCGTCTTCAGCTCTACCAGGTCCACGCGGTCACCCAGGGCACGGATGCACAGGCAGAAGTGACAGTTCGGCTGGAGGAAAATGGGCGTTCTGTCAACGGCTATGGTGCAGATACGGACACACTGGTTGCCTCGGCACGGGCCTATGTCAATGCGTTGAACAGATTGTTAGTGAAGCGAGAGAAAACGGCACCGACAGCTCTGTCCGCCTGAATATCTCTTGTCGTTGTTGTCGTCTGTAGCGAGGGCTCCTATGGGAGCACAGAGAGAGCGTGACGGCGTTTGATCGCCAAGATTATGATGTATGTGTTCAGGCGCGATGATGGAGCGGACTTTCAAGCGAGGGACTATGTGGTCGCGATTGACGGGTTGGTTGTCGGCTGACATGGCTATCGACCTTGGAACGGCAAACACGCTGGTCTACGTCAAGGGTCGTGGCATAGCGCTGAATGAACCATCAGTCGTCGCAATAGCTGACATCAAAGGCAAGAAACAGGTTCTCGCCGTTGGTGAAGAAGCCAAGCAGATGCTCGGACGGACGCCTGGAAACATTCAGGCTATTCGCCCATTGCGCGATGGCGTCATCGCTGATTTCGAGGTCGCAGAGGAAATGATCAAGCATTTTATGCGCAAGGTGCACAACAGGCGCAGCTTCGCAAGTCCGCTTGTCATTGTGTGTGTACCATCAGGATCCACTGCGGTGGAACGCCGTGCTATTCAGGAATCTGCTGAGGCAGCTGGGGCACGCCGTGTTTACCTTATAGAGGAGCCCATGGCCGCTGCAATTGGTGCAGGCTTGCCTGTCACTGAACCTACCGGTTCGATGGTCGTAGACATTGGAGGCGGGACAACAGAAGTTGCTGTCCTCTCACTAGGGGGCATCGTCTATTCTCGGTCCGTACGAGTTGGCGGAGACAAAATGGATGAGGCAATAATTGCCTACATTCGCCGCCATCACAATCTGCTCGTGGGTGAAAGTTCTGCTGAACGCATCAAAAAGGAAATTGGCTCTGCCTGTCCTCCTGAAGAGGGCAATGGACGGCTCATGGAAATCAAAGGCAGGGACCTGATGAATGGGGTCCCGAAGGAACTCATCATTACTGAACAGCAGATTGCTGGAAGTTTAGCTGAGCCTGTCAGTGCCATCATAGAGGCCGTGAAAGTCGCCCTGGAACACACAGCGCCAGAGTTAGCGGCAGATATCGTTGACAAGGGAATCGTTATGACAGGTGGTGGTGCGCTTTTATCCGATCTCGATTATGTGCTTCGCCATGCGACAGGCCTACCGGTGTCAATTGCCGATGACCCTCTATCTTGTGTTGCAATAGGTACTGGTCGTGCTTTAGAAGAGACAGAACGGCTGAAGAGTGTTCTAAGTAGTATGTATTAAATTAATACCCGCAGAGAGTGTCACTAGCAGTACAGCTCTGTGCCAAACTGTGGTACGAAAGACTGAAAGCCGCTGCTATAGAAGCAAACGCGATTAAAAACTCAAGGAGAATATATGTGAAGCCGCCCGCAGGTCATGTCTCCCGGCTCATGGCTTTCCGGTTGTGGCTGCACCGCTTTACGTTTCTGACTCTGATGATGATAGCGTTTGGGCTGATGGTGTTGGGCAAGGCTGATACGTTGCTGGTTGACAGGCTGCGGGCTGGCATCGGAGATGCGTTCACACCGTTGTTGGAGATTCTGTCACGACCTGCTGCCAACGTCGCTATCCTTGTCGAAAACGTCCGCCATCTTGTGAGGCTGCGGGCGGAAAATACCCGCCTGCATGAGGAAAATGTGCGCCTCCTGCACTGGCAGGCAGTGGCTCGTCATCTTGAGGGTGAGAATCACGCTTTACGCAGTCTTCTCAAGGTAGTCCCAGGTCCGACGGCTTCCTTCATCTCTGCCCGTGTCATTGCCGTGACTGATGGGCCCTTCGTCCGCGCCGCCCTGCTCAATGCTGGCAGACGGGACGGGGTACGGAAGGGCCAAGCCGTGGTGACCGGTGCAGGACTGGCCGGGCGTGTGGACAGAGTCGGCAGCCTTTCAGCCAGCATCCTGCTGCTGACGGATATTCACTCGAGGATTCCAGTCGTTGTCACACCATCCCGCAATAGGGCCCTGCTTATTGCGAACAAAGGCACGCTACAGCTCATCTACATGATAGGCGATGGTCCCATCGCTCCTGGCAACCGTGTCTTCACCGCAGAAGACGCCTATGCGTTCCCCCCTGATATACCTGTAGGGGTCGTCACACATGTGAAAGATTCACGTATAGAAATACAACCCTTTGTACAACCATCAACGATAGAATATGTTAGCTTAGTAGATTATGGTTTAAGTGGTATTCTTCCAGATTTGCCTTTTAAAAGAGAAAAATAGGTGAAGGCTCTATTGCGGAGACGCCTAGATCAGATCGTCTGCACACTGATTCCTCCTTTGCTGATCCTCGGGCTCGCACTGTTTTCTGTTGTCCCAATACAGATAACACACTACGTGGAGGCGACTCCCATGTGGACCGTCATCGGTGTGGGATATTGGTCCATTGTGCGTCCTGATCTGATCAGGCCGACCTTCGCATTTGTCACTGGCGTATTCGAGGACCTTCTGGGTGGTGCGCCGCTTGGCCTGAACGCTCTGGTACTCTTATGTGTGCATACAGCAGGGGCGTCACAGAAAAGGTTATTTCTTCGTAAGTCTTTCTTTTTTTGGTGGTTTCTCTTTTCATTCATTGCTCTTTTCGCTATTTTGTTCAAATGTTTCCTGTTCGCCCTTCTCGCTGATACCGTAACTCGTCTCCGAGAGATTCTGTTGAGCTACTGTCTGACGGTTCTCATTTATCCTGCGTTCGGACGCCTGTTTGCTAGCCTGGAAGTCCTCCTTGCCAAGGAAGAGTAATGCACGGCGACCCAGACCGTACCAGAGTGCTAAGCCGGCGTATGATGATGCTGGGGCTGGGTCAGGTAGGTTTATTAGGGGCCCTGATCGCTCGTCTGTACTCTCTACAGGTGCTTGAGAGCGATCGCTACAGGTTGCTCTCCGACGAGAATCGCTTCAGCACTCGCCTCCTGGCCCCACCACGTGGACGTATCCTCGACCGCTTCGGTGTTCCATTGGCTATTAACATCCCAAACTTTGTCATTCAGGTGATATCAGAACGGGCAGAGAACCTGGACAAGACACTGGAGACTCTGACGCGCCTTATCCCGCTGACAGATCAAGACTGCCAGCGTATCCGCAGAGAGATAGAGCGCCGACGCAGTTTCGTGCCGGTCATGGTGCGCGAGCATTTGAGCTGGGAGGAAATGGTGCGTATCCAAGTCAATTTTCCTGATCTTTCAGGGGTTGTTATAGAACAAGGATTGACAAGATTCTATCCATTATACGAGTTGGGGGCCCACGTGCTTGGCTATGTAGCAGCAGTCGCAGAGGAAGATCAGACTGGCGACCGTTTGCTAGAACTACCAGGGTTTCGCGTTGGTAAAGCGGGGACTGAGCGGCTCCATGATATGGCCCTCCGTGGGCGTGGTGGAACCTATACTGTCGAAGTGAACGCTGTTGGCCGGATAGTGAAGGCAGTGGACTGGCATGAAGGAGAGGCAGGAAGTGATGTGCATCTGACTCTCGATGTTCGCCTGCAGCAGTTTGCTGCCGAGCGTCTAGGTCTTGAGAGTGCTGCGGTAGTCGTAATGGATATCTTAACAGGAGATGTGTTAACATTGGTATCTACTCCTAGTTTTGATCCTAATCGCTTTAGTCGCGGGCTCAGTGCCACAGAGTGGAAGGATCTGCTCTCCCATCCCCAAGCACCGCTGACGAATAAGGCTGTTGCGGGTCAATATGCGCCGGGTTCTACCTTTAAGATGATTGTCGCCTTAGCCGCTCTGGAAGCTGGCGTTGTGACTCCTGAGGTTCGTATTCATTGTTTTGGCTCGCTGTCGCTTGGGAATGCCCGCTTCCACTGCTGGAAAAGTGGCGGACACGGCACGATGGACCTGGTACTGGGTTTGCAGCATTCGTGTGACGTTTATTTCTACGAAGTGGCGCGCCGGGTGGGTATTGACCGCATTGCCAAGATGGCCCGGCGCTTCGGTTTGGGCGCCAGGCTTGGTTTCGATCTGCCTGGAGAACAGAATGGTTTAGTTCCAGAGCGGACATGGAAGATGCAGGTCCTGAAAGAACCGTGGCAGCTGGGTGAAACGCTGGTCGCCGGTATTGGCCAGGGATTCACGCTTGCGACACCGCTGCAGTTGTGCACAATGGTAGCTCGGATTGCCAATGGTCGGGCGCAGGTACTACCCCGGCTCAGTCGTGCGCCTGTGACAAACGGTGTCCGGCGGCCAGACCAATTTGAGCCTCTCGGCGTTCAGCCCCAGAACATCGCTGTTGTCCGCCAGGGCATGTATGCCGTCTCAAATGTTCCGGGTGGCACAGCCTATAGAGCGCGGCTCAACCAGCCAGGGCTTGTCATGAGTGGGAAGACAGGGACTTCACAGGTACGGCGAGTCACCCCAAGAGAGCGGGTGAGTGGAGTGAGGAAGAACCAGAACCTGCCATGGGCGCAGCGCGACCATGCCCTTTTTGTTGCCTACGCCCCGGAGAATGATCCACGTTATGCCATGGTCGTCATTGTCGAACATGGCTGCTCAGGGTCAAAAGCTGCTGCACCTGTGGCCCGCGATATCATGCGCGAGGTGTTGAAGTTAGATCCAGCACGCGTCAGCACGGCCATTGTTCGTTCGACCAATCATTAGCATGCACAGATCGCCTCCCATCTCTCTGAATTCCAGCGGCATGTCTTGGCGGGAGAAGTTACGGCATGTCAACTGGTCTCTGGTGCTCTTCATTAATGGACTGGGCCTGGTCAGCATCACGGCCCTGGTTTCCGCCGCGGACGGTAACCTCGAACCGTGGGCTGGTCGCCAGGCACTGCGTTTTATGGTCAGTGTAGTGGTGATGCTCACAGTAGCTGTCGTTGATATTCGTTTTTGGATGCGCGGTGCGTACGTTTTATACGCAATATGTTTAATATTACTATTGTTAGTAGATATACATGGCACTGTTGGTATGGGTGCACAGCGCTGGATAGACCTCTGTTTTATTCAGATTCAACCGTCAGAGATAATGAAAGTGGCTCTGACATTGAGCTTGGCTCGCTATTTCCATGGACGTTCTCTAGACGAAGTTGCGAAACTAACATATTTGCTATTTCCACTATTACTGGTGTTGCTCCCCGTAGGACTGGTTCTCAAACAGCCAGACCTCGGGACGGCAATGATATTACTGATGGTCAGCAGTACCCTGTTCTTCCTAGCAGGAGCGCGGTTGTGGCAATTCGCTGTTGTGCTAGTGACCAGCATAACACTGGTGCCAGTCACTTGGCCTTTTCTGCACGATTACCAGCGCAAGCGGATTCTCACTTTTCTGAATCCGGAGACTGATCCCCTAGGGGCTGGCTATCACATCATGCAATCTAAAATTGCTCTGGGTTCTGGGGGATTATTCGGTAAGGGGTTCGGCAAAGGGACACAAAGCCATCTGAATTTCTTGCCGGAAAAACAGACAGACTTCATTTTTACTATGTGGGCCGAGGAACAGGGGATGGTCGGTGGTGTCGCTCTACTTTTCCTTTATACCATTGTCATCGCCTTTAGTTATACTCTCGCCTTCCGTAGTCGCAACCAGTTTGGGCGTCTGCTCGGGCTGGGGTTAACGACTACTTTTTTTCTGTACGTGTTTATCAACGCCGCCATGGTCATGGGGTTGATCCCAGTCGTTGGGATACCGCTACCACTCATCTCTTATGGCGGTACGGCTATGATGACCGTGATGTTTGGTTTCGGTTTGCTCCTGTCAATTGATATTCATCGTGACGTACCAATGAGTCGTCATGGCCCCTATTCGCGAGATCTCTTTCTAAAAAAAACTCTCTCATGATGTTATCTACACAACGTAGCAGTATACTCTTATAACGAGTAAAAACGAGTAAATTTGGCCCATCTCTGATCAGAACGCGACGATATCTGGTGCTACGGGAGACTCCGCTGACAAGGCTCTTGATAGAAACTGAAAAGTCTGCTTCCCTTCCTCGAGGAGCCTGGAGAAGAGAGGAAAAAAATCAGGTCCAAACAGCCAGAAAGGGCGCATAGCTCAGTTGGTAGAGCGGCTGACTCTTAATCAGCGGGTCCAAGGTTCGAGTCCTTGTGCGCCCACCAGGAAATCATTAGAGAGAGGCTATGATCGTTAGGGATCGGCGTGTGCTTTTTCCGCATGTCGGTCTTTTTTAAGGTTTTTTATCCCAGCCCCGTGGCCCTTGATGAGCTGGTTCGCTGGAATGGGATGGCACGAGCCAGATCGCAGTCTTTGGAACCCGTCGAGGAGACGATGTCGCCTATTGACGACTCGATACCGTAGTCATGTTGTGGGTGGCGGCCTTCTGATCGCTCTTTTCCAGGGACTTTCCAGGGACATGATGCACCGTCTGCGGCGAATCCTCCTCTATGGGGCTGTGCATGCTCTATCAGCGCATGTTCAGGGGAATGAGGTTCTCTCTGCCTGCTGGCAGCAGGCGTTGCCATCTCATGGCTGTTGTCTGTCAAACGTGCGGCGACGAGCCAGCGTTGGAGACTCGAGACACGCTGTTGCGACGGACTGGTGGTCTCACCTTTTCCGTGAGTCTGAAAGAGACTCTCAGATGCCGGTGTGTCTCCTTCTTAAGTGGAAAGGGTTCTCGTGGCACGAACAGGCTAGCGATCAGTAATGCTTCGTGTTATGAAAAGAGCGGCCAATGGTTGTTCAGAATAGGCAACTATAGGAAGAAAAACGTATTCAAGAAAGGACGGCAGAGCTCGTTCTACAGAGGCCAGCAGGGGAAAGGGAGGGTAGGTGGGCAGGTGGGCAACGGAGAAGAACCGTGAAAATCCTGATTGCAGATGACCACGATTTGTTTCGCGAAGGATTGAGATTCGTTCTTCAACAGCTTGATGCCAGCATGCAAATCATCGAGGCCGCCAATTTCCCTGAAGCGCTTGAGAAGTCCCGTCAAGAAGCCAACCTACATGTTGTGCTGCTAGACCTTGCAATGCCTGGTATGACATGGCAGGAAGGCTTGGTTGCACTCCGTGAACACCTGCTAGGGGTGCCTGTCGTTATCCTCTCCGCCTCAGAGGAGCAGCCTCTCGTCATGCAGGCCGTCAAGCTGGGAGCATCCGGTTTTATTCCTAAGTCGTCGAACAGTAAGCTCATGCTAGGGGCGCTGCGTTTAGTTTTGTCAGGGGGGGTTTACCTTCCACCTGCTCTCCTTGAGAGCAGCATTGCCCAGAAATCCAGTAGCGTTCCAGGCGGCAACGGAGACATCAATATCAGGGATGCTCCACAGGTTCTCTTGACATCTCGTCAGAGAGAAGTCTTGACCCTCGTTGGTGAAGGGAAATCCAACAAGGAAATTGCGCGTCTGCTTGACTTGTCCGAAGGTACCGTCAAACTGCACGTGACTGCTATCTTGAAGGCGCTCAAGGTCAATAATCGTACACGGGCGGTGGTTGCCGCCTCGCAGCTTGGGCTCACTGCCCCCCTTCCGGGAGCCAGACAGGTGGGAACGGCCTCAACAAAAATATAGCTGCCTAGCAGCTCTGTCAGCGATCTCCGCCGCGCGCGTGGAGAGGGCGGGCGGGGGCGGGGAAAGAGGGGCGCGCCAGCCTCAAGAACATGCTGACCAGGATATCATCTGTGTACCACTCTTCTGCGTGTCGCCCGTGTTATGCGCAGAAGAGACTCGCGGCCGCGTTTAACGCGGGGGATGCCATTGTAGGCGATGATGTCTGCAACTTAAGTGGCATAATGTTCTGGCCAGTTTTCTGGTAGGTACGAACCCGTACCACTGACGTCAACTGGCACTGCAGCTTGAGCCATCATGCGACATTTTTTAAGCGAAAAACCTGGCGTACTGTTCGAAATCCTGCCCTATCCAGCGATTCGCGTAAGTGCCACAACGCCGCAGCCGAGACGCCGGGACCGATGAGGTGATGTAAGTCATCTGGTGATGTAAGTCATCTGCGGCCAAGCCTCTGACCGTGGGGACATGCCGCTCAAACACAGTGCGAGAGCGTTCGTCATCTAGACCTTCGACAAAGCGATTCGGAGTAGTGTCCATGCGGACGGCAAGCCTTCCCGACTCTACCAGGTCAGGAAAGCAGCGCGCGACGACAAGATAATCTGTAATCTCACAATAATCAATCCACACCGTGAGATCATCTTGAGGAAAAGATTCGTGAAACATTTGAGCGGCCAGTACGGTCGAACCAGCATAACCAATCAAGGCATGAGGGATTGTGCCTGTTCCGACGGACTGGCCAAAATGGTGTGCTGTGGCATCGTTACTGCTGGAGTGGAGAGGAAACCAACAGCACCCGCCCGTTGCCGAGCCGCTGTCGACCAGACAGCGGCGGCATAAGCCATCAGCCATTTCTGTGCCAGCTCTGTGCCAGGCACAATGGCTGGCCTCCATAAGCCACATGCGGCAGCTCAGATGCCATCGCGAAAGCATTGTAGGCGGCAACGCAAGCCGCCCCGAGCTTCGGTAGTCGGTAGCAGAAGAGTTTCTAGCTCAAAAAGAGCAGAAAAAGACCCCGTGTGTGCCTGGACAAGATCCCCTTCGGCGAAGTGCCATTCGACATCACATCAACTGTGACCCCACGCGTGTGGCACACCGTTTCAAGCCACTGTATTGCTGGACGTCCCGCATACAGGACATGTCGCCGCATAAAGACCGCATATGTCACACGGCAATCGCCGCAATCTTCTGAAGTTGGATAGACAGACACATACTGACACGTTCACCATCCCTGCCCCTTCTGGGGTTCGAGCGCCCGGACGGATCCGACCTTCTCCCTACGGCCTATGGGGAAGGCGGTTGCTCCCTTCTGAGGCGTGGTCGGGATGCCGTCATCAACCGGATCATCTCTCATCACACTGTTCCTGCTGCTGCAACAAGCCGGCAACTTTTGTCACTGGCTTGTCTCAAACAGATAGTTGCGTATTCCTGTTTGGTTTATATGCGTATTCATATTCATAACATGCTTAGCATTACATGCTTAGCATTGGTTTATAGTCGAGATGGACCAACTTATGGGGATACGCATTCGCAGAAAATTGAATTGTTACATTGTGATTCTTCTGCTGACAGATCTTATAGCAGGGTGCACAGGTATCCCATCGATCCACGATCCAGACGCTTTAGCAGAATATCAACAGGCCAATGATCCTGCCGAGCCTATCAACCGCGTCGTGTTTCAGATCAATCGTGGGGTGGATGCTCTGTTGCTAAAACCCGCGGCACATGGTTATCGCGCGCTACCACTACTGGCACGTGATATTGTGCATAACTTTCTGATAAACATGAGCGAACCTCTTGTTCTCCTTCACGATCTACTACAGGGTGAGTTCAGACGGGCGGGAGAAACAGCAATCCGGTTTACGACCAACACGGCTCTTGGCTTTTTTGGTGTCGGTGACGTCGCGTCTGCTGGTTTGGACATTCATCATCATGACGAGGACATGGGGCAGACCCTAGCAGTCTGGGCGGTGAGGGAAGGACCCTATATCGTGCTGCCGCTCTTCGGGCCGTCTAACACACGCGATGCCATTGGCCGTCTGGTAGATTGCTTCCTTGATCCAATCAGTTTAGTCATGCCCATTCCGACGGCAGCCAGTCTTGGCAAGATGGGCATGAGCGGTATAGACTATCTCGAACGTCATCTGGATATGCTCGAGGATCTTGAGCGGACCTCTCTTGACTATTATGTCTCTCTCCGCACGCTGTACCGGCAGCACAGAGCTGCGGAAATCAGTAATGGTCGTCGCCATATGGGCGAGGATGAGCTACGCTACGATTCTGCTATTTTCGGAGATATCTATAAAGAAGATCGATAAATATCTCATTCAAATTTTTGATTGTCGAGTGCTCAGAGGATGGAAAACTGCTGCGGTGATGATTTTTTTTGAGATGTTGTGATGACACCACTCGTCGTGATTCCCGCCCGCATGGCATCGAGCAGACTGCCAGGCAAGCCTCTTGTCGATATCCACGGCCAGCCCATGATTGTGCATGTCTGGCGTCGCGCCCAAGAAGCCGCGGTTGGACCCGTTGTTGTCGCCTGTGCTGAACCCGTCATTGCCGCAGCAGTACAGGCTGTTGGTGGCACAGCAGTGCTCACGCGCCCAGACCATCGGTCTGGATCAGACAGAGTCTTTGAGGCGCTGCAACTCATTGACTCTGCTGGGATTTATGATGTCGTCGTCAACGTACAGGGCGACATCCCTACACTGGAAAGCAGGCTGTTAACGTCTGCGCTGACAGCGCTGAGTAAATTACCAAAAATAGATATTGTTACACTTGTTACTCCTTTAAAGGAGTCATATGCCGCAACGAATCCCAATGTCGTCAAAGCCGTTGTCGGGTTTCCCACGACGGCGGCTTCAGGCGCCATTGCGCGGGTCCTTTACTTCAGCAGGGCCACGGTCCCAAGCGGTCCAGGGCCGCTCTTTCACCATGTCGGTCTTTACGCCTATCGTCGCGAAGCGCTCTCCCAATTCATTGGCTGGCCACAGAGTGTGTTGGAAACGCGCGAACGGTTGGAGCAATTACGGGCCCTTGAGCATGGCCTCTCTATAGCAGCCGTTCTGATTGACGCAGCCCCTTTAGGGGTAGACACACCGCAAGACCTCGCGCACGTCAGGCATGTGCTCGCCGCGATGAAAGCGAGCAAAAACTGAGTGTCCTTGCGGGGCAAAAGCCCGGAAGTCTTTACGTTATCCTGACTTTCTCCTTGATGTGGAGAGAGAGTCCTGTTGTCCAGAGTGCACTCACTCGTTGTTCTTTTCAGTAGAGAGAGTTCTGGTCCGCTCAGTAGAGAGAGTTCTGGTCCGCAACACTCTCCTCTGGCGTCTGTGCCAGCGGGGATTCTTGTTGAGAGGAGACCTGTCGCTTAGGCCCACCGCGCGATACCGCAACCATTGCAGGCCTTACTAAACGATCGTACAGCATGTACCCATCCTGCAGCACCTGGACTACTGTCCCGTTTAGGACATCTTTGTTCTCAATCTCCTGCACGGCTTGATGGAGATTCGGATCAAACGGTTGGTCGAGGGCCTCGAGCCTGTGGAGACCGTTACGCTCCATTAATGTTAGCAAGGACTTTTCTGTCATCTCGACTCCAGTAGCGAGACCATTCAGCAGATCATCGTGGCGGCGAGCTTGCGATGGGACATGTTGCAGGGCTCTGCCGAGATTGTCAGCGACAGTGATCAGATCCTTGACAAAGGAAGCGACGGCATACTTGGTATTCTGTTCAATGCGGCGATCAGCACGCACCTGGACGTTCTGAGCATCGGCCAGGGCGCGTAGGTAGTCATTGCGTAGGTTAGCAATCTGGCTTTCTAGTTCTGCAACACGAGTTGCCATGACGGCCTGAGAATCCTGTTGACCTGAGGGAGGAGATTCGTGACCGATAACATTCGGATCTTCGAAGACAGAGGATTCAGGAACATCAGGAACATTCTGATCTTCGAAGACAGAGGATTCAGGAGCGTTTGTCTTGTCATCGTTCCGATTCATGAGTTGTGGTCCTGCCGCTGTAGTCCTGCTTTGTCAACCAACATTATCCTATAAGACGACCGATCATCTTTGCCGTATAATCCACCATCGGGATGATACGAGCATAGTTTATACGAGTCGGGCCAACAACACCGATGGCACCGATAATCTGTTCAACCCGATTCCGATAGGGGGCGATGATCATAGAGCAACCGGCCATCAGGAACAACTTGTTCTCGGCACCAATGAAAATTTGCACCCCATCAGCTCGATGGGCCTGATCCAAAAGGCGCAAAACCCGTTCTCCGTTTTCCAGTATTTCGAACAGTGTTCTGATGCGTTCCAGGTCGTCAAGCGCCGTCACGTCCTCTAACAGGTGAGACTGGCCTCGCACAATCAAGACACCCCCACCAATAAGGCTGTTCCAGATAGCCAGGCCTGCCTCTACGACCCTGCTCGTCAGGGCGTCGAGTTGGCACCTTTTGCCCTCCACTTCAACTAGTATTGTTTCGCGCACTTCTTCTAGAGTCATACCAGGGAGACGGGCATTAAGGAAGTTAGTCGCCTCGATCAGCGCTGTGGTTGACACAGTGTCCGGTATGTCAATAATGCGATTTTCAACTAAACCCTTGTCATCCACGAGAATGACCAAAGCCCTTCCAGGGCCTAGATTGATAAATTCGATATGTTTCAGCGGGCTTTCCAGCTTCTGTGCCATCATCAGGCCAACGCAATGGGACAAGCCAGACAGAGCGGCCGTGGCCTCGCCGAGGACATCTTCAACACTGCGGCCAGCCGTCTGGCACTGAGTATCAATGTAGCGGCGTTCCTCTTCGGCGAGATCGCTCACTTCCAAAAGCCCGTCTACAAAAAGTCGCAAACCAGCCTCTGTCGGTAGCCGCCCAGCCGAACTGTGCGGGGCCCGCAACAAGCCGGCCTCCTCAAGATCGGCCATGACATTGCGAATGGTGGCCGGAGAGAGATCCATTCCAAATTGCCGCGCCAGGGTACGAGAGCCAATCGGGTCGCCCGTGCGCACGTAGGCATCGACAATACGACGGAAGATATCGCGTGACCGCTCGCTGAGCTGGGCAACCGTCGTGTTGCGCAAACCCGTCATCGCTTTGTCCCTGTTTCCTGACAGGCCGAAGCAGTCTAGTGCGCCTGTTTCCCTCCGTCAACGCAGGGTCTCTTGACAGCACACTTCGTTCTCCTATTTATTAGTTGCCTTTCTCTGCTAGCATGCAGGTACAATTTATGTATATTTTCTGTTTATCCCATTACTTCTTTAGAGAGCATAGAATGAATCGTGATGCAAGATCAAAGAGAGGCCTCAAAGCCACGCACCTTATCACAACACTCTCCCAAGCAGGATGAAATGTCCATCAGCTATGGCATTCGTGCTTGTCGCAGGTCCGCTCCGAGAGCGCTGCAGGGGAAGCCGCTCGCAAGCCGTGTAGAATCCACATACAGATCTATGCAAGGAATCAAGCCTTGCGTCGTCGGCGTTGCAATCATAACCTTCCGTTAATCCCTCCTGGGATTGAAAGGGCATTTTCCGCTATTAGGCGGCCACCGTGAAGACGAAGGAAACCATGTCCATTCTCGCCGCACGCCTCGCTGCGATCAAGCCGTCTCCGACTATAGTCATAACCCAGAAGGCCAACGAGCTGAAAGCGGCCGGTCGTGACGTCATCGGTTTAGGGGCCGGCGAACCTGACTTTGACACGCCAGAACACATCAAAATGGCCGCAAAGGTCGCCATTGACGCTGGTGAGACAAAATACACAGCTGTTGCTGGTACCCTGGCCCTACGCAAGGCAATCTGCGCAAAGTTTAGGCGGGAAAACGATCTCGACTATACACCTGATCAGATTACTGTCGGTTGTGGTGGCAAACAAGTGATTTTCAACGCTATTCTGGCCACAGTTGACCCCGGCGATGAGGTCATTATTCCGGCACCATATTGGGTTAGTTATCCGGATATTGTCCATCTGGCCGGCGGTACGCCTGTCATTGTCTCGTGTTCAGAGGAAGATGACTTCAAGTTGCAACCTCAGGATCTTGAGTCTGTCTTAACAGAACGCAGCAAATGGCTGTTTATCAATTCTCCTTCTAACCCGACTGGCAGCACTTACACTTTTAGTGAACTCAGAGCCCTAGCGGATGTGCTTTTGCGATATCCGCATGTGTGGATTCTCACTGATGATATCTATGAGCATATTCTGTATGAGGCCACTTTTGCTACCATCGCTCAGGTTGAACCGCGCTTGTACGGTCGCACATTGACTCTCAACGGACTGTCAAAAGCCTACGCTATGACTGGCTGGCGTGTTGGCTATGCTGGTGGTCCTGAGGCTCTGATAAAAGCAATGAATATGATTCAGTCGCAGAGCACCACGCATACATCGTCTATTAGTCAGACTGCCTCTGTCGCAGCGCTCAATGGCCCAATGGAATTTCTGAGCGGATGGCGTGAGCGATTCCGTCAGCGGCGTGATCGAGTAGTCACTCTGTTAAATGAGGCTCAGGGCATCACATGCCGTACCCCGATGGGTGCTTTCTACGTCTATCCGTCATGTGCGGGCTGCATTGGTAAGACGACTCCCAGCGGCTTTCAGATTATGAACGACGGTGATTTTGTCGGCGCCCTTCTGCAAACAGAAGGGGTTGCTGTAGTCCAAGGAGCTGTTTTTGGTCTGTCGCCCTACTTTCGCATCTCCTATGCAACATCACTCGCCATTCTGGAGGAAGCCAGCCAGAGAATCAGACGCTTTTGTACTACCTTGACATGACCGCGAAAGACAGACACACAAAAAAGAAAAGCACATGAACGGTCCGAGCAGAGAACAAGCTTACGATGCCACTGCAATCACAGTGCTGAGGGGTTTGGAGGCCGTGCGTAAGCGGCCCAGCATGTATATCGGGGACACGGACGATGGCTCAGGCCTGCATCACATGGTTTATGAAGTAGTTGATAATGCTATGGACGAAGCTATGGCAGGTCACTGCGATAGGATAGAAGTGGTCATAAACGGCGATGGCTCTGTAGCCGTCCGTGATAATGGTCGCGGTATCCCCGTTGATATTCACCAGGAGGAGGGTGTTTCAGCGGCACAGGTTATTATGACTCACCTCCACGCCGGTGGAAAATTTAGTCAGGACTCCTACAAGGTGTCTGGTGGTTTACATGGTGTCGGCGTGTCTGTTGTGAATGCTCTCTCTGAGTGGCTGGAGTTACGTATCTGGCGTGACGGCTCTGAGTATTGGATGAGATTCTGCGACGGGAATCCTGAGGCCCCCTTGTTGGCAATAGGCACGGTCCCCAGGGACCAATGGCAGAATGGGACAGAAGTCGTTTTCAAGGCATCGCCTGTGATCTTTGCCTGCACAGACTATGACTGGAATATCCTAGAGCACCGGCTGCGAGAATTGGCATTTCTGAATTCGACCGTCTCTCTCAAACTTGTTGATACACGTTATAATAATGAAAAATGCTTATATTTGCATTATGCAGGAGGTATTCAATCATTTGTAGATTATTTGGACAAGGCAAAGACACCTTTGCACGTCCCACCTCTGTTTCTTTCCGGAGAGCGGGACGGAATTGTGGTCGAAACATCTTTACAGTGGACTGACAGCTATCATGAAACAAGCCTATGCTTCACGAATAACATCCCGCAACGGGACGGCGGCACACATCTTGCGGGGTACCGCGCGGCTCTGACGCGTACGATCAACCAGTACGCTGCGGATCGCGGCTTTCTGAGGAAAGAAAAAATCCAATTTTTAGGAGATGATGTGCGGGAGGGGCTGACAAGCGTGCTTTCTGTGAAAATGCCAAGCCCTAAGTTTTCCTCTCAAACTAAGGACAAGCTCGTCTCATCCGAGGTGCGGCCGGTAGTAGAAGGCGTGCTGAGCGACAGGTTGACCCATTGGTTTGATGAACACCCAAACGAGGCCCGCCTGATCATTACCAAGGTACTCGAAGCGGCCGTGGCTCGTGAAGCGGCCCGCCGGGCGCGTGAACTGACCCGTCGCAAGGGAACGCTTGACATCTCGAATCTACCGGGCAAGCTGGCGGATTGCCAAGAGAGAAACCCAGAGCTCGCTGAACTCTTCATTGTTGAGGGAGATTCTGCTGGAGGTTCTGCTAAACAGGGGCGAGACAGGACCAACCAGGCTGTTTTACCACTCAAAGGCAAGATCCTCAATGTAGAAAGAGCGCGCTTTGACAAGATGCTGTCTTCAGCGGAGATAGGAACACTGATTACAGCGCTGGGCACTGGCATCGGTCGCAACGACTTTAATATAGACAAAATCCGCTACCACAAAATTATCATTATGACAGATGCTGACGTAGACGGCTCACACATCAGGACATTGCTGTTAACGTTTTTCTTTCGTCAGATGCCACAGATCATCGAAAAGGGCTATCTTTACATAGCGCAGCCGCCTCTGTACAGGGCAAAGCGCGGCAATAATGCGGAGGTGTACTTAAAAGATGAGCGGATGATGGAGTCTTATCTGCTCGATGCTGGCGTTTCTGAGACTGTTCTCTTCTTGCATGACGGGACACAGGTAGGAGAGAGTATGTTGCGCGCACTGACTGAACGCAGTCGGGTGATGAGCAACCTGCTCCGCTTCCTGGGTCGGCGTGCGCCGACATGGATTCTGGAACAGCTTGCTGTCGCTGGGGCTATTTACAATAGCGATCAGTTCGATACTACACAACACGCTGAGAATCTTGCCACCCTTGTGGGCCAGAGACTCAACGCACTGGAGCCGCCTTTAGAAAAGGGCTGGGACTGTAGAGTCACCACAGACGGTGGGTTGAACTTGACACGTACGTTGCAAGGGGTCCCAGAACGCTATACCATAGATTCACAGTTACTCCGTACAGCTGAGGCACAGACTCTCCATGGAATGGCCGCTGAGCTGCAACGCACATACGCCGGGCCGTGTCTTTTGCGAGGCAGAGACGGATGGGAATCTGAGATTCGTGGCCCGATTGCTCTGACTGATGCCGTGATAAGGGCCGGCCGCAAGGGGGTCCAAATCCAACGCTACAAGGGGTTAGGCGAGATGAATCCAGAGCAGTTATGGGGAACGACACTGGATCCTAAGGTTCGCTCACTGCTGCAGGTCACGGTTAATCATAGCGAAGAGGCTGAACAGGTCTTTTCCATTCTGATGGGAGATATCGTGGACCCGCGCCGTGATTTCATACAGACGAATGCGATGAATGTTGCTAACCTAGACGTGTAATTGTAATACGACATTTTGAACTTACGCTACCTTATGACGTAGACCCAGACGGTGCCATATATCCGTTAAAGCCACCACAAGTTGGAGCATTGCGGCATCGTCGTGTAAAGGTGTCGGAGTCAGGCGTAGCCGTTCTGCCCCTATTGGCACGGTGGGATAGTTTATCGGCTGGACATATATCCTGTGTCGTTCCAGCAGATCATCGCTGGCCTGCTTGCACCGCACAGAGTCACCGACCATGACAGGGACGATATGACTTGTAGAAGTTTCCATTATTGGAATGTCTGCTTCCCGGAGAAGACGCTTACAGGTCGCAGCCCTCTCTTGGTGGAGAGCGCGCAACTCAGGGTGTAGTTGTAGATAACGTACAGACGCAAGCGCACCGGCAGCCACCGCTGGTGGCAATGCAGTAGTAAAGATGAAACCGTTGCCAAAACTACGCACGAAATCCACTGCCTTGGCAGACGCGGCAATGAAACCGCCGATGACACCGATAGCTTTGGCTAGGGTAGCTTGATAGAAGGTGATTCGATCGAGCTGTCCGTCTCTTTCCGCGACACCTGCGCCGCTCTTGCCATACATGCCAACAGCATGGACTTCGTCGAGGAAGGTCATGGCGCCATGCCGCTCCGCGACTTCACACAGAGCCGCAATAGGGGCGATTGCACCGTCCATGGAATAGATCGACTCGAAGAGAACTAGCTTCGGCTGCTCTCTGGGATACCTGGCCATTAACCTGTCCAGATGAGAGGGGTCATTATGATAGAATATTTCTTTCTTAGAACGACTATTGCGTATACCCTCTATCATAGAGTTGTGATTGGCGTCATCAGAAAAGAGTACGAGCCCCGGAATTTTATGACCTAAAGTTGATAATGTTGTCATATTCGCTACATAGCCCGAGGTGAATAAAAGTGCTGCCTCCTTGCCGCACCACGCTGCCAGTTCCCGCTCTAGCAGCACGTGATGATAAGTCGTACCAGAGATATTGCGTGTACCACCAGCTCCGACACCGCACGCGCTGAGCGCATCTACCATTGCAGTGATGACGACTGGATGTTGCCCCATGCCAAGGTAGTCATTAGAACACCAGACCGTAACCTCTCCCCACTCCTCTGTTGTGTCCTGTCTGTAGTGGCGAGCATGCGGGAAGGCACCTGCGATCCGTTCAATGTTAGCAAAAGTGCGGTAGTGGCCCGCCTTGCGAAGGTCTTCCAGACTTTGCGCGAAATAGACTTGGTAGTCCACTTTCCCACCCCCTCCACCCTTATTGCGTGATAGAGTCATGCGCTGAAAAAAGCTTGTGTGATATTTCAATTTTCCTCTTCTTGAATCATAACATGTTTTCTCTCTTTGAGTCATAACATGTTTGCTCGCTTTGAGAGAGTCTGCCCCGCTGCCGGAAGCGGCCCCAGAACAACTGCCTTCTGCGAGGATTTTCATTATTTATTATATTATTAGTTGTACAGTACTTTGATAAAATGACGTTATTCAATTTTTTCCTCTATAAGCATAAACCTCTGAGAGAGTTTAAACATTGCAATCCTCTTAATAGAGTTTTTCTCTCAGAGATTCTGCTGTACTTGCGTTGCTTTTGCTTCGAATAAAGGATGCCCCGGTAAGGGCTGCGCTGGACCTCGCAAGAGGAAAAGCAAGTCCATGTAGTCTGGCTCCGCAGGCGTTACAAAACCATGTCGAATAGCGAAATCAAGAATGACGAGATTAACGTTTAACTTAAATGCCTCTGTGGTCCGTACTTTTTCTATGACGTCTGGCACAGGCATTAAAGTGAAAGACTCCATTTCACCATCCGCATTGCGTGGCACGAATGCTGCTGGCAGATGGAGATCAAAACAGAACATACAGTCCGATTGCAGGCCTTGGCCGTTTTCCATACAATAGCTAATGGCCCCCACGGGACGCGCTTTTTCCGATAAAGTTTTTGGTATATTAGCTTCTTCAGAGCATTCTTTAATAAGATTATCCATAATGGATATGTCTGCCGGTATTCCACCAGCTGTTAAGTTGTCTAATTTGCATGGTTCTACTTTTTTTGTGCGACTGCGTCGACCTATCCACAGTTTGCTCCCTGAAGGAGTATACACAATGCCGTTCACATGGACCCCAAAAGCCCTTACACCAAAAAGTGGTACTGCTGAACGGTCGAGACGTAGAAACTCAGGTCCACCGAAATGCCTTACGACAGGAAATGATTCCTGACGCAATGGAGGCGCATACCCCTCACGGACCAGAATAGTCATGACCTCTGCGACGGCCGCCGTGCGGTCTGCGACGTCAACCAAAGTTGCGTCTAGGGCAACGGCCCGCGTGGTCACTTTGAAGATGCCGGCAAACTTTGTTAAACGATGCGCTAGAGTATGGGTGACCCATCCCACCGCCTCACCGCTCACTAGAAACGGACGAAAGTGCCTGATGTCATACCTGTGACAGGACGCGATTCTGTCGCGAAAAGACATAAAAGCTCTCTCAAGCTCTCTTGAATAGCAATTGGAAAAACAGTGCTGAGGCACCGCGAGTCCTTAGGGTTCAGTCCCGTCCCAGACGCAGGGCCTTGATGAAGACAGACTGGGGAATCCTGACTTTGCCGAATTGCTGCATTTTTTTCTTCCCTTCTCTCTGCTTGTTGAGCAATTTGCGCTTACGTGTGATGTCGCCACCATAGCACTTGGCAGTCACGTCCTTACGCAGAGCTGGAATAGTCTGACGGGCGATGACCTGCCCCCCGATGGCGGCTTGAATGGGAATCTTAAACAGATGGCGTGGAATGAGCTCTTTAAGCCGTTCACAGATTTGCCGACCGCGGTCCTCAGCCGTTCCGCGATGGGCAATGAAGGCAAGAGCGTCCACAGACTCGCCATTCACAAGAATAGTAATTCTGACTAACTCGCTAGCGGCATACTCAGCCATTTCGTAGTTGAAACTCGCATAGCCACGCGAGAGAGATTGCAGTCTGTCGTGAAAATCAAAAACGACCTCGTTCAGCGGCAGTTTGTACACCATGAGAGCCCGGCCACTGTTATAGGTCAGGTCACGCTGCTGACCACGACTCTCTGTACAGAGAGTCAAAACAGCACCCAAATAAGTGTCTGGTACCCAAATAGTCGCTAGAACCCAGGGCTCCTCAAGATAACTGATCTGGCTACGATCAGGCATATCTATGGGATTATGTAGTTCTTGTAGGGTACCATTTGTCCTATGGACAAGATAGGCGACGCTAGGGGCGGTGGTGATAAGATCCACGTGGAATTCGCGCTCTAGCCTTTCCTGTATAATTTCCATGTGCAAGAGCCCAAGAAAACCACAGCGGAAACCAGATCCCAGAGCAGCGGAACTTTCCGGGCGATAGGTGAAACTTGCATCATTCAGGGAAAGCTTCGCTAAACTGTCGCGTAGCAATGTGTAACACGATGAATCAGTTGGAAATAGAGCGCAAAAAACAACTGGAGATTGTATCTGTGGACTAGGCAGTGCCGTAGTGGTCGGAGAGTGCCCGTCAGTTAAGGTGTCGCCGATACGGCAATCAGCAACTTTTTTAATACCTGCTGTGATATAGCCGATATCGCCCGGCATGAGGGCTTCGCCCATCATCATCTTTGGTATAAAATAGCCTATGCGATCGACCAAGTAGGTCGCATGGGTAGCCATCATGTGAATGCGTTGGCCTTTTCTTAACACTCCGTCCTTAATTCTTATCAGAATGACAACACCGAGGTACGTATCGTACCAGGAATCTATCAAAAGCGCCTTCAGCGATGCCTCTCTCTCACCGAGAGGCGGGGGCAAACAGCCAACGATTGCTTCCAGTACCTTGTCAATGCCCAAACCCGTTTTGGCAGAAACTAAAAGCGCATGGCTAACATCAAGACCAAGCACGTCCTCCATTTGCTGCAGAATACGATTGGGTTCTGCGGCAGGCAGGTCTATTTTGTTCAGGACAGGAAGGATTTCGTGCCCGGCTTCAATGGCCCTATGGGCATGGGCCAGGGTCTGTGCCTCTACACCCTGTGAGGCGTCCACCACTAAGAGCGACCCCTCACAGGCTGCAAGCGAGCGACTGACCTCATAGGAGAAATCTACATGACCGGGCGTGTCTACGAGATTGAGCTGATAGACCGAGCCATCTCGTGCCGTGTATTGCAACCTTACAGTTTGTGCTTTAATAGTGATGCCACGTTCGCGCTCAATATCCATCGAATCGAGCATTTGTTGTTTCATCTCCCGTTCCCCAATGCTGCAACACCGCTGAATCAGACGGTCGGCTAGTGTTGACTTGCCATGGTCAATGTGGGCGATGATAGTGAAGTTACGGATGTGAGACAGGTCACTCATGATTTGTTTAAGAATTTAAGAGTCTCTATTCTTGATGTTGGAATCATAGGCGATAACATCGCGTGGCGCAATCTCGGGGCTGTGGCTGCTGTCAGTAAATTGGGTAATAGTACTTTCAATTTTTTCATAGTACTTTGCTTGACAGTCGCGGCTTCATTACGCTATGGGTCTCCCCAGAACGATACAGGCAGGCATGCTTGGGCGGGGGCGGGGAAAGTCCGTCCCGCCTTCGACAACCAGAAAGCAGTTCAGAACTATGACAAAGCGCTATACTGCTAAACACAAAATAGACCGCCGTTTACAGGTCAACCTGTGGGGCCGTCCTAAGAGTCCGATAACCCGTCGTGATTCTGGTCCTGGCCAGCACGGGGCCCGCCGACGCAAGCCCTCTGATTATGGTATCCAGCTGATCGCGAAACAGAAACTTAAGGGTTATTACAGCAATATCTCTGAAAAACAGTTTCGGCGTTACTATGCTGAAGCTGTGCGCCGACGTGGCGACACATCGGCAAACCTGATAGACTTGTTAGAACGTCGGCTTGATGCTGTCATCTATCGCATGAAGTTTGTGCCAACAGTCTTTGCAGCCCGTCAAGCGGCAAGTCACGGCCACATCCTTGTCAATGGCCGTCGTGTGACAATACCGTCATATCGCGTACACGATGGTGATGCGATAGCGGTTAAGGAGAAGTCGAAGCGGATTTCTTTGTTTCTGGAATCGGCGAGGTCGGACGAAAGAGATATCCCTGACTATCTGGACGTAGAGAACAAAACACTGAAAGGCCGTTTCGTACGTGGCCCGAAACTGGCGGACGTTCCTTATCCGATTCAGATGGAACCAAATTTAGTGGTCGAGTTCTACTCCCGTTGAGGAGGAGGAGTGGTGGACTGCACCATTCCTGAACCCTCCTTGTCTAGGCTGCTGCGGGGGGGGTCTTGTGCAACAAGCCAGCAAGCCCACGGGGGTTCAAGACGTTGGGACAGTATCAGCCGCTTGTCAGCATCATTATGGGGAGTCAGTCTGATTGGGGCGTTATGCGCTATGCTGCCGCGGTATTGGCAGAATTGCATATTCCTTATGAAGCGCGTATTGTTTCCGCCCATCGGACGCCGCAGAGGCTGTATCGTTATGCGATGGACGTTCATCAGCGTGGTCTTCAGGTGGTCATTGCCGGTGCAGGGGGCGCCGCTCACTTGCCTGGGATGACAGCGGCTTTGTCTCCTTTGCCAGTGCTTGGCGTCCCCATGGAAAGCGGGGCCTTGAAGGGCGTGGACAGTTTGTTGTCTATAGTGCAAATGCCAGCTGGTGTCCCTGTTGGGACATTAGCAATCGGTCGCGCCGGTGCTATTAATGCTGCCCTGTTGGCGGCCATGGTGATTGGTCTGAATCATCCAGCGGTCGCTGGAGCTGTCGCGGGGTGGCGTCAGAGAAACGCGGATGGCGTGGCCGAACAGCCACTCGATAATTCAGCTTGACAGATGGAGAAGGCAGCCTTCCCTGTTCCCCCTGGTGGTATTATCGGGATCTTCGGGGGGGGACAACTGGGTCGTATGGCGGCCATGGCCGCGGCACGTCTTGGATATCGTTGCCATATTTTTACTCCGGACACAGACAGCCCTGCGGCTCAGGTTGCGATGACGACGACTGTTGCGTCGTATGATGACATTGATGCTCTGCGTGCTTTTTCTGCAAAAGTAGACGTGGCAACTTTTGAGTTTGAAAACATCCCTATTGAGAGTCTGAGAGTCGTCGCAGAACAGATTCCAGTGCGTCCCTCTTGGAAGATTCTCAAGGTGGCACAGGATCGTGTGCGGGAGAAAACATTTTTTAACACTATTGGGTTGAGAACGGCGCCATGGCGCCGTGTTGTTGACCAGGAGACTCTCGCTCAGGCCGTCGCAGAAGTAGGGCGGCCAGCTATTCTCAAGACGGCCCGTTTTGGCTATGATGGTAAGGGACAGATTCGAATTGATGCCAGCACACCGCTCGAGGACGTCTGGCATCGCATTAACACAGAGGTAGGCGTCGTGGAAGCTGTTGTCGATTTCACGCGTGAGCTTTCCGTTATTGTGGCTCGTGGCGTTGATGGCGCCTGGGCGGCTTTCGAGCCAGCAGAGAACCGCCATAAAAACTCTGTGTTACAGATGTCACAAGTGCCAGCGCGGATCCACTCACGTATGGCGGTCTCTGCTGTTGAGGCTGGACGGCATGCCGCAGAGGTCTTGGACGTGGTCGGTATACTGGCTGTTGAAATTTTTGTGACTCGCGAGGGACAGCTACTGATGAACGAGATGGCACCACGTCCGCACAATTCTGGTCACTGGACTCTGGACGCTTGTGTCACGGACCAATTTGAGCAGTTCATCCGTGCCGTCTGCGGATTGCCGCTTGGGTCGCCAGCACGTTATTGCGACGCCGAGATGCTGAATCTGCTAGGAGAGGAGGTGGTACGGTGGCGAGACATTCTGAAGAATCCGTTTGCTCGTCTTCATCTTTATGGAAAGGATGATGCGCGCCCCGGCCGCAAGATGGGTCATGTCACGCATCTGAAGCCCCGCACTGGAAAGCTGTCAAGGGATATAGAGCAGTGTTAGATTGTTAGATCTGTTGTAGCAGAGTATTCTGCCCACTGCATGCAAGGAGAGGGGTTAAATACGTGCGGGGATTTCTGGACACATTTCTTGAGACGTTCAGTGACCTTGAAACGTTCCTACATACTTATGGTTATTTCGCTATTCTCCTCCTGACTTTCCTAGAAGGAGAGACAATCGTTATTCTCGCAGGTATTGCGGCCGCTCAAGATTTAATGAGCCCAGTTCTGGTAGCGTTGTCAGGATTCGCCGGCAGTTTTCTTGGCGACCAACTATATTATACAATCGGGCAGCGTTATGGACAACCATTATTAGATAATAAACCATACCTAAAGCCTAAAATTGAATGGGCATTCAAGCTTGTGCGGAAATACCAGGATTTGTACATTCTGTCGTTCAGATTTCTTTATGGTGTGCGCAACGTGAGCCCATTCGTCATCGCCATTAGTGGTGTCACTCGGTGGCGGTTTATGTTCCTCAATGCTCTCTCTGCTTTGATATGGGCCGTCATCTTCACAAGTGGTGGTTATTTCTTTGGCCACGCTATGGAACACTTATTAGACGGGTACTACGGCGTCATTATGCCTTTTGTCTGTCTTGCAAGTATGATCGGCGTCATAGCAATGGTGTACAGGCAACTAAAATGGCGACATACTGCTGCTCCTGATGATTCGTCTTCGTCCTCTTCACAAAAGTAGTGAAGAGGAGGCACGGACTCAGCTCTCATTCTCTCTCATTCTCAGCATTTTATTTCTTCTCATGGCCTCGCAGGGCAACGGCTAACAAGGCATGGGTGTCAACATGGTGTTCCAGATGATCCGCTAGGGACTCAAGAGCGGCCTCAGCTTGTGCGGCAAATGCGAGCGCTTTCCTGCGGCTAGGACGTATGCTGCCGAGGAAGGCCTCCCGGAAGCCATCAGTGGCAAATAAACCATGGATGTAACAGCCACGGACGAGGCCATCCGCAGAACAAGCCCCTTCAGTCTCCTGCCCTATCCTGAGCCATGGTCTCTGCTGCCTGTCAGGACCATCTGTGCGCCCTGCGTGTATCTCGTAGCCGTGCAACGGCTCCCCAGAGAGCAGATCACATGCTGTGACAGCCCTCAGCACCTTCTGCCTCGTGATCACTGTCTCAACATCGAGCAACCCTAAGCCAGCAGCAACATCAAGTGAGCCTTCAATCCCATCGGAATCGCGCAGCATCCGCCCTAGCATCTGATAACCAGCACACAACCCCACCACAAGACCGCCCCGGCGGAGATGCGCCGCAAGATCGACTTCCCAGCCTTCCGCTCGCAGGGTTGCCAGATCAGCCAGCGTTGCTTTGGACCCCGGCAGAATAACGACATCCGCATCACCAGGCAGCGGCGTACCGGGCGGGATGTAAGATAACACGACATCAGGCTCAGCTTGCAGTGGGTCAAAGTCGTCAAAGTTAGAAATGTGTGGCAAGAGTGGCACGGCAACACGAATCTTCTCTCGACTTGCACCTGTACTCTCTGTCTCGAGCGTGTGGGACTGCTGGTCCCACTCCACGCCGTCCAGTACCATGCTATCTTCTGCTGGCAAGTAACGGGCTGCCTGAAACCATGGTACTACCCCAAAAGGACGCCATCCAGTTCGTGCAGAGATCAGCGTGAGAGCTGGATGGAACAAGCGTCTGTCACCGCGGAACTTGTTAATCAGAAATCCCTTAATCCGCACTTTTTCCTCTGCTCTGAGCAGAACATGAGTGCCAACAAGGGCGGCAATGACCCCACCGCGATCTATGTCGCCGACAATAATAACCGGCACATTGGCGGCTTCTGCGAAGCCCATATTGGCAATGTCGCCAGCTCGCAGATTCACTTCTGCTGCCGCGCCAGCTCCTTCCACCAAGACTAAGTCGGCACATGTGGCAAGAGTCCGAAAACTCTCCAAGATAGAAGGCATAAGAGTTGGTTTCAACAACTGATAATCACGTGCAGTGATATTACCCCACACATGACCGTTTATGATCACTTGTGCATTCCCCGCGCCCTGCGGCTTCAGCAGGACTGGATTCATGTGCACTGACGGGGCTACCCGGCAAGCCTGCGCCTGCATGGCCTGAGCCCGACCGATCTCACCACCTTCAACGCTGACGGCAGCGTTGTTAGACATATTCTGTGTTTTGAAGGGACGGACACGCAAACCACGACGCGTTAATAATCGACACAGCCCAGCAACAAGCAAAGATTTGCCCACGTCGGAACCAGTTCCCTGCAGCATAAGAGCCGCTGAAGACTTACTCATCCCCGTCCTTATCGACGAGCAGGCCGCAACCATCCTGCCGGATCCGGATCACATATATCAATTCTCAACATCCTTTGCGACAGGTAGATGGAAAGCTTAGTATTCTATGCCGGGTTGAGCAATAATACCATTGCGAAAGTGGTGTCTAACAAGACACATCTCTGTAACTAAATCAGCTGCCGTTAAGAGCTCTTGAGGAGCGTTACGACCAGTTATAACAACATGCTGAGTACTGGGCCGTGCCAGTATTGCTATGAGCACTTGCTCCAGCGGAAGATGCTTGTACCTCAGAGAAACATTGAGTTCATCTAAGACAACCATGTGATACGTAGAATCTGCTAACAGGCTCTCCGCCATTTCCCAGGCTCTTTGGGCCGTTGCCATGTCACGATCACGGCTCTGTGTTTCCCATGTAAACCCTTCACCCATTGCAAGAAATGTAACGAGTCCGGGAAAATCTGACAAGACCCGACGCTCGGCGGTATCCCTAGCACCCTTGATGAACTGGACGACCCCTGTTTTCAGGCCATGACCTATACAGCGAATCACCATGCCAAAAGCGGCAGAAGACTTTCCCTTACCACTCCCAGTGTGAACTATTAAGAGTCCCTTACGGCCGCTCTTGCCTCGCATAAGACGTTCACGAGCGATTTTCTTTCTGGCCATGCGTTTGGCATGGTCACCTGCTGTGCCGTCTGTATCAGTTGTCATGCCAGTTCTCCTCTCCCCTCCCATGATCGCTCAAGCTCTTTTTGTTTTTCTACTTTGTTTTTCTACAAAGAATTTTCTGGTGTCCCATCTCCGGGGCGAAAACATTCCAGTCTGTGCAAAATATGGAGATCAAAATTGCGTGAGAGGAGTTTTTGTATCATGTCCGTCGATGGAGCTCTTACTCATTTAGAGAAACGTTTTACACGATTAATGCAATTAGAAAATGTCTCTTTTATTTTAGATTGGGATACCGCTGTTATGATGCCCCCTGGGAGCGCTCATAGCCGGGCAGAGGTCACGGCCGCTCTACGAGAGCTCTCTCATGAAAGGTTGACAGATCCAGCAGTAGGAGCCTGGTTAGAAGAAGCCGAGTCGATGCCTTCTGAGGACCCATGGGCCGCCGCTAACTTACGCGCGATGCGGCACAGGTGGGTCCATGCGACCGCTGTCCCATCAGACCTCGTCGCCGCACTGGCAAGAATGGAGTCTCTCTGTGAGATACGCTGGCGAGACGCTCTGTCTGTGGCTGACTTCACACAAGTGGCAAGGAGTTTTTCCGACCTGCTGCAACTCGTGCAGCAGGTCGGACAAGCCAAAGGAGAGCGTTTACGATGCTTGACCTATGAGGCTTTGCTTGACCAGTATGAACCGGGTATTCGGATAGACAGGCTAGACGCCCTCTTCGCAGAGCTTGAGGAGGACTTCCTCCCTACCCTACTCGACGCGGCGCTGACGCGGCAAAAACATAGAAACCGCCCGCGTTTACCGGCAGGGCCGTTTCCCCTAGAGATGCAGCGACAGTTAGGCTCGCAATTCCTGGCGGCGCTCGGGTTCAACTTTCAGCATGGACGGCTGGATATGAGCCACCACCCTTTCTGCGGAGGCACCTGTGATGACGTGCGCATTACGGCCCGCTATGATACAGCTGACTTCACCTCTAGCCTCATGGGGATTCTCCATGAGACCGGTCATGCCCTGTACGAATTGGGTCTGCCACGCGCGTGGCGCTGGCAACCCGTTGGGAGAGCTTGCAGTACGAGTCTTCACGAGAGTCAAGCGCTGTTGATTGAAATGCAGGCG
Organism: Rhodospirillales bacterium; assembly: GCA_028278135.1. GTDB lineage: Bacteria > Pseudomonadota > Alphaproteobacteria > Rhodospirillales > Rhodospirillaceae > JANQJD01. The sequence goes on from JANQEW010000020.1 coordinate 196,203, forward strand.
GGCCGGTCGCGGGAATTTCTCACCTATGCAGCGCCGCTCCTGCGCGCGGCGTTTAGGAGCAATGATCCTGCCTGGGATGCAGAGGATCTCTACTGCCATTACACGTGGGTGGAACCCAGTTGCATCCGTGTCAGCGCTGACGAGGTCACATATTTGGCCCATGTTATTATTCGCTATCAGTTAGAGCATTCTCTGATAACAGGACAACTTTCTGTCGCAGATCTTCCGGCCGCCTGGGGCGAGGCGATGACCCGCCTCCTCTGTGTGACTCCACCTAACGACCGCCTTGGTTGTCTACAGGATATACATTGGTATACAGGTGCCTTCGGATACTTCCCAAGTTATATCTTAGGTGCCATGATCGCGGCTCAATTATTCGACGCTGCTTGTAGGGCAGATACGACCATTCTGCCTGGCTTGACAAGCGGTGACTTCACACCTCTCCTCACATGGCTACGCTCTCATGTGCATGCGCACGGTTCATTCTTCTTGAGTGCTGATGACCTTTTGAGAGCCGCCACAGGCACGCCACTAGACGCGGCTTTGTTTAAGGCACACCTGATGAGGAGGTATATAGGTCAATAATTCTATTGATAATTGATATCTCCGTCATGATGCCGTCATAGTGACGAAACATGCCCAGCTGCCACGTCCAATGCCTTCAGCACACCCTCTGCCGTGAGAAGCTCTGGCAGGGGTAGCCCCTGTGGGGCGCCTGGTCCATAAACGACATTGAATGGAATACCGTAACGGCCAAATCCTGCTAAATAGGCAGAGACTCTTCCATCATGCCTGGTCCAATCTGCCTGCATAGCCACTACATTATGCAGGCGCTTCACCACTTCTCTGTGCGACAGAACAAGTGCCTTGTTAATCTGGCAGGTAATGCACCAATCGGCGGTTACATCGACGAAAACCACTCGCCCGTGAGCCACATGATGTGCCAGAGCTGTTTCGTCAAATGGTAACCATGGCGCCTGTCTTTCCTTCCACAGGAAGGAAAAACTCATTATTAAGATAATAAATAATATCGTAACTAATACTTTAACTCTTCTCAATTCTGATAAAAATATCAATAAAATTAAAATCATTATTATTATAAAAAATAATAATTTTTGATTTAATTGAATCCATAATATACTCAGTAACCATGACATGGTTATAAGTAAAATACTGCCTGCAAATTTCCTCAGATATATCATCCATGGACCAGGTCTCGGAAGACGAGCAGATAGTGTTGGAAAAACAGCTAATAGAATGTACGGCATTGCCATACCGAGACCAAGCATGCTGAAGATCATTAGGATCTCTGAAGGTCCGCGAGCCAAGGCAAATCCTACGGCTGTGCCCAGAAAAGGGGCAGAGCATGGTGTGGCCAACAGAGTGGCGAAAATCCCTGTCAGAAAAGCGCCAGTGTAGCCGTCTGTATACACCCCACCGATTCTGTCCGTCAGCCAAGACGGCAGGGAAATTTCGAAGACCCCCCATAGATTAGCGGTGAAGAGGGCCAGCACGATGATGATAAAAGACAAGAAAAGCGGCTGTTGAAATTGCATGCCCCATCCCACCGCTGCCCCGGCGGCCTTGAGCGTGATGGTCGCTAACGCGAGTAGCAGAAAGGAGAACAGGACGCCAGCCGCCGAAGCTAAGAACCTCCATCGCACAGCCCTTTTTGCAGTGCCGCCATGGCCGACCAGTGTGATGACTTTGATGGACAGCACTGGCAACACGCAGGGCATAAGGTTCAGGATGAACCCGCCTAGAAAGGCGAGGCCGAGTATGATCGCGACCTCTGCTGTTGTTATCTCATCCAATGTTGTTGTCTCATCCGATATTGTGGCTGCCGCCGATAGCGGGACAGTGGCCTCTAGGGCACGGATACCATCAACGACCGTGAGCGTGGCGAGCGCTCCGACTGCCACTGGGCCCCTTGTTGGTGCGCGCAGCACAATGTGCCGGCCATCTCGACTCCGTTGAGCAATCTGTGGGGTGCCGGCGTGTATGCCATCGTCACCATGACCTTCGATAAACAGATCTGGCGCTCTGAAAGGTGATGTGCTTGCAACTTTAACATCAATAAAATTTCCATTATCTTTCTTTTTAGTGGTTGCAGCGATGAATCGCAATCCGGCGGCTCGACCGTCACCAGGCACACGGGCGGCATGACGTTCAACAAGATGCATAAAGGGAGAGTTTTTTGCGGGCCCATCCAGAATCAATAGGTTCAATTCAGCCCGCTGTGGCACGCAGAAATCAGCACATGTAAGGAATTCTACCATTACCTGTCCCTTGAAAGGAACCCCAGGTTGTTCGAGGGTCACAGTGATGGGAAAGACGACTTCCTCTTCATAACCAGCAGTTTCAATGCCTCGGAGACTAAAACGACGTGGCGCTGGCCAGTCGATTCGTATACTAGAAAGATTTTTTGAGCCACTCCAATCAATTGTAGGCGGATAGCCAGCATCTCCCGGTGTGCGCCAATAGATCTTCCAATGCGGCTGCAGATGAAACTGCAGGCCGAGTCGAATCGACTGACCAGTGCCCACACCAGTCACAGTGGAAACGAGTCGCACCGCTCCCTGTGGGCTGCGAACCCATGGAGAAGCGCTGGGATCCGCTGCACTGACTTTATATTGAGAGTATTTTTTATTAAATTGTTCTATCTTTATTTGTTCTGATTCCCATTCCACCGTCCCTGCAGACAGAGCGACCCCACTCGCCGGCACAATCAACAGCCAGGAGAGGGCTAAGAGGATCAGGATGAGAGGCCACCTCCTGACCATGAGGAGATGGCTTGCGCAGCAGGATCTTATCATATACGTTAGATGTTCCCATTCGAGATTCACGGCTAGGGTCGTCTCAAGAGAAAAACACATGTCCTACTTTTCCCTGTTCTGACGCGCCGTGGTGGAAATCTCTGCAGTGATTTGAAGAATGAGGAAGGACATCTTCTAATGGTAGCGAAGAGAGCAGTTGCCTGTCAACTCGTCGTTTTTCTCTCTCCTGTTGAGAGGGTTGGCAGATGATCAGAAAGCTACAACTGTGCTTGCGTTCTCGCGGGCTTCGGCATATTGCAGTCACATGAGAAAGTTGATTCAGCAGGGCGAGTACCTTGTAGGGCAGTGTCTCGTGGCCATGCCGCTTATGTCTGATCCCCGTTTTACGAAAACGGTTGTGTATATTTGCACACACACACCCGCTGGGGCAATGGGCCTCGTTTTGAACAGGGCTATTGAGGCTGTCACCTTCTCTGAACTCCTGGAGCAACTTGGCATTCAGGCGACCCCGTTGTGCCGTAGCGTTCATGTGCATTCTGGCGGGCCGGTAGAAGCAGGCCGCGGTTTTGTTCTGCATTCTGGTGACTATGTGCACAATGCAACGATTATGGTGGATCAGCATGTCGGACTCACAGCGACCGTCGATGTGCTCAAAGCCATTGCGGAAGGACACGGCCCGCGTCGGAGTATCCTGGCGTTAGGATATGCAGGTTGGGGGGAAGGACAACTAGACAACGAGTTGCGTCAGAACGTTTGGCTCACCGTTCCTGCTGACGAAGAGCTTTTGTTTGGAGACGATCTTGAGCACAAGTGGGATCAGGCGATGATGCGACTCGGCATCGACGTCCGTATGCTGTCCCTAGAATTTGGTCATGCTTGAGAGTGTGTCATCACATCCCAAGGAAATGTTCCATGAAGCACCGGGTGTTAGCTGTTGTGGGAATCACTGCTGTTTCTTGGGCGCTGGGATTCAGCGCAGTAGCACTTGTACAAATAGAAAATCCATGGGCACGCGCCTCCCTCAAACTCAAAGGATCTGCTGCTGTGTTCATGACACTTACAGACATCTCTGGCCAGGGAGACATGCTCGTGGCCGCTTCCAGTCCCGTTGCGACAACGACAGAGTTGCACATTCATAAAACTGTCAATGGTGTCATGCAGATGCGGCCTGTTTCTGCTCTGTCAATTCCAGCCGGTGGGTCTATTACTCTGCAGCCGGGTGCTGAGCACGTTATGCTGATAGGCCTCAGGATTCCTCTCCGTGAGGGTGAGGCCATTCCTCTCCAGCTTGTTTTTACCCATTCTAATATCGTGGAAACGACTGTTCAAATACGTGGTGTGGGATCCCTCCACTCTCACACGAGTCACGGCGATCCGGACAGGGGCGGAACGGATCACTGAATGCCAGGCCTCAACTTTGTTCTGCCGCGTTGTTGCAATCGAGGATTTTTCTGGTATGACTATCGTGTCGCAACACCCAGAGACTATAGTGCTTCACGCTGGCTATCGGTCTGATACCGCGACCCAGGCTGTGGCTGTCCCGATCTATCAAACAACTTCTTATGCTTTCCGTGATACCCGACATGCGGCAGATCTTTTCGCCTTGCGTGAGTTAGGGAATATATATACGCGTATGATGAATCCGACCTGTGCTGTCCTTGAGCAAAGGATGGCAGCATTGGAGGGAGGTGTTGCGGCGCTGGCCCTCTCATCAGGACAAGCGGCCACAACGTTGGCGATTCTCAATATATGCGAGTCTGGTGATAATTTCGTCGCCTCGACAGACCTATACGGAGGGACATGGAACCTCTTCGCTAACACATTCTGTCAGATGGGGATAGAGGCCCGATTTGTTGACCCCGCTGACCCTGAGGCCTTCAGGCAGAAGGTCGATGACCGGACAAGGTGTTTCTATGCCGAAACTTTGCCTAATCCAAAGTTGCAGGTTTTTCCTATTCGAGAAGTCTCTGGAATCTGCCAGGCGCTTGGCATCCCGCTGATCATGGATAACACCGCTGCACCCATTCTGTGTCGACCCATAGAGCACGGGGCAGCAGTCGTAGTGTACTCCACGACAAAATACATCGGCGGTCATGGGACATCTATCGGGGGTCTGATCGTTGACAGTGGCGTATTTAATTGGGAACGCTATAAAAAACGTTTTCCACTTTTGAACAAACCGGATCCAAACTATCACGGCACTGTCTGGACGGAAGCTGTTAAACCCTTGGGGCCGATTGCCTACAGTCTGCGCATGCGGGCAACGCTCCTACGGGATATTGGCACGGCCATGAGCCCTTTCAACGCTTTTGCCTTCATCCAGGGACTTGAAACCCTCCCGCTCCGCATGCGTGCTCACTGCGCGAATGCGGAGCGCGTAGCGCACTATCTGCAAGAACATCCTCTTATCAGCCGGGTCATCTATCCTGGCCTGCAAACAGGAGAATATCGCCGTCGCGCTAACACCTATCTGCAGGGCGGATATGGTGCCCTCGTCGGGTTTGAACTGAAGAATGGGCTGGAAGCCGGACGACGCTTCATCGATGCCTTACAGATGTTCTATCACGTCGCCAATATAGGCGATGCTCGTAGTTTGGCTATCCATCCTGCAACCACCACTCACTCACAGCTCTCACCCGAGGATCAGCTTTCCTCTGGAGTCTCTGCAAGCTATGTCCGTTTAGCAGTCGGTATCGAACATATAGATGATATTCTGAAAGACATAGAACAAGCCCTAGATCAGTCTTAGTTTAAAAAGACAGCCCGGATGGGGTCTCAAGAAACATGATCAGTATCAGCCAATTTCCGCGAATCCGGATGCGACGCACACGTCAGGCAGACTGGGTGCGGCGGCTCGTCGCTGAGGCACATCTGGCGCCAGCAGATCTTATCTGGCCCGCGTTCGTCTGTGAAGGTTGGAAGACATGTCAACCTGTCGCTTCGATGCCAGGGGTGGCTCGCCAGAGTATCGATCAACTAGTGCATATGGCAGGCCTTGCGAAGGCCCTGGGTATTCCTGCTGTGGCACTCTTCCCTGTCATTGAGCCTTCTTTGAAAACCGGTGACTGCCGTGAAGCCTGGAACCCAGACAGCCTGGTATGCCGGGCTGTCCGGGCTTTGAAGGACGCGCACCCTGATCTTGGGGTCATCTGCGACGTGGCCTTAGATCCTTTTAATGCTCTGGGCCATGATGGGCTGGTGGTGGAAGGGGCTGTCGTCAACGATGAGACGGTCACGGCGTTGTGCCGCCAGGCCGTTGTTCAAGCAGAGGCCGGTTGCGATATCATCGCCCCGTCTGACATGATGGACGGTCGTGTCGGGGCCATTCGCATGGCTCTCGACGCTGCAGGGTTTTCTGATGTTCTGATCCTGTCCTATGCCGCTAAGTACGCCTCAGCCTTCTACGGGCCATTCCGGAATGCCGTTGGCTCTGGTCCCCTGTTGCAAGGAGATAAAAAGACCTACCAAATGGATCCAGCAAACGGGAATGAGGCGCTGCGGGAAGTGGCCCTTGATCTCGCAGAAGGAGCAGACATCGTGATGGTCAAACCCGGTCTGCCGTATCTAGACATCGTGCAACGAGTCAAAACAACCTTTGCAGTGCCAACCTTTGTCTATCAAGTCTCTGGAGAGTACGCTATGCTGAAAGCGGCGGCGGCACATGGATGGGTCGAGGACGCCGCAGTGATGCTGGAAAGCCTGATAGGCTTTCGCCGTGTCGGGGCTGATGCTATCCTGACGTATGCCGCCATTGATATTGCCCGCCTGCTTCAGGAGTAGGCCCATGGCACACAGTAAAAAGGCTGTCTGCCTTGTGGTTTGCGTCCTGTCTGTATGGCGAGTCAGTCCCTGTGGAGGGGGAACCCCTCACGATTTTGTGACGCAGGACCTTCTCACCCATCTGGCAAACGATTCCTTCTTTGACTGGCATCGCGTCGCTTCGTTGAGCTTCCCCTTAGCGATGCGGGTGAAGCGCTGCGAGTTAGAAGCAGATAGAAGACCACTTCTTAAGGTAGCAAATTTGTTAGCCAACATCGATTCCGCAGACCTGTCGTGTAGCGATGCTATCAACGCTGCTCTTACCGCCGGTTTTCTCGCAGATGCCGGTGTGACTACTGCTATTGACAATCTCGTCTTCCCTTGTAGAGAGGATTCTTCACCGTTCGAGACGGTGAACGCCTTGCTGTTTCGCTGCCGCTATGGAATAGCAAGGGATGACCAGGCCGTGCGCGCTGCCGTGTCCCGTATGAGGGCCTTGCAACAGACAGATGGCCGTTTCACGTTTCCTGGCCTCACCTTTCTCGAGACATATTATCTCAGTTCGCACTTTTTAATCACATTTTATGCCTGTGGGGTGTCAAAGATTGCAATTGTGCACGTACAAGATTTTCTGCATAAGACTCTTTCTCTCTTCAGGCACACAGACTTTCTAGACGGTTTAGCGGAGAGTCTTCTTTTTCTGGCCTGGACAAAAGCGATCCCTCCTACATGGGCAGCACATGTGGCTTTTCTACGCGCCCGTGTGCGATCAGACGGAGGGATATGTTTCGTAGATAGACCTGGCTGTTTGAGTCACTGGCACACGACCGCACTGATGGCAGAAATCGAGTCATTAGATCTTTTCCTGCGCCAGCACGGTGTTCTGCCACCTGGGCCATTGAGACCGTCGAACCGTATTATTGGCTCGAGGAACACATCGTTCGAGGAACCCATAGAAGATATAGAATATGGGGAACATGGGAAAGACCAGTAGAATCGAGGCGGAGAGTAAGAGAAGAGTCATGAAGAGTCATGAGGATACACTATCAGGGAGTTACGAATGAGCTTTACCATGATCGCAGAAGCAACGCCGCGTCTTAACAGGTCAGAACTTGCTATACCGGGATCAAACTCAAAATTCATCGAAAAGGCACCTGCCAGTATGGCTGATGTGATCTTCTTCGATCTTGAGGACTCTGTGGCCGTTGACCAGAAAGATCAGGCACGCTCGAATGTTATTCAAGCCTTAAACGATATCGACTTCGGTAGAAAAACGGTCTCAATTCGTATTAACGGTCTTGACACACCATTCATGTATCGTGATGTGATAGATGTAGTGGAACAAGCGGGTCATAAACTAGATCTGATTATGATTCCAAAGGTCGGGACTGCAGCTGATGTTTACGCTATTGACATGCTGGTCACGCAGATAGAAAACTCTAAAAAAATTACCAAGAGGATAGGTTTTGAACTTTTGATAGAAACTTCTCTTGGTATGCAAAATATAAATAGTATAGCCGGGGCTTCGAGACGCAACGAAACAATGCTGCTAGGTACTGCCGATTTCGCCGCTTCCACAAAGGCTCAGACAACTCGTATCGGCGGTGCTAATCCCAATTATGGCATTCTGACGGATCCAGCAGAGGATGGCACCCGTCTTTTTCACTGGGGCGACATGTGGCATTATGCCTTAGCTCGTATGGTGGTAGCAGCCCGTGCCAATGGCTTGCGGCCAGTTGATGGTCCCTTTGGGGACTTCAGAGATGAAAAAGGTTATCTTGTCGCTACAAAACGCGCTGTCTCGCTTGGCTGCGAAGGGAAGATGGTCGTTCATCCCAGTCAGATTGACATTGCTAATACCCTCTTCAGCCCATCAGATGCAGAGATAGCGCAAGCTCGTAAAATTTTAAAGGCTATGGCTGCTGCGGAACAGGCAGGAGCTGGTGCTGTGTCCCTGGACGGCAAAATGATCGACATTGCCTCCATACGCCAGGCAGAGGTCATTGTTCAAAAGGCGGAGAGGATTGCTAATGGGTAAGTGTTACCCCCTTTCCTGCATGGAGCGATGTCCCTGGTCTGTCAAGAGCTTTGCATGGTGATGGTCCCATCCACAAATGCATCCACAAATGGAGGAAAGATGAAAAGCCCAGCCGACTTTTATAAGCCTCTGGCAATTGGTGCTCCTGCACCTTTACGAGAACTGCCTGTCAAGGCAGAGCGCATGATTCACTTTTTTGCCCCTCATAATGCAAAGATGGTCGCGAAGATACCAGATCTTGTGCCACAAGTCGATGTGCTACTTGGAAACCTCGAGGATGCCATTCCAGCAGAAGCCAAGGAGACAGCCCGCAGGGGATTCATTGAGGTGGCCAGAGTGGTAGACTTTGGTGAGACTGGTTTATGGACACGTGTCAATTGTCTGAACAGCCCATGGGTGCTGGACGACATCACTGAAATCGTGAGTCAGATTGGTAACAAACTTGATGTGATGATGCTTCCAAAAGTAGAAGGTCCATGGGATATTCATTATCTTGACCAAATTCTCGCACAATTAGAAGCACGTTATGATGTTAATCAACCAATACTTATACATGCTATATTAGAAACAGCTCAAGGAGTCAAGAACGTCGAAGCGATTGCCACCGCCAGTCCACGCATGCACGGCATGAGCCTGGGGCCAGCAGACCTCGCTGCTTCGCGCAGGATGAAAACCACACGTGTCGGAGGGGGGCATCCATTCTATGGGGTGCTCGAGGACAAGAAGGACGGTCAGGACAGAACTCTGTTTCAGCAGGATCTATGGCATTACACTGTAGCAAAGATGGTTGACGCCTGTGTTTCAAGCGGACTCAAGCCGTTTTATGGACCGTTTGGCGATTTTTCTGACGAGGCTGCTTGCGAAGCACAATTCCGCAATGCATTTCTCCTCGGTTGTGTTGGTGCTTGGACATTGTATCCACCGCAGATAGGAATCGCTAAGCGTGTTTTTAGCCCAGATGTGAATGAGGTAAGGTTTGCCAAAAGAATCCTAGAGGCTATGCCTGATGGGACTGGCGCTGCGATGATCGACGGCAAAATGCAAGATGATGCCACATGGAAACAAGCCAAGGTCATTGTAGACCTCGCTCGTCTCGTGGCCATCAGAGATCCGCTTCTCAAGGAAGGGTACGGATTCTGACATTATTGAATGTTGAATGCGGGGGAGGAGAGCGCCGGCGCCGCGACTCCTCTGAGTTCACTTAGTTGTGATTGTGATGAATTGTTTCCCTCTGGCAGAGGGCCTGTTTTTCTGTGCAACCGACTCGTTTGAACAACTCAGCAGCTCTCTCATAGTGCCGTCTCGCATGAGACGGGTCATCAGTTTTTTCCAGGCGCGCCAGTTCGATAAGTGATTCCGCTTCTCCCATCAAATGACCAATCGCAGCATATAAGTGCATAGCCCGTGTGAAGGCTTGCCGTGCGGCCGCAGACGAACCGCAGACTTTTTTCAGAAGATTGCCCAAGCCAACCTGGGCTGCCGCTTCACCGAGACAATCTCCTGTTGTACGGAATGATTCAATAGTAGAGTCAAAGGCTTCGTGCGCCCGGTCAGTGTGTCCTAAGCGCTGGTATAGTATGGCGAGCACTTGCAGCACGTTTGCTTCGGCAACATGGTCGCCCGCCTCGCGGGCTAGAGCACGCGCATGTTCAAGCCATTCTAGCGCAAGATCATCGCGTCCATTGTCAAGAGAGACGAGCCCAAGATGGTGTTCAGCCAGAGATTCACCGACAATATCCCCAATGGTGCGAAATTTTTCCCGTGCTGAATCGAGAAAGCTGTGAGCTTCCTCAGCACGCTGCTGGCAATGTGCTAGTTTACCCAAATGCAGCAAGACACGTGCCTGGCCCTGGTGATCATTCGCCTCTGCAAACAAGCTGCGAGCCTCGACAAACAACAACCCCGCAGCGGTGAGGTGCTTTGATTGCCATGCGAGTTCTGCTGACCGCTCCACCACCTGCGCCTCGCCCTGTCTATCACCGACAGTACGATAGAGCGTACGTGCCAAGCCAAGGCATTCTCCTGCCCCGTGCAGATCCCCTTTGTGCCAACGCCTGTCAGCTTCGGCCATAGATTCGTCTGCTTGTGTCGTCTTTGGCATCACAGCTTCCTTTTACAACACTGCGGACACTTTCCCATGTAGCCTGACCAATATCCCAGACCTCCAAATGGGCATGAAAATCAAATCACCATGGTTTCAGTCCGATTGACAGTCCGATTGACAGTTTGGACAGTCATCTAGTCATCTTGGTTTGAATATGGGACCATGCAGCACGGCCAGTCTTCGCCACGACAAGCCTTCGCCTCACCTCACCTACAAAGTGGCCAAGCGTTGTAAGGCCTGGTCCAGTTTCCGACGCGTGGCGACTCTGCCAGCACGACGCACACGACTGTCCTCCACGATCTGTGCAGGGGCCTTCGTAACAAAGGCCGTATTGTTGAGTTTCTGATCAATCTGACCAATCTCTGCGCTAAGCCGCTGGATTTCCTTGGCCAGCCTATTCTTTTCCTGCGCTAGGTCAATAGTGTTCGCCAGTGGCAGCAGAATTGTCGTTTCTCGGACAAAGATTGGAATGGCGCCCTTACAGTCAGCCTTGTCACAAATATCAACGCGCCCTGCCCGTGTGAGAGTGGCAATCTGTTCCATGTGAGATTCCAGTTGTTTTCGTGCCCGCACACTGCCTTCCGTCACGATCAGTGGCACAAGGGCTGCCGGCGGCACGTTCATCTCTGAACGGATCGAACGAACCTGTGCAATGACTTCGACAACGAAATCCATCTCAGAAGTGGCCTCTGCATCAAAGATGTCACTAAAAGTAGGCCAAGGTGTGGCAAGCAACGGCGTTACTGACGCTTCTCCATTTCTTTTCTCCCACAGTTCTTCTGTGATGAAGGGCATGAATGGGTGTAGCAGAATCAGAATCTGCTCCAGTACCCACGCGGCTGTTGCACGTGTCTCCGTCTCAGAGTCCTCCTGCAGCAGAAGCGGCTTAGCAAATTCCAGGTACCAGTCACAGAATGTATTCCAGGTAAAGCTATAAATAGCCTGGGCAGCATCGTTGAAGCGATAAGTGGCGAGCGCTTCTGTCACCTTGCGGCCTGTTTCGTTCAGCTTACAGACTATCCAGCGATTCATAGTGCACTTCACGTGTGCGGACTCAAAGCCCGGCATTGCATAACACCTATGCAGAGCGCAGAAACGAGCGGCGTTCCACAGCTTAGTTGCGAAGTTGCGATAGCCATGGACTCGCTGTTCGCTCATCCTAATATCACGACCGGGTACAGCAGAAGAGGCCAAGGTGAAACGCAATGCGTCACAGCCATATTTATCAATCAGATAGAGCGGATCTATAATGTTCCCCTTGGATTTTGACATCTTCTGGCCCTTTTCATCACGGACCAAGGCATGGATGTAAATGGTCCTAAAGGGTACTTCCCCCATAACATGGATGCCCATCATCATCATACGGGCGACCCAAAAGAAGATGATGTCGAAACCAGTCACTAACACATCTGTCGGATAATAACGGGCAAGTTCTCGCGTACGCTCTGGCCAGCCGAGCGCTGAAAAGGGCCACAGGGCTGATGAGAACCAGGTATCCAGTACATCGCCGTCCCGGGCCAACTGGACAGGTTGGCCATAGTAAGCGGCCGCTGCAGTGACGGCCTCTTGTGCCGTCATTTCAACAAAGACATAACCGTCAGGACCATACCAGGCCGGAATCCGATGGCCCCACCAGATCTGCCGAGAAATGCACCACGGCTGGATGTGTCGCATCCAGTCGTAGTAGGTATCTTCCCAGTGCTTTGGGACAAAACACGTCCGTCCTTCCTGGACAGCCCGAATGGCTGAGTCTGCCAATACGCGTACATCCATGAACCACTGGTCTGTGAGCCATGGTTCAAGCACCGCACCGGAACGATCACCAAAAGGTATTGTCATTATATGATCGTCAATTTTTTCTAGCAAATTGAGTTCTGTGATATCGGCGACTACCCGCTCACGGGCTGCTGCACAGTCGAGACCACGGTAGGCTGGTGGTGTGTTCTCGTTCAGACAGGCGTTGCTGTCGAGCACATTAATCATCGGTAAACCATGCCGGCGAGCCACTTCAAAGTCGTTGAAGTCATGTGCGGGTGTGATTTTCACAGCCCCGCTCCCCTTCTCCGGATCCGCACAGGAATCGGCAATAATGGGAATCAGTCGCCCGGCTAAGGGTAACAAACAGCGTTCTCCAATCAGAGAGCGGTACCGCTCATCGTCGGGATGGACAGCCACGGCCGTATCCCCCAGAAGGGTTTCTGGTCTGGTAGTTGCAACCGTAATAAACTGGCCAGACCCTCCTGCGAGGGGATACCGAAAATACCATAGTGTTCCTAAAGTTGTTTTCTGCTGTACCTCGAGATCTGAAACAGCAGTGTGTAACTGCGGATCCCAGTTGACTAAGCGCTTGTCTCGATAGATCAGCCCCTGTTTGTAAAGAGCAACAAACATTTTGCAGACAGCGTTGGAAAGCCCTTCGTCCATAGTGAATCGTTCACGCCCCCAATCAGGCGAGCTCCCGAGACGGCGCAGCTGTGTCGTAATAGTTCCACCAGAGTGGACCTTCCATTCCCACATCCGTCTCAGAAAGGCTTCACGACCCAAGTCATGACTGCTCAGCCCATGCGCGGCCAGCTGCCGTTCAACAACCATTTGGGCAGCGATTCCGGCATGGTCAGTACCGGGCTGCCATAGCACATCACGTCCCAGCATGCGATAATGACGAGCCAGAACATCTTGCAGGGTAAAAGTCAGCGCATGTCCCATGTGCAGGCTGCCCGTGATGTTCGGTGGCGGCATCATGATAGTGTAAGGCAATGCCTCACTGTTGGTATCAGCAACAAAGGCGTTCATAGATTCCCAACGTCTGTAACGTCTCGTTTCCACATCCGCTGGCTGAAACGTTTTGTCCAACATGACTGACTCCCGAGCTGCCCCTACACGATGACACCTACTCTCTGTCTCGCGCAGAAGCCCTTTCGAACCCATAAGAGTTCCCTGCTCTGGCACAGGTTACGTACAAGGTCAAGAATCTTAGCAAGCCCAAGACAGTACAGGGGCATGGTAGGGGCATGCGAACAATATCGACATATATAAAGAGATTTTTTAAAATTACTTTTTTTGATTGTTTTTTCGCACTAAACTCTCTATTTCCTTAGATACTATTCGTTCGACGATAGTCAAAAGGTGTTCATCCAGCCATGCCTTGAGTAAGGGCCGAAGCGTTTCGTGTACCAGAGACTCCAGAGTGATGTCCCGATGTCCCAACGTAATATTGCGCTCTCGCACTACGCGGGCTAACTCATTGAAGACGGCTGCTGACAGTGCCGCGGTCGGAGGGGAGAGGAGGCTTTCATGTGCGTCTGATTCTTGTTGGGCATGCAGCGGAAGGGTAGCAACAGGTTCTTCCTCTACGGGTTCACGTGATTCCAGCAGCATATCATTGGTTAATTCCAGAACATCTTCTTCGTTGTTAGCTTCGAACAGCCTTTTCGGCTCTTGTGCCTTTTTCTGCAACACTTCCTTGTCTTCAGAGAGGATACGACGGATAGAGGCAAGAATATCCTCCACTGAGGACTCTTGCGGCAATCTATCGTCAACCATGACCAGTCATCCCTTTACATCACGCTTCTCGCTGGTGCCTGGTCTGTCCAGATCAGTAATCGTGCTGAGTTCTCAGAGCTCCCTACTCTAGGATGATAGCAGCCAGCCAACCCTGGCCCTTCGCTCCATCGGAACAGCCACGTAAACGCTCACTTAAGCAGCGCCGGCACTCACTCTGATGTCTGATGGATGGCCGGTCCCGGTACCGTCATACGCCCTACAGCAGCGAGAAGCTGAAAAGCGGCAACCTTTTCATCCCGCTTGAGCTTGGCGAGCTCTACGTGAGCCTCGAGCCTTTCCTGCTCTGCATCCAGTACATCGAGAACCGTGCGAGACCCAACCTGGGCTTCCCGTTGCACTCCTTTTAAGGCAATTTCTACGGCGGCAATACGTATTGCACTGGCGTGAATCTGCGAGATAGAGGTTTGTAAGGCTTCCCATGCCTGCACAGCAGAAGCCACTGCTTGGCGACGCACAGCTTGCAGCTCATAGACGTGCTGCCCAGCGGTATGTTTGGCGGCTCGCAATCGCGCGTCCACTAAACCCTGCTGGTACAATGGGACGCTCAACGTCAGAAGAGACTCCACGGCCCCTGTATGAGAACGCGTAGCGCCCGTGCGCCATGTCTGGCCCAAATTGGCTTTGATCGACAGCACCGGCCACCGTTCTCCTTGGATAAGCCTTATTCCAGCGGCTGCAGCCTTTGCGCTATGGGCGGCCGCCTTGACAAGCGGGCTGTTTTGCCGCGCTAGAGAGATGGCCTCTTCGCGCGTGGCAGGGAGCGTGAGAACGGGTGCAATTGGAAAGGCCAACTGGTCTGGAGTCTTTCCTATGACCTTTGTATAGACTGCCTGAGCAGTCTTGACCGTCCCAACACCCTGCTGTCGTGTGGCTGTGGCACGTGCGAGTCGAGTTTCTGCTTGGGCCACATCCGTCCGTGTTATTTCGCCTACTGCAAACCGCTCACGGGCAGCATGCATCTGGCGTCGGAGAACGTCCTCACTCCCGAGACTCAGACTTAAAACGGCCTCGTCTCGCCACAAGTTCAGATAGGCTATTGTTGCCGCTAGCAATACGTTTTGTTCTGTGTGAACGAGCTGTTGCCCTTCAGAGCGGATTTGAGATTCTACCTGCTTCACCTGCGCGACTGTACGGCCACCACGATAAAGAGGCTGTGTCAGGGTAAGCTGCACGGCACGTGACGTATAACAATTGGTCTTATCCTTCTCAAAGGAGCCAGACGCCGCCTCACCCATCAGGTCTATACTCGGATGCCAGTTAGCGAGAACCCTGGCCAGGACCTCGTCACTACTGCGTCTATGCGCGCGCCTTGATTCTAACTGGGGATTTGTCCAATAAACGTAAACCAGCGCTTCCTCCAAGGTAGAGGCTATAGCTGCAGTAGAGGGTATCGCTGCTGCAATAGCTGCTGCAATAGACACAACCCCTCCCCCGACAAGAGTCGCCAGTCGCACACAGAGCCGCGTCATTTTCCCGTCCGTCCCGTCCGTCCCGTCCTGCCATGAGTCGCCAGCCGCCGCCGCGCCGCCTGGCGGGCTAGCTAGCTAGTAAATCGCGACATGCGGATCGATCCGTCTCGCCCAAGCGTCAATGCCACCACGTAAGTTGATAACGTTCCGATATTCAAGTTGGCGTAGCCACCCAACCACATGGTCGCTGCGAATGCCATGGTGACAAATCGCTACCACCCTTCTATCTCTGGGAATCTCTTCTACACGCGAGAGAATCTGACCCATAGGAATAAATAGGCTATCGCTATCCCTCAGAGCACAAATGCTGATCTCCCACGGTTCACGTACGTCAAGAATTAAAACTTTTAGCCGTAAACATAACAAATAATACAATTCTTCAACTTCAATGCATAACGTGCTTGTCACTACCATTCTCGTGAAAGATGGGCGAAACCCTTAAAATACAAATCTTCTTGTTTGTTCAAACCCAGGGAGTAGCGCAGTGCTAGCCTCAAATTCCGTCCGGCAACTGAAAACAGGTCCTGCTCGCTTGACAAGAGTTGCCGTCGCAAAGCGACCACTCTGAACCATCGCAACTAAACGACCACCATCAGCTAATTGATCACGGATGTCTCGCGGGATCGAATCCACAGCCCCCTCGAACACAATAACATCATAAGGCGCCTGTTCAGCGTATCCCCCGCCCAAAGGGGCTGTGACGACCGCAACATTCTCAAGGCCCTGTTCTGACAGAATGCCCACAGCCGTCTCAGCCAGGCTTGAATCCGACTCGAGCGCTACCACAGTCGTCGCGATATGCGCCAAGACACCCGCTGAATAGCCTGTGGCACAGCCAATATCCAGCACGACATCCGTAGGCTGAATCTGTGCAAGCTGCAACAAACGTGCCAGCACCATGGGCTCCATGAGATACCTGTTCCTGCCAATCGGTAAATCTTCATCACGATAGGCTGTGCCTTGCAAAGACTGTGGTGCGAAGACCTCACGCGGCACGGTCGCGAGAGCATTCAGGACCAAAGGATCCGTCACACGACTGATGCGAATCTGGCCTAAAACCATTCTGTGACGCGCACCGGAAAAATCCATTTTGCCCCTCTCCACCTGGACCCGGACGGCCAAAAAACTACCCCAACGCCTGCACTATTGCCTCAGTCATCTTTTTCGCATCTCCAAACAGCATCATGGTGTTCTCCCCAAAGAACAAAGGATTCTCCACACCGGCATAACCAGAAGCCATAGACCTCTTGACAAAGAGCACAGTCTTGGCTCTGTCTACTTCCAAAATGGGCATCCCATAAATTGGACTCGCAGGATTAGTTTTAGCCGAAGGATTCGTGACATCGTTGGCACCTATGAGATAGGCAACATCAGCCGTACTGAACTCGTGGTTTACCTCTTCCAGTTCGAAGACCTCGTCGTACGGCACACTCGCTTCTGCTAAGAGTACATTCATGTGTCCCGGCATGCGGCCAGCCACCGGATGGATGGCATACTTCACCTCGACTCCTGCCTGTTTGAGGCCATCAGCCATTTCCCGCAGTGCATGTTGAGCCTGCGCCACTGCCATACCGTAGCCCGGCACTATGATAACCTTCGCAGCATTTTTCATGATAAAAGCGGCATCCTCCGCAGAACCGGCCTTCACAGCTTTCCCGGCAGACGCCGCCATAGCGTCGTCAGGACTACCCCCCTCGCTGCCTCCTCCAAAGCCACCCAAGACAACACTGAAGATTGATCGATTCATGCCCTTGCACATGATATAAGAAAGAATTGCCCCTGATGAGCCTACCAAGGCGCCAGTAATAATCAGAAGACTGTTACCCATGGTAAAGCCAATGCCAGCAGCTGCCCACCCTGAATAAGAGTTCAGCATGGAGATGACCACCGGCATATCCGCTCCCCCGATGGGCATGATCAGCAGGAAGCCGAGTGCGAAGGCCAGTGTCGTCAGGAAAAGGAACACGGTATAGGACTCTGTCGCTGCAAACCAAACTAACAGCAAGACTAACGCTATACCAATACCCGCATTGAGCATGTGCTGCCTGGGAAATGTGAGCGGCTTTCCCGACAAAATCCCCTGGAGCTTAGCAAAAGCAATGACAGAACCAGAAAATGTAATGGCGCCAACGGCAGTACCAAGCGCCATCTCAATCAAACTGCCAGCCATTATATGACCGACACTCCCTATGCCATAAGCTTCCGGAGCCAATAATGCCCCATAGGCCACCAGTACGGCTGCCATGCCAACCAGACTATGAAAGGCTGCGACGAGTTGTGGCAGGGCTGTCATCGGAATTTTACGGGCTATCACAGTCCCAATCGCACCGCCGCCGACAATACCAAAGACGATCCATGTGTAATCTTGGACTACCGGAGAGACTAAGGTAGTGAAAACGGCCAGGGCCATGCCGACTATGCCATAAACATTGCCGGCACGCGCGGCGTCTGGACTTGATAATCCGCGCAAAGCCATGATAAAGCAGACGGAGGCGATCAGATACGCCAGCGTCGTGACAGAAGCAGCAGTCATCTGCCCCCCCCCTTACTTCCCTTTCTTCTTGAACATCGCTAGCATGCGCTGGGTCACTGTGAACCCGCCAAAAATGTTCACAGAGGCTAGAACAACCGCTATAAACCCAAGTCCCTTGGAACTTGTTAAGCCCACGGGGCCGGTAGCCAGGATAGCTCCGACAATGATGACTGAAGACACTGCATTGGTCACAGACATCAAGGGTGAATGCAAGGCCGGCGTTACTCGCCAGACTACGTAGTACCCTACAAAAACGGCGAGCACGAATACTGTGAATAGACTCAGAAAGACTCCCTCTCCGTGAGGAGATGGAGAGCCAGCGGTAGCTGCCTGCAGCACAGCCCTGGCCTGCACGGCTAAAATCTCAGCACTTCTAGACACCACACCAGCCTGTTCTACGAGCCGATGCACCCCATCAAAGATCCCTTCCATCACTTTCGTTCCTCACCGCTCTGCAGCATAGGATGGACAATTTTCCCAGCGTGGCAGACGCACGTGCCCTTCACTAGCTCGTCATCCCATTTGATTTGCAAAGAACGGCTCGTCTTATCAAGCATGGGATGAATGAAATTGTAAATATTTTTTGCAAAGAGTACAGACGCATCATGTGCGACTGTAGAAGCCAAATTGGCAGGACCAACAATATTGACATCGTATTGCAAGACGACTCTGCCGTATTCGCTCAGCACGCAATTCCCCCCAGCCTCCACGGCTAAATCCATGATCACGGATCCCGGTTTCATATCTCTGACCATTTCTTCTGTAATCAAAAGCGGCGCGGTCTTCCCGGGAATCAGGGCGGTTGTAATAGCAATATCAGTTCTTTTCAACTGTTCATGAATCACATGCGATTGTTTTTTCTTGTAATCTTCATCCATTTCCCTAGCATAGCCACTGGCGGTCTCTGCACTTTTCATCGCCGTCTCATCAACGACCACGAACTTGGCGCCAAGAGACTCGACCTGCTCCTTGACGGCTGAGCGCACGTCAAAGGCATGCACGATGGCACCTAGTCTCTTAGCAGTTGCAATAGCCTGAAGACCAGCAACCCCAGCACCAAGAACCAATACCCTAGTTGGCGGGATGGTGCCGGCCGCCGTCATCATCATCGGCATAGCACGTGTGAACAGAGACGCCGCATCAATCACAGCTTTATAACCTGCCAGATTACTCTGCGAAGAGAGAACATCCATGCTCTGGGCACGAGAGATTCGCGGCATCAGTTCCATGGCAAAAGCCGTGAGACCAGCCTCTGCGTAGGCCGATGTTTCATGCGGGTAACTTAAAGCACCAAGATTGGCAACAAGGACAGCTCCTTTTTTGAGCAGGGCTATTTCCCCCGTTCCTTCTGCCTCTGTGAGCGGACGCTGCACCTTGAGCACAAGGTCAGCGTCTTTCAGTGCCATGGCTGCATCAGAAGCAATGTGTGCCCCCGCTTCACTAAACATGGCGTCAACCATATGAGCCGCATTCCCAGCGCCTGATTCGACTACCACGTCGAAGCCCAAAGCCACATATCTCTTCACCACGTCAGGCGACACCGCCACACGACTTTCATGGGGACGGCACTCTTTCGGTATGGCAATCCGCATCAGGTTAGGCCCCCTTCCTTTTGCACAGTCTTTTTGCACAGTCTTGCTCAAGCCCTTCTTGCTAGGAGTCCTTATGACCGCTAAAGAGGGAGATCCACAATATACTCAATATACTCAATACTCAATGAAAGGGCGGAAGTTTCTTTTTTTTCGACACGATACAGATATCTCACGATTCCGACATCTGCCGACAGGAGAGACTAGACAAAAGGACCACTTTCCGGTATCGCGATACTATACCAGAGAGACTATACCAGGCCCAGGTAGCTCAGTTGGTAGAGCAACGGACTGAAAATCCGTGTGTCGCTGGTTCGATTCCGGCCCTGGGCACCAGACGACGATATTGTTGCACAGCACGCGCAACGGACCGCAACAGAGATGGAAAACCGGAGCGGGTGAGGGGAATCGAACCCCCATCGTAAGCTTGGGAAGCTTCTGCTCTGCCATTGAGCTACACCCGCCAGCTGGTGCAATAGCAGTTTCAGCGAGTATATGCAAGGCGAGGAAAAAAACCGTCACTCTGGCCTGTTGCAGACAGAGTCACCTTTCGCAGGCAGCAGATGACTGATCCCGAGTATTCCTCCCCATATAATCCAAGCAATTTCCTGCCCACGTTTTACCATAGCGACAGAGAGCGCGATTGGGGCCTGCGCCCCAAGAGCTGTGAAAGCAACAAAAAAAACACCTTCCTGTACACCAATGGATGCAGGAATGAAGAAGGTCCCCGCTCGTACCATCTGGACCAGTGACTCAACGATCCAGGCATCGAGCAGATCAATGGAGAGGCCTAAAAAAGAGGCAGCATAGTATGTTTCCAGTGCGCACAAAACCCACGCCCCCATGGCAAGAATCACAGCCCCAATAAAACGAACGCGCCATTGTGTGTAGAAGACCATCAGACGATGGTCTATGTCTTCAACATAATGAAAAATCGCCTTGATTCTGTCGCCGATGACGGTCCGTGACAGCCCTCTGATAACCCGTGAGGCGATCTGCCAGCGCTGTACAGCAAATAAACCCAAAATGGCCATTATAAACGTACCAAGTCCGATCCCAGCAGGCGCCGTTAATGAGACGGGGAAGATGGGTCGAAGGAGAATCAACACAAACCCGACTGCCAAAAAGAAAACAAGGGCTATCAGGTTGACAGTTCTTGCGAGAATCAACGAAGCTATGCTTTCCCTATAAGGCAGTTCATAACGTCTCTTCATAAGCACAGCCTTAAGGGGTTCACCGCCCATGCCACCCGCCGGTAGCACCATGTTCCAGGCTTCTCCTACCATCCGCACTTTCCATGACCGGTATAGCCAGAGCCATGTCACCGGGAGGGGAGTAAGAGCTAAATGCCAAGTGATAGAATCAACTATAAAGACTGCTAGGTAGATAAAAAAAACAACGGCAATACCCACCACACCAATCGCAAGGACATTGTCAAACACGGCCAAAGGATTGGCAAGCCCCAAGACGTATACGAAAAGCCCGATGCTTGGCAGAAGAACGAGGATCTTGAACAGAGGTATGAAAGATTTTCTCGTCACTGCATAAACCAACGACATGGAAGACTTTTGCCTCCCGCCGTCACAACGGCCCCCTTTCTGGGGATGGGGAATCGTTCCATCTTTCCGCTAGGGGCGGCGGCCCAGCCATGTACTGACCTATCGGACATGCTCTCATTCCTTTGCCGCTCGCTTGGCAGCAAAATCCTGTATGCTCTTTCCTCAGGAAGATTTTAAGCAAATTAAGAAAATATTGATTTTCGCGCAAAAAATAATCTGCCTACATTCTAATGATTGCGGAGTACCCCTCCCATTGCTCCTAAAAAACAATCCCAATAAAACATCTGCTCCCTGTCAGCAACACCGGTCTCAGACAGAAGGCCGTGTGATGCTTTCCCAGAAGCATTATTTCTCTTCGTAACAGTAACGGGGATAACATTTATCACTCATACCTTTTGAGGGCAATATCTTTGATTGCAACATACTCTATAGTTGCTCCAGTACCATCCAGATCGACAATCATGACATCCCCGTCAATGCGATGGTCAGCAGCGACATGAGTATTAAAATAATGCCAAACATAGCAGACAGAAATTTTTTCCAGAGCTCCAGGCTGTTTGTTTGTGTCACAGCGGACGTAAGAGACGTAAGATTCTAATGCACAGCGTGCCCGATTGAGCTCCTTATCATCATGGTATTTTTCCTTTCTCAGATGCTGGAGAAATTCTTCATAGCACGCTGCCTCAATGTGAAAGTCAACGACCGTGCCACCGCAGTAATAGATAACTGTGCGCCTCATGCTCTGCGTGCCTTTTTCGAAGAAACGATGGACCAATCCACTGGGCTGCTTGCTGAGAAAGTCTCATACAGTCAGTACGCTCAGTACGCACTGCACGCACCCTCTGTGCATCCTGTCTCTCCTGAGTGGTTAGTGGAGGAATCAGAACGCTCGTGAGACGCGCTGGCAAGGCTGGCCCCGTCACTCCCTATCCCTATCAGACAGGCGCCACGATGCTGAAGAAGATCCACACACTACGTATATCTATATATTACTACATATTACTATATGTATATATATCGTATAATTTTTATAAATTGTTTTCCTGTCAAAATGCTTTTGTCAAGGAACGGCTAAGTCTTCGTGTCAAGAAACTGATAGATAATATCTCCCTCTTTAAGAGTAAAATAACTAGCAGATAACACCCTTGGTATGCCATTCCCATCCATCTCTACCGTGTCTGATTCCACATTGAGCCAAACTGAAACCGTCCCGTTACCAGCCTTTACAGCAATAATCCGTTGAGCGATCTCGGTGTATTCTGCGTCACTGACCCAACGCGTTGCTGACAAGATTAAGCTACCGTTTCTTTCGATTAACGCACCCTCTGGTGCGCGTGCCCCCACACGAATGGCAACGCTGGCATCAATATACCCCTGTTCCGCTTCCGCTCCGCTACCATCAAGAATGATCAGCTTGTGACCATTGATGCCCTGAGCCACAGAACACTCGTTGATAATGATCCAGAATGTTGCTTCCATATTATTTGCCCCCTGTTCGCTTGATGCCTCGCCGTGTCATCTTGCCAGATAGATTCTGCGAGTGAGCAATGCTATCGAGTATAACCAGAGGTGCAGCTGGTGCAACGGACGGCCCGTCAGGCCACGGGTCCATTGTGAGCGGCACCAGCCAATCAATGGGTGCCAAATCCTCCATACCAGAAACGGTGTCGTGACCGACCAGACTACGAATGTTGGGCAGAGCCCAACCAACCCCGGCGGCCCGCAACAGGAGGACGGTGCCAATGCTGCGATCAGCGGTTTCAACATGATACGCTGCAGCACGCGCTCGACCTTTCCCCGCTAACGTAGGCCGCAAGCCGCACTCCTGTGGCACGTTCAGCCAAGGAGACGCAAAAAAGGGGATTGGGAGTCCGACTCTTTGCGCATTCTGAGCGCTCAAACCGGCCTTACAACAATTAAAATTTGTATAAAAAAATATAAAAATAATAATAGCAAAAGTTGATAAACGAAGCGTGTGAAGGAGACGACAACATGGCATCACATCTTCCCTCTTTTCCTCTGCCCGACCCCGACGCATGCGCAATACAAGTATGCCCTCATCTCGCGATCTTCCTCAAAACGAGTGTCCCAGCATGTCCGTGCACCGTGCACTCAGAAGCCAGCGTTGGACTCACCTCACTCCTTCTTGCAGGCGACGCAGTTCTTTCCCCATGTCTACCGCTGGTCCGCCTTCTGGAAGACTCTCACGCCAGAACATCATGCGATCTATGAGGTGACGTCGCTCCAATAGCATTGTGATCGCCTCATGATCAACAATGGCTCTAATGTCCGACCAACCAGAATCTGCTCCTGCCATCTGCAGGAATGTCTGCAGTGCTGGTGTCCTTGCGCGATCACTGCTCCACCCTGGCTGAGGGTAACCCGTGAGGACTTGAGAGAGATGAGAGAGCGGCTTCTCAGGAAAAAGCTCCAGCTGTCGTCGTCTTGCTGCAACCGTTGCGATTGCAATGAGATCCACGGTCTCTGGCACCTCTAATGGCACACGGCTCATGAGCAGAAATGCGTCTGGCACGGTCTTCTCATAGCTAAGACTCTTGCGAATCTCTGCACAGCCGGACAACTGGCCTCCTCCAAGGATGACCAGCAGTAGTACGGCCATAACACGCAAAAAATGCTTGCACACGAGCATTACCCTTGGCGATTGAATTTCTCAACGCCAGGATTCTTCGGATTCAGTCTTAGACTGATCAGAATCGAGGACCAGAATCTGGGCGGTACAATAGGGCATCGCTCATTAGCACTAGCGCACCCATGGTAATGGCAAGATCGGCCACATTAAAGGCTGGCCAATGCAAACTCAAGATGTGCAAATCAATAAAGTCTAGTACGCCATGGTGACGCAATCTGTCAATATTATTTCCTATTGCACCACTAATAATCAAATAAAACGAATATTTTATGTGTATTGATCTCGTATATCTTAATAAAACTACTAAACAAATAATAATAATTGAAGATATAATAAAAAAAACATAAAAAGAATTTCTATTTTGAAAAAAACCGAAACTTATGCCATAGTTCCAAGTCAAAATGACATTGAAAAATGAGGTGATCTCGATAGCCCTTGGTATGGCCGTGAACTGAGTCAGGACCCATCCTTTGCTGAACTGATCCAAGAGCAAGATCGTGCCCACTAAAGCCAGTGAAAAATGGCCATTATGCCTCACGCCTCACGCCCCCTCTGAGCCTTTGCTGTCCGGGCCCACCTCGCATCATGATTTATTTCACCCCCTGCAATGGGACTACCCCTGCGCAACGACCGCAAAGGCCCCCGAGTCCGTGGTGAGTTCCGACGTCAGGTAGAATCTTCCAACAGCGCTGACACTTCTCTCCCTCTGCAAGATTCGGCAGAACTGCTATTTCTGGTATATCTTGTAGGATATATGCCCCATGGGGTGCTGCACCTTCCTTCAGGGTGACAGTAGAGGTGAGAGCTATTTCTGCCAGGTCAAGACCATCCAGTAGCGCTAGATCAGCGGCCGTCATGTAGACGATAGGTGCCGCTTGCAAGCTTGAACCGATGCGCCTTGCAGTCCGTTCGCCTTCGAGAGCATGAGTGATGACTCTCCTGATACGACGTATCCTATCCCATCGCACGGCGAGATCATCATCGCGCCACGTTGCAGGGATAGACGGAAAGACTTGCAAATGGATACTATCTGTGCCCCCTGAATCTGGATAACGGGTGAGCCATGCCTCTTCAGTTGTGAAGGCGAGGAATGGCGCAAGCCAGCGCACCAGAATCTGGAAGAGAAGCTCAAGAACAGTCCGTACAGCACGGCGCCGCGGACTGTCTAACCCATCGCAATACAAGCTGTCTTTGCGGATGTCAAAATAGAAAGCGGACAGATCTGCCGTACAAAAAGTGTATAACCCAGCAAACAGGGTATGAAAATTGTAGTTGTAGAGACATTGGCATACTAGCCCATCAAGCTGCCACAGTCTATGGAAAATCCAGCGTTCTAGCGCTGGCATGGCGGTGAGTTCTTTGATGCGCTCTTTTGCCTTGAAGCCATCCAAACTCCCGAGCAGATAGCGTAAGGTATTACGCAGACGGCGATACATATCACTTGTCTGCTTCAGAATTTCGGGACCAATGCGTAGATCTTCCGCGTAATCCGACCCCACAACCCATAATCGCAGGATGTCAGCACCAAATTTTTCTACCACCTCCTGAGGCGCCACAACATTCCCAAGAGACTTAGACATTTTCTGACCATCTTCAGCCATCACAAACCCGTGCGTGAGCACGGCTTCGTAAGGGGCACGGCCTCGAGTCCCACAAGACTCCAGTAGCGAGGACTGAAACCAACCACGATGCTGATCTGAGCCCTCCAGATACAGAGATGCTGGCCATTCCAAATCAGGGCGCTGTTCCAGTGCAAAGGCGTGGGTACAGCCAGAATCAAACCAGACGTCAAGGACATCTGTCACTCTCTCAAAATCTGCAGGGTCGTACTCGGGTGCAAGGAAACGGGCAGGATCAGCAGTGAACCAAACGTCACTTCCCCCCACCTTGACTGCGGCGACGATGCGATTCAACACCCTGCTGTCACGGAGGGGCTCACCAGTCCTACGGTGCACGAACACCGTGAGAGGCACTCCCCAGACCCTCTGCCGCGACACACACCAGTCTGGACGACTTTCCACCATGGCACGGATACGGTTCCGGCCATTGGCTGGAATCCAGCGGGTGGCCTCTATGGCGGCCAGTACCCTGGTGCGCAGGTCATGAACTTCCATTGAGATGAACCACTGCGGTGTTGTCCTGAAGATCAGGGGAGCTTTTGACCGCCACGAGTGTGGACAACTATGCACGAGGCTGTCCCTGGCCAGCAGAGCGCCGACAGACTGCAAGAACGCTACTACCATGCCATCCACCTTGAACACGTGTTGGCCCGCTAACAGTGGCACGTCGGGAAGATAGACACCATTGCTCGCCACAATCTCTGACACTGGCAGGCCACTCTCCTGCCCAAGCCGCCAATCATCCTCGCCATGGGCTGGCGCAATATGTACAAAACCAGTCCCCCTCTCAGTAGTAACGAAATCAGCAGGGAGTAACGGCACCTGGAAGTCATAGCCATGCCCACGCCAGGGATGTGCACAGATGGTGTTGGCCAATGCCGCACCGGGCATACGTGTAATACGGGTGTAAGCAGTCACGCCGGCTATCTTCATAACGGAATCTAAAAGGGCATTCGCTATGACGAGCTTTTCGCCAAGAGAGGCAAGACTGCCAGGCTCAACGCGAGTGATCCTGACCACCACGTAGTCATGGGTGGGGCCGTAAGCGATAGCCCTGTTACCGGGAAGAGTCCATGGCGTGGTAGTCCATATGGTTACGGCTGTTCCATAAAGCGCTGGCAAAGGAGATTTGAGGACGGGAAAGCGAATCCAAATGATAGTGGAGGAATGATCAAAATATTCTACTTCAGCTTCAGCAAGTGCTGTCTGTTCTACGACAGACCATAAAACAGGTTTCGCCCCTCTGTACAGGCTACCGCTCATCAGAAAGCGACCCAGCTCCGCAACAATGCTTGCTTCAGCGGCGTAGGCCATGGTCGTATAAGGCTGTTTCCAGTCCCCAATAATTCCCATACGTTGAAAGGAAACAGACTGGACACGCATCCAGTGCTCTGCAAATGCACGGCAGTCTTTTCGGAAGGTAACACCGTCCACGGTGCCCTTGCTTTTACCAGCTGCCCGGTATCGTTCTTCAACCTTCCACTCAATCGGCAGGCCGTGACAGTCCCAGCCGGGGACGTAATTGGCGTCATAACATGACATTTGCATTGTCTTCACAATGACGTCTTTCAGAATCTTGTTAAAGGCATGTCCTATATGTAAGTGGCCGTTGGCATAAGGCGGACCATCATGCAGCACAAACTTACGGCGCTTCTTTGAGCGCTCACGCAATCGCCTATATAAGCCCATGCGCTTCCAGCGCGCTAGCAATCTGGGCTCCAGCTGAGAGAGGCTAGCCCGCATAGGAAAGTCTGTCCGTGGTAGGAACACGGTGGACCTGTAATCCGGTGTATCGTCAGGTGGCATGAATCTTCTGGAACTAAAAATCTGATCTGGTAATGGGACTCATCATCTTCTAGTCCTGACAGGCCCGGACAGGCAAGGAACACGAAACCATTTCTGCACATATTCTGACCTGACCACCTCACCCCCGTTCTCCCGATGAGAGAATCAAGCGACTCTTTGGATGGTCTGAAACTGTCAGGCTGATTCTCAGGCAGATTCTACAGGGATCTCTCTGGACAGATCCCGGTCCACACAAAAATCATATAACTCCTGTCAGGAGGGCTTGTCTTCTAGCCTGTCCTGGGTGATAGTCTGTCCTATGGCTATCACAGAATCGCCTTCTCTACCAGATTTTCTCATCGCCCTGGCTCACCACATGGCAGAGACCAGTGGCCTCATCCTGCGCCGTTATTTCCGCACGCCTATGACCGTGGACCGCAAGACAGATTTATCTCCAGTGACAATTGCAGATAGAGAAGCTGAATGCGTAATGCGGGAACTGTTGCACAGTACCGTCCCAACACACGGCATGATTGGAGAGGAATACGGTAGCGAAAACATTTCCGCTGAGTGGGTATGGGTACTCGATCCCATTGACGGGACAAAGGCTTTCATTACCGGCAAGCCATCCTTTAGTACACTGATCGGCCTGGCGTGGCGCGGACGACCCGTGCTCGGCATCATCGACCAACCCATTACAGGGGAGCGCTGGATCGGTGGCAGTGGCCTACCGGCCCAACTGAACGGTCAACCCATCCATGTCCGCTTGTGTGATGGCTTAGAGAACGCCTGTTTGTACGCTACAGATCCTGACATGTTTTGTCATTCTGCTGCTAGCCAGGCTGTTTGGCAACGACTAGAAAAGGCCGTTGCACTCCGTCGGTTTGGGGCTGATAGCTATGCTTATGGTCTGCTTGCTGCTGGTTTTATCGATCTCGTCTATGAGTGCCAGTTACAAGTTTATGATCATCTACCAGTAACAGCTGTCGTTGAGGCGGCTGGGGGTGTGGTCAGCAAGACTGATGGCAAGAAGGCAAGTCTCGCCTCTAACGTTTGCGTTCTGGCAGCTGGAGATCGCCGCGTGCATGAGTGCGCCCTGGCGTTGCTGAAGACTGAAGATCGATGACACGATTCACATGATGAGCACAAGAATAATGTGGAATCTTCCCATGTTTTTGACAGTTCAGCAACATGCTCTCATGGGACTCCTCGCGATTTTTTTCTCTGTTGTCTCTTCACTCACAGCCGTTGGGCTGGTACAGAATGAACCTGTGCCCGCCCACGCTGTGACAACATATGGTTTTCCTAAGTACCCACAGGCTTTCGATTATTTCTCGTACGTCAATCCTTATGCCCCCAAGGGAGGGGAGATTCGGTTGTCGAATGTGGGGACATTCGATTCGTTTAACCCATATATTATCAAAGGCCAACCGTTTACGATGGTGGGAGGGCTCGTTTTTGAAACACTAATGGTCGGAGCTCAGGACGACCCCACCAGCGCATACGGGCTCATTGCGGAATCTATCGAAATACCGTCTGACCGCTCGTGGGTGGTCTTCAATATCCGTCCACACGCCCGCTGGCACGACAATCAACCCATTACCGCTGAAGACGTAGTCTGGACTTTTGAAACTTTGCGCAATAAAGGCCTGCCGCACTACAGCTCATATTATGCCGATGTTACCAAGGCCGTAAAGGAAAACGACTTGCGTGTCCGTTTTGTCTTGAAGCCTGGTGTCGTCAACCATGAACTGCCTTTTATTCTTGGGCAATTGCCCGTGCTGCCCAAGCATGACTGGGCGACTCGGCAATTTGACGCAGTGAGTTTGGAAGTGCCCCTTGGCAGTGGCCCTTACCAGATTGTTGCCTTCGAAGCGGGCCGCTACGTTGTATTACGTCGCAACCCCACATACTGGGGACAAGACCTCCCTGTGAACAGGGGCATGTACAATTTCAATGTTATCCGTGTTGATTATTACCGTGACTTTACGGTGTCTTTTGAAGCCTTTAGGGGTGGGGCCTATGACTTTCGCATAGAGAACAGCGCGAAGGCATGGACGACAGGGTACTCTTTCCCCGCTGTGGTCAGGGGTCAAGTCCTCATGGAGGAGATTCCACACCAGAGACCGCAAGGCATGCAGGCTTTTGCCTTCAATATCCGTCGCCCGCTGTTCCGGGACAAGCGGGTACGACAAGCGTTGAGCTATGCATTTGATTTCGAGTGGGCAAACAAGAATTTGTTTTATAGTCAATATACACGTAGCAAAAGTTATTTCGCCAATTCTGACTTTGCTGCACGCGCCTTACCAGGCCCTCAGGAACTAGAACTTCTCCAACAATGGCGTGATCAACTACCGGGAGATGTCTTGACACGAGTATATGCGCCGCCCACTACAGATGGATCTGGCAATAACCGTGATCACTTGCAGGAGGCCCTACGTCTCTTACGGGATAGTCAGTGGACGATTAGGAACCAGACACTCGTCCACGAAAAGACGGGGGAGCCTTTTGTGTTTGAGCTTCTCATAGATGATAAGATCTGGGAGCGTGTTGCCGCGCCTTTTGCCCAGAATCTGAAGCGACTGGGCATCACGATGCAAGTACGCATGGTCGACTCTGCCGTGTATGAAAACAGAGTCAGGGGTTTTGACTTCGATATGTTGGTCTATCACTGGCCACAATCTCAGAGTCCCGGAAACGAGCAGCGTGATTACTGGAGTAGCTCAGCCGCAGACACAGAAGGCAGTAACAACATCATAGGGATCCGGGAGCCAACCATTGATTTTCTAATAGAGAAAATCGTCTCTGCACCCAATCACGAATCTCTTGTAGCAAGAACACGGGCACTCGATCGTGTCCTCCTGTGGAGTCACTTCGTCGTCCCACACTGGTACGTGAATCATGACCGTGTGGCATATTGGCGCAAGCTTAAACACCCTGATATCGTACCACCTTTAGGCAACCACTTATGGACATGGTGGATTGATCCTACCTAACCTAGCTCTAGAGACCGCTCCTCTCACTTCCCGCCCGCCCGAGGGTGGCGCCCACCCAGTCAGCTCTCTATGGTGGCACTGCTCATCATGCCTGAGGGACGATCTTGGGATCGCCGCAGGTATCTTTCTACAGGATGCACGGGAAAGCCATACCACTCTGTATCACAGACAGGGAGGCCAGGCAGAGGCGAGTGCCAGAGAACGTGCACGTGCAAGGCATGTTTGCGTAACATATTGTTCGCAAAAGCGGCATAGTGAGCCAGAAGTGCTAGCCGTAACGGGGTCACTCATACTCATTGTGAGACTGAAGCCATCGCGGCGAAAGAAGTTCACTGGAAAACCACGTGCAACAAGGATGATAACCTTGTCGCGGTGACCGCGAATCTCTCAGCCCAGAGGAGTTGATTCTAACGCTGATCCGATTAACCTTGTGTCCCTCTCCAGAAACGTTTCGCTTCCTTCCTCGAAGAACCGGATGATTTCGGAGGAGGCGCTGACTCAGAAGAGACGTTTTGAAGGTGCAAAGGCCGCGAGCATGGGCCGCGTGACAGACGACTCCCCAGTTGCCCCTATCACAACAACATCTGTATCAAACCCGTGCGATCGTTTTGCAAGACCCATCGGCCTGTGGCAGAAACCTCCCGGCTGGCTGGTGTCGTGTCTAAGACACAGGGCAATGCTACGCCCAATAATACCGTAACCAATAAGAAGCACGCGCCGCAACGCCAGAAACTCATCATAGCGATTAGCGATACATTAGCGATACAGAAGCGAGACAGAAGATAGGCCAGTTCATCAGCCGACCGATGAAGAAGGCCTCACAGCGCATTTTCGCATCCGATCTGGCTCAGAGCAGGGTAGGGAAGACCGTGTTGCCGGATGGCTTCCACACAACGGAGAGCCCCGGACCCCCGGGTCTGTTCAACAACGCCCACAATACTCTCTGGTAATAGGAGCACTTTCGTATAACGCTTTATGCTGTAATGATAGGAAGAGACAGTTCCTTTTTTTAAAGAGCAGAGGGGCCACAGTGTCACGTAACGCTCTATAGAGAAGAAATTTCGTCGCACTACTAAAGATTCTAAAACCTGTCCTGAGCAACGCCGCTCGAAACGGTTTCCCCTGGGATGAGAATGCCTGGATAATTAGAAGGGAGCGTAGTCCTTCTGTATGGCACAACGACGAAAATAGATTTCAGAAACAGGGCATTAAAGAGCCTGTCCAGGATCCATACGTCGATTGATATGTCACACGATAATATTTGTGAGATATCTCGATGGATGCAAGCGCCGAATCATTGCTACGATAACAGGAGGAGTGGTACCGTTCCTCTGCAACGACGCATAACCACATCTCGCTCTATCCTCTATCAAACGCTCTCTGAAGGCAGCCTACTCATCTTATGACTTTTTATGACTTGAAAAAACTCCTATTGGGAGTATGGGAGGAATTCTCTGTGAGGGGGGCAATCCAGTCCCACCACAAACTAGGCTACATGCATGTCCGTGCTAACGGCCTCTAACATGACTCCTGGTAATGGTATCACCTGCGGTCCCTCCGTCCATACCAGGACACAGTCGACCCGACGGTTCGGATAGAGAGCGGCTAGCACTGACCGATAAGCAGCCATCTGCTGCAGATAGACTGTGGGGATGTGTTCGACATTTGGAGGAACAACCCTATCAGATTTATAATCTGCAATCATGACTGCATCCTCCGTGACGACTAGCCTGTCTATTTGGCCTGAGACGACGCGTCCCTCAGCGACTCCGACAACCGGCACTTCAGCCTGGCTACCAGGACCAAATAAGGGAATGAGAGCAGGGTGTGTAAGCACCGCTAACACTTCAGCAATGAGGGCAAGGCGCGCTAAGGGTTGCAGCCGTGTCGCATGGTCTAGGTAGTGCTGAGCGAAAGCTGAGCGCTCTTCTGCAGGGATGTTGGGGAGACTTTGTAGGAGTCTATGCACAAGCCTACCGCGGTGGTAGCGCGCATAAAATCCAATTAATGGCGATTCTGAAATATTTTTCTCTTTTTTAAATTGTGATGGGACGAGGGGACGTGGTGGCGTGGGTTCCCTAGGAGGGCGCGTGACGGCCCACGATGGCAACGTTAAGTGTCTTGCCTGTTTGGACAAGCGTTTATTACCTATTAGCTGTTCGTTTTTTTCTTGAAAACTTACTAAACGTAGAACTTTTCCTGACGGCAAGAGACCACTTTCGGCCAGAGTCGCATCTACCTCTCGCCTGCCAAGCGGCGCAAGGGCCGTGTGAATCATATTGTACCAGCACGTCTCTGGCGGAACATGATTGGTCCGCCAGCCACATACATACAAACGATCTTCTGCTCGTGTCATCGCCACATATAGCAGGCGATGATACTCTCTGTCACGAGACTTGACAGCCTCTGCTCGTAGGTCAATGCCCATTTTGGTTTCTAATGCCTGTTTTGGTTGCCATATGACGAGACCATCATCGCCGTCCTCCCACAGCAGACGGGGTATCTGAGTGGGCACATGCACGGTGTCTGGGAGAAATACAATAGGAGATTGCAATCCCTTTGCGCCATGCACGGTAAGAATCCTTATTGCCTCCGCTCTCGTCTGTTCTAAATCACGCTTAGCTTCAACCCGTGTAGTTTGCAGCCACTGCAGGAAGCCTTGCAGCGATGGCACGTGACTCGCCTCGTAGCGAAGCGTGAAGGCCAGAAATTCATCTATGGCATCCTCGGCATCTCGTCCGAGACGGGATATTAGCCGCCGGCGACCCCCCAGCGCCCCCAACACATGGGTGTAGACTTCATACGGGCGACGGGACTCTGCGACGGCGAACAATCTCGTCAACCAGTCACAAGCGTAGCCGAATGGCGTGGCAGCCCCAGCATGCTCTTGTAAGGCTTGCCACAAGGTACGGGATCCACGAGGGTAGGCGAGGGCAAAGAGTTGCTCTTCATCAAATCCTATGAAGGGGCTTTTCAGAACCGCTGCCAGACTCAAATTATCCTCAGGCAGGAGGAGGACGTGCCCGAGGGCTGTAAGGTCCATGACGGCTATCTGTTCGCTGAGAATCATACGGTCAACACCGGTTACCGGAATATTCAAGCCCTTCAGAGCGGAGACGAAGTCCTCAACGAAACCGCTACGACGGCGTACGAGCACCATGATGTCACCGGCCTGCACGGGTCTTTGACGCGATTCAAGCCAATCTCTTTCCTCGATCATGACAGCGATTCGTCGTGCCATAAGCCTGGCCAGACGGCTCATAGGGGCCTCAGGCTGCTGTATGCGTGTGACTGGTGCCTTCCACGGGACCACATGTTCCGGAGGGGCGGGCTCCATAAGCGGCCAAACCTCAACTAAACCAGCCTGGCCGGCTCGGAAGGCTATATGGCCAATCTTCTCATCTGCCAAGACGACGCCATCTCGCGCTGGGTCACGCATAAAGACGGCATCGACAGCCTGCAGCACAGCTGGAGTAGAACGAAACGATATGTGAAGCGGGACATCGGCCCACACCTGGCCCAGGGCTCTCACTTTGTCCCGCAGCAGACTCTGCATGGATTCAAAAGAATCCGGTGCTGCTCCTTGGAAGCTATAGATGGACTGTTTTCTGTCCCCAACGGCAAACACAGTGCGTACGACTTCTGCCCGATTCTCTTCCCGACTGCCAAGGCCAGAGAAAAACTCACGTGTCAAGCGCTCCACGATGAGCCACTGTTCAGCACTGACGTCCTGCGCTTCGTCGATGAGTAAATGCTCCAGACTGCCATCAAGCTTATAGAGCACCCATGCTGCATGCCCTTCGTTTTCCAGCAAACGGCTTGTCGTCAAGATCAGGTCGTCGTAATCCAGGAGTGCCCGTGTATTTTTGTACTGTCTATAGACAGTTAAAAAGTCTGCTCCCAGACGCAAGAGAGCCGCCGTTGCTTCAGCAACAGCCGCCGCCTTGCGGCTTGCCTGGACTCGCACGAGCCTCTCTGATTCTTCCGTCAGGATACTGGCCGCGACAGGTGCTTTCCGCACACTCTCTTGCGAGAGAAGGATTTTGCGCACGGTGCCTTCGCCGGTGAAAAAAACCTTCAAGTAGTCGTCAAAAGTCTTCACCCGCTGAGCAGGCTCAGCTAACCAGGCGGCAAGAATTTTCCCTCGTTCAATTTCTGCTGTTTTTGAACTGTTCTGCAAAGCGGTCGCTGCTACCTGTAAGGCAGGAACATTGCATGCCTCATTGGCGCAAGCTGCAACGAGCATGCCCAACGCCGTTTCATCAGCGGCTAAACCAAGCTTGGCACGGACAGCAGTCACGACGCCATCGACCCCATTATGCTTTTCAATTAAGTGTTGCAGTCTGCTACGAGCTGTGACAATTTCTTCCATCAGTTCAGGAAAATGCGTCTCATGCACAAGTGCGGTGACAGTCTCCAAGGCGACAGCGCGCGCAGAATGCCTCTCGTTGCAGGCTGTGAGCAGAGTCGTCTCCCAGGCAGCCGCCATGGCCTCCGCAGACTCGTGCTCATCCATAACCCGGAAGTAAGGTACGACACCAGATTCGAGAGGAAAACGTCTGAGCAAAGACTGACAAAAGGCGTGGAATGTTTCAACCCGTATGCCCACGTCGAGCACATATGCAAAAAGTCGCCGCGCCAGCGCCCGCATGGTCGCATCTGGCGTGTTGCCTCGTAAACACGCCAGATCTTCGGCTAACAGAGATTCTGGCAACGTAGCCCACTGCAGCAACTTATGATGAATACGATTAGCAACTTCTGCGGCCGCGGCTCTTGTAAAAGTGAGACAGAGAATCCGTTCTGGAGGCACTTTCTCAAGTAGCAAACTAAGAACACGATCAACTAAAACTTTTGTTTTTCCAGATCCAGCCGACGCCGCTACCCATACAGACACGCCTGGGTTAGCCGCTTGACGCTGCTGGGCGTGAGCAGCGGAAGAGGTCATTGAAGCAGAGAGCATACAGATATTCCATTACCGTGTCTTTCTCACAGTACGGGAGCCTACAAAATGATTCTGTTTCCAGCCATAGACCTGAAAGACGGCGTCTGCGTTCGCCTTTTGCAAGGTGATATGACACAGGTCACTGTGTTCAACACAGACCCAGCCGATCAGGCGCGTCGCTTTGCGGGACTCGGCTGCAATTGGTTGCATGTCGTCGACCTCGATGGTGCATGCACCGGCCAGCCTGTGAATGCCACAGCGGTCGAGGCGATCATCGCAGCCGTTGATCTCCCTGTCCAATTGGGTGGCGGTATTCGCGATCTCGCACGTATTGCGCTCTGGCTGGAAAAGGGGGTGCAGCGGGTGATTCTGGGAACGGCGGCCCTGCATGATCCTGCTTTTGTTAAAACAGCCTGCAGTCTCTTTCCCGGCAAGATTGCTGTAAGCCTCGACACACGTGCTCACAGAATAGCAGTGGCAGGATGGACAGAAACCACATCCGTGACGGCGGTAGAGTTAGCAAGGCGGTTCGAAGACGTCGGTGTGGCTGCGGTGATACATACCGATATTGACCGTGACGGTGTGATGGCTGGTCCTGACCTCACAGCTGTTACTGATTTAGCGAGAAGTATTACATTACCTGTTATAGTTGCCGGTGGAATTTCCTCTCTCGAGGATCTGCAGGCGATTCTGACTCTTGCCAGATCGCTCCCAAAACTGAGCGGCGTTATTGTCGGCCGCGCTCTTTATAGTGGCTGCCTTGACCTACGCCAGGCACTCTCTTTACTAGCAGAATCTCAAGAGAACACCCCCAGCGAACACTCACATTAACGAGAGGCGCACCCTGCAACATATGCTGGCACGCATAGCTTTTATGTACCGTCTGCATTTCTGCTAGAAAGTCATGGCATTATGCAGATTCTCCTCTAATTTGTTAAAGAACTGTTTTGTGGTCAGCCATGGCTGGTCTCGTGAGATGAGGTGCGCCAGATCTCTTGTCATGTGACCTGTTTCCACAGTGGTCACGCATACTTTCTCGAGAGAGTTGGCAAAGTGTCTGACGTCAGGCGTGTTATCGAAAAGACCGCGGAACTTGAGACCACACGTCCAAGCAAAGATGGAGGCAATAGGATTGGTCGATGTTTCACGGCCCGCCTGATATTCACGGTAGTGGCGAACGACTGTACCATGAGCAGCCTCGGCTTCAACGGTTTTGCCATCAGGACTCATGAGAACCGATGTCATCAGGCCAAGAGAGCCGAAGCCTTGTGCCACTGTGTCAGACTGAACATCGCCATCATAATTCTTGCAAGCCCAGATGAAACCACCTGGCCACTTGAGAACGGAGGCCACCATGTCGTCGATGAGACGGTGTTCATAGTGCAGATGATGTTCTGCATAAGCAACAGAAAATTCCGTGTCGAAGACGGTCTGGAAAATATCCCTGAAGCGTCCGTCATAAGTTTTCAAAATTGTATTTTTAGTTGCAAGATAGACGGGATAACGTCTCTCTAGTCCGTAACGAAAACAGGCGCGTGCGAATCTGCGGATTGAGTCGTCAATGTTGTACATCCCTAAGGCCACTCCTGCCCCAGGAAAATAGAAAACTTCTTGCACTACAGGCGTATCACCACTTTCTGGTGTAAATACCATCTCCAGGCGGCCAGCTGTGGGGACACAGAAATCAGTCGCGCTGTACTGATCACCGAAAGCATGGCGGGCAATCACAATAGGGCTGCGCCAACCAGGGATCAGACGTGGTATGTTGCGACAGATGATCGGCTCGCGGAAGACAGTTCCGTCAAGAATATTACGGATAGTCCCGTTAGGAGACTTCCACATCTTCTTTAGAGAGAGTTCCCGCACACGATCTTCATCAGGTGTGATGGTAGCACACTTCACTCCTACTCCATAGCGTCTTATAGCATGAGCAGCATCGATCGTCACTTGATCATGCGTTCTGTCACGGTTTTCGATCCCGAGATCAAACGAGTGCAAGTCGATTTCGAGATAGGGCAGAATCAACCGTTCACGAATCATTTCCCAGAGAATCCGAGCCATCTCATCGCCATTCAGTTCGACAACCGGATTCATCACCTTAATTTTAGCCATACCGACAACCTTCAAAAGGCATTGCGAGGAATACTAGCGGACTAAAAACTAGCTCTCAAAAGAGTAAAAGAGTATACGCCTCTTACTGCAGAATTGCTTCTTTATGCACTCACACCCTTCAAAGGGCTATCACTTTCAGCCGTTCCAGTGCTTGGGTGTTAGATAGGAGTGTTAACAGCAGCAGAGAGAAAGGGTGAGTGTATGTCGGGCATGATAGTCCTGAAGGGACTGAGTAAGCAATTCGACCATTTAGTTGCCGTTGACAACATCACTCTGACAGTAGCGCAAGGAGAAATTCTGGCGTTTCTAGGACCCAATGGCGCAGGCAAGTCGACGACCATGAAAATGGTGACGGGCTTTCTGGCCCCAACCGCCGGAACAGCTGCCGTGTGCGGATTCGACATTCTCACACAGCCATTAAAGGCAAAAGCCAAATTAGGTTATCTGCCAGAGGGGGCGCCCTCTTACGAGGACATGACTCCTGCAGGTTTCCTCTCTTTCATCGCTCACATACGCGGCTATAGCAGAAGGCGAGAAAGGGCGAAGCGTGTTGCTGCCGTTGCGGAACGTGTGGCCCTGACCGAAGTGCTACAGCAACCCATCGATACTCTATCGAGGGGCTTTCGGCGCCGTGTGGGTTTGGCACAGGCTCTGCTGCATGACCCAGATGTCTTGATACTTGACGAACCAACTGAAGGCCTGGATCCAAACCAGAAACACCACGTACGCGGCCTGATTCACGACATGGCAGCGGACAAAGCAATAATCATCTCCACGCATATTTTGGAAGAAGTTGAAGCTTTGTGTGGCCGGGCCGTTATCATTACCCGTGGCCGTCTTGTCGCTGATAGCACAGCTGAGGCGCTCCTGGCCGGTCTCCCCTATCACAATGCCGTCACAGTGACCGTGACAGCAGCAGAGGCTGACGTCGTAGAACAGAAATTACGCGGGTTAGCCAAAACAAGCAGTGTGGAACGCCTTTCGAACAAATCTCTTTTAGAGGCAAGCAGCATTCGGCTGAGAGTGTTGAGTCGGGACAGGCAACCCATCACAGCCGAGGTGAGCGAAGCCCTGCGATTCCATACCCTGACTGCGCTGACAGTGGAGCGTGGGCGACTCGACGACGTTTTCAGAAACCTCACCTTACCAGACTAAGGAAGAGGGCCGAAGCATGAGATACACACTCCAGAGGGTGCGTGCCGTGGCATGGCGAGAATTCAAGTCCTATTTCATGACTCCGCTTGCCATGGTCTTCCTTGTGATCTTTACCGCTTCAGCAAACGCGCTCACTTTCTATGTTGGAAACATTTTTGAAAATGGGCAGGCTAGCTTAGAAAGTTTCTTTCTTTATCACCCGTGGCTTTATCTGTTACTCGTACCAGCAGTGGCCATGCGCCTATGGGCGGAAGAATGGAACTCTGGTACTGTTGAGATGCTGCTCACTTTACCATTGTCCACGGCGCAGGCAGTCTTAGGTAAGTTCTTAGCAGCGTGGGCATTCCTCGGATTAGCTTTGATTTTGACAGTCCCGCTATGGATCTCTGTCAATATGCTGGGTGAGCCAGACAATGGTGTTGTGATAGCGGGCTACCTAGGCAGTTTCCTCATGGCCGGTGCGTTTCTGGCCATCGGCTCCTGCCTCTCTGCCTTAACAAGGAATCAGGTCATTGCCTTCGTGGGAGCTGCAGCAGTGAGCTTCCTGCTGGTGATGAGTGGCCTTGATATAGTACTGGATGTTTTTCGTTCATGGCGTTTACTAATAATAGCTGAATCTATTGCAGCCTTGTCAATTCTTACACATTTCCAGTCACTCATGCGCGGCACAATTGGATTGTCTGATGTTATTTTCTTTCTCTCTATAATAGTATTTTGGTTATTCGCTACAGTGGTAGTGCTCGACAGGCACAAGGGCTCGTGACAATGGCTGCTGCCTCTCCTTCCTTCACGCTCACTCGCCACAGGCACTGTCTGTGGTTGGTGGGCTTAGTACTTGCAACAGTTACTGTACTGGCCGTCAACGTTGCTGCTTTTTCCAGATTCAAGCCATTTTATCTGGATATGACAGAAGAAAAGCTTTTTACCCTCTCAGAGAGTACAAAGCATGTCCTTTCCAGGATTGATGAGCCTATTACTGTACGGCTCTACTTTTCTCGTCAAATAGGTGAAAAAAATTTTTTATTGAATTCTTATTATAATAATGTTTACAGATTATTATTGCAATACGTGAATTTTTCCTCAGGTAAAATCCTCTTAAAGCTGATAGATCCGGAGCCATTTTCAGAATCTGAGGATAGGGCGGTGGCTTTCGGGTTGCAAGGTGTCCCGGTGAGCGAGAGTGGTGAACTGGGTTATTTTGGTTTAGCAGCAACTAATAGTATTGATTCTCAAGAAATTGTGTCGTTCTTCAATCCCGAGCGTGAGCCTTTTCTGGAATACGATTTAACAAGGCTCGTTCACAGCCTAGCGATAACCCGGCGTAAAACCATTGGTCTTTTGTCCACTCTGCCACTCGACGATCCGGGTGATCTCGAGATGGTAGAGAGACGACGTTGGTTGGTCCTGGATCAGATCCGCACGCTGTTCAATGTGCAGAGTCTGCCTGTAATGCTCGACGCTCTGCTGCCGCATGAGATCGACATGCTGATGGTAGTCCAGCCGAAGAATCTGCCGGCAAAAACCCTGTATGCCATCGATCAGTTTGTCCTCAAGGGCGGACGAGTGTTGCTTTTTATCGATCCTGTTGCCGAAAGTAGCTCGTCTGGCGCGGAGACCACTGATTCATCTTTCAGTGGTTTGAGCAGGCTTTTGGAAGCCTGGGGGATTCGTTTTGTTCCACACCAAGTGGCCGCTAATGTCGATGCCGCGAGGCGGGTCAATGCGGGCCGGGGTATGCATGCGATGATCACAGATCATGTAGCTTGGCTCTCGCTCGGACAGGACGCTTTCGACGACCGTGATGCAGTTGTTGGCACTTTGGAGCGAGTGAATGTGGCTACTGCGGGTGTTTTAGAGGCCATTGATGGGGCAACGACCACCATAAACCCGCTCATTTCAACAAGCATA
Source organism: Rhodospirillales bacterium (assembly GCA_028278135.1). Lineage (GTDB taxonomy): Bacteria > Pseudomonadota > Alphaproteobacteria > Rhodospirillales > Rhodospirillaceae > JANQJD01. The sequence goes on from JANQEW010000020.1 coordinate 236,762, forward strand.
CGGTCGATGCGACTGTCTGCAGAGCAATTCACCAGTCCTATACCAGATCTCATAGGTCTGGTGCGGTCTTTTCGCTCTGCAAATCAGCGACTAGCTCTTGCTGTCCGTGTCACGGGGAGAGCATCATCGGCTTTTTCTAATGGAGCACCAGTGGCATGGCGTGGGCAAAATGATCATATTACGAAGGCAAATATTCACATACTTATCGTAGCTGACACGGACATCTTAACAGATAGTCTCTGGGTGCAGAAACAGAATTTCTTTGGTCAACAGTTGATTGTTCCCGTAGCAGATAATGGCACGTTTGTCCTCAATGCGTTGGAGGATCTCTCTGGTGCCGAGGCGCTGATAGGCTTACGTGGCCGGGGGAGGATGGAACGGCCATTGGTGCTGGTCGAAAACCTGCGTCGCGAGGCAGAATTGCGCTATAGAGCCAGAGAAAGGGCGCTCCTGCAGCAGATAGAATCCGTGCAGGAGCGTATGCGCACCTTGGAAAGGCGTGAGACAAAGTCCACCGAGCTTTTGCTCATGCCACAGGAACGCAAGGATCTTGAGTCCTTCCGTCGTGACTTGTTGACGGCTCGTCACGAATTACGCACGGTCAAGCACGCACTGGCCCAGGATATTGAACGCCTAGAAGGCTGGATCAAAGCTATCAATATTGCCGGTGTCCCGCTGTTGCTAACTGGCGTGGCCGTGGGAATCGCTATGCGTCGTCGCCGGCTGAGACTTGCTCTCTAACGCTCTGAACAACGTGGTCGGGGGGGGAGGAACATCGTGATGTCGCTCAGGAGATTCCTTATCGTCGCTCTGCTTGCGGTGGTCTCCATCATTTTAGCCATGACTAGTCTGCGTCACTCTCCAGCCACAGGTGAAAAAGTGTTATTTCCTGGATTAAGCAATAAAATCGATGATATTTCTATTTTTACTGTGCGATCCGCCACGTCTTCCGTGACGGCCAGACGCAGTCCTCAAGGGTGGCATCTTGAGGAGTGGGACGGCTACCCAGCTGATGGCTCTAAAATTCGTGCTCTGGTAGCAGAGATGATTCGGGCAGTTCTTCTAGAGCCGAAAACCGCAGATTTAGGACGTCATGCCCTCTTAGATCTTGCCGACCCTGCGCCTGCAACAGAGGCCGCTGCTGCCGAGGGCCGTGGCCGTGAACTCACTCTCCATGACGCAAACGGCAATGTCCTGGCCGCTATCATTATTGGGAGACGTCGTTTTGATCTCGGCGGCGGGATTGCAGGCAGCGAGGGCGTTTATGTGCGCCGTCCTGGCGAGGCACAGACGTGGCTAGCCCGCACAGGCCTCTTTCCGACAACGGACATCAGTGGCTGGGTTGATTCCACTTTGATGGGACTGGACAGCGCCCGGCTGGCCCAGGTGACTCTCCGCCATCCTAACGGCCATACCATCAGAGTTACGAATAACGGGACACAAAAGACTGTCCACCCCCTTCCACCGAACACTCAGGTGGACGAGAACGCAACATACCGTATCTTCGCACTCTTATCTCATATCACGTTTGAAAATGTCGTACGTAATAATATTTATCGTAATAATAGTAATACTGGCATAGAGGCGACAAGGGCTTTTCTGACGACCCATGATGGACTCCGAATCAACGTTACCGCATACAATAGGGACGGCGCCACATGGGTAGCTCTGACAGCCAACGCCGCTCCAGAGAGTCCCGCCGCCGTTCATACGGAGGCTGACACGCTACACACCCGTCATCACACATGGCTGTACCAGATTCCCTCCTATAGCGCTGCCGTCTTTCAGACTCGCCCGGAAGACCTGATGCAAAGGCAAGAAGAAAAGAGAGAAGAGTCATCGGCACAGCCATAGGGTTGTGAGCGTCTCTAAGTAAGCTTATCTAACTCGCGTAAAATGACATCACCCATCACTGTGGTTGACACCTTAGCCTTGTTGGGCTGCATGATGTCAGCCGTACGTAAGCCACCGCTCAGCACCCGCTGGACTGCTCGCTCTATCAAGTCAGCGTCAGACGGCTGATCAAACGAGTAGCGTAGCATCATTGCAAATGATAACAGTGTGGCAAGAGGGTTAGCGATATCCTTTCCAGCAATATCCGGAGCTGAGCCATGGGCTGGCTCATAGAGGGCTCTTCGCCGTCTCCCCTCCTCTGGAGGCATTCCTAAACTCGCTGATGGTAGCATACCAAGGGAGCCAGTCAGGGTTGCAGCACAGTCGGACAGCAGGTCACCGAACAAATTATCAGTCACAATAACGTCGAATTGCTTTGGAGCTCGTACTAATTGCATAGCACAATTGTCAGCATACATATGTGAAAGTTCTACACCTTTGTCTTTATATTCTTCATTCCATATTCTCGTAACTTCTTCACGCCATAGTGCGCCCGCTTCCATAACGTTGGCTTTGTCGACAGAAGAGACTTTCCTGTTTCTCTTCAAAGAGAGGTCGAAAGCGATGCGGGCTACACGAACAATCTCATTAGTAGAGTATGAATGCGTATTAATCCCAATACGATTCCCATCTGATAGTATATCAATTCCACGGGGTTTGCCAAAATAGACACCACCGGTCAGCTCACGCACGATCATAAGATCGAGACCCTTGACAACGTCCAGCTTTAACGTCGCCGCATCAGCCAGAGCATCGAACACGATAGCTGGCCGTAAGTTGGCGAAGAGATCCATGGCCTTACGCAAACGCAGCAAACCCTGCTCTGGCTTCTTGTCGAAAGACAAACCGTCCCACCTTGGCCCACCAACGGCACCCAGTAGAACAGCGTCAGCGGCCATAGCTTCCGCTAGGGTGTCATCTGTCAGGGACACACCGTGCACATCACAGGAACATCCACCAATCAAACCCTCGCTGACGTCAAACTGAACCCGCCCCTTGCGAGCCATCCAGTCGATCACACGCATGACTTGGGCCATGACCTCGGGACCAATTCCGTCGCCCGAAAGAACGAGAAGTCTCTTCATCGTGCCTCACTTTTGCTCCAGGTCCATCAGTGCCCCTCGCCATGTTCGCCATGTTCACAAAGCCCATATTATAGTCATCCATCATAACCACGGCCGTGTGTGACATTGTACTTCCTCATAGGCAGTAATCTTGTGAGCCTTTTTCATGGTCAGCCCAATATCTTCAATTCCTTCCATCAAGCAATACTTGTGGAAGGGATCAACCGCGAAAGAGATAATCCTATGATGAGACACACGGACCTCCTGGCGTTCTAGATCAACAGTCATTGTAGCACGTGCCCCCCCGCACTCTGCTGCCTCCATCAGGGTGTTCACATGCTCCTGCGGTAGAAGAAGCGGCAGGATGCCGTTTTTCAAACAGTTGTTAAAAAATATATCAGCATAGCTAGGTGCGACAAGGCACCGAATGCCAAAATCCAGAATTGCCCATGGTGCGTGTTCGCGAGAGGAACCACAGCCAAAATTGTCGCCTGTCACCAAAATAGCAGCTTGACGATAAATTCCCTGGTTAAGAATAAACTCAGGCCTCTCTTTTTCATTGTGATCGTAACGCATGTCATGAAACAAATTGCGGCCCAGTCCGCTGCGCTGGATCGTCTTCAAAAACTGCTTAGGAATAATCATATCAGTATCAACATTCACCATGGGCAACGGTGCTGCAACACCTGTTAGAACGGTGAATTTCTTCAGTCCTGCATGTCTTTGTTGTACCATGCTCACTCTGTTCCTAATAGTTATTCTCTCCCACCTTCTGCAAGCTGAGCAAACGGACCGCGGGATCGACTCTCTCTCAGGAATGTCAGATCCATGGAATGTCAGATCCATCCAGAAGAGATGTGATCCGACTTACAGAGACCGAACATCCGTCAAATAGCCCGTGATCGCAGCGGCCGCGGCCATAAGAGGACTCATCAGATGAGTACGCCCTTCTCTGCCTTGACGTCCCTCAAAATTACGGTTTGAGGTTGAGGCACATCTTTGCCCTGGAGAGAGACGATCAGCATTCATTGCTAAACACATAGAGCACCCTGGCTTGCGCCAAGAAAAACCCGCTTCGCGAAAAATTCTGTCAAGTCCTTCAGCCTCAGCTTGTGCCTTTACCAAGCCAGAGCCTGGCACGACCATAGCGTCCACCCATGGTGCGACCACCCGATGCCGTACCACAGCTGCAGCTTTACGCAGATCCTCTATGCGGCCATTAGTACAACTACCGATGAAAACCCTATCTATGCGGATATCCGTCATTGGCGTACCGGGAGTCAATCCCATGTATGCAAGAGACCGGAGCATCGCACGGCGCTTACTGCTCTCAGTGGCCAATGTGGGATCGGGGACATGACCTGTAATAGGGACAACGTCCTCAGGGCTTGTCCCCCATGTGACCTGCGGCACGAGATCAGCGGCCTGCAGAGTCACTGTAGAATCAAATCTTGCCTGCACATCCGTCCGCAGCGTCTGCCAATAGGCCAACGCCTTTTCCCAGGCAGCGCCTCGCGGCGCTCTCGGTAGACCAGCTAAATAAGTGAATGTCTTGTCGTCTGGTGCGATCACGCCAGCTCTTGCCCCGGCTTCAATGCTCATATTACAGACTGTCATACGCTCTTCCATAGACAGATTACGGATTGCCTGGCCGTCATACTCTATGACATGACCAGTCCCGCCTGCTGTGCCTAGACGACCCACAATGGCCAATACGATATCCTTGGCTGTGACACACGGTCTCAGCATACCGTCCACTCTTACCCGCATATTTTTAGCCGGCTTTTGCAAAAGAGTCTGTGTGGCGAGCACGTGCTCAACTTCAGAAGTACCAATACCAAAGGCGAGTGCCCCAAAAGCACCGTGAGTCGATGTATGAGAGTCCCCACAAACAATAGTAGTTCCTGGCAGAGTGAACCCCTGTTCAGGCCCAACGACATGGACAACACCCTGACGTACGTCGTTGACGTGCAAAAATTCAATATCAAAATCGTTGCAATTCCTTGCTAAGGTCTCCACCTGCAAGCGGGACTCGTCGTCAGCGATGCTGTTCGACCAGTCAGTAGTTGGCACGTTATGATCCGCAACAGCTAAAGTCCATGCTGGCCGACGGACTCGGCGCCCGGCCAGACGCAGCCCTTCAAACGCTTGCGGACTGGTGACCTCGTGCACGAGATGACGATCAATATAAATAAGGCATGTCCCGTCTTCCTGTACATCAACCAGGTGACTGTGCCAAATCTTGTCAAACAAAGTTAGAGGGATAGCCATGACAGTACTCAAATCGCCTGTGGCCATCGAGCAGCGGCGGACGACAACCATGGCATGACTAACGCGCGCGCGCGCGCGCCGACGTATCTTCGACAATGCGAGCCGCACGGCCTCGACGGCTGCGCAGGTAATAGAGTTTAGCCCGTCTGACTCTGCCACGCCGGACTACTTCAATTCTCGCAATCGATGGCGCATACAGTGGGAAGATTCGTTCCACTCCCTCGCCGAATGAGATCTTCCGTACCGTGAAACTAGAGTTGAGGGCCGCATTGCGACGAGCAATGCATACACCCTCATAGGCCTGTATGCGCTCACGACTCCCTTCAACCACCTTCACATGGACCCGTAACGTGTCACCCGGCAAAAAATTGGGAATTGGCCGTGTGGCTGCTAATGCCGCTATATGCTCCTGTTCCAGTTGTGCTATGACATTCATAGTTGTTCAACTCTTCCCTCATGTCCGTTTGCCATCGCAACCGCATACCGCATAACGGTGCCAGAGATCTGGTCTGCGCTCCCGGGTAACAATTTCAGATTGAATACGACGCCATTCCTCAACTCTCTTATGATGCCCGGAAACCAAGACTCCTGGCACAGCCCGGTCCGACCATACTCTCGGACGGGTATACTGATGATATTCTAATAATCCCCGGCTGAAACTTTCCTCCTGCAAAGATTCCATTGATTTCATCACTCCAGGTATGAGTCTTATAATGGAATCTAATAAAACCAGTGCTGCGAGCTCACCACCAGACAATATATAGTCGCCAATACTCAGTTCATTCGCCCCATGCTTGTCTATGACCCGCTGGTCAACGCCCTCAAACCGGCCACACAGGATACAAAGCCCCCCTGTGCGAGCAAGAGCCCACGCGTCCGCTTGTGTGAGTGCCTGTCCGCGTGGTGTCATGTAGACAAAGGGCAGCCGTGAGTCACGATTCTCACAAAGAGCTGCATCGATCACATCAGCCCGCATGACCATACCCGATCCACCACCAAATGGTGCATTATCAACAGTTCTATATTTATTGCGAGCATAATGACGAATATCTACAATTTTAAGACTCCATATCCCTGCCGCCAGAGCCTTTCCTGCTAATGAATAGCCAAGCGGTCCAGGAAACATACCGGGGAAGAGCGTTAAGACACAAACCCGAAAGGAAGCCATGCATTCAATCCCTGTCTCGCGCCCCCTCCCCCTCATGGAGGGTCTCGCCTGCCCCAGACATCACTCGCACGAGCGACTCTCACCCACCCCTTGGCCACATTCACCTCAGGTACTGTGGCCCGAGTGAAAGGCACCATAATGGTACAGCCATTTGCCACCCTCACCTCAAGTATCGTCCCGGCCCCAAAATCATGCAGCGCTGTGACACAACCAGCTGGCTGCGATGTCGCACCGGCAAAGAGTACCTCTAGGCCAACGAGATCTGCCCAATAAAATGTCTCATCCTCCTGTTCTGGCAACGCCGAACGCGGCACAAAAAGATAAACGCCCCGCAGGCTTTCTGCCTCAGAACGACTGGTCAGACCATCCAGATCAGCGAGCACCACCTTTCTCCCGCGCTGCTGCCCAAAGACCCGCATAGTGAAACAGCGCGTCCCACTCTTATCCCACACAGGTCCATAGGCACCCACATCGGCCGGCTGGGCAGTAAAACTTCTTATCCGTACCCCCCCCCGCATGCCATGAGCGCCAATGATGATGCCAACACAGACCCACCGCATGCCTAGCCCTCATTCCGGCACATGCCAGCAAAAAAGACACTCTTCCCCAATCCCACCAACCCTATTCCAGTTCCAGAGGACGTGACGACTGTCACCTGTCAGATGACTCCATGAGACCAGCCAGACCTAAGAAGCGTGCCACTCTATCTGTGGGCTTCGCCCCCATTCCAAGCCAGTGTTTTATGCGTTCTTCCTTGAGGACGACACGCTCCGCATGACCGTGCGGCAATATTGGGTTATAGGAGCCCAAACGTTCAAGAAAACGACCGTCACGCGGCGCTCTCGTGTCAGCCAGAACAACGCGGTAAAAAGGACGTTTCTTAGCGCCGGCACGGGCAAGACGAATACTGAGAGACATAAAAAAACTACTCCGTTTTGCTAGAAGTGACGGCAAGAGAACATTGCGGTTACTTGCGATGCCTTCTGTGTGGGGAAAAACCCCGGTGCTCCACGCTCCCCTTCCCTTGGACAGCCGCTGGGAGCCCATCCCACATGAGTGGCGATGGCCCCTCCCCACCCAGCAGACGACCCAGCTGCCCTTTCCGCTCCATTTTTCGCATCTCCTTCGTCATCTGCGCTACCTGCTGGTATTGTTTGAGGAGCTTGTTGACCTCCTGTACGGTTAGACCGCAGCCGATGGCAATACGCCTCTTACGAGACGCTTTGATAATATCCGGCTGGCGTCGTTCAGCATGTGTCATAGATAAGATGATAGCCTCCTGATGGAGGAGAAACTTGTCATGCGGCATCCTGGCCTCGTTGACCTGTTTCTTCAGCTTGTCGAGGCCGGGCAATAGACGAAAAAGATCCCTGAGATCGCCCATTCGCCGAACCTGGCGAAACTGTGCCAGCAGATCGTTAAGGTCGAATCGCCCCTCTAACATCTTGAGGGCCATCCGTTCTGCATCTTCCTGACGAATAGTCGAGATCGCTCTCTCAACTAAAGAAACAACATCTCCCATGCCCAGGAGACGTCTTGCGAGACGATCAGGATGAAAGCTTTCCAGTTCCTCTAACTTCTCACCTGTGCCGAGCAGCTTGATGGGCCGTTGAGTCACCGCCCGCATGGACAGAGCCGCTCCGCCACGGGCATCACTATCAACTCTAGTCAGAATAATTCCTGTAATACACAGCTTTTCGTGAAAAGAAGCAGCAAGATGAACGGCATCTTGTCCTGTCATGGCATCTGCAACAAGCAGAATCTCAGACGGAGCGACAACGTCACGCACTGCTGCAACCTCTGACATTAAAACATTATCTATATGCAGACGACCAGCTGTATCGAGAATGACGACGTCGAACCCACCATGACGGGCTTCGGTCATGGCTCTTTTTGCTATTTCTACAGGTGTTTGATTGTCAATATTGTCAATAATTTTTAAAGTAGCAATATCTGTCTGACGGCCGAGAATCGCAAGCTGTTCCTGTGCAGCCGGACGATAAGTATCGAGGGAAACCATCATGACCCGACGCTTTTCCCGTTTTTTGAGATGCAGACCAATCTTTGCAGACGTTGTTGTCTTACCAGAACCCTGCAAGCCAACGACAAGCATTGCGACGGGTGGTGGCTTGGCAAGATCAAGTCCCACCCCAGTTGTTCCCAGAATTTCTACGAGAGCATCATGGACAATCTTCACCACCATCTGACCAGGACTCACGGAACGGACCACCTCCTGGCCTACGGCTCTTTTTCTGACCTTGGCAATGAAATCCTTCACAACAGGCAAGGCTACGTCAGCCTCGAGCAGGGCGATGCGCACTTCGCGCATGACGTCATTGACATCACCCTCCGTCAGAGTAGCCCGTCGCTTGAGACGGTCAAAAATCTGTCCAAACCTGCTGCTCAGACTCTCAAACATGTCCGAAGATCCACCGCTGCCGGATCTGTTCTTCTCTCTGCCCCATGCAACTTGCAGAAAAAACTTGTTAATTGTAAGACAATGTCCGCTCTGATGTCAAGTGCCCCAATGGCCTCTCAAACACTGGATAATTCTATTTTTAGGTATATCAAAAAATCATTTGATCCTCTGAGGAGGCATTACATACAGCAATGCACTGATGACTGAGAACCGCCTTACGCCTCTGTACCCCCCAGTGACCTGTGAAAGGCACGTTAAAATTGTAACAAATCCCATAGTCTCGTTCCGGAGAGCCCGTCAGGCAAGCCGGCGATGGCTATTCCAATGAACCGCGATGTGTGCGTTCCATGCGTTCATGCCGCTCTTGGGCTTCTAAACTTAAAGTAGCAATTGGCCGAGCCTCTAGGCGCTTGAGCCCAATAGGTTCGTGCGTCTCCTCACAATAACCGTACGTCCCATCCTCGACCCTCTGTAATGCAGCATTGATCTTAGCGATGAGTTTTCGAGCCCGAGCACGGGTCCGTAGCTCAAACGTTCGATCCGTTTCCAGTGAGGCCCTGTCTGCCACGTCAGGCTCCTGCAAAGTCTCCTGCTGGAGGCTCTGCAGAGTCTCTTGAGACTCGCGCAGCAACTCCGTCCGCCAGCGGAGCAGTTTCTGGCGGAAATACTCTAGTTGGTATTCGTTCATGAATGGCTCGCCTTCTGAAGGCTGGTAATCCGGAGAAAGCGTCACAGTCATGCCTATCGCGTCCTTTCTATGTTCTGGCGTGCTGTACTCTATAGTACCTGATTTTCTCTATTAAACGATTTATTTAGATTTTGTTCTTGTAATAAATGTATATTACACCACTGCGCATGGCTGTGGCTTGCTCCCTGTCTTGCAGGAACATACAAGAATAGCTATCTTGCAAAAATGGTGTAAAATGAAGTGTGCCGTTCTCTTGGGGAAAACCAGTGGGAAAACCAGTGAAAAAGGGTAAAACTCGCCTTGACCAACTGCTCGTTGATCGTCACATGGCTGCGAGCCGTGCCAGAGCGCAAGCCCTCGTAATGGCCGGCTGCGTCTCTCAAAGCGGGCAACGCCTGGAAAAACCGGGGCAGTTAGTAGCTGAGACGACGGAGATTACCCTACGCTCGCATGAGCATCCCTGGGTATCGCGTGGCGGCCTCAAGCTCGTGTATGGGCTGACTCACTTCTGTGTGAAAACACATAAAAAAATAGCTCTTGATGTCGGTGCGGCCACAGGAGGATTTACAGACGTCCTGCTTGCAAGAGGGGCTGCGCGCGTCTACGCTGTAGACGTTGGCTATGGCCAACTCGCGATGCGACTGCGTCATGATCGGCGCGTGGTGACACTTGAACGGACAAACGCTCGTTTTCTGAGCGCCGCACATGTGCCAGAAAAAGTTGATCTTATTGTCTGTGATGCAAGTTTCATAGGATTGCAAACGGTCCTACCAGCGCCACTGGCCTTGACACGTTCTGGTGCGCGGCTCATAGCACTCATCAAGCCACAATTCGAGGTTGGCCGTCCTATGGTCGGTAAGAGGGGAATTGTACGCAACCCACTATTGCAGGCTGAGATCTGTCACAGGATTAAGGACTGGCTATCTAGCCAGCCTGAGTGGTGTGTACTAGGCGTAGTAGAAAGCCCAATTCTTGGGGCCAAGGGGAATCGTGAGTTTCTTGTTTGTGCTAAAAAGGCAAGCGGTCGTCTCAATACGACCCCTTGCTTACAGGAGTAATTCTGCCGCCACTCAAGTCGTCTCGTGATAAGCCCTTATCCCTTATAAATAAGCGGTAAATGTCCCTCTCACCAGCTGAGAATTGATCCGTTCTCGCTCTCTGTTCCATTTGATTTTTATTTCAGCTTCGTCTCGCGAAAGAGAACGTGCTTGCGGGCGACGGGATCATATTTGCGGAATTCGAGTTTCTTTGTTGTTTTTCTAGGGTTTTTTTTAGATACGTAAAAATATCCAGTACCTTCGCTACTTTCTAGTTTAATAAGAATAGTTGCGGGCTTCGCCATTGCAGTTTCCTCATCAGCACAGACAAGAGCGTTTTAACAGAACTATCGTAACAACACGCCCATGCTTGTCAAGAAGACTGCAGTGACGACAGCCGACAGGCCATAGAGGAGGCCATAGGGCATCGTCGCTGTCCGTCAGCAGCCAGCGGCAAGCAGCGAGAAAGGTGTGTGTGCAGAGCAGAGAGGGATGTGCAGATGCACATCCAAGGCCTAATGGTGTCGGGACCAGGTAGGTCAGGACGACTCTCACCTCAGTCTTGCCTCCCGCTCTGTCCAGTGCGACAAACCACATCGTACGTCTTTTATGTTGCATTGCCACATGTCCCGTCTCGCCTGCACTGAGTATAGCCGTTTCATGCTTTCCGTGTATAATATGGCGGAACAATCGCTTCAACAGCTCAAACCCAGTAAGACATTGTAGGGCTTGGAGTGAAGGAGAATGTGCGATCTGCGTGCTTCACAGGTCCAGTCCTCTTCTGATTCTGACTGTTTTGACTCTTTTTCTGACACTCTTTCTGGCTCTGACTGGCTCTGAGGGCTTGAGAGAAGAACACTCAATATCTGGTATTGTAGTGTAGTATTATTTCAGGCGGAACATTGGCGCATGGCCGCCCAGGCGATCTCGTCATGCTACGTTACCATGCCATCAGCTTCGCTGGGTCAGATAATGTGTTTTTAATACGTTGAAAAGATTGCCGCAAGGCCGTCAGCTGGAGCATATTGGCTAGACAGCGTTCGAGGAATCCGTGTGTGTCCTCGCCGTTCTCTGACGTATCCTCAAGCCAGTATAGAAGCGTAGCTGTATAAACACCTGCTAAGAGAGCGCGTTTTGTGTAGAAGCTGAAATCCGTTGCCGTATCACCGGCAGCATGCCATATTGCATCCACCGTGTGATAGGTCGTTTGTAAACCTATCTGTGTATTCAGAGGTAATGCGAGTGTTGACAACGTCCGTCGCATCACTTCACGATTCCCGAACACCTCGAGCCGCACCTGCATGGCGGTCCCGATGCGTTCTCGTGTTTTCATCGCTCCAAGATCACGTTGACTCATCGTTGCCAGCATGCACCTGTCTCCCCAGCGAAAATAATGGGTGAGAGCCTCCCCTACGCCCTTTGGAAAAATACGAACAACCACACTTGCTTCCAGGCCCGCCTCCCGAGCGGCTGCTTTCAGACTCTTCATGCTCCAACCATCAAACACGATATGCGATCCAACAGCGGCCACGATCTGGTCGCGAGCGTCCTCTCTCTCCAGCGCATCGTTCTGTCTCATGTCTAACCTTCTCCTACACTTATACTGATAAGTATCAATTAAGTATCAATATTGGTCTCTTGTGAAGAGCTCAAGCCGTGCAACATCCTTCCGGCAAAAGGATTGGGAATCACGAGGTACTATTAGGTACTATTCAGTCTTCAGACATTTCCCCTCCCATCATAATCAAGGCTCCTTTCCCTGTCTTGTGCCGCCCGGCGCACAAACGAGAACGGGCAGCCGCAATTTATTCTCGGCCCCTTTCCAGCGAGCCGGTCTATCCCTTGTCTCTGCCAAAAACTGTGTCACCGCGGATACACCAGTCCTAGAGATCTCTAGGCTCTCTCTGTGCATGTGGTGAATGTGCCGTGCCTGCTGGAGAGTAGGCCACTGGGGCTTTGCCCGCCTCCTGGGATCTTATGCCAGGAATAAAAATTTTGCCGGCCAGTGCTTATGGCCCTATAACCCGCAGTATGATGACATGCGTTATTGCCTTGGGTCACAGGTTTCTGCGGGCATGGGTCGAACTCATGCAGCGGACGGCTGCGGTTGTGGTGCTCGTAACGATATGTCTCACAATGGCCGCAGGGTGGTATGTTGTAAACCACTTCAAGATTAACACCAATACTTCTGACATGCTGTCGCGTGATCTGCCATTCCGCCAACTGTCAGAGGAACTCGATACTGCCTTTCCACAGTTTTCCGATACCCTCATGATCGTTATAGACGGAGCGACGCCTGATCTCGCAGATCAGGCAACACTACGGCTTGCCGATCTTCTGCGCCGGCAGCCTCATTTGTTTGGCGCAGTTCATGACCCTGCTGGCGATTCCTTCTTCCATCGGCATAGCCTCCTGTATATGGATCTCACCGCCCTGGAAAGACTGAGTGACCGTCTCGCGAGGGCACAGCCATTTTTAAGCACCCTCTATCGAGAGCCGACTCTCAAGGGGCTTGCCGACATGCTTGTACTGGCTTTGGGTGAGGACAGCAGCATGGCAGGACGTGTTGCGGCCATACCAATACTGCGCCAGATGGCCGTCGTGGTGGAAGCCTTGGCCCAAGGCCGCTTCGCCCGCCTGAACTGGGAACGCGTGATGCAGGGCCGTGATGCCGCAAGCAGCGCGCGGCGAGTCCTGATTGTCCAGCCACCCCTCGACTTCACTACTCTACACCCTGCCAGGCAAACTATGGTCGCTCTCCAAGTCCTGGCCATTGAACTCAACATGACACCAGCTCATGGTGTGCAGGTGCGACTGACTGGATCAGTCGCCCTCGCTGAAGAAGAGCTAGAAAGCGTTGAGACAAGTATAGGCTTTGCTAACATAGCTTCAATTATGTTTGTTATAATTGTTTTAATAGTAGGTCTAAAAATAAAGAAATTAGTCATTGCTGTTTTAATGACACTTATGATAGGATTAACACTCACATCAGCTCTTGCTTTATTAATGATAGATAGTTTTAACATTATATCTGTAGCATTTGCTGTATTATTTATTGGTCTTGGTGTAGATTTCGGCATACATTTCTGTCTAAGATACATGGAGGGAATGAAAAATTACAAAAGCAACGCCGCTGTGTGGGCAAGCACCAGCGTCGTCGGCCCTCTTACCCTCACCGCTATGGGCGCAGCCATTGGCTTTTTTTCTTTTCTGCCGACGCCTTATCAAGGATTTGCTGAATTAGGCTTGATTGCCGGCGTTGGTATGTTCATCGCTCTGCTCACCAATCTCACAGTGCTGCCGGCTTTGCTGGGTCTGATGCCGCTCCCTGCTCATAGCCCCACGCCCCAAGGACACACCAGGAGTCGAGGCCTGAGGCTACTCACCTGGTTAGTAGACTGTCACGCCCGCATGCTGACAAGCATCGCTGCCTTGCTTGTGCTCCTCTCCATCGCTGTCATACCGGCCACCCGGTTTGACCTCGATCCTCTGAATCTGAAAGATCACGAAACGGAATCTGTGCGCACATTACGTGACCTCATGCACGATAAACACTGGAGTCCTCAAAGTATCATCATGCTCGCGGACTCGCCCACACAGGCGCATGCGTTGGCTCAACGTCTGTCGCACCTCCCAACGGTCGCAACCGTTACAACTATATATGATTACGTACCACGAGAACAGAAAGAAAAACTGCTATTGATAGATGATATGGCAACTTTTCTGTCACCTTTGTTCTTAAGAGAACAAAGAGAACAACAAGTACATTCATCTAATATTTCTATGCACCATTCTCTGGTAAAATTAGAGAACGCACTTCTTGCTGCTCATCCTGTCGTGAGAAATGATACTCAAAAAGTGTATCTTGCTCTGAAGAGAATCGATCTGAAGGACCAGACTGCCTTGCAAGGGCTTGAGAAAGCACTGCTGGCCACACTGCCGCGTCAGCTCGAGCTTTTGCGCCAGGGTTTACAGGCTGGACCGGTGAGTCTGGCTAACCTGCCACATAATCTCTGTACACGTGAAATAACAACTGATGGAAGGGTTCGTATAGTTATACACCCACAATACGATATTACTGACCGCGAAGCCTTACGTCTGTTTGTCAAGACGGTACAGGCTGTGGTGCCACGGGCAACCGGGGCACCAGTCAGCCTTTACGAAAGTGGACAAATAGTTGTAGAATCATTTCTATTTGCTACTATAACAACAGTAGTGATTTTACTCCTCCTCCTCCTCATTTTATTGAGACAAGCACGTGAGATTATGCTTATCTTCTCTCCTCTTGTTTTAGCGGCTTTGTTAACAAACACTTTAGCACTTTTGCTTGGCATCCCTTACAACTTCGCTAATATTATCGCTTTACCACTTCTGTTCGGCCTTGGCATTGCCAATGGGATCCAGTTAGTATTTAGAGAGCGGATTGAGCAAGGATCACTAGCGTTACTTTACACATCAACTCCAAGAGCTGTTATACTTAGCGCAATAACAACTATTGCGTCGTTTGGCAGTTTGGCGCTGTCTACACACCCTGGAACAGCGAGTATGGGCCTGCTCCTTGGAATAGCTGTTGCCGTGACCCTCATTGCAACACTGTTCGTGCTGCCAGCCTTGATGGCAACCTGGCCCAGGCGGTGGGACGATCTTTCCTCATTATCACTACACTAGATCACTACACTAGATACGCACTAAACAGGCTCCCCAGGTGAATCCTCCTCCCATCGCTTCGAGAAGGACGAGGTGACCAGGCCTAATACGCCTGTCCGCGACTCCTTCGTTCAACGCCAGAGGGATAGACGCTGCTGAGGTGTTAGCGTGATGTGCGACTGTTATGATAACCTTGTCAGCTGGCAGACCAAGTTTGCGCGCTGTCCCGTCGAGAATGCGGCGATTGGCCTGATGGGGAACAAGCCAGTCGATGTCGGCAAGGGTTAAATGATTAGCGGTCAGTGCTTCGCCGACCATGTTTGCTAGATGAACAATCGCGTATCGAAAGACATCCTTGCCTATCATGCGCAAGAATCCTGTTGATCTCCCTGAGGATGGTCCACCGTCGACATACAGCAGATCATAATAGCGCCCGTCCGTATGGATGTGAGCGGAAAGGATGCCGTTGTCTTGAGAATCGCCAACGCCCGGTTCGGCCCGTAACACTACAGCGCCAGCGCCATCACCAAACAAGATGCAAGTATTGCGGTCAGTCCAGTCAAGCAGACGGGAGAATGTTTCTGCACCAATCACGAGGACAGTGTGTGCTTGTGCGTTGCGGATGAACTGATCAGCGACCGTCAGCGCGTAAATGAAGCCCGAGCACACAGCCTGGATGTCAAAGGCCGCCCCACGCTTCATCCCTAACTGGCTTTGCACCTTGGCCGCAGTGGCGGGAAAGGTGTGATCAGGTGTGGCCGTGGCGAGGATAATCATATCGAGTGCCACAGCCGTGAGACCAGCGGCAGCCAGTGCGCGTTTGGCCGCCTGAGTCGCCAGGTCTGATGTCAGTTCCCCCGTTGCCGCCACATGACGTTCAAGAATACCAGTCCTTTCGATGATCCACGCATTAGTGGTATCGACCTGCTCAGCCAGCTCGGCATTCGTTATGACACGCTCCGGCAAATACGCTCCACATCCGATAATCCTGGATCGAATGATCATCAATGACCTGCAACCACTGCAGACATTACCCCAGAAATTTTCAATTCAGAAAACTCACGCTTTATTCTATCATTAAAGCCATGTATCACAAGATCAGCGGCTACGCCTATGGCATTAGCAAAACCTACTTCATCTGTGCTCCCATGACTCTTCACACAAATACCATTCAGGCCAAGGAGCATGGCCCCGTTGTAGCGTCTTGGGTCGATTCGCTTTCTCACCTTGGTTAAGGCTGGTCGGGCGAGTAGATACCCGAGCCGAGCTAACAAGGATCCACCAAAAGCCGCTCCCAGAAAACTCGCATAGAGCTGTGCTGTGCCTTCTGCTGTCTTCAGAGCAACATTGCCGGTAAACCCATCGGTCACCACGACATCTACCGTTCCCGCTCCAATATCATCGCCTTCCACAAAACCGTGAAACCTGAGAGCTAATGGGCTGGCCTTCAGTAAGGCACTGGCAGTACGGACAGCGTCATTGCCCTTCATGTCCTCAGCACCAATATTCAGGAGTCCGATGGACGGGTTCGCAATACCTAGCACAGTACGCGCAAAGACATCACCCATGACGGCAAACTCAGAAAGATTTTGAGCATCACAATCGCTGTTAGCTCCAAGGTCCAGCATGACAACCTCCCCCCGCTGACTAGGGAGAACGGTGGCAATAGCAGGTCGGCTAATACCAGGGAGTGTCCGTAACATGACCTTTGCCATCGCCATTAATGCACCAGTGTTACCTGCTGACACGACCCCACTTGCCTCACCCTCCTTGGCTGCCTGGATGGCCAACCACATGCTCGTCCTGCGTCCTTGGCGGAGCATATGTGATGGCTTATCCGTGTTCCCTACACTCTCAGCAGTATGGCGCAATGTGCAGACAGCGGCAACGGCAGGGACGGCCTCTAGCAGAGGCACGAGCTGTGCCTCGTCACCGTACAAGAGATAGCGCACCGCTGGATAGCGCTGCAGAGCCAGCCCAATACCCGCGACGACTACCGCAGGTGCCCGATCCCCTCCCATGGCATCGAGCGAGAGAGTGAACCTCTGAGTCAAGGTGCGTCCATAGATCTATCGCTGGTCGGGCTGTCTCTTCAGGCAGCGGAAACGGTACCGACCACATCGCGGCCATCATAGTAACCGCATTGCTCACACACATGATGTGGCCGTTTCAGCTCACCGCAATGGGCACACTCAACAATGTTCGTCCGCCCGAGAGCATGGTGGGAACGACGCATGTCTCTGCGGGATTTTGACGTCTTCTTCTTTGGAACTGCCATTATCGTCTCTTTTCACACCTGTCACCCCACTCCTTCCCAAGCCTTTGTCTCTATAGCAAATGCCACGCCGCTAGTGCAAGATCCGTTGGCACCCTCATGCGAATCTTCCGCAGAACATCCTCCAGGAAAAAGCTAGACCCTTCCGATCAATAAAATCCCAGTATTCTTAATTCTTAATTCTTAGGGAGTATTCCGTACAGGCAAAACGACTACGTGGTATTTACGACCGGCAGATAATTTAACCGCGCCGGCATTAATATCTTGAAATGTAAGACGGCGTGTCTCATCACCGACAACAACATTATTGACCCGCACTCCACCGCTCCGGACCAAACGACGGGCCTCGCTGTTAGACCTGACAAGACCAGCCTGTCGCAAGGCGTCAAGCAAACCAAGACCCTCTTTTGCTAAGACGGCCGCTGAGACCTTGAGGACCGGCATTTCTTGCCCCAATGTGCCTTCCTCGAACACCTTGCGAGCAGTTTCTGCCGCAGCACGAGCGGCTTTTGCGCCGTGAGCCAAGCGGGTTGCTTCACAGGCTAACCACCACTTAGCCTTGTTACGGGCAGCACCAGAGAGAGATTCCAGATGAGCAATGCTATCCAACGGTAAGTCTGTAAAAAGCCGCAGGAACCGTCCCACATCAGAATCTTCTGTGTTACGCCAGAACTGCCAATAGCCATAGGGCGAGAGTCGATCAGCGTTGAGCCACACAGCCCCCTCTGCCGTCTTTCCCATCTTATGACCCTTAATGGTAGTGATCAATGGTGCTGTAAGACCAAATAACTCGACACCTTCAACCTTACGGGCCAATGCAATGCCGTTGATGATATTACCCCACTGATCCGCCCCTCCCATCTGCAGGCAGCAACCCGCTCGACGCCACAGTTCTAGAAAGTCGTAGCTCTGCAGAACAATATAGGAGAACTCGAGAAACGTCAGGGGGTGTCCCCGTTCTAGCCGCAGACGGACAGAATCAAGGCCGAGCATCCTGTTGACGGAAAAGTATCGACAATAGTCCCGTAAAAAGGCAATATGATTCAGTGAAGGAAGCCAGTCCGCATTGTCAACTATCATCGCGTCAGAGGGGCCACTCCCAAATGTCAAAAAGCCAGCGAATACTTTTCTAAGACTAGCCATGTTAGCGGCAATCTGCGATTCTGGCAGGAGCTGACGCATTTCTTCCTTCCCAGAGGGATCACCGATCTGAGTAGTACTCCCACCAATTAACACAATGGGCTTGTGACCACTCTGCTGCAGGTGCCGCAGGAGCATGATCTGGACCAGGCTACCAACGTGGAGGCTGTCAGCTGTGCAATCGAAGCCAATATAAGCTACGATCGGACATTTCTTGACCAGCAAGGCATCAAGCCCTTCCAGGTCAGTGCACTGATGAAGATACCCTCGCGCCTGAATGGTACGCAGGAACGAACTTCTAAGGCCAATCATGGCGTCTGTCTTCACGCCGTCTCAAACGTCTCAAAGGCCACTACTCCCCAGTAGAGACGGGCCCAGCAGTGGGAAATGATGGTAGGACTGGACTGATTCCCTTCTGTTCCAACACTTTTGATTCCTCGTCGCGCTGTGCGGCTAGGGATCGATAGTATCCCAACATGCTGCCAGTACCGGCTGGAATTAAGCGGCCGACGATCACATTTTCCTTGAGACCGATCAGGTTGTCCTCCCGACCTGAGACAGAGGCTTCTGCCAGGACACGGGTTGTTTCCTGGAAAGAAGCCGCGGAAATGAACGAATGAGTCTGCAGGGATGCCTTGGTGATGCCAAGCAAGACAGGCGCCGCTACGGCCGCCCGTCCACCTTCTGCCATAGTCTTCTCATTTTCCAGACGGAATTCACTACGGTCCATCTGTTCGCCAACGAGAAATGTGGTATCTCCCGGTTCGATGACCTCGACTTTCTGCAACATCTGGCGGACAATCACCTCTATGTGTTTGTCGTTGATCTTTACGCCTTGCAAGCGATAGACATCCTGAATTTCTTTTATCAAGTAATTAGCTAGTGCCTCTACCCCTAGAACACGGAGAATATCGTGGGGGACGGGATTGCCATCCATGAGCGCATCGCCTTTGCGAACAGAATCACCTTCTTGCACAGTGATATGCTTGCCTTTGGGAATGAGGTACTCTCGCGAATCACTACCATCCACAGGTGTGACGAGGATGCGCCTTTTGGACTTGTAGTCCTTGCCAAAGACTACGCGGCCATCGCACTCAGCAATGATGGCATAATCCTTGGGCTTGCGAGCTTCAAAGAGTTCCGCAACACGCGGCAAGCCACCCGTAATATCACGAGTCTTGGTGCTTTCGCGCGGAATACGGGCCAGTACATCACCAGCGTGAACTTTTTGGCCGTTTTCCACAGACAGGACGGCATCGACAGACAGAAAGTAACGCGCTTCCGTGCCACTAGGGTGGAGAATGACCTGGCCGTGCTCATCCAGGAGGATGATACGCGGCTTCAGTTCTGAACCACGCTGCTGCTGTTTCCAATCTACTACTACCTTGTTAGAAATACCAGTAGCTTCGTCGACAATCTCCCGTAGAGAGAGCCCCTCCACGAGATCTACAAACTGAATGACTCCGGCTCTCTCTGTGAGAATAGGTAAAGTGTATGGGTCCCACTCCACAAGCTTGTGCCCCTTTCTGACAAGAGCCCCTTCATCAGCGAGTAGCTTGGCCCCATACGGGAGACGATGCCGGGCCTTCTCCCTGCCGCTGCTATCAACTAAAAGCAATTCACAATTGCGACCCATCACGACCAAAACGTCCTGGCTGCTCCGAACCACATTGCGGTTGACCATGACAACACGTGCGTCATAAGCAGCTTCTACGCTGGATTGTTCAGCCCCACGCTGGGCGGCCCCGCCGATATGAAAGGTTCGCATTGTCAGCTGTGTGCCAGGCTCACCGATAGACTGGGCCGCAATGACTCCGACCGCTTCCCCCACGTTAACGAGGGTGCCGCGGGCCAGATCACGCCCATAGCACTGCGCACAGACGCCTATCCGAGCCCGACACGTAAGAACAGAACGAATGGCAATCCGTTCTATGCCAGCCGCTTCAATGGCATCCACCTCATGTTCTGTGATGAGTGTGTTGCCCCGTATTAAAAGACGGCCATCTGTATCTACTACGTCACAGAGCGGCACACGTCCCAACAGGCGTTCACTCAGAGACGACACCACCTCCCCACCCTCTATGACCGCACTGACAGTGATACCCTCCTCTGTGCCACAATCTGGTTCAGACACAATGGCATCTTGCGCGACGTCAACCAGACGACGTGTCAGGTAGCCTGAGTTTGCCGTCTTCAGAGCAGTGTCTGCCAGACCTTTGCGAGCGCCGTGAGTCGAGTTGAAATACTCGAGCACCGTGAGCCCCTCCTTGAAGTTCGAGATGATGGGAGTTTCGATAATCTCGCCTGATGGCTTGGCCATCAGCCCGCGTATGCCGGCCAACTGCTTGATCTGCGTCGCCGAACCGCGCGCCCCGGAATGGGCCATCATGTATATGGAGTTAATAGGTCTCTTCGGCTCGACCTTCTGTATCTCCTTCATCATCTCGTCTGCGACTAAATCCGTACAACGGGACCAACAATCGACGACCTTGTTGTATTTTTCTCCCTGCGTGATCAGACCATCCTGGTACTGCTGCTCAAACTCCTTCACCTGCTCTCCCGCCTCACGCACGAGTCTCTCCTTGGCAAGGGGAACGACTAGGTCATCCTTGCCAAAGGAAATCCCTGCCTGCGCGGCCCGCTGGTACCCAAGGGTCATGATGCGGTCACAGAAGATGACAGTTTCCTTCTGACTGCAATGGCGATAAACTGCGTCCATTGCAGCTGTGATCTCTTTTTTGGTTAGCAGTCTGTTGATCAGTGTAAAAGACACCTTAGGATGGCGCGGTAAAAGTTCCGACAGAATCATGCGGCCAGGTGTGGTGATGACTGTTTCCAGTGTAGGCTGACCATCCGCGTCCACTCCATGGTAACGACATTTAATACGGGCATGCAGGGGAATGGTGTGCTCGTAAAGAGCCTCTTCCACCTCCCTGACATCAGAAAAACGCGGCATGCGGTAAGGAATCACGTGACCGCTGTTGATGGCCAGACGCAATTCTCGTGCGTTGCTGTAGACAAAGGGTTGCCCAGGTTGTTCCACATTGTAGAGGCATATATCTTCACTTCTTATGGCGGTCGCCAATATCTCATCGGTGACATCAAGCCGCTGGTGAGCAGTGACTCGACGCGTGGCGATGCGATCCATGAGGCTCCCCACATCGACAGAATCAATAGGCCGGCCTAGATTCTCATGGTCACAGAAGAACACCGTCCCACTCTCTATAGCGGCTTGCAATGCCTCCGTACTGGGTAGACGCAAAGCTTGGCCAGGCTGTTCATTCCGTTCCATTGTGATGTAATAGAGGCCAAGGACAATGTCCTGTGTCGGCACAATGATAGGCTTGCCATTAGCTGGCGAGAGAATATTGTTGGTGGACATCATCAAGACACGTGCTTCCAACTGAGCCTCTAGTGACAATGGCACATGAACTGCCATCTGGTCTCCATCAAAATCTGCATTAAAGGCGGTGCACACCAGAGGATGAAGCTGAATGGCCTTACCCTCAATAAGAACAGGCTCAAATGCCTGTATGCCTAATCGGTGCAGTGTAGGAGCACGATTCAATAGTACGGGGTGTTCTCTTATGACTTCTTCTAGAATATCCCATACGTCTGGCCTTTCCTTTTCAACCATACGCTTCGCCGCTTTGATCGTTGAGGCATAACCGTAGGCCTCGAGCCTGGAATAGACAAAGGGCCTAAATAATTCAAGGGCCATCTTCTTAGGCAAACCGCACTGATGGAGACGCAACTCCGGCCCCACGACAATAACGGATCTCCCAGAATAGTCGACTCGCTTGCCAAGCAGATTTTGGCGAAAGCGTCCTTGCTTCCCTTTTAACATGTCCGCGAGAGATTTCAACGGCCGCTTGTTTGCACCAGTGATAGGCCTACCGCGGCGGCCATTGTCAAAGAGCGCATCTACGGCTTCCTGCAGCATTCTCTTTTCATTGCGGATAATAATTTCTGGTGCTTTTAATTCAATGAGTCGTTTCAAACGACTGTTGCGATTAATCACGCGACGGTAAAGATCATTGAGATCAGAGGTCGCGAAAC
Source organism: Rhodospirillales bacterium (assembly GCA_028278135.1). GTDB lineage: Bacteria > Pseudomonadota > Alphaproteobacteria > Rhodospirillales > Rhodospirillaceae > JANQJD01. The sequence continues at coordinate 259,423 of JANQEW010000020.1, forward strand.
GTCCGCCATCGAGCGGGACAAGCGGACGTAACTCAGGAGGAATGACTGGAATCACGTCCATGACCATCCATTCCGGCCGCGAACCAGATTGCAAAAAAGCTTCCACAAGCTTTAAACGCTTGACATATTTCTTGCGTTTGGCTTCCGAGTGTATCTCTCGCAGCTCTGCTCGCAGGTTCTGGCGTTCGCCATCAAGGTTGATGGCTTCTAACAGTTCCTTGATCGCTTCCGCTCCAATGCCAGCCCTAAATGAATCCTCGCCGTATTCCTCCAGAGCAGTCTGGTATTGTTCTTCCGTTAAAAGCTCCTGAATTTTCAGTGGTGTGAGACCGGGCTCGATGACCACATAGTGTTCAAAATATAGCACCCTCTCCAGATCTTTCAGAGTCATATCGAGCAGAAGGCCAATGCGGCTTGGCAGTGATTTCAAGAACCAAATATGGGCGACTGGTGCGGCCAATTCGATATGGCCCATCCGTTCTCGGCGAACCTTTGATAAGGTCACCTCAACACCGCATTTTTCACATGTAATACCACGATACTTCATGCGTTTGTATTTGCCGCATAGGCACTCGTAGTCCTTAATAGGGCCAAAGATACGGGCACAGAACAAGCCATCACGTTCCGGCTTGAAGGTACGGTAGTTGATCGTCTCGGGTTTTTTGATCTCCCCATAGGACCACGACCGGACCCGCTCTGGGCTCGCAATGGCAATGCGGATCTGATCAAAGGCTTGAGGGCCGCTGACCTGGCCGAAGATCTTGGTGAGTTCGTTCATACCTCTTCTTCTCCCGCTGGTCGTTGCCAGACAAAGCCCTACCCCCATATGGTCACAACTCTCTCAGGGCTATACGCGTGCCCGCTTTGATTCTCTCGTTCAAATGCGGGAAGAAAATCTCAGTCCACAATAAAAACTACTGGAAATTTGATTGGTTCAATTCAACGTCTAGACCGAGAGAACGCATTTCCTTCACTAAAACGTTGAAGGACTCAGGAATACCTGCCTCGAAAGTATCATCACCGCGTACAACGGATTCGTATACCTTAGTGCGACCTGACACGTCGTCTGACTTTACCGTCAGCATCTCCTGCAACGTATAGGCTGCGCCATAGGCTTCTAAGGCCCATACCTCCATTTCACCAAAGCGCTGTCCACCAAACTGGGCCTTCCCACCTAAAGGTTGTTGTGTCACAAGAGAGTACGGACCTATAGATCTGGCATGTATCTTATCATCTACTAAATGATGTAATTTTAACATGTATATATAACCAACAGTAACATTTCTGTCGAACGGCTCTCCCGTGCGGCCATCAATCAAGATCACTTGACCAGAGGGGTGCAAGCCAGCCTTTTGCAACATCGAAATGATCTCGCTCTCTCTGGCACCGTCAAATACTGGCGTTGCAATGGGAACACCACAACGCAGATTCCCTGCCAGCTCTACGAGTTGGTCATTGGATAAACAGGCGATTTCTTTCTCAAAGGTGTTACGATCATATATATCTTCAAATTTATGGCGTAGCCTTGCCATTGGCTCGGATTGGAGCAGTTCCCCAATCTGCCTGCCTAGGCGTGCGCAAGCCCACCCCAGATGAGTCTCAAGAATCTGCCCTACGTTCATACGCGATGGCACACCCAATGGGTTGAGAACAATGTCCACATAGGTGCCGTCTTCTGTAAAAGGCATATCTTCAACAGGAACAATTCTTGAAATAACGCCTTTGTTCCCGTGACGACCTGCCATTTTGTCACCAGGTTGTAACTTCCGTTTCACAGCGACAAAGACCTTAACCATCTTCATCACGCCTGGCGGTAATTCATCACCACGTTGTAATTTCTCAATTTTATTTTCAAAGCGCTCCTGCAGCTTAGCTATGCTCTCATCATACAGTCCCTTCAACGCCTCTATTTCTGCCATAGCAGCCGCATCCTCAACAACAATATGTTGCCATTGGTTATATGTGCAGGTCGCCAGTAAATCCTCTGTGATCAGACTGCCAGCCTTCATCTCTTCTTGCGGGCCTGACACGCTCTTATGCCCTAGGAGTCTTTCTTTGAGACGTTCATGGAATGACCCTTCCAAGATGGTCCGCTCGTCATCACGGTCTTTAGCGAGGGCTTCAATCTCCGCCCTCTCGATGGCGAGCGCACGCTCATCTTTCTCAACACCGCGGCGGGCAAAAACGCGTACCTCGACGACAGTTCCCGTGACTCCTGGCGGCACACGCAAGGAAGTATCACGAATATCAGATGCCTTCTCGCCAAAAATGGCACGCAAGAGCTTCTCCTCCGGCGTCACTGGCGATTCCCCTTTGGGGGTCACCTTACCAACTAAAATGTCGCTTGCCTTGACCTCTGCACCAATATAAACAATGCCCGCTTCATCTAGATTTCTCAGTGCATCCTCGCCGACATTGGGAATATCGCGTGTTATCTCTTCCTGGCCTAGCTTGGTATCACGGGCCATGATCTCGAACTCTTCAATATGAATCGATGTGAACACGTCGTCGCGCACGATGCGTTCAGAGATGAGGATTGAATCCTCAAAGTTATAGCCGTTCCATGGCATGAAAGCCACTAGCACATTCCGGCCCAGCGCAAGTTCCCCTAGTTCTGTCGATGGGCCGTCAGCGATGGTGTCACCCGTACGCACCGTGTCGCCAACATGGACCAACGGTCGCTGTGTGATACAGGTACTTTGGTTAGAGCGTTGGAACTTGGCTAAACGATAAATGTCCACACCTGGAGCTGACGACGAGGTATCCTCTGTGGCGCGGATGACAATACGGGTGGCGTCCACTTGTCGCACGATTCCTCCACGGCGCGCGGCAATGGCAGCTCCCGAGTCACGAGCCACGGCTTCTTCCATACCCGTTCCAACAAGTGGTGCTTCAGCACGGACCAAAGGGACAGCCTGGCGCTGCATGTTGGACCCCATGAGGGCGCGGTTAGCATCGTCGTTTTCAAGAAAGGGAATGAGGGCTGCGGCGACAGAAACGAGTTGCTTCGGGGAGACATCGATGAAGTCAATCTCATTCGGGTGGACCATGACAAAGTCGCCTGCTTTGCGGCAAGGAATCATATCCGCAACGAAACAGCCGTTCCCGTCTAACTCCGCACTCGCCTGGGCAACGCTGTAACGGCTTTCCTCCATAGCAGACAGATAGTGCACCTCCTCAGTGACTCTGCCATTTATCACCTTACAGTAAGGACTTTCAATAAAGCCGTATTGGTTAATTCTTGCATAAGTAGCAAGACTATTGATTAGACCAATATTAGGCCCTTCTGGTGTTTCTATCGGGCAGATGCGACCATAATGCGTCGGATGGACATCACGCACCTCGAATCCCGCCCGCTCGCGGGTCAGACCACCAGGCCCGAGAGCTGACAGACGTCTCTTGTGGGTAATCTCAGCCAGAGGATTTGTCTGATCCATGAATTGCGATAGCTGAGAGGAGCCGAAGAACTCCCGCACAGCGGCCACGGCAGGCTTGGCATTGATCAAGTCGTGCGGCATGACCGTATCAATGTCCACCGAACTCATGCGCTCGCGAATGGCTCGCTCCATACGCAGGAGGCCGAGCCTGTATTGATTTTCCATCAACTCGCCAACAGACCTCACCCGACGATTGCCGAGATGATCTATATCATCCACTTCCCCACGATCGTCTTTGAGATCCATCAGAACCTTAATAATACGTAGGATGTCCTCCCGCCGCAATGTCCGGACGCTATCAGGCACCTGATCGAATCCGAGCCGCGCGTTCATTTTAACCCGTCCCACCGCTGAGAGATCATACCGTTCGGGGTCAAAGAAAAGACCAAAAAAGAGGGATTCTGCTGTTTCTAGTGTCGGCGGTTCTCCTGGACGCATCACACGGTAAATGTCAAGGAGCGCCTCTTCCCGTGAACTGTTCTTATCCATGGCAAGTGTGTTGCGAAGATAGGGGCCCACGTTAATATGATCTATACTTAAAACAGGTAAATCTTTTATACCTTCTCTAGCAATAGTTGATATAACCTCAAGAGTCAATTCTTCGCCTGCCTCAACATAAATCTCACCTGTGCCTTCGTTGATAAGGTCGAGGGCCGCATAACGACCGACCAGTTCCTCTGGAAAGACGCGCCGTTCAACCAACCCCTCTTCCATGAGCCTGCGGCCCAGACGAGGTGTCACTGTAGTACCGGCTACAGCCTTGATCTCGCCCGTCACAGCATCGACAAGGTCGAAGGGAAGTTTTACGCCGCGCAGATGCTCTGGCTGGAAGGAGACTTTCCACCATTCCCCATCGTATCGGAAGGTAATGCTCTCATAAAAATAGTTGAGTATAGCCTCTGCCGTCATGCCACGAACCATGGACGGGTCTAAGGCTCCGTTCTTCGGCGTAGCGCGGGCCGCAGCCGTCTCTTCGGAATCCAAAGCATAAAGAAGTGTTGTCACAGGCAATTTACGGCGGCGATCAATACGCACATAGACAAGGTCTTTAGCATCGAATTCAAAATCAAGCCATGAGCCACGGTAGGGGATCACACGAGCCGCAAAAAGATACTTACCAGATGAATGGGTCTTCCCCTTGTCGTGATCGAAAAAAACGCCAGGGGAGCGATGCATCTGACTGACGATCACCCGTTCTGTGCCATTGATAATGAATGTGCCATTGATTGTCATCAAAGGCATATCGCCTACGTAGACGTCCTGTTCCTTGATATCGTGAATAGAACGGGAACCTGTCTCCTCGTGGATGTCCCACACGACTAGGCGTAGTGTGACCTTGAGAGGAGCCGCATACGTCATGCCTCGCTGCTGGCATTCCTCCACATCGTATTTAGGCTGTTCGAAGTCATATTTGACGAATTCAAGCTCGCCTCGCCCTGAGAAGTCTCTTATAGGAAAGACGGATTGAAAGACTTCCTGAAGGCCAATCGCTGCTCGCTGTTCTGGCAAAATCTCCATCTGGAGAAACTGAGCATAGGAGCTTTTCTGCACCTCGATCAAGTTGGGCATCGGCGCAACAGACTGGATGCGTCCGAAATTCTTCCGTACCCGCTTGCGAGCCGTGAAGGATCTAGCCATTGCTGCTCCTTAGATTAGAACTGATATTGGAATCTCTTGCCTTTTCCCGAGAGAGGAAAAACAGGTTTTCCTCAAGCTGATCCGTCTGGAGGCTGGGAGGCTTGAGGTTGGACCACCACAAAACCCGTGACTCACTCACTCCCACTCCCTCCACTCCATCCAAGGCGAACAGAACCCCCTCCGTACTTGCCGTGTTGCTCCTCACAGAAAAAAGCCGCAGCAGACACCCCGCCCACATGCCCGCCTGAACGGACAGCCGGGCAGTACACCGGGTACTGATGACCACTGATGACCAACGTAAGCTAGGAAACACTAGCCTGCCAGGGCTCGAAGACCGCGCGTACTCCATGCTCTCAGATAATTCAGATAATTCAGATAATACGGACACACCGGTTTGCAGACGTGAGCACCCTACACTATATCAAAACTCCTCTGGAGGGTAAACACACGCTGTAAAAAAGAGCGCAATACCAGAGCGATGCGAAGATCTTCCTCACGTCTCTCAAGAGACTTAAGGGACTGAGAACATCAATATTATTTTAATTCAACCTTTGCGCCAACATCTTCGAGCTTCTTTTGGATGGACTGCGCTTCCTCCTTAGAAACACCTTCCTTGACGGTCTTCGGTGCGCCCTCGACAAGATCCTTTGCCTCTTTGAGGCCAAGACCGGTTATGGCACGAACCTCTTTAATCACGTTGATCTTTTTCTCTCCAGTTTCTGCAAGAACGACGGAGAACTCTGTCTGCTCCTCCACTGGAGGAGCGGCCACGGCCGCGACAGGAGCGGTAGCCACGGCTACCGGTGCTGCTGCTGAGACCTCCCATCTCTCTTCAAGCATCTTCGAGAGTTCTGCTGCCTCAAGGACAGTCAAACTAGAGAGATCTTCAACAAGCTTGGCAAGATCAGGCATAGTATGCAACTCCTGAAAGGAATCATATCTATCTCGCAACGTCATCCAACTTCACTCTTCTCTCTACTCTTCTCTCTGTCCGCATACGCTTTGAGCACCTGAGCGAGCGTTCTGGCAGGGGCCTTGAGCAGGCCGACAATCCTGGTAGCCGGGGCCTGGAGCATGAAAACAAGCTGAGCCCGCAGTTCCCCGAGTGAAGGCAGTTCAGCCAGAGACTGAATCCCGTCTGGCGTTAACAGGGTCGCACCATGTCCTCCTCCGAGAATAACGAGCTTGTTGTTCTCCCTAGCGAACTTGGCGAGGACCCTCGCGGCAGAGACTGGATCCTGTGAAAAGGCGAGCGCTGTCGGGCCGACCAACAGAGGGGACACGCCTTCATAGGCTGTTCCTGCCATGGCAAGGCGTGTGAGTCTATTTTTCGTAACCTTGAAATGAGCATCTGCTGCCCGCAGCTGTGCCCGCAGGACAGCGCTTTCCGCAACTGTCATACCCCTGTAGTGCACGACGACGACGATCGCGCTCTCTCTGATTAAATTGTGTAAAGCAGAAACTAGTTCCCTTTTATGATTCCGGTGCACCTTCGTCTCCGCTTCTTGTTGGTTGCGGGGAGTCTTTTTCAGAAAAAAAAACAGAAACTCCCCAAGACCTCGCTGCCCTACATGAGGCCCACCCGAGGAGCAAGGCGCCCTGGGGCGGGGGCCTTCTGCATTCTGCAGCACAGGCCAATCTTAGCAAATGCGATTTCTGAGCCGGGCTCCACATAAATATATACAGGGATAATAGGGATAATGGATAATGGGGAACTTACCCGCCAGAGAGACTGACAATGTTTACCTTGACTCCTGGTCCAGTAGTCGAACTCACAGAAACCTTCTTGAGATACACCCCTTTCGCCCCAGATGGCTTAGCCTTGACAATAGCGTCGCAAAAAACCTTGATATTTTCAATCAATGAGATATCAGTGAAACTCATCTTGCCAACCCCAGCATGAATTATTCCAGCCTTTTCAACACGGAACTGTACTTGTCCTGCCTTGGCCGCGCGGATTGCCTCACTCACGTTGACAGTCAGTGTCCCCAGCTTAGGATTTGGCAGCAGATGCCGCGGTCCTAAGACCCTACCTAATTTGCCAACTATCCCCATCATGTCAGGGGTGGCGATACAGTGATTGAAATCAATATGACCTGCTTGGACCCGTTCAGCTAGGTCCTCTGCTCCCACAATGTCAACTCCAGCCGCTTCGGCTTCTCTCGCCTTCTCTCCCCTTGCAAACACGGCAACTCGCACACGTCGGCCCGTGCCATGTGGCAATGTGACAACCCCCCGTACCATTTGATCCGCATGGCGTGGATCGACCCCTAGATTCATGGCGATCTCTATCGTCTCATCAAATATGGCATTGGCGCGCGTCCTGAGGAGAGCGAGAGCCTCATTCAGATCATATAACAGAGTGCGGTCAATAGCTGCATAAGCTGCTCGCAGCCGCTTCCCTTTTCCCATCAGCCTACTCCGTCACCTGCAACCCCATGGAGCGGGCTGAACCGACCATCTGCCGTACAGCGGATTCGAGATCATAGCAGTTAAGATCTTTGAACTTAGCCTGAGCAATCTCTCGCAGCTTGCCCATGGAAACACTGCCCATAAAGCCACGATCAGTTGTCGCCGCACCCTTCTCAACCCCAGCTGCCTTTTTCAGAAAATAGCTGACTGGCGGTGTTCGCGTCACAAACGAGAAACTTCTATCACTGTAAGCAGTGATCAGCACAGGTATCGGCGTACCAACTTCAAAACTTTGCGTCGCAGCATTGAATTCCTTACAGAACTGCATGATGTTGAGGCCGCGTTGACCCAATGCTGGGCCTATTGGCGGCGAAGGGTTTGCCTTGGCTGCTGGTACCTGTATTTTGATAGAGCCAACAATCTTTTTTGCCATTCTTCTTCCTCAGCATTCAGGACTTGCCGTACGCACATTTTTGTCCAGCCTTGTTCAGGTTTTCTCGACCTGAGCATATTCAAGTTCAACAGGCGTTGAGCGCCCAAAGATTGACACGGACACTTTTATTCGCGCTTTTTCAGCGTCTACTTCTTCAACTAATCCATGAAAAGAAGTAAAGGGGCCGTCACAAACTCTAACCTGCTCTCCTACCTCAAAGGCAATGGATGGCTTAGGGCGTTCAATACCCTCTTGAACCTGACGCATAATACGTTCCGCCTCTACTTGCGAAATAGGCAACGGTCGTCCTCTCCCACCGAGAAACCCTGTGACCTTTGGTGTATTCTTCACCAGATGCCACGTCTCATCGTTTAAGTCCATCTGGATGAGCACGTAACCTGGAAAGAATTTGCGTTCTGTGGAGAAGCGCGTCCCACGTCGTACCTCAACAACTTCCTCTGCAGGCACAAGAATTTCTGCAAACCTATCTTCCATCCCCTTGGCAACGGCCCTTTCTCGTATTGATTGCATAACTTTCTTCTCAAAACCGGAATAGACATGGATGACATACCAGCAGACTGCCATTGTCCTACCCTCCCAGCCCGAACGCTAACTTCACACTCCAGGCTAAGAATTGATCCACTAGCATAAAAAAGGCTGCGGCCAGAAAAACACTCACCATAACCATGCCAGTGGAAATCAGCGTCTCCTTGCGGCTTGGCCATGTCACCCTAGCGAACTCCCGCCGTACCTGACGGATAAACTGGCCCGGACTGGTCTTGGCTGCCATACTGCTCTCAAAAATCAATAGCGCCGATCACGTCTCACCCAAACGTCTCATCAGATGGCAGGGGCAGCAGGATTCGAACCCGCGACCTACGGTTTTGGAGACCGTCGCTCTGCCGACTGAGCTATACCCCTCTGTGTCTCAAACTCATTACTCAATAATGCGCGATACAACACCGGCGCCAACGGTGCGGCCACCTTCGCGTATAGCAAAGCGCAAGCCCTCGTCCATCGCAATGGGGGCAATCAATTCTACCTGCATGCGGATATTATCACCTGGCATGACCATTTCCGTTCCATCTGGCAGTTGGACGACCCCCGTCACGTCTGTGGTACGGAAATAAAACTGTGGCCTATAATTGGTGAAAAACGGCGTATGTCGCCCGCCTTCCTCCTTTGTGAGGATGTAAGCCTCTGCCTCAAAACGAGTATGTGGTGTAATCTTCCCTGGACGGGCCAATACCTGGCCTCGCTCCACATCCTCC
>JANQEW010000022.1 GCA_028278135.1 Rhodospirillales bacterium
CTGTTTATGATGGATTCTGTTGGTGGGATCGATAGCCGTTCATTGACCCCGAAATCAGCAGGTTCTCTAGCCAATTATCGGCATACCGCGTGCCGTTGAGCCGCTCGGCAGGCCACTGCTGCCCCTGATGCTTGGCCACCGTCTGAGGCGACGACGGGCAGAAGTTCCACAACAGGGCCAACGAACGCACACGACGCTCTGCCGATTGCTGATGCCCGTGAAAATACTGCGCCATGAAAAACGAACGGTCCATGAACTTCATCAACCGATCAACCATCGTGCTGGTGCGATGGGCCTGGGCGTGGTCATAGCTTTGGATGAACCGGCCGCGTTTGGCACACAAGTCCAACACATGCTCTTTCATCGGCGAGGCCTCGAGGTGCGCCGTGGCCCACTCCCTGAGCCGACGCAGCCGTTGGGCAAACTGCCGCTTGGTCTTGGCTCGGTAGGCATGCCAGAGCGCGTCGCTGGCCGTTTGGAAGCCCGCTTTCATCTTTTTGGTGGCCCGGTCACGGATCTTGAGAAAGCCATGGAGAAAACACAAAATCACCGTCACGTGCGGGAAGAGGCCCTGCCACGCCTTCTGGGTTGCTTGCCAGCCGTCGGTGTTGACCGTATCGGGGCTATAGTCAGCCTTGAGCGTTTTGGCCTCCTCGGCGAAGACGCCATAGGCTGCCTCCAGCGCCGGAGCCGAGGCCTCAGTGGTGATCGAGGCCCCGAGTATGCACTCCCCACCGGCCGTCATAGCCACGTAGGCCTTCTCTCCACCAAGACGGGTATGCTTTTCATCAGCGACCAGATCCTGGGGCAGCCCCGCAGCGTGGGCCACGGTAGTGCCCACCACACTGAAGCGTCCCAGGTTGCATTGGAGCCGGTACCAGTAGTTCTCGTCTCGCCCAAAGACATGAGCAATGGCCCAGTAGGGCACATGAAAACGCAACAGAAACAGGGCTTTTTCGACCGTCTCGGTCGTACCACTCATGTAGGGCATCACAAACGAGGGGGCCAGCGTGTAGACCTCGCCCGTAGCGTGGAGTTGGACACGACGTTGGCGCAGGCCGAGTTTGGCCGAGACCTCGGTTTTGCCATAAAAGAGATAGCCGTCTGTGATCTGGGCGGGAAAGATTTCTGGGTGGGTGCCCAAGAGATCATCTATGTAGGTCCGGGCCCAGGTGCAGTCGTGCATGAAGGCGGCATAGCGGGACTCGTCCATGGGAAAACGGATGGTTTTGTAGCCCTTATATGGGGTAGGTGGTTTTTCTTGGCCTTGGGCTTGTATCTTAGTCAAGGTCGCCTCTGCTTACGGTATGTTGCTGTTTTCTTGGTCGATAACAGGCAATATCGTAAGTCAGAGGCGGCTTTGTAAGGGGCTTATTCTCCACCAACAGAATCCATCATAAACAG
>JANQEW010000029.1 GCA_028278135.1 Rhodospirillales bacterium
CCAGCTACCGATCGTCGCCTTGGTAAGCCTTTACCCTACCAACTAGCTAATCGGGCGCAGGCCCGTCCCAGAGCGGATCCCTCCTTTCCCCCTGAGGGGCCATGCGGTATTAGCCTCAGTTTCCCAAGGTTGTCCCACACTCCAGGGTTGGTTCCTACGCGCTACTCACCCGTGCGCCACTCGCATATAGGCCGTAGCCTATCTACGCGTTCGACTTGCATGTGTTAAGCCTGCCGCCAGCGTTCGTTCTGAGCCAGGATCAAACTCTCAAGTTCAGTTATCCCTACCTACCTTCAAAAGGGTACGCCGTACAAACACAACGAACGCTCAAAAGCTCAGTAGAAACACCGCTTCCGTCCAATCCCAAATTAGGCAAACTCAAAGAAAAATCTAGAAACAAGGCTACAAGCCTTATCGCAAGACCTTTCTCCAAGATGCACGGACCGGACAGTCTACTCAAACCGCCGTCCACGCATCCCCTTCTACTTCTATACTCTGTCAAACAGCCGAGGGAGCCCCCCCACGGAGAGCACCTCACGGTGATTACGAGACCACCAACGCCATTCGAACCAATCTCTTCCAACATGTCAAGACATTTCTGCAGTACTCATGCACGCAAACTCTCCTTCTCAAACACCCTTTTCAAACACCCTTTGCAGAATCTCCTCAACATGACGGGTATGAAAGGACGACTCGAACAATCTCTCTAACTCCTGAAAAGATAAATGCTGTCTGACCGACGGATCGCTTTTTAGGGAATCCAGAAAATATAACTCCCCAGTCCAGACTGCCATTGCATGTCTTTGTACGACTTGATATGCCTCTTCCCTGTTCATACCAGCTTTAACAAGTGCGAGAAGTACCTGCTGCGAATATGTTAAACCGCGTAACTTATTGAGATTACTAGCGATGGTTTCAGGATAAATCAGCAGCCTATTGACGACATCCGCAAGACGATTCAAAGCAAAATCAAGTACTATCGTCGTATCAGGACCAATAATCCGCTCTACAGAGGAATGAGAAATATCACGCTCATGCCACAGAGCAATGTTCTCTAGAGCTGGAATCACTGCGCTCCGGACAAAACGAGCGAGTCCTGTCAAATTCTCAGTCAGAATAGGGTTCCGCTTATGCGGCATAGCCGATGACCCTTTCTGACCAGGCGCGAAATACTCCTCCACTTCCCTGACTTCTGTACGCTGCAAATGGCGAATTTCTGTGGCGAGCCGCTCAACAGAGCTCGCAATGACAGCGAGTGTTGTGAAAAACATCGCATGACGATCGCGCGGAATAACCTGTGTAGAAATTGGTTCGTGTTTGAGACAAAGTTTGCTAGCGACATACTGCTCGACAAAAGGGTCCAGATAGGCAAATGTACCAACAGCACCTGAGAGAGAACAAGTAGCAATCTCCTCCTGTGCCCACAAGAGTCGCTGACGATTCCGAGCAAATTCCGCATAGAAACTCGCAAACTTAAGACCAAGTGTTGTTGGCTCAGCGTGCACACCATGACTGCGCCCTATGCAGAGAGTCTTTTTGTGTTCCAGTGCGCGCCGCTTGCAGGCTCTCAAAACTTCATCAATGTCCTCTAGCAGCAGGACTGCAGCCTGCTGACACTGAACAGCATAGCAAGTATCAAGTACATCGGAGGATGTCATACCATGATGGAGAAAACGGGCATCCGGACCTACTTGCTCTGCAAGTTCCGTCAGAAAGGCGATAACCTCATGATGAGTCTCCCCTTCAAGGGTCGCTATGCGTGCCATTCGCTCAGCTGTATAAGGTTTATCACCTCCTCTCCAGACAGCGCGTGCAGCACCCTTTGGAATCATGTCTAACTGCGCTAAGGCATCGCAAGCATGAGCCTCAATCAGAAACCATATTCTTAGTTTGTTCGGCTCCGCCCATATTTGTGCCATGGGTGGTCGCGTGTAACGGGATAGCATGAGAGACCTCTCCATTTCAAGAGCGGCACGATGATGGAGGCGTCATCAATAAAGCACATCCTGGAGCTTGGAAAGGGCTTCAGGCCTCATCTGTAACTCGAATCTGTTGTAACTCGAATCTGTCGGTCAGATGGATTCTCTGCCATCCATCTAATGCGCTGGCCTGGCGGCAAGGCGGTGGCCATCTGCAGAGGCGTTCGCCCGCTCGTAGGATGGTGCCAATGAGGTACTATCTCTGCTAGCGGCCACACAACAAAAGCCCTTTCATGCAGTCTTGGGTGAGGAAGGATGGGGGGGGTACTGCTGACAAGGTCATGATAAGCGAGCAAATCCAGATCAAGAGCTCGTGGGGCATTGGGTACGGTGCGTACTCGACGGAAGACCGTCTCCACATGGTGTAAAACAGCAAGCAGATCTTCCGGGCCCAGAGTGGTTTTAACCAACGCAACACCATTAGTAAACCACGGCTGATCGGAAGGCGGCACAGGTGCAGACTCAATCCAACGGGATCGGCATGTGATCGTCACACCCCTCTCAGCAAGATGAGAGAGTGCCGCTGTACAAGTAAAACGAGGAGATTTATCTCTGTAAGGCAGATTGGCACCGATTCCAATTAATATCATTCAAATTTCCTATGCCAATTTAATATAATGTTAATATCAGTATTATATTATATATAATATAATATTTATAAGATTATTCAATTATTTCTTCTGCTAAAGAATATTTCTTCTTTAAAAGATTATTTTTTATAGTAAACATGATTGTGATAAAAATCGCCAAAAATGGAGAACTTAATATTCTGAATTCTGTGATTCTTACACAAGAGTGTCTCGTTTATTTATCGTTGCTGACATGAGTCTCGCATTATTTTCCAGAGCGCTTCAGGCCAAGTGCCCTGAGTGAGTGAACTGGCGGAGAAAAAGACGGTGATCACAATCAAGCATGGTGAGTCAAATGCAGACTTTGGAAACTGCTGGTCTAGCGATGGAACGAGAATGCTGCCGCTGTCCACGTCTAGTGGCCTTTAGACACGAGAATCGGACCCGTTTCCCCAAATGGCATAATGCGCCTGTGCCTTCCTTTGGGTGTCAAGACGCTTGGCTACTCATTGTCGGTCTAGCGCCTGGGTTGTATGGAGCCAATAGAACTGGCCGACCTTTTACAGGTGATTTTGCAGGAACAATATTATATGCAACTCTGACAAATCTTGGTTTTGCTTATGGAATTTATAAGGAGAGTTCTTCTGATGGTCTTTTCCTCAAAGGATGCCGTATCACAAATGCTGTTCGTTGTGTTCCACCTGCTAATAAACCTCTTACAGAGGAGACTCGATTATGTATATCTTTTTTAGAGGAAGAAATAGCAGGATTACAACAATTAAAAGTAATATTAGCTCTTGGAAAAATTGCACATGAATCTGTTTCTATTGCTCTTGGATTGAAAAAATCGTCTCTCCCATTTATCCACGGGACATGGCACAAATTCGACAATGGTCTTTTACTCGCTGACAGTTACCATTGCTCACGTTACAACGTCCAGACTGGTCGGTTGACGGAAGTCATGTTCCGTAATGTCTTTCGTCACGTTCTCGCCGTCACGGCTGGGGGCTGATAATTCATTACTCAATCTCGCACGCACTGAGTCATGGCATGATGGGGAATGAAAAATGATCTCTCAAGTCAGAGCCAAAGCTCTTCACTCACGTCAATTCCAGTGTACTGCAATGTACTGCAATCAGCCGCTTCCAGAGGGAACGTGTTCTCCTCTGTTCCCTGACATCATTTTGATTCTCTATTGAGATCCTCTATGGGAGGGTGCATGACCGAAGGACCACGCATCTACAATCTGTTCCCACTCTTGGCAGGAACTGTCCGACAGTGGGAAGAACACGTCCCCCGCATTGCACGCATGGGATTTAATTGGATATATCTCAACCCTTTTCACTATCCTGGGTTTTCTGGAAGCATTTACGCTATCAAAGATTACTATCGTCCTCATGATCTGATGGTGGATGGTGAACATGACATATGTAAGCTGATTGGGGGCTTTTGCGAACGGGCGGCAGAATATGGTTTATCTGTCATCATGGATTTGGTGATCAATCACACGGCAAAGGACTCAATCTTAGTGGCACAGAATCCGCAATGGTTCAGGCGCGAGGCAGATGGCTCACTTTACTCCCCTCGTGCCATCGATCCAGCTGATTCTCGTAAAGTCACCGTCTGGGGTGATCTAGCTGAATTGGATTACAAGACACCAAGTACTCGAGCAAATTTAATCAGCTATTTCGGGAACATGATTGGTTATTTCATCGACTGTGGCATTCGTGGCTTTCGGTGTGATGCGGCCTACCAGATACCCGCTGATGTCTGGCATCAACTCATCTGCTTTGCACGTTTCAAGGACAACGGCGTTATCTTTTTAGCGGAAACATTGGGGTGTCGCCTTGACGAAACACAATCTCTCCGCTCTGCAGGATTTGATTATATTTTTAATAGTTCTAAATGGTGGGATTGTAAATCTGCATGGTTACTAGAACAATATGAGACATTTAGGCATATAGCACCGTCTATTTCTTTTCCAGAAAGTCACGATACTAATCGTTTAGTTGTTGATTTATTTGAAAATGGAATTACCGATAATGTTGTCATAGAACGCGCCTATCGTTTGCACTACCTCAGAACGGCATTTTTCTCAACAGGCGTTATGATGCCGCTTGGCTACGAATTCGGCTTTAGGCGCAAGCTTCATGTGGTCAGCATGAGTCAAAAGGACTGGGAGTTTCCACGGTTTGATTTGTCCGTCTGGATTACTGCTGTTAACCATCTGAAAGCCGTCACGCGAGTACTGAATATTGAAGGGCCACAGTACCTCATTCACACTCATAACGCGGCTGTCATAGGCTTACTGCGACTTCTCCATGACGAATCTTCGTGGATCATGACCTACCTGAACACAGATCTTCTTCAACCTCATGATATCTCTCTCAAAAGAGAGGGCATTGAGACTGATATCAATGCGTATCGTGAAATAACGCCGGATAGTGCGGGCCTCATCTTACATACCAATGACATGCTGACACTAGCACCTGGGGAGGCTCGTGTATTCGTCAATCTGTAATCCTCTCTGAATTATCAGGTGGTCAATCCGGAAAGCACAATTACTCTAAGAGGGATGTTATGGCTAGTGCAGAGGAGAAGATTGCAAAGATTCGAGGAGCGTCCGTTGTCAGCAGTTTAATTGCCACTGTCAGTAGTAATCCTATCATGATTACGGATGTTCATCCAGAAATTGACAGTGGTCGTTTTGCTGTAAAGCGTACAGTTGGTGACACTTTCTTTGTACGCTCAAAGGTTTTCAAAGATGGTCACGATATCTTAAAAGTTTCTATTTTATGGAAACGTCAAGATGATGCAGACTGGCATGTTGTTCCAATGAAAGCTACTAATCCTGGTCTGGATATCTACGAAGGGCATTTTTTATTAGAAAGTAACACTTATTACTTTTATACAGTTGAGGCATGGGTAGATGTGTGGGAGAGCTGGCGTGCTGAGGTGCGGAAAAAGTTGGCGGCTGGCCAAGAGGTCTCTCTGGAGCTCCTCGAAGGACGAATTCTCGTAGAAGAGGCTTTGGATCAAGCGAATAATTCAGATAAGGCGTCTCTCGCTGAGGTATTGGAGCAGTTTAGGAGGGGCCTGTACGTTGAACAATGCAACCTCTTACTGGCCGACGATGTTCAGACACTCATGGGGCGCGGGACAAATCGGAGCAGTCTTTGCCGTTACGATCGCATACTAGAACTCTTTGTGGATCGCGCTGGGGCCAGTTGTGCCGCCTGGTATGAAATGTTTCACCGTTCCCAGGGAATCAAAGCAGGGCAAAGCGCGACATTTGCTGATTGTGAACGTCGCTTACCAGAGATACATGCGCTTGGCTTTGATGTCATCTACCTCGTGCCAGTTCATCCAATCGGTCGGACCCACCGCAAAGGTCCCAATAACACACTTTTTGCCAGACCTCAAGATCCAGGGAGCCCTTATGCCATAGGTGCAATAGAAGGAGGGCACACGGCCATCAATCCTGATCTTGGCACACTTGACGACTTTCGCCATTTCGTGCACACGGCTAGCATGTATGGCATGGAGGTGGCACTTGATTTCGCTATTCAGTGTTCTCCAGACCACCCATGGGTGAAAGAATCACCACAATGGTTTCAATTTCGTCCTGACGGAACAATAAAGTATGCGGAAAATCCTCCCAAAAAGTATCAAGACATTGTGAATGTTGATTTTTATAATCCTGATGCGCTTTCTCTATGGTTTGAGCTCATGAATATTATATTCTTTTGGGTCGCGCAAGGAGTAAAAATTTTTCGTGTGGATAATCCTCACACGAAACCATTGCCATTTTGGGAATGGATGATCCGAGAGGTACGGCGTAAACATCCAGAAGTTGTTTTTTTATCTGAAGCATTCACGCGTCCTCCTATGATGCAAACGCTCGCTAAGATTGGATTCTCTCAATCATATAGTTATTTTACCTGGCGCAACTTCAAATGGGAATTGATAGAATATCTGACGGAATTAACTCAGACAGATGTTACTGAGTATATGCGACCCAACTTTTTTCCCAATACGCCCGATATTCTGCCTGAGTTTCTGCAAAAAGGAGGCAGGCCGGCTTTTATGATCCGCTTCATTCTGGCTGCTACCTTATCTCCTGTTTATGGAATTTATAATGGCTTCGAGTTATGTGAGAATGAAGCAGTCGCTGATAAGGAAGAGTACCTTCATTCTGAGAAGTATACTTACAAAGTATGGGACTGGGAGAGACCAGGGAATATCAAGAGTTTGATCACCGCTGTGAACCGCGTTCGCCGGGAAAACGCAGCACTACGGGAATTCAAGAACTTGAGATTTCATACTGTACACGATGAAAATGTCCTTTTTTACAGCAAGATAACCGTTGATTATTCTAACATGATTCTCGTTGTGGTGACTCTTGATCCGTTTGACAGACATGAATGTATGATAGAGATGCCACTGGATTCTATGGGGTTAGGGGCGCATGAAAACTATCTCGTAAAAGACCTTCTTTCAGGTGCAAAACATTTGTGGAATGGTGTACAACACATGGTCCGCCTTGATCCCGACACGAGTCCTGCTCTTATCCTGCATGTCGTTCCCTGGCCGCATGTTGACTTCGAAAGTCCGAGTTGGTAGTCTGGGGTAGCTCATTGGGAGGATGGCTTGTTGGCTGTTCTGCCTCTTGGCGCCTCGTGCGAGTGTGCGTTAGCTTTCTCGGCGACTGTAATGCAATAATGCAAATGAATGCGTATGAAATCCTAATCATCTCCCATATTCCTGATAATCGCCCAGTCAGTAATGTTCAGAAATTCCTCTCTTGCGTCTCTGAAAAGAAGGAAGTCTCTGAAAAGAAGGCATTCTTGCCGCCAAGAGAGGATGATATCATGACAAGCAGGCTTTCGCAGCCTACTGTGCGGCCGGCCAGGACGTGTTTTTCTTCTGGACCATGTGCAAAGCCACCTGGCTGGTCGTTTGATCACCTGCATGGGGCCTTGGTTGGCCGCTCTCATCGAACACCAGCCAGTCAGGCTCGCTTACGAGAAGTGATCGAACGCAGTAGTACCCTACTGGGTCTTCCAGCTGACTGGCGTCTTGGTATTGTACCGGCGTCTGATACAGGAGCTATGGAAATGGCATTGTGGTCCCTGCTCGGATCACGAGGCGTTGATATCCTTGCATGGGAGAGCTTTGGTGAAACTTGGATAACCGATATCGTTGAACAGCTGAGTCTGCGAGACGTCCGCATTTTTCGAGCTGACTATGGTCAACTGCCCAATCTCTCACGGGTAGATTCTGGACGTGACATCGTCTTTACCTGGAACGGAACAACAGCAGGGGTCAAGGTCCCTAATGGAAATTGGATTGCCAATAATCGTCATGGGTTAGCCGTTTGTGACGCTACATCAGCGGTGTTTGCCATGGAGATACCATGGGACAGGCTAGACGTTGTAACTTGGTCGTGGCAGAAAGCCCTAGGGGGTGAGGCTGCTCATGGCATGTTGGCGTTATCACCGCGAGCCGTCGCGCGACTCGAATCCTACACACCACCATGGCCACTGCCAAAAGTCTTTCGCCTCACCCGGAACGGACGGCTTCTTGAGGGCGTTTTCAATGGTGAGACCATTAACACGCCCTCTATGATCGCTGTTGAGGATCAGATAGCCGTTTTAAGATGGGCTGAATCTGTAGGTGGTCTTAAAGGTTTAATGGCTCGTTCCATGGCTAATTTCAAGGTCATCGAGGATTGGGTTGCGACGTCCTCATGGGTCGCTTTTTTGGCTGAAGTTCCAGACACTCGTTCTAATACATCGATCTGTCTCAAGATCGTTGCACCATGGTTCAAGGCACTGGCCCCCGCAGCAAAATCAGTGGCGGCAAAGACTCTTACGACTATTCTGGAACAGGAAAATGTTGCGCACGACATAGGTGCCTACCGTGACGCGCCACCAGGCCTGCGTATCTGGGGTGGTGCGACAGTAGAAACTGATGATCTTGCTACTCTGTGTCCGTGGCTCGACTGGGCGGCCACCAAGGTAGCAAAAAGCACAAAGCATACTTAGTTAGCATACTTTTAGTGAGCATACTTAAGGTATGCAAACATGAGTTGAGGAGTCGTTAGTCAACAGTCAACTGCGGGAAAATATTGAGAATATTGACCATGCCCAAGGTTCTCGTGAGTGATCAGTTAAGTCCCGCTGCCCTACAGGTGTTTAGGGACCGTGGCATTGAAGTGGAGATGCGAACAGGACTCGATCCTGCCGTCCTTGAAACCATTATTGGAACTTATGATGGTCTTGCTGTTCGTTCCACTACTATTGTGACATCTAACCTATTATTAGCGGCAAAGAAATTGAAAGTTATAGGTAGGGCTGGTATAGGAGTAGATAATATTGATGTGAATGCAGCTACGAACTGTGGTATCGTTGTGATGAACACACCATTTGGGAATGCTATTACGACAGCTGAACATACAATAGCCCTGATGCTTGCTCTTGCAAGGGACATTCCTGCTGCAAATTCATCTACTCATGCTGGTAAATGGGAGAAAGCTAGATTTATAGGGGTTGAATTGTATGGAAAAACTCTCGGAATTATAGGTTGCGGTAATATCGGTGCTGTCGTTGCTGACCGGGCGTTGGGTCTGAAGATGAAAGTCATCGCCTATGACCCATTTCTATCACGGGAGCGAGCTGGAGCGATAGGTGTAGAAAAAGTTGATAGAGATTGTTTATTTACTCGTTCTGATTTTATTAGCCTGCACGCACCGCTAACTGATACGACGCGCTACTCCATAGATGCAGCAGCTTTTGCCAAGATGAAAAGAGGTGTACGTATTATAAACTGTGCACGTGGTGGGTTAATAATCGAACGGGATTTGTTAGATGCCCTCCATTCTGGCACTGTGGCTGGCGCAGCACTGGACGTGTTTGAACGTGAACCGGCCACTAATCATCCCCTCTTTGGTCACGAAAAGATAGTGTGTACTCCACATCTTGGCGCTTCAACAGCTGAAGCACAAGAGAATGTCGCGCTGCAGGTCGCAGAACAGATGTCTGATTACCTGACACAGGGTACGATTACAAATGCCCTTAACATGCCATCTGTGTTGGCAGAAGACGCACCGAGACTACGACCGTATATGAAACTGGCCGAACAACTCGGTTTGCTAGCTGGCCAGCTTCTTTGCACAGGCCTGACAGCTGTACGAGTGACGTTTGCCGGAGCAGTCGCTTATCTGAATACGAAACCACTCACACAGATCGTATTACAGGGTGTTTTGTCACCTACGATGGAAAGTGTCAATATGGTCAACGCGCCAGTGATTGCACGTGATCGTAATATTGCCGTGACTGAATCCAGAAGAGAAACATGTAGTGACTACCACACCTTGATGCAACTGACGGTCTTTACCGAGCATGGTACGTGCAGCGTCGCCGGCACACTCATACACGATAATAGGCCGCGTCTCGTAGCAGTGAATGATATTCCAGTTGAAGTTGAGTTGGGAACCCATATGCTTTATGTCGCGAATGAGGACAAACCTGGGTTTATTGGCAGATTGGGTACAGCGCTCGGTCAAGCGGCTATCAATATCGCTACCTTCCACTTGGGACGCACTGCGCCAGGCAGAGAGGCTATTGCCTTGATTCAAGTAGATCAAGCCGTTAATGGTCTCCTGCTCGACAACGTACGTGCCTTGCCACATGTGGTGCAAGCAGTGGCATTGCGATTCTGAAGAATGCGGCGCGGGCGCGTGCCACAGGCGAGACTGCAATGCAAGGACGCTTCAAATCTGGAGAGGCAGAGTGGCTTTTGATCTTCTCATCAGGGGAGGAAAAGTGTGGTTGCCGGAAGGGGCAAGAAACGTGGACGTGGCTGTTATTGAGGACCGCATTGCAGCGATTGGCACTCCTGGCGTTCTGTCCGCAGAGACCGTACTGGACGCACGTGGTCTTCATGTCTTGCCAGGAGTGATTGATACACATGTTCATTTCCGTGAGCCAGGTATGGAGCATAAAGAGGATTTGGGCACGGGTTCACGAGCCGCTGTCTTAGGAGGTGTCACGGCTGTATGCGAGATGCCAAACACGAGGCCTGCGACGACCACAGCTGAAGCACTCATGGATAAACTAGCCCGTGCTCACGGGCGTATGGCATGTGACTATGCCTTTTTTTTAGGCGCGACAGCTGACAATGCAGATGATCTCGCAATGTGGGAACAGATGGCAGGATGTGCGGGGGTCAAGATCTTCATGGGAGGAAGCACAGGAACTCTTCTCGTAGAAGACAATGCTATGCTGTCTCGTATCCTGTCCGCTGGCCGTCGCCGTGTTGCAGTGCATTGCGAAGATGAGACTCGTCTACGGGAGAGATCTTTTCTGGTTCACGAAAACGGCGTGCCAACACGACATGAACTCTGGCATGATGCAGAGACGGCATTTTTAGCCACGACTAGAATATTAAAACTTGCAAGAAATTCGAAAAGAAATATACACGTTTTACATGTCTCTACAAAGAGAGAAATTTCTTTGTTACGTAAGAACCGTGATATCGCAACTTTTGAAGTCACACCACAACATCTGACATTATCAGCACCACAATGCTACAAATGCCTCGGGACTTTATCACAAGTTAATCCTCCTATAAGAAAAAAGTATCACCAAGATGCCCTGTGGACGGCTGTGAATGAAGGTATAGTGGATTGCCTGGGCTCTGACCATGCACCACACACTTTGGCCGAAAAGGCTAAACTATACCCCACTAGCCCTTCTGGTATACCAGGAGTACAGACTCTTGTCCCCATCATGCTCACTCATGTGGCCGCAGGGCGACTCTCATTGTCAACGTTTGTCGCATTGACAAGTACTGGTCCTGCTCGTCTCTATGCCATTGCCGCTAAGGGGTATATTGCTGTTGGTTTTGACGCAGATTTCACCATCGTTGACCTTAAGGCTCGTCGTACTATCGACCGTTCTTGGCTTGCCAGTCGCTGTGGCTGGTCGCCATTTGAGGGAATGACGGTTACAGGATTGCCTGTCTGTACTATTATACGAGGTCATATTGTGATGCGCGATGGTTGTGTTTTGACACCCTACAATGGGAGGCCTCTACGGTTTCAAGAGGCCTGATGTTCATGATGTTCAGGATGTGGTAGTCAGCGTGGTAGTCAGCGATACCGGCTGCTGCGCGCCTTGGCGAAATTGGCAAGGACCGTTTCATCTCCTCACCAGAGTGAGGCCAGTGACAGTTAGCCTTTAGCAGATTCTACTGACTACTTACACAAAGACTTGACATGTTTTGACACAGCAGTTACTAAGGGAGCGTTGCTAGGTTGCCCTTGTGGCCATTGGGGCCGGGTGGCAGAGTGGTTATGCAGAGGACTGCAAATCCTTGTACGTCGGTTCAACTCCGGCCCCGGCCTCAGAAGGCAGACGGTGGATTACAGAGCGTTCCGGCGTAGCTCAGTCGGTAGAGCAGCGGACTGTTAATCCGTCGGTCGCTGGTTCGAGCCCAGCCGCCGGAGCCATTTTTCCGCAGCGTGCCAGGGAAGTCGTGTGTGTGAAGTGAAGACCAGGCTAGTCTGCTGCCGCGGTACGCGGCAGGTTATGGACGCGCAGGTGCTTCACACGGCGTGGATCCGCGTCAATCACTTCAAATGACATACCAGATGGATGCGTAATAAGTTCACCCCTTGCTGGAACACGGCTTGCAAGGGAGAATACCAGTCCCCCCAGTGTGGAGGTACCCTCCCGCTCGTTATCGGACAACACCCGGCCCACGTATTCTTCGAAAATTTCAAGTGGCAAGCGAGCGTCCGCTTCAGCAGTACCATCCTCGCACAGAAAGAACTGTGGCTTAGAACCGGTGTCATGTTCATCCTCAATACTGCCGACTATTTCCTCTACAAGATCTTCTATAGTAATCAGACCGTCAATGCCACCGTATTCATCTACCACCAGTGCCATATGAATCCGCCGTGTGCGCATGTCCATCAAGAGATCCATCGCGCGCACAGACGGTGCAATAAACAGCACAGGTCGTACCATCCCCTCCCAGGAGGCGCTCTGCCCAGCCGTCGCGCTGACTGTCACAACATCCTTGATGTGGACCATGCCTAGTATATCGTCAAGGGTGTTGCGAAAGACAGGTAGGCGTGAATGACCTGTACGAGCAATCATCGTGACCATTTGTTGAAAAGAATGACTAGCCTCAATAGCAACGATATCGGCCCGCGGTACCATGATATCGCGGGCTGTAATATTGTGCAGATGTAGAACGTTGCTCAGTAAGAGACGTTCGTGCGCGTCGATCGAATCGTCTCCATTGCTGTACTCTCCAATGATATCTTCGAGAGCGTTACGGGTGTCAGATTCTTTTAAACGAGCTTTGAGGAGATCCTTGAGCCAGCCAGACACAGCCCTGATCAGGGATTGGTCATCAGCGTCACGCCTGTCAGGATGACGCTGGCGTTTGCTTTGATCGTGTCTCTCATTCATGATTCCGGTGTAATGGAATCACCAGTCTCACCAGAGACATCGGTATTGTCCAGCCCGATGACCCCTAAGAGAGCCAGAATCCTATCTTCCAGGCGTTCCATCGCTTCTGCGGCGCCGCTCTCTTGATGGTCATGCCCGAGTAAATGTAGTGCGCCATGCACAACCAAGTGACAGAAATAATCGGCAAGGGGAATAGCCTGCTGTCCGGCCTCGCGCAGCGTTGTCTGCAAGGGGATAATGATATCACCAAGAGCTAACACTTCACCGGGAATTGGAAAGTCTGGTTCCTCCAGGAGGGAAAAAGACAGCACATTTGTCGGCTTATCTTCTCCGCGGTAAACACGGTTTAACTTCTGTACGACAGAATCATCTGTCAAGACAATGGTCAGTTCAATACCCGTTTCCGACGACAGAGTAAGGGCATGCCCTCCCCCCTCTACCACTGCAATGCGCGCCGCTGTGCAACATAATTCTTCTACTGTTTGCAGCTTCTCAAGCCACTGAAATGTTTCAATCTTGACATCGACTGTGATGCGCGGAGCAGTACAGGTATTATCGAGCTCGTCCACGACTATACACGCCCCTACCAGCGTTCTCTCCGGTATCCCGGGTCAAGCCCAGAGCAAGCCCAGCTGATAGCGATGCACCTTGTAGAGACTGCGCCGCTGCCGCGACGACTTTTTTATTATTGTAGGTTTTTTCTATACCTATGTCCACGAACTTTTCACCTGTTCATGGAACGCCTGGCAGCCGGCGCTGATGATCGCTCACGCGTTAGGCAGCAGGCAGACAGAAAACGTTGACAGCAGCCCATGCGGTCAGTAAGATGAAGTCCACACGGCCACGTCTGTCACAAATTATCCATCCAGGTTTGACGAGATGACATGATGATGATGATATGGTATTGTCCTACTGACGATACTGACGATGTAGTGAAGACATGGTACATATGAAAAATACTTTTTTGAGTAAATTTTTCAATTTATGATCTATTTCTCATATTGGCCCCCCCCTTCATCAAGCACATCTGTCGTTCCTTGCTGTTCCTGAGTATGGGACAGGATGTGCCTTCCCAGGCGAATGAGTGCCTCACGCAAGGCATCGTCATGAATCGGCGCTAGTTCTGCCATGAGTGCAGCTTCTTCAGCAGGCGACCAGATAACCTTCTGTCTAGGGGATGATAGGAGAGGGCTAGGAAGCTTTTGGCTAGGAAGCTTTTGTGGTAGAACTCCCTGTGTTATCCGAATCTGGCCCACCATGGGACGGCCGAAGTAGGTGTTAATTCTTTCTATGAGAAGCACGCTGCGGTGCTGCAGTTCAACTGCAAAACTACTGTTTATTACTTTAAGATGTAAAGTTCCATTTTTTTCCATTTTATGATGGAAAGCTAGTCGAATAGGTGAACAGACAGCGGCCATCTCGTTGCCAACGATAACTGACCACTGCATCAAGAGCGTTGATTCATCCAGACGATTGTTGCCCAGAATGGCACTAACGAGACGTACAACAATCGTTCCTATTGCCTTGGCTTCCCCGTGATACGGCGACTGCCTTGCCACCCTTCTTAATCTTCGGGCAGCGCTCGACTGCCCCCATTGCGCAGTCTGCTTGAGCGTGCTATTCTGAGGGGAACATGCGGTGTGATGCTTTTTCCATCCCATGTCACGCCTTCCTGCTCTTGCTACACCCATGCTCATCACAGAACGACTTTTGACTTGGTACGATCAAAACCGTCGTGTCTTACCCTGGAGAGCCAGGCCAGGAGAGAGGGCTGATCCGTATAGAGTGTGGTTGTCAGAGATCATGTTACAACAGACCACCGTCGCTACGGTAACGCCCTATTTTCGCGCCTTCCTCAATCGGTGGCCTACTATCACTGACCTGGCCAGAGCTCCTCGAGATGACGTTCTAACAGCATGGGCGGGACTTGGTTATTATGCCCGTGCCCACAACTTGCACAAATGCGCACAAATTCTTGTCGCAACACGAGACGCCACGTTTCCTACTGATGCAAAGATTCTGCGCAAATTACCCGGCATTGGATCTTATACCGCTGCAGCCATTTCCGCTATCGCTTTCGGTCAGCGTGCCGTTGCCGTAGATAGTAACGTTGAACGCCTCATTACACGTCTGTTCGCTATTACTGAGTTTCCATCAGTTGCTCGAAGCAGAATTATTCATATCGCAGATATGCTCACTCCGAATTGTCGCTGTGGCGATTTTATCCAGGCCGCTATGGATCTGGGGGCTATCCTCTGCAGGTCCCGTAAGCCTAGTTGTCGGTTATGTCCGCTTCACGTGGATTGTGCCGGGTATCAAAAAGGCACAGCAGAATCTCTGCCTGTCAGAAGAAATGAGCGGCTCAGAGAGCGACAAACTCGGCATGGCATTGTTTTCTTTGCCGTTTCCCAAGAGGGAGCGATTCTGTTGTGCCGCCGGCCACAAAAAGGTTTGCTCGGTGGCATGATGGGGATGCCTTCCACACCCTGGCGGATCGCACCTTGGCAATTGGAAGATGCCGTTCTCACAGTCTTCCCCTTTCTCTCATGGTCATGGCAGCTCCTACCAGGAAGCGTGCGCCATACTTTCACACACTTCAAGCTTGACCTACGTGTGGCGTACGGACATGGGATTCTTCATCCTACAAAAAAATGCGCATGGGTTACCCTGGAAAAGATAGAGACACAGCCATTACCCTCTGTCATGCGCAAAGCACTCATGCATGCCGCGGATGCGATCTGCGCCCATAAGATTGCATCATCTCCTGCAGGAGATGATGCTTTGAAGGTCTGACATTCCAAGCTGAGATGCCTCAGGCGGCTCGTGACGTCTTCAAACTGTTCTCCAACTCTGTGATGGAATCCGCAAGTGCCACTAAACGTTTAGCGTTATCCATATGTAAATTTTCTACAAGCTTGCCGTCGACGACAACGACACCCTTGCCTTCGCGCTCTGCTTGCGCGAACAATTCAATAATACGACGGGAGAACACAACTTCTTGCTGACTTGGACCAAAAGTTTCATTAGCTATGGCAATAGTTTTCGGATGAATAAGAGTTTTCCCATCGAAGCCTAACGCCCGTCCTTGTTGGCAGGCTGAGATGAACCCATCACTGTCATCTAGATCTAGATGAACCCCGTCGACAATGGCCAAGCCATGAGCTCGCGCTGCAAGCACACACAGTGACAGGGAGGTGATCATCGGTAAGCGTTCATGAGTGTGAGCTGCTTGTAAGTCTTTTGTCAAATCTGACGTCCCCATCACCATACCACCCAGACGCCCTGTTGCGTTAGCAATATCATCAGCATGGAGCATGCCAAAGGGCGTTTCCATCATACACCACAACAACATCTCCGGCGGAGCTCCATTGGTTTCCAATACTTGCTCACACAGGCGCACATAATCGGCACTTTGTACTTTGGGTAATAAAACCCCATCGCAACCACTCTTAGCAACGGCCGCAAGATCTTCATAACCCCACGGAGTATTGAGAGCGTTCACTCGTATCAATACTTCACGTTTGCCATATAGGCCAGAACGGGCTACTGCCATAACATGCTTTCTCGCCTCAGTCTTAGCTGTAGGAGCAACAGCATCTTCTAAGTCCAGAATGAGTCCATCAGCGGCTAGCGTTTGAGCCTTCTCTAGGGCTCGGTTGTTAGAACCTGGTATATACAGAACACTACGGCGGGGACGAATAGTAGCAGCCATGACATGTCTCTCCAGACGATTCTTATGACTGTTTGACTGACTCACCCTCACAAGAGAGGTCGTGAGGGGAAAGCATCCATTTGTACCATAAATACCTTTGGCGGTAAAGCTCTCGGACAAGTATGTTTTTGTTTGAAGAGGAGTGCTCTTGACATTGCAGTGCTCTTTTCTCTTATAAGAAGAGAAAATTAAAAGATTCTCTTTTAGATTATTCTCTATATGTTCTTGTCGTTCCCACAAAGAAGCGCACATGTATGGCAGCGAGCCGTAGTGTACCATCTTCTAGAGCAGAGAGACCATTCTCCCTTCTCTGAAGAGAAATATGAAGAGAAATATTCCGATTGGTTGTCCCTCTACGATCATGGTGTTCATGAGGAGAAAGAGCTACCTCATTGAACAATCCTGAGTTTCCTGCCTGGGCGATACACCAACACTAATCCTGCACGCGGTATTCAAATACTTTTGGCATGATACTAACACACTTTATCCTGACTAGTGTAAGAGACTGAAAAGCTGCAGCCTACATATGTGGGTAGACTGTGGCACGACAGAACAGACAGTCATTAGAACAGACAGTCATTATGGTGTGGTTACTCAAGGGGAAAAGACCATGTCCATCAGACATCCGATTATCGTGGTTACAGGTTCTTCAGGAGCCGGCACGACAACTGTTAAAGAGGCCTTTGCTCATATGTTTCGGCGTGAAGGGATAAGTCCGGCTGTTGTAGAAGGCGATAGCTTTCATCGTTATAACCGTGCTGAGATGAAAAGTAAGACAGCGGAGGCGGAACGGGAGGGTTGCCGCCGTTTTAGTCATTTTGGCCCAGAGGCTAATCTTTTTGAAGACTTGGAGAATCTCTTTTACACTTATGGCAAGACCGGTAGTGGGAAACGCCGTCTTTATCTCCACAACGATGAGGAAGCCAGTCCTTACACGCACCTAGGGATAAGTGCAGGTGAATTCACCCCCTGGGATGTGCTCCCTCCGCAGACGGATCTCTTATTTTACGAAGGGCTACATGGTTGTGCGCAAACAGATTCAGTCAATGTCGGTCGTCATGCTGATCTGAAAATTGGCGTCGTCCCTGTGATTAATCTTGAATGGATTCAGAAGATTCACCGTGATACCAGAGAACGGGGGTATGCTGAACAGATTGTCATGGATACAATTCTGCGCCGGATGTATGACTATGTGCATTACATCGTGCCACAATTTAAGATGACAGACATCAACTTCCAGCGTGTACCTGTTGTGGATACTTCTGATCCGATCATTGCCCGTGATATTCCAACAGCCGATGAAAGTCTTGTTGTGATTCGTTTTCGAAAGCCGGAGAAATTTGGTGTGGACTTTCTGTATCTGCTTCAAATGCTCCACAATTCTTGGATGTCACGGCGTAATACGATAGTCATTCCCGGTGCTAAGATGGGATTAGCTATGGAGCTCATCTTGACCCCCATCATTCGCCATATAATGGCGGAGCGTCAACGAATCATAGATAATGAAATGTTATAATGCCAGTTCAATTTATCCTTGTGTACATGAATGATCATGATACTGTTGGGCATAGAGACGAGTTGTGATGAAACGGCAGCAGCTTTTGTCGATGATACTCGCAGAATTTTAGCAGAGAGAATGCTGCTGCAGGCAGAACTCCACCAACCGTTTGGGGGTGTGGTCCCAGAGATTGCCGCCCGCGCGCATCTGCAGCATATCGATCGGCTGATAAAGGCTGCAATGGGAGGGGCAGACTTATCCCTTGCAGACATTGATGGAGTAGCCGCGACTGGGGGACCTGGTTTGATTGGTGGAGTCATTGTTGGTGTGATGACTGCAAAAGCCATTGCCGCCGTCCGCAATGTACCCTTCATTGCTATTAACCATCTCGAAGGTCATGCCTTGACGGCTCGCCTGACGCATGATATCCCATTTCCTTACTTACTGCTTTTGGTCTCTGGTGGGCATTGTCAACTTTTAGTTACAGAAGGAGTTGGGAGGTACCATAGGCTTGGTACGACTATTGACGATGCGGCAGGGGAGGCCTTTGATAAGGTTGCTAAGATGCTAGGTCTTGGCTATCCAGGTGGTCCTGTGATTGAGAAATGCGCGCGCAAAGGTGATCCACGTCGTTTTAATCTGCCCCGCCCCATGAAGGGGCGGGCAGGGTGTAATTTTTCTTTCTCTGGTCTCAAAACGGCGGTACGGCAAACACTTCAGCGCTTGGATATCATAACACCACAAACTATTGCGGACTTGGCTGCCGCATTTCAGGCAGCCGTTACAGATGTCTTGATTGACAGAACACGTAAAGCTGTCAAGATTTTTCGTACTGGTTGGCCAGATGGAAGAGCTCTTGTTGTCTCCGGAGGAGTAGCCGCTAACCTCTTGCTGCGAGAGCATTTGACAATGCTCGCACGTGCTGAAGATCTGCTCTTTATTGCCCCTCCTCTTCGACTCTGTACGGATAACGCTGTGATGATTGCATGGGCTGGGGTCGAACGCCTTCGAATCGGTTTTTACGATAGTCTTGATTTCAAGCCTCGTCCTCGCTGGCCTCTTGATCCTTTAGCCTCCCAAAGAGAGAAGAGCTCTTCTTTGGACGCGTTTAAATCAGAATAGTTGCACTCTATAGTATCATTCACACAAAAGGCGTTTTGTGGTGCTTGCTACCCTTGCTACCCCCCATTTACCTTACCAGAAGAGTCTTCTGGAGTGGGTAGGAGCTACTCGACAGTAGCCTCTCTTTTGTGCAGTATGGTCGGCCGCCCACTCTGGTTCAGAGAGCAGAAAATATGCTTGCGGTAGTATTGACCGACTGTGGGGTGGGCTACCAAACAGGGCCTCAGGATTGGGAGCTCATGGCTAATGGTGGGGTACACTTCTCCCATATCCCATATGACACGACACCGCAGCCAAGCACTACATGCAATAGTTTTTGCTCTTTTTATTGTTAAGATTGTATTGTTAACAACTTGCACTACTATAACAAAAGATTCTAACCACGTCATAGAAAGACCCGTTGGACAGCTTTATAATGAAGCGATGAACTTTCTAGAAATAGGGGAACCCCAGACGGCTGCTCAGATATTTCTTGAAGTAGACCGTCAGCATCCTCACTCCATCTGGGCCACAAAGGCTCAGTTAATGGCTGCTTATGCTTCTTATGAAGGTGGCAAGTATGATGATGCGGTGACGGCTCTAGAACGCTTCATTCAACTGCACCCTGGCCATAGGGACACCGCTTACGCCTATTATGTCAAGGGGTTGTGCCACTATGAGCGGCTCTCTGATGTCGCCCTGGATCAGAAAACAGCTCTACTCGCTGCAGACGCATTGCGGGAGGTCATGCTCCGCTTTCCACAGTCTCTTTATGCGCGTGATTCTCACTTCAAACTCGATCTTGTCATTGATCATTTAGCGGGAAAGGAAATGGCTATAGGTCGTTTTTATCTAAAGACTCAAAGATATCCTGCGGCTATTAATAGATTCAGAAAAGTTGTTTCTGCATATCAGACGACCACTCACACACCAGAAGCACTGCACCGTTTAGTAGAAAGCTATACGGCTTTAGGTCTGCTCAACGAGGCGCGTAAAGTAACGGCTATACTTGGATTCAATTTTCCTGGAAGTCTTTGGTATCAAGACTCATATGATCTTATCCACCAGCATGTTAAAATCATCTGTCTCAAACAAAAAGAAACATAGCAAGAACATCTATTATTGCAGGAGCACCGCCGTGTTATACTGCAAAGTCTTAAAAGTATTCACTCTTAGCATTCTGTCATGATCAGCAGGAATCTTTTCAACGAATCCTTCATAGACGCAGACGCCGCCAGGCGTGCTCATGCTTGGCCGTTCCAGGAGGCACGGAGACTGCTTGACGTCCATCTCGGTGGACAGACGCCCAAAAAAGGCTATGTTCTGTTTGAAACAGGTTATGGACCATCAGGTCTCCCCCATATCGGGACTTTTGGGGAGGTCATACGCACGAATATGGTGCGCCAGGCTTTTCAGCAACTCGCTCCGCACATACCCACCCGTTTATTTACCTTCTCAGATGACATGGATGGCCTCCGGAAGGTACCCAACAACATTCCAAACAAAGATATGGTAGCGCAACACCTTGGTAAACCACTCACCAGTATTCCTGATCCTTTTGGCACACACGAAAGTCTTGGACATCACCACAATGCACGTTTTCGTACACTTCTCCACTCTCTTGGTTATGAGTACACCTTCATAAGCGCAACGGAGTGCTATAAGTCCGGGCTCTTCGATACAGCGTTACGCATGGTGCTGCAGCACTATGATGCTATCATGGCCGTTGTCCTCCCGACTCTCCGAAAGGAACGACGGGCTACCTACGCTCCTTTTCTCCCTGTCTGTCCACGGACAAACAAGGTACTACAGGTCCCTATTATCTCCCGAGATGTAAAATCCGGAACAATAGTATACCAAGAACAAGAAAGTGGACTAAAAGTAGAAGTACCTGTGACAGGCGGGAGTTGTAAATTACAGTGGAAGGTTGATTGGGGGATGCGCTGGCATGCGCTCAGTGTTGATTACGAAATGTCTGGGAAGGATCTTCTTGATTCC
This sequence comes from Rhodospirillales bacterium, assembly GCA_028278135.1. GTDB lineage: Bacteria > Pseudomonadota > Alphaproteobacteria > Rhodospirillales > Rhodospirillaceae > JANQJD01. The sequence continues at coordinate 21,342 of JANQEW010000029.1, forward strand.
ATGCGCTTGTCAAGTCGCATTTGTAGAACTATTGGAGGTGTTCCCCCAATTAACCTAACCTACGAACTTTTCCTCGATGAGAAGGGACAGAAAATATCGAAATCACTTGGTAATGGTCTTGCAATGGAAGAGTGGCTTCGCTATGCCCCAGTGGAATCCCTGTCTCTCTTTATGTATCAGAAACCAAAAGTAGCTAAAAAAATATCTTTTGATCTTCTTCCCAAGATAGTTGATGAATATATACACGCATTAGAACAATTTTCTTTACAGGATGAGGTACAAAAACTTAACAATCCAGTCTGGCATATCCACGCTGGTCAACCGCCATCTATGACAGTACCAGTCAGTTTTAGTTTGCTGCTCAATCTGCTCAGTGCATGCCACACTCTAGATCCGGCAATAGTTTGGCGTTATGTCTTGCGCTATGCTCCTAATGCAACCGCCGCTCCGCTGCTCAATAGACTCATCGCTCACGCCATCGCCTATGCTCATAAATTTTTCCTCCCATCAAAGCATTATCGTTTACCGTTGGAGGCAGAACGCGTGGCGCTGACTAATCTGTATACTGCTTTGCAAGAAGTTTCAGCAACAACATCCTCTCAAGAATTACAAAGACTTCTTTACGAAGTTGGCAAACAGCATCCAGCAGTGGGCGATTTGCATGACTGGTTTAGGGCTTTATACCAAATTCTACTCGGTCGGGATGAAGGACCTCGAATGGGATCTTTTATAGCCTTGTATGGCATACAGGAAACACTCTTTTTAATAAAAAGAGTACTAGATGGGAAAGATCTTTCAAGATTATCCTATGGATTGGCCAATACGAAAGATCATGAACAATCCAAAACATGTGATTGATTGCCAATGAGGAGAAAAACGTGTTGGCCGTATGAGAGGCGTTTGTCGTTCTTTTTTTCTGATCTTTATTTTTTTATTGTCGTTCATTGTCGTTATTGAGGAATTGAGGAAAGGTAGTCTCTGGTGTCTTCTCTGCTCTGCTTTGGACTCGGTTACAGTGCACAGTTTCTTGTTCGTCGACTGCAAAGACGCGGCATGCGCATTGTCGGAACCACACGCCCACAGACATATCAAACGCTTGTGCTGAAAAAAAACGTTGCTTTATTGTTGCCATTTGATCGCCACCACCCACTTGATCCCGCTCTTTTCACTGGTGTGAGCCATGTTCTCGTCTCTATTCCACCAGATGCGATCGGTGACCCCGTAGCTGACGTTCATGGAACAGATTTAATCAAAGCCGCCCCGATATGGATTGGGTATCTGTCTAGCACAGGAGTCTACGGAGACACTGGAGGCGCGTGGGTAGATGAAAAAGCGCCCCTGCGTCCCCGCATAAGCCGCTCTATAGTGCGAGCGGCGGCGGAGCGCACTTGGCTCGCCCTATGGACGGAATATAGGCTTCCAGTTCATCTTTTTCGCCTAGCGGGTATTTATGGACGGGGCCGTTCAGCAGTAGACGCACTCCGCAGCGGGCGGGCACATAGAGTCATGAAACCAGGTCATGTCTCCTCAAGAATTCATGTGGAGGACCTTGCGACGATTCTGGAGGTTTCCATGACACGACCAAATCCTGGCAGCATTTATAACGTTTGTGATAACGAACCAGCTCCTCCCCAGGACGTCATAACCTATGCAGCAGCCCTGCTGGGCATGCCAGCACCTCTCACGATGAGCTGGGAGGACGCACAACATGTACTATCTTCTCTCGCACTTACTTTCTACGCCGATACTCGCCGAGTCCGCAATGATCGTATCAAGTGCGAGTTCGGTCTCACTCTACGTTATCCTACTTATCGGGAGGGACTGACACAGTGTCTCTAGGAAGATGGTAAATGCTTCTATCCGACTCTCTTTACCAAACATAGAATCAGTATCAGCTCTTGGCTCTTATATATATAAAACATCAGCCGTTGGAACGGCTATTACATTATCTGGAGAAATAGGAGTTGGTAAAACCACTTTAGCGCGTTCTATTATTCATGCGGCGCTTGGAGAAGAAGAAGAAGTTCCAAGTCCTACTTTTACTCTAGTTCAAACTTATGAAACATTATCAGGAATAAATATTTGGCACTTTGATCTCTACCGACTCGTTCACCCTGAAGACTCGTTTGAACTAGGTATTGAAGAAGCTTTTGCTAATGGAATTAGTTTGGTTGAATGGCCAGAGCGTTTAGGATCATTGTGGCCGCCTCATCGACTTGAAGTCATGATGGCCCTAACAGGTTGGCATGAGGGACGCCAGGCATCCTTGCAGGGTCATGGTTGGTGGAAAGCGCGTATGTGTCTTTTGAGACAACTAATAAGAAAAAATATACATTTATAGGGTGGAGATTCCCGTGAGTTTGCCATGTCCTCGTGTCGTCACGATCGCCCCGGATCTGCCATTTGTCGATCAATTGGCCACGGGACTGCTCGCGATGAGCAATACTGGAACATGTGAATTAGGGTGTTTTACTGTATTTTTACCGAGTCGTCGTGCATGCCTTACCTTGCGAGAGGCCTTCTTACGTGCTACATGCGGAAGACCAATGCTTTTGCCACAGCTCGTTCCCGTAGGGGAGATCGACGAGGCTCTCTCCATTTTTGTCAATACATTACCGTTACCTAACCTCTTACCAGCCATCCCTCCCTTGCGGAGACGTCTCCTCCTCACGCGGCTGGTACTAGGAGAGCAGGGTTCCGCTGTTCTGAGCCCTGCTCAAGCGGCACAGTTGTCTGCTGCTTTAACAAAATTTTTAGATGAAGTACAAACACAAAGACTAGACTTCGAGAATCTTGCTACTCTGGTGCCCGCTGACTATGCAGGCCATTGGCAAATTACACTCGACTTCCTAGCGCTACTAGTACGGGTATGGCCGCAGATCTTAGCGGTTGAGAATCGTCTTGACCCTGCAGTGCGGCGGGACAATGTAATAAAGAGTTTATTAACTGCTTGGAAACAAGAGCCTCCTTCTGATCTTGTAGTGATAGCCGGTCTTGCCCATGCTGACCCCGTCCTGACTGACTTAGTGACCGCTGTTGCCGCCTTGCCTGTCGGAGAAGGCAGAAGGGGAGGATTGATTATTCTACCCGGTCTAGACTGTACTCTTGACGATAAAAGCTGGGACAACATTGACGAGACTCATCCACAAGCTGGCCTGAAAGCCTTGCTAGCAGCTCTTGACGTTAACCGCCATGACGTTCTGGACTGGCCTCACTCGCAGATTCTCTCAGCACAACGACCGCATCCTGATAGACTGCGTCTCGTTACAGAGGCACTACGCCCTGCAGCAACTACAGATTGTTGGAAGGGGTTGGCTCCCTTGTCACAAGAGACTCTCGCTGGAATAGGTTATTTGGAATGTGCCTCTCCAGATGAAGAGGCACGTGTCATCTCTCTCCTTTTGCGAGAAAAACTAGAACATCAAGGTCAGACTGCCGCCCTCGTCACGACAGATCGTCTGCTAGCTAGGCGAGTGAGTGCTGAATTGGAAAGGTGGGATGTGCTGGTGGATGATTCAGCTGGTGTGCCACTGGCACAGACTTCACAGGGCGTTTTTTTGCGCCTCATTGCTGTGATGGTTGCCGCAGATTTTGCACCAATACAATTACTAGCAGTTTTAAAGCATCCCCTATCAGCTGCAACTTATACATTGAATAGTTTTAAGCAGCTGGTGCGGTGTCTAGAAGTGAATCTCCTACGGGGGCCCCGACAGGGACAAGGATTCAGAGGCCTAAAAGCGGCCCTGGGAAACTCTTCAACTCATACGGCAACCGCATTGCGTGCACTACTGGACTGGTTGGAAACTGTGGCAGCAGACTTTGTGACTCTGATGCAATCGGGAAGAGAAAACGGAGCAGAAAAAGAAGTGTCACTGACAGCCCTCGTGGAGGCTCATGTTGCCTTCTCAGAATCTCTAGCGACAAGCGCTCATCAGCTTGGTTCAGACCGTCTGTGGCAAGATGAATCTGGAATTGCCGCGGCCACTTTGATGACGGATCTGCTGGAGGCTGCGGATGTCTTTCCCCGCCTTAAAGCGCGTTTTTATCCAGCATTACTTGATTCTTGCATGGAAAGCTACACAGTACGTCCCACTGACGGCCGTCATCCTCGGTTATCTATTTTAGGACCGCTTGAAGCGCGCCTGCAACACCCGGACCTGTTAATCTTAGGGGGCCTTAATGAAGGTACCTGGCCACCAGTTCCAGACATTGACCCATGGATGAGCCGTTCTATGCGAGCTAAATTTGGTTTGCCTCTGCCAGAACGTCGCATTGGCTTGTCAGCTCACGACTTCGTGCATGCCTTCTGCGCTCCTCGCGTTGTCCTGACACGGTCACAACGGGCGGATGGCGTACCAACAGTCCCATCACGCTGGTTGTTACGACTGAATGCTGTACTGAGAGTCACAGGTCTGCCAGAAATTGCTGCTTCCACATGGCAAGACTCTGAGATGTGGCGACTCTGGGCACGTGCCTTGAATGTACCATACAAATTTACGCACTCTGTGCGTCCAGCACCCCGTCCGCCTGTTGTAGCGAGACCTAAAAGGCTGTCTGTCACTGAAATTAATACATTGATGCAGGACCCTTACGCGATATATGCCAAGCGTGTACTCCGTCTACAGCCTATCTTACCGCTGGACGCTCGCTTGAACGCGGCCCAGTACGGGGTACTTGTACACAAGGCTTTGGAAATCTTTTTGAAACGTTGGCCTCCGACAGCCACAGAGGATCTACTCATCAATCCAGAAAAACTACTTTTAGCAGTGGGACAAGAAGTTTTTGCGACTTTTATGAAAAATCTACCACCATTCTGGTGGCCACGATTCAGGCGTATCGCCCGTTGGGTAGCACTCCGTGAGAAAATGCGCAGACAGAGAATACTGCGGGTATTTCCTGAAGCATACGGCCAACTGATGTTAACCATTCCAACTAGCCGCTGCAAGAAGCGCCCCCAACAGTGCCTCCTCACTGCCAGAGCGGACCGTATCGAGCTGTTACCAGGGAACAGAATCACTATCATAGACTACAAAACTGGGCTCCTTCCGTCACAGAGGGAAGTCTCGCTCGGTTATGAGTCGCAATTACCTCTTGAAGGGGCTATGGCAGCTGCTGGTGCCTTTCCAGGAATACCGTTTGGTAGTGAAACAAAGGAATTGCTATACTGGCACTTAACTGGTATGAATGCAGGAGGAGAAGAAAGACGTGCTGCAGACCATACACCAGTAACCACCCTAGCGGAGAAGGCGCTTGAAGGCCTACAGACTCTTCTTACCATCTTTGCCTGTCATAAGACTCCCTACGAAGCCTGTGCACATCCTACACGCTATTCACCTTACCACCATTTAGCCCGCACGAAAGAATGGGCAACCAGCGAGCGTATCCTCGTGTGATTTTTTCTCTGACACATGTCTCGTGAGTATGCGGGGGATAGGGTCTGACCCTACCCTCCGGCGATGAGAAACCCCCTTGGAGGTAAGGTCAGAGTCAGCTGATCATTCTCTAAATGTAAAGTACCGCTGCCACAAATAACCCTATCCCATCTAAACATTTTAAGATCACTAACATTCAAGTGCAATCTGGTGGCTTTTCCGTTGGCATTGACCGCAATAAAAATTTTCTTCCTATTTGCCTCATCATGCCGCAGATAACAAACAGCTGCCTCCTGTCCACCTAGAATCACAATCTTTCCTGTACGAAGAACAGCGTGCGCACGCCGTAGGGCAATAAACTTTTTATAGAGGTTATGAACTGTAATATCCCATGCGGATTCTGGCGGAAAACTCCTGCGACAATCGGGATCATCATTCCCAACAACTCCGACCTCACCGCCATAATACACTGTCGGTGCACCTGGCAACGTGAACAGTAACACAAGAGCTGTTTCCAACGCAGGCCGATAACCATTAACAATCGTCAGAAAACGGGGAACGTCATGTGTTTCTAGAAAATTGAGACTTAACAGTGTGGCTTCCCATGAATGAAGTTCCATTAAATAGAGTAATCTCGAGGAGAAATATTTTCTATCAATAGAATTTTGGATACCAGTCATTTCAATTTTTACATGTTTTTTCTCCAGGTAATCTTGGGCAGCAAACATCAGAAGAGCCCCATACAGCGGGTAGTTTGTGACGCCATCAAAACGATCCCCATCTAACCACCCTACCGCCTCTGGTAAAATTTCCCCAACAAGATAAGCTTCTGGATTGATAGCCTTGACACGGACACGGAATTCTTCCCAGAAACCTGGGGTCTGGATGCATTCAGGCGCATCGAGCCGCCAACCGTCAATGCCTTTGCGTAACCAGTATTCTGCTACTTTGAATAAAAAATCTCTTACATATTGATTATCATGATTGAGTTTTGGTAGAGCGGGTAGATTGTGCCAACAGGCGTAGCCTGCTTCAGATTCCCCGTGATAGGGGCGAATAGGCCATTGAAAAACATGGAACCAGTTCACCCATGCAGAAGCAGGACCATTCTCCACCAGATCATTGAATGGTAAAAAACCGCGGCCAACATGATTAAAGACTCCATCCAGAACTACTCGCATATTTCTGCTATGGGCAGCTCCCAGCAAGGCATCGAACGCCTTGTTTCCTCCTAGCAGAGGATCAACACGAAAATAGTCGCAGGTGTGGTAGCGATGGTTAGCTGTTGACCAGAAAATTGGGTTTAAGTAAATGGCATTAATGCCTAAGTCCTGCAAATAATCCAGCCGATCGCGGATGCCATCCAACGTACCACCCTTGTAGCCGTTGCGTGTGGGTTGCGAATCCCATGCCTCAAAAGAGTACATGCGTCGGGACTTGTCATGAGGGACACGTGCAAAACGATCGGGAAAAATTTGATAGAAGACCGCATTCTTGACCCATTCTGGTCCAGAGTATCCCATGGGTTTTACCCTTACGTTATGAGCTCCGTATTATTATAAACTAAATGTTTATAACGCAGAAGAGACTCACTACAATCCCTACCCAATACCCGCACCGCCGTGCTAGGTCTATAGCTAGGTCTATAATAAATTGTTTTATTGATCGTTTTTGCTCTTATATGAAGCTCTGCCGGAGTGCTTTCATTGCATGAGCCGAATCCTGACGTTCAGGTAGCGTCTCCTCTTCTCTCTTCGTAAGAAGTCGTCCTTTTTTCTATTGGACCGGGTCTCAGTCCTAGTTCTGCAAACAACACCCAGTCTTTTTTTTCAACAGGATTGTCCGTGGTGAGCAGGCGGTCGCCGTAGAAGAGCGAATTCGCACCGGCAAAAAAACACAACGCCTGTGCCTCGTCACTGAGGTCAGTCCGTCCTGCTGACAAACGCACCTGTGCCCCCGGCATCAACAGGCGGGTCACGGCAACTGTGCGTACTAATTCCAAAGGTTTTACCCTCTCTACATCAGCAAGAGGTGTGCCCGGAATGGGAACAAACATGTTGAGGGGCACACTCTCCGGCGGCGGTTGTAGCCTTGCAAGGCTAGCCAACATAGCTGCCCTGTCTGTGCGACTCTCGCCTATTCCAATGATACCGCCTGAGCACACCTTCAGACCTGCCGCATGCGCGTTCTGTAAACTTCTTAGCCTTTCACTAAAAGGCCTGGTAGATATGATCTTGCTGTAATATTCTTCAGAGGTATCGATATTGTGGTTATAGTAATCGAGACCTGAGTTTTTCAGAGAGGTTGCCTGTGCGGCAGTTAATGAACCAAGAGTTGCGCAGGCTTCAAGGCCCTCCTCTTTAACGTTTCTAATTATGCTCATAATCTTTTCGAGATTACGATTCTGCAGGGCACGCCAAGCTGCTCCCATGCACAACCGACTCGCTCCAGCGGCCTTGGCCTGACGAGCGGCGGCGCGGACATCCTCTGTCTCCATGAGAGGTGTGATCTCAATAGAGGTGCTGTAATGACGACTCTGTGCGCAATACTTGCAGTCTTCCACACAATTACCCGTTTTTATTGATAAAAGCGTGGATAGTTGAACTGTATTCACATCCCAATGGCGACGGTAGACTTCATGCGCCTTGTGCAGAAGATCGTTGAAGGGTAGCGCGAACAGCGCTAATACATTTTCCGTAGTTTGTGACTGTATGTTTGGCTGCACAGCCGGAACAACAGGATCAATAGCCATGAGAAGACGGTCCCTTTCGTTGGTTAATGGGCCGACAGTCGCTGGGGTTGAGGACATCTCTGAGGAAGTACGGTTGAAGGTACAATTGCCGGTCTTATCACGCTCCTATCTATTGTGGCCATTATCTCTTGTGACTATTTCCTGGTATGGCGCGACTTCTATAAATTTTTCTGGAACAGAGTAGAGAGCTCTCTCCTGCCATTGAAAATTCTTTAGAAAAATCTTGCCCCCCCCAAACTCGTGAAAAGAGCATGATCTGGTGATGACGTCATCCACCCATCCAGAAGATGATTTCCCCCCTCGCTCTGCTTATGTCTGTGTCATATCTTATATGTCTGATTGAGTCCCGCCTCTATGAGATCATAAGCTGTGTTGATTTGCGCTTGTGTGATGCAATATGGCGGCAGCAGATAGATAACATTCCCAAGAGGACGGAGCAGCAGACCACGTGTCATGCAAAAATCTCTGATCCGCTGCCCTGTCACAAGACTATGGCCATTTGTCTCTTCCAGCACGTTAAAAGCAGCAACTGTGCCAGTGACTCTGGGCTGCCCAACTAGTGGATGCTTAGCAAGACCTTCTAAAAGGCGAATACGATGGCAATGCTCAATATTTTTAAGGGCTAATTCCGTTTGACTACTCATCAAAAGGCGTAATGATGCCAGTGCAGCAGCGCAAGCGAGCGGGTTGGCAGTAAATGAATGACCATGTGCCAGCGCACGCTCAAAAGCTGTTCCTAGAAAGGCTTGGTAGATGCTCTCACGGCATACTGTGACTGCCATAGGGAGAAAGCCGCCAGTGAGCCCTTTAGCAAGACAGATAAGATCCGGTGTTACATGGGCCGTGAGAGCAGCGAACGGCTGACCCGTACGGCCAAATCCAGTCATAACCTCGTCGAATATTAGCAATACACCCGCTGCCCGACAGCGTGCTGCCATATCTCTTAGAAATTGTGATCTGCACATACGCATACCACCCGCCCCCTGTATGAGGGGTTCTACAATGAGGGCAGCTGTCTCATGACCAAACTCTCCAAGCCAGGAATCTAGCGCAGCAAGAGAGACGCGCTCACGTTCTGTGATATCGGAATCACCGTCCCATGTGAATGGGAATGGCAAGGTCGTAACCTCAAACATCATGTCAGTAAAATGCCCAAAAAATCCAGAGCGTGCACCGACAGACATAGCACCTACAGTATCGCCGTGGTAACCACCATGATAAGCCAGGAAATGGCGACGCTCCGGTGAACCGACGTTACGCCAATACTGATAAGCGATTTTTAGGGCCACCTCAACAGCCGTTGAGCCATCGTCGGAGAAGAAAACCCGGTTCAAATCCTCTGGAAGAATGCCAGACAGATTGTGGGCCAATGCAATGGCACCTTCATGCGTTAAGCCAGCAAAAATCACCTGTTCTAGTCTTGTCGCCTGTTGGCTTATGGCACGGACAATTTCTGGGTGGGTATGGCCATGGAGAGTGACCCACCAAGAAGATATCATATCGATGTATTGATTACCATTCTTACCATAAAGAATAGCACCACTCGCAGAATCTATTATTTCAGGTGGTATTGATTTCTCATGATCTGTCGTAAAGGGATGCCATATGTGACGGCGATCGTGGCTCAAGAGATCCTGCAGGCGATCCATTCCAGCACGTCCTTTCAGCACATCACTCATTAGTTAAATTTATTGAAGAGATCCATTTTTTACTAGTCATAATACTCATTAAACTTGTAATAGATATAGCATCTAAATGATAGACCCATGGTAACTCATTTACTGTAATTCTGCCGTACTTTTCAAGAGCTATGCGGTTGGCTGGATTAGCGGGACCATTCATGATCACTGCGGACACACTTAAACCGCGATCGCGCAGAGCAGCTAATGACAATAAAGTATGATTGATAGTCCCAAGACCGCTACGGGCGACAAGTACTATAGATAGCGATAAATGTTCTATTAAGTCAATTATTAAATGCTTTTCGTTAAGAGGCACTAGCACACCACCCGCTCCCTCAACAACTATAGGTCTTTCTGAGCGTGGGAGTCTGAAACTGTCAAGAACAATCTGAATCCCCTCCAGGCGGGCAGCCTCATGTGGAGCCAGTGGTGCTTGTAAACAATAAAGAGAAGGGTGTACCCTATCTGATGATACACCCGTAAGATTCTTTATTGTTGCAGAATCATCAGAAAAAACACGTCCTGATTGTATTGGCTTCCAATAGTCAGCCGCAAACGCCATGACCAGACAGGCAGCAACAACAGTCTTACCGACATTTGTATCAGTTCCGGTGACGAACAATCCATGTGAAGCGCACATTAACTTTTACATCCAGTACTATCTCTACGCCACAAACCATAGATCACATGGTAACTCACGACGACTGGTCCGCCACCGACACCAAATGTCCGCAGCACCTGTCGGAAAACTCCTGGTGCGAGCGGTCGCCGATCTGTAGCATGGGCACCAATGGTCTTCAGCATAGAAACAAAATTGCGAGCATCTGAATAAGTATGGCGAATGACTTCTTCCCTTGCTATTGTCCCATGTCCACCGGGTGGCCACTGGCGGGCTAGCGTCTTAGTGTCAGGATAGGATGGGGTAGCAGCCACCAGTCCAAGTTTGTGATGAGTCTTGACCCATTCTGTAAAGGTCCCATCTGCAAGAGTAGTGAAAATAAGGCATCCACCATCTTTAAGAAGCTTCGCCAGTCGTCCAAGAGCCCCAGCCAAATCGTCAAACCACTGTACTACCAGGTTGGCGCAAACTAAGTCAAAGCCAGATCTCATAGCGATCGCTGGTAATTCTCCGTCCATACAAACAAACAGAAAGCGGCTGTCTGCACCAAAAGCATCCCGACAGCGGGCCACCATAGCAGGAGAGAGATCCGTTGCAATCCACAGGGATGGATTAATGTGACTGATGGCAGCACGACTGAAGAGACATGTCCCACAACCCAATTCCAGTACTGCTGGATGGGCAGGCATGTCAAGTTTTCCGATACGCTCAGCAAGATGACAGCCCACTCTCTGCTGGACAACTGCTGCCGCATCATAAGTCAAAGCAGCCTTGTTAAAGGTAACCGCAGCAGTTTTCTTGCGCTTGCTAATCAAGTGAGACTCTCTAAATGTTTTGCACAGCGAGTTGTATGAGTATGAGCATGAGCAGCACACAATTGAGATGCAAATTGCCATATGTGCATGGCAAGCCACTCAGGATGAGAAAGCGGTAGCAAATGTCCCCCTGCGGGCTGCCAGACGATCTTTACATCACTCCGCTGACAGAAACAGGCTTGGGTCATTGCCGGTGGGACTATCAGATCTGCTCCACCAGCTAGGACCAAGAGCGGTGCAGATTCAGTGACAAACGCTGGACGGGCATCCCAATCCCGTAACCAAACTAAACCCTGTCGCAGTATCTTTAGCCTTTGCGACGGTACACTCTTTTGCCCGCGTGTGCCACACCGCCGTAAGAAAGCAGTGACAACAGCGTCAGGATTCTGCTGGAAATGAGACAGCATACGCTGCAATAAATCTTTTTCTACTCCGTGTGGAAAGTCTTTATCTGATACAAAACGCGTAAAACCGTTCACGGCTATGAGGCCGTCCCAGAGAAAAGGTCGTTGCTGTAAAAGCCACATAAACCCTGTGGAATGGCCAACGACCAGACGAAAAGTTTTCCCCCGGGTTAGGGTTAGGGACATTGTGCTACCCAGTTCAATGGGCATACACCTCAGATTCCGTCCGGACATACTCATTAAGGTGGCCTGTACAAAGGCCCACAAGCCTGCTTCCAAGCCCCAGCCTGGTACAAAGACCACCTCCCAATCAAAAAAATCACACGCGCCCACAGCGGCGTTATCCCCTTTCATAGCTATGCAACACTATAAGCAGAAAGAGTTGCTATAGCGGGAATAGCAGCAATAAGACAATTAACACTAGTTGCGCTATGTGTTGCGCTCATTGTGAATCTAATACGACTGCTCCCAACAGGGACAGTGGGTGGGCGGAGAGCGGTTGCTAAAAGACCGTACTCTTTTGCCAAAATCCGACTTGCCGTCAGTGTAGCAGCTTCAGTACCGAGAATGACTGGGACAATCTGAGTTGAAGAACTCGCGATATCCAGTCCCGCTGCAATCATGGCTTTTCGCAGACGCGCTGCTGTGGCAAGTACTCTCGCTCGTTCTCCTGTGAGGGATGGGACTATTTCGAGGGCAGCTTCCATGGCACCCAGTATTGGTGGCGGCAGAGCCGTAGAGTAAATGAATCCAGAACAACGATTAATTAAATATTGCCTCAATTTTTGGGAGCCTGCGACATAGGCGCCGAATCCGCCCAGCGCTTTACTGAATGTACCCACAATAACATCAACCCGGCCTCTGGCCTCAGCCGCCACCAAGCCAGCACCACCAGGTCCAAATAGGCCTGTCGCATGAGCTTCGTCTACATACAGCACGGCCCCAAAACTGTCAGCTAAAGCGGCAAGACTCGCTAAGTCAGCGCGGTCACCATCTACGCTAAAGACGGATTCAGTCAGAATAAAAGGTTGCTGGCCTGCCTTGCTCCGCTTTTTGAGTAGAAACTCAAGATGGTCTAGGTCATTATGACGAAACCGTAATGGTCGTACACCTGCTGCTGCGCAGCCGTGGTAAAGGCTTGCATGTGCCAACCGATCAACCAGCACCAATGGTTCTGCCTTGAGTAGGCTGCTTTCTAATAGAGAGGGAATAATAACGCTATTAGCTTGGAATCCAGAATTGAGTAATAGGGCAGCTTCTGTCTTTTTAAAAGAAGCGAGTTTTGTTTCAACACTCTCGTGGAGAGTAAGCGTGCCGCAGACGAGACGGGAAGCAGTCGCGCCCACTCCATAGGAGTCAGCCCATTGGCAAGCGCGCTCAATCAACTTTGGATGCCTCGCGAGGCCAAGGTAATTATTAGAAGAGAAATTTATCAGAGTCTGCTCACCACTATATACATTTTCAGCAGACGTGCTCAGAAAAAACGGCTGCAGACTACGTCGGAGCTGTCTGGTCTCCAGATTGTTCAGGACGTCCTGTAACGGCCAGTCTAGCTTGCCCACAGGAAAATCTCCATCGTAAAGAACAAAATAAATAACCAAAACCATATTATAACCATATTATAAATTATAAATAAAGAAATCATATTATAAATAAAATTTAATAGCCTGCCCTTTCTCCGCGTCTGGGAGATAGTGCGACGGGCGTTGAAGCCATAGGAAAAGGGTTTAGTCGCCGTTGTTGAAGAGTGGAGTGGAGAGATAACGTTCAGCAAAGCTAGGCAGAATGACAATCACCTGTCGGCCCGTCAAGGCAGGGCGGCGCGCGACTTCCAGCGCTGCAGCAATGGCTGCACCAGAGGAAATACCGACTGGTAATCCTTCTAACAGAGCAGCCTTACGGGCTGTGAGAAAAGCGGTCTCGTTAGTGACCTTGATGATCTCGTCAATCAGCTCTGTCTTTAAGATCGATGGTACAAAGCCAGCACCAATACCTTGTATCTGATGAGAGCCAGGCGTTCCGCCTGACAGCACAGGACTATCCTCAGGTTCTACAGCAACAACGTGCATAGCAGGATTACGGGGTTTTAACTGTTGTGCAATACCGGTAATGGTGCCACCCGTCCCAACACCTGAAACAATCACATCCACCTGTCCGTTCGTATCACACCAGATCTCTTCTGCAGTCGTACTCCTGTGAATAGCTGGATTGGCCGGATTATCAAACTGCTGTAACATGACGGCGTGCGGTATGCTTGCGACAAGCTCCTTGGCTCGCTGGATAGCACCAGTCATGCCCTGGGTTGCTGGAGTGAGCTCTATTTCAGCACCAAGGAGTTTAAGCATCTTACGCCGTTCCAACGACATACTTTCCGGCATCGTTAGAATCAGCCGGTAGCCTTTAGCAGCGCAAACAAAGGCCAACGCGATTCCTGTGTTGCCAGAGGTTGGCTCAACTAAAACCATTCCCGCTGATACCCGCTCCTCAGATTCTGCTGCCGCAATCATGGCAAGACCAATGCGGTCCTTAACGGAGTGCAATGGATTAAAGAATTCACATTTACCTAGAACTTTAGCGACACCTTTACTCTCTGCGACGAGCTTTTTCAGCCGTACAAGCGGCGTGGCACCGATCACTTCTGTGATAGAATCATAGACACAACCACGAAACTCCCCGACTCTGGAGGGACCTGACATTGTATTCTCCATCTCTGATGGTTAACCCGTTTCTCTTGAGGCAGCTGACATGAACGCTATGCCTCGCTTTTCTACGGCGGCTGTGTCAGATTCTCTGGACTGCCCACCACCCTCTTCTTTCTGATGGCTGCTGCGATACGCTCGGTCAAAGACTCAGCGATCTCGACCTTTGTCATGGTTCTCAAGCAAGTGACACTGTTCTCTGTAATAAGATGAACCGTGTTGTAAGCACTGCTAAAGACTTGATTATTGGCAACATCGTTAGCCACAATCCAGTCACATCCCTTAGCCGTGCGCTTACGGCAAGCGTTGTCAAGAAGAGACTCTGTCTCAGCCGCAAAACCTACGACAAGTACTGGGCGTCGTGGTCCTGGTTGACTCAGGAGAGCCAGAATGTCTGGATTTTTTACTAGTAAAAGTGTTTTTACATCTCCTCTTTTTTTTACCTTTTGCTGACTGACACTTGCCGCCCGCCAGTCCGCTACGGCGGCGGCACACACCGCAACATCCACCGGCAAGACATCTTCACACGCTGCAAGCATCTCACCAGCACTTTCCACATGGATGGTATGAACCCCGACTGGGTCTGACAGGAGTGTTGGACCACTGACTAAAGTCACCCGTGCACCGTGCCGTGCCAGAGACGCCGCGATAGCATGACCCTGTCGACCGGAGGAACGGTTGCTGATGTAACGAACGGGATCAATCGCCTCATAAGTTGGACCACTCGTGACAAGAGCCCTTCGTCCAGTCATGGCCATCTCTATCTGGTGAGTGTGAGTGGACGTGGAGAGCAATGTGTCAAGGGTCGCCAACAGGTCAGACACTTCTGCCATACGTCCTTCACCTTCCTCTCCACAGGCCAAGGCACCACATGTTGGGCCGACGCACTGCACGCCACGCCGCTCCAGCACGGCAATGTTGGACTGGGTCGCTGGATGGGACCACATGTGCATGTTCATGGCAGGCGCTACTAAAACTGGCTTATTGGTAGCGAGCAGAGTGGTCGAGGCGAGATCATCAGCTAAACCATGGGCCATTTTAGCCAGTATGTCAGCTGTCGCAGGGACTACTGCTACAATGTTTACTTCGCGTGCCAAACGAATATGGCCCATCTCTGTTTCGTCCTGCAAAGAGAATAAATCTTGATAGACTGGTGCCCCGGAAAGGGCGGCCAGACTCAATGGACTCACGAAGCGAGCCCCTGCCTCTGTTAAAATACAACGAATAGTAATGCCTTTCTCGCGAAGCCTACGAATTAAATCGAGCGTTTTGTACGCGGCAATCCCACCGGACACAATAAGAAGAATACAGCGGCCTTTGTGCACACTCTCTGTCCCATCAATTGGACCCCCTATGCAAAGTAGGCAAGGGGGGTGGGGTCATGCTTAAAAAGTTGGGTTACAATTGACAAAAAGAAAGCTCAACCTTTGTCCCTTTAACACTCTCAGTGAGCCTTTATCTTCCCTCGTGTCACAGTCACAATACTGACGATCTCCCCTCAACGGCTGAGCAAAAGGAAAAGGAGGAGTAGGGCGAGTAGTGTCCATGGCAAGAGCGTCAATGCTGAAGAATTTAACCCTCTTCGACAGGTCAGTTCAGCAAGAGTGTCAGGATGCAATTTTAAACCATCATGGCCAAACATAGCAGCAGCCTGTTCTGAGTGTGTAACCAACTGTGGTATTTTTTCAAAGGACGAGACAATGTCATTTGCCATTTGTCGCAAGCGCGCTTCAGGCCCTAGGGTTTCACGAATCCATTTTTCTATTAATGGACGTGCCAACGTCCACATATTTACGTCTGACGCTAAATTTCTACCAACACCTTCTGCCGTGATCATAGTTTTTTGCAAAAGAAGGAGTTGCGGTTGAGTTTCCATGCCAAATGCCTCTGTCACCTTAAACAGGTGTCCCAGCAGGCGACCGATAGATATTTCGTTCATAGGCCGGCCGAAGATGGGTTCAGCAACGGAACGGCACGCCTGTGTAAAAGCATCCACTGACCTATTAGCCGGAACATAACCAGCCTCAAAATGAATCTCTGCCACTCTGCGATAATCGGCCGTCAGGAAGCCTAGCAACATTTCACCAAGATAACGACGTGTTTGTTGATCAACACGACCGGTGATGCCAAAATCAATGAGTATCACCTCTCCTTTGGACCCGACAAACATGTTACCAGGGTGCAAATCACCATGAAAAAAGCCGTCGCGAAAGACCATGTTAAAAAATGCGTTAGCTGCCCGTGCAACAACATCGCGAGGCTTAATTCCAGCCTGGATCAGGAGGTCACTCTCATCAATAGCTATTCCATACACTCTTTCTACTGTTAGTACCCTTTGTGATGTTCTTTGCCAATCTACAGAAGGAATACGTAATGTATGATCATCTGAAAAATTGTTTGCGAACTCAACAGCCGCAGCAGCTTCGAAACGTAAATCCATTTCCATCTCAACTGTTTGAGCAAAAGCTGCAACGGCCTCAACGGGCTTCAGACGGCGAACACTTGGTTGGGTGCGTTCAATGATCTCCGCAAGCCAATAGAAGACGTCAATGTCACGACGGAACGCGGCGCGAATACCAGGGCGGAGAATCTTGACAGCGACATCTGCCCCTTCTACCGTGACGGCAAAGTGCACCTGAGCAATAGAAGCGGCCGCGACTGGTATAGGATTAAAGCTGCGGTAGAGTTCCTCTGGCGGTCTGTCAAAATCTTCCTCTAGAATTTTTCTTGCCTGTGCGAAAGGAAAAGGTGGGAGTCTGTCCTGCAGGTCCGCCAGGTCAGCAGCAACCTCTGCACCAATCAGGTCAGGCCTGGTAGACAAGGCCTGTCCTAGTTTGATAAAACTTGGTCCCAGTTTTGCGAGCGCAGTGGCGAGGCGTCTGCCTGGTTGTTGCTGTCCCGCTCGTCTGCTGCGACGGTTGAGGAGTGTGAAAGCATAGACAAGATCGCGCATAGCCCCGATCCGTTCCAGCGGAAATAAGGCGTCGTGTTGGGCCAGCACATTCATAATGCGGAACAGATGCCGCATATTACGGACGGCACGAATCATCAGCCAACCTCTTAGGAGGAATGGAGCATCATATCCGCCAAGCCGAGTGCATAGCGGCAATACCGCCTGAGAGATTTTTATACTTCACGAGGCTGAGGCCGGCTTTTGTCATCCGCTGACACAACGTAAGTTGGTCAGGAAAGCGGCGAATACTTTCCACCAAGTATTGATAAGAACAACGGTCACCAGTGACTATTTCTCCAATCCATGGGAGAATAGTGAAAGAGTAATGATCGTACAAGAATCTTAAATGTGGCAGAACCACATGGCTGAATTCAAGGCACAAAAAACGACCACCGGGCTTCAGCACACGTTGAGCTTCCCTCAAGACAGAGTCAATGCAGGTGACATTACGCAAGCCAAAGGCGATAGTATAGGCATCAACACTGCAGTCAGAGAATGGTAGAGATTCGGCATCGCCGCAAATCCACTCAATGCCAGAGAGCAGGCGACTATTCGTAGCCCTATCACGGCCAACAGCAAGCATTTCTGGGGTGAGATCGCATATCAGAATCCGACCATTTTTCCCCATGTCTTGCAGACGGTGAAGGACTCGGAAAGCGATGTCACCAGTACCGCCAGCGACATCCAACAATGTCATGCCCGTGCGGGGTCGCAGCCAGTTGACAAAAATGTCCTTCCATAAGCGATGAATCCCGACACTCATGAGGTCGTTCATCAGATCATAGCGAGTCGCGACGGAACGAAAGACTCCCCGGACAAGAGCCGGCTTCGTCCCGGCTTCCACTGTCTGGAAACCAAAGTGGGCCCTCTGATGATGATTGGTGTCGACATTGCGTCCCATGATTACATACCCTAGCTAGCAGAACATGGATAAAGTCAACTTGCACATCTCCCATGTATCAATCTCTGTGTATGGATTGTGCGATTGTAATCGTGGCCTTTAGCAAGGGCCTGTTATGGACAATGCAGTATAGGGGGTAGAGGGGATGCTGTGGCTTTTTTTTAGCTGTGATCATGGTATATCTGTACCTCTTACAAGAAAGAATTTCTTTTACAAAAATAAAGTTTACAATTTTCAATTTCATTTGCATTAAGCCAGCCCAGGTTCTCTTGCTTGACAGACGTGACAGAAGTCTGTGACAATAGAATGTGGTTTGTTATGTTAGCGTGGCGTGCCACGAGAAAATTCTTTCAAGCAAAAGGCGTGTGGCGCCATAAGCGCTTTGTTTTTTGTGGGGGGTCATGAAAATTCGCCATTCGTTGCGTTCGGCAAAGGGGCGCGAGAGGGGTTGTTCTGTTATTCGTCGCAAAGGGCATGTCTACGTTATAAACAAAAGACATCCACGTTACAAAGCACGCCAAAGATGATACAAAATGAAGTAATATAATGCAGAGAAGAGTCTCGTTGGGAAACCCTATGAGACAAGGCGCGCATGTGTATGACTGCAGCACAAATTGAGGCGTTTTTTCACAGACTCGCCGTTGCCAACCCCACACCGGAAAGCGCGCTTGTCTTCTATAGCCCGTATACTCTATTGGTGGCAGTAGTCCTATCGGCACGGGCTACAGACAGGAGTGTTAATAACGCTACGCGCCACTTGTTTGCCGTTGCCAACACGCCAGCCATGATGCTGGCGTTAGGAGAAAGTAATCTTAAGACGTACATCAGAGCTGTGGGTTTGTTTCACAACAAAGCGAAGCACATCATTGCAATTTCGCGTCTTTTGCTAGATTCCTATAATGAAACAGTGCCTGGTGAGCGTGCATTGCTTGAAAAACTACCAGGTGTTGGCCGGAAAAGTGCCAACGTCGTTTTGAATCTTGCGTTTGGGCAACCAGTTATTGCTGTTGATACGCATGTTTTTCGTATCTGCAATCGCTCTGGTCTTGCACGTGGACGTACCGCTCTCGAAGTAGAAAGCAAATTGACAGACCGCGTCCCAGAAACATATCGTCTACACGCCCATCATTGGTTAGTGATGCATGGTCGTTCCGTCTGTCAAGCCCGCAAAGCTCATTGTGTGAGGTGCATGGTATGTGATTTGTGTTTTTTTGTGGGCCATGAAAATTCCATGGCGAGGCCTAAAAGGTCACGAGACTTTTCTCCATGAGACCCCCCACAACAAAATCAGCGACGGTCACGGTCACCTAAAATAGCTGTTCCCACCCGCACATGCGTTGCCCCTAGCCGTATGGCAATTGTGAAATCATGGCTCATACCCATACTAAGCGTCTGTAAACTGTGACGACGAGCTATCTCACGCAGAAGAGCGAAGTGAAAGGCGGGTTCTTCATTGAGCGGCGGAATGCACATGAGACCTCTAATGGGTAGATTCCATTCAGCGCTGCATGTCTTGATGAATGTATCCGCATCCTTCAGTCGTACCCCTGTCTTCTGTGGTTCATCACCGGTGTTAACCTGGATGAGACAATCCGGCCATCGTGTTTGACACTGCATCTCTTGCGCTAAGAGAGCTGCTAATCGCGGACGATCTACAGTTTCTATAACGTCAAATAGGGAGACAGCCATCCTCACTTTGTTGATTTGCAATGGCCCAATCATGTGCAAACAGATATCTGGGTAGCGATGCCGTAATGCCAACCACTTAGCGCGTGCCTCCTGTACCCTGCTTTCGCCGAATACGCGGTGCCCTGCAGCTAAAAGAGGATTGATGGAGTCGACGGTGTGAGTTTTTGTCACAGCCACGACTGTCACGGAAGATTCCTCTCGACCGCTTTCTCGTGCGGCTGCAAAAGCAGCCCTCTGTACTTTATGGAGGTTTTCTACGACACTCACTTTCCTGCGATGAATCTCCGTACCAGACATCATCATTTCATGAGGTAGCTTGCGATGATAATAAAAAATTCCGTCAAAAGCCCAGTGTTTTGTTGCAAGTTTGGGATATGATTATATGCAGCGTTTGTGGCCAAATTTTTTTATATTGACTCATGAGAACGCTCGTGCTTGGACGGTCAGAGATTCTCTCCAGAATCTGCAAAGAGCAAGCTGCGGCGTTGTGTTGCGTGCTTATGATCTTGGACAGAAAACTCGTCTGACTCTAGGCTATGAGCTCGCTCAGCTTTGTCGGACTCGTCGTCTTCTTTTTCTTGTGGCGGTCCGCAACAATATCGATATTGCCATAGCAACTCAGCTCCACGCTGACGGTCTCCATCTGCCTGAATGGGTGGCACGCCGGCAGTGTCTGTCCCCTGTACTTGGTTGGTGTCGTAGACACGGTAGACTATTTACGATTGCAGCACATGGAGCCCGAGGCCTGACTAGGGGGCGTCGACTAGGTGCAGATGCCGTGTTTCTCTCACCCGTTTTTTCCACAGCAACACATGTCGATGTCCAACAGATTGGACAAATGCGCTTCGCTCATTTGAGTCGTGTAGTACGGCAACCGGTGATCGCTCTGGGTGGTATACGTCTCTCGAATGTGCGTCAGTTGCAGCATTGCCAGATCATTGGTATAGCAATTGGGCAACCAGCCTCTGGATAACAGCTTTATGTTCTCTCAGGCTTTCGTCGCAGACACGCAACACGATCACCCTGCATTTTGAAGAGCTTTGAAGAGCAGAGACTAAACATTTTTCATATCTTTTTTTGGGCGGGTCCTCTAAAAGACCAGCGCAAACCTAGCATGACTCCGTGAGTGCCATCCTGACTGGTATGTTCAGTGCTTGCTGTACTCTCTGTGCGCATGCTGAAATAGCGGTAGTCCAAGAAATAATGGAGCGTGTTGGCTATCGTATAATCTATGCCGACTATTCCCTGATAGGCCCATATAGGATGGGACTGATCAACAGAAGTCGCCAGGGCCCCGTCGTTGCCATTAACCCAGAGACCACCAATGCCAGCCCCAACATAGGGCCTGAAGTTTGAGCTATTGTGGAATTCGTAAAAAATGTTACTCATGAGACTAACGGCAGTACCAGCGCTGTGGTTCTGATAACCAGCTGCTAACTCCGTACGAAGGTTGTTTTTAAAGGAAAATCCACTACTAACAAGTACACTTTGGCCAGTATCATTATTGTAGCCAGCACCCTGACTGTACCGGGGTAGCGTGATTCCTGCAGCCCCGCTAACGTAAAAACCAGGTGATTGGGCTAGAACCGTCATAGGTGAGGCAAGAGTTAGAACAATAGCCCATTGCAAGGGTCTTTGCCGGATCATCTACAGTATTTCTCCTTTTGTTCTTTTTTACATTCCCAATCTGCTGATCGGAATTTGAGATTCCTACCAGCTCAGTTGCCCTCAAGATGTCCTCTTGACAGCCTGAATAAAATTCTTAATTTCTTAAATGTCTTACTTGTAGACAATAAAAGCAATATCTGTTGGCTTGACAGCGCAAGGGAACGGTTGCATTCTCCCAGGCCGGGAGAAAGGCTCCCGCTACCCGCTAGGTGTCAAGAGGGAGGTCCTCTGGGTCTTGTCGGGTGTAGGCCTATACTTTGTTCAGTCAGTCTTGCAGTCTTGATTGATATAACTCTGGAAGAAATGCACCATGGTGTTTGCCGTCACCACTGATCCCTTGCCCGGCTCACGCAAGATTTACGTGCAAGGCCGGTTACACACAGACATCCGTGTCGCTATGCGAGAGGTGGAATTACAGGGTGGCGAGCCACCATTACGGCTTTATGATTGCTCTGGGCCGTATACAGATACGGCTGTGCCTGTGGATATTACACGTGGACTACATGCCTTGCGTGCTCAATGGATTGCGGACCGTTCTGATGTGACGGTATGCAATGATCGTGTGCTGGAAAGTACGGAATCATGCACGGTACCACCCTTCTCTCTTGCGAGACGCCGGCCTTTGCAAGCTCTCTCTGGGCGGGCTGTGACTCAGCGTCATTATGCCCGCAGCGGGATTATCACACCTGAAATGGAATACGTGGCCGTACGTGAGAATCTTGCCAGAGCGCAGGCAAGTGCCAATGGGCCTTCCGTCAGGGATGGGGATCCTTGTGGGGCTACTATCCCTGATCCGATCACACCCGCATTTGTCCGGGAAGAGGTGGCGCGTGGTCGGGCTATTATCCCTGCCAATATCAACCATCCAGAGAGCGAGCCGATGATTATCGGCCGTAACTTTCTCGTGAAGGTTAATGCAAACATTGGCACATCAACTTTCTCTAGCTCAGCCGCTGAGGAAGTCGAAAAGATGGTGTGGGCTATCCGTTGGGGGGCCGATACGATCATGGATCTCTCCACGGGCACTTGCGTTCACCAGATTCGCGAATGGATCTTACGTAATGCTCCTGTCCCCGTTGGGACCGTTCCTATCTATCAGGCACTGGAAAAGGTAGATGGGCAGCCAGAAGATCTTTCCTGGGAAGTGTTCCGCGAGACCCTGCTAGAACAGGCGGAACAGGGAGTGGACTATGTGACGATTCACGCTGGTTTACGCCTGTCACATATTCCTCTGACGATCGACCGTCTCACAGGTATTGTCTCCCGCGGTGGTGCTATTATGGCTAAGTGGTGTCTAGCCCATCACCGGGAAAATTTCCTTTATACGCATTTCGAGGATATCTGTGCCATCCTGCGGTCTTATGATATTGCCGTATCCTTAGGTGACGGCTTGCGGCCTGGATCTATCGCTGATGCTAATGATGCTGCCCAGTTCGCAGAATTAGATGCACTGGGTGATCTAACAAAAGTTGCTTGGAAATATGATGTACAGGTAATGGTAGAAGGTCCTGGCCATGTGCCTATGCACAAAATTAGAGCGAACATTGACCGTCAGCTTGACATATGTGGGGAAGCTCCGTTTTATACGCTAGGTCCCCTGGTAACAGACATAGCCGCGGGTTACGATCACTTGGCCAGCGCCATAGGGGCTGCGATGATCGGTTGGTTCGGTACAGCAATGCTTTGTTATGTGACTCCAAAGGAGCATTTAGGGCTACCCAATAGAGATGATGTACGTGCTGGGGTGATTGCTTATAGAATTGCCGCCCATGCTGCAGATCTTGCCAAAGGGCATCCCGCTGCCCGCGTTCATGACGATGCTATGAGCCGAGCCCGTTTCCAATTCCGTTGGCAGGATCAGTTTACCCTTGGTGTAGATCCCGAGCTCGCTCGACAGTATCATGACGAAACGCTGCCGTCTGCTGGAGCCAAGCTCGCTCATTTCTGTTCTATGTGTGGTCCAAGATTTTGTTCCATGAAAAATTCACAAGAGGTGCAGGCTGGCATCATGGCAGAGAGATGAATTCCGTAGCGGCGCACCACCCACCCGAGCGCTTGAGACCCCGCCTCTTGAGAAATCTGCCCTTCCCTTGATGCATGATGCATTAAGGTGCGGCGTGCGTCGGCTGCACACTGCACACTGTCCTGTCGTCTTCTCTACTTCTGTTCATCCCTTTATCCCTACTTCTTCCCTACTTCTTCCTCGGCGGCTCCGTCTTCCTGGTCTAGAATTGCATGGAGATGATCAGGATCTACCACGGAGTCAGACAGACTGAGCGGCAGAAAACGTAACACAGTCATTGCTATCACGATGATCCCCACCATCACCGCAATGCCACTGCACCCCAACAACACCTCTGGCAGCGTTGGGATGTAGTGACCTATTGTCGCGTCAAAGGCTGTAGAGGAAACATCTAGGCCTGGGAAAAGGGACAAGGGAAATGCTTGACCGCCTATAATGATGGTATAAATTTGCGCAAAGCCGCCAATAACCACTAATATAGAAGCAAGCACAATCGCACCAAGGTTGCCGCCAAGGCGAGGGTACAGTAGCAAGATCAATGGGGCTATTGTACCAATGATAATTTGAAGAACCCAAAACAAAAAAGAATAGACA
Source organism: Rhodospirillales bacterium (assembly GCA_028278135.1). Lineage (GTDB taxonomy): Bacteria > Pseudomonadota > Alphaproteobacteria > Rhodospirillales > Rhodospirillaceae > JANQJD01. The sequence goes on from JANQEW010000029.1 coordinate 45,513, forward strand.
TTTCCTCCGAAGAGAACGAACATCTCAACCATCTGACGCTCTGCCATGTATAGATTAGTGAGATGCTGCACGACAACAAAATAGCCTGTTGCTGCTAGTACTATGCCCATCAATCGTTGTAGACGAAACAAAACCACTCTTCCTAGTGAGCGACCAGTGAGATGACATGTAGAGATTAAGATCAAGATAAAAACAGCCTTCCCGAAGGCAAAGGACATAGCAATAAAAAGCGGTGCCATGATCGCACTGTTATAAGCATCACGGGCAACCAAAAAACCGAAAATCGATCCTGTCCCCGTGGTCAGAGCGAGACGCCAGATAAAGGTTGCAAAGGCCGCTGATTTGTAGAAACGCATGCCATAACGACTGTCCATCATGCTCCAAAGGTAAAAAGCGACAATGCCGAAGAGACCTGTGTATAGAAACACATTCCAGGCAAAAATGGACTTGAAGTTATATGTAGTCATCGCTACAACCAAACGGTCTGGACGACCGAGATCCAGGACCAATACTGTCAAGCCACCCGCTAGACTAGCAATCGCTACAAGCCCGGACATACGGGCTAGCGGCTTGTACATCGTGCGTTCGAAAACAGAAGCAACAGAGGCGATATTTAAGGCTCCTGAAGCCGCAAGAATCAGGAAAATTGCGAATACATGTGGCATCCCCCAAACAATCTGGTTAGACATGCCTGTCACATGATGGCCATTGTGCTCCATGTAATAGGCAGCACCTAGGCCAAGAGCGATAAACACGCTAACCGCAGCCAGTAGTATAAAGTATTGGGGGCTGCGTCCTTCAATCTCACGGTAAGCAACGTTGGTGTACATGAGTCCTGCTCACTTTCCTGCACTACTGCACTACAGACCCTGATAGTAGACACCCGGATTTGTTCTCAGATCTGGTCTAACACGAACACTTGTATAGATAGTAAGACGCTGTGAAATTTCGCTTCTTGGATCATTTAAATTTCCAAATAGCAGTGCTTGATGGCCTATCTCTGTGCATCGCTCAACACAAGCGAGTGGCCTGTCACGATCAATGCGGTGCGCACAGAGTGTACAGGATTCCACACACCCTTTGCCACGGGGCGTGTGGGGCTGCTGGTTGTTAGGAGTTTCATGCACAAAAGACCGCGCATTATAAGGGCAAGCCATCATGCAATACCGGCATCCAATACAGATATGACGATCGACTAATACAATCCCATCCGCTCTTCGGAATGACGCCCCTGTTGGGCAGACATCCACGCAAGGCGGAAACTCACAGTGCTGACACATGAGGGGCAGACTCACCGCATAACCTGTTGCCCTGTCCTTGAGAAAGAGCTTACGAATCCACTGCGGGTCTGTGGCTGGACGGCCGAATCCTGTCCAGCCATGCTCCTCACGGCAGGCATCTACACAGGATGAGCAGCCTTCCGCGCATTTAGTCACATCAACTAACAATCCCCATCTGATCGTCCTAGAGACAGGTTGATCCGCTGGTTTAGCCGCAGCGACATTATTGTTAGATAGTAAAAGCAATACACCATGTGATACAACCAAAGCGGATAGCGCTCCTGTGATGGCACATCGACGCGAGACTGTTTCCACGGGTACGGGTGTGTCAGATGTTCTGTCAGAGCCATGGCCGCATGTGTTGCAGGACCGTGCCCCTATTGGACCCGCTTGACATGTCTCGGCATGGATACAGGTGCAATGCGTGCTCATCACATCATTTCCCTTTATTGCTATCCCCAAATGGGAGGGGATCTGACGGGCCAGGAGTCGACGCATGACACATAAAGCAGTCAGGAGTAACCGCTACGTACGCGTGACAAACATTACAAAAATGTTCTGGACTAGCGATTGTGACAGGTCTGCCGTTAGATCCTAGCACCGTGTGGCAGGCAATACACTCCTGCAGACTGTGTCTTTTCGTCCTTATCCCCTTGTAGAGGGTTTCATCACGTTGGTGCTTCAAGAGTTCCATATGGTTCCGCCGCATGTAACCCGTCTCTTCAACACACCGTTCACCCTTTCCTTTCGGAATCAATGGCTCCGGCTCGTCCCCAGCCTTAGTCACTGCCGGAGCCATACAGCCTATCATCACCCACAATACAACTAGAAGTCGACAGACCCCAGTCATCGTCACTCCTCACCCATGCCCATTTGAATATAACCTGTTGGGCACACGTCCATGCAGATATGACAGCCAATACACTTGGCATAGTCTGTATCTACGTAACGGCCCATAGCTCTCCCCTTTTTCGTAACACGATAGATGGCCACTTGTGGACAGTAGATTAAGCACTGATCACATTCGAAACACAATCCACAGCTCATACATCTATTAGCTTCATCAACTGCCTTCTTTTCTTCAAGACTTGAGAATCGTTCTTTGAAATTGCCTAGCACCTTGTCAGCACCAATTTCCATCTCTGCACGGCGATTCATAGAACTATGCTGAAAATGCCCTAAAAACATGCGCTCGTGAGTGACAATTTCGTGAGCGGATCTGTCTTCATAATTGTGAACAGCAAATGTCGCCGCATTCGTACCCCATACCTCTCCATGCTGATAAGTTTCAGGCTCCAAACCACGGCTCCGTAACTCTCCGAGCAGATTGAAATGATGTACGTCTACTTTGGGTCTCCGAATTAATTCGTCTTTTAAAAGAAAATCATTAATTGAATCACATGCAATACGTGCGTGTCCAATCGCTGTTGTTAAGAGATGTGGCTTAATCACATCGCCACCCACGAAATGACCTTTATGCGATGAGACTCGATAAAAGCGATCCGCACTAATCAGGCCACGACCATTGTTCAGGGACTCTATTCCCGTGAAATCACCGCCCTGACCGACAGCGGATACCACGAGAGTACAATCGATATTAAAAGCTTTCTCCTGATGTGGAATCATCGTGTTACCTTCCCATTCGACAGGCATCACCCGGAGGGCAGTGGCCCGCCCATCTGGGGCGCGGATAACTTCGAGTGGGACTAAACCTTCCTTAATGAGCACCCCTTCTTTTTGGACAGAATCAAGTTCATGTTGAGTGGCAGGCATCTTAGCAATGGGTCGGCGATAGATAATCCATACATCTGCACCCTCGCGACGCGCCACTGAAGCAACATCATGCGCTGTGTAACCGAGAATCACGTTTTCCGGGCGATCTTTGTCTGAGACATGCTCAATGTGACCAATACGACGCGCAACAGCAGCGACGTCCATGGCGGTATCCCCGCCGCCTATGACCAGCACACGACCATGTAGATGCTGTAAGCGATTTTCGTTGAAAGCCCGCAAGAAAGAAATACCACTGACGCAGTTCGGGGCTTCACTCCCGGCAATGCCGAGTGTGTTGCCAGACTGAGCCCCAATGGCCCAGAATATGGCGTCAAACTCTTTCTCAAGCTTTGTGATGGTGAGATGTACCCCAACTTTTGTATTAAGATAAACATTAATACCCATATCTATGATACGTTGTATTTCAGAATCAAGAATGTCCTTCGGAGTGCGATAGCCGGGAATACCAAACCGCATCATCCCACCCAAGGCGGCATAGGCCTCAAAAATAGTTACCGCATGACCCTGACGGCGCAGGAAATAAGCCGCTGCCAAACCACCGGGTCCTCCCCCAACGACAGCGATCTTTTTGCCAGTTTCTTTTTCAGGTGGTAAAAATTTGATTTTGTTTACAATTGCCCAGTCACCGATGAACTGTTCAACGGAGTTAATACCGACATGTTCCTCAACCATGTTACGGTTGCAACCATCTTGGCATGGCGCTGGACAAACCCTTCCCATAATAGCTGGAAATGGGTTTGCTTCAACCATACGACGAAATGCATATTCCTGCCACGATAATCCACTGGCTGACTTGTCAAGACCCCGGACAATGGACAGCCAACCGCGAATATCATGTCCCGAGGGACAACTCCCCTGACATGGCGGAGTACGATGGATATAAGTGGGACATTTATGCGAGTATCCACTGACCACAATTCTTTCACTGTTGTGCTGGGAAGGGGTGTAATCCCCGTCCTGAAAACGACGGAACGTCAACGTGCCCTCACTCATCTAACCTCTCCCTCTTACCTAGTGTGTTATCAAACGCTCATGACCGTGCACATCTGCCCTTTCGCCGTCTTTGAATTGAAACCAACAACGCCGCGTGCCCCCCACTGCCAGACATACTCCCTCCCGGCCCGGATACCGCCCATGGCTGGTCCTGTCTGTGTACGTCCGGACGTACTCTCAAAGCAGCATGCCATTCATCCAAGCAGGATAGCTTTGCTCACCAGACCATGGACCGAAACAACGGCATCCATTTCTATGTCGTAATAAGGTAAAATCTTAGTAAACTGGCTTTTACAAATTGCGCATAAAGATGCAATATGAGTCACTCCCGCTTGAGTCATGACATTTTTCAAGGCTTCTACCCTAGGCTTTGCACCTTTGACACGCAGTTCCATAAGATCGTCAGTGAGAAGTCCCCCCCCACCACCACAGCAGAAAGTTTTGTCGTTGATGGTATCAGGATGCATGTCAACATACTGCGGCGCGCATGCCTTCAGAAGGGTACGCGGTAACGTAAATTGCCCGCCAGGAACGCCCCCCATGCGGGCACCTCGTGCAACATTACAGGAATCATGAAGTGTGACCACCATGTTCTCATTAGCGCTACGATCTAGTTTAATGCCGCCACGTTGAATCAAGTCTGTGGTAAATTCGATGATATGCTGGGGCACAGGGTAATCTTTATCCAGAAAGTCCCATGGCCCTGCCAGGGTATTCAAAAAACTATACGCCACTCGCCAGGCGTGACCGCACTCACCAAAAACAATGCGTTTGACTTTTAGATCATATGCTGCCTTGCGGATGCGATTAGCGACTTTGTACATTTGCTCATAGGAACCAATGAACATGCCGAAATTAGCTGCCTCTGAAGCATAGGAACTGACAGTCCAACTCACCCCAGCCTGATGAAAGACCTTGGCATATCCCACCAATCCATCTACATGCGGTTCCGCAAAGAAATCCGCTGATGGCGTGATGAGGAGGACATCTGCCCCTTCCACGTCCAGTGGAAATTTAACGTCATGTCCAGTCTCGTCATGTACGTCTTCTTCTAAACCCATTAACGTATCGGCCAAAGCCGGACCAGGCAGTCCCAGGTTGTTGCCGATTTTATGGACTTTTGTAATGATTTCGTTGCAATACTTCTGACCGTAACCAACGTGGTCCATAATATCACGCGCAGCCATAGATATCTCAGCCGTGTCAATGCCATAGGGACAGAATACGGAACAGCGTCGGCACTGCGAACATTGATGAAAATAGGTATACCATTCTTCCAATGTTTCCTGAGTCAGATCATTGGCTCCGACCAATGGCCCAAACAACTGACCGGGAAGAGTGAAATAACGCCTATAGACACTACGTAATAAATCCTGACGCGCAACAGGCATGTTTTTGGGATCACCTGTTCCTAGAAAATAATGACATTTATCTGTACAGGCACCACATTTTACACAACTATCAAGGAAAACGCGAAGCGAACGAAATCTCTTCAAAAGACTACCCATGCGCTCCAGCGCCTTTTCTTGCCAGTGGTCTACCAGTGAATCTGGAAAACCAAGTGGCTTGTTGTGCTCCGGTTTTGCAAGAAAAGGCCGCGAATGGGCCATGACACCGGCCTGAATCTCAGGAATATCCCGTGCTGGCTCTTCGCTCATCGTCAGCACAGGAACCTCGAACTTGGCCATAACGCACGCTCCTCAATGGCTTTGCAATCTATCAAACTCGGCCGTCTTGCGGACTGCCTACCTACTCTACCTACTACCTAGCTACCTAGCTACGCTAGACCGCCGCTAGACCGCCTAACGTTCTGCGTCCATACTGGCGGCCCAGGCGGCCACGTGGCGCTTTTCACGCGCGTTGTCACACTGGGCACGCGTTGGGCTGAAAAACACACCAGGAACGTGAAGCAGTTTTGAGAATGGAAACACTATCATCAGTACTGCTACACAGAAGAGATGAACGAGCAGTAGGAAATCCGTTGGCAACTCCTGGAACGAAAACGTGAAGAGACTGACAAAAAACTGTTTCAGGGCAATGATATCAGTATGGACTGTGAATGTCATAAAGATGCCGCTGAGTGCTATGCCAAGTAACAGGATGAGGAGCAGAATATCCGAAGGATTCGTGATATACCGGGGGCGAGCCAGTACCACCCGCCGGACTAGCAACAGGAGCAGGCCGGCAAGCATGGCAAAGGCAGCATATGCTCCAAAAGGTTGGATGAGTACCACAGCGTCCCAAACCACTCCCCAAACTGGAGACAGGAAGTAGCGAGCGTGTCGCAGCAACACTAATAACAAGCCCATATGGAACAGCACAGCAAAAATCCACAACCATTTATCTGAGCGGAACAAACTTTCGAATAGTACGACCTCGCGCGTCACACGTCCCGCTGCGCCAATCCGGGTCAGGGGCGCTGGCATTGTCGGAATCTTCAGAGGGGCTGGCGCACTGGCAAACTGCAGCACTTTGTTAAGCAACCCGACAGAAAAAACAACCGTCGCAACATAAAACAACGCAGCATAGGCAATTGTCACGAAAGACATGGCACTGTGCTTTCTTCTTGACACAGATTGACACTGACGGCTCAGAACCCGAAAACACGGGGCGGTCTCGCAGAGAAGACCGCCCTCCCTATGACATCAAACACAGCCCGTTGGTTTGGGCAGACCAGCAATCTTACAGGCCTGCTTACCGGGACCATATGGGAACAGCTCGTAGAGGTACTTGTTGTTACCCTTTTCAGGGCCCAATTTTTTTGCAACCGCCTTAGTTAAAACACGTACTGCTGGTGCAATCTGATATTCGTTGTAGTATTCACGGAGAAAGTGAATCACCTCCCAGTGCTCCGATGTCATATCGATGCCCTCGACATCGGCAATCATTTTGGCAACATCCTCATTCCAGCCATTCACATCAGCAATATAACCTTCCTCGTCATGCTCTATCTTCTTACCATTCAGCTCATAAGCCATATCAGTCCCTCCAATTTTATTAAGAAACAACGTACTGAGTACTTAAGAAACTTCTTAACACACACACCGCAGAACGGCTTTTGCTTATAGCCAGGCAACAACAGGGCCATACGCTACCACCATGTCAACGAAATCGCCATAATCTACGACAGTGACTCCCTCAACCACATGACCCTCATCATACCCTCGGGCTTTTAAATCAGGGCCGAGTACACAGACCTTAAAATCCTGAGTCGCCCTGACAGTAACGCTCTCTATAGTCGTACCTTTTATTGCAGCATACACTGCATCTTCGAAAAGCAAGATGACGCTGTCCTTTTGCGCCCGTGCTAGACAGCCTTTAAAGGCGTTGCGTTCAAACGGGGACTTGTTGACCGTATGCAGCATCCTCTCCCCTTTCAGCCGCCCAGGACAACATCCATGGAAGCGATCAAATGACTCATAGCCAAGCGGTTCGTAACCGTGACTGGAACAATAAAGTCTTCGGCCCTCAGTCCACGCTCCTCCATAGATTCTTTCTCAACATAAAGCTTTTCAATATCATAGCCTTCTAACGCCCTGTATGTGGGCAGAAAACTCTTCATCTCTATCCCTTTAGTGTCATGTCCTCTCTTGATCTGATAAACGCCGTCGTCTACAAAAGCGACATGTACGTCCTGCTCAAAAGCAGCAGATATTAGAATCATTTCCAAAACTTCGAGTGCATAGACAGTACCGTAGGGGGCCTTACTATTGAGATACAAAAATTTCTTGATCACACCGCCTGTATTTTCTACTCCCTCTATCTCAGGCATCCCACTTTCCTTTCAGTCCCCGAACATCACCAAGCGATCTGACTGAATGCCAGCTTCAATCAGCTGGCCCAATCCAGAAATGCGGAACCCTTCAGCGAGTAACTCATCCTTCATACCTCGCCGCAACGCCGCTGCGACACAGACCACTAGATCCAGATTATGTGCTTTCGCCAATTCTGACCAACGTTTCACGATATGACGGTCATCAGATGGCGGCTCAGAGAGCTTGTTGGCATTGTTGACACCATCATAGTAGAAAAAAACACGATAAACTTCATGTCCCTTACGCAAGACAGCCTCTGTGAATTTATACGCTGAATCTGAAGCCTGATGGTTGAATGGGCCTTCATTAACAAGAATCCCGAATCTCATCTCCCTACCCCCTGCAACCCCATCTCAGTTTCAGAAACGTAGCTGTGCTGATGCGTTCAGGCTCACACGAGCGCCACGATAATTATCCACGTGATATTTTGTAAAGGGTAGGCCACTCATTTCAAAGAAACGTGGCCAGCCAACCCGTTCAATCCATTCACCTACTCGCTCCCATGGGCGACCATCATTTTTGTAGGCTCGCAAAATCCTCATCACCACCTCAGAAACCTCTGGCCAGCGCGGCGCATTGTTAGGCAGACCAGCAGCTACCAATTTATGGAAAGTTGGCTTGGAGCGCGTCGAAGAGTGTTTACCCCCGACCCATATGGCTATCTTTGAGTACACAGGATCATTAATCTGCATCGGGGGACAGGGTGGATAGCATGCTCCACAGCATACACACTTTTTTTCATCAACCTCAAGACTAGGCTTACCATTTACAAGCGCTGGACGAATGGCAGCAACTGGACAGCGTGCAACCACTGCCGGACGTTCACAGACATTGGCTACAAGATCATGATCAATTTTAGGTGGTTTCGTATGCTGGACATTAATAGCAATATCACCCTGGCCGCCACAGTTAATCTGACAGCACGAAGTCGTGATCTTCACTCTATTTGGCATCTCTTCATGCTTGAATTCATGATAAAGTTCATCCATAAGAGCTTTTACAACTCCTGAAGCGTCTGTTCCGGGAATATCGCAATGCAGCCACCCCTGTGTATGCGAAACCATAGAGACAGAATTTCCAGTCCCACCAACAGGAAAACCTTCGTTCTCTAGCTTGTCGATCAGAAGATCGACCTTCTTCTCGTCAGAGACGATGAATTCTATATTGGAACGTGTTGTGAAACGGACGTGCCCATCGGCATACCGATCGGCAATATCACACAATTTGCGGATGGTAAAAACATCCATCTGTCGCTGTGTCCCTGCTTTGACAGTCCACACAGCATCACCGTTCTGAGCAACATGTCGCAGAACACCTACTCTTGGCCTGTCATGCCATTCCCACAGACCGTAATTCTTTTTCAAGATAGGATGCATAAAGGGAAAAGGATCCGGGACACCACTCTCAATAGGACGACGGAATTCCGACATCATAACCTCCGACGAAAAGTTGCGGCCCAAGCTGACAGCCACCCCACCCAGGGGTGGCCATCGCAATATGGAACTCACACTACACAGTTTTCACTCTGCTGCAGCTCGTGGTGCGGCGTCTTTACGAGCATTCCATTTAAGCACTTGCTCGTCCCAGTCATCCATCCGCACATAGGAGTTGGTGCGTGGATGACTAATCATATTGGGATCAACATCAAGACCAATCCCTTCTAGAAAGTCAACCAACCCAATGCGCTCTATCATTTCGCCGGTACGTTCGTGTTCAAGAGCGTTTTCGGCGAAAAACTCAATGACCTTCTGGCCTAGCTCGACAAGCCTTTCAAAATCTTCATCACTTTCAAGTTTCATGAACGGTACAACCACCGTGCCCATGAGATCGCCGATTTTTAGAGTACGCTTACCACCAACAAGAACTGTCACACCGCGATCTTTACCGGCCTTAAGAGCCTTTGTCATCACATTGATGCAATGCATGCAACGAACACACGATTTATTGTCAACTGCAAGTGTATCATCGTCGTTAAGAGACAGAGCATTGGTCGGACACATGCTGATAACCTGATCGATCATCCACTTACGGCCGTTCCTGATCATGTACTCCTTGACCTTTGCTTGGTTGACCTGCATATCATCACGCCACGTCCCTATCACTGCAAAGTCTGAGCGATGTGTAGCATTCACGCAGTCGTTAGCACAGCCAGAAACCTTAAACTTGAACTTATACGGCAAGGACGGGCGGTGCATATCATCCAGCACTGCGTTCACTAGACTGCGCATGGTGCGCTGCTCGTCAAAACAGGACTGTTCACAACGAGCGCTTCCAACACATGCCATTGACGTGCGTACTGCGGGGCCTGCCCCACCCAGATCAAAGCCAAGTGCGTTTAGCTCGTCAAAAGCCGCCTGAAGGTTAGACGTACTAATGCCCTGGAACATAATGTCGCCAGATTGACCGTGAAATGCAATGAGACCAGAACCATGCTTTTCCCATATATCACAGAGTTTTCGTAGGATGTCAGTTGAATAATGCATCCCAGCAGGGGGCATCACACGAAACGTGTGGAACTCCTTTGAATCCGGAAACTTGTGCGCAACCTCAGAAAAACGAGGAATCACACCACCGCCATACCCAAATACAGTTGCTACGCCCCCTTTCCAGTACCCCTTACGAGTTTCATACGAGTACTCTAGCTGGCCGAGCAAGTCCTTCATCATATCAGCGTAAGGCTTATCCTCTGCTTGGGCTAATTTTTTTAGGCCTGTGACAAAACTCGGCCATGGACCGCTTTCAAGCTGGTCTAAAAGTGGTGTGCTTGGCATCGCCTTTGCCATCGATCCTCTCCTCATTCGATCCATTCTCACCGTGCGAGCACGATAGTTCTCGTATTATCACACAGGACCCTTCAGGCCAGTCTTATGGTAGGAACTGGCCTTCCAGCAAGACACATCCATGCGCTCAAAACATTTTTTAAATTTTTCAGGCATTTCCATGATGGAAGATTCCTCTGGAGAAAAAAAGCCGCACGCAATTTCCCTCTTTTGTTCTGTGTCGGGGACCATCACACCGTGCCTGACGACATGCTCCTTGCTCTCACAGCCTTCAATCCCTGTCGAAGGATATATGTATGCCTCTTAGGTGAGAGTTACAGGGCCTCTCACTATATTATAGATTAACTATTCATAATATACAGAAGTCTTATAAAGGAATCCAGCGTATTTTGCACTGTTCATCATATTTAATCGAAAATGAAAATGCTCTTTAGAAATTTTATTTTTTGATCTTTACTATTTTTAAAAAATTAAAACTATCAATCCACTACTATATAGAGTATTTAGGAGTAACAATGCTCTTGCTAACACAGCCAAGCCACTCACCATTTAATTTGCTCACTACAGACTCCTACTGCCGCTGGCGTGACGACAAGTTAAAGAATTATCCTACTGAAGTAAAATCATTAATAGTTGAACTGAAATCAATGTATCATATAAAAGATGCAGAATGGACGAAAATAACACGCCTATGTCATAAAACCAATATGGCTATCTATGCCGCTCCTCCTTCGTCAAGAAGAGAAGAGCTCAAAGCATTTGCCAGTGCTTTTGGCTTAAGAAATTTCGACACCAACCCACTAGCTGACAAAGACAGTATCTCATCCGTTTCTATTCAAGATAATAATGATAATATTAAAAAAAGTTATATTCCCTATACAGACCAGTCTATGGCCTGGCATACGGACGGCTATTACAATCCATCAAATAGGCTTGTGCGAGCGATGATTCTCCATTGTGTAACACAGGCCGTCATTGGAGGCACAAGTGCCGTACTTGATCCGGACATTCTCTACATTCGCTTGCGCGACGAGGCACCTGACGTGGTAGAGATTCTGTCAAGGTCCGATTCGATGAAGATTCCAGCTCATGAAGGCATACGTCCAGACAGGACTGGACCTGTTTTTTCCTATGATTCGGAAGGACAGCACGTGCACATGCGTTACACTCATCGTACCCGTAGTATTGTCTGGCATCAAGAAGCAGTTGCCGCGGCAGTGCACCTGCGGACTGTCCTGGATACAGAGGACGTCCCCCACATTTTTCGTTACCGTCTAGAGTCTGGCCAAGGGCTTATCTGTAATAATGTACTGCACGCACGCACCTCTTTCCATGATACTCCACACCATAGGCGCCTTTTCTACCGTGCCCGTTTTTTGGAAAGAATTGCCAACACGAAATCCTAGTCTCTAGTCTAAGGACGCCATGATACTGCATATTATGGAGATACAATGGCTACTGGATTGCATGAGGTCTTGACATTCCTTGACAAATTCCCAGCCCCATGGGGAAAGGAAATTGTTCTCAAAACAGTTGATTATGAGAGTGGACTCAAAATGCTGCGCATCACGATTCGTGAAAAGAGTCGTTTAACGTTGGTAGACCTAGACACAGAAACGGCCTCTAAACTGGCGACTCATCTGAGCGCCTGGGCCAGGCACGCCCAACAGGATATGGCGCGATGAGAGAGCGCCAATAGGAAAGAAGATTCTTATCTCAGAAGGGGTTAAGGATGTCTATCCCTGAAAGGCCACTCAATAGGGTTGTCATCGGCCAGTGGATCGCTGATGGCTTCTTGTCATCTCATCGCGCACCGTTTTGGCCAAGACTGGCACACGCGCAAGCAGGCGTGCTATTTGACACAGACACAGCCTCGCAATCAGCACCTCTAGCACCTCTTATCACCTTATCACCTCAATTAAATCCTGAGGCACGAATTAAATCCTGAGGCACGGGTATGCATAGCTCGGTCACACCCGTGCAGCAGCAGAGTGGGGAATCCATGTATGAGACCTTCAGGGCGCACGTCAGATCAACTCCGTACTGTCATACTGGAACCTCATGTTAATCAGCATACAGAAGGCTCATGTCTAGCCCGTTTCGGTCAGACTGCCGTCTTATGTACGGCCTCAGTAGAGAAAAAGCCACCACCTTTTCTTCGTGGGACTGGTAGAGGGTGGGTAACCGCTGAGTACGGCATGCTACCCAGGGCAACGCACGCTCGCACTGACCGCGAAGCTGTCCGCGGAAGACAAAGTGGTCGCACGCACGAAATCCAGCGTTTAATTGGTCGTTCATTGCGGGCCATCATCAATCAAAAGGCAATGGGGGAGATGCAGATCAAGATAGACTGTGATGTACTCTTAGCAGATGGCGGTACACGGAGTGCTGCTATTACGGGCGCCTATGTTGCGCTACACATCGCATGCCAACGTCTGAGACAACTCGGTCTCTTGGCGTCTTTCCCAATAGTTGAACAGATAGCCGCTGTCTCCTGTGGATTTTACCATGACGTGGCTGTACTAGATTTAGACTATACAGAGGATTCAACTGCTCAAGCTGATGCCAATTTTGTTCTGACATCTTCAGGTAAGATAGTAGAAGTTCAAGGGACAGCTGAGGAGAAGCCATTCACACACGATCAATTGTTCCAGCTCTTGAACCTCGCACAGAATGGTATAAACACATTAGTGAAACTACAAAGGAAAGCTCTCGGATTAGAAGAAGTATAAAGCAATGACGCGTTTAATTTTAAAAGGTCCACTTATAGTGGCAAGTTATAATAAGGGAAAAATACAAGAAATAGAAAACTTATTTATAAAGTATGCAATAAATATTATTCCCGTCGAAAAATTTGGATTAGCTGAATCAGCAGAAACTGGTAAGACTTTCGTGGATAACGCGAAAGCCAAAGCTTTAGAAACAGCCACGACAGTGGGCTTACCGGCCGTTGCGGATGATTCTGGTTTGGTCGTGACAGCACTGGGGGGGGGGCCCGGCCTCTATTCGGCCCGCTGGGCTCGAGAAGAGCGGAGCTTTACTGCTGCGATGGTCAGAATTCACACCTTGCTGGGTGATACGAAAGACCGTTCTGCCCGTTTTGTATCGGCTCTCGCTCTCGCATGGCCAGATGGACACACAGAAACCTTCGAAGGGGTTGTACAAGGAAATATCGTGTGGCCTCCGCGGGGAAGCAATGGGTTTGGTTACGATCCCATCTTCCAACCCTCTGGTCATACCGCCACATTTGCCGAAATGTATCCTACGCTCAAACAGACCATCAGCCACAGAACCCGTGCCTTTGACAAGTTAGCTGCCGCCTGTCTACGGCTACCAGAAACATAATCACCACTTCTGTAGAAAGAGCCATTTTAAGAGAAAAAATTACTCGTGTTATTCTTTTTCCTCTTAGGAGCTTGTGGCAAGAGCGTCATCCTCGTGTTGTGGGACAGGCGGGGAGGCGTGTGCCTTTGATGAGGTGAGAAAGGAGAGGGGGCCTGTTTACCTGTGCAAGAGCACCGTCTCCAAGCTCTTTTCATCGCCATCATGCCAAGCTAAAGTCACTGTTAACACCACAATCTTCTGTCGTTGCTCTGGAGAAAGACGGACTGCATCCTTAGAAGTTGTAATAGGTATAGCTTGCAATTCTAAGGATTTATCAAGAATGAGCTGAATCTCGCGTCCTGTATACGGTCTGTGATCCGCAAATGAATAACAGGCTATCGGACAAGCACCAATTGCCCGTAGAGTGGAAAAAAATTTTTCTGGCCGGCCAATGCCGGCGAAGGCAACGACTCGCTGTCCTGCGAGGAAAGCGGATTCAGGTCCAGGGACGAAATATGCCTGTAGCACAGGTCGCTGAGAAGGAAATAACTTTTCAGAGATGTAATCTTCCCCTGATTCCCCAATTAATACTATTGCCGAGGCACGTGCCAGACCACGTCCGACTGACTCCCGTAGCGGCCCCGCAGGGAGGAGTCTGTTGTTTCCGAAACCATAAGCTCTATCAACAACCACGAGGGTGATGTCCTTATACAAGCTAGAATCTTGATGGCCATCATCCATAACAATAACCTGCGCCCCCAGAGAGACTGCCAAGCGCGCACCCTCCACACGTCTGTCTGCAACAACTGTTGGGGCTTGAGCGGCGAGAAGTAGTCCCTCATCGCCCACGTGCTCAGCTCTATCCCGTTCTAGCACAACCTGAAGTGGTCTATGTTTCTTGCCACCGTAGCCGCGAGATAGGAACACTGGCTGAAGGCCAAGAGAGCGGAGTTTCTGCGCGATCGCTATTGCGACAGGCGTCTTCCCAGCGCCACCAGCTACGAGGTTTCCCACGCAAACCACTGGTACGGGTGCCCGCCACGATGGTCTCTTGGCGAGACGCCAGGCCGTACAGGCCCCATAAAAACGCCCGAAGGGACCTAGCAAATGTGCGAGTAACCCGTCGCCTTGCCAGAAGGCAGGTGTCTGCACCTTTCCTCCCTCACTCAAGATACGGTCTCTACTCTAGACGGTATCTACTCTTTTCTGACAGATCCCCGATCAAGGATCAAGATAAGGGACGAGCCGATTGAGCAAGCGTAGCATGACGTCACCCGCTTCTTGAGTCGCCAATGTCTTACCCGTTCTTCCCATGGCAGTCCGTACAGGGGTCCCTTCAAGGAGAGCAGCAACTTCCGCACAAAGGTGTGCCTCATCGGTTACGATCCGTGCAGCACCAGCAGTGACCATGCGAGTTGCGATATCTGAAAAATTACTCATATGCGGTCCAAAAAGAACAGCACAGCCTAATCTTGCTGGCTCTAGGGGATTCTGACCACCACCAACACAAAGCGATTTACCTATAAAAACAACAGAAGCAATACGAAACAATAATCCTAATTCACCAATAGTATCTGCGATATATATACCAGATGCTATTGGGAAAAATTCCTTAAGACTACGTCTTGCTACTGGCAGGCCGGCTGCTGTTAATTCAGTTGCAATAGCAGTTCCCCGAGATGGGTGGCGAGGGACAATGAGAGTGAGAAGTTTAGGATATAGAAATACTAGTTTTTTATGAACACGACCAACAATAGCCTCTTCGCCCGCATGTGTCGAGGCCGCTAACCACACAGGCCGTCCTACTAGCTGAGTTCGTATCTGGGCCAAAGCCTGTCTATCCGCTGGTAGAGGCGGCGACACAAATTTCAGATTCCCAATATACTCAGTTCGCCGGGCACCCAAAAGTGAGAGACGCTTACAATCCTGCTCTGTCTGTCCAAGACACAGATCAAATGAATTTAGTATAAGTTGAATATCCTTTGGCCATCGTTGCCATCTCTGAAATGAACGCTCAGAAATACGGCCATTGATAAGCACGAGAGGAATGGTGCGTTGCTGAATGGCCAAGATAGCGTTAGGCCATAACTCGGATTCTGTCCACAACACTAGCGTCGGACGCCAGTGATCCAGAAAACGTCTGAGAAAGACGGGACTGTCCACAGGTATGTACTGGTGATAAGCCCGAATTGGCAGACGTTTTCTTACCAGTACGGCAGAAGAGACGCTACAACTTGTAACAAGTGTGGATAGTGCGATCCGTCTTCCTGACAGTATTTCTATTAAAGGTAAAATTGATAATATCTCTCCAACGCTTGCCGCATGCACCCACAAGAGGGGACCTTCCGGCCGCGGCCGTCCAGGTCGCCCGAGACGTTCTCTAAACCGAGAACGTTCTTCTTTGCCATGCCATAAGCGCCATGCAAGGTATCCATAAATCAGAAAAATACAGCTATTCATAATCCCTCTGTAGAGAGGGAGCAACCAAGAGCCTTTTGCCCAGTGAGGAAGCTTGCTGTACTCTTTAGAGAGACTGAGCTTCGGCATAGCGCGCCAGTGTTGTCGCCAGCATGTACGAGAGTCCTCTTGCTTTTCAGAAAAGAATTTCCAAGAAAACGCTTTCAGAATATACTTTTTTTAGCAAAAGAACGCTGCGCAGAATGCAGAATAACGTATATTATATTATATATTATAAAAATTTTAGTGAAGAGTATACAAGAGTACACATCGGTACGCCAGCAAACCGCATAGGTCTGCCCTAGCAATACATTGAGAGAGCGAAATAAAATACACCTTGAACAGGTACATGTAAAATTTGTGTGTCAGAGAGCAAAGGGGGGGGGACTGTCTCACGCCTCCATACACATATACACATATTGGACCACGTCTTCCCAACCATAAAAGCCCCAAGATCAATCACAAGGCGTTTATCCTGGCTACCACATCACGATCTTTGTATCGCGGTATGTATGACTGTTGGGTGATCTGTCAATGCGAGCATTGCCCCATCGTGGGGCAAATTACCGTAGCCCCATATAGGACCATCGATTCCAGCAAGCCACTCCCGGACCCTTCGGGCCTTTTCTACTCCTGTACAGGAAGCGGTCATCATTTCTCCAGTCAATACGTCCCCATCGACACCAATCTCTGTTGCGAGTAAGCCGTCAACAGAGATTCCTTTCATCTCAAGGAGAGCGGAGACATAGACTGACAAGCTACCTGTCGCTACGAGAACGTGACACCCTTCATCCTTATGCCTGCTCAGGGCCTCTGTAGTTCTACCTATCCAGTGAAGGCGCGTAAAGACACGTTCAGCAGCCTGCCATGCTTGGGTCAGAGTTTTCCCCACCAGGGCTCTGCGAATGACTTCAGCGCGAAAAATATCAAAACGACGCCCATTCATAACCGTTTTCACCCCAGCGAGACAGCAAGCGGACGCAAAAGCTTTCTTTCCAGCAATCGCACACAAAAACATTGCCATGCTCTCTTGGTGAATGAGAGTCCTATCAAAATCAAAAACTGCCACACCAGCAGTATCCATACAGTTCTCTCGCTTATTGTTGCGCTTGCCAATGCCTTCAGGCAGCGGTGCGCCCGTCTGGTTCATCGTTCCGGCCCTTTCTGTCTGTCCTATCTGTCCAGACAAGTGAGGCAATCACACCAGTCGTGAGTGTGCAGAGAATCACCAAAAGGCTTGTATTTGGACTAATGTGGAGAAAATCCCAGCCGAAAACGTGTTCACCGGATTGGAGGGCGAGCTTGAATGCGATGAAGAACAGTAGAGCAACTACTGATTGCTCTAGATACACAAGATATCTTGTCAGAGCGGCAAGTACAAAGTAAAGTGAGCGGAGTCCAAGAATAGCAAAAATCATTGCAGCATATACCAGTAACGGCTCTTGTGTCACGGCGATAACGGCAGGAACGGAGTCAAATGCAAACATGACATCAGAGGTCTCAATAGTCATGAGACAGAGAAAAGCAGGCGTGGCAAACACGATTGAGCTCCGGCTGCCGGAGAGCTGCTGTTTCAGTGCAGGGTCTGACCTCGTCAGATTTATCACCACAGCTCGTTTTACGAAAAACTTTCTTGCATAAAGACGCGGAAAGATTGGTATCATTTTTTTTGTCAATTTTACAGACCAGTGAGATGAGTAGTCTGTGAGCATTGTGTCCTTATGCTTGCCCAAAGTGAAAAGAATCTTCCAGCCAGACCATGCCACGATAGCGGCAAATAAGAAGCCAACCCATGATGTCAGATGGAAAAGCCCTGTGCCAGCCGCGACAAAGAGAGCGCGGAAAACAAGCGCACCCATGATGCCCCAGTAAAGAATTCTGTGCTGCAATGCACCTCTAATGCCGAAGGATGTAAAGATAGCCATGAAAACGACTAGGTTGTCTACGGATAGAGATTTTTCTAAGGCAAAGCCGGCCAGATAGAGATCGGCCCACTGTTTGTCGAACCTCATCCAAAGATAGCCGTAGAAAGCAAGGGCAAGGCCAATCCAAAACGCAGACCAAAGACTAGAGTCCAGGATGGAAATATCCTTTGTTTGCCTATGAACAAAAAGGTCCATAAAGACTGAGATGCCTATGGCCATGACGAAAAAAAAGATCGTCTCAATTGGAAAGCCAAAGTGACCCATAGAAACATCCCCGTACATTTGAGAAGAGTGACATGTTTAAAGGTTGAAGTCCGCCGTATTAAGTCCGAGCTCGGAACACATGCGACGCACGATAGCCCGCTCATTTTTGTCAAAATCGCCATCTGATGCACCAATTGCACAGCAAACTCTGACGAGAAGTTGAGCTTGTGGTTTGCCACGGAATTTATGTATTGCCTGCATGACTTCGCCCGTTCCAATGGCCGAGTCGAATTCAAACTTTTCAACGTACTTTTGAAATAACTTAATCACATCGTTCTGATTAAAAACCTTGAGCTGCTCTGATGTTTTCAGATAACCCATCATTTTTTGCTTTTCTTCAGAAGAGATATGGCCGTCGGCATAAGCGACCATGGCACAACCTGCCACCACGGCTTCAAGCAGATCTTTCGATTTAAATCGAATAATCTCGGCACTAAGCGCGTCTCTGGCGTCTGTAACGTTTTTTTTTAGCCAGTCAGTGAACGACATAGGCTTTCCCCTTTTCCCCAAATTCTTCTCCCCAAAAGCATCCCAGCGGAGATGCTCTAACTGAGGCACCTTCCTCGAAGCCAGAACACATGCCGCCGGGCCAGGCACATGAGCTCACCCCGCCAGCTACCAGAGGAAGAGCTAGGAGACCTTATTACATTAAAGGACCGCTTGGATGGCTGGCATCATATCGTGGAAAGTTCTGCCGTTTGTCCTCTCACCAATCGCATGAATTTTCCACTCCTCATTATGTCTGTAAATCTTTGTCATGATACAGCCTGTATGTGGACCAGAATCGCTCAGATTAAAGACGGTCAGTTCTTTTCCAGAAACATCGTCAACCACCCGACATCGCGCATTGGCAACATTATCAAAAGTTTGGCCCTGGAAGGAAGTGACTGTGAAGACAAGAGATTTGATAGATGTTGGAAGCCTCGCCAAATCGACCTTGATTATTTCATCGTCTCCATCGCCTGCACCAGTCAGGTTATCACCTGTGTGCACAATCGCTCCATTCATACCATGGAGTTGGCGAAACCATATCTCATCTATCAGTTGGCCGACCTCATTAAAGACTAGACAAGAAGCATCAAGATCTATCTCTGGATTCCCGCGCAGCAAACCACCCAAAAAGCCCCTCTTTCTAGCAACATCCCAGCCAAGGCCCATAAAGATACGTGATAAGACTGCGCCATCCTTAAACAAACTGACCCGCTGGCCCTTTGTCAGAGAGACTGTCATAGGAAAGTCTCCATTAACTAACGTTGACGCCGAAGTTCTTTGCAAGCGGACCAAGACCGCCAGCAAAGCCCTGACCTATGGCTTTAAACTTCCACTGGCCACCGTGCCGGTATAGTTCCCCAAAAATCATGGCCGTTTCAACAGAGTAATCTTCAGATAGGTCATAACGGGTGACTTCCTTGCCATCAACCTTGTTCACGACGCGAACATAGGCATTGTTCACCTGACCAAAAGTCTGCTTGCGTATTTCAGCTTCGTGGATTGTAACAGAGAAGGCAATCTTCTGGACGGCAGCTGGAACTTGCGAAAGAGTGATGGAGATAATTTCATCATCGCCTTCGCCTGTTCCAGAAAGATTGTCCCCTTGGTGCACCACTGCGCCATCAGCAGAGACTTTATTATTGTAGAAGATGAAATCTGTGTCAGAACGGACACTCCCGCCCTCGTACAGCAAGAACGCTGAAGCGTCAAGGTCAAATGCGGAACCCGCTGTAACACGAGCATCCCAGCCTAGGCCAACATCAATGGCATTGAGGCCGGGTACCTCCTTGCTGAGGGAGATGTTCTCACCTTTCGATAAGGAAACAGTCATTAGAGAAATCCTTCAAATAATTAAAAAAAGTTGAAAGAATCTTGCAAAAAGCATTCCAACACGATCTTCAGCCTAGCTGAATGGGAATTTTGCGCACCTGAGGTAGGCAAGTCAAGGGTAGGCAAGTCAAGCTGCCATCGAGGAGGTCTTCTTTTGGAGACTGTCATCACGTCTCAAGCCTTCTCAAGCGAGATGACAGACGAGACAATCTTCTGGAAATGGAATTTCTTGTGTATTTTATCTCTGTGTGTTCTCTTTCTGAGAGATCCTTATGGGTACAAACCGTAACCGCCCTCTGTTGGTAATGAGCAGAAGAACAGTCTTGCGGCGCGATTTAAGCGCTGTCTCCACGTGCCAGCGCACATCTGCTAGAGTTGTGACCTCGTTCTGATTTATTTCTACGATAACATCTCCCGGATACAAGCCTTTCTCACTGGCATCAGAGTTGACATCTACGCCTGTCACCACAACACCACGAAGGTCTTCCGGAACTGCGTATTGGCGGCGAGTTTCTGCCGAGAGAGGCGCAAGGGTTAAACCAAGTTCAGCGATTCTTGTCCGGCCACCCGGGCCAACTCCTCCACTTTGAGAAGATTCATCCCTTGACACACCTTCATTTTGATGTTCTCCTTCAGCCATTTCACCCACTACTACATGGAATATACGTTCTTTACCACTACGAAAAATAGTTACATCTACGGTTTTTCCACTTGGAGTTTCTGCTACTAATCGTGGTAAACGACGATAATCCTCAACAACATGACCATCAAACGTTAAGGCCACATCACCAGCTTTTATACCAGCTCTTGCTGCAGGACTGTTGCCAAGAACGCTTGCGACAAGAGCCCCACCAGGTTTTGACAATCCAAGACTTTCTGCAATTTCCTCTGTGACCTCTTGGATGTGAACACCAATTCTACCTCTACGTGTTCTTCCATACTGACGAAGATCGGCTACTACCAGTCCAGCAAGATTAGATGGTATGGCGAATCCTATGCCGATATTACCACCAGTACGTGAATAAATAGCAGTATTAATCCCAATGACCTGCCCATCCGTATTAAAAAGTGGGCCTCCAGAGTTACCCAAGTTGATAGCTGCATCTGTTTGAAAAAAGTCATCATAGGGACCATTACGCAGATCACGTGCTCTGGCTGAAATGATACCAGCTGTCACTGACCCCCCTAGACCATAGGGGTTCCCGATAGCAAGGACCCAATCACCAACACGTACTCTATCAGAGTCTCCAAAAGACACGAACGGTAGAGGAATCTCCGGCTCGACTCTGAGCAAGGCCAGATCTGTCTTGCTATCTTTGCCGATGACTTTAGCCTTGAGAGAAGTGTTATCGTGCAAGAGAACCGTTATTTCAACAGCATCAGCAATGACATGACTGTTAGTCACAATGTAACCACTTGAATCGATGATAAACCCAGAACCTAGTGAGGTGGCTTTGCGTGATGGCTGGTCAGAACGGTGACGATCAAAGAATTCACGGAAGAAATCCTCGAACGGGGAACCGGGTGGGAATTCCGGTATATCAAAAGAACGTTCTGCAACAGCCTGTGTGGTCGAGATATTGACTACTGCTGGTGATAGAATCGCTGCTAGCTCAGCAAAACTATCTATAGTTGTATTAGCAAACAAAATACCATTAAAACTAGACAATATAAATAATATAATTAAACCAAAGACTGCGCTAAGCATTGACTACCTGCAACGCTCGCCATGATCCACGGCTGGAGACCATAGCCTCCACGGCCTCGTAAACCGTGTCACACACCTCTCAAGCATGTAGGCCGAAAAAGCTGTGATTGCAACGAAAACGTCTCTTCCCACCAGACAGGTTCGTTGCTGAACACGGCTGTCCCTCCAGAAAGACCCAGGAGATAACAGAGAAAAATTTTTTCCTCAGTAACTCAGTAACGTAACTGATTCTCTCCCTGCTTCTCTTTAACTGATTCTCTCGCAGGAGGTACTGCCAGGAGGTACTGGTACTGTACTGCAACTGCAGAAGACCCCTTTTTCATTTTCCAGCTGCACGGCGGGGGGTTGCTGCTATGTTCAGATAGCGTAGTAAGTGGGAGCTAGGCGACAGGACCCATGTTGCCTCTCCTAAAGAGGACCGGTAGAATTGAAGAGCTCTATAGAAATCATAAAAGTGCACATCACGGCTGTTAGCTTCTGCCCATATTCTAAAGGCCTCGGCTTCGCCTTCTCCTCTCAGAAACTGAGCTTTTTTTTGTGCTTCGGCAAGCAGCACAACTTTCTCACGGTCAGCTCTGGAACGTATTTGCTGGGCCAGTTCTTGTCCTTGCGCACGAGCTTCACGAGCTTCACGCTCACGTTCTGATTTCATTCTCGCATAAATCGCCTGGCTCGTTTCCTCAGGAAGATCTGCACGTCTAATACGCACATCCGTCACATCTACTCCTAAAGCTTGTGCCTCATCATTTACCCGCTCGCGAATTTGATTCATAATAGCATCCCGTTCTGCCGACAAGAGTGTCGGCAGGGTGACATTACCGAGTACACGTCGCATCGTAGAAATTACGATGGCTCCTAGTCTTGAGCGCGCTTGCGTTTCGCTATTAACAGTCTTATAAAAATTAAGAGGATCGGCAATACGAAACCGCGTAAAGGTATTCACTTCTATTCTTTTCTGATCTGCAAGAATTACCCGTTCTACTGGAGGATCTAAATCTAATACTCTTTTATCATAAAAAACAATATCCTGTAATAGTGGTATCTTAAAATGCAACCCGGCCTCTTTGAGGACCCGACGCGGATCACCGAACTGCATAACTATCGCTTGACTTGTTTGGTGAACAACGAAAAGACTATCGTACAACATGACCAGACATATCATGGTCACGGCACTCATCACTGCTAAAGTATTGCTCAGAATCCTGATCATCGCCCACCATTCCCAACCTGGCCGCCGCCTCGCGAGGGCAATAATGCCGCACCGTTTCTTTCTTCTACTTCTGGCGGCATGCGGCTCACGCCCCGGTTAATTTCCGTAAGCGGCAGGTATGGTAGCACCCCATGGGTCCCCACCCCATCAACTACGATCTTACCAGAGGCTCCGTGTAAGAGATCCTCCATTGTTTCATAATAGAGCCTACGTTCTGTCACATCACGATTAGTGGCATAGGCACTGAGAACGGCGAGGAAACGGCTGGCATCTCCTTGCGCCCTGTTCACCACTTCCTCTCTGTACGCCTGTGCCTCCTGTACTAGTCGCTCGGCTTCGCCGCGGGCGGTAGGAATAATGGAGTTACGATAGGCTTCCGCTTCGTTGCGTAAGCGCTCCCTGTCTGCCTTGGCACGTTGAACATCATGAAACGCATCTACCACTTCTACAGGTGGATCCACTTTAGCTAACTGTACACGCTTAATACGTATTCCCGCCTGATATTGATCTAACAGTCTCTGAAGGATTTCCAGACTACGCTGCTCAATGATGTCACGCCCTTCTGTCATTGCTACCTGTATAGGAGTTTGACCAATCACTTCACGCATCACGCTTTCCGCCGCTACCCGCACAGTGTTGCCCGGATCACGAATGTTGAACAAGAAAGCCGCCGCATCCTTTACATCCCATATAACCGTGAAATCAATGTCAACAGTGTTTTCATCACCTGTTAGCATGAGGCTTTCCTCTGAGACGTCACGGGGTGATGTGAATCGCCCACGTTGCTCGCTTCTATAGCCTATCTCTATTTGATTTTCTATTGTCACTTTTGGTTTATAGACAGCTCCAACCGGGGCTGGCAAGTTGTAGTGCAAACCAGGCCCTACATTATCCACATGGCGGCCAAAAATCATCACCACGCCCTGCTCATCCGTTTGGACTCTGTAAAAACCACTCACCCCCCACACGAGGAAGCCCAGTACAATAATGACAATAATGCTACGCCCCCCACCGGCGCCACCTGGCAGAAAGCGCCGGAAACGATCCTGACCCCGACGCAATATCTCTTCGAGATCAAGTGTAGGAGGCCCCCCCCCGGGACCATGTCCCCATGGTCCCTGTCCACCTCCCCATGGACCACCCCCTGGACCGTTCCAAGACATGAACTGTTCTCTCCTCTACAGAAAGTGACGGAGACTCTCTTTTGCAAATCTGCCAGAGAAATAAGCTTGCATGTATATTATATACACTACGCGACTCAGATGTGCCTAGATGAAATACAATTCCAGACGGAATACAATTCCACACCGGATAAACAGATGAAATATTTGCATGAGTCAGGAGCTTTCAAGAATGTCTGACGTATCCAATGACGTATCCAAAGAGGATGTGCTAGAGGCGTTGCGCACTGTGATTGATGCAGAAAGCGGTGGAGATATCGTAAGCCTGGGATGGATTACTAGTCTCCAAGTGAAGGAGGGACATGTAACTTTCGTGTTAGAGGTACCCCCTCAGCGGGCAGAAGACTTTGAACCCCACCGTAAAAAGGCTGAAGATGCAGCTTATGATGTGCCGGGCGTGCGATCTGTAACAGGTATTCTTACAGCTCATGGGACTGCTGCTGCACGAAAGCAGACTCAGAATGGTGGTCCTGTCAAGCAGCATATTTTAAATGGTACGTTACATCTGCCCACCATACAAGCCATTATCGCTATTGCATCTGGGAAGGGCGGAGTCGGGAAATCAACAACAGCAACTAACTTAGCGTTAGCCTTTGCGCAGCTGGGACTCAAAACAGGTCTTTTTGATGCTGACATTTATGGCCCTTCTATCCCGCGGATGATGGGTCTCAGAGAATCGACACCTCATGTCAACGATGATGAGAGCAAACTCTTCCCGATTGAAAAGCATGGAGTCAAGGTCATGTCCATTGGCTTCATGGTGCCAGAAGATGCACCTGTCATCTGGCGGGGCCCCATGGTGATTGGAGCATTAGAACAATTAATACGTGATGTTCAATGGGGTACAATAGACATTCTTGTCATCGATTTACCGCCAGGGACGGGTGACACACAACTCACAATCTCGCAGAGAGTACCATTAACAGGTGCTGTCATTGTGTCGACACCACAAGATGTTGCCCTTTCTGATGCCAGAAAGGGACTCAATATGTTCCGCAAGGTAGATGTTCCTGTGTTTGGAATTATCGAAAATATGAGTTATTATGTTTGTCCACAATGTGGGCACCGCGCAGAAATCTTTGCCTATGGAGGAGCGAAGAAAATTGCACAGGAGTTGAATTGCGATTTCCTAGGCGAAATCCCTCTTGATTCAGGAATCCGCGAGACATCCGATAGTGGGGTACCCATCGTCGCCTTCGCTGCGGATAACAAGCATACGAAGGTATATCTCGATATTGCTCAAGCCCTTTGGGACCAGATTGCTATCCGGAAAAAGAGTGGGCGGCACGCACCTCAGTTTACAGTAGTAAAATAAGTTTTTCGTGGCCGCAATCGAACACTTCTCCTGACGCAGGATACGTAACGTAATACGTACTAAGAGGGCATGAATTCTGAAAACACAACCTGGTCATATCGGGCTGGTCGGGCTGGAAGGACACATGATCGGTATATAGTATAGTACCTCCTGTACCTTCTAACAAAGATCACGTTTGCCTGTCCACTGCTCACAGGTTCTACAGGCGGCTCATGACCGCGCTTGCCGCGCTGTCTTGTGCTTCTGCAAAACCTCATGTCTATAGAATCTCAATGCTGATCTCTTTTTAAGAGAAATATGTAAAATTTTCTTTTCTTTGATAGAAGATATCACGGAGGAGTACTGTACAAGCGATTCCCAAGAATGTTCCCATCACAACGTCACTCAGATAATGGACTGTGGTGACAACCAGACTCGTACTGACAAGCCCTCCTAGCAGGAGGAAGACTAAGCGATACTGTGGCCACAGTATCGTTAGTACGGTCGTGACGACCCAGATGGTTTGGCTATGGCCAGAAGGAAAAGATTGTTTAACCCAATCCAGACCACTGAAAAAGTTAAATCCATAGAAGCTTTGTTCAAACAAAAGGCGGGGACGGGCTCTACCAAAGATGACCTTCAATCCAGCCACCAGAAAGCCAGAGCCCAGCATCGCGGTCAGCAACCATAGAACTACACGAGACTTTGCACGCAACTTGGCATACAACATTTTTTGTCTCATGCTATTAGAGTAATGAGCCTGTAGGTACCAAACCAGAAAGGCCACGCCAGCTGTGACATACCATGTCCAGCTTTTGCCTAATCCTGTTAGAACCCTGAAAAATACTTCCCAAGGGAGTGAGAGATGTGTCTTACAATATAGAGCGAGTGGCCGATCAACCCAACCTATGAGGAGTATACATAAAAGCGCAATAGATGGTAGAAGATATATAATAGGATGTTTATAAAATGGTGTAAAATACACCTTTATGTATTCTAAATGTATCAGAAACAATTTTAAGTTATTGTATAAATTAATCATATTCGCTGTTAAGACATGGTGCCTGTTGGTGGCAATGGGAAGGAAATGCGATATCAGACTATTCATTGAAAATATTATGTAGCAAGTCCTGAAGAGAGGGGCAAGATTCCCTACTGAGGTATGGACATTTTGAGGTATGGACCTTTTGAAGGGTGAAGGGTCTAGTGATGCCATGCATCATCCTTGACGCTGCTGATCTTCCGGAAAAGCCTTTGAATTGAAGTTTGAAGAGGGAAGACAGCTCTTCTGTACGTGAGGGCAAATTACCTGAACGTATGTAGTTTTCGTGCTTCTAGGATGATCTTGGTGAGAAATTTATTTTTCTGAATCGCACATTATTGAACCATGTTGCAAGATGACCTTCATCGCACATGAGGCAGGCACGGCATTATGAAGGCGGTTGTTGTGGTCGAATCACCGGCCAAAGCTAGAACAATTGGTAAGTACTTAGGCAGAGGATATCATGTTGTGGCCAGCTACGGGCACATCCGTGACTTACCTGCTCGGGAGGGCTCTGTCAGGCCAGATGAAAATTTTGCTATGGACTGGGAAGTGGACGCTCGAGCAGAGCGTCGGTTCCAGGACATAGCCAGAGCAATACACGGGGCCAGCCAGCTCTATCTAGCAACAGACCCTGATCGTGAAGGAGAAGCCATCTCGTGGCACGTCCGCGAGGAGTTGGTTCGCAGAGCAATGTTGGGCGATATCGATGTTAAGCGAATCACTTTTCATGAAATTACTCGCGACGCTGTACAGGGGGCCCTGCAGTACGCACGTGATCTGAATGATGATTTAGTTGAAGCCTATCTTGCTCGCCGTGCTCTTGATTACTTGGTGGGCTTTACTCTCTCTCCAGTCCTATGGCGCAAACTTCCTGGTAGCCGCTCGGCGGGACGGGTACAGTCAGTAGCGCTACGTCTGATCTGCGAACGTGAGGCCGATGTTGAGGGTTTCTCGGCACGTGAGTACTGGACTGTAGAAGCTGATTTGTTCACACCCGCTTGTATGTCCTTCACTGCTCGTCTGACACATCTAGACGGTCATAAACTTGAAAAATTTTCTCTTCCTGATGAAAGTCGTGCTCAGAAGGCCAGCAACAGAGTCAAGGCTGCAACACTCACAGTCAGAACTGTACAACAACACGAGAGTCAGCGAACCCCCCCACCGCCCTTTACGACCTCAACAATGCAGCAGGACGCGGCGCGTGAACTGCATTTGACAGCTAAACGTACCATGCAGATTGCACAGCGTTTGTACGAAGGGATTGATGTTGGGGGTGAAAGAGTCGGTCTCATCAGCTACATGCGCACGGATAGCGTACAGATAACAGACACCATAGTCGATGCTATACGCGTTTTCATTGGTAAAGAGTTAGGAATCAATTATCTACCAGAAAGAAAACGTACTTACAAAACAAAGGTTAAGAACGCCCAAGAAGCGCATGAGGCCATTCGCCCGACTGACATCTCTCGTCATCCGCGTATGCTTGCTACCTATCTAGATCAAGAGCAGTTGCGGCTCTATGAATTAATCTGGAAAAGAACTGTGGCCAGCCAGATGAAGAATGCTGACCTGAGGCAGGTCGCTGTCGATGTGATTTCGACAGATAAGACCATTATTTTACGGGCTACCAGTTCTGATATTGCTTTTGATGGTTTTCTCCGTCTCTATCATGCGGGTGCGGGTGCGGGTGCGGGTAAAGAGAAAGAGGAGGGCACAGAGGCAACAGGTGGTACGGTTGTTAAAAAGCCGCCCGATTCATTGCAAGATGATGCAAACAAGACTCTGCCCTTCATGAGCACTCACGATTCCATACACCAGACTGCTGTCCGCGCTGAACAACACTTTACTCAAGCTCCGCCGCGTTATTCTGAGGCAAGTCTCGTGAAAAAGTTGGAAGAACTGGGGATCGGTCGCCCTTCTACTTATGCGACTATTCTCGCCGTGCTACAAGATCGTCATTATGTGCGGATGGAAGACCGTCGATTCATTCCAGAGAATCGCGGCCGTATCGTCACAGCGTTCCTCGAAAATTATTTTAACCATTACATACAGTACACATTTACCGCCGAACTAGAAGACCAGCTTGATGATATCTCAGATGGTCGGATTGGATGGAAGAGGGTGTTGCGTCAGTTTTGGGAAGATTTTATTCGCCGTGTTGAGGATATTAGGAATCTCCGGGTCTCAGAAGTACTGGACAGGCTGGACCGTGAATTGGGATCGCACTTTTTTCCAAAAACTAGCGTGGCTTCTAATCCGCGCCAGTGTCCTATATGTAAGAATGGGCGACTCTCTCTCAAACTGGGTAGATTTGGTGCGTTTATCGGCTGTTCAAACTACCCAGATTGCGGTTATACCAGGCCGTTGTCGATTCTTGTGTCCAATGGACATGAAAAAAATGGACATGAAAAAATAAGTGCTAACGACGTGCGCATTCTTGGCCTCCATCCAGAGACCGGGGCCCAGATCAGTCTACGTAAGGGACCGTACGGTTCTTATGTACAGCTTGACCCTGTTCATATCTCCCAAACCGCAAGAAAAACAAGAATTATCAGCGGGAACCAGGGGAGGGGCACTGGCGAGAAGACCGCAGAAACCCGCAAAAGGGGAGAACACAGGGGAGAACCAAAAGGCTCTTCGACTCAGAAGCCCAGGCGTGTGCCTGTACCGAAGAGCCTGCGTGCGACTTTCATAACATTAGAAATAGCATTACAACTTTTACAACTTCCTCGCGGCATTGGGCTACACCCAAAAAACGGCAAACCTGTCCTACTGAAAGTCGGCCGCTATGGTCTGTATGTCGAGCATGAGAAAGTGCGTGTAGCCTTGCCACAATACGACGAAAAAACTACCCTCTCTAACCCAGAGAGGTGTCACTTCGAGACTGCACTCGCCTTACTCACGGCAAAAGCTAAAACTAAAAAGTAGTGTAAAATGGTCGGGTCGCGTTTCACCTGCTTCAAACGTCGTGGCGTGGGCAAAAAAACAGCCCGCTCTGCGTCTGTTCTGTATGTCTATATTGTCTATCTTGTCAAGAACCCGCTGTCTCGATGATTTTGTGGGCACTGACAACAGCCCCTCTTAAGATTTGCCGCTGGCACTGGGCCGAATCCGTTACCATGCGCAAGAGAGCAGCCCGTTGTTCTGCGTGTTCACGACGCAGACTAGCGACGTTTTGCGCTGCCCTCAGCTGAGAGACCATAATCTCCCGTAGTGCACGATCCGTTTCCATATGCCGCTGTTCTATTTCTGCAGCAGCTGCTTTGAGATTTTTTGTCTGAAGAAGACTGTTTTGAATGACGGTCATGGTAGCCTCTACCTCTTGCAGGAGTCTCCAGTATTGTGCCGGAGCACGACGTGCTTGGTTGCGGGCGCTCCTCATGACATTTCGGACTTCCAGGAGATAGCTTTTCGCTATGAGCAACAGTGTTTTCTTTGACAACAGGTGTTTTTGCACATGTTCAACGCTGTTGAATGTCTCCTGGGACAGACATTGGCGTGTGTTCGGAGAAGGCTGTGTGTTTGAAGGGTTGTATCGGTATCCTTTTACAGCCGCACTGGCAGAAGCCCGACGGCCGCAACGATGATTTTTATTGTCAGGCAGAACCGGTAACGTCTGCTGCTGAGGCCAGCGTGTTGGTTCCCCCATGTTTTCTGGGATGCAGCGTATGGTATGGCACGGGCGATCAGTTGTGATTTCTGGCCTTTCTGACTCCTGAAAGGCCCAGCAACATTGGGAGCAGTTTGAAGCAGCCGTTCTTCTTATGGGAATATTGTGGTGTTTTTTTCGTTTTACCAGCCTTCGGCGTGTCGTACCTGCTGCACACGTTGCAGTCTTTCGGATGGTCGCCTGTCTAACAACGTCGCTTTTCTTATTTTTTTTTGCTGTTTTCTGTGTTGTTATCTTGCCCTCTCTCAAATCTCTCAAAAACAGATCTTCTCCCTCAGGTGGAAAAGAGAGGACTTTCTTTTGAGGTGATTGTCCAACGCAATCCTGGACTGTAGTGGTGGTCGACACCCCTTCAGGAAGCACTACTGCTGCCTGAGGCCTAGAGTATATATTTCTTTCTGCTTCTTCTGTAGTCCCGCGAGAGACGAGCACATTCTTCTGATTCTGATCTCGTGACTGAATTTTGCTTTTTTCATGGGTGATGCTTGGCTGGTGGCGGCTTTCTCCACGAGATTGGGACTTTCCCTCTCTTTCTGGAGAGCCAGTGTTAACAGGTAAAGCCGTCCCACCCAGACTACCAGCGTCACGCCTGTCACTAGCAAGCCCACCTGTTCGAGCAAAAATTAATTTTATTCTGGTTTCTTTCAGAGTATTAGAAATCTGTTAACTCTCGTCTTGTCGTTCCTTTTTCTAAACGCGAATATACAGGCTTCATGCAAACCCTTCTGTCTCAAATGTCTCAAAGAGATGAATCACTGAAAACGATTAATGACTACAAGCGATTAATGACTGAAAAGGAAGTGAATAATATCTCCGTCTGTCACTACATAGTTCCTACCTTCTAGTCTGACCTTCCCAGCCTCACGAGCTCCTTGTTCACCGTTACAGGCTAGAAAGTCTTTATAAGGGATGGTGGCAGCACGAATAAATCCCTTTTTGAAATCTGAATGAATCACACCTGCCGCCTCTATGGCGCTAGCACCACGACGAACTGTCCATGCCCGTGTCTCTTTAGGACCAACAGTAAAGAACGTGATGAGATCTAAGAGGTGATAGCCACTTTTAACTAACCGGGACAGACCAGTTTCCATTGGATTCAACATAGTTAAGAACGCTTCTTTTTCTGTGATATCCTGAAATTGGACTATTTCTGCTTCAACAGCTGCGGCGATGCAAATTGCTGACAACTTTTCTAATTTTGCTCTTAAAAAAACACGTTCTGTATATGCGTTACCGGTGGAAGCCGCATTTTCCTCTACGTTACATATATACATCATTGGTTTCGCAGTCAGTAGAAAAAGCTGTCTTTGCCTTGCCACATAATCAGGATTGTCAAAATTAATTACCCGTGCAGGCTGTCCTGATCGTAGAATCTCTAGTATAGGTTCTATTACAGCTATTTGCGCCTTCGCTTCAGTGTCACCGGCCCTGGCCTTTTTAGCGAGCGGTCCTGCGCGTTGTTCAAGATTATCCAAGTCCGCTAGCATCAATTCCGTTTCAACCGTCTCTGCATCTCGCAGCGGATCGACAGAGCCTTCAACATGGGAAACATTCTCATCATCAAAGCAGCGTAAGACATGAGCAACAGCATCGCAACGGCGAATATGAGACAAAAACTGGTTGCCAAGCCCTTCACCCCTGCTCGCCCCACGTATGAGACCGGCTACGTCTACAAATCCAATGTGTGTTGCTACTGCTTTTGCTGAACGACCAAGACGGGCTAACGTATGTAGGCGCTCGTCAGGCACAGCAACCATCCCGACATTTGGCGCAATCGTGCAGAATGGATAATTCGCTGCCTGAGCAGACATAGTCGACGTCAAGGCATTAAAGAGCGTAGATTTTCCCACGTTAGGCAGACCGATGATGCCGCAACTGAATCCCATGACCCATCCTAACCCATCCTATCTCTGTTGAACGAGACACATTTTATGCGCCTCCATTCAACACACCCTCAAATCTCCCAGTGTAACCGCCCGATGGAGAGAAAACGTGGTGCCGCCGGAGAGAATCGAACTCTCCGCCCCACCCTTACCAAGGGTGTGCTCTACCTCTGAGCTACGGCGGCTCTACTAATGATAGATATACATTTTAGCACGATCTTCGTTCGCAAGCAACTTCTCCCCCCCCTTAAACGGAGAGACAATCCATCGTCAACTGCCAATTCAATACCATGTATTTCACTCTCGCAGTGATATTTCCTACTGTTAGACCTTCACAGATATAATATGCATTTATAATATGCATTGATCTCACAACGATTATATAGAATGATTATATAACATGATATCCCAACCTTTTGGTGAGCGCGACAGGGATTGAACCTGTGACCTCTACGATGTCAACGTAGCGCTCTCCCGCTGAGCTACGCGCCCTTATCCTATCTTTTCCTATCTTTCGGCCATTTGGCAAGTATTACTCAGAGAGTCCTATCTTTCAATAATGTTGTTCCTCAAAAAAGGTAATGTTGTTCCTCAAAAAAGGTGAGGAGTTCAATAATGAAAAATGCTGATCAGATGACATGAGCCGTGGAATAGGCTAGATTCCACCCGTTCGAGGGTAGGATTCTGTCCATGACATTGTGTGCATTTCTCCCCCAGGTCGTTGATATTCGAGCGCCGGCAGAGCAAAAGGTTCCTTTCGTATTTGCTTCCCCCCATTCTGGTTCGGACTATTCACCTGACTTTCTGCGCGCGTCTGTTCTTGATCTGGTGAGTTTACGTCAATCTGAAGACTTCTACGTTGACCAGATATTTACCTCAGTCGTCGACTTCGGCGCTCCACTGATTCGAGCCTTGTTTCCAAGAGTTTTTCTCGACCCTAATAGAGAACCGTATGAACTTGATCCAACTATGTTTGAAGATGATCTGCCTTCTTATGTGAAAACGCGGTCACCGAGACTAGCGGCTGGGCTGGGAACCATTGCCAAGGTTGTCTCTCAGGGGGTGCCAATTTATGCTGGCAAGTTACGCTTTGCTGAAGCTAAGCAGCGGATTTGTACTTTCTATCGTCCTTATCATCGGATTCTACGGTATTTGGTAGAAACAACAAGGCAACGTTTTGGCTATTGCGTAGTGGTCGATTGTCATTCAATGCCATCTTCTGATGGTATAACTTCTGATAAGTGGAGCTCACAAAATGCTGATTTTGTTCTTGGAGACAGATTTGGCACGAGTTGTGCACGGACTTTCATCACAACAGCTGAACTGACACTCAAAGCACATGGATATCATGTGAGACGCAACAAGCCCTATGCAGGTGGGTATACGACTCATCATTATGGACAACCAACTCAACGGTTACATGCGTTTCAGATTGAAATTAACCGAAGACTTTATGTAGATGAGAAAACGTATGCGCCTTTACCAGGACTACAGACTCTGCAGAAA
This sequence comes from Rhodospirillales bacterium, assembly GCA_028278135.1. GTDB lineage: Bacteria > Pseudomonadota > Alphaproteobacteria > Rhodospirillales > Rhodospirillaceae > JANQJD01. Next base: position 79,463 of record JANQEW010000029.1, read on the forward strand.
ACAGTCACGGCCCTCGTCGCCGCGCTTATCATGGTTACTCCTCATAGGGAGCAGCGGGAGCGACACTACGACTGCTCATACTGAGCCCCAGTCCCAGCGCGCCCAGAAAAATTCAAAAACACTTTTTTTTCAATCATCATGGAGTGAGAACGCTGCGTATTGTTGTGCAGCGCGCCCGGTGAGACTCTGTGTCCTTTGCAGCATGCATGATGCATGAAGGAAGTGAGCTGACGATCAACACTGTACTGAGTATCCGTAAGCATGCGAAAAACGGACTCTTTCCAAAAAGGTGGACTCAGTCTCAGTCCACTTGGCGGAGTTAGTGTCGGCGCAGGTTCCTCCATGCTCATGTGCGCGTTGCGTGTTCATGGTTCCCGCCTGACTTGACTGAGAGTGAGATGTTGATAGGCATGCGAATGCGAGAAACGCACAACAACCTCGCTCCACACAGATATCTGATGCTCATGGAGCAGAAGGCTGTTTTTGTGAGGAGCGCACCTGTAACAAGCTATAACAGCAGATATTGTTGTGTCACAAGAGCCTCCCCTCAGGGGGATCCTAACCAATGGTCAAATAGTCAATGGTCTGTACCCTTGGCGGGGCTAGATGTTGGGGGACATCCCAATGCCCCCGACCCGATGACCCAATGACCCCGACAGCAAGAGGCCTCCCTACTCCCTATAGGGGGTCTGTATATGGGGTCTGTGAGAGATGAGATGGTCGGTACGAACGATCTGATGGCTTCTCTTACAAGCTTTTATTGCCCACAGGGGAGACTCCTAAAACTAGTCCCTTATGTCGATCATTATCCGACGATGCCGATAACGGCTTTTTATGTGAAATCTTTCCGTGCTTTTGCACCTTTTTTTGTAGTCTTCTGACAGGGATTCCTGTGCGTAGTCTACGGACTATGCTAATGGGATATCAGGGGTGGGCCTCGTCAATGGACGCGACTCTATTTTGCAGAGAGGGAAATTGTACTATTCTCTTTTCGCATGGTCTATAAGTAAAATCATCTCCGGAGTTTAGATACCGGCTCCGCACTGTAAAAGTGACCCTTGCAGGACTTCACCGTGTGGCGCTCTGAATTGTCATTCAACTTTTTTGTCAGCTCCAGCTAATGTGGAGGGGGTATGTCCCTATCCGTGGTCTCTTTGCCCGCAAAGGCCGGTTGGTTGTATATCTTTCCCTTCTTGGGTTGGTTACCAATGGTCAACCGTCGCACCCTTGCGGCGGATTCTATTGCAGGTATAACTGGTGCAATAGTTGTATTACCACAAGGCGTTGTATTCGCTACTATTGCTGGTATGCCCCCAGAATATGGACTCTACGCCGGTATGATTCCCGCTATTGTTGCGGCTCTATTTGGCTCATCCTGGCATTTAGTGTCGGGACCGACTACAGCTGCTTCTCTCGTTTTGTTCTCATCTCTGAGTGCCTTAGCAGAGCCGGGAACGCTACAATACGTCCAGCTCGCCTTGACACTCACATTCATGGTCGGTGCTATAGAGTTGGTCATGGGGTTGTTCCGGCTGGGGACAATTGTGAACTTCATTTCTCATGCGGTTGTCATTGGCTTCACCGCTGGTGCTGGAGTTCTTATTGCGGCCAACCAGATAAGAAACTTCTTTGGGTTGTCTATTCCACGCGGTGCTGACTTTCACGAAGTGATTCTCCATCTTGTGACCCATCTTGATCAGGTAGATGGGCCAACCACGGCTGTTGGTGTTGCAACACTAGTCGTTGGCGTCCTGACGAGACGTTTTTTCCCGCGGATTCCTTACATGATTGTTGCTATCTTGGTTGGCAGCGCAGTTGCCTTTGGCTTCAACCACTTCATAACTGAAAGTGTTCTAACCGTTGGCGCTCTTCCGGGTGGTTTACCTCCCCTGTCCGCACCTGTTTTTGCACTTGACATGTGGCGCACTCTTGCCCCAACGGCTTTAGCGATGACTCTTTTCGCCTTAACAGAAGCCTTGTCCATCGCACGCGCGTTGGCAGTACGTAGTGGTCAAGGAATAGATAGCAATCAGGAGTTTATAGGGCAGGGACTCTCAAATCTCGTCGGCGCTTTTTTCTCAGGCTATGTTGCCACGGGTTCATTTAACCGTAGTGGCCTCAATTATGAGGCCGGGGCCCGTACGCCACTTGCAGCTATTTTTAGTGGTGCATTACTCATTATAATTGTTCTTTTAGTAGCGCCATATGCTGCTTTCATGCCAAACGCAGCTATGGCAGGTGTACTGTTCCTCGTTGCCTGGGGGTTAATTGATCGTCCTCATATAAGACAAATCATCCGCGCCAGTCGTTCAGAGACAGCAGTACTAGGCGTGACGTTTAGTGCAACGTTATTTCTTGAACTAGAACTAGCAATTCTCGCGGGAGTGATTCTGTCCCTACTTCTCTATCTGAGTCGCACTTCACGTCCGCAGATTCTTGTACGTGTTCCGGACCCAGAGAGTCCGGCCCGTAAATTTACATCCAATCCCATGTTGCCTGAATGTCCACAGTTTCGTGTGATCCGTGTTGATGGATCTTTGTTTTTTGGAGCCATTAATGCATTCCAGGAAACCCTGCGTTCTTTTATTCGTGACAATCCTGATCGCCGGCATCTGATGATTGTCATGTCAGGAGTGAATTTTATTGATGTGGCTGGCGCGGAGGCACTGGTACAGGTTGCGCGTGACTACAGAACCCGTGGAGGAGGGCTGTACCTATTACACGTTAAGGACGTAGTTCGCGCACAACTGGAGAAAGGTGGATGGATCAGCGATATTGGTGCTGAGCATTTCTTTCGCTCGAAGACAGAAGCTTTACGCACAATTTACCGCCGTCTGAACTACAAACGCTGTCAGGATTGCGGTCAAAAAGTGTTTGTCGAATGTGTACGTCTGGGCAGACAGGAACCGATAGGATAACATTTTCCCTCTCACCAGTCCACCAGTCACTTGATGATCGATAATGTATGTATCGGACAAACAGTGCAGGCAGACCAGGCAGATGCCGGTAAGGCTTTCGTGTGAGTGCAGGTGGGAAGGTGGGAGAGGGGAGGGAGTCTTCATCGATCATCAGATCATCAAGACAAGTGTTTTATTTTTTTTATCGTTGTTTAAAATAATGAAGTTTGTTTAAAATTCTCGGGAAAAAGTTGTGCGCACGCTCACAGAAAAAATAACATGCTATTATCCGTTCCGGACCGGAATGACTGGCCAGCTCTCTATCTCTCTATGGCTCAGCTTCCTTAGATAAATTATACTCTTATTCGTTGATATTTCCGCACCGCGGCTTTATAATTTACATTGTTGAATACACTAAAGGTTGTTTTATGGCGAACCACTTATCTTCTAAAAAGCGCATTCGTCGTAATGGACGACGCGCGATGATTAATCGTATGCGGGCCAGCCGCATACGGACTCATGTACGAAAAGTTGAGGAAGCGATTACAACAGGGAACAAAACACATGCCGAAGCAGCGTTTCATGTAGCTGTGCCAGAACTCATGCGGGGAGTCAACAAGGGTATTATCCACCGCAACAAAGCCGCACGCAAGATATCTCGTTTGTGTGCACGTCTCAAATCTCTTACTCGGTAATCTCTACTCAGTCACAGTATCAGGATACGCCGTGATACGGCCTGACGTATAGAAGACCATTGGAAAAATAGAAGACCATTGGAAAAAAAGTCACTAGTCAGTGCTGCTCCGGTAGACCAGCGTGCTGCGGGGACGGGGGGGACACTAGACATAGACACGACACTAGAGACACTAGACACTAGACTAGTTAGTAGAGTAGGCGGAGAGGGGCTAGAAGATCTCTGGGCAGGCTGGCTTGCTGCTACTGGTATGGGGAGGCCAATAAAACTTTTTGGCACGGGAGAACTACTCTACTAGATATATAGCTTGAAAGGGGAGTGGTTCTTTTACGATTGCTTTGCAATCGTATTCAACATCTGAATATTGCAACGAAAGCGATTTAATCCGAGATGATATATTGCACCAGACCGCTTCAGATCTGCAATAATTCTGCTCGTTGTTTCAGGCGTCGTCCCAAGAATAGCGGCTATGTCTTCACGGCCGAGGAGTGTGCATAAGCTGTTGTGAGGCTTGTCCTCCAGATAGAGAAATAAACGAGCCACTCTCGCGCGAACAGAACCTGTCGCCAGTAAGGTCAGCCATTCATCGGCTTGGTGTACAGCATCACAAAATCTCTGCATGATCTGCTGATATAACTCTTGGTATGAAAGAGCCAGCTCATACACCACGTCTCGTGGAATGCGACAGGTGAATGTTGGGGCAAGAGCTGTTGCCGTATGCTCATACGGACTACCGAGCAGCGTTTCAAGGCCAAGAACGCTTCCATGCCGGGCCAGTCTGACAATTCTGTAACTGCCGTTAGGTAGAAAACGTGAGAGCTTCACAAGACCAGAACGAATAGTGAAAATTGCACTACCTTCACAACCTACATTATATATTGATGCCCCTGCATTAAACTGTATATCTTCTATCGGAAGATGCATTTTCGCAAGATTTTCAATTGGAATAACAGAAAATAATGCTGCCTGGTGAATGGAGCAGAACTCACAATGAACCATTCCATGCCAGTTACCGACTATACCACTTTTACCGACTATACCACTTTTCTTCATTATGACCCTCTACCGACAGCCATGACTCAGTCTTTCAGTAAAAATTTATAATGACCGCTCAATATATTTTCTCCCCTAAACGAGTCAAAATCTCTCGGCGAGAAACCTCTCTACTACACCCCCGGTAGGGGGGGGAGGGCGTCTTGCAGTTACTATGCCCTGCCAGGCGGCGGTTCCATGCGGTTAAGACGGCCTCTGCATCAGGATAGCGCTCCATACACAAGATGAGCGGTTGTAGGAGGTAATGGCCTAGATGGGAATCAAAATTCAGATGCGCTTTATATTGTCTGTCCAATACAGTGAATCTGATCAGAGGCCCTAAGAGATGCCCAGCTGCATCACGCCCTATGGGCTGCCCTATGGGCTGGTCTGGCACAAATAAACCGGGGTTTGTATCTGGAGTGAGGAGATTGGCGAGCATCCATGGGGTAAGAATCAAGAGTACCCGCCAAAAGCCGAACCTGTGTAGCGAATAGATTCTAACAGGTAGGGAAGGGTTACTTGTGAGAAGCTGATCCATGAATCCTGGGCGGTAACCATTTTCGAACATGGCAATCACATAGGTTTGCAAGGCTGCATCATCATGTAGAGCTGTTGGGCGCATATGCCAAACATCAGTCATCACGAGTCTCCCCTAGCGAACCCCTAGAAAAACTCTTCTTCCAGCAAGAACCAGCAAACCAGCAACAAGGACACATGCCGTTTACTGCATTAGAGTATCAATCTGAATAGCAATATCTCTATAAAGTTGCATGTTTGTACCATGTTGCAGATCATTAGTAAATCGCGGAACCCATGACTCTAAGTAATGAGACCAAAACCACTGCAGCTGGACTTCATAACGCGGGTCTACAAGACGTGCGGCACATTCAAGCATTGTCCCGAGAAAATCTTCGAATCCTGCTGCCGTGACTTCCAGCCCAAGTGTTTCGTAGAAGAAACGCAATTCCTCCAAAAGCATACTGTTCCCAAGACACCCATGTAGGTATGCAGAAGCGAACGGTGGACAGACTGTGTGCGGAAAACCACTCAGAAATAACCGCGTATGTTCAGCCTGCCAATGTTCAAGTGAAACTGAGCGAGCTTGTTCTACGGCTCCAGATAACCATGGCCAGGTTAATGAAAGCTCACCAAGTGCTTCGAGAGCATCGTGTTCTGGTGCTCCCAGCAGGTGAGCCAGAAGGTACAGCATATCGGGCGATGGCTTTCTCCTCATGAAGACCTTATCAGTCCAACACTAATCTCACCATCGCCAGTGTCACCAAAAGTCAGAAGGCTGAGGATTCTTTTGCTAAAAACTCATGTTGGATAAACATAGATTCCAGCAGCCATAAAATAATCCCGTAACAGAAATCCACCAATAAGAACAAAAACGGCCGCTGCAACAGTTGGTAAATGAGTCTGTCCTTGACCATGACCAAGACTCAGAACACTTCTTAATTCGAGCAGAAATGGCGTAACGAGTCCTAGTCCGATAAAACCAAGCAACCATCCCAAGTCATGAAACAGAAGTTCCGCCGATACTCTTGCTGAGATAGAACCTCTCGTAAGATACATGTAAAATAAGAACACTACTAGTAATTCTGTTGCGAGGAGCAAAAGGTCCGCACGTTCATAAAGGCCGCGTAATAACGTGTCCTTTTCATCCCGGCCCATAAAAATATGCATAACCAGTATCAAGAGGGCACAAGCTGTGGAGAAAGCAGAAACGGTGAAGAGAATGGGCACCCCTGGATTATTCCAAAGCGCTACGGCAGGAAAGGACTGTAGAAGGAGACCTGTGTATACTGCCACACCTAAACCACTTGTGGCGGAAAAAATTCCTAGTATTTTATGTATATTCCCGCTGCCGGCCATACTACCTAGCCCACACACAACTCTAGTCTTTAATACAGATGAAATAAACGGCAAATTTGCTATTATGGGAGATTCTATCATATAAGGAAGCACATAGAGGAGACTCGCAATCATCATCCATGAAATGAACTGTGTTCCCCAAGCAATCCAAGCGTCCGGCTTAAAAAAAATAGCGAGGGGATTCAAGACGTGAACCACTGCTGCATGGTTAGCAAGATGAATGAAAAGCAGTGCTGAACCGCCACCAACCATGATCAAACCCGTTAACGCACCCCATATCGCCAGAGTCTTGTGGGACTTGAGATACATGTCCGTTAAAAACGTGATTGTCATCGTAGCAGCGCCAAGACCGCCAAGGTAAAGGTAGACGGCAAACCATGTAGTCCATAAATGCTGCGTTTCATAGGTGACATTGACTTCCATCACACATCCCTCTTCATCTCATTGATGTAATAGACGTGCGGGCGTGTTCCTAACTGGGGCATTAGAGGCTGTGCAATACCGCTCGCTGCCATTTTAGCGACATAATCCTGTGGATCATCAAGATCGCCAAACAGCCGCGCTTCACCGACACACGTCTCAACACAGGCCGGTTTACGTCCTGCATCTATACGTTGTGCACAGAAATTACACTTGTCATAGCCAGGTGATGTCCGTCTCAGATTTCCATAGAATACCTTGCCTTCCCGTATGTCAGTGTATGTGAGCTCGTAACGGGCTCGGTAGGGACATGCCATCTCACAGGCCCCGCAACCCATACACAAATTATCATCGATGAGGACAAGACCGTCTGCTCGCTGATAGGTCGCGCCTGTCGGGCACACTGTTAGACAAGGGGGATTTTCACAATGATTGCAAAGCCTAGGGAAAAAACGACGACGGACATCATCCCCTATCCCGATTTCCTGATCATGAACATAGGTTCGCCATACGTTTTTCCATACTGGTGTTTGGTTCTCTATAGCACAGGCCGCCATACAAGCGTTGCAGCCTACACAGGTGTTGAGGTCTATCAACATCGCATAGCGAGTCATATTTCATTCCCCTTGTCTGTGATCTTACTCACGCGCACGGTGAATTCCTGTGAACGGAACCCAGCAACAACTGGATCAACCTGATAGGGAATGAGCTTATTCATGGCCGTCCCGACATTATGACTACGAGTAAGGGCTGGATTTTCTGTCCCGAAAGATGAGTAGAGAAACAAAGAGTCTCGTTGCACGAGACGTGTCACGTATGCTCTCCCCATTGCCTCTTGACCAGAGACAAGATTAGAGATCTTAATTTTATCCCCTGTTCTAATGTTCAGAAAATCTGCCCTATCAGGATGTACCCATATACCAGTATAAATGTCACTTTTTAACATATTAATTGCAGCTAATACAGGATTATTACTGTTTGTAGAACCGTAAGAAACGGTAGGCGTTTTGCCATAAATGAAGTAAAATTCATCTGTATCTAGTTTTTCTTTCATACTCTTATCAGCACGACAGGCCGCTGGTATGTATGTTGCAATGGGGCTAAACTCTGGTTTGCGATTATTGAAGGACGCAAAAAGATTACTGTAAAACTCTAGACGTCCGCTTGGAGTGAGCATGGGCAAGTACCGTGGCATTCCGGCACGTGCAAGGACATCTTCTTTCTTTTCTTCAAAGAAAATACCTTTCTCCCGCAGTTCCCTATCAAGGGCATCAGGAGAAATATGCAATTTCTTGGCAAACATTTTTAATGAAACTTCTCTACATGCTTCAGTAAAAGGATTTTGTTCTCCCTCTTGGACCTTCTGCTGATACGCTCCTTGAATCTGAGCTGCTGGAAGGCCAGTGAGCTTCTCTGCCGCTCCCAGAAAATGGTCTACTCTACCGCTGAGAATTTCAGTCATTTTGAACAGAATCTCAGGAGATTCCCGTGTGTCGTACAACGGTGAGATGGCCGCATGGCGTGTTACTAACGCTAAGTCATGATTCACACCGTTGCCATACAGAATTGGCTCATTCCGCTCCAGGTAAGTGGAACTGGGCAGTATGACATCAGCATAAGGAGTCGTGTCGGAGGGCAACACATCCACTACTATCACAAGTTTCATGTCCTGATTCTGAAGTATCTGTTTCCAGTGGGAATCAGAATAGTAGTGTCTTACTGGGTTTGCGGCGTTAATCAGAAGAGCACGGCTCCGATAAGGCTGTCCCTTATAAGTCAGCTTACCCTCCACCGCCTCCTTAAGACCGAAATCCGACATTGCAGGTAAAGCTACTGTAAATCTGCCAGCGTTGCGTTCCTGTTCGCTATAAGCAAAGCTCCATCCTGGCTTACCATGTGGCCAATGCTCGGGATTGGATACCGCATCGATAACCATGTTGGCAAATGGTAAACCGGCTAGTGAGCTCAGTGGTGCATGGACCTGCTGGCCAGCTTTCCGAGATTCGAAATATCTAAGGGCCTTGTGGTGGAACTCGCCGGACATAATCCAACCGCCCTCCACATCAATACCACCTGTTAAGGCCTGGAGCATCGCCTGTACTCGCCGCAGCATCATGACGTTGCCGTAACGAGCCCCGTGCCAACCAGGATCAACGATAGCAGGACGATTCATCGCGAATGCGCGGGCAATACGGCGGATTGTCGCAGGATCGATTCCTGTTGCTTGAGCAGCCCATTCAGGGGTGTTGTTTTTAATCTCCGCAATCTGTGCTTCTAGCACTGTCATCGCGGATTGAGTGTCTACTTTAAAGCCAAGAGGCGTCGTCAAACGAGGCTTGACAGGCTTACCATTAATATCTGTTGTATTATCATTACTGACTGCGGGTAGTGTACGCACAGTATCCGGTTCAGAAAGAACCTGTGGCTGGCCTTGCTCATCTGTCAGCATTCTCAAGGAGCCATCATGATGGCGTGTGACGAGAAATGGTAAATTAGTATGACGAACAACGAATTCTCTATCGTACAGCTCCTCCGTCAAAATGACATGAAGCATGGCTAAAACAAAATCGAGGTCTGTACCAGGGCGAATAGCGATCCATTCATCCGCCTTGGCAGCTGTTTCTGATTGGCGCGGGTCTAAGGCGACGATATAAGCTCCTTTTTTGCGGGCTGTCGCGAAGCGTACCATCCGCGCTGTTGAAACAGCACCAATTGAGGCATTATTCGAGATAAACAAGATGTATTTTGCGTTATCGTAATCTGGTAGAATCTCATCATGGACATTGAAGTTACCGGTGACGGAATCCGTCCCAAGATGACCTGTGGTCACACAGTGTTGCATTGGTGAAGCGACTATATTGGGAATCCCATTGCCCATTGCAAATGGCACTGCCCAATACATGTAGAACACACAACTTGTCCACCCGCCCACCATGGTCCATTCCCACGGCTTTATATTTTCTTGCTGTGTTTTTTCGGCAATGTATTTCCAGGCTTCCTCCCATGAGGCAGAACGGAAAGCGTACTCTCCGCGCTTGGAACCTGCGACCCGGATCAGGGGAGTCTTAAGACGGTCTGTATCATAGGTCTGGCGGAGCCCAGACTGCCCGCGTGCACAAATTTTCCCCCTGTTGAGGGTTGAGTTTGGATTGCCATCGAGCTTAATGATTCTTTTTACACCATGAGTCGTTTGCGTAGTAACACGTATATTGCAAAGAGAAGAACAAAAATTACATATGCTATATACGGTCTCTGTGCTTTCAGCATTTTTGTCTGTTTTGCCATGCAAGGGACTTGGCCTGAGCAGTGCCAAGGCAGCACCGCTACAGGCTGTTGCCGCCATCAGTGAACGCCGCGACAGCTTTGGAAATTGCCAGGCCATCTAGAATTCCCTTCCCTTTATGATCGTATGCTCTTGATGATGAGTCACTCTTATGCCATGACGCACTGATAGATATCAAAATACCGCGAGCACAAAACTGAGCAACATCATTTTTTAGAGCATATGAGGTTTCATCCCGTTTGCCTCAGTTTCTAGAAATTTTCTACATGAGCAAGACTTGTCGCCGCCTTTACTGGTTGGTTTCACACAGCCAAACACCAGCTGTGCCCCTCAGCATGCTGTTCTGTGAGTACCTAAATCCCCATTGGTCGGAGTGAGAGGATTTGAACCTCCGGCCCCTACGTCCCGAACGTAGTACTCTACCAAGCTGAGCTACACTCCGTCTTAAGGTAGAACAAGGGACGCTTGTACGCTGTTTCGTAACACAAAACAAGCGAAGATAGTTGACCCGCAGAGGAGCGGTAAAATCTCCTGAAGGCTATTTTGTCATGTGTCAAAGTCGAAAAGGTTTAAGTCAGCTTAGTAGGCTCGTTCGATACAGAATGTAATGACATCTAACAGAGCCCGACGCATGGGACTGTCAGGAAAGAAAAGTAACGCCGTACGGGCAGCATCACCGTAGGCACGAGCGCGTCGCATAGTTTCATCGAGACAGTTGTATTTGCGCAGCAATTCCAACGCGCGTCGCAGATCAGCCTCTGTTTGGTCTAAAGTCTCGAGCGTACGGCGCCAGAAGACCTGTTCTTCGTCATCAGCGGCTGCAAACCCTAGAATCACTGGCAGTGTAATTTTGCCGTCGCGAAAATCATCACCTATTGTCTTGCCAAGTTTTTCCTGCCGTGCGGAATAGTCCAGAACATCGTCCACAAGCTGAAAGGCCATTCCCAGATTAAAGCCATAGCTCTCCAACGCTGCTTCCTCAGCTTGCGGCCGACTGGCTAGTACAGGCCCCAGCTGGCTAGCCGCAGCAAAGAGGGTTGCTGTTTTTGCATGAATAACTTTTAGGTACTCCTCCTCTGTAGTTTTTGTATTATTTGTAGTTAATAATTGCAAAACTTCTCCCTCAGCTATTATTGATGACGTACGTGATAAAATTGCTAAAACAGGTAAATCTCCGTCCTCTACCATCAGTTCAAAAGAACGACTAAACAAAAAGTCACCGACTAACACACTAGCTTTATTTCCCCATAAAGCGTTTGCTGAGGGTTCGCCACGACGCAAGCTGCTTCTGTCCACAACATCGTCGTGCAGTAATGTGGCAGTATGGATAAATTCAATGCAAGTCGCTAATTTGACATGTCGATCACCGCCTCCATAGCCACAGAGGCGCGCGGTGGCGAGAGTTAACACAGGTCGTAGTCTCTTGCCGCCAGCTGCAATGAGATGGCCAGCCAGCTGTGGGATCAGCGATACTGGGCTGTACATACGCCTGATGATGGTTTCATTCACCTGTCCCAAGTCCTCAGCGACAAGAGCAATCAATGAATCGAGAGCATTCCCTTGTCCCAGAGTGGCGCTAGCCATGACAGACACCGTGGCGATCCTTTCCCAATATTGTGATTGACGCAATGTTGAAAGTGGCACAACATAATAAATGTTTTCTTTCACGGTCAAGATGCAACGCCATGGGCTTCGCGGAGTGAGAGAAAGGCTGTCCATGGACAGACAGATAGACAGATGTAATTTTTTGATATCAAGGTAGGCTTCAGACAGATTAAGCTTTGCCACGGGTGGAGACAGGCATCTGCTGTACGAAGGGAATAAAAAGTTCGTTGAGACACAAAAGAACAGAAACCCTTCTCTTTCCCTCCTGGACAGAGGACACTCTTTTAGACGGCCGTGTCCGATTAAGACAACCAAGAGATGGTTATAGGGTAACATTTGAGCCTGTATTACTCGCCTCTGCAGTCCCAGCAAAGCCGGGAGATTGTATAGCAGATATTGGCACTGGTACAGGAGCTGCTGCTCTCTGTTTGCTCATGCGTGTTCCGGAAAGTAGAATTATTGGTATAGAAATTCAGCCAGCTCTTGCTGAATTAGCAACTCTTAACGGTCGTCTGAATAGCAAGGCAGACAGATTTCAAACGATTATTGCTGATGTGTTCGAATTCGCATTTCTCAAAAAGGGAAGTCTAGCAACGCGCAGAGAATGGAAACAACAGCCACTAAAATTTGATCACGTCATGAGTAACCCACCCTTTGCAGCAGCAGGTACGCTATCCTCAAATTCAATGCGGGCTACAGCATATCATGCTATCAACTTTAATTTGCAAGATTGGATCACGGCCTGTACGGCCTTGCTGCGACCTCATGGCTCCTTAACCTTGCTTTATCGTGCTGACGCGCTTGACAGGCTGCTCGCTGCTTTGACGCAAGTAGTCGGCGGAATTGAAATTATTCCCTTATGGCCACGCGCAGGCTTTGCCGCTCGACGACTGATTGTGCGTGGCCGCAAAGGCAGTCAAGCGCCATCTATTCTCCACGCTGGTCTCATATTGCATACAGCTACTGGCTACACAGTAGAAGCAGAGAGGCTCCTGAGAAAGGGACATGCTCTACAGGCATCAGCAGGCATAACAGGCCAGGCATAATGTAATCTGGGTGCGAGCCAGGCGATGAGTGGCAGCAACGCTCAAGATATTGAGACTACTAATAATAGTGATCTTATTATTGCAAGTAATGTGCTAAAAATTGAGGCAAAAGCCTTAGTTCAATTAGCAAATTCCCTAGGCAATTCTTTTTTTCAGATAGTGAATAGCTTGTATTCTATTAAAGGGAGAGCTATTGTTTCCGGCATGGGGAAAAGCGGTCATGTGGCTCGCAAAATCGCTGCGACATTGGCATCCACTGGGACGCCTGCTTTTTTTGTGCACCCAGCCGAGGCCAGTCACGGCGATCTCGGTATGATTACCAGAGAAGATGTGGTGATTGCTTTGTCTAATTCTGGTGAGACTGGTGAGCTGACTGATCTTGTAGCTTACACACGCCGTTTTGCTATCAGTTTAATATCTATTACCAGTTGTGCTAAAAGCAACTTAGCCATTTCAAGTGACATTACCATAACATTGCCTAACGTAGAGGAAGCGTGTCCTCTTGGTCTTGCGCCGACAACATCCACTACCCTTATGCTTGCTCTAGGCGATGCTCTGGCTGTCACGCTGCTGGCGCGTCGCGGGTTTTCTGCTGCAGATTTCCGTCTTTTCCATCCTGGCGGTCATCTCGGCCAGAAACTGCTGAAGGTTGCCGATCTCATGCACCAAGGGGACAGCGTGCCCCTAGTATCTGCGGAATGGCCGATGGCTGAGGTCATTCCAGTGATAACACAAAAGAGCCTAGGGTGCGCTGGAGTGGTGGATAAGACTGGCGTTCTGTTAGGCGTTATTACGGATGGTGACTTACGCAGACATATGTCGCCGGCTTTGCTGAGCCAAACAGCACAGACTGTCATGACGTCTCATCCTAAAAGCGTACACGCTAGTGCACTGGCAGTTGAAGCACTACGACTCATGAACGACAGTCACATTACGAGTCTGTTCGTGCTTGCTGAGAATCGACACCCTGTCGGTCTCATTCACGTACACGACTGCTTACGTGCTGGAATTGCATAAGTGCACCTCTTGTCCTATTTTTACTATTATTGTTTAATTGATAAGTTAAAAATTAACAGTCGGAATTTTTTATTATTAATTAAATTATTTTTGTTAAAAATAATATTATTCATAACAATTTTAACAACTATATCAATATTTGAATTAAAAGGAGAAATTAACAATAAAGAGTTACTTTTTAAAAAGTCTTTTAAACAAGAAATTATTAAAGGTGCTAGGATTTCCTTATATTATAAAAAAATGATACTCTTAACATTTAATTTTTTAGGCGAAATCTCTAATTCGGAAAAATTGCACACACCTCTAGCTCATATTGGCTCCAATGAGCTTCTTATAATAGAAGCCAGAAAAGGAATATACGATAAAGATAGTATGATTCTTTATCTTGAGGATCAGGTTAATATATTGTCTTCTGCTGGATATCATTTTCTGACTGAGTTTGTCCAATTTGACACAAAGAACGGAGAAGCATTGGGTAAGAGCCCTGTTGCGGGATACAGTCCGTTAGGTGCCGTGAAGAGTGATGGCTTGCGTATTCTTGACAGGGGTCGCGCTGTCGTTCTGACGGGGCGATCGCGGCTTTTATTTTATCCGCCCCCTGCGCGAATCACTTCAAATTAATACCAAGCGCTTAGACTCTCTGAACACTTCACACAAAGTCATGCATCCTCCATCCTCCTCTGCACAAAATCTCTGTGATGACCGCTAGACTCTCTTTGGGGGTGACTGTCGTCTTGCTAGGAGTCACATTTCTGGATTCTAAAAGTCTTGCCTTATGGAGGCATGGGCAAATGATGGAAGATGTTCTTGAAGTTGACAGGACCTCCACTACAATAAAGGCAGAGCAAGGCTTTGAATGGCAAAAGGGAGCAGGACGTTTTGTTGCCCGTGGGAATGTGCGGGTTCATCGGGGACATGTCATGCTCAATACAGACACGCTCACGGTCTCTTCTTATGCGGTGAAGACACCCGCTGAACTTTTCTGGTGGCGCGCTGTAGGGAATACACGTCTCGCCTTTTCAAGCGGAATCTTCTCCGGCGAAATAGCCGATTATGATGTGCATGAGAAAATTCTTTTTCTGGGGGGTCACCCGCTCCACATAGAAACGGCTACCGAGACCCTGACAGCTCATACGGGAGTTGAGTATCGTGAGGAGCAGCAGAGTGCTGTCGCGCGTGGCGATGTACACGTTGTGACCAAAGAGGGTTCACTTTTACAATTGAATATCGGAATAATATTTTTTCAGAAAACTATACAACCTATATTAGAAAAACCTCTTTTTATAGGAGAAGAAATAAAGTTTGAAACAGACAAAGAGATTATCTGTGGGGAGCGTGGGATATATAGTCTTGATACTAGTATTGCCATTATCATGAATTCTGTCAACATTGCTACTCATAATGTGAAGATGACGGGCGAACGTGCTGTCGTGAATACGAAAAATGGTCTCAGTCGCTTATACAGAGCCTTACAGAACCCTAAAAAACCGGTGAGGGTAGGAAGGCAGAAACGCGTCAAACTGTTACTGCTGCAGGGGAGGGAGAAGAATTCCAGAAAAGATTATCTGAAGGAATCTTAATCTCTGGATTATATCCGTCATTTTCTCTGACGCTGCTATGAGGTGGGAGTCAGTCAAGAGGGGCTATAATGTGACGCAAAGAGGAGGTCTTGTTACTTCTCATCTTAGTAAACGTTTCCACAGAAGGATGGTTCTACAGGATGTCAGTCTCTCCGTGAGACGGGGTGAAGCTGTTGGCTTACTCGGACCTAATGGTGCTGGTAAGACGACATGCTTCTATTGCATTGTAGGACTGGTTCGGCCGGATACAGGTTCTGTCGAACTTGATGGTCGTCGCATTACGACTCTTCCTATGTATAAGAGAGCGAGATTAGGTATTGGCTATTTGCCACAGGAGACTTCAATCTTCCGCGGCCTGACCGTGGAGGCGAACATCATGGCGATTATCGAAAAGCTAGAACAGAATCGTGACGAACGCATTGCCATACTAGAATCGCTACTCGCTGAATTCTCTATCACTCATCTGCGCAAAGCACCGGCCTTAGCTTTATCTGGAGGTGAGCGGAGAAGAGTTGAAATAGCCCGTGCCTTAGCATCCCAGCCGTGCTTTATTCTGCTTGATGAACCTCTTGCTGGTGTGGATCCCATTGTAGTCCGTGAAATCCGTGATTTGGTAGCCCATCTTAAGGATCGCGGACTTGGCGTGCTGTTAACTGATCATAATGTCCGTGAGACACTGGGAATTATTGATCGTGTGTACATTCTTCACGACGGTAGGGTCTTAACGGAAGGTCAGCCGTCAGAAATTGTTTGCAATCCAGACGTGCGAAGATTCTACCTTGGTGAAAGTTTTCATCTTTGAGGGAAATGTGATCTGTTGATCTGGTGACAAGTTGTGCGTAATGCCTCTACAATCTCACATCATCTAAGACTCGTATTAAGAGAATATCCGCGCGCGGCCTCACAGAGTGTACAGCAGCCCCTTGGCAGGTTAGTTAGGCTCGTAACGCAAGGTGATATTTAAAGCATATGCCTAAAAGAGCCAGAGCTCCTTCTTTTATCGGTAGCGGAGCACTCATAAAAAACACAGAGTGAATGGTATAAACGCCTGGACCAGAGATCAGATATCATTTTCACCTTGACCTCTCACCCGGCTGTCTCACAGGCTAAAAGAGAAAAAAACGGATACAAGCGTGCTACGTGAAGGCGTGCTGTTTTGTAGTTTTTATGAAGGGAGCTGACTCATCAGCAGAATACTGTATGCTTTTCTGTGAGCTAAGCAATCTAGTGAGTAGGCCTTCTCTCTACTCTGTGTGCTCCGTCGCCAAAAAGAAATTACGATTATGGCTCCCCTTGTCTGGTTGTACCAAAAAGTCAAAGTGTTATTTATTTTTTAGCTTTAACGGTGCCATTAGCAAGAGGAACGATTTCTAATAGGATGTTCGCGTCATGCAAATATCTATTAAAGGAAAGCATATCGCTGTGGGAGATGCTTTACGTCTTCATGCTGAAGAGTCCTTAAAGACTTTAGTTGAAAAATTTTTTGACAGAGCAATTGGTGCGACCGTTGTTCTCTCACGTGAGGCTTATAACTTCCGCGTCGATATCACCGTACACCCTTTCCGTGGTGTCATCGTTCAAGGCAGTGGTGTGACCAGCGAAGCATACACTGCTCTTGATACCGCGATGCACAGAATTGAACGTCAGTTACGCCGTTACAAGGGACGTTTTTTTGATCACAAGACAAAGGGAGAGGTAGTAACAGCTCAGTATACTATACTCGCCTCACAAGAAAAAGACAATACGGAAGAAGAATCAGTTGCGGAGGAGTCCCCTATTATCGTCGCCGAAATGAGTGCTGAAGTCCCCGTTTGCAGTGTTAGTGGTGCCGTGATGCGACTTGATCTGGCTAACGTAGCGGCTGTTTTGTTCCGTAACAGTGTCCATGGCCGCCTAAACATGGTTTACAAACGTTCTGATGGCAACATTGGCTGGATTGATCCTCAAGGT
Organism: Rhodospirillales bacterium; assembly: GCA_028278135.1. Classification (GTDB taxonomy): domain Bacteria; phylum Pseudomonadota; class Alphaproteobacteria; order Rhodospirillales; family Rhodospirillaceae; genus JANQJD01. The sequence goes on from JANQEW010000029.1 coordinate 96,865, forward strand.
GAAGAACTCTAAAGAAACCTGAGAAGGAAAGGGGGCGGAGCATGGAGATGGTTGATCTCATCCACCCGGGAGGTATTATCCCAAATCTCAAGGTCACAAGTAAAAAACAGGCACTGCAAGAAATGGCCCGCCGGGCAGCAGATTTGACAGGACAAAGTGAAAGGGAGATTTTTGATGTCTTATTGGGGCGTGAACGCCTCGGAACAACAGGAGTTGGTCATGGTATTGCCATTCCGCATGGCAAATTGCCGTATCTGGATCGCCTGTATGGAGGGTTCGCCCGTCTCTGTTACTCAATCGAGTTTGAATCCATTGATGAGCGACCAGTTGATTTGATTTTTCTACTGCTCGCGCCAGAGTTGGCAGAAACGAATCACCTGAATCTTGAAGCCTTAGCGCGTGTCTCACGGCTTTTACGGAATAAAGGGATTTGCGATAAACTACGTCGCACTGACAGAGTCGATTCTATTTACGCTCTTCTCACCGCACCCCGCACGAGTCAGGCCGCTTGAACGCGTGTGCATGTTTCGTTTCATCTCATCAAAGAGTGGTGGCGCGGCGAGTCTTGGCAAATGCAAACCAGTGGCCATGATGAAAGTATGCGAAAATGGGCACAGAATATATCGATGAGCATTATGGCCTTGACTTTACAGTCAGTACTGTCAGTGATTGTTTCTCTGCTCAGTCTCTTCATGAGTATGGAAGTATGGACAATGGGGCAGATTTTTAGTAATCATGAAGTGAGTTTAATCCCTTATGAAGTTATGCATTTGCGGTTGTAATGGTCGTATGGGGCGCATGCTTGTCGCTCATGCTTTGGATACGGAGGCCTGCACCCTGGTCGGAGGTATCGAACATCACAACTCTCCTGTCATCGGTCGTGATATCGCGACACTGATCAGTCGCCCCCCCATTGGGCACCTTGTTGAGCGAGAGGCACTGTCGCTCTTCGTGGCAGCGGATGTTATCATCGATTTTTCCTCACCTGCTGCAACAGCCGCTCACGCGGAAGCTGCTACGATAGCAGGCAAGCCACTAGTTGTGGGCACAACTGACTTGGAATCTGAACAGCTCACCGCTCTGGCGACGGCCGCGCAGCATGTCCCCGTGCTCTATTCTCCGAACATGAGCCTCGGTATGAATGTGTTGTTCTCTCTTGTCGAAGAGGTCAGCCGTGTCCTTGACGAGAGCTATGATATAGAAATTCTTGAGATACATCACCGTACAAAAGTCAGCGCGCCATCCGGTACAGCTCTTGAACTAGGACGGGCTGCTGCTCTGGGGCGTTGTATTGATCTCCGACAATCCTCACAGCGTATCCGCGATGGATATCTCGGTCAGCGTCCGAAAGGTCATATCGGTTTCGCTGCGCTGCGCGGGGGTAATGTCGTAGGTGAGCATACTATCCTCTTCATCGCGGATGAAGAACAGGTGGAGCTCACACACAAGGTAAGTGCACGTGAGGTTTTCGCGCGTGGTGCGATTCAGGCAGCTTTTTGGTTATGGAAAAGCAATCCTGGATTATATTCCATGCAAAACGTTCTAGAAAAAAAGGAAAGCAGAGCGAAATCATAAGCGAAGTCATAAACGGATGCACAGTTTTTTATCGCCTGCTGTCCTTCTACCGGCAGTGTGCCTTTTAGCCCGTCAGGCGGGAGAGGCCATTCTGTCGGTTTACCACTCATCTTTCTCTGTTGAGACGAAAACGGATGGGTCACCTGTCACAGAGGCTGATCAGATAGCAGAACGGCTGATCATCGATGGTCTACAACGGCTCGTGTGTGATATTCCCGTGGTAGCTGAGGAATCTATAATCGGTGAACAGATACCAGACCTCTCGGGCGGTTTATTCTGGCTTGTTGACCCTCTCGATGGGACTGAGGCTTTCATTCAGCGCAATGGAGAGTTTACAGTTAACATAGCTCTTATCCAAAACAAGCGATCAGTACTCGGCGTCGTATACGCACCAGTATATAATCATCTTTACTATGCTACTGAAAACAATGCTGCCTCTGCAGAGAGAGGGAGAGAAATTTCTCTTATTAAGACACGCATTGTATCAAGAAATCATTTAGTAATCGTAGCTAGCCGCACACATGATGATTCCCCCCTGCTGGAAGCATTTCTGCACCGTCATAAAGCACGATCTGCAATCCGTCTCAGCAGTTCTCTGAAGTTATGCCTAGTCGCTGCCGGCAAGGCTGATTTTTACCCCCGCTTCAGCAGGACAATGGAATGGGATACGGCCGCTGGACACGCCATTCTTAAGGCTGCTGGCGGTTACGTGTGTACAACCAGTGGCGAGGAGCTACGCTATGGTAAGCCAGGTTTTCAGAATCCCCATTTCATCGCCTACGGCGCTGTCAATTCCTGAGACTTGTGGCGTCTCGCCGCCAATCATTGTCATCGCAGGTCCAACCGCGTGCGGCAAATCAGCCTTAGCATTAGTAGTCGCCGAAGCATTTGGGGGTACTATTATTAATGCTGACAGTATGCAAATTTATAGCGGTCTCCCTCTCCTCACGGCTAAGCCCAGTGTTTCTGAGATGGAACGTATACCACATAAGCTGTACGGCATACTCAGCGCAACAGAGACATGCTCAGCAGCTCGTTGGCTAACCTTAGCACATGCTGCAATAGAAGATGCATATGAATACAGACAACTCCCAATTATTGTAGGTGGCACAGGTCTTTACCTTGAAGTGTTGCTGCACGGCTTAGCTCCTGTGCCTGAGATTCCTGTGATAGTACGAGAAGAAACCCGTCTCTTGATGGCAGCCATAGGACCAGCTGCTTTCTACACGCAGTTGGCCAGACGGGACCCGGGTATGGCGGCACGCCTCCATCCCTCAGATACGCAACGTCTGCAACGGGCATGGGAAGTTCTGACCGCCACAGGTTCTTCTCTCTTGCATTGGTGGAGAGAAAAAAAAATTATTACAAGAGCGAGATTCTGCGTTCTTTTATTGATGCCAACGCGAGAGGTGCTGCAAGCAAGCTGTGACAGACGCTTTCGTCACATCGTGGCCGCTGGGGGAATCTCTGAGGTATCTGACTTCTTGTCGCAGGACTTACCACAGGGTTGTCCAATTCTGAGAGCTTTAGGCGTAGCTGTATTGACAGATTATATTCAAGGCCGTTCAACATTGGAGGCTGCGATCTTGGCCGGTCAAATCCTTACGCGTCGCTATGCAAAACGGCAATGCACGTGGTTCCGCCGTTACCTCACAGACACTTGGATCGTGCCAGATATATATTCTGCTGGCCATTCTTCGACTCTTGAGATTCTCACATTGATTCGCAATTTTCTTGCAGAAAAAAAGAGCTAACCACTCGCATTTCTAGTCTTAGGAATTTTTTCTAATACAAAATTCGTAAAAAGTAATAAATTTTAATTTAAAAAATATATAAGGTTGTGTTATTGATAGGAGCTTCCATGACTCAGGAGCAATTGAACGGCTCGCAGATTCTTCTGAAGGCGCTCACAGATCAGGGTGTAGACGTCGTATTTGGCTATCCCGGTGGAGTGGTCTTACCACTTTATGATGAATTATTCAAGCAAGATGCGGTTCGTCACGTCTTAGTCCGTCATGAACAAGGTGCAGTTCATGCCGCAGAAGGCTATGCCCGCTCAACAGGCAGAGTAGGCGTGCTGCTGGTGACATCTGGCCCGGGTGCTACGAATACTGTCACGGGTTTAACAGATGCCTTGCTAGATTCAACACCTATCGTCTGCTTAACAGGACAGGTGCCGACACATCTGATTGGTAATGATGCCTTTCAGGAGGCTGATACAACTGGAATCACACGTGCATGCACAAAACACAACTATCTTGTTAAAGACGTCAATCGACTATCCTATACTCTACATGAAGCCTTCCACGTCGCTCGTAGTGGCCGACCTGGCCCCGTCCTTGTTGACCTGCCTAAAGACGTACTGACTGCTGTTGGAGAGTACCTCTCGCCTCAGGAGGTGCAGCACAAATCCTATCACCCACAAACAAAGGGCGATTCCGCTGCTATCGCTGAGGTCATCCATCTCATGACACAGTCTCGCAGACCTCTATTGTACTGCGGTGGCGGAATCATTAATTCAGGCCCACTGGCAGTAGAAAGACTCATCCAGCTCGTCCACATCACTGGCTTTCCGGTCACACTCACTTTAATGGGACTGGGGGCAGTGCCGGCCAGTGATGACCACTATCTCGGCATGGTTGGGATGCATGGCACTTACGAAGCAAACATGGCGATGCATGACTGTGATCTGATGTTGTGTGTGGGTGCCCGTTTTGATGACCGTGTCACAGGTAAAGTGTCTGCTTTTTCACCGAATTCTCAAAAAGTACATATTGATATTGACCCTTCTTCTATTAACAAGAACATTGTGGTCGATATTCCCATTATTGGGGATGTAGCTAATGTGCTGGAAGAGATCCTGCGTCAATGGCAGGCCTTAGTACACAAACCAGATCGTTCTCTCTTAACACCATGGTGGAACCAAATTGAGTCATGGCGCAGCCTGCAGTGCCTGAGATTTGAAACGACGGACCATGTGATTAAGCCGCAAAGAGTCATTCGTAGCTTGTATGAGGCAACACGAGGACGAGATGTTTACGTGTGTACAGAAGTCGGTCAGCACCAAATGTGGACTGCTCAGCATTTTGGATTTGATCAGCCAAGACGCTGGATGACATCTGGGGGACTTGGTACTATGGGATTCGGTCTTCCAGCGGCTATCGGCGTACAAGTAGCACACCCGCACGCCCTGGTCATAGACATTGCTGGTGAAGCGTCTATTATGATGAATCTTCAGGAAATGGCCACTGCTATTCAACATCGCCTACCAGTCAAAGTATTCATCATCAATAATCGCTACATGGGCATGGTCCGACAATGGCAAGAACTGTTGTATGGTGGACGATACTCAGAGAGCTATTCAGCGACACTACCTGATTTCACGAAGTTAGCTGACGCTTTTGGGTGGACGGGGCTACAAGTGGAGAAAGCCACTGCCCTAGACAATGCTATCCACACTGCTCTTAACATTCCAGGACCAGTTATTGTGGATGTTGTCGTGGATTCTTCAGAAAATTGCTTTCCGATGATCCCAGCAGGGGCTGCACACAACGAAATCCTATTAGAACCCGCTAAAGATGCGGGCAAGGAACTCGCTAGCGAAGAAGGAATGATTCTAATATAAGATGTTAAAAGGAATAATTCTAATCTAAGATGTTCAGATGACTGCGAGATGATCATAGAAAAAAAACAAGAAGCAAGGCACACCATTGCTGTTCTCGTTGATAACGAAGCTGGCGTGCTCGCCCGGGTGATTGGGCTTTTTTCGGGACGTGGTTACAACATCGAGAGTTTGACTGTCGCAGAGGTGAACCCGCGTAACAAGCTGTCACGTATTACCATCGTCACGATAGGAACCCCAATGATCATTGAACAGATCAAAGCACAACTTCGCCGGCTGGTGCCTGTGCGGAAGGTCTCAGATTTGACAGCTGAGGGACCCTATGTTGAACGGGAACTAGCGCTCGTGAAACTCAAAGGTACGGGCGAAGCAAGAAGGGAAGCGTTGCAAATAGCAGGTATTTTTCGCGCCAGAGTAGTTGACAGCACGAACGAGTCTTTCGTCTTCGAGATTGTCGGTCATCCTGGTAAGCTGGATGCTTTTGTGAACCTAATGAGACCTGTCGGGCTTGTTGACGTTTCGCGTGCTGGCGTTGTTGCGATTGCTCGTGGCAGTGAGCCTTTGTAAAGGCTGCGGTAGCCTTTGTAAAGGCTGCGGTATATCTTCCATTCAGCGGTACATCTTCACTGAAAAAGGGAAAGGTTATGCGTGTTTATTATGATCAAGATGCAGACGTGAATCTCATAAAAAGCAAAAAGGTAGCGATCATTGGCTATGGCAGTCAGGGACATGCCCATGCTCTGAATCTCAGGGATTCAGGTGTGAGGGAGATAGCAGTCGCGCTGCGACCTGACTCTGTCTCAACACACAAAGTCAAGGCAGAGAATATAACCCTTCTGAGTCCGGCCGACGCGGCACGTTGGGCTGACGTGGTGATGGTTCTTGTGCCTGATGAACTACAAGCTGACCTTTACCAACAGGATCTCAAGCCCCATCTGGGCAATGGTGCAGTGCTAGCTTTTGCCCACGGCCTTAATATCCATTTCAATTTGATAGAGCCACGTAAAGATTTTGATGTACTGATGATTGCCCCAAAGGGACCAGGACATACCGTCCGCGCTGAATACTTGAAAGGTGGCGGTGTCCCCTGTCTGGTCGCTGTGGCCCAGAACGTCTCTGGGAATGCTATGGAACTTGCTGTCTCTTACGCTGCAGCCATTGGAGGAACGCGAGCCGGAGTCATTGAAACAACCTTTCGTGAGGAATGTGAAACGGATCTGTTTGGTGAGCAGACAGTGCTATGTGGTGGCGTGACAAGCTTAATTCGTGCAGGTTTTGAGACTTTAGTTGAAGCGGGTTACGCCCCAGAAATGGCTTATTTCGAATGTGTACACGAAATGAAGCTTATTGTAGATCTTATTTATGAAGGCGGCCTGGCCAATATGCTTTATTCCATCTCTAACACGGCGGAGTATGGTACTTACGTATCAGGCCCGTGCGCGGTACCACAAGAAAAAACGAAGAAGCTTATGCGGCAGATCCTGGAAAACATACAGTCTGGTCGATTCGTGCATGACTGGCTAACAGAGTGTCGTGTCGGTCAGCCATCCTTTAAAGCTTATCGTCGCCACTGGGCTAACCATCCCCTTGAAGCCGTAGGCACTCGTCTGCGGCACATGATGCCTTGGATCACCGCTAACCGTCTTGTCGAAAGAAACACAAACTGAAGCCGATATCGCTGCGAGAGAGCTTTCCCTCACGCCTCCCCCTAGGAAGGCCCTAGGAAGGGTGGTCGTGCGATTTCCGCTCGCTGCATGCCATGGTAGATGGTAGGCGTAGATGGTAGGCGATGACGGATTCGAACCGCCGACCCTCTCGATGTAAGCGAGACGCTCTCCCAACTGAGCTAATCGCCCTCTCGTATTACCTATTTTTATTACCTATTTGATTACCTACTTTCTTAGTTTATTGCTTCCTTGAATTGTTTTCCTGGCTTAAACTTTGGCATTCGTGACGCCGGTATTGAGATCTTTTCACCCGTGCGGGGATTCCTGCCCTCGCTTGCAGCGCGCTCAGTGACATTGAAAGTACCAAAGCCAACCAAACGGACTTCATCGCCTGTCTTCATAGCCGTTATAATGGCGTCAAACACGGCATCCACGGCTTTCAAGGCATCGACTTTGGATAACCCACTGCTGTTCGCCACTGTAGCCACAAGATCATTCTTATTCACCTGACCCCCTCTCTGCTATCCAGCACCTGGCACTCCTCAGACAGACGCCAACACAGAACATGCCCCACTCTCACGCTGCACTGCACGCTGAAGAGAGTTCTCCCTTTCCGGGCGATTTACCGGCTAGAATCGGCATCGGCATCCTAATGAGTCACAATGAGGTCTCCTGTAGATGGATCCTGTTTACATAGTGCCTGTACCCCTTCATCATCACGTTCAACCCAATCAATGGCCACAAGAGGAGTTACAAGAGCCCTTTCTAGCACTTCATCAACAGTGGACACCACAGTGATATCCAGACCTTTTCTCACATTTTCCGGAATCTCCGCGAGATCTTTTTCGTTTTCCTTCGGAATCAGAACCATTTTGATTCCACCGCGCATAGCAGCCAAAAGCTTCTCTTTCAATCCGCCTATAGGCAACACACGCCCACGCAAGGTAATTTCACCTGTCATGGCAATATCTTTGCGTACGGGAATCCCACTTAATGCGGAAACAATGGAAGTACACATCGCGACACCCGCTGAAGGCCCGTCCTTAGGGGTTGCACCCTCAGGCACATGGACATGGATGTCACGTCTCTCAAATAGAGTTGGCTTAATGCCAAAACGAATTGAACGTGACCGTACGTAAGAACGGGCCGCCTGTATCGATTCCTTCATGACATCACCCAACTGACCTGTTAAGGTTGCATGTCCCTTCCCCGGCATAATGACCGCCTCTATAGAAAGCAGTTCACCTCCAACTTCCGTCCAAGCAAGTCCCGTTGTCACGCCAATCAAATTCTCCAGTTCAGCCTCGCCATACCTGTGTTTACGCACGCCCGCATAACGATCGAGATTCTTACGTGTGACGATGACCCGTTTCAGGCCTTTCATCAATATTTCCTTTGTAGCTTTACGGGTCAAATTAGCAATTTCACGCTCGAGGTTGCGTACACCAGCTTCACGAGTGTAATATCGACACAAATCTCGTAAAGCGTCTTCTGTAATGTGCCATTCTCCCCTTTTGAGTCCTGCCGTCTCTGTTTGCTTGGGAATGAGATGGTGCGTTGCTATTTCTATCTTCTCGTTTTCAGTATATCCAGCCAGACGAATAATTTCCATACGATCCAATAAAGGTTGTGGCATCCGTAAGGTATTAGCTGTCGTGACGAACATCACATCCGAGAGATCATAATCAACCTCTAAATAATGGTCGTTAAAGGCAATATTCTGTTCTGGATCTAGCACCTCTAACAGAGCAGAGGCCGGGTCACCACGCCAGTCGGCACCTATCTTATCTACTTCATCAAGGAGAAAGAGCGGATTTGAGGTCTTCGCCTTCTTCATACCCTGAATGATCTTACCAGGCATCGACCCAATATAAGTTCGGCGATGTCCTCGGATTTCTGCTTCGTCTCGCATGCCTCCCAAAGAAACACGAACAAAATTGCGTCCGGTAGCTTGAGCTATGGACTTGCCAAGCGAAGTCTTTCCAACTCCTGGAGGACCAACTAGGCAGAGAATAGATCCTTTGACCTTTCTGGTACGTTGTTGTACAGCAAGATACTCGAGAATCCGCTCTTTTACTTTTTCAAGTCCAAAGTGGTCCCTATCTAGAATCTTCTTAGCTAGTTTAATATCACGTTTGACAGTGGTCCGTTTTTTCCAAGGAATAGACAACAACCAATCAAGATAATTGCGTACCACTGTTGCTTCGGCTGACATAGGGCTCATATTTCTGAGTTTTTTCAGTTCTGCTAGGGCTTTCTCACGCGCCTCCTTGGAAAGCCGTGTCTTGTGGATACGCTCTTCTATTTCCGATGCTTCATCCCGTCCCTCTTCTCCTTCTCCAAGCTCCTTCTGAATCGCTTTTAATTGTTCATTTAAATAATACTCCCTCTGAGTCTTCTCCATTTGCCGTTTAACACGATTACGGATTTTCTTCTCAACCTGTAAAACACCTATTTCAGACTCCATGAATGAGTAAATCCTCTCAAGTCTTTCGCTAACAACCTCCGTCTCAAGTAACTCCTGTTTGTCAGCGACCTTGAGGGCGAGATGCGAAACTACCGTGTCAGCCAACTTTGCTGGGTCCTCAACCTGGTTCACAGAAATGAGTACCTCTGGAGGTATTTTCTTGTTGAGCTTTATATACTGTTCGAACTGCGAAATAACTGACCGAGACAAAGCCTCCAATTCCTGCACGTTACCAATTTGCTCTTCCACTAGCTCTGCATATGCTTCAAAGAAAGACTCGTTATTCGTGAAACTGACAATGCGGGCCCGCTGCCCGCCTTCTACCAACACTTTGACAGTGCCATCTGGCAGTTTGAGAAGCTGTAAAATGCTCGAAACAGCTCCAACCCGATAAATATCCTCTGTCACAGGATCGTCCTGCGCAGCATTGCGTTGAGCAACCAGTAAGATCTGTTTGTCGTTCTTCATCACGTCATCAAGTGCACGGACGGACCTTTCGCGACCGACAAATAATGGAACGACCATATGTGGGAAGACGATGATATCCCGCAGTGGCAACACGGGAAAGATGAGACCGGGTGTAGTTGTCACTTTTGCTACCTCTTTCATTTGGGCAGGCGAACTCTCCACTGTCCATATGTTGCAACTGGCCGCATTACATACCTAGCCACCAGGATTCTCTTAATTCAAGAGAGAACTCCAAAGAGAGAACTCCAACCGGTCATCGCCTCATCCCGCTCATGCACCTGAACTAACATCCTCCCGGCAATCGGAGGAGTAAATTAACAACGGCTTTGCCCGGCTTTCTACAACTTCTCTATTAATAATAATCTCAACTGCTCCATTCATAGTTGGTAAATCAAACATAGTTTCCAGAAGAATACTTTCCATGATGGAACGCAAACCACGAGCACCAGTTCTACGAACAATAGCTTTATGCGCAATAGCCTGTAACGCCTCATCATGAAATCTTAAATGTACATCTTCCATTTGAAAGAGTCTTTGATATTGTTTCACTAATGCGTTCTTAGGAACAGTCAAAATCTCAACCAATGTTTTTTCATCAAGATCGTCCAGAGTCGCAATGACCGGCAAGCGTCCGACAAATTCAGGAATTAACCCATACTTGAGCAAATCTTCTGGCTCTAGCTCTCGGAGAATTGCGCCTGTTTTACGTTCATCAGGGCCACGCACATCAGCCTTAAAGCCAATTGCCGTGCCACGCCCACGCTGCGCAATGATCTTTTCCAAGCCTGAAAACGCCCCTCCGCAAATGAAAAGAATATTAGTAGTATCAACATGTAGAAATTCCTGCTGTGGATGTTTACGCCCCCCCTGCGGTGGTACGGAAGCGACAGTCCCCTCCATGATCTTCAATAAAGCCTGCTGTACTCCTTCCCCGGAAACGTCGCGTGTAATTGATGGATTATCGGACTTGCGGCTAATTTTATCGATCTCATCAATATAGACAATGCCTCGCTGCGCACGCTCAACATTATACTCCGCAGCCTGTAGTAGCTTGAGAATAATATTCTCTACGTCCTCGCCTACGTATCCTGCTTCTGTCAATGTCGTGGCATCAGCCATAGTAAAGGGTACATCGAGAGTACGTGCGAGCGTCTGAGCCAGCAACGTCTTACCACATCCCGTTGGGCCCACTAGGAGAATATTGGACTTAGCAATTTCAATATCATTTGCCTTTGTTCCATGCGCCAACCGTTTGTAATGATTATGGACTGCAACGGATAGGACCTTCTTGGCGTGCTTCTGACCAATAACATAATCATCCAGCACATGGCAGATCTCGCGAGGTGTCGGCACCCCATCACGAGAGCGCACGAGGTGAGTCTTATGTTCTTCGCGGATAATATCCATACACAGTTCAATACATTCATCACAAATAAACACCGTGGGGCCAGCAATAAGCTTGCGAACCTCATGTTGACTCTTGCCACAGAACGAACAGTAGAGCGTACTTCTCGAGTCGCCGCCGCTGGACTTCGTCATTGTCTCTCCATCCACTCCTAAACGAGGATGCCGAAGCAACCTGTAATCATGTTAGCCTCTCCCTCAGGCTACAGACAATGGCAAAAAACATCTACTCTCCAGGGTATGGATGATGGATTTCCGGCAGGCCGGTAAAGAATTCCCCTTCCCTGTCTGTGTGACCGCAGATTGCCTACCCTAGTCGCCTTTGGGTTTGATTCTTGTTACTTTAAGGTTATATAGTTGCTGAATAATACTTATGATTCTACTATCAATAATAAACCTTACTGTTGCAAGATTAACGCCATTTTTACTAGGTAGGCACTCACGGCCGGCCAGCTAGGATGGTGAATGCAAGAGGAGAGAATTCGGTTGTCCCGTTCGCCTGAGTAGGAGCTGAAGTCCTCTTACAGGAGAACTCAGTCTTACTAGATGACTCGTAACTCCTTGTGACGAGAGAATATCCTCTTTGGAGGATATAAGCTTGACAGTAGTCAGGAATCCTTGACAGGATTATATCCTCTGCTTTCCTCCGCTCTCTGTTGGAGTTTCGGAGGGATGGGGGAGGGATGGGTGAGTGGCTTAAACCAGCGGTTTGCTAAACCGTCGCAGTTTCTGAAACCTGCCGAGGGTTCGAATCCCTCTCCCTCCGCCATCGATGGACAGGGACCGTAGAATCTCTTTGAGGAGAGCAGCAGATGACTCCGGAAACTATCTGCTATGCTATGAGGATCTGTTAGAGAATCTGTTGTCAGAAAGGCGAAAGCTGTGGTACGGACGGACAACATGCCGCTCCCCTCTTCCAAACCCCTTACAAGGACGCCTTTCCAATTTCCAAGTTTCTTCACCATCCCAGACAATAAGCACTCGTCTCAACGTGCTGCAAGTTGTGCTTTCCTACGAGCCTACCAGATTCTTACTGGTCTCAAAGGAGCAGACATGCCATAAGCACGTGACTCTTGGGAGAGGCAGTGCGCGCTGTTCATGCCAAGATTTACTCTAATACACCTGGCTGAAAGAATAATAAAGAATAATGAAGAGAAACCTTAGGCGATGGAAGAGTTGGGACCACTGCCTCGACCCATTGTACTATTTTCCACGCGTTGTGACTCAGCAATGAGGAGCTCTGGGAACGTCATGTTGACGACAGCTATGGTCATGATCGCATGCTCTATTTGGATGTGGCTCTTTTTTTTACGGCGATTCTTCTGGAAGGCCGATCAGTCCCTATGCCATGAGGACTCCGGTTGCGCGGAAATAACCCAGGAGTGGCCAGAGGTGGTCGTTGTGATTCCCGCTCGTAATGAAGAAAAAGTGATACATCAGTCTTTATCTACACTATTGGAGCAGGACTATCCAGGCAGATTTCAGGTGATACTGGTAGACGACAGTAGCAATGACGGCACAGTAGCGATTGCTCAGGCTACAGCAAGGGAAAGGAACTGTGTGACACTCACAGTGGTTCAGAGCACTGCTGTGCCTGTGGGATGGACTGGCAAGTTATGGGCTATGACTCACGGTCTGCAGCAAGCGGATATATCAATGCCAGCAGCACGTTACGTACTCCTGACAGATGCTGATATCTCTTATGAACCTTGGGTATTACGGGCTTTAGTTCGCAAGGCAGAAGACAAAGGGCAACACCTAGTTTCTGTTATGGCCCTGCTGCGCTGTGACAGTAGATGGGCACGTTTGCTCATCCCGGCATTCGTCTTTTTTTTTCAGAAGCTTTATCCCTTTCCGGCTGTGAATGATTCATTGGATACGACTGCAGCTGCCGCTGGCGGTTGTATGTTAGTGCGCAGAGATACACTAAAGTGTGTTGGCAATCTCGTCCTCATCCGTGACAGAATTATCGATGACTGTGCGCTGGCACAATTGATAAAATCACGTGGCAGCATCTGGCTTGGCTTGAGCACGGCGGTGCGCAGTCTTCGACCCCATGATTCCCTCAATGAGATATGGATTATGGTGACACGCACGGCTTTTGTCCAACTGGAGTTTAGAATTTCATATCTTGCCGGCACCATTCTTGGGATGAGTTTGACTTACCTCACTGCCCCAGCAGCCCTGGTCATTGGACTCTTTACTGGGACCTGGGGAGCCGTTCTTGGCGGGTCCTTTGTGTGGGGAATGATGAGTCTGGCCTATGTACCAACACTGCGGTTCTATGGCCTGCCGTCATGGGCAGGCTTAGGCTTGCCGTTAGCTGCTTGTTTTTACACGGTGATGACTGCTAGTTCGGCAATCCTTTTTTTGTCAGGCCATGGGGGACAATGGAAGGGGCGCACGCTGGTCCGCGTGGCACAGATAAAAAATAGAAACAGTTCACAATCCATCCAGGCTTTTACGAGTCAAGCACGGACATCATTTTTCTGGGCAATGGCACTTTTGAGACGTGAACAGCGTGATGCGATGTTCGCTATATATGCATTTTGTCGGACAGTAGACGATATTGCCGATGAGATTACTGATCCCGTTGAGCAACGCGCCGGTCTGAATTTGTGGCGGGAGGAAATCGCTCTCCTCTACAAAGGAAAACCACGACATCCGATTGCCGTGGCCCTGGAGGAATCAGTACGCCGTTTTAACCTACGTTACGAGGATTGCACGGCAATTATCGACGGTGTGGCAATGGATGTTGAAGGGCCCTTACAGGCGCCGTCATTGGTCATGTTGGACATGTACTGTGACAAGGTCGCTAGTGCAGTTGGTCGTCTGTCTGTCCAAGTATTTGGATTGCCTGTCAGTACAGGATATCGCTTGTCCTATACTCTGGGACGCGCGTTGCAACTCACCAACATTCTCCGTGATATTGCAGAGGATGCGGCACGCGGACGGTTATATCTGCCCTGTGAGCTTCTGGAGGCACATGGTATTGCGGCAAACGCACCATTGGTGAATATACTTCAGCACCCTCAGTTACCAAAAGTTTGTGCTGCCCTTGGGACAATAGCCCGCAGCTACTTTTCTGCTACAGAACAGGTGTTAGCTGAATGCCCCCGCCAGCGGGTTAGAGCCGCCAGGCTGATGAAAGCTGTCTATCAAATCTCTCTTACACGTCTAGAAAACAACGGGTTTCGTCAGACGGCACAACACCCCTCCCTCTCCAGAGGGGAAAAAGTACGCTTAGTCATCCGTTACATGCTTTTTTGACTGTAGCCAAAAGTACATCAGGACCTCAAGCAACAGATCATCAAGTGAGTGAAAACAGCTCTCTCAGACATCTGCAGTTAGAGTCTCTCCTCTCTCAGCTTTTTCTGGCAGGAGCAATAGAAAATCTCTACCTCAGCTACGCTACCTCAGCGCAATGCTTGGCGGGACTCCCGGTCTCACAAGCACTCCTGCAAACATCGCAAGACAGTCATGACTTCATCTGAATTTTCGACACGAAAATCAGCAAATGTAAGGCGATCGTAATCAGTTTGTCCTGCCACCACTACACCAAGTCCATTGTCCTTGAGTCTGGTGAAGGCATGTTCGTCGGTGATATCATCGCCGAAAAAAATAGGCATAACCTCACGGCTATTAACATTGAGCGTTTTCAGTATCCATAGGACTGCCTTACCCTTGTCCCAATCTACATTAGGTTGCAGCTCCTCAACCATTTTGCCTTTCGTGAGCTTCAAGGCAGGGTTTTCCTCTTCGAGGACTTGTCGAACAACACTCCGTATTGTTTCAACATGTTCAGGAGGGACATTACGGCTATGAACGGCAATAGTAAAGCGTTTGCGTTCGATCAGGATACCAAGAATAGAGGCTAATTTATGGCGGAGAGTGGAAAAAGCACGGTCAAGACATGCCTGATCTGTTAACAAACCGCTATGTTCCGGTACTCTTCCATCCGGTAAGATTACATCAAACCCATGGCTACCAGCATAAATTAAATGCTGTAACCCGACGAGATTCTCAACCTCTAAACGATCTCTCCCAGAGATAATAGCGACCAGACACCGTTCAGCTAAGGCGGCGATCACAGTACGGGCCGCCCAGGAAAGACGGGCCATGTCTGGCCGTGGCACAATGGGTGTTAATGTCCCGTCAAAATCGAGAAAAACTGCTGGTCGCCTCGGACTGATTCTTTTCTGAAAGAGATCGAAAGCCGCGATCGCAGAAGGCAGGGCGTACGCAGGATTCTTCTGCCCGGACTGGCAGAAGGAGCTATGATTAGTAAGAAAATCGTCTTTCATGGCATTTTGTAATCCTTGTAATGCTCAATACAAAAGCCCAGAAGACGAATCACTGGCGGAAAACTCTGGCCACAATCACGCTCCTCAAGAGCGCCAATAATCCTCGCATAAGAGGACCACGCGGTACTAACCCTTCTCTTACGAAAAGTCTTCACACCTCAGAAATAGCCGTCTTGGACTCCTCTCCAGAACAAGAATGCAAGGGATCGCTTGGATCGTCGTCATCATGGCACCCACCTCAGGCTAAGATGTCTCTACTGGGCGGGCAGCACGAATAGAGATTCAAGCGCGCCCCAAAACACACAAGGGACACAATGACCAAGGTATTGTGCTAAACAAGGTATTTTAAGTGTTCTTTTCTGTGCTCTTGTAGCACGGATGTGTTGTTTAAGAAATTTACTATTGAGATGCAAGCTCTGACAGATGCGCTCTTACACGAGAGCCAAAAGGTCGCAGAGGGCGTACACCGCAATGGTTGATGATCTCGGCAGCGCAGAGATTTCCAATGCGTGCACACAAAGTCGTCGATCCGCCACAGGTCAATCCATACAGAAAGCCAGCAGCAAAAAGATCACCGGCACCTGTGGTATCTACTACCTTGGCAACAGACTCGGAAGCCATCACCTGAACTGTATCGGGCGTAGCAATAACAGAACCTTTTTCACCACGTGTCAGTGCAACCAGAAAACAATCTTTACGAGCACAATACAATGCCTCCTCAAAGGTCCGTACCTGATAGAGCGACATGATTTCTGTCTCATTAGCAAACAGAATATCAACATGAGAACGTACCCAATTGCGAAATTCAGTACGATGGCGCTCAACACACAGACAATCTGACAGAGAAAGCGCGACTTTACTTCCGCTTTCCAGAGCGACGTGGGCGACTTTTTGCATCAGCTCCTCAGCCTGCGGTATATCCCACTGGTAGCCTTCTAGATAGGTGATATGAGCATTGCGGATCAGCTCGAAATCAATGTCATCCGGATTCAGGGCTTGACAAGCGCCTAGATAGGTGTTCATCGTCCGCTGGGCGTCTGGTGTGATGAGTACAAGACAGTAAGCGGTGGATAGATCATTGGAAAGCTTCTTTGTTGCAAAATGCACACCATAGGCGCTTATATCACGTGCAAATGCTCTGCCTAGCCTATCATCAGCTACCTTACCGATGAAAGCGGTTTTTCCTCCCAGGACTGAGAACCCAACAACCGTGTTAGCAGCAGAGCCTCCTGGAACTTCTATTTTAGATAAAAGGTTACTGCACAAAGAGTCCACCTGATCTCTCTCAACCAGACGCATTGTGCCCTTGCGAAGAGCATGCGTGACAAGAAAAGCGTCATCTACATATGCCAGCACATCCATAATCGCATTGCCGATCGCCACCATATCAAAACGGCTGTTGTCCATGATGAGGTCCATATCGTTCTAGTATGTTTCTAACATAGTCGGCCAATCCTGTTTTTATAGATACAAATCGCAGTATTCTACTGCAGTCCTACTGCCTTTCTCTTGAGAGCACATGAGCTTTTTTATGATGCTGCCCATGCCTCATTCGCATCATCACTATTCCCATGACTGGACAACAAACTCAGGCCTTTCCCGAGATTGAACAGAGTATACAATGGTTTCGTTTTCCTTGCCAATAATTACAGTATTACAATGATTCACGAATAAACCACTATCAATAATACCTGTAATAGATTTTAACTGTGTGGCAAGTTTTTCTGGTTCATGAATAAAGCCTGTCGAACAATCTAGAATATAATTTCCATTATCCGTAACATAGGGACTATTACCGCTGAAGCGGAGAGTGGCAGAAAAGTTAAAATCTGCCATCAAGCGACGCTTGACCTGCGTGTACCCAAAGCGTACCACTTCTATTGGTAAAGGCATTTTACCTAATTTATTGACAGTCTTAGCCGAATCTACAACAATGACTACTTTGGTAGCCATTTCTGCGATTAATTTTTCTCTCAATAGTGCCCCTCCCCCCCCTTTAATCATACGCAATCGAGTATCAATCTCATCTGCTCCATCAATGGCCAAATCAATTCTCTTCACCGAAGCACTCTCTAGCAATTCAATACCAAACTGACGACATAGAGTAGCGGTTCCTTCTGACGTTGGCACACCACATACCTTCATCCCGTCCCGAACTTTTTGACAAAGAGCCTCTAAAAAAAAGGCAACGGTTGAGCCGGTACCCAGCCCCAGGACCATACCTCCCTCAACCAGAAACGCTGCCGCTTGACCGGCCATTTGCTTTTCCTTTTCCTGTCCCTGTCGCGTCTGCATGATTCTCCTCACTGTTTTAGAAAATTGAGGGGCCCACACCATACGAATAAAAAAGGCAAACGGCAACGGCACCAAACCAACGCGATACCGTACCAACGCGATACCGTTCTGTGCTGCTCTTGAGCAGACACGACACAGTCTGTCACAGGAACAGCCGCCATCGCCCATGTCAGTTTTTGTTAAAGCTTGGAAGCAGCTACAGACTAATCTATCGCCCTCCAGAAGAGAGATTGTCTCGCTATCATAGATGAGCCAGTCTCTGCATGGAAGCCCCCTCTTTGGTACCCGGGACCTGTCCAGTAGACACCCAGGTAGGCATCATACCCAAGAATATACATGATGGCAGTTGCAATCAGCTGTATTTCGTCGATGATGACTGTAGTTAATGTGATGCAGATCACCTGCAGGAGATGTAGCAATGAAAATAAGCAAGTTGTTCGCCGCAAGTTTAATCGCGGCCATTACCTTAGCTATGAGTCCTGGTACAATCTGGGCCGATGGGGGTGCGGCGGCTGCCGGCAAGAAGGTGTTCGCCCGTTGTAAGTCCTGTCACACAGCGGAAAAGGGCGCTCCACACAGGATTGGTCCTAATCTATTCGGGGTAGTTGGACGTACCTGTGGTAGCACAGATTTTCCACGCTACTCTCCTGGAATGCAGAATTGCGCTGAGAAAGGCATAGTTTGGGATGCCACTCATCTTGAAAAATATATCGTCGACGCCAGCAAATTCCTTGAGGAGAGGACAGGGAAGAAAGGCCGGGGGATGACTCCGCAGAAACTGAATGCTCAACAACTTGCTGACGTTATCGCTTATCTCGAAAGTCTTAAGTAAGCATTATAATGAAATGCATTACAATACAATTATTTATTGTATTTATCCGGTTTCTCATGGCTGCCGTCTGAAAGAGTGGCGGCAGCCCCGTGTGCTGCCCTGATAGGAAAAGACGTTAGCCGTGTGCAGTTGCAGTAAATGTTGTCACATTATCGCCGTTGGCAACGGGAGAACAGACAGCACAACATCCACTAACAAAACTATGATGAGCAATGCGCAATGTCTTACTCGTATTTCGGATAGCGAGAAACCGCTCTGTCCAAGAATATACCTCAGTCAGAGGAATCTACCTCAGAGGATAGAAGGCATGAGGTGCTATCTTGCTTATCTTCAAGAGAACTGTAAGCGCGATGCTAAACTGTAAAGATGTTTCCGCTGCTCTGCTGCTTACGAGACTTAGTGCCTAAGCCTATTTTTTTCGCAAGCATACTACGATGCTTGGCATAGTTCGGCGCCACCATGGGGTAATCGGGTGGTAGCTGCCATCGTTCACGGTATTCTTCCGGTGTCATATTATAAGCCGTCTTCAGATGACGCTTGAGCATTTTCAGCTTCTTGCCATCTTCAAGACAGACAATGTAATCAGACGTGACAGATTTCCTGATAGGAACTGCTGCCTGTAAACAATCCTCCTGCAGGAGAGGATTACATACCATAGACAACATTCTATACACATCGTTAATTAAGCGTGGCAAGTCATTCAGCGGCACTGTATTGTGAGTCACATGGGCTGCCACGATTTCTGTAGTCAGAGATAAAAGCTCGCTTGCAGTAGTTTGTTCCGACATCTAACATCTTCCTCTCTTGGAGGCAAGCAGGTGTTTTTGATATAGTTTCCAAAGCTCTAGAAAGCAATGGCCAATCATTGATGAAAAGGCGAGGGTGTCAAACAAAAATGCTTAAAAAGCCGCATTATTATCTTGACCTCACGCAGGATATGTGTCCGATGACTTTCATCAAAACGAAGTTGATGCTCGAACGGATGCAGCCTGGTCAGACATGCGAGATCTGTTTACAAGGCGCAGAGCCCCTGGCGATGGTTCCAAAGTCTGTGATTGAATTGGGTCACAAAGTGGTTGAACTTGGTCCTGTCTTCAATCAAATTACGCAGCATAAGCAGTGCAGCCACAGATTCCTCGTTACTAAAAATTAAAGTTAATATTTGTGTGCTCTGAAAAAATGGCCATACCCGGAACGAAGCAGATAGCATAGGCGGGGGGCGTTTTTTTGTCCGGCAACTGCTCTCTCTTCAGCGTTCTGTTGCCTGCTCCTTCTCGGAGATTCTGAGAGATGGACCTAAAATCTCAAAACCAAGGCATCAACATTGACACCATCGTTTCTTGGGTAGTAATGTGAACGGCGCCCGACCTGTTTAAACCCCAGTTTCTGGTACAGATTTCTCGCCGCCATATTATCGACGGCTACTTCTAATAAAAGAGTCTCTCCTGGCATAGTATTCTGGATATTTTTGAATAACAATGAACCGATTCCAAGTCGACGCACCTGTGGTCTTACTCCTACCGTGAGAATCTCCGATTCCCCGACAGTAGAACGGCACACCATTAATCCTGCTGGTAATCCTCCGCTTAAGGGGGGAAATCTGTTGCCTTTTGTGTCTCTCTTTCTATTTTCAGTACTCTCTCGATTCAAGTCCAGCATTGCCAACCAGCCAAATGTCCCTGGCATAGCTAACATACCTGCCAGAAAATATTCTTCTTCCGAGGGTCTGTTAAAACACTGGGCATGCACGGCTGCCGCTATTGCGGTATGTAGCGGTGTGATGGGTACTATCGTGATAGTCATACATCCCTAGAAAAGCTCTCGGCTTTTGGCAAAAGAGTTGTCATGGCTCTCATCTGTGCGTAAAGCGGTTCAGGCGCTAGTCGGCCTGTTGCTTCTCTGGCCGCCGCAATAGCAGCGACCGCCCATGCCTGGGGCTGCATTCCACTGACCACCTGCATGTTGGCTGGCAGGTAAGTGGTCAGTCGTGAAAGATCGTCTCCAACAACTATTACATGTTTTGGGAAATCTTCTAAAAAATCTGAGATTTCCGTAGGGACTAGTGTTTGTACAGGACAGAGCGGCACTGGCAGTATGGCCGTTAGAAGGAATGGCTGAACATAAAAGGCCGCACGGTATGTCTCCAGTGCTACCAAGATGTAACGACCACAGTAGTTTCTATCACTCCCCTGTTTGGTGCTGACAGTCCATGCTACAGTTTCCATAGTCGTGACGCCAGCGACAGGACGTGCCGTCGCGAGACCCAAGCCTCTTGCGGTGGCTAAGCCCACCCTTACGCCAGTAAAGGAACCAGGCCCCACTGTGACCGCAAACAGATTGATGTCTGCGAACAAGATTCGTGCCTTTCCTAGTGCTTCTTTAACCATGGGTACCAACATTTCTGCCTGACTGCGAGTCATATTATCTTGGCGACAGCTAGCCAGAATTTTTCCAGTCTGCCAGACCGCGACTGAAGATCCCTGCGTTGCACTCTCTAAGGCCATAATGAGCATTGTCAAGAAATCTTTGCCATGCATGAAACTTCGTACGAGTCCCCTAGAAAGGACAGGTACAAACAGACGAGTAAAAAAAAATCAAAAAAATTGGTCCTTTGTGGTCCTATCCCCTGGCTCCATGAAGAGGCGTCAGGGCCATGCAATAATATCTGGTAGGTAATATCGGGGAGACAGGATTTGAACCTGCGGCCCTGGCGTCCCAAACGCCATGCTCTGCCAGTCTGAGCTACTCCCCGTAAAACCAAGGCTCTATTGCGTGTGACGATACAGGATACATCAAAAAAACGCAATGGAACCAGAGATGCCCAAGATGCCCAGCCTTTCCAATTTCCCTGAAAAGGGAAAACTCAGACGAGTCCCGGTCTGTCATGAGGAATCACTACAGATCTCTCCTAGAAAATCTTATCGCTCCTAGAAAATCTTATCGCTCCTAGAAAATCTTAATGGCAGCCCCCGTCGGTATCCCACGCGGAGCAAAGTCTACACGGCCAATCAGTTCTCTATGATGCTGTAGAGACCAGGCAACGTTAGGATAAGCCAGCGTAGCCCACGGGATTTCTTCCCACCTAAACAGCCGCACTTCAAGACTCTCCGTTCCTGGAGTGCACTCTGCGGTTAGCATGGGGGCCCGATAAATCAGGTGAACTTGACTGATGTGCGGGAGACTATAAATCGCCAACAGAGCGTCGAGCTCTACACGAGCTCTGGCTTCTTCCCAAATTTCTCGCTGCGCGCCGTGTTCCGCTGTCTCAGACATTTCCAGGTAGCCGGATGGCATGGTCCAGTAGTTTCGTCTGGGTTCAATCGCTCTACGACAGAGAAGGTATTGTCCTTTCCACGTAC
Organism: Rhodospirillales bacterium; assembly: GCA_028278135.1. Lineage (GTDB taxonomy): Bacteria > Pseudomonadota > Alphaproteobacteria > Rhodospirillales > Rhodospirillaceae > JANQJD01. The sequence goes on from JANQEW010000029.1 coordinate 118,858, forward strand.
ACACGGCTCCGACAATAATCTTGGGATTTTCATATGCCACATAGCCACAGGCCCTGCAGACAAGGCGTGGCCGTTCGTCACCTGTTGGTACGACCTGTATGAAAGGACCACTCGCACTACCTTCCCTCATGTTGACTATTCTGAACCCACAGACCCATAAGCAGCAAGGCAAAATTGTGTGTGCCGTTCTTCTTAAAGGAAGTCATGCAATAACATGTAAGTGATACACGTCACGTAGGTCAGGGTCAGATGTCAGATCAAGAGTCATGTCATATATGTCCATATGTCAAGCGAGAGCGGCAAGGGCCGAACATCTGCCGGTGATTTCAGCAGCAGCAACTTAGGGCCGTGAATCTCTCCACAGGCCAGTGGAGTCGATGAGAATCCAGAGTAAGCGATAGACAGAGCGCCATGGAGATAGAATTCCTTGATCTCACCCTTGCCACCTATCGTTTTTGCAAAAGCGACTCAAGCCGTGGGTATGACATTGTTTTTTTTCTGATCTACTCTCATCTTGTTTTTACGAGTTCTGAGCATTAGGGCTGAGGGCGTGACAATCAGTGTCAACACAGTGGCAAAGCTTAATCCAAACACTATGGCAGTTGATAACTGAACCCACCACTGCATGGACGGGGCGCCGATGGTCACAGAGCGTTCAACGAAATCTATATTAATACCGAATACCATAGGCAACAATCCCAGCACGGCTGTCGAGGCTGTTAGGAGGACAGGACGCAGGCGTTGTACCCCTGTGCGTAAAGCTGCTTCCTGTGGATCAAGAAACTCACGTTGCAATCTATCGTAGGTATCAAGGAGCACGATGTTGTTATTCACAACCACTCCTGCAAGAGCTAAGATGCTAATACCTCCCATTATAACGCCAAATGGTTGGTTGAATAGTATAAGACCTATCATGCTCCCAATTGTAGAAAAAATAACTGCTGATAGTATTAATAATATTGAATAAAAACTATTAAATTCTGCTAATAAAATTATTGCAATAAGAAACAAAGCAACCCAAAAAGCTTTTAAAAGAAAAGCTTTTGATTTTTCTTGCTCCTCATTTTCACCCTTAAATTGTATAACAACACGATTTTTTATATTAGAATTTTTCAGCCATGTCTGTAATGCTTGTACGTTGTCATTGACAAGGGTCCCGGGAAGCACGTCAGCCCTTACCGTCAGTGCTCGTTGTCCATTCACACGATGCAACAAACCTGTTTTAGGCTCAGCACGACGGTCTACAAATGACGATAGGGGTATTAACCCATTGGAAGTATGTATACGTAATTTATCTATTTGTAAGAGAGTTCGATTCATCTCTGGAAAACGGGCAACAATGTCTACGGCCTTGTCACTATCCTCAGGGCGGTAATCGGTAAATTTCAGGCCACGGGTCACCATGCTGACCATATCACCCACAGCAACTACATCTACACCGTACTTGGCTGCCTGTGCTCGATTCACCGTTAACCGCCACTCAATACCAGGTGCCGGACGATTGTCTTCAATATCAACAAAACCCCCGAGAACTTCCATTCCATGGCGTACATTCTCTACTGCTGATGTTAAAATATTTAAGTCTTCCGCTAATAACTGAATTTGGACTGGTTTACCCACAGGGGGGCCATCTCTATTTTTACGAACTTCAATTCCAATTCCAGGCAGATCAGCGGTACGGCGACGAACCTCATCGAGAATAACATCTGCTGCACGGCGCTGTTGCCAGTCAGCAAATTCCAGACTGATACGACCTATGACATCATCGGCTACTTCGGTAAAACCAAGTTCCCTACCAGACAGAGCATAGATGACACGGAATTCATGCTGCTTCATTGTTAATATTCGTTCCTCGACTTCTCGTATGAGGAGATCTTTTTCAGAGATAGAGAAATTACCTCTGGCATGAACATAGAGAACAGCACTGGTCGGCTCAATTTCTGGGAAAAACTGGATACCACGACCAAATGTCCAATATATTGTTTGGACTCCTAATAAAAGGAGTATAGTTGAAAAAACAACTAAAAAGGGATGCCGTAAGGCACGACTTAATACCCGCGCATACCAACCAGTAAAACCTGTTAACGTCCTTATGTCACTATTTTTACTAGTAGAAATTGCTCGCAAAATATTTGGTTTTGTAGAACCAGGCTTACCAACAAGAGCACCAACAGTAGGTACGAAAACAAGTGCCATCAGCAGAGACGCCAACAGGGTAGCAGTCAATGTAATAGGTAGGTATTTCATAAACTCACCAACAACACCACTCCAGAACAGAAGTGGCAGAAAGGCAGCGACTGTTGTCGCTGTTGAAGACAACACAGGCCTTGCCATACGCTTCGATGACAGAGCATAGGCCGCACGGCGATGGAGTCCCTCAGCCATCTTACGATCAGCATATTCTGTGATGATAACAGCGCCATCGACCAGCATGCCAACTGCCAGTATCAAACTAAAGAGCACAACGACATTGATAGTTAGGCCAGTTGCCGCTATAAAGAGTATAGCCAGTAAGAAAGAACCAGGAATAGCAACACTGACAATAAGTCCCGATCGCAGTCCTAATGTCCCAACAATTACTATCATAACAAGTACAATCGCTAATATAATACTATTTTTTAGATCATATAACATCTCCCTGATGTGGACAGATTGATCTTGCAAGAGATCGACACGAACACCAATTGGCCATCTTTTCTGTTCTGCAGTGACTACTGCACGTACCTTCTCAACAGTCTCAATAACATTTTTACCGATTCTCTTTGACACTTCGAGTGTAACCGCCGGCTTGCCATTTATACGAGCACAACCATCTTCGTCCTTAAAAGTCTTCCGAACACTAGCAATATCCCTGACTTTTATCACGGCGTTGCTTGCTACTTGCAAAGGCAATTCCATGACATCCTCAACAGTCTCTAATAAACCTGGTACTTTAATAGAAAATCTACCTTGACCTGTATCTAAAGCGCCTGCGGCAATCAACCTATTGTTCCGTATGAGGAACTGCCCTATTCTCTGCGCTGAGAGGCCATAACTTTCTACGACCGTCGGATCTATAATGATCTCAACTTGCTGATCTCTATCTCCTCCAACGTGGACAGATAGCACTGGTGGTAATCGCTCTATAGCTTTTTCGAGGTGACTAGCTAGCCTCAAGAGTGTCCGTTCTGGCACATCACCTGAGAGAGCAACAGTCAAAACGGGAAAAAGGCTGAAGTTCACCTCATGTACCACCGGCTCATCCGTGCCAGTAGGTAGTCTGCGCTTGGCACGATTAACCTTCTCACGTACGTCCGCCATAGCCTGATCAGCGTCAAACCCAGCCTCAAACTCGAGCAATATGTTGGATCCACCCTCGAATGCTGTTGATCGCATCTCTCGAATACTCTCAACAGTACGCAATTCTGTTTCCAGAGGCCGAATCAACAATCTCTCTGCGTCCGCTGGTGAAATGCCATCATAAGTTGTTACAACATAGAGGATAGGAATATTAATATCTGGTTTAGCCTCTTTCGGAATCTCGAGAAAGGCAACAGTGCCAGCCAGTAGGATGAGAACCAGAGTGGTGACTACGGTACGGGCGTGGCCGATAGCACTTTCTATCAGACTCATAAGGTCGCTCCATCATCGGAATCTGCTTCTGTTTCAGGTATGGCCTTCACAAGCTGACCAACGGTGACAAATTCCTGACCAACTGTGATCAAATGAATCACTGGCGGTAGACAAAGCTCGGAACCTGCAATCCAAAGCTTTCCATTGTGAGTGCTTGTTATAACTTCTATAGGAAAAAACGTGACAATATCAGGGGGAGATCCTATCACAGCTTTAATCCCAACACGGCCGGCTCTGTCAAAGGTTAAGGCTGATGGTGGGATTGCATGCAAAGAGCGCCGTTGCCGAGGCAGATGTAGTTCGGCAGTGAGGCCAGCTCGCACTGTACCAGCCTTGTTAGTGATTGATACTTCGACTGGAAATGTTTTTATATATTGTGTAGCTACTTTTGATATATAGGACACGGTACCAGAGAAACGCTGGCCATTGCTCAGCACGGCTTCAGCTTCTGAGCCAGGAGTGATTGTCGCTACATCTTTCTCTGTGACCTCGGCTCCTACGACGACCCGGCTGAAATCAACTACTGTGGCTATTGTCCCTCCGACAGGAATAAATTCTCCCACTGTAACTGGGCAGGATTCAACAATGCCGGAAAATGGCGCGTACAGACGTGTGCGATCTAGGTCAACCTGAACATGGGCTAGTTGTGCTTTTGCCGTGCTGAGTGCAGCGCCGGCTTCTGCTAGACGGACACGAGAAGCGAAGGCCTTTTGCTCCAGAGCTTTTGCCGCTTCGTATTCTATTTCTCGCCGGTGAACAAGGGCACGTGCTTCAGCCAGCCGAGCGGGACGCTCCTCTTCCTTCAACCGAACAATCACCTGGTCTGTTGTGACCAACTGGCCTTTCTTGACAAAAACTTCAGCAACTTGCCCTGCTGTTGCCGCCTTAACGACCACTGTGCGATTAGCCTTGGTCTGGCCGCTTACAGTGAGAGCCGTCACTGGGGTTTCTGCTACGATGGTGCGCACTCTGACCCGCTGCATGAGAGGGAGAGTTTCTTTTTCTCCATCAGATTTTTGTGTCATCGGCCCAACGTTACCGCTAACGAGACCTGACAGAATCCAAACAGCGATGAGGCCCAGTATAGTTACCGCCATAGATAGAGAAGATAGCCTTGTGACATTCATTAGTTATATTTCTCCGTATAATACTCTGAATAATAAGTGTATAGAGAGTACAAACCTGTAAGTAGACAGGGATACTATCACTTCTCTTCTTATGAATTATGTATCACTGGATCATTAAGAATGACATTCTTTTAGACTGTTGAGTCTCCCGCCTGCTTTTCAAGTTGTAGATGGGGAGAACAACACCTGGAGCGTCAGGCCCCTGTTGCCAGTTGAATGTGGACTGTGTAAAGTTTGATAAGTGAGTGTCACGTGCACTGAACTTACCAGAAAGGTAGAGAGGTCCTTTTGCAGTATGTGAGCACTCGGGGTCTAGCCCCTGCCCTGACCTTTGAGAAGGTCCTGTTCACCGGGCTCGCTAGTGATGGTGGCTTGTATGTACCGGAGCAGTGGCCTGTCTTCGGCAAAGAAGAGCTTCTTAGCATGACTCGTCTGACTTACCAGGAGCTCGCTGTTCGTGTGATGCTGCCGTTCGTCGGCACCGCCTTGACCGAAAATGAACTAACAGATCTCGTAGAGGCTGGCTGTCTGTCTTTTCGCCACCCCGCTGTGGCGCCTTTAAAGCAACTAGATTGTAACAGATGGCTCTGTGAGCTTTTCCATGGGCCAACACTAGCTTTCAAGGACTACGCCCTGCAATTGCTCGGGCATATACTGGCGAGTATTTTATATCGCAGTGAACAACGTGTAGTCATACTTGGCGCAACGTCTGGCGATACAGGTTCAGCTGCTATAGAGGCTTTTCGTGATTGCGCTGCTGTAGAAGTCTTTGTCCTCCATCCGCACGGGCTCGTGTCTTCCATACAGCGTAGGCAGATGACAACAGTCCAGGCGGATAACATCCATAATATTGCCGTCACAGGGACATTTGATGACTGCCAAGCCCTTGTAAAGGGATTATTTAACGATGTCTCGTTTCGTGAAACCATGAATCTGTCAGCCGCAAACTCTATCAACTGGGGACGGATTATGGCACAGGTTGTTTACTACTTTTGGGCTGTTCTTGCGATTGGAGGGCCTTTTCGGACGGTTGCGTTTGCAATACCAACTGGCAACTTTGGAAACGTTTTTGCCGGTTACGTGGCACGAGCAATGGGCCTCCCGATAGGACTATTTGTTGTCGGTTCAAATCGAAACGATATATTAACTCGTTTTTTTACAACAGGAAGGATGTCAGTTCGGCCCGTGGTACAGACGGTCAGTCCTAGCATGGATATCCAGGTTGCCTCAAACTTCGAAAGGTTACTCTTCGAAATATATGCTCGAGACGGGTCAGTGGTTGAACGGTTGATGACTCAGTTTTACGAGACAGGAAGCTTTTCCATTGCGAGTCATTCTCTCAAAGACATTCGTGGACTTTTTCACGGCTGTGCCTTCACCGATGACGAGACGAAGGCTGCCATTGCCCAGGTCTATGCTATGACGGGCGAATTGGTGGACCCACATACGGCAATTGGCATAGCAGCGGCGCGCGCCACCTTGGTGGAGTCCGAAATGCCGATCGTCACGCTTGCTACAGCCCATCCCGCCAAGTTTCCTCGTGTGCTTCGGGAAGCCACTGGCCAGCAAGCAGCGTTGCCTGTGCATCTGAAGGACCTACTGCACCGAGAAGAACGTTTCGTTGTTCTGCCAGCTGACTTAGCGGTGGTACGGGAATACATTCGCCTTCATGCAAGGAGGTGACGCTCTACATGACCATAGAAATGACCACTCTGGAGAACGGTATGCGTATCGCCACCGATCGTATGGAAGCGGTCGAAACAGTCTCCCTTGGCGTATGGGTGGATGTCGGAACCCGTCACGAACCAGCAGATCGTAATGGGATCTCACATCTTTTAGAGCATATGGCCTTCAAAGGAACACGCAAGCGCAGTGCTCTTGATATAGCGGTTGCAGTTGATAATGTTGGTGGGCAGCTCAACGCCTATACATGCCGTGAGCACACCGCTTACTACGCAAAAGTCTTACGGGAAGATACCGCACTAGCGATTGATATTGTTGCTGATGTTCTGCAAAACTCTCTCCTAGATCCAGAAGATCTACGAAGAGAACAACAGGTAGTTGTACAAGAAATCAATCAGACTCTGGATACGCCAGACGACATTATCTTCGATTACTTTCAGTTAGCAGCGTATCCTAATCAAGCACTCGGGCGTTCTGTGTTGGGACGAGCAGAGATGGTACGTTCGATGAACTGTGATATTGTGGCGGACTTTATGAGGGCGCATTATTCTGCTCGACGGATGGTACTATCCGCCGCAGGTCGGGTAGACCATGATCAGCTTGTTTGGTTGGCCAACCAGGCCTTCACGGAGTTGCCACCACACAAGCCAGGTGTTGCAGAGGCTGCCCGTTACACGGGTGGTAACTGGCGTGAAGAGCGAGATCTGGAACAGGTTCACATTGTGTTAGGATTTAATGGCGTTTCTTATAATGACCCAGATTTTTACACAGCATCCGTTCTGTCAGCTCTCATGGGTGGTGGCATGTCATCCCGTCTCTTTCAGGAAGTACGCGAGAAACGTGGGCTGGCATATGCCGTTTCTTCTTTTACCGTGCCTTATCAGGATGCCGGTTTGTTTGGCGTTTATGTTGGAACAGGTGAGGAAGATGTTGTCGAACTGATTCCAGTGTTGTGCCAGGAGCTGGTTAAGCTGACCGCCCAGGTTACTGAAATGGAAATACGTCGGGCACAAGCTCAGGTCAGAGCCGGATTACTCATGGCGCTGGAAAGCAGTGGGTCACGATGTGAACAGCTGGCTCGTCAACTTTTGGTCTATGGTCGACCAATTTCTGTACAGGAAGCTGTGTCTCGGGTAGAAGCCGCGGATAGCACAGCTGTGACTCGACTCGCTCATAGGATTTTGCGCAGCCCACTGACATTTGCCGCTCTTGGTCCTATTGGGAAACTCGAATCCTTCGATTGCATTCGCAGTCGTCTGCCAGAGACTGAGGCTGTGGCACAAGAGGAGTCTGCAAGTGCCACGACCGAATAGCCGCTACACCTACCGCAGTGGTGTGTGGTACGAGGCAAAGAAACGGCGCGCCGTCGCCATGAGGAGTGCATCGCACCATACACACGGATATTAACTCAGAATAATTTCTTTATAATTGCTTTTTAGTTAACTCTATTCTCCATTTAATAGAACATCCCATACTAGGAAATTGTTCCTGTGGGCCGGAACCGCTCTGAACGATGACGCGCATCGCTTCAAAAAGATCCCGACGCAGATCTGATGGACCGGTTTCCTTACGTGAAGCATCAAGCCGCCCGCGGTATTGGAGTTCTAGCTTATCGTTGAAACCAAAGAACTCTGGCGTGCAAACTACTTCATAAGACCGCGCGACATCCTGGGTCTCATCAATGACATAGGGAAATGAAAAATTGTGCTGGCGGGCAAAGCTCTTCATCTTTTCAAAAGAATCTTCTGGGTACTGGGTGAAATCATTTGACATTACGGCAATAGCTCCAACTCCTTGCTCTTGCAAGGCACGCACATCTCTGACAACACGGCCAATTACAGCGCGTACGTAGGGACAATGATTACAGAGAAACATGACGAGCGTGCCTTTTGACCCGCGTATCTCAGCGAGACTATGCATTCTGTCATCCACTCCCCTGAGATTGAAATCAATAGCCTTCCAACCAAAATGACAGACTGGTGTTTCAACTGCCATGCCTCATCTCCTTTGATACCCCTTAACTAGGGCTGTTATAGCGGATCAGAATGGGATTACGCAATGATGACGCAATGAGGTAAAGTTCAAGCAATGAACGGTGCTTCTCATGCGGATGATCGCTGGGAAATCATTCTCTCTCGTGGTGGGTCCTCTGGCCCACTTTAGGCGGGCCATGACACGAGGTGGGCCATGACAGTACACATCATAGGGGCAGGTATTGCGGGTTTAGCGTGTGCAATGGTACTCACGGTAGCTGGGAAACAGGTAGTGGTTTATGAACATGCTCGTGTTGCGGGTGGTCGTTGCAGAAGTTTCTACTCAAAAAATATTGATCGGCACATTGACAACGGTACGCATTTAATACTTAGTGCTAATACACGCGCTTTAAAATGGATCAACAATCTCAACTGCAACCACAGTTTTACTGTGATAGCGCCCGCTGTTTTCCCCTTTCTTGATATGAAGAACGGCGATCGCTGGACACTGCAGCCTAACGGCGGGCGGCTACCATGGTGGTATATGTGCGCCGATCGTCGTGTCGCTGGGAGTCGTTTGATCGACTACTTATCAGTTTATCGTTTGTGGGGAGCCCGGAGGGGCAGAGATGGTCTGACTGTAGCAGACTGCTTGAGTGGCCCTTTAATGCGACGTTTATGGAAACCATTAACAGAAGCGACTCTTAATACTGAGCCTGAGGTAGCTTCCGCAGCTCTGTTTGCCAGAGTGATAGGCAACAGTCTGATACGGGGCGAACAGGCTTGCCGCCCGTATCTGGCCCGTCACGGTCTGATGCCCGCACTCATTGAACCAGCTATTCGCAAAATTATGATCGCTGGCGGTACAGTTTGCTTTGGGGCTCGCTTGCGTACTCTCTCCGCCATGGGAAAAACCATACGGTTATTCTTTGAAACAGCAGGGGCTGTCGAAACAAAAAAGGGCGACAGTGTGGTGCTTGCTCTGCCCCCATGGAGTCTGGCAAAGATATGGCCTGGGTTACCAATGCCGAAAGATTTTCGAGCAATCGTCAACGTGCATTACCGTTTGAAGAGACCTGTCAAACTCCCAGGAGGGGGCAGATTTCTAGCCGTTGTCGGTGGACTGGCGCAATGGTTATTTGTTCGTGATGATGTGTTATCTGTGACGGTCAGTGCCGCAAACACGCTTGCCACACAGAGCAGTGCCGTGATCTCAGAACGGATTTGGGCTGATTGTGCCGCTATTCTCAAACTTTGCGTGACAAAAATACCACCATCAATAGTTATAAAAGAAAAGAGAGCCACATTGGCTCATACACCTGCTGCAGACAACCGGACCGTCCCCTTGCCACCTTTGCCAGGCTTAGTGTTTGCTGGCGACTGGACCTGTTCCCATCTCCCAAATACTATTGAGGCGGCTATCACTTCAGGTGTGCGGGCGGCGGCTCACGTGCTGGGCCATGTCTCAGACGTACCATCCCAATGCTGAATGGCTGAATGAATGAAAGGCATATACGCTATTTTTTATGACGGAAATTGTTCCATGAGAATTCTCTCTTCCAGATTATGTTCTGGGTCAAACAATAACGTCATCGTAATACTGCGATCTTCACGCACGTGAACCGCTGTCACGTGTCGGACTTCTGTATAGTCGGCCACGGCGCTGACAGGCCGTTTCAGCGGTTCTCTGACCTCAAAGTCAATAGAAACAGTGTGAGGCAGGAGCGCTCCAAGCCAGCGTCGTGGTCGGAAAGCACTGAGGGGAGTCAGGCCTAGCAGGTTCGCGCCTAGCGGCAGGATTGTCCCATGTGCCGAGAGATTGTAAGCGGTACTGCCAGCCGGTGTACAAACTAGAACCCCATCACAGACGAGTTCTTCTAACCGAATTCTCCTGTCTATCAGGACACGGATCTTAGCAGCCTGGCGAGTTTCGCGCAGCAAAGAGACTTCGTTAATAGCAAGTCCTTCTATCCTCTCACCGTTGAGACGATGAGCGGCCATACGGAGCGGGTGCAGCTGGACAGGTTCTGCTCGTTCCAAACAGACAGACAGATCCTTATCATGAAAGTGGTTCATGAGGAAGCCAACCGTCCCACGGTTCATACCATAGATCGGTACGTTGCGGTACAGATGACGGTGCAAAGTCTCGAGCATGAAGCCATCGCCCCCTAGGGCCACAATAATATCTGCTTGCTCTGGTGGGACGTGCTTATAACGGCTTTGCAAGCGTTGTAACGCCTCCTGTGCCAACGGACTGTCTCCAGCGACGAATGAAAGCTTGTTGCTGACGAGCATGACTGCCTTGTGCGTTGCAGGTACCAACGTAGGATGCAACGAGAGAGATTCCCGTCCTCATGCCTGCCATGATTCCCGTATAAGATGTTTTGAAGACTAGCGCACTTTGCGAGCAGTGAACAATAATATCCTCTCTAAATCCCTGACTCTGTCTGATTCTTCTCTCTTCATCTGAGGTTTCTGAGGCGAAAGCGGGCATACCGCTTCTTATTGTTGCCCGAAAAAAGAGAATAGCAAACACACAATTACATTTAAACCGCTATATACATCTTTTGAGACCCTTGCGACAGCTAAACTTTTTTCACCCTATGATACAAATTCTCTCAATCTCTGTGAGCAAGAAAATTTTTCTAAAAATCTAGAGCAAAAAATTTGATCCATAAAAGAAAAATAAGTAATTATCAAATATAAATTTAAAATATTGGATCAATTTAATAAAATTATTACGATTTTAACAATTGCAATTAAATTATTATGAAGTTTATTTCTTCGCTGTAATCACCTTTCTTGTCAATTGGTATGATAACCGTTATAAACGGCGGCATTGGCTGCGAATGACTCCCATGGTAACTCGCTTTTCTGTTGTTCAGTGTTGGTTATCAGCAACGCCTATTGGCTTGCGGTTAGCGGTGTTTTATGCGGCGATGTTCGTCGCTATGGGTGTGCATCTACCCTTCTGGCCTGTTTGGCTCAAAGCGCAAGGACTGAGTGACTCAGAAATAGGCCTGGTTGTTGGAGTGGGCATGGGTGCCCGTGTCATTGCCAACCCGCTTGTGGCCCATTGGGTCGAGCGTAAAGGACAGCAAATTTATCTGATGCGCATACTCGCAGCCTTCAGTGTAGTTTTATGCGCCTTGTTCACGGTCGTTGACGGCTTCTGGCCCCTGCTCCTTCTCAGTGCCACCTGGCTTGCCATCTTTACGGCAATTATGCCATTAGGAGAAAGTATTACATTATTTACAGCGTATGCTCGTCATCTCGACTATGGCAGAATCCGCCTCTGGGGCTCCCTGAGCTTCATGATGGCATCGATGGTCGGCGGTGTTTTCCTTGCTGATCACTCTCCAGCGGTGATTCTGTGGATTCTAATGAGCGGCATGATTCTGACTCTTATCTCTTGCTTGCTTGTTGGGGGCATTTCACCCTCGACTCAGAGCAGTCTTCATTCAGCTGCTTTCCGGCAGGCGCTAACAGACTATCGCTATTGGCTGTTCCTCGCCTCTGCCAGTCTCATTAATGCGAGCCATAACATCTATTATAGTTTTGCTACCTTACATTGGCAACGCGCTGGTATTTCTCCCACTGTTATAGGTGGATTGTGGGCTGAAGCTGTCATGGCAGAAGTGTTGTTGTTCGCTTTTTCTAATACCATGGTCACATGGCTGCGGCCTGTTGGTCTTCTGATATTGGGTGGCTGTGCGGCCATGATTCGCTGGCTCATCCTTGGATCATCCACTCACCTTATAGTTCTTGTCGCTTCGCAACTTTTACACGCTTTTACATTTGGTGCCATTCACATTGGGGCAATGCACTTTTTGACGTGTGCTGTGCTACCTGAAGCTTCAGCACGAGCCCAGGCTGTTTATGGCTCAGTGAGTATGGGGGCGGCTGTTGGGCTAGCGACTATGATCGCTGGTCCCCTTTACCAAGCCATAGCAGGCAAGGCTTTTCATGTCTCTGCTGGACTCGCTGTGCTGGGTAGTCTCTTAGCAGTGCAATTGTACCGTCGCTGGCATGGAGAATTATTAGGCTCCTGAACTGGTTGTCAGTGTCAGTCAGGTCCAGTCAGGTCAGAGATCTTACACGTACGTACACGTACACGTACGTACCCTCTTTCTTCGCCCTCCACCTCCAAGATGCTCAGGATGCTCAGAAAGGGTCTCTGGTCCTGGTCAAGATGCTCTTCCTGCGTCACCGCTCATGGCAAGAGGCCGTAAGCTCACACATCCATGTCCTGTCTTTCAGGTCCTGTCTTTCATGATTTGTTCAAGATTGAGAGTAGTGAGCTCAATGCGCAGCGAACCGTAACGGCGGCAGCTAACGTATCTCCTCGTATTCGAATCTCCGTATCTCCTCCTCACCAGTCCTATGGGGAGCGCACAGTCACGGGCACCCTACCTACCTACATCCGGGTGTTTGGCGGAGGGAGTGGGATTCGAACCCACGGTGCGTACACACGCACAACGGTTTTCGAGACCGCCCCGATCAACCACTCTGGCACCCCTCCACACCATGCACCCTGAAAACCAGACCTGTGTGCCGTGCTGATCCGCAATAACGGATACCAATTATGCCACGTGGCAACCTGCTTGTCAGGCCAGGGCTCTCTGCACGCGATACATTATGCCTAGGCCGACCTCTCCTGGAATCTCTCGAGAGTTTGGTGCCGAAGCGGGGATTCGAACCCCGGACCTACTGATTACGAATCAGGTGCTCTACCTCTGAGCTACTTCGGCATTGCATCCTCATCATCGCCATACCGATATTAGTGGTACCTGGCAGCGCAAGAGGGACGGAGGCTGGATAGCCCCCGTCATAAGAGCACTGAGCTCTTTGATACACAAAGATAGCTATACACTGTAATATAGCTGAAATTCTATGGGATGCGGTGTATGCTCAAAACCATAGACATCCTCCCACTTCAGCTCAACATAAGAGTCTAGAAATGTCTGTGTAAACACATCTCCTTTGAGCAGAAAGTCACGATCCTTCTCAAGTGCTTCCAGGGCTTGGCGTAAGCTACCACACACCGTAGGTACTCCGATCAGTTCTTCCGGCGGGAGGTCGTAGAGGTTTTTGTCCATGGGATCACCAGGATGGATCTTATTTTCAATTCCATCAAGACCTGCCATCAGCATAGCTGCGAAAGCCAGATAAGGATTGGCAGCAGGATCTGGAAAGCGTACTTCCACTCGCTTAGCCTCCGGACTCACAGCGTAGGGAATTCGGCAAGAGGCTGAACGGTTACGGGCAGAATAGGCAAGCAATACAGGAGCTTCAAAACCGGGAATCAAACGTTTATAACTATTGGTAGTAGGATTTGTAAAAGCATTCAACGCTTTCGCATGCTTGATGATGCCACCAATATAATAGAGGGCGATCTCTGATAAGTCAGCATAGCCAGAGCCACCGAAAAGGTGCTTACTCTTATGCCAAAGAGACTGGTGGACATGCATACCCGAGCCATTATCACCAAAAACAGGCTTTGGCATGAAGGTCGCTGTCTTTCCATAGGAAGCGGCGACATTGTGGACTACATATTTGTAGATCTGTAAGTAATCAGCTGCACGGACGAGCGTTTCAAACTGCACGCCTAACTCCATTTGGGAGGGTGCGACCTCGTGATGATGCTTTTCAATTGCAAGCCCCATATCCCCCATAACAGTTAGCATTTCTGCCCGGAGGTCCTGCATAGAATCGACTGGTGCAACAGGAAAATAGCCTCCTTTGACGGCGGGACGATGCCCGGAGTTCCCTTCTGGAAAAACCTTGCTATTAGCATAGGGACCTTCCTCAGAGTCTATCTCATAAAAAACCCTGTTCATCTTCACTTCGAATCGAACATCTTCGAAGACAAAAAACTCGGCCTCAGGTCCAAAATAGGCCGTGTCAGCAATACCAGTAGACGCTAAATACACCTCCGCCTTTTTAGCAATGGAACGTGGGTCTCGCTCATACATCTGTCCAGTAGAAGGTTCTATGATATCACAGAACAGGATCATTAGAGGCTGTGCGGCAAAAGGATCCATTACCGCAGTTGTCAGATCGGGCTTTAAGAGCATATCTGACTCGTTAATGGTTTTCCAGCCAGCAATTGATGAGCCATCAAACATGAACCCATCCACTAAGCTTTCCTCTTTAATGGTGCGGACATGTTGAGCGGTATGTTGCCATTTACCCTTTGGGTCTGTAAAACGACAATCGACGTATTTAACGTCGTGTTCTTTTATCATTTCAAGAACATGCTGAACATCGGACATGGATTCTGTTCCCACGCTTTTGTGTCTTTCGTGACGGCCCACTTAACCCTCAATCACATGAAAAAACGACCCCTCAGATAGCTCTGTATTGACGTCATGCGCTTTTAAAGAGCATTTGGACCACGCTCTCCTGTCCTGATACGAATGGCCTCTTCAAGACTCAAAACAAAGATTTTACCATCGCCAATGCGACCCGTGTGCGCAGTCTGTTGAATTGTCTCCACGGCTCTTTCTACAAGTCCGTCATCTACAACAAGCTCAATCTTCACTTTTGGTAGCAGGTCCACGACATATTCTGCCCCACGGTACAACTCTGCATGTCCCTTTTGCCGTCCAAAGCCGCGGGCCTCTGTGACTGTGATGCCTTGAAGGCCTATCTCATGCAAAGCCGCCTTCACTTCCTCCAGCTTAAAGGGTTTAATAACCGCTTCTATCTTTTTCATAGCGGTCTCCAGGCTATAGCAGGCTTCCTTACTTCTGTCCCCTGAGGGGTTCCCCTGAGGGGTGATGCGACGTACAAAAATCATGAGTAGTCGTATATCAAGTACGTCCGCTCCGGAGAGAATACATCCGTCTCGCAATGGCCTCAAGGAGACTTTTAGAGTGCCCATTGTTACACTCCACAGTCAGTCTCAGATGTCAGATCATCTCTAACCATAGACCATTCACATAGTTCCGTCTTAAGCGTTTCACTAGCCCTATGAGCCAAGAACCAGTGTGCTGCTGATCCTGTTGCGGGTGAAATATCTCCCCCCCCAATACAGAAAATACAGAGGGAAATGTGACCGCTGCTCTGAGAGCTTTGAGACGGGAAATCATCACGGGCGAGTCCCAGGCAGCTTCTCCTTCCAGACGGGCGACAACTTGCCCTGTCGCTTGTAAAATATAAGTCGAAGGCAACCCTTGCATTCCAAGAGCTTGAGCAAGACGGCCGCGCGGATCGTGATAGAGCCCGAGTCCCGTGAGTCCCTCACGAATCAGGAAAGCTCGCGCTTGCTCGAGAGTCGCATCTTCTGAAACAGCCAGCACGGTAATGCCTGCCATAGCCTGCCGCAAACGGTTTAATGATGGCATCTCCCTGATGCACGGCAGGCACCATGTTGCCCATAAATTAACAATTGTTAACTGTCCATTTGTTCTATCTGCAAGCTTTACATGATGACCGTCTTGCGTTAGGATAGTCACATCGGGAACGGGTTGTGGCGGATCCAGTGGAATCAGAACGCCAGTTGGTTGATGGTGGACGCGATTGGCAACAAGTTCTTGCGTGCCCGTGCGCCATAATGCGATACTGAAAGAAACGATCGTGATGATGGTTATCACGGCCATCCCGAGAAAAAGCGCGATCCGCTTGTTCATCTGATTGCTCGCATTTCCTATGGTTTAATTCTGTGGCTCTTGTGGCTCTAATGTTTGTGCGCTGCACGAATTCTCCTGGGGAGATCGTCCTATGACACATGATAAGGCCCCTAAAAGCCCTAACCCCATCTGGGGAGGGCGTTTCTCTACTACTCCAGCAGAAATCATGGAACGCATTAACACTTCCATCGGTTTTGACAAAAGGCTTTATAGACAGGACATACGTGCCTCTCAAATACACTGCAGTATGTTGATCTCCCAGGGTATCATATCGCCTGAGGATGGCACCGCGATTCTGCAAGGACTGGAGCAGATCCTACAGGAGATTACAGAGGGCCGCTTCGTTTTTAAAACTGAGTTTGAAGACATCCACATGAACGTGGAGGCAAGATTAGCGGACCTGATTGGCTCAGCTGCTGGTTATCTCCACACGGCACGCTCTCGTAACGATCAAGTGGCGACTGATTTGCGCCTCTGGATACGTGATGCTATTGACTCTATTCATCAGGCAGCAACCCACCTACAGAGGACGCTCCTAGATCAGGCAGAGCGCCATGCTGACACCGTCATGCCTGGTTTCACTCATCTGCAAGCGGCACAGCCCATCACCTTCGGCCACCATTTAATGGCCTACGTTGAAATGATTGAGCGCGATCTTAGTCGTCTGGCGGATACTCGCCTACGGCTCAATGAGTCCCCTCTGGGGGCTGCGGCCCTGGCGGGAACGTCTTTTCCTATAGACCGTCACTACACGGCAAGAGAATTAGGATTTCATCAACCGTGTCTCAACTCTATAGACGCTGTCTCTGACAGAGACTTTGCCATAGAATTTCTCTCGGATGCGGCCCTGTGTGCCGTACATCTGTCTCGATTAGCCGAGGAGCTCGTGCTGTGGGCTTCGACACCATTCCAGTTTATTTATCTTTCTGATTCTTTTACGTCTGGAAGTTCAATAATGCCGCAAAAACGCAATCCTGACGCTGCTGAACTTATCAGAGCAAAGTCTGGGCGTGTGATAGGCGCATTACAATCTCTATTAGTCCTTATGAAAGGATTACCACTAGCATATGTGAAAGATCTGCAAGAAGACAAGGTACAGGTGTTTGAAGCAGCCGACGCCTTGACAGTGTGTTTAACAGCCATGGCAGGCATGATCACTGATATGTCAGTGAATACTGAAGTCATGCGTGCTGCTTGCAATGGCAATCTGACGGCAACGGATCTAGCAGATTGGCTAGTCATGAAAGCACGAATTCCCTTTCGACAATCACACGCTAAAGTTGGTAATATTGTAAAATTAGCGGATGAACGTTGTTGTACTCTTAAAGATTTAACTATTGCAGATATGCAAAAGATAGAACCAGCAATAACTAATGATGTATACCGTGTCCTCGATATAGACAACTCTGTGAGAAGTCGCACGAGTTTCGGCGGCACGGCACCAGCCAATGTCTTGATTGCAGTTGGTGAAGCGCGACGCCGCCTGCTTGCGAAGGATGGTGAGCGCGGCAGGGCAGAAAGAAGAGATGAGACTGAGACGTGAAGTGAAGGTCTTCCTCCTTTTGCGGATGATTCTGTTATGGCTTGTGCCTCTCTGCCTTAGCTTATCAGCTTGTGGAAGAAAGAATTCTCCCGCCCCGCCTATACCGCCTATAGAAAAAGCTTTTTCTAGCGAATATCTCAGATGAGCGCTTTAAGAGAGTGTCTGCGTGCGGAAGAGGCAAAAAACTCTCGTGAAAATTTATTCCGCCCTATAACTCTCCTATCCTTTGAGGGCGCGGGACGTGGGAAGAGCTCTTCCAATGTCTCTTTCCTCGTCCCGTGTGAGAGTTTGCATCGATATGGCATGAATCTGTTCATCCAATTCACTCTTTAACAAATTATAAACCATCCGCTGACGCGCCATCCTCTGCATACCGCGGAATCTCTCTGAAACAATAACTAACCGAAAATGGCTTTCACCATGCAGACGCACACCGGCATGACCGCGGTGCCGATCAGATTCGTCTATAATACTAAGAAAAGTTGGCATCAGTGCCGTGGTCAGCTTTCTTTCTATCACATCATGAACACGCATTGTGAGTACCTTCACTTCAGATAAGCTCCTAAGAAACGCTTAGTAAACTGTGCTTTCTCAATGTCAAGGGACCTAACCGCAATCTGGCATGCTCACATGCTCACACCAGCGATCTTTTGTTCTTGCCTTCTGGACATCAGATGAAGTTCCATCAAGAATTTCACATTTTTACCCAAGTACCCAAGAGGATCCGATGCGTGCTGAAGTGGACGCTCTCAATGCCACTATAGAGCAGTCGTTGTCACTGCTCAGGAGGTATCTTTGACTGGGATCAGGCCCTGCTTCGTCTTGCCGAATTGAATACTTACGCAGAAAATCCTTCTCTGTGGAACGACCATGCTAAAGCACAGTCTGTTCTGCGGGAACGTACAAAGCTTGAGTCACTCATCACAGGATGCCGCACATTAGAGCGAGAGCAAGCGGATACCATAGCCTTCCTCGCACTCGCAGAGGAAGAAGGTGACGATGCCATGGTTGAAGAAGCAGAAGAGCAGCTTCGTCTCCTCTGTCAGAAGGTCCATGTTAGGAAGTTAGAAGCGTTGCTGTCAGGTGAGGCCGACGGCAATGATTGTTTTCTTGAGGTTCATGCCGGTGCTGGCGGAACAGAAGCTCAGGACTGGGCAGAAATGTTACTGCGCATGTATAGTCGCTGGGCAGACGCAAGAGGTTTGAAGGTCGTCTGGCTGGATGAGAGCGCAGGTGAAGAGGCTGGAATCAAGTCAGCAATCATCCAAGTTTCAGGTCTGTATGCTTACGGCTGGCTCAAGACAGAAAGTGGTGTGCACCGGCTTGTGCGTGTCTCACCCTTCGACGCTTCTGCCCGTCGGCATACCAGTTTCTGTTCTGTATGGGTCTATCCTGTGGTAGATGAGACGATTACAGTCGCAATTGCTGAAAAAGACTGCCGGGTTGATACCTACCGGGCCTCAGGCGCTGGGGGTCAACATGTTAATAAAACAGATAGCGCCGTCCGTATCACTCACCTACCCACAAATATCGTCGTGCAATGTCAGAGCGAGCGTTCACAGCATCAAAACAGAGCAAAAGCATGGGCGATGCTGAAGGCACGTATTTACGAACGTGAGTTGCAAAAAAGAGAAGAAGCAGCGACTGCTCTGGCGGAGATTAAAACAGACATAGGCTGGGGACGCCAAATACGGTCCTATGTCTTACAGCCTTACCAGATGGTAAAAGACTTGCGCACCTGTGTGGAGACCTCAGACACACAGGGTGTGCTTGATGGTAATATTGATCGTTTTATCTCGGCTGCCCTGGCAGCACGCGTTGACGGCAGGGCCATTGAAGCTGATGAAGATATGACGTGAGGCATAGCGTGGAATGATAGTCAATGCAGCGTAGTACGCTTAGAAGTTTATTAGTCAATTGGCTCTTCTGGCCAGTCATTACCAGTATCAGTGGTTACACAGCGTTGGTGGGGGTTATGCATGCTATGCAGCGTTCCTTCATGTACCACCCGTATCCACTCATGACATCACCAGCAGCGCTGGGCATGACAGAGATGCGGGAGGTGCGTTTGTTATCTCGCGACAGTATGGCATTGATAAGCTGGTATGCACCACCAAAACGTGATAAACCTACTGTTCTTTACTGCCACGGTAATGCTGGTAATATTGCAACACGGGCTTTTAAAGCAAGACCATTTTTGCAAAATGGTTATGGTGTCCTGATGGTTGGCTATCGCGGTTATGGTTCTAATCCCGGATCACCGAGTGAGTCCGGTCTATCTGCTGATGCGGAGACTGCCTTTCAGTACCTGCGAGCTCAGGGTATTCCAAGCCATCACATAGTAATCTATGGAGAATCTCTCGGCTCTGGCGTGGCAGTGAGCCTCGCAGCGACATCGCAGCCTGGAGCCTTGATTCTAGAAGCAGCCTTTACATCTGCCGTTGATGTCGCTAAGGCAACTTACTGGTATTTGCCAGTCGAGCAATTGATGAAAGACCGTTTTGACTCTATAAACCGCATTGCACAGGTTCATGCTCCCGTCCTGATGTTCCATGGTGAGCGAGATGGTGTGGTGCCAATTGCACTCGGCAAATGTCTCTTTGCCGCGGCAGTGGCCCCCAAAGAATTCGTCACCATACCTGGCGGCATGCATGCGAATCTACACGAGCACGGTGCTGCTCAGCATGCTATAGACTTTATCGAGCGGCATGTCATCATGAAAGGATAATAGGGAAATTATGGCCAGGGTAGCTGTTTGTCAGCAAGTACGGCCAGAAACACGCCTAGCAAATATTGCATAGAACCGATAAAAAGCGCACGAGCTGTGGCCTGAGTCGGGGTCCGAACGAGCTGGATATTAAGCCATATGAACCATAGACATGCTATGAAGGTAAAGACCCCATACCAGTGCCCTAATTCTCCTACGACCCACGGTAACAGTGATGCGCTGACCAAAAGTAAGCTATTGATGAAAATGTAATGGACAGTCTTTTTTTGCCCGACCAGACAGGGCAGCATAGGCACATTGGCTCTCTGGTAATCTTCTTTGAGGAGAATGGCGAGTGCCCAAAAATGGGATGGTGTCCATAGAAATAAAATAAGCGCTAAAAGCCATGGTAAAAGCCAGATGGTCGAATCGACTGCCGCAGCACCTGCGAGCACAGCGAAACTCCCAGCCGCCCCGCCAATCACAACATTGAGCCAAGTACGTCTCTTGAGCCACACCGTGTAGACAACACCGTAAAAAAAGACACCTAGCAGCAAATGCATAGCAACTACCCAATTCAGGGTGAGAGCGGCTAAACTAAGACCTGAACAAAGGAAAACAGCGGCTATCCACAGGACGCGCTGTGGTCTCTTCACAACACCGGCTGCTAGTGGACGATGAGCTGTACGGTTCATCAGGCGGTCTATGTCTCTGTCATAGAAGTGGTTAAAAACAGATGCACTCGCCGAGCCCAGCAGCATGACTAATGTGAGTATAGCAAGCTGTTGTCCGTTGATTTGGTGAGCAACAGACAGATAGCCGACAACAGCTGTTAAGGCGATTGTGATTCCAATCCGCAACTTTAAAAGTTGTAGAAAGATTCTGACTGTCAAGACCGTTTCTCCTGTCATGATACCCGCCGTGTCACAAGGTTCTGTCTGGTCGAGGCGTTAATGTTTTTGCTCTCACCTGATGCGTTTCCCTTGTTCTCGGCATCTGCATATAACGTATCACTCTGAATCTAAGAGCAAGTGCGCATCTTCCTGTTGAGAATCTGCGTGCAATGAGCGTAATCTCTCGTGAGCCTCTATGAAACTTTCGTTAATAGGGGGCATTCGCACACGGACCACGGACACGGGGTGACTATGCAAGAGTTCAATGATATCCGTCGTTCGGTCAAGGCCCTGTGTGCCAATTTTCCTGGTGAGTATTGGCGCGCCCTCGATGCAGAGCGCCGTTATCCCACAGAATTCATTGCGGCACTGACGCAAGCAGGCTTTCTCGCCGCCATGATTCCAGAGGAATATGGCGGTAGCGGCCTGCCTCTTCTTGCCGCGTGCGTTATTCTTGAAGAGATTCAATCTGAAGGGTGTAATGCTTCTGCGTGTCACGCTCAAATGTATACTATGGGAACGATTTTATTACATGGATCAAATGATCAAAAAAGAAAATTTCTTCCTGACGTAGCACAAGGTAAGCTACGTTTACAATCTTTTGGCATAACAGAACCTTCGAGCGGAACTGATACAACGGCAATACAGACATCTGCACGTCGCGAAGGGAGTTTTTACATCATTAATGGCCAAAAGGTCTTCACATCACGGGTTGAACACTCCGATTTGATGTTACTGCTCGCTCGGACGACTCCACGAGACAAGGTGCATCGTAAGAGTGAAGGATTATCAGTTTTCCTCATTGATCTGCGTGAAGCGGTGGGACGTGGCGTATCATTACAACCTATACGAACAATGATGAACCACTCAACATGTGAGGTGTTCATAGACCAGCTCCATGTTCCAGCCAATAATCTCATTGGTGATGTTGATAGAGGGTTTCGTTGTATCCTTGATTCGATGAATGCCGAGCGTATCCTGATAGCGTCTGAGTGCGTCGGTGATGCCCGCTGGTTTATCCGCAAAGCCGCTGATTATGCTCGTGAGAGAAACGTCTTTGGCCGTCCCATTGGCAGTAATCAAGGCGTGCAATTTCCAATTGCGCGGGCCTATGCTGCAACAGAAGCGGCTGCTCTTATGGTACAGAAGGCGGCCACTCTCTTTGATGCGCGTCAGCCATGCGGGACAGAAGCTAACATAGCCAAACTACTTGCCGCAGAGGCATCATGGCAAGCGGCGGATATGTGTCTGCAGACACATGGTGGCTATGGCTTTGCCGAACAGTTTGATGTAGAAAGAAAATTTAGAGAGACTCGTCTCTATCAGGTTGCTCCTATTTCCACCAACATGATACTCGCCTATTTGGGGACACATGTCCTGCATCTTCCGCGATCGTATTGAGGCGGAGAGCCGCTGAGATTGTGCGAACGCCGAGAGTTCTTAGTGAAGTGAGATGAAACAGCAATCAGAATGTACAGACTTTTCTAGGGAATCCTGTGGACGACGGACGAAACATAAGCCCGTTCTAAAGGGCAGCAGGCCGGAACATCCCCCGCCCCGTCGAAATTTCTTCTGTCTGCAGAGGTTATTGAGTACTGGGGAGGAGTCGTACATTGAGGAAGATCAGTATAGGAATACCGATATGGATAGAGGAATAAGTGCCGACGACAAGTCCCCATAACATGGCCACGGCAAAGCTCTGTAGCACAGCACCACCAAAAACAAGAATAGCTACCACTACTAAAGCTGTGGTAACGCTTGTGAGAAGAGTGCGTGATAATGTTTCATTGATGCTCATATTTAACAACACATTGAGGGGAACTTTTCTATACTTGTAGAGGTTTTCACGCACGCGGTCATAGACGACGACTGAGTCATTGATCGAATAGCCGGCAATCGTTAGGATTGCCGCCACAGACGTAAGATTGAACTCCATCTGTGTCACAGAGAAAAGCCCGACGGTGGCCGCGACATCATGCAAAAGAGCGAGCATGCTGCCCAATCCAAATTGCCACTCAAAACGGAACCAGATGTAGCCGGTAATAGTTAAAATGGCAAGCACAGTTGCCCACACACCGCTCGCAATTAACTCACGGCCGACTTTAGGTCCAACAAGTTCCGTACGACGAAATTCTATCCTCGTCTCAAGGGCTTGACGAATTTGAGAAAGAGCAGTGTGCTGAATGGCTGCATCGCCAGTCTCAGCTTCGCGTTGCTGCAAGCGAATGATAATTGTGTGATCTGTGCCAACCACGCTCTGCAATGCAACATTACCAATATCCAGAGCATTGAGTCTCGCCCTTACCTCGCTTAATTCAACTGCTTCTTCAGTCCGTGCTTCAATTAAAAGGCCACCGGAAAAATCAACACCAAGATTCAATCCGAAAAATATAATAGAAAGAATAGATATTATAAATAAAAATGTAGAACATATAAATGATATTTTATACCATTTCAAAAAATTAATATTAATATTATATGGTATTATACTATAACCTTTATACATTATCTAAAATCCTTGCACTGCAATATGATTAGCATATTGTCAATACCTAAACACTACTTATTTTTCCCATTTTACTTCATGACAACCGTCGAGAGGCGATAGCCATAGAGCAGTTCTGATCAAATTGCGTCCTCTCTCTTGGATTCCCTCCCGGAAACGGAGACGCTGTTTCACTCGCTGCGCTGCAGACCCACGAACATCCTATTCTGATGTCACACAAAAGGATGTGCTAGCGGTGGTCATTTGTCACAATCTTAAGAGTCACAATAGAGTCACAATATCGAAATTAGGAGCAATTGAGATGACATACGTCGTTACTGAAAATTGCGTAAAATGTAAGTTCACAGATTGCGTAGAAGTTTGTCCTGTAGACTGTTTTTATGAGGGAGAAAATTTTGTTGTCATTAATCCTGAAGAATGTATCGACTGTGGTGTCTGTGAACCTGAATGCCCAGCAGAGGCTATTTTCCCTGACTCTGAGGCACTGGCTAAAGAATGGCTTAGCATTAATCGCGAGTACTCGCAGAAGTGGCCGAATATCACCAGAAAGTGTGATCCCTTGCCAGACGCTGAAATGTGGAATGGCAAACCCGGTAAGGCGAGTCTTCTCATTTCTAAGCCTGGGACTGGAACAAGCAAGTAACTAAGAAATACTAGATACTTTCCCAGTTTTTCTAGCGTCACCGTTGTGATATAAGGGGCCGGTCCGCCGTCAAGCGGCGGACCTTGAATAATCTTTGCGCGAGGAATCAACCTATCCTGTGTCAGAAAGTTGGCATTGTTTTATGGTGTATTCGCGTCGCAGACTTGCCATGAGTATGTGCTGGTCTAGCTGTGGCCGTCCGCGGGATGACTCCCATGGTAAGGGGGTGAGAGCTACAATCAGAGCGATCTCTGGCCACGAGAAGGAATCATGTCGAAGGAAATGCCGTTCGTCACAGGTGATTTTGTCGTCTACCCAACCCATGGGGTCGGGCGGGTGACTTCCATCGAAACAGAGGCCATTGGTGGAGTGGCGCTCGAACTCTTCGTCATTCGCTTTGAACGTGATCGTATGACTCTACGAATTCCAGTTGGTAAGGTCAGTAATTCTGGTCTGCGCCGCCTGGCAAACAAAAAATTAATGGATACAGCACTTTCTATTTTACGAGGGCGCGCTCGTACAAAAAGAACGATGTGGAGTCGTAGAGCCCAAGAATATGAAGCTAAAATAAATTCAGGCGATCCTATTTCTATCGCTGAAGTCGTACGTGATTTATATCGCAGCGCTAACCAGCCTGAGCAGTCATACAGTGAACGACAGATCTACGAACAAGCACTAGAGCGGTTGGCCTGTGAACTTGCAGCCGTTGAACAGATTGACACAGCCGCAGCCACTCAGAAATTGGAAAGATTACTTTCTGCAGCGTGAATCCTCGTAGCGGTGTAATGACACTTTAAGATCAGCCTTAACTCTTCTGTAAGCCTTTCTTGAGCAATTTTTCCTAGAAAAAAGAAAATACCTGTGAATTCTACGCTTTATTACACGTCAGTCATAAGCAGCAAAGGATCAGCAATGGCGTTCACAGAAAGTGTTCCAAAGCTCCGGGCTGTGATGATGGCCGCCGGTGTTGGCAGCCGGCTTTATGGTAACAATGACTCTCATCCACACAAGGCTCTATTGCGTTTTGGGGGGCGCTCTCTATTACAACGTCACATAGAATTATTACAGTTTTTTGGAGTACAAGAACTAGTGTTAGTCACAGGCTATCGTTCTGAGGAGTTAGGCCAGGAGTTAGTGCGTCTCAACGTTTTAGACTACGTTTCCATACGCTACAATCCTCGTTTTCGTCGTGGCAGTTTACTATCGTTATGGACAGTGCGTGATGTACTCCGTAGTGGCGCTAGCATCTTATGTATGGATGCTGACGTACTTTACCATAGCGATCTGCTGCGGCGTTTGATGCCTCATCGGAACTGCCTTCTGCTTGACCGCAATGTCGAATCTACAGAGGAGCCTGTGCGGCTCTATATCCAGAATGGCAGGATCATCGATTTTCGAAAATTAATGGTTACTGACGTCCCTTATGAAACCATGGGTGAGTGGCCTGGTTTTCTCCGTTTAGTTCCAGAGAGTGCGGCAAGATTGGCAGATAGGCTAGAGATGTTCGTCGCTGCTGGCCGGCTAGATGCCCCCTATGAAGAGGCCATGCGGGAAGAATTTCTTGCCCGGCCTAATACCTTTAGCATTGAAGATATCACGGGTCTGCCTTGGATCGAGATTGACTTTCCAGCTGATGTCGAACGGGCAAGACGGGATGTTCTGCCGCGGCTTACCGGACTAGGGCACTGTTTGGATGGCATCTGACCGTCATCTCTCTTGATCTCTCTTGCGTCATCTCTCTTGGGAAGGCGGGAAAGACAATGTGTTCCTCTTTGTGTTCTTGTGTTCCTCTTTAGGAGAGAAAAGAGTGGGCAACTGTGTTTTCCGCGCTGCTAGAAAGGTTAGATATGCAATTTTTACATAAAAATATATACTATTATTAGTAAAAATAGATATATAAAAACTTTCAGTGTCTCAGATGGATTATTGCGCCACCTCTCTTGAACGTCCTACCTGTACCGCGTTTTTTTTCTCTGCGGTCGAGCAAATCGTGATTTCGCTGCTGTCGAAGGCTTTGTCCTCCATCCGCTTGATTTTGCGGCAGGCAGAATGCTTCCGCCCAGTCAACTAAGAGGTACACCAGGCTATGAACTCCCGCACTGTGCAAGAAGATGATAGAGAGAGACTTTGTGTCCAGAGTGTGTACGTGTCCGCCTTAAGGGGAAATCGTGGCAGGTAGTACCTCAGATGGGGACCATTCAGTCTACGGGGTGCTGTCATTACTGTTATTCATCTTAGCAGTAACAGCATGGCGTCTTGTCACTCTGATGACCGAGCCTCGCGATCTGTTTTTCGATGAAGCCCAGTACTGGATATGGGCACAGACCCCAGCATGGGGCTATTTTTCCAAGCCACCCGTCATCGCGTGGATCATTGCTTTAACAACAGCCTTATGTGGTGATGGTGAGGCCTGTATCCGCTCCGGAGCACCCTTGGCCTACATGGTTGGAACGCTCGCTCTCTATGATGTTGGGCGACGTTTATACGGTCCTGTAATAGGTTTCTGGTCAGCAGCTATATTCCTGACTCTCCCAGGAGTGTCTCTCTCAGCCATTGTGATCAGCGTCGATCCTTTTTTACTAATGTTTTGGGCCATAGCCCTTGCTGTACTGGTCCGTGCTCTTATGGAAAAACACTTTGCCTGGTGGGTGGGGCTCGGCGGCGTGATCGGCCTTGGGTTTCTGTCCAAGTATGCCATGCTGTTTTTTGTGCTCTCGCTGCTACTCTATCCTGTTTGTTCCCCCATGCGCCGACCACTCTTGCAGACTGCAGGACCATGGCTGTCGGTGATTCTGGCGCTTACCTGTCTTGTGCCTAATCTTTTATGGAATGCCACACACGACTTCGCAACCCTGCAACACACAAAGGATAATGCACACCTCTTGGTGAGTTCTTTCTTTCATCCAGATAAAGGACTGGCCTTTCTTGGCGCTCAGTTCGCTGTGTTTGGCCCAATCCCCATGGTGATATTGATCAGATTAGTGATAAACTTACCTTTAGTAATAATTTCTGATAAAAAAACATTATTTATGATGTGCTTTACATTACCTATTCTTGTTTTGATGATCATTGAGGCCTTTCTTTCCCGAGCTCATGCTAATTGGGCAGCACCAGCCTTTGTATCTGCAACGGTGCTGGTAGTAACCTGGTCCGCATATCATAACCGAATATGGTTATTGAGAGTAGTATTAGCAATGCATCTAGCATTTTCTGCTATATTGTACAACATCGCCCTGATAACAGAATCTTTTAAAGGAGCTGAACAATATGATCCGTTGAGACGGGGACGTGGCTGGGCCCTCATCGGTCACATGCTCATGGATGTACGTGCTCATCATCCTGGCACTGCCCTATTGTTCGACACCCGTAAAGCCTTGGCACCGGTGGTATACTACACTCGTCCAATTGCTTTTGATGCAGCGATATGGCACCCGTCTGTCACTGCTACTAATCACTTTGCACTTATCGATGATATGCGTGAATCTGTAGGTAAGAATTTTTTATTAGTCACGGAGCATAGTCATGATCGTCATGTCAACGCCGCTTTTCTTAAGACAGAACTCATAGCCGTGCTAAGAGTTTCTTTTTCTGCAAAATTTACGCGAGAGGTTCGTGTTTTCCGGTGCGAGGCTTTCCAAGGATATGAATGAAATTTTCTTGTTGGCTCTTCTGAGAAAATGGGTGTACTGGCTCGCAGCGTCACCTTGTCGTTGGCTCTGCCCTGTGCTCGCAGTGTTTGTGGCTTTTCCCAGTATTGACCTGGTTGTAAGCGGATGGTTTTTTGTCGATGGTCGTTTCTTTCTGCGTCACTATAGCTGGTTTGAATTCGTACGGGCAGCTGTCCCGCCACTTACACTTGGCTGTATGCTGTTTGCAGCACTGCTAGGAATAGCAGCCAAGGTGTTTCGTGAACCATTTTTTGGCATTGAGCCGCGCACGGCCGTTTATTTACTTGTCTCTTTGGCAATTGGCCCCGGTCTGCTAGCAAACAGTCTGTTGAAGGAACATTGGGGACGGGCGCGTCCCTCTGCCCTCATGACTTTTGGAGGAGATAGGGCTTTTACACCAGCGCTGGTGATGTCTGACCAGTGCACGCATAATTGTTCCTTTGTTTCTGGCCATGCTGCGCTGGCCTTCTGGACTGTAGCCTTTGCCTTATTGATTCGACAACCCTGGCGTCGTATGGCAGTGGCAGCAACATTGCTGTACGGTTTTCTCGTTGGCTTCGTTAGAGTCGCCCAGGGAAGTCATTTTCTCAGCGATGTAGTGTTTGCGGCCGCTTTAAGCGTAGGTGTAGTTTATATTCTGCATCGGTTGATACTACTACCTTCCCACAGAAACGCGCCTGATTTTCAAGCAGCGTGGCATCACCACCTCTTGGGCTTTTCTCACGGAGACCAACAAAGCGAAGGCATCACCGCAGCAGCAGGTTGGGCGACCTCTCTCCCACCTCACAGAGGGCGTGCAAAGTAATGAGCCATGTCCGGGTGACAGGAAGAAAAGCGACGCGACCAGGGAGCTTTTTCTCATGACGGAACAAAAAGAAGGCCGTGCGCTGCCACAAGCGGTGCTAATTACGGGTGCCGGCCAACGCATTGGACGCACTCTTGCTCTTGATCTGGGGCGCCGTGGTTGGGCTGTTGCCATTCACTATAATCGTTCTTCTGTAGCAGCCTGGGAAGTAGCGCGGGCAATCCGTGCTGTCGGCGGTAAGGCTTGCACACTTGCCGCTGACCTCTCACACGAGGCGCACGTGATGACACTTGTACCGCGTGCTGTTGAGAAATTTGGTCCACTTGGTTGTCTAATTAATAATGCTTCACTTTTTGAAAATGATGATGTTTATACAGCAACTCGCAAAAGTTGGGAGTCTCACATTGCAATTAACCTTAGGGCACCTTTTGTGCTCATGCAAGACTTCGCACGCCAACTACCGCCAGAACTCTCTGGTGCAGTTATTAATATCATTGACCAACGAGTTTGGAGTCTGACACCTCATTTCACGAGCTATACTGTGAGCAAAGTTGGCCTGTGGTCTTTGACTCGGACTCTGGCACTGGCGCTTGCACCCCGTATCCGTGTCAACGCCATTGGTCCTGGTCCGACATTGCCTAGCCCTCGCCAGACAGCGGAACAATTCACACGGCAGTGCCTGAGTATGCCTTTACGTCGTGGTAGCACGCCGGAGGAAATAGCCGCCGCTGTGCGCTTCATTATCGGAGCTTCTGCCATGACAGGTCAGATGGTTGCCTTGGATGGCGGGCAACATCTGGGGTGGGCCCAGCCTTCCCCTAACGCCGCTCTCGAGGAATGACTCCGTCTCCGTAGGAATGTCTCCGTCAATCCTGTAAGCAGGCCAAGGCTGTAGTGTGAGTATACTTTGAATGAACGAGATATCATCCACGCGCACAGCCAATGTTTTCAAGAGTATACGTCGTGTGTTCGTACACAATCTTGTGTTGAGCGCTAGAATCGGCATTCATGCCCATGAACGGACAGCACCACAGAGAATCAGAATTAACTTGAATCTAGGTGTGTGTGAGAACAATGGTCCCGTTGATGATAGACTTGAGACCGTTGTCTGTTATGAAATGATCCTCCAGCGGGTACGCAATATTGTTGCCAGTGGGCATGTGAACTTGGTAGAGACACTAGCCGAGCATATTGCGACTGTCTGTCTGCAGGATACGCGCGTGCAGCATGTACGTGTGAAAGTCGAGAAAATAGAAATCTCTCATGATGTCGGTAGTGTTGGCGTCGAAATAGAGCGCTGTAACCCTTGGGTGTTTCAAGCGCCTTCTGAATTTCTGTGAAATGGTCGCCCATCACAAGCAGCCTCTCTGGATATGACCATTTTTTCAGACCCGCCCACCGCCGTCCCTTCACCTCAAGGCTAACTTCTCGATTCGTTTTCGTGACATTTTTACAGTTATTGCTTTACAGTTATTGCGGCACGCCACGCACGACCAGAGTCCATGGCACGAGAAGAGCACGATAAACCAGTGCCGTTATTATAGATCCTCCCTAAGTCCCTGCCTAAGTCCCTGGTCCCTGAGAGGGGAAAGAGCGCAGCAAGAGCCGCCACGCTTCGCCTGACAGCACAGGCACAAGATTAGCCACCCGCACATACTTTTACATACTTTTGCCTCGCAGCAAACAGTCCTATACTGCCTGCAAGAGCTGCGAAACGTACTGTGCCACCATCAGCACTGCACGTACACCGTAGGCAACCTTGCTAACCCTCCCGCATCGCATCATGATCTGTTGAATCCGCACAAGTTATTGCCATCAAAAACGCGCTATTACACCGCCAAAAACATAAAAATCAAACTCTAAAAATGACAAAGCAAAAGGCCAGCTATTTCATACCAGTAGGCAAGAGTGTTCTTCCCCCTGAGGAGAGGGACCGGTTAGATATAGTAACCAATACAATAGTCAGGTAACACGCGTAACGTTGTGACTACACTGCCTAACATTCTGACGTATGCACGGATAGTGGTTATTCCACTTTTACTGGTTACGTTCTATGATGGCACTGAATCTGCACAGTTGGTTGCCAGTGCGCTCTTTTTAGTAGCTGCTATCACCGATTTCTTCGACGGACACTTAGCTCGCCGTCGCAACCAAGTGACAAGACTAGGAATGTTTTTAGACCCAATCGCTGATAAATTACTAGTAGCATCTGTGTTACTGATGCTTATCGGATTCAATAGAATTTCTGAAATATCTTACATACCAGCAGTAACTATTCTGTGTCGGGAAATTTTAGTTTCTGGTTTGCGCGAGTTTCTTGCTGAAGTACAGGTAAGCATTCCAGTGAGTAGGCTCGCTAAATGGAAGACTGCTATGCAACTCATTGCGTTAACATGGCTTCTACTGGTTGATGCCGTGCCTGTCTGTTTCTATGTCAGAACCGTTGGCGAGGCCATCTTGTGGATAGCAGCGATTCTCACTATGCTGACGGGTTATGATTACCTGAAAGCAGGACTCACATGTATGCAGACTGTGCCCAAGTCCTACAACATTGGAAGTATCCGGGAAAATTCTCGTAAAACAAGTTTAATCAATAAAAACAATATTACTAATAGTTTAGTTAGTTCAGAATATATAGCGCATAAAGTAAAAAAAGTTCTTATTGTGGCAGGTTATAGTGGTAGTGGCAAAACAACTTTAATATGTTCTCTGATACCGCTCCTTAATGCCTATGGTCTTACAGTCTCCACTTTTAAACATACTCATCACGACATTGATTCTGATCCGCCTGGGAAGGATTCTCGCCGCCATCGTGAGACTGGTGCCCATGAGGTGATGCTCGTAGGACCCAAAAGGGCTGTGACCGTCTCTGAGTGGCGAACGCATTCAGTTCCTTCTCTGCCAGCTTTACTCTCCCGCCTTCAGCCTGTGGATCTGGTGATCATCGAAGGCCTCAGCCTTCACACGAAGAATTATCCGAAGATAGAAGTCTGGAGAGCAGCGATAGGTAAACCCCGTGTTCTTCCCGGTCAAGCCTTGTTAGCGGTCGCCATGATTCGAAAAGATGCCGCAGCGACACAGACGGTAGACGTCCCGGTGCTTGACTTGGATGATCCAGGCGCGGTAGCAGATTTCCTCGTAGACCGCCTGGGGTTATTGTCAAGGACAAGAAAAGATGAAAATTCTTTACTTTGCGTGGGTGAAAGCAAAAATTGGCCAGGCTGAAGAAGAGGTGGTGATTGCCCCGGGAGTGACAGATGTTGCCAGGCTGATTCGATACCTGTGCACTCGCACGCCAGGCCACGCCGCTGCTTTTGCCGACTTATCTATGATACGAGCAGCCATTAATCAGGAGCATGTCGGTTTCGACCATCCCATAGATCCTACAGATGAAGTAGCTTTTTTTCCGCCAATAACCGGTGGGTAGATATCCGTTGTGCCTCTGCTCTTCTTGCTGACGTCGTCGAGGCAGAGGATTAGAGATGAGAGGAAGAGGATTGAATATGATTCGTGTACAGGAAGACGATTTTGATGTTGGAACGGAACTGGCTCGCCTCACTACTGGCCGCACTGATGTCGGCGGTATCGCTACTTTTCTTGGGTTCGTACGTGGGCATGGGCAGGCTGACATGTCACCCCTTGTCACCATGACTCTTGAACACTACCCTGGTATGACAGAGCGGCAATTAGCTGCAATAGCATTAGAGGCCAGGCGTCGCTGGCGACTCTGTGATCTTCTGATAGTACATCGCATTGGTCAGCTAATGCCTGGAGATAAGATTGTCTTAGTAGCAACATCTGCAAAACATCGTGCGGCTGCCTTTGAATGCTGTCAGTTTCTAATAGACTGGCTCAAGACACGGGCTCCATTTTGGAAACTAGAAAAAACTACATATAGTTCAACCTGGGTTAAGCCACGCACGAGAGATACAGCGGCGACTACGCGTTGGGACAATAACGGCTAGCATTTGCTTTGTTCTATGGATTAGGAGTCTTACTACCACTAATCTCAATCTGCCGACCTTCGGAAGGCGAGGCATCACCACTACCTGGCCTATGTGAGGTGAGAAGCTTGGCAGCCGGCCGCCTGACATCTGAACACTGCCCTGCAGGCACGGATCAATTGAGAATTAGCAAATTGCCCAGACCTTTGTGACACTCTTCAAAACGCTGCATGCAGGAGGAACGCTTCGCCATGACTCAACGCTCGGTTACTGCCATAAACGGCTTGTTTGACCCTACGCATGAGCGTGATTCTTGTGGCGTCGGGTTTGTAGCGCACATCAAGAACCGTAAAAGCCATGACATCATCAGACAAGGCCTACAGATTCTCCTCCGTCTCAATCATCGTGGTGCTGTTGGCGCGGACTCTCTAGCCTCGGACGGCTGTGGCATTCTACTGCAGACCCCAGACCGCTTTCTTCGTGTTGAAACAGAAAAACACGGCATTACCCTCCCTCCGGAGGGGTATTACGCCTGTGGGATGGTGTTCTTACCACGTGACAGCACCTTACGGGCCTTATGCGAAACGACCCTGACGCGCCTGATTCAAGAAGAAGGACAGTACATGCTAGGCTGGCGAGATGTGCCGGTTAACAGCGCCTGTTTAGGGGAAAGTGTTAGATCAATGGAGCCTGTCATTCGCCAAGTTTTTGTCCGGCGTCATACCAGTTGTACAGACAGGGACGCTTTTGAGAGAAAGCTCTTTGTGCTTCGCAAGCAGGCCTTCAATCAAGTCAGGATGGAAATCGGAGACGCTGCGCGTGCCTTTCATCTCCCATCGCTGTCATCACGGACCCTGGTATATAAAGGTATGATCATGGCTTCCCGCATGGCAGAGTACTTTGCAGATCTGAATAATCCACACTTAGAATCCGCTCTTGCCCTGGTCCACCAGAGATTTTCTACTAATACATTGCCTTCATGGGATTTAGCACAACCTTTTAGATATTTATGCCATAATGGGGAGATTAACACACTTCGCGGTAACATAAACTGGATGGCCGCTCGGCGCCAATCCATGCGGTCGACTCTTCTAAAAAATGACCTTCCCAAGTTATGGCCCTTATTAGCTGAAGGAAAATCAGATTCTGCTACTTTTGATCATGCTTTAGAACTCCTCGTGAATGGCGGCTACACGCTCGCTCATGCGATGATGATGATGATCCCTGAAGCCTGGGCTGATCATCCCTTGATGAGCGACGATCTACGGGCCTTCTACGAATTCCATGCGGCCTTAATGGAACCATGGGATGGGCCAGCGGCCGTGGCATTTACTGACGGCCGTCAGATTGGTGCAACGCTCGATCGCAATGGCCTCCGTCCAGCCCGCTATATCATTACAGATGATGATCATGTGGTTCTCAGTTCAGAGGTCGGTGTGTTGAATATCCCGGAGTCCCGCATCCTGAAAAAATGGCGCCTACAACCGGGAAAGATGTTTCTGATTGATCTGGAAGAGGGTCGTATTATCGACGATAGCGAGCTGAAAAGCCAGCTAGCTGCAGCCAAGCCCTATCAGAAGTGGCTTGATGACACACAAATACGACTCGAATCATTACCAGCAGAAGTGCCACCTATGGCACCAGATTCGCCCACCCTCTTAGGCCGCCAGCAAGCGTTTGGCTACAGTCAGGAAAACATCAAATATTTTCTGATTCCCATGGCTGTGAGTGGTCAGGATCCGGTTGGCTCCATGGGACGGGATATTCCACCAGCGGTCCTGTCTCACAGGAGCAAAAGACTTTTCGATTACTTTTACCAGACTTTTGCTCAGGTCACAAATCCACCGATTGATCCTATCCGCGAGGAGCTCGTGATGTCGCTTGTGTCGCTCATCGGGCCACGTCCTAATCTTTTGGGTCTGGAAGAGGGGGGAAGACACCGACGGCTGGAAGTAAGGGCACCAGTGCTCACGAACGCTGACATGGAAAAAATCCGTCGCATCGAGAGTCATGTGGACTCGGCTTTTCGTACCTCTACCCTCAGTTTTTGTTGGACAGCCAGCACGGGGGCAGCTGGACTACAATCAGCATTAGATAGACTATGTGAAGAAGCAGAGCTAAGGGTGAAAAGCGGTGGTTACAGTATTCTTATTCTCTCTGATCGCCTGATAGATGCAGATAATGTGCCTATACCTTCACTGCTAGCAACTTCCGCTGTTCACCACCACTTGATTCGTCATGGTCTGCGCACAGAGGTAGGGCTCATAGTGGAAACTGGTGAGGCATATCGCCTGCACGACTTCTGCTGTCTTGCCGGTTACGGAGCGGAAGCGATTAATCCCTACTTGGCACTTGAGACCTTGCAGGCACGACGCCAAGAGCTAGGGTCCAAGGCGGAATCTTGTTATATCAATGCCGTCAACAAGGGCCTTCTTAAGGTAATGTCAAAGATGGGGATTTCCACCTATCAGTCCTATTGTGGTGCCCAGATTTTTGATGCCGTCGGTCTGTCGTACAACTTCGTCGAGCGTTATTTTACAGGGACTCATTCTGTCCTTGGCGGCATTGGTCTCGACGAGATAGCCGAGGAGACTATTGTTCCTCATCGTGCTGCTTTCTCGACTGATTCTTTGAGAAGAGGTGTGCTGGATGTCGGTGGTGAGCTGTCTTACCGTGAAACGGGTGAACAGCATGCCTGGACACCACAGAGTATCGCCCTCTTACAGCGGGCCGTGCGTACAAGCGACCGGACTCTTTTCCGTCAATTCAACCGCTTGATGGATGATCAATCGCAAACTCCATATAATATTAGAGGATTATTTAAATTTAAAAAAAATCAACCATCAATTCCTCTGTCAGAGGTAGAATCCGTTGAGTCCATTGCCAAACGCTTTGCCACTGGCGCTATCTCATTCGGTGCTATCTCTTGGGAAGCACATACAACCGTAGCCATTGCCATGAATCGGCTAGGAGGCAAGTCCAATACAGGCGAAGGCGGTGAGGAGGCCAGTCGTTACGAACCCTTACCCAACGGGGATTCACTCCGCTCAGCCGTGAAACAGGTGGCTTCAGGCAGATTTGGTGTCACGACAGAATATTTAGTCAATGCCGCGGATATTCAGATTAAGATGGCACAAGGCGCTAAGCCCGGTGAGGGCGGCCAGTTACCTGGTCATAAGGTGGACGTGTGGATAGCCCGTGTCCGTCATTCCACCCCGGGTGTTGGATTAATCTCACCACCACCACATCACGACATCTACTCCATAGAAGATCTCGCGCAGCTTATTCATGACTTGAAAAATGTTAACCCCACAGCGCGTATCTCAGTGAAGCTAGTCTCAGAAGTTGGTGTTGGCACTGTGGCAGCGGGTGTCGCCAAAGCCCGTGCTGATCATATTGTCATCTCAGGCCATGACGGCGGCACAGGAGCAAGCCCGTTAACGTCAATATATAGCGCTGGTAGCCCGTGGGAAATCGGCCTGGCTGAGACACATCAGACCTTAATGGCCACCCGCCTGCGTGGCAGAGTCAATGTTCAAGTCGATGGGGGTCTCCGGACTGCCCGTGATGTTGTCATTGGAGCTCTTTTGGGGGCAGACGAGTTTGGCATTGCCACAGCGACATTGATTGCTACAGGTTGTCTCATGATGCGTAAGTGTCATCTCAACACATGTCCGGTCGGTATAGCGACTCAGAATCCTGTTTTGCGCCAACGTTTTTCTGGCAAGCCCGAGTATATTACGAACTATTTCACGTTTCTTGCAGAGGAAATGCGTGAATTGATGGCTGACCTTGGATTTCGCACCGTTGAAGAGATGGTTGGCCGCACAGATTTTCTTGAAAAACGGGAATTCTTTCCACCCTGGAAGGGTAATGGTCTAGATCTCACACGCCTACTGGCACCGTCGCGACAGGTCATTGGTTATAGCCGGGAAATCCAGGACCACGGCTTAGAAAAGGCCCTGGATCGCTCTTTGATCCGCAAGGCCAAGATGGCACTCGATTCCGGTGTACCTATTACCTTATCGATGCCCATTCGTAATACCTACCGCACGGTCGGCGCGATGCTCTCTGGCGTTATCGCACGACGCCGTGGGCACAAAGGTCTCCCGGACAATACTATCCGTCTCAAGTTCACCGGCACTGCTGGACAAAGTTTTGGCGCTTTTTTAGCCCACGGGGTCACATTAGAATTGACTGGTGATGCTAATGATTATGTCGGGAAGGGGCTGTCTGGTGGACGAATCATCATTACTCCATCAGCGAAAACATCGCGGCTGTCTGAAGACAACATTATTGTCGGGAACACTGTACTGTACGGAGCGGTTGCTGGGGAATGTTACTTCCGTGGCGTGGCTGGAGAGAGATTTGCGGTTCGCAATTCTGGGGCTATCGCTGTCGTCGAAGGGTGTGGTGACCACGGTTGTGAATATATGACAGGTGGTACCGTAGTGATTCTTGGCTATACCGGACGGAACTTTGCTGCTGGCATGAGCGGTGGCATTGCCTACGTGCTTGATGGCGACGGGAGCTTTAGTCGTCGCTGTAACCTGGCTATGGTTGATCTAGAATCGATTAAGGAGGAAGACTCCGAGAGAGCAGAACTGAGATATCAACGTGATCAGGCTTTAGGAGATGACATCCTGGATGACATGAGCCGGTTTGATGCCCTACGTCTTCAAATACTGCTTGAGAGGCATCATCGCTTTACCGGGAGTTCACTCGCAAGAACAATTTTAGATCGTTGGGACACCTTCTTGCCTCTGTTTATAAAAGTTATGCCGGTTGAATATAGAAAAGCATTGCTCTTATTAAAAGATTTTGCACGCAATAATCATCACTAAACTCAGTACAGCTTATCAGAGGATAGCGTGTGCAGACGCAGCGATGGACCTGTACGACTGACTGGAGCCAGGGAGCGAAAGATGGGAAAGCCGACGGGATTTCTCGAAATTGCACGCAAAGATAGAACTTATACAGAAGTTTCACAAAGAGTGACTCACTTTAAAGAGTTCATTCTATCCCTTTCTGATCCGGAACTCAGTGCACAAGGTGCACGATGCATGGATTGCGGCATTCCATTCTGCCATACTGGTTGTCCTGTTAGCAACGTCATTCCAGACTTTAACGATCTTGTCTACCAAGAGCAATGGCAGCAAGCCTTGGCGACGCTACATGCTACCAATAATTTTCCAGAGGTCACAGGACGCATATGCCCGGCCCCATGCGAGATGGCTTGTATCTTGAACCTTATTGATCAGCCGGTGACCATTCGCACTATCGAAGGAGCTCTTGCAGACCGTGGCTGGGCGGAGGGCTGGATTATGCCGCAGATTCCCCCGCACCGTACCGGCAAACGGGTAGCAATCGTTGGCTCTGGTCCTACAGGCCTGGCTTGTGCCCAACAGCTTGCCCGTGCTGGACATACTGTCGTGGTCTTCGAGAAGCGTTCGCGCATTGGAGGTCTGCTCCGGTATGGCATACCAGACTTTAAGCTTGATAAGTCTCTCATTGACCGTCGTATTTCTCAGATGAGGGCTGAAGGGGTGGAATTTCTTCCCAACAGTCACATCGGTGCCACTGTCCCTGTGCAACATTTACTCCATTGCTATGATGCTATCGTGCTGGCGGGCGGTGCTGAGCAACCGCGTGATTTATCCCTCCCAGGGCGAGACCTAGATGGTATTCACTTTGCCATGGACTTTTTGAGTCAGCAGAACTTGGTTGTGTCTCACACAATAAATCATACAACCATTAATGGATTCGGTAAACATGTGATAGTAGTTGGCGGCGGAGACACAGGTGCGGACTGTGTGGGCACAGCAGTGCGGCAGTCGGCCGCATCCGTTACTCAGATTGAAATTCTTCCGCAACCACCAGCAAAAGAAGATAAGATTAGGACGTGGCCCGGTTGGCCTCATAGACTCTGGACCTCTACCTCACATGAAGAAGGTTGCCGCCGCGAGTGGTGTGTGGTGGCAAAGGGGTTTATTGGCACAGGCGGGACAGTGCAGGGCCTTGCTTGTACCCGCGCGACGTGGGTAGACGGAAGTATGACAGAAGTCTTAGGATCGGACTTTGTGTTCCCAGCTGAATTAGTGCTGCTGGCCACTGGTTTTGTCCATCCAGTGTATGAAGGTATGCTGGCCGATTTTGGTGTGGCCTTAGATGCACGCGGTAACGTGCAAGCTGATTCTGTGGCTTACCAGACATCGATTCCAAAAGTATTCACTGCCGGCGACATGCGCCGCGGCCCGTCTCTAGTGGTGTGGGCTATTCGCGAAGGTCGGCAATGTGCGAACGCTGTGAATACATTCTTAGCCGGAGATACCATGTTGCCACGCTAAGCGAGCCACGTTACAATAGGCGGGGTGTCAGAGGGTTAGATGATCGCTCTCCAGACAGACAGAGAAGGGAGAGAGGAAAGTCCGGGCTCCACGGAAGTACGGTGCCGGGTAACACCCGGCGGAGGTGACTCCAGGGAAAGTGCCACAGAAAAGAAACTGCCGGACGGACAGAGGATGCTGTTGTCGGTAAGGGTGAAAAGGTGCGGCAAGAGCGCACCGCGCCTTCGGCAACGAGGGTGGCAGGGTAAACCCCACCGGGAGCAAGACCAAATAGAGGCGGCGTGTCTTTATGACAGACAGACTTTCGTGTTGCCGTCTGGGTCGGTCGCGTGAGGCGTTCGGTAACGGACGTCCTAGAGGAATGGTCATCACCAGCCATTAAAGAGCTGGAACAGAACCCGGCTTACAAGCCCTCTGGTACCCATATCCAGTGACTTATGCCTTCCTTCATATCTCTTAACGAGGACGGTAAGGATGGCGTTTACAGCCCTCAAGATCAATGTCCGCACACGTCTGTCACTCAGCTTCTTTTCAGCTATCGCCTTGACAGGGATAGCTTGTCTTATTGCTTCTCTATCGCTCTATAAACTCCGTACCACCCTTGATCTCATCATCGGCCAACACCTTCCGATCATTATTGCGGCTTACGAGTTGATACAGCGGAGCGAGGCAACAGTGGCAAATACCCATAACCTCGCAGTCGCCAGCACCAGGGGACAACGGCAGACTGTCTATTATCGTACCCATGATCAGTTCGCTCATGCAGGTGAGTTGGTGGCACGTCTCAAGGACATCGCTGCACTGCAGAGTACCCTACCTCTTGCGCGTATTGCGGAGGCACACGCCTACTTGAGCGCTACTTTTGAGAAATTGAATACTGCTGTGGAACAGCATATGCAACAGCACCAGCCTCAAGCGGTTCTATTACAAGAATTCATCCACAAACGCCATGATCTGTCTCAAGAATTCGATTCATCTGCCGCGGAGTATACCCAAGCGCCAAACCAGGCAATTGCCATTAACACCGTCTTTTGCTTGGCGCTCGATGTCCTAGTCACTCGGGTGATGTCATTCAAGCGGCATGATATGGAAGCGCATGCAGATATTGCCAGTCTGGCCGCTGTCTTACGTCACCTGCGACCCGCTCATAAAAGTTTGGTTATAGCTCTTGATCGTCTCATCAGTCAGGACAATGAGAATCTTTACTGTGAGAGACAGATAAGCAAAAAAATCGATAGCCTGCTTTTACTCTATTCACAACGCTCCGGTCGTCTTATCGCAGCGCTTAACGAGCTCATCATCTACAGTCGTGCCGCAATTAATCTTTATAGTAAATACAGTGACTATATTCTTCGAATAGAAGGAGTATTGCTTGTAAGTAATTTAGTTTTCGCTATGATCGCGACTACTCTATTGGTTGCACGGCTTTCCCATAGCATCGGGCATCGCTTATCGCATCTCTCTCAAGCTGTAGAAGTTGCCGCCACTGGTAAGGAAGTTAAAATTGACAGTCATGGGGGCGATGAGATCGCTAACATTGCACGTGCAGTCGAAGGGTTGATTACAATGCGTCGACAGGCAGAAGAATCGCTAAGAGTAGCAAAAGATGCAGCGGATAATGCAAATATGGCAAAAACGCGGCTTTTAGCTTCTGCCAGTCATGACCTGCGTCAGCCCTTACAAGCTCTGGGGTTGTTTGTCACAGCTCTTCTCGATTTTCATCTGACAGCGGAAACACGTACCATCGCAGAAAAGATTTCACTTTCAGTGACAACGCTGCGAGAGTTATTAGACGCCTTGCTCGACATTTCCAAGCTGGATTCTGGCGTAGTTGTCCCTAATCGGACCGCCATTCCCCTCGCGAGCCTCATCGATCGCCTCGTACCAGAATTTCAGCCGGTGGCAACCGCTAAAAATTTGCGTTTCCTTGTGGGTTCTTGTCGAGGCTATGTAATTTCGGACCCAGTCTTGCTGGATCGGATGCTACGGAACCTCCTCGCCAACGCCATACGATATACAAATATGGGAGGTGTTCTTATCGGTTGTCGCCATCGTGGCAGGTATATTCGTGTTGAGATCTGGGACAGCGGTCCTGGCATTTCACCTGAACAGAGAAGAGAAATCTTCCGTGAATTTCATCGCGTGAATCATTCCAGCGAGAATGCTGGCGTCGGACTTGGGCTGGCTATTGTTGATCGCACCGCCCGTTTATTGGGGCATCGCATCCTTGTGGAATCCCGCCTAGGCCGTGGCTCAATGTTTGCCGTTGAGGTGGAAGCCGCAACGGCTCTAGAAGTCGCCCAAAAAGTGAGAAACGGGATCAGACTAGCTACTGCTTCCTCTAGCGAGAAACAAGGCCCATCCGCACCCTCCGTCCTAAGCGGACGGGCAATAGTGGTCATAGATACTGACCCCCTCATTCGGCAGAGTTTGCAACTCTTGCTAAAGGGCTGGGGGTGTACGGTCGTGACGGCAGACTCTGGTGACACAGCTGTTGTCGAACTCTCCAGATACGAAGTGGTCCCGGAGGCCATTATCGCTGACTATTGGCTCGGCAATGGCGAAACTGGTAACAGGGCTATTGCTACACTCCGTGAAGCAGTAGACAGGCCCCTCCCGGCTCTGCTGACTCTCGCTGAAGAACTCTCAGCTCCAAATGGCCTGCTGCATAAAGCCCAAACCCATGGCCTACCAGTCCTGCGCAAGCCCGTGACTTCCAAGCAGTTGCTTGCTTTTCTTGAAAAAGCCTTCACTGGTCAAAAGACAACAGACTGAAAGACCACAGACTGATTTTCTCCTTTCTGTTCTCTTGGCCTTGCCATAAGGAAGTTTACAACGCTTGCCTCCTGTCCAGGACAAGAGAGCGGCCGGAATCCCTCGGGAACTCATCGCCCACTCAGAAAGAACAAAGCCAGTCCATGAGCCTATTACCGTGAGTTTATCAGAGAATCATCAAGCTACAGGATGTTTCAGCTGCGGATTTGGTATGACAGGCTTCTTGGAATAATCATAGAATCCCTTGTGAGTTTTGCGACCAAGATACCCAAGCTGAACAAGACGAATCAAAGTGTGAGGAGCCGAGCAGTACTGTTGCCGGACGTCCTGATAGATGTTCTGAGACATTGCCAGGACGACGTCAAGACCGATGTAATCCGCCAGACTAAATGGTCCCATAGGCATGCCTGCACCAGTCATCATCGCATGATCAATGGCATCAATGGTTCCCGTGCCGTGTTCTAACAGCCGTATGGCTTCGAGCATGTAGGGAGTCAGCAGCCGGTTGACGATGAATCCAGTCGTGTCCTGCACTAACACAGGGTCCTTGCCGACCCTGCGGCTGAATTCCATCAGAGTAGTAACAGTCTTTGCAGAAGTTTCAAAAGCGTGTATGACCTCAATCAGCCGCATCACAGGAGCTGGATTGAAGAAATGCAAACCAGCGACTCGGCCACGCTCATTGCACACAGCCATCATTTCTGTGACTGAAAGCGTTGAGGTATTTGTGGCCAGAATACATTCCTTGGAGACAATTCTTTCTAGCCTCTGAAAGAGGCCTTTCTTAATAGAAATGTCCTCAACGACAGATTCTATTACAAGATCACATCCGGCGACATCCTGTTCGCTTGAACTAAAGACTATACGACCCAAAATTGCGTCTTTCGTCTCCGCGCTCATCTTCCCGCGTTCGACAATTTTAGAAAGACTCTTCTCAATATTTTGTCTCACACCTTCTAATAACCCAGGCGTTGCCTTGACAGCAACGACGTCCAGACCTGCTGTGGCAACCACATGAGCAACGCCGAGCCCCATAGTGCCC
Organism: Rhodospirillales bacterium; assembly: GCA_028278135.1. Taxonomy (GTDB): domain Bacteria; phylum Pseudomonadota; class Alphaproteobacteria; order Rhodospirillales; family Rhodospirillaceae; genus JANQJD01. The sequence goes on from JANQEW010000029.1 coordinate 161,760, forward strand.
GTCCCAATGATACCAACCTTCTTAATTTCCATAATTACACCTTCCACCTGCACGTGATATGACACCTGTCTGCCGCCGTCGCACCGGCCTCCATTCAATTGCTACCTTCGATTTATTTCTCCCAGTCATCTTACGAAAGAGAGAGACCTGAGCCAACATCGATTTTTTGCAATGCTAAAAAATTCCGCACTGACTCCACCCAACTAAAAGGGGCGGTCATGCTTCGCTTCCACCGTCCGGAAGGGGAAAGGCAAATGATGAGAAAGGTGACACTCACTTGTATCTTCGCAGCCGCCATGGCCGCACCCGAAGCAGCCTGGGCAACAACGACGCAACATCATATCGCCAAACTTAGTACTGATGGTGTCTGGACAGCCTATACCGCCATAGAACAGGGGAACAGAATCTGTTACACCGTCGCACAGCCAACGCGTTCGGAAGGCAATTACAGCAGACGAGGCGATGTCTATGCCATAGTGACCCACCGCCCCAGCAGGGGAAGCTACAGCATCGTGAGCATTATGGCCGGCTATCCATACCAATCGAACACACAGGTTCATGTAAGCGTTGACACCAGGCAATTCACCATGATCGGGCACGGGGAAACGGCATGGCTCCAAGGGACCGGGGATGCCGACCTTGTTGCAGCCATGCAAGGCGGTCGTGAGATGGTTGTCATAGGGTACTCTCAACGTGGCACTCGTACGGTAGACACCTTCGAGCTTATGGGATTTACAGCTTCATATACTCAAATTGACAAAGCATGCCCTGGAGGAAGCTAGCTCCGTGAGATTCCCCCTCGTCTCAAAGAGACAAAGAGTCAACGTAAAGAGTAAAGAGTGAGTCAACGTCAACGTAACAGACCTTTCCCCTCCCTATCTTACACAGGCGTTGTGCACGCACGTTACACACGAAAGCTCTCGCCGCAACCACAGCGACCTTTTTCATTTGGATTTTTGAAGACAAAAGACGCCCCCATGCTGTTCTGTTGGTAATCTAACTCCGTACCGACAAGAAACATCATGGCCATAGGGTCAAGGAATATCTTGATTCCATTGTGCTCGACAATCTCTTCATCTGTTTTCTGCTCTGTCACAAGTTCCATCGCATAGGTCAAACCTGAGCAACCACCATTTCTGACACCAATGCGCACGCCGAGTATCGTCTGCGTAGACCGATTCATTAAATCCTTGAGGCGAGACGTGGCGGATTCGGACAGGGTAATCGCATTTGGCATTGCACATCCTCCATCAGAATATATCGAACATCTCAAGGGCGCTCTGTGCGACCTCAGACATGCGCTCAGGCGTCCATGGGGGATCCCATACGAGGAAGACATCAACTTCTCCGACACCCGGCACAGCTGCCGCCGCACGGGCAACCTGGGCCGGCAACAGGCCGGCGACAGGACAGCTTGGTGTTGTCAAAGTCATCTGAATATCAGTCCTACCATCGTCAGCAATGCTGATGGCATAAACAAGTCCTAGGTCATAAATATTCACCGGTATCTCTGGATCAAACACCTTTTGCAAGGCAGCAGTCACGTCCTCAGCCACCGCAACCTGTGCCCCAGCGGGCAAAGGTACTCCAGCATGAGCTGTTGCAGCCTTTCTCGCGAAATTAGGAGTCAGCATGGCCTAATAGGGTAGAAGCGGCTTTTCATGTGTGCTCCTATTCTGTGCTGGCCGTATCTGTACCGTCGACCGCTGCGGCCATAGTGTGCCAGGCTAATGTGGCACATTTGACTCGCACAGGGAATTGACGCACGCCGGACAAGACTTGCAAGCGTTCCAGTGATTCTTCCAGGCCATCCTGGGGGGATTCTTCAACTTTTCCTCCAGTGCACATCGCCTGAAAAGCCGGAACGAGGGCTCTCGCTTCTGCTTCACTCTTGCCAGTGAGCATCTCTGTCATCATTGAAGCAGATGCCATAGAAATAGCACAGCCCTGGCCCAAAAAAGTGACTTCGCGCACGAGACCTCCCTTATCTACTTTGAGAAAGACGGTCAAGGCATCACCGCACATAGGATTGTGACCATGGGCTTGACGATTCGCACCAGGCAGGGGCCGTAGATTCCGGGGTCGACTCCCATGGTCAAGGATAACTTCTTGGTAAAGATCACGCAAATCATCCTTTATCTTCATGGGCCGAAAATCCCCCTCACTCTTTCCAGAGCATCTGCTAAGGCATCCGCCTCTTCCCGTGTGTTATAGAGTCCGAACGAAGCTCTAGCAGTTGCTGGAACACCAAACCGCTGCATAAGGGGCTGGGCACAGTGATGGCCCGCCCGTATTGCGACCCCATACCTGTCAACGATGGTAGCAATATCATGTGGATGAGCACAATCAAGCGTAAAGCTCAGGACACTCGTCTTTGTCTGCTGCGGGGCTGGGCAGAGAAAACGCAACCCCCTGATGCCTGCAAGCCGCTGGGTGGCGTAATGGAGAAGATCCGCTTCATGGACAGCTATTGCGCTCAGACCAATAGACTCAATGTAGTCGATGGCTGCCGCTAGGCCAATGGCTTGGGCAACCGCTGGCGTCCCCGCCTCAAACTTATAAGGTAGTCCTGCCCAGTGGGCCTTTTCAAAGGTCACACTAGCGATCATATCCCCCCCCCCCTGATAGGGGGGCATATTCTGCAGCAGTACTTCACGTCCGTATAAGACACCAATCCCAGTTGGCCCATATAACTTATGGCCTGAGAAGACGTAAAAATCGCAGGCCAGATCACACACGTCCACTGCCATATGCGGCACCGCCTGGCAGCCATCAATGAGAACCTTCGCACCAACGGCATGAGCAGCAGCCACGATGTCCTTGACGGGCAGGATGGTACCAAGCACATTGGAGACATGCGTAACAGCAACAAAACGTGTACGTGATGACAGCAAGCTTTGGTACGCTTCCCATAGGAAGCGGCCCTCATCATCGACAGGCACAACTTTAAGAGTTAAGCCTTTTGCACTGGCGAGCATTTGCCATGGGACAATATTAGAATGATGTTCTAACCATGTTAGCACTACCTCGTCACCGGCTTGCAGATAAGTCTGTCCCCACGTGGCAGCAACTAAGTTGATAGATTCCGTTGCCCCACGCGTAAATATAATTTCCTCTACATGTCTAGCATTAATAAACGCCCGTACACGTTCTCGTGCGCCCTCGTATTGACGAGTAGCCTGCTCTGATAGCCAGTACGCACCACGATGAACGTTGGCATATCCTGTCTCATAAAATTTCTTGGTGGCCGTTATCACATCGGCTGGCTTCTGAGTGGAAGCTGCATTGTCAAGGAAAGCGAGCGGGTAGCCATGCACTGTCTGGCAGAGAATAGGAAAGTCAGCCCGGAAGTGGTCAAGATCATAAAAGGTCGTAGCCGCCATAGACAACTTGCTCCTTCTGCTCTCCCATCAGAAATCTTCATGCTTTGGAACACGACCTGCTAACCAAACGGATATCATAGCCCTAGTGACATCGGGGAGCCTCGGAAGACCAAGAGACACACCGTTGACAACATCGCTGAGAAAGCTCTCAATCAAAAGCGCACGGGCAGTCTCTGCATCAAGGCCGCGTGCACGCAGGTAAAACAATGTCTCCTCGTCTAACTCACCAGCGGTGGCGCCGTGAGTACATTTGACATCATCAGCAGAGATTTCAAGTTCCGGCTTGCAGTATGCCTCTGCTCCAGGCGAAAGCAACAGCGCCCTGTGAATCTGGTGTCCATCGCTCTTCTGAGCCTCTGGATGAATGCTAATTCTCCCTTGAAACACGCCACGGCCACCGTCGTCTATCACCCCTTTGAAGATTTGTCTTGACGTAGTTGCTGGGGCAACATGATTCATCACAATTGTATTATCAACATGACGGTTGCTGTCAGCTGTATAGGCACCGTACAGACGACACTCTGCCTCAGCCTCGGCCAGCGTAACGGCTAGCTCATTGCGCACTAAACCAAGGCCAGTCGTAAGCACGAAACACTGATAAAGGCCACGAGATGCTACAGTTGCAGTGCTAGAACATATTGTATGAGTCTCAGAGAAACCAGATTGGGCCCTGACATGTGTCAGGGTAGCATTCGGTTCGACATGGAGATAACTGACCATGTTGGTCAGTGCGGCAGAAAGACCAACATGACTTTCTATGAGCGTAGCATGGCCTTCTGCAATGACGACTATACACGGATGTGTAACGATGGGATATTTTCCTATCGTATTGGTAGATATTAGCACAACATGCACTATGTGATTTTCTGTGGTATTAGCCTTGAACCGAACGACAAGCCCCTCTCCCAACCAAGCAGCATTTAAAGCAGCCATAGCTGGCACTTTTTCAGGTGAGAGCAGCCTTACCTTTAGATCCTCGTCATATCGCAGTGCTTCTTCCAGTGATTGAACGATCAAACCATCTGAAAAAGCGGACGATGAGAGTTGAGGGGCAAAGCGACCGTTCACCAGTACAAACTGCGGCCCTGGAATGGTCAGCAGCCCGTCTTGAGAGGGCCAGATGAACGATGAGAGTATCCCTCTCTCTATTGACGGTCTGTAGAGTGCCCGCTTAAATCGCGTGATGTCAGTATACTTCCAAGATTCAATTTTTGGTGTTGGAATACCACCAAGTTCACTGTAACGTGCATAGCCTCTGCGGCGAAAATCCGCAACCCATGATGATTGATTGGCCTGGTCATCCCTCCAAAATTGGAGTAAAGACTCTTCTGAGGGAACGGCACTATTTGTAAAAGAGGTGGTCATTAGGGTTGACTCTCGTTTCACATTGTCACGATTCTGACCCTTTTCCTGGACTTTCCTAGCTAGCTCGCATGACATGCATGTGTAGTGAAGGGCGCATAACCTCCAGCCTCAAGCTCAAGCGCGAGTTCCTTATTGCCAGAGCAGACAATACGGCCCTCAGCCAAAACATGCACGTAGTCTGGCACGATATATTCCAAAAGCCGCTGGTAATGGGTGATTACAAGAAAGGCGCGTTCAGCGGAGCGCAAGGCATTCACACCACTGGCAACAATCTTTAGAGAGTCTATATCAAGGCCTGAGTCAGTTTCATCAAGCATTGCAAATCGTGGTTCTAGCATTGCCATCTGTAGTATTTCATTCCGTTTTTTCTCGCCTCCGGAGAACCCAACATTCAGGGAACGCCGCAACATGTCATTGTTCATACCTAACTTCTCAGCCTTTTCTTTTATAAGCTTTGAAAATTGCATCGCATCTATTTCAGTTTTTCCTCGGAATCTGCGCTGTGCGTTCACAGCAGTTTTGAGGAAAGTAGCTGTAGAAACACCTGGTATTTCAACAGGATACTGGAAAGCGAGAAAGATTCCTGTACAGGCACGCTCCTCCGGAGTCATGGCTAGTAAATCTCTACCATCATATCTGATGGTGCCAGACGTGACTTCATAACCAGGCCTACCAGCAATGAGATGAGAAAGTGTGCTCTTACCAGCTCCGTTGGGGCCCATGATGGCATGTACCTCGCCTACTGAGAGAGACAGAGTAACGCCTTTCAGAATAGGTCTGCCGTCTATGCAGGCGTGTAAATCACGGATCTCAATGCATGTCATAGCCAGACCTGAACTTTAGAATCTTCACGTCTTACCTTCACGAGGCAACTCTCACCCCACACTACCCTCGAGGCTTATGCCGATCAACTTCTGTGCTTCAACAGCGAACTCCATTGGAAGATTCTGCATGACCTCACGACAGAAACCATTCACAATAAGGGCGACAGCTTCCTCATGGGACAGACAGCGTTGTTTACAATAGAATATTTGTTCATCGCTAATCTTTCCGGTAGTTGCTTCGTGCTCAACACGGATAGAAGGATGCCGAGCTTCGATATAGGGAACAGTATGAGCACCGCAGCGGTCACCAATCAGTAGACTGTCGCACTGTGTATAGTTACGGGCCCCTTCTGCTCTTGGGAGGACTCGCACCAACCCACGATAGGTACTATTCGAATGCCCAGCAGCAATGCCTTTACTGATAATGCGAGATTTTGTGTTACGGCCAATGTGAATCATTTTTGTACCAGTATCCGCTTGCTGGTAGTGATTGGTAATGGCCACGGAATAAAATTCACCGGTTGATTGGTCACCCTGTAAAATACAGCTTGGATACTTCCATGTGATGGCTGAACCTGTTTCGACCTGAGTCCAAGAGATTCTGGAATTTCTGCCACGGCAAGCACCACGCTTAGTCACAAAGTTATAAATACCACCGCGTCCCTCCTCATCGCCTGGATACCAATTTTGCACGGTAGAGTATTTAATTTCAGCACCGTCTAGCGCGACGAGTTCCACCACAGCAGCATGGAGTTGGTTTTCATCTCTTTGCGGTGCTGTACACCCTTCCAGATAGCTGACACTGGCATTTTTATCGGCGATAATGAGGGTGCGTTCGAACTGACCAGTGTTTTTCTCGTTAATACGGAAATAAGTTGATAATTCCATAGGACAGTGCAAGCCTTGTGGCACGTAGACGAAGGAACCATCTGTAAACACAGCTGAATTCAATGTTGCAAAAAAGTTGTCCGTATACGGAACGACAGAGCCGAGATATCTTTGTACTAACTCCGGGTACTGATGAACAGCTTCCGAGATTGAACAGAAGATGACTCCCATTGCATCGAGATTCTTCTTGTATGTGGTGGCAACAGAAACGCTATCAAAAACGGCGTCAACCGCTATCGCATTCCCCTGCAGACCAGCCTGCACACCAGAGAGTATTGCCTGTTCCTCTAGAGGAATGCCGAGCTTGTTGTAAGTCTCAAGTAGCTTTGGATCTACCTCGTCCAGGCTCTTGGGAGCATCACTTGATTGGCGTGGCGCGGCGTAGTAAGAATAGCCTTGGTAGTTAATAGGTGGGTAGGTTAAGCGTGCCCAATGGTGCGGTTCTTTCAGGGTAATCCACAACCGGTAGGCTTGCAGTCGCCAATCTAGCAACCAACTAGGCTCACCCTTTTTTTGCGATATGAAGTGAATGATCTCTTCGTTAAGACCAACTGGGGCAAGATCAGCCTCTATATCTGTCGTAAATCCATACTTATACTTTCTGTCAGTAACAGCTTTAACAGATTTCACTGAATCAGCACTGTCAACGGCCATCAGTACATCTCTCATTTTTTTTGAGGCTCATCTTTCTACCGTCTACCGTTTTGCAACGTCTCTTAGTCTCTTACTTTACTTAAAGTCTCTTACTTCCTGACAGCTGTGCTTGCATTGATGTTGCAGTTGCGATATCAGTGAGAGTCATCTCTTGCAACGCACGACGAATAGCCCGATTAATACGGCCCCAATGTCCTTGCATGGGACACAGGGATTCTATTCTGCAGAAGTCGTCACTATCCTCCATACAGGCGGTAATGGCAATCGGCCCTTCCACGGCTTCGATAACATCTGCAACAGTGATCGTCGGGGCTGGATGCTGCAAAGTGTAGCCACCGGATGCTCCCCGATAAGACGCAACTAAGCCATTACGCGCTAGCAACTTGAGTAATTTTGCTACTGTTGGCAATGGCAAGCCTGTGCTGGTAGCAATATGAGGAACTGTGTGCGGGCCTTTTGCGCGAATCATTTCTGCTAGCACGAGAACCGCATAATCTGTGAGGCGTGTGACACGAATCATACGATTTTATTTTTCTTGAAACAGTACCAGAAAGGTATCCTTTCATGTAGGAAAAGATCACCTCCTTGTCAAGGGCAAGATTGCAAAACAGCAACAAATGCTATGCGAGATCAGAGTGACAGAATGAAGAACGCAATAAGAATAATATCTCATTTTTTAAGATATGAAGAATTCTTCTCACCAGTTAAAAGGAAAAATTCATGACTGTTATGCCACTAATGCCAGAGAAACTTGTACCACTCACACCATTGAGCCTTATCATCGGCGGCGCGCGCTCTGGCAAGAGTGCTTTCGCTGAAAGGATGGTGACTACTCATGCTACTTACGTTGGACAACAGCCTGTCTATTTGGCGACGGCAGAACCATCAGATGTGGAAATGGTAGAGAGAATCCGTCACCATAGGAATCGTCGTGGCAGCCAGTGGCGCACGGTTGAGAGATCCATAGAAATAGCATCGGCACTCAATTCCTTCCCGAAAGGAACACCAGTACTCCTCGACTGCCTGACTCTGTGGCTCTCAAACGTGCTGTTAGCCGGGAGAAATAGCACTGCTGGAACTGCTGAGTTACTCGCTGGACTAAAAGCGGCACATGGACCTGTAGTAGTTGTAAGTAACGATGTTGGCAGCGGTACAGTTCCAGAAAACGCAATTACTCGTTTTTTTCGAGATCAATCTGGATATATCAACCAAAAAGTTGCTAGCATGGCGAGATGTGTCATTATGATGAACGCCGGGTTACCACTCCTGCTGAAATCACCCTGATCATCTCATCTGTACTAGTTATTCACACCTGTCTTCCAGACTGCGCTGATCACTGGCGGATCCCTTTGCCAGACCTCCTCCCTAGGTGCGGTCTATGCGGTCTACCTACTACCTAGGTGAGGTGTGGGCGACGAATGTAGTCAGAGGCCTGCATTTCCATAAGACGGCTTGCCGTACGCTTGAATTCAACTGCCCCGTCGCCGAGAGGATAGAGTTCGTGGGGGCGAGCCGCTGCAGAACATATAAGCAACACTCTGTGTTCATACAGGGCATCTATCAAGGTGATGAAACGGCGCGCCTCGTTCCGCTGCTCTGGTGAGAGACGTGGGACATTAGCAATAATGATCACATCATAGTGGGTGGCAAGTTGAAGATAATCAGCAGGACCGAGGGGGGACTCACACAACTCGGAAAAAGAGAAACGAGCGATGCGGCCAGCTGCGTGAGGCACTTTGAGAATACGACCATGCACGATGAGATGTTCCTCTGTTGGTGCTTGGCCATTAGCAAAGCGATGAAAACACTCTGCCAGTCCTGAATCGGCCTCAGGCCCTGGCGGTACATGATAGACGAGTAGTCCGCTCATCCGACCGAGCCGAAAGTCACGCTCACCTGAGAGTTCGAGCACATCAAAATGTTCCTTTATTAAGGCGATAAATGGTAGAAATTTTGCACGCTGTAAACCGTTCTCGTATAACTCATCTGGAGAACAATTTGATGTTGTGACAATGACAACACCGTGAGCTAACAGGTCTTTGAACAGTCCACCAACAATCATAGCATCAGCAATGTCTTTAATTTCTAACTCATCTAGACACAGCAGGCAAATCTGACGGGCAATATCGTGGGCAATAACGGGTAGCGGATCAGGTCCTGGACGGGCGGCTGATTTGCGCCAGACGTGTAAAGCAGCATGTACATCCTGTAAAAAGGTATGAAAATGGACTCGACGCTTAGCTTTAACGGGAGAAGTGTGAAAAAATATATCCATCAACATAGATTTTCCACGGCCGACATCCCCGAAAAGATACAAACCTTGGGGCGGTGATGCGCGCCGAACAAGGCCGAAACGTGCCTTCCATCCTTTCTGGCCAGTACTCGGGCGATATCCCGAAAGGGCGCGGTGGAGACTCTCTAGTTTTTCTGCTGCGAGTTCCTGTGCCGCATCTGGCTGAATCAGACCGGTCGCGAGGCGATGACGATAGGTGGCGAGAGGTCCATGTGGCATAGGGTGCTCTTTCTGATTGTTGCAGTTTAATACTTACTCTCTAAAAAAGAGAAATATTCTTTGTCAAAGATTGCGAAAAATATCCTGCAACTAAAAGACATTATCCCAAGAGTCCCTAGATAATATCCTATCACTAGAAAAATCGAGCCTAGATCTTTCTCCGTGATTCGGATGACAGCCGGAGAACATAAAAAGATCACGTAGAAAGCTGGGGATAAATACAACTATTGGATTAATTTTTATAGATGGATTCTTCAAATTCCCACACGCATAATACGTAAAAGAAAATAAACCACAATTTTTAATTTGAAAAACAATATCTTTAAAAGAGAGAATATTTCCAATAATACTGTTTATAAAATAAATAGGTATAATAGTACCATAAATTTTTAATCGTTTTTCTTTTAAAAAAAGTTTACCATTAGCAGTTAAACCTAATGATGGGCCTGCAGAATATAAGTGTGCAATTGAAAAAATACTTTCGTAAATAACGAATGCCATATCAAGGCGTGTAAAACGCATACCATCGCCAGTCAGAGATTCAAGGAGACCAGTTAGGGTGGCCATTGTGAGGAGGCGAGCGAGTAGGGGAATGTTGACCAGGCGGTAGTCGTCTACCTGCATGGTCCCGCGTGTTTCCAGACCGTCGTCAATGACAGCATTCACACGCATTCTGCCTCCACGAATCTTATTAAAAAGATCCAACACTTGCAGGACAACACCAGCATTCTCGCTTGTAACCGTGACGACCTGTGCTGGCGACACTGCGTCATCCATGGATGTTAAAGTGATCTTCACTGTGTCCTTCCGGCCGACAAATGCATCGAGACTACAGTGACGCCAAAGACCGCCTTGCTGTAAGGCTTTCAGTGTAGCAGTGCTCAAAAAGCTCTGCTGGCTTCCCCATAATCGGGCAACCTTGAGGTCTAATAAAATGTCTTGCACTATTGGTACTGTATATTTCAGGTTTTTGTTCCTCGCGTAATGAGCAAAGTACTTTGGGGCAGCGTTCAGTAGTGGGTCGAGGTCCAAGGCTGGTCCAATCATATGCAGGATCAAACCGCCAGTTCGAGTCGGGACTAGGACTCCACTCAATTCAGTGCGACCAAGTTGCAGGTGATTCAAGACAAGCCGTTCTAGCCGTCCTGCTCGCGTGAAGGCGACGGAACCGCCCAGGGTGGCTTCACGTGTCGCCACGGTAAAGCGGGGAATGGCGTACAGCATTGTTGCAGAACTTGGAAAACGCATAGTCATTGTCGCTCTGCCTGGCTGGCTAGAGATCTTACCCCAGCCAATATCAGCGGCCGCGAAATCAGTTTCGACTACCGCAGTGCCTAGACCGTCAAAGCCTACACTGGCAAAAAGATTCGTTTGTACTGGTCCGTTCATGTGAGGCGGAATCAAAAACGGCACCCAATCACCCAGAAGAACTTCCCACTGTGCATTCTCAAAACAGCTATGTGCGATATAGCGGCTGCGAACCTTAAGACTAGAAGTCAGTAGATGTTTGAAAAATTCCTCCCACTCAAGACGAAAAAACGTATCTTTGATAATCACTCGACCAGTTGCATACATTTTTTGTGTATCAAGTGTTAATACAAAATTACCTTTAGTTATCATAATATTTTTTATGATTAAATTAACTTTAATATTATACAAATAAATTTGAGATTTTATTGCAATATGTTCTAGCGCAAGATTTTTCTCCACAGGAAACGCTAGGGCCAGCTTAGCGCGGGCCATACCGCTCTTTTGCAAGGACTGCAGTAAGACAAGAGCTGTGGCCGCCTCTCCTAAAGAGGCACTGCTGTTAACCAGATGCAAGACAGAGTCGACAGAACTCACGAAAGTGAGCTCGATCATACAGAACGGATTCTCCTGTTGGAGACCCGTGATCATCATGTCTGCGTCTGTCAGACGCAGATCCTGAATCTTCCCACTCTCAGACCGCATCTCTAGCCAGTCAGGATGGAAGGTAACAGTGGCATTGATATGTCGTATCGGAGGCATCAGTTGAAGGTAATGAATCGTAACATCGCGGATTGTCAGTCTGTTGTGCAAGTGCTCTGCTGTCAGTTCTTTGAGGGATTTACCATTTAAAATAGCAAATAAGCGAAATTCCTCTATCGTGCCGTCGTGTAAGTTGGTGACTGTCCAGTGCCGTGGACTGGGTGCGACTCTGCTCGGCCAGCAGCGTATGAGGTCGTCTACAGACAGTCCTTTTAAGGTAATCTCAGTGGCAGCGGCTAACGTGTGATCAGGGATGGGGCTCAGAAACGGTAAAAGGGACCTCAGTCCTAAAGACCGTGCAAGTGGAAAAAAAGGGGACGGCCGCCTGTATATTCCTTGTTCCCCATGCCTCCGAGCAAAACTAGTCTTGTGGAAAGCACTCTCAATATCATGACCAGAATGTCTCCAGACAATATATGCAACCAATAAAAGACTCTGTCTCCCGAGATCAAAAGCCGCTTTGTCAATCATCAAGCTGTGGAAATCAGAGCTCATCGTCCCTTTCAGGGACAAACTGCGAACGGCATAGCGTGTGACAGAGAAAGGAAAGAGTGTCAGAACACCCATATTGCTAGTAATAAAAAATTTAAAATTGTGCCATTGATAATTAGCATCAAGCTGAGCAGACAGCGTGCAAGCAACTGGCAGATCAATGTAAACAGCTGGTGCTTTTTCTAAGAAAGGCAAGGTGGTCGGACGCAGATTAGCAACGGTCAGTGTGAGGGAGAGCCACTGTTCGCAGGTTGCCTGATGTCCAGTGAGCATGACAGGAATCAACCCATCCCCTGTCTGCACTAGCAATTGACCGTCAATACCGATACCATCATGGTCATGAGTCCACTCAAGATCAATGTCATGAGCAGTCCACGTGAGGCCGATGACCTGATCATCGAGCGTTACGGAACTGTCTGTGAAGCTGATCCTTTTGAGGTGGCTCCCTGTGGTAAGGGATGTATTGAATATTCTTTCTATAAAGTTTTCTATATTAAAAAATGTATTAGCAGCCTTTCGACGCATAGGCGTACTGATGAGTGGGCCTTCCCCTTCTCCTTTCACAGAAGAGCACAGTCCAATGAGACTCTCGGGCGTACGGCACAGGTACAGGTGGCTGTTTAAAACCTTGACAGCGTACGGAGTGACGACCCCTCGAATCAGGGCTGGCATGCGGAAGGAAAATAACAATGAGGGAGAGAGAGCAACAGTCTGACCATTCCTTCTCTTCATCCTAACACTGACTTGGAGATCAAGAGCGTGCGTTTCTTGAACCCATCGTACGGTAGTATGACTGAGCGTAAAGAGATATGGCCCGTTCTCCTGGTTCAAGACTCTTTGAAGATAGGGAGTGAGTAGATCGAGTGGCACGGGAGCGAAGGAGACGCGCACAAAAAGTAGCAACGTGCCAAAGGCTAGCATTGCGCTGCCTAGCAGCATAGTCTGGAAGAAGTACTTCAGTGCTCTCTGCACTACCCCTCCTGAATCCCAATTGAGTTTTTTGCCAATAGTTTTTCGTAGAAAATTATGAATAAAATATATTTTTAGTCATTAATTATCATTACTTACTCGTAATAAGAAAACTGTTTCTTATCATGCACTCTCTAGTTTTTCTCAATCAGACCTCATTGCCTAAACCTGCGGATCCCAATCTCTGTCGCTTGGGTATGGAGAGATGGTTGCATCTTGCTCGCAGCCTGACTGATTCCTCCCTAGGCACATTTATGCTGGAAATCGCCGAACATCCTCTTGGCCGTCGCCTATTAAAGGCAGTGTTCGGTAATAGTCCCTTTCTGAGCATTTGTCTGCTACGTGAACCGCATGTGCTGCAAATGATGCTCACCGTTGGCGCTGATCAGACTATGGCCAGGTTAATCGCCGCCCTCAGGCAGAGTTTGGACGAGGAAATAGATACGGGTCGGCTCATGAAAGGACTACGTGTCGCAAAAAGACAGGCGGCCCTGCTGATTGGTCTCTCTGACATCGCAGAAGTGTGGTCGCTTAGCGCTGTGACTGCTGCCCTTTCACTCTTAGCCGAGACCGCTACGACCCTTGCAGTTCGCCATCTGCTACGGCGGACCGCAATGACGGGTGAGATCGCACCTGCCCATCCAGAGGATCCAGAACGGGATTCTGGATATGTTGTGCTGGGTATGGGAAAATGTGGTGCTCAAGAACTAAACTATTCGTCTGATATTGACTTGATTGTCTTGTATGATGAAGAAAAAGGGATCTACACTGGCCAGCGCAGTTTGCGTGAATGCTTTATCCGTCTGACTCGCAATTTGGTGCGTATCCTGAGTGAGCGTACTGCCGATGGCTATGTATTTCGCACTGACCTCAGGCTCAGACCAGACCCAGCCTCGACTGCCATTGCCGTCTCAATAGCGGCGGCTGAACTTTACTATGAAAGCTTTGGGCAGAACTGGGAGCGGGCAGCGATGGCAAAAGCACGCTGCATTGCAGGGGATAGAGCGACAGGTACGGCTTTTCTGAAAACCTTGAAACCTTATATATGGCGCAGATCCTTGGACTTTGCCGCTATCCAGGATATCCATTCTATCAAGCGTCAGATTCATGCTCACAAGGGTGGTAGCAGTATTGCCATACTCGGCCACGATATTAAACGAGGCCGTGGCGGGATACGGGAAATTGAGTTTTTTACCCAGACACAGCAGCTTATTTGGGGAGGACGTGAACCAAATACACGTAACTCCAATACTTGTAAAGCAATACTATCACTCAAAGTATCAGGACACGTTGAACAAAAAGTTGCGAATGAGATGATTACATGCTACAAGTACCTTCGTCGCTTAGAACATCGCTTGCAGATGGTACACGACCAGCAGACACAAACTTTGCCACAGGAACAGGAGAAACTCGCCCACATTGCCACCTTCATGGGTGCCTCTTCGACAGACTCATTTGTTGCGACACTACAACAAATTTTAGAGACAGTGGAAAGGCATTACGCCAATTTGTTTGAGGAAGCGCCAGATCTGAGTACAAATGGTAATTTAGTCTTCACAGGAGCAGAGGACGACCCGAGCACTCTAGAGACTCTTTGGAGGATGGGCTTTACCAATCCTGCGGGTGTTTCTGCTACCGTGCGCAGCTGGCACCATGGTCGCTACCGTGCCGTCCGCACCAGCCGTCATCGTGAACTCTTAACAGAGTTCATGCCAACTCTTCTCACGGCATTAGCACGCACAGCTCACCCAGATCTTGCTTGCATAAAGTTCGATGAATTTTTACGACATCTCCCGGACGGAGCACAGATTTTCTCGTTGTTTTATGCAAATCCCCACCTTTTGGACTTAGTGACTGAGATACTAGGTGACGTTCCCCGATTAGCGGAGCGGTTGAGTCGGACGCCAGCACTTCTGGACGCAATGCTGACGCCAGGGTTTCTCGATCCCTTTCCTGGTCTCACAAGTCTGATGGCCGAGCTAGACGGGCAATTAGCTGAAGTTGAGGGAGATTATGAGGCTACGCTTGACGCTGTGCGTTATTGGGCTAATGACCGTCGTTTTCAGATAGGCGTTCAGATTCTGCTTAATCTAACACATCCCTATGAAGCGTGTCGGGCTCTGACAATGATTGCTGATACCGCCTTAGGGAAACTCTGTCCACGGGTGGAACGGGAATTTGCCCGTTTGCACGGCTGTGTTCCTGGCGGAGAATTTGCCATCATTGCCATGGGGAAGATGGGTGGTCATGAGATGACAGCCCGCAGTGACCTTGATCTGATCCTAGTGTACGATGTACCAGAGAGTGTAGAATTCTCTACAGGACAAAAAACTTTGCAATCTATGGTATTTTATACGCGAATCACCCAGCGTTTTATCAATGCTATCACCGCTATGACCAAGTGTGGCCGTTTGTACGACGTGGATATGCGTTTGAGGCCATCCGGTAACAAGGGCCCACTAGCAGTCAGTCTACAAGCGTTCGAGAAGTATCAGGCAGAGGCGGCGTGGACATGGGAGCATATGGCATTGACGAGGGCACGCCTCGTTTATGGTCCCCCCACGCTTGTCTCCCGTTTACAGACAGTGATTCGTCAGACATTGTTACGGCCACGGGATCCGGACAAGCTAGTGCTTGACGTGGCTGACATGCGCGAGCGATTGGCGCGTGAGAAGAAAACCCAATCTTTGTGGGTCGTCAAACACGTCCGTGGCGGCCTTGTGGATATAGAGTTCATCGCTCAGTACATGCAGCTTCGTTATGCACCTGTGCATCCTCAGATCCTCTCACCCAACACGGCAAGGGCGCTGCTGCGGATACAGGAGGCAGGCCTGCTCGAATCAGTGGACGTGCGTGCCCTTTTAGATGCACATGTGTTCTGGATGGCTTTGCATGGACTGCTCCGCCAGAGCATTGAGGGTGTTTTAGATGAGCATGCTCCGCCTGGCCTTAAGGCTAAGCTGTGCAGAGTCTGTGGAACGGATAATTTCGAAGATCTAGAAAGAGGGATGACAAGACATGCTACACGCGTTCATGATGTTTTTAAAAAACTGATTGAAATTCCCGCCTGTCGCTCGAGAGAACACGCCGCTCTTTCAGGGATGGGAGAAACGCTGCAAGGCGGCTAGCTCATAGGGTAGTCTCATGATCATGATCACAAGACCATCACCTGCATCCCTCTGTCTCACCGTGGGAGAAGAGTGGCGCACCTCACTCTCTGCAAGAACTCAGGTATCTGGATTGGGTTTTGATTGTCTTTCTCTCTCGTAGGGTGGCCTTATGATGAAAAATCGGAAGATTCACGACAATGAGATCATTCGTCAATCCTCTGACAATGATTCAGCCAGCAATGTCTCACCACCCTATAACGAGGAAGCCGAACAGGCTATACTAGGGGCCATCCTCGTTAATAATCGCAATTACGAAAAAGTCTCTGAATTTCTTCAACCAGAGCATTTTTCAAAAAGAGTACACAGGCGTATCTATGCCCTCTGTCGTCAGTTGATCAATCAGGACATGCAAGCTGATCCGATCACGCTGCGTACCTATTTAGAGCAGGACGGTAGTCTTGCCGAAGTTGGTGGGCCTGCTTACCTCATAGCACTCGCTCGGCCTGTTGTCGGAATCATTGACGTCTTCCATTACGGTCGTATGATATATGATCTTTCATTGCGCAGACACCTCATTTCTCTAGGTGAGGAAATGGTTAACGATGCCCGCGCGCCTGAAGTCGAGACAAGTGCCCTACAGCAGATTGAAGCTGCCGAACATAAACTCTATGAGCTTGCAACGACAGGGACATCAGACAGTGGCCTGAAGAGTTTTTCTACAGCGCTCATCGCTGCTATTCAGATGGCAGAAAAAGCTTACAAACGTGATGGCCGCCTGTCTGGCATTACCACGGGGTTCACCGCTCTGGACCGTAAGCTAGGTGGTCTACATCCATCCGATCTTATCATCATCGCCGCTCGTCCTGCAATGGGCAAAACAGCACTCGCGACTAGTCTTGCTTTCAATGCCGCTTCGGAACGTGTGAGGCACGGACAAGCATATGGTGCGCTTGTTGCCTTCTTCTCTCTGGAGATGTCATCTGACCAGCTGGGTACGCGTGTTCTCTCCACAACAACGCATATCTCTTCCCATAGGATGCGTACCGGGGCTTTGAGTACAAGCGAGTTTCATAGTCTTGCCCAGGCTGCTCCCAAACTGGAGGGCTTGCCTCTTTTCATAGAAGACACTCCAGGGTTAACAGTCAGTGCGATCCGTACCCGTGCTCGTCGCTTAAAGCGGCAAAGGGGATTGGACATGATAATCATCGACTATCTACAACTCATTGTCTCACCTCCTGGTCGTCGACCAGAGAATCGTGTTCAGGAGTTGTCCGAAATCACCCGCAGTCTCAAGATTCTTGCCAAGGAATTAAAAGTACCAGTTGTGGCATTATCACAACTCTCCCGTAATGTTGAAAGCCGTGATGACAAAAGGCCACTTCTCTCGGATTTACGCGAATCTGGTTCAATAGAACAAGATGCCGATGTGGTTATGTTCATCTTCCGCGACGAGTATTATCTCGAAAGAGCGAGACCATCCTTGCATGTAGGGGAAAGTAACGAAAAATACGCTGCTCGTATCATGCAATGGCAAGAGCAATGCGACAAGATGCGCAACAGAGCAGAGATTATCGTTGCAAAACAACGTCACGGTCCGACAGGCACACTTGAACTGTACTTTAATGGTGAATTCACAGAATTCCGTGATCTCGAGTAATGTATCCGGTATCGATTCCACAGTGGATTTGACTACAAAATATAATAGTTTTATAAAATTTCATAATTCTCTTATTAATTGATTTTTTAAAATTTGCCGCATAGCACTACTGATACTGAGGCTTGTGAGTGATTCAGAATTCTTTCGCGTGCTTGTGATAAAAAAGGAGTGTCTAGATCTACAGTATTGACTCATATTGCTCTGTTTGCTCTGTTGTTTGGAATGCAGCGGCCGCGTATGGGACTCTGTGTATGGGGCGGCCGGGAACACGCACGTAGCGGAGTAGCGGAAAGAGGGAAAGGCCGCGTGTCGGCAGCAAAGTCTCTATGAAGCTCTCGTTGTGTTCGTGCAACACGTACGTGGAAAGACGTGAGCAGAAGCAGATGGGATGGCACGATGAATGATACAGGAATCACGGATGGTGGGAGCTATGTTATAAGTTATATAACGCGTTTTTTACATGAAATATATACCGTGTGTTGTCTTTTTCGGCCGGAAGGCAGTGAGGCGTGCTAGATTTTCTGTCCTTTATTGGACATGCCTTTCTGAATTTTCTCAAGCGCCTGGGTTACCTCACCATATTCATTTTGTGGAGTGTCTCGCATTGTGTGCGTCCGCCATTTTATCCTAGGCTCATTATACACCAAATGATAGATATAGGATATTATTCTTTACCGGTGGTAGGTTTAACAGCGCTCTTCTCTGGTATGGTGCTGGCTCTTCAAAGCCATACTGGATTTGCTCGTTTCTCAGCTGAGGAGGCTGTGGCTACGGTAGTAGTCATCTCTATCACTCGTGAACTCGGACCAGTGCTCGCTGGGCTCATGGTCGCTGGACGGATTGGAGCATCCATGGCAGCAGAACTTGGAACGATGCGGGTGACAGAACAGATTGATGTGTTCGTAACTCTCTCAACAAATCCAGCTAAGTATTTGTTAGTACCGAGAATGATTGCGGGTACACTGATGATGCCTTTCTTAGTTGTCATCGGTGATGTGATTGGTGTACTGGGTGGCTATCTTGTTGGTATTCACGAACTTGACTTTAACTCAGCAACATACATCAATCGTACCTGGGAATTTCTTGAACCCCTTGATGTTGTTTTAGGCCTCGTTAAGGCAGCGGTGTTTGGTTTCATCATTGCGTCAACAGGATGTTATCATGGTTACCATTCGCAGGGCGGGGCCCAAGGTGTCGGCGCAGCGACGACTCATGCCGTGGTCTCGGCTTCCATTTTGATTCTGACCTCTAACTACATCATCACTAAGCTGTTCTTTGCTGGATGATGAAAAATTACGGGACTTCCCTGCGGCTATGCTTCCGTCAAAAATAGAACTCAGCGGTTTGCGCAAGACTTTTGGCTCCAAGATAGTGCTCAACGGAATTGATCTGCAGGTACAGTCAGGGGAGTCCGTCGTGGTGATCGGCGGATCCGGTAGCGGCAAGTCTGTCATGCTCAAATGCTTGCTAGGCCTACTCTCTCCTGATACGGGTTCTATCAAGGTGGATGGAGAGGAAGTGATGGGACTCTCTCCCCGTAATCGCGACAGGATCAACCGTAAGTTTGGCATGCTTTTTCAAAGCGCCGCTCTCTTCGACAGTCTGCCGGTATGGGAGAATATTGCCTTCGGACTCATCCAGGGACAACGCATGAAGTACGATCAAGCACGAGCAGTAGCCTTGGAGCGGATGGCTCAGGTTGGGCTCTCTGCGGATCTTGCTGAGTTACCGCCTGCGGAGCTCTCCGGAGGTATGCGTAAAAGGGTAGGACTCGCACGAGCCATTGCTACAGCGCCAGAGATTATCCTTTTCGACGAGCCCACCACAGGTCTTGACCCCATCATGGCTGATATGATCAACAATCTAATTGTAAAATGCGTAAAGGAATTAGGTGCGACAACCTTGTCTATTACACACGACATGACATCTGCCCGAAAAATTGCTGACAGAATTGCTATGCTTTATAATGGAAAGTTGATATGGACAGGAAATGCAACCAATATCAATTGTTCTGGTAATCCCTATGTAGACCAATTTGTCCATGGTTGCGCTGATGGTCCTATTACAATAGATGGAAGAGGATAGATACCCTCATAGATTCTCTCGAGAATCGCTTGATGGATTGATGGGGGCGGGCGTTTTTGTTTTCTTACGGCCCTCGACAATGGCGAACATGCCAAAGGGTGGTAAGCGCCGCACTGCTCCCACTTCAATTCCCTTCGCTCCTTCGAGTAGCAAACGTAGCGGAAAATAGGGACGCCAGCCCAGCACGTCCGAAAATCGGGAGAGGGGGCGCTGTATCATGGGGCCCACATGACCGGTCTCAGCAGTAAAGTGGTTCAGAACAATTACACTACCCCCAGGCCGACAAACACGAATGAGTTCAGCGAGCGCTTGTCCTGGGTCTGGCACGACAGACAAGAGATACATGGCAATGACGACATCAAAGTTGTCATCAGGGTAGGATAATCGCTGGACATCCATAACTTCCAGAGCCTGCACCTGCATTAACGCGCGCCGTTTCACCCGCAGACGCGCCCGCGCTAACATGTCCACTGACAGATCAATGCCAATCACACGCAAGTCGCGACGATAGAGCCCAAGAGACAAGCCAGTCCCAACGCCTGCCTCCAAGACACGCCGCACCCTTGGCATGTGATTCACCTGTGAGACGACATGCCGCCGACCGGTTTCGAAGAGCCGCCCGAACACAATGTCATAAACCCTAGCATAGCGTCTATAAGCCGCCAGCACAGAAGACGTTTTCATACTCACTGACCAAACCACAACTGACCAAACCACAGACGACAAAAAATCGTGCTGAAAGATCTTGAGGTGAGGTCTCTCCACCCATCGCTCTTTTCGGCAAAACATGGGTTTCTGTCAAGAGAAGAGTCTCACGGCTCTTCAGCACGATGGGAGTTTAGCAGCGCGGAATAGTCCATGCACGAGTTTGTCCACGTTCGTCCACGTTCATATCACTCCTGACCAGGACTTAATGCATAGCCCCCCTCCTGTGTGTTTTGCATGTGTCTAACCCCTTCCTTACGATTCAAAAAATATCTCTTTTTCAGAGAGGAAAAAGTTCTCTTGCCATTTTTGCGCAGTATACTGTTGAATCGTGCCATCTTGCAGAAGATCAAAACGCTGCTCATGCCCTGACGGGCCAAACGCCTGGTGAAGGCCGTCGAGAACAAGCTGCACAGCTAAAGCCACGAGCAAGATGCTGAGAAGACGACTAATCACGTTTGTCCCTGTCATCCCTAGAAGAGCCATCAGCCGCGATGACTGTAACAAGAGTCCCCAGGTAAGAGCAAGAACAACCGTTAGCATGCCTAACACAATACAAACAGCCACTAATTCAGTGCCTGCCTGCCCCATGAGTAAAATGACGGTGATCATGGCACCGGGGCCAGCAATCAATGGAAAGGCTAGGGGAAACACAGAAATATCCTTCTGCACTGAGGCTGCAACGCTCTCATTGCTGGCCACGTCATGTAAACCGCTATTGCGATCGAATACAATGTCTGCTGCAAGCAGAAAAAGCAGTATACCGCCACCGATGCGGAAAGCAGGTAGTGTAATGCCCAGTAGGGTGAGCAGACGTTCACCGCCAAAGGCAAAAAGCACCAGAATCATAGTAGATAAAAGAGACGCCCGCCTGGCCATCCGACGTCTGTATTCTGGCGCAGCATCACGTGTCATCGTGACAAAAAGAGCTGCCGTCCCGACGGGATCCACCACTACGAACAACACGATAAAACTGTACAGTAGGAAATCGACCATGTTACGTTCTGCGCTGTAATCATTCTCTGATACCAATGTTTAGCGCATCAAGGAGTATTTTCCAACCTGACAGCCAGAGTCTTGCCACGCTATGGCTGAGATTTATCTGCAGCCGCCACTAGGTTCTGACGGATACCATGGCTCTTTCCACTGGCATCTTTGTCCTATCCCATCTCAGCTTCAGCTGGAGCACTTGAAGAGTAGTGGAATCGTTGACGTTGACCGACCGACAGCTTCTCAACGTCTTAATCAACGTCAGACACTGTGCACCGCTGCGGCTCGCTATTATGGGGCTTGGCCAGTAAAGTAACGACAGTCTTCGTGACACCCTATACACAGTCGCTGATTCTATGTTGGAAGTACAACAGTTTTTAAATAATCTATAACTTCCCTGAAGTTGATAGATATCACTGCCATTATGGCATATATTGCTATGGTTGTCAACACAAACAACCCTGATGGGCGGCTTTTTTCTCCCTGGCAATTTGGTGACAGAGCCAGAACGTATAGCCAGAACGCTTTGTCGATGAGGCTTTTGCGTATGTTCCGCCTGCTATTAACCTCGTCGTGGGACTGGGCCATCTCACAGCTCATGCCAACTCAGGAATGGTTGTGATCTTGCGTTCGGGAAGTTTGCGTAGGATGAGGCTTTCCTCACAGAATCGACAGCGCTGCCGCAGGAAACCCTGAGGCGAAACCCTGAGGCCGTGGGCCGTAGGGGAGGGGCCTTTACGGCTATACACTCATTACACACTCATAACACACTCATATGACGTCTCTAGACTCATAATCCTGTCCGCAGGAAATACTGGCACAAGCGTTGACATAAATTCTCCTCTCTCTGCGCCAACAGCCAGTCCATAAAAGTCTTCAAGCTCCTACCACAGATAAATATAATTTTAAAAAGAAAAAATAAAAAAAACTACTAATACTGTCATTGTATTCATAACACAGGCCAGCACAAACACATGAAGAGCACGGCGAATATCACAAACGGCAGCCTCTTCAAGACCGTTGGCGCCAATCCAGGCGTCCGCCACTCTTTTGCCCGAGTAGAAGCGCGGTCCCGCCAAAGACAATCCCAGTGCACCAGCCATAGCAGCCTCTGGCCAGCCTGCATTGGGTGAACGGTGTTTCCTGGCATCACGGACCATAGTTGTCAATGCTTTGAGAGGCCGAGCTGTTGGGATAAAAAGAGCTGCGCCCGCGATAAGCAGGCCAGAGAGCCTTGCGGGAATCCAGTTCAAGACATCGTCAAAACGAGCCGCGGCAAAACCAAATGCCAGATAGCGCTCGTTACAGTGACCAATCATGCTATCCAGAGTACTAGTTGCTTTATATACGCACAACCCTGGTAGACCACACACGCTATACCAGAAGGTCGGAGCTATGACCCCATCGTTAAAATTCTCCGCACAGCTTTCTATTGCAGAACGGACTACACCGGCTTCATTAAGACTATTAGGATCACGTCCACATATTTTTGCAACTTTTAAACGACCTTCTTGCAGGCCACCATGTACCAAACCATGTGCGACTGCTGACACGTGCTGATAAAGGCTGCGCTGAGCAAGCAGGACTCCAATGAACAAGACTTCTAGTCCCCAGGCACAAGGAATTGTCATAGCAAGCCAATGCCCTCCGATACCCGTGACGGCAGCAGCTCCGATGATCACTATGACGGTGAAAACACCACGCCATCGGAGACTCGCCGCGTGACACCAAGGGGAATTCATGACTGTGTCAAAAGTAGTTATAAGGCGTCCAACCATGACTACAGGATGTGGTACGCGAGTAAAGAGCCATGGGATTTCCCCCACTATAGAGTCCAGTAGCAACCCCATCGCGAGGAAGAAAAGACGCTCTTGCCAGGAGAGATCAAATGCAAAACAAAAAGATAACATCGTAGAGAGGATTCCACTCGCTTAGAATGGACTCCAGCCTCTCACGTGAGACACCACATGAGAATCCCCTTTTGCACGTGCAGACGATTCTCTGCTTCATCCCAGACCACAGAGTGTGGGCCGTCAAGAATCTCGTCGGTGACCTCTTGATTCCTATGTGCTGGAAGACAATGCATAAATAACGCTTCTGGACGAGCCAAGGCCATCAGAGCTGCATTTACCTGATAGGACCGCAGTAACTCAGGACGGCTTTTCTCTTCTAAGCCCATAGACGTCCATGTGTCTGTTACTACGCAATCAGCATTCCAAACAGCCTCGCGTGGATCTGTTGTGAGAGTGATATCCGCTCCCTTCGTACGTGCCCACGTGACCGATCGCTCCTCTGGCATGAGAGACTCCGGACATGCAAGACGTAGCCGGAAGCCGAAATGGGGAGCGGCCTGAATCCAGCTGACCGCAACGTTATTGCCGTCACCGCACCAAGCTACCACCCGCCCAGCTAAGGAGCCGCGATGTTGCTCGAATGTCAGGACATCGGCCATTACCTGACAGGGGTGAGAATCCTGTGTAAGGCCGTTAATTATCGGCACACTAGCATGACGGGCCATTTCATTGAGATTGCCAGAGGTATTAGTACGTAACATGACGGCGTCAACGTAGCGTGATAACACCCGCGCTGTATCAGCGATGCTTTCGCCACGGCCGAGTTGTGTATCGTTATGTGTGAGCACGACGACATCACCACCCAGTTGACGCATACCCACTTCGAAAGAGACACGTGTACGTGTTGAAGGTTTTTCGAACACAAGCGCAAGAACTCTGCCTACTAAAGGGAGAGGATTCCCCATAACACTCTCTCTACGGCGGTATGCATGCCCGGTATTGAGGATGCGACGCAGAACACCCGTTTCCAGGTGATCAAGATCGAGAAAATGACGAACAGCAGACCGCACGGGCTCACACGTTGTGATCATATTCGTCTGTTAGTTGCTTGCATGTCCTGTCAATGATATCAATCGCCTCCTCTATTTCATTTTCTCCAATAATCAAGGGAGGCAGCAACCGTACAACATTGTCACCAGAAACTGCAGTCAACAGTCCCGTTCTTTGCAGTCTATCACACAGTACGGTGTTCGAAATGCTACAACGTAGGCCTAGCATCAACCCCAGGCCACGCACCTCAACGAGAATGCCAGGATAAGTCTGAACAATCTGCCCTAAAGCAGCAGTCAGTAAGCGACTCGTATGTAAGATAGCCCGAGTAAAACCCTCAGCCAACAACACGTCCAAAACAGCATTGCCAACGGCCATACCTAACGGATTACCCCCAAAGGTAGAGGCATGTGTACCAATCGTCATCCCCTGTGCGGCCCGTGCTGTTGCCAGACAGCAGCCAATGGGAAAGCCTCCTCCTAAACCCTTGGCCAAAGCAATGACATCCGGTACACTCCGGAACCATTCGTACGCGAATGTATGTCCAGTACGACACAAACCACTCTGCACTTCATCAAAGACCAGCAGTATGTCGTGCTCATCCGCGAGAGCGCGTAACTCGCTGAGGTAACCAGGTGGGGCTACCCTGATGCCACCTTCGCTCTGAATCGGCTCCACGAGAATAGCCGCTGTTTGCGGGCCGATAGCACTGCGGACGGCCTCCGTGTTGCCGAAAGGCACCCTATCGAAGCCGTCAACCAGAGGCTCAAATCCCTTGACGTGCTTCTCTTGACCCCCGGCAGAGACTGTCGCTAACGTACGGCCATGGAAGGCATTTTCCATCACCACTACCCGGAAGCGTTCTGGCTGACCAACCGCGTGATGGTACTTGCGCGCCATCTTCAAAGCGCATTCTACGGCCTCCGCACCCGAATTGCAGAAGAACGCCATATCTGCAAAGCTTGCCTTGACTAGTCTTTCTGCGAGGCGTTCCTGGCCCGGAATATGGTACAGGTTAGAGCAGTGCCACAGCTTATCGGCTTGTTCCTTGATGGTGTGTACTAGGTGTGGATGCGCGTGCCCTAAGACATTCACTGCAATGCCAGAGCAGAAATCTAGGTAATGACGGCCCGCAGCATCATACAGGTAGGCTCCCTCCCCCCGTACAAACGCAAGATCAGACCTTGCATATGTTGGCATGATTACGGCCGGATTCAACTGCGTTGTCCTCCCCGACTCATCTAGGCACCGCAAGCGCTCTCTTTTGGGAAAGACCCCGACTATCCCCTATTCCAGTCTGAGATGTCAACCCTACCTGCTTTCCGGCTTTGCAGAATGGACTGTCCGTAACCTTTTTACATAGGCTTCTGCTTACACTGCCATGTGTCAAAAGCGCCTCCATGGCATCAGTGCGCCTTGTTCTAGGTGGCGCGTTCTCGACTCGATGCGGGACTCCAGTTCAGCCAAGAAAACATGACGCTCGAGTCCTACGGGCAAAGGCGGTAAAAATTCAACGCTGATACACCCAGGTCTTTTCACAAAACAGCGCCTTCCCCAGAAAAGACCGGAATTTAGGGCAACAGGTATGACCAATAGGGACAAACTTCTGTACAGTAGAGCCACACCAGGCTGATAAGCAGAGGAGGCGCCAGGGACAGTACGAGTCCCCTCGGGAAAGATAATGAGCTGACTACCACTTGCAACTGCACTTGCTGCACCCAGTACCATCTTTTTTAATGCTTGTATACCTTTTGAGCGATCGATTCCGATACAGCCGCTCCTACGCATGAGCCAACCGACTACTGGTATGCTGAAGAGTTCTTGCTTCACAATGAATACCGGATCTTCTAGGAGCGTATGAAACAGAAGAGTTTCCCAAACAGACTGGTGCTTAGCCGCGATGAGCACAGTTCCACGTGGTATGTTGTCCAGGCCACGAATTTCATGGTGCAGACCGATCACACCTCGCAGTAAGAAGAAAACTCCGCGACCCCAGAAACGGGCACCCTGTTGAGTCCATCGCCGTGGACCAGCTAACCCTGGAACGACAAGGGCTAGTCCCAGCCCTATTGTCCACAGCAAAAATAAAAAATTGAAGATTATGGAGCGTACAATAATCACAAGATCCTCTTGACAATTTCCTCCTATATAGGACGTGCAATCACTTTATAAACGGTCAGACGGGCGCTTACCTTGGCTAGCCAAGCTAGCCAAGCTACGCCTATCGGTATGATACCCAATTTCATTGCCATCTGAGCAGGTTGCAGGGTAAGGGTCAGCCAAAAATCTCCTTCCAGATGACTCGCTAGCCAGCCTGTGATCAGGAGAAGCACTGGTAGTGCAAGGCTGAGCCCTAATAAGCCGCCGTGCAGACCTTGCATCAAGGACGCATGTGCAAATTGGATAGCAATGTAGTCGTCTTGAGCGCCTAAAAGATAAAGTATTTCTATAATAGAGCGATACATAAGAATTTTACTTTTAGTTACAAAAAAAGTCGCAACTATCACAAGGACAAACATTATAGAAAACAATGCTATCAAATTTAAATCTAAAAAACAGCTAATATAGGCAATATTAGTGAGCCAGGCCTTATGATCGTCAAGAGATACATTCGGAAAAATTTCACTTAATTCAACAAAAATAGTTTCTGAGTCAAGAAGACCGCCATTCTGGGGTACGACCTCTATAAGACGTGGGAGTGAGATATTGGAGACTAATTCGGTTGAATCCAGCCATGGCTCTAGCAACTGGGTTATCTGCTGTGGGCTGAGTGGCTGCACCACAGAGATTCCTGGTGTACTCTCTAAAAACCTCATAATGCTATTCATTTGCCGCTGCGTTTCAGCCGGTGAATCTCCTAGGACAGGGATCACCTGAATAGTCCAGGTGCCAGATACATTATGATACCAGCGCTCAATAATGCCTTGGAGAATCAAGGTACTCGCCGTGGCCAGAGTGCTGAAAAATACCACGACCGTTACGATCACTAACAGCAAATAGCCAGCTGATGGCAAATCGGAATGACGCTTGAACATCAGAAAATCTTCGGGGTGTCAAGAAGAAGCAGACGTCCGCCTTCTAGGTGTAGATGTACACGCGAAATGTTTAATTCTTTTATGAGATGTTCATTATGTGTAGCAATAATAACAGTCGTTCCAATTTTATTAAGCTCTATAAATAGATGTAATATACGTCTGGCAACACGAGAATCGACACTACCGGTCGGCTCATCAGCTAACAAAAGATCAGGCCGGCTAATGACAGCCCGGGCAATTGCCATGCGCTGCTTCTGCCCACATGACAGTGTTGACGGTTTAGCATGCAAAAAACGAGCGAGCCCGATCCATGACAGAAGCTCTGGGACGTGTTTCATGACTTCTTCTTCACGAACTCCTGCAATTCTTAGTGGTATGGCAACGTTATCAAGTGTGGACAAATGGTCAAGTAACCGGAAGTCCTGAAAAACGACTCCAAGACGACGACGAATAGCAGACAGCGCTTGACGTTCAATGAAGGAAATATTTTGACCAAAGAGGCTCACTAAACCCCGCGAAGGGCGCTGTGCCAAATACATGAGGCTCAGCAAGGACGACTTCCCAGAACCACTTCGTCCTGTTAGAAAGGTAAAAGATCCCGCTGCGATGGAAAAAGTGATGTTCCGCAAAATCTCTGGCTCATGTCCATACTGCAGGCTGACACTCTCAAAACGTACTATGATGCGACTGGCCTGGGACATGTCCAGCATCGGATCGTCCTTTCTTAAGAGTCGACACCTCAAGCGTGCGCTCAAGGGAAAGCAGCACTGGAACATTGCTGACGAAGACAGGAGCGGCGGGATTTAATCAGTATGATACAATTTTTACAAGTATTAAACGCCTGTTTCTTAATTGTCTTGTTTCTAGCACAGTGCGCTCCATGTATCCATAAAGCCACTGCTGAGAATATTTGTGGCCCGACGGGCTGTTTCTCATCGAAGTGTCATCGCGCTTGTGCTAGGCGACTAAAGAAGCTTATTCATTCAGCAGGGACGCTCTGGTTTACTTGAGATGCGGGTAGTTTGTCCAAAATGTCGTGCGAGCTTCTTGGTTGCCGCTTATCTACTAAAGCCTGTAGGCCGTAAACTGAAGTGCATGAAATGTGGCGCGGTTTGGCCTACTGTACCAGAAGGCAACCGGAAGAATCCGTGTAACGAAGATGCACACCACAGCTCTCCCGCATCCGTAGCATTGGTGCACAGGGCCGAATCAGAGGAGACGGCAAGCGAAGACAGTGAAGACGTTCATGCCAATAGGAAAAGTGTACGCGAAGATCGCTGTACTTTTGAAAAAGAAGAGACAGCGAAGTCAAAGATAGCAGCAGAGCAAGTGTTTGCTGTGGAAAATATCACGTCGCAAGAGCAGCTCTATAAACCTGCTTCTGTCACTGTATCGTACAGTGAAGACAATGATCACGACGTTCAAAAAAATAACTCGTCAGCAGCTTCTGATACCGTCCATGCTGAGCCTCCCATTGTCGGCTCTTCTGCAAAGATTCATGATGCTCCTTATGATTCCCCCGAAAAAACAGTCCCGAATGGTAATACAGATCCTATTCCGTCTGTTTTTTCCAAGGGGTTTAAGAGTTTTCCTCAAAAGAGAGAAAAAAAAAGATCACATAATCTTATTATGAGCATAGTAGTTGGAGTGGGAGCGCTCACAGCTGGTGCTGGCGTCGCCTGGTACGGACAGGTGCAAATGTTTGAAGGATGGTGGCCCGCGTTACGCGATCATCTCACCGATCTTGGTTTCCCCGTCATTGATCTTATTAGCAGCCTTGAATTTTCCGATATAACTGCTCTTATGACTTTAGAAAAAAACATAAAAATTCTAATAGTAAGAGGGACAATTCAGAATATTGCTCCTGTTCCTGTTAATCTTCCGTCTATGTATCTACTTTTTCGTGATACAAATAGGCGGGTCGTGCGCAAAGGGGAAGCAACGGATTTGTCTATTCCTATCTTGCTACCAGGGGAAAGGACTCAGTTTATTTTAAAATTACAAAATCCTCCCATAGGAACAACTGTTGATATAGGATTAGATCGGAAATGAGACACAGCTTGCTAAGAGCTTTGGTGATGGTGATCTCATGGCTCCCATCCTGAAGGCGATCATCTTTGACGTAGATGGTACGCTGGCTGAAACAGAAGAAGAACATCGTAAGGCTTTTAATGCGGCTTTCCAGGCCTTTAGTCTGCCTTGGCAATGGGATGTTCAAACATATCGCAAACTGCTTGCTATCGGCGGTGGTCGTGAGCGAATCAAGGCTTTTTTGCAACGTGTGCATCCCACTGTTGATGAGAGCGTTGTTGACGACCTGCACAGAGAAAAGTCGCGCATTTATACACAAAATATTACAAATGGTTGTCTTAAGGCTCGACCAGGTGTCTTACGTTTAATAGAAGAAGCTCGTCAAGAGGGTCTCTATCTGGCATGTGCGACTCCCTCGCAGCGGTCTGCCGTTGTCACTCTGTTACGCAGCCTATTAGGTGGGCCGAGAGCAGAAACAATATTCTCTATTTTAGGTTGTGGTGATGATGTCTCACGCAAGAAACCTGCTCCGGATGTCTATCTGTGGGTTTTAGAGCAGTTAGGGCTTCAGGCAGAGTCTTGTGTTGTGATTGAAGATACTGCTATTGGGTTAGCAGCCGCAACAGCAGCTAGGTTAGCGACTATTGTCACAATTTCAACTTACAGTGAATTTGCCCATGACAAGCAGCAGAATTTCTCAGAGGCTATAGCTGTGCTGAATCATCTGGGCGAGCTGCATAAGCCGTTCACCCTCCTTGCGGGACAGGCGTGTGGCAACAGAAGCAGAAGTCATAGAATTGTTGATGTTTCTCTGTTGAGACAGTGGCTCGTCGGCTACAGCACTCAGACATAAGAGTGATTATTTTCGTGTGTGAAAATGAAAGACGTTTTTCCCCTGAAAGACGTTGCCAGGAGAGGATGGCTGAGTGGAAAAAGAGTTTTTTCAACTCCCCAGATTGGCATAGAACCCGCTAATGCTGGACACAACACACGGTTAGAGCTATGGATACCACAAAAACGCACGCTCCCCCACCGCTCTGTCCGACTCCGAAAGTCGCGCTGAGAGTCTGGGACTTACCTATACGTCTTTTTCACTGGTCGCTCGTTCTGCTCATAGGCGTCAGCTTGCTCTCCGGCAAGAAGGGTGAAATGGAAGTGCATATGGCTTCAGGTCTCTTCCTCTTGACTCTTCTTCTGTTCCGCTTTCTCTGGGGCATAGTGGGTAGCACAACCGCTCGCTTTAGCTATTTTTTGTGCGGCCCCCGCTCTCTCTGGACGTATCTGAATGGCTTGTGGAAAGGGCTGCCAGGTTATTCGCCTGTTGGCCACAATCCTGCCGGTGGCTTAGCCATCGTGCTTATGCTCACGGTCCTCACGGTGCAGGCTACAAGCGGCTTATTCGCTAACGACGACATCTATACCAAAGGACCACTGGCCCATTTGGTAGAAAATGAAACGAGTGATGCACTCACAACTATACACAAGTATAATGTTAAGTTAATGCTGAGTCTGATCGGATTGCACATTCTCGCCAACCTATTTTATCTTGTGATAAAAGGTGAAAATTTGATTCTTCCTATGATAACAGGAAAAAAATATACTAACTTTAAAAAAGAAGAAAAAAATCTACATTTTGTAAGTACATATATAGCATTATTTTTAATGATATTATCTTCTGTTTTAGTATATTTTTTAATTAACTTTTCCAAGTATTTTTAGTATGGAGGTTTTATGATGTTATTGACACATATTTTTACATGGTTTATGGGTGAACTTGTGGGCATGGACTCCTATGGTAACCGTTATTATCGCAACGTCGCACGTGCTTCTGATAGACGTGAACGTCGTTGGGTCCTTTACAAGGGGCTTCCGGAAGCCTCAAAGGTACCACCAGAGTGGCATATCTGGTTACATCATACAGCTGATGCGCCGCTTGTCACCATGGAATTGCGACCGTGGCAGAAAGAGCACATGCCTAACTTAACAGGTACTCAAAACCGTTATCTTCCTTCTGGTCACGATAGACGTAGAGGTCTTCCTGTCAAATCCACGGGAGCTTATGAAGCGTGGCATCCAGAGTGACACCAATATCCGGTCATCATAAGGCGGCTGAGAAGCATAACGGCAGCGGGCTATGACTCGTGGCAGTAGCAGGGAAGCATGGATAGGTGTTCTCGTACTAGTGTTGGGAATCAGTGTTGGAGGGTATTTTTATGGCCCTGGCTCAGCAGGAGTAGAAAAACAAGGTGCGGGTTATACGATAGTCGCGCATTTTAATCGTAGTGATGGTCTCGCTACAGGAGGAGAGGTTCGTTTAGCCGGTGTGTCTGTAGGACGTGTCATTAATCAAAGGTTAGGGAGCAACTATCAGGTCTGGACTACCTTGCATATAGCTTATGGGATTAAGATCCCTGATGACAGCGCAGCTGTTATTCATTCCGACGGTCTACTCGGGCCGAAATTTATTGAACTTATTCCAGGCGGATCTGATAGAGTTCTCATATCAGGAGAGGTTCTTCACTATACACAAGATTCCATTTTAATAGATGATCTTCTAGAACGTATCTTAATACGTGCTAGATCACGGGTGATCGCCGGTAGAGAAGGCACCCAGGCAAGACCTTGTCATGAAGAGCACGAGCTTCCGCCCTAACTGGATGAGAGCCGAGAAACGAGAAAATAGACTCTCCCGTCTCGCCAGCAACGAGAAAAGAGTAACCAAGATGAGAAGAAGTCCCGTTGAAACGGTCTTGGGAGCAGTTGTATTACTGGTGGCGGTTTGTTTTCTAGCCTTTGCCTACGCTACGTCTGCCGTACTCCCAGTCCAAGGCTACCCACTTAAAGCTGTCTTTGCCAAGATAGGTGGCCTACAAGCGGGAGCCGATGTCCGTATTTCCGGCATAAAGGTTGGTGCCGTCACGGCTCAAACATTGGATTCAGGAACATTTGAAGCCGTTGTCCACATGAGTATTATGCCTGATGTACATCTACCAAGAGACACAGTCGCTTCTATCGCTAGTGAAGGCCTGCTAGGCGGTAAGTATGTCCGGCTGGAACCTGGCCATCTGAACGCCTATCTCGCCGCGGGTGATACGGTGACTGCGACAAAGGACTTCCGCTCCCTAGAAGAAACTGTCAGTGAGATGATCTTTCTGGCTACTCAGAATAGTAATGGGTTGCGGTAAAGACAAGCGCAGTATTGCGTCCCGCCTGGTCCGCTCTCTTGAGTTTCTGAGCTTCGAGCTTCCTATATCGCTATGCTTTCTGTGCTATGGACAGCGCTCACAGTCAGTGTAGGTGCCTCAAGTGTCGGGGCCTCAGAGACTGTCATTCCGCACGATACTGCCGTTTTCCGTTGGCTTGACAAGGTGGCCGGACGGGTTGTGACTATTGAAGCTCCTGTCGGACAGACTTTTCATATTGCAGGCAGTACGCTCCGATTCCTCGTCCATACCTGTCTCACACACCATCGCACTGAAACACCAGAAAGTGCTGCCTTTCTGGAGATATGGGAAGGCAAACAAGCGGAACATGCTGTTGATGTTGTTTTCCGAGGGTGGATGTTTGCCTCTCGTCCGGCGTTCTCTGCCATGGAACACCCAATTTACGATGGGTGGCTTCTGACATGTCAGAAGCATGCCGGCCGCAGATTCTCGTCATTCTGACCTTTCCGCCCGCCCCGCAGGCGCTCTGTGATGCGCCTGCTCTTCACGTAAGATCATTGTTTTTTTAAGCAATTCACCCATAGCTGTTAGTGCTAGGCGATAACCATACCCGCCAAGTCCTGCGATCAGACCAGAGGCGGTCGGTGTGACATAGGAATGCTGGCGGAATGCCTCACGGGCATAAATATTAGAGAGATGTACTTCTAATATAGGTTGTTTGTTGAGTAAAAGGGCGTCTAGAAGAGCCACAGAGGTATGCGTATAGGCGCCTGCATTAATGATGAGACCAGAGGCCTTGCGACTCGCTTCCTGAATCCAGCTGACCAACTCGCCCTCGTAGTTGCTCTGCCGGAAGTCAACCATAAGATCCAGAACTGCAGCATGGCGGTGACAATCTTTCTCGATGTCAGCGAGGGTCTCATAACCGTAGAGAGATGGCTGACGCGTACCCAACATGTTAAGGTTCGGTCCATTGAGAATGAAAATAATGCTCATCAGAGTGACCCTTTGATAGACAATCTCTGTAAACTGCTGTTATCCGGCCTAACCAAGAGCATAGTCTTTGGACCCCAGGTCTTCGAACACCAGACACGAGGAGGATTTTCTTGCGCTGGGGAACGTTTCCATGGGCGACCTAGGCACTGCTGCCCAGGAGGCCGGTAACCGGCGCTTCTCGCTTTGAGACACGCTACTCAGAGATCCTCTCATGGCGAAGAGCACAGCTGCTTTTGGACAGAGATGGCCTTTTTGTCCTCTCTGGGATGTTGTATGAATGCTATTCGTTGTATATAGTATATCATTATTATATTATAGATTAAGAATTCTCTAAGAATCATCATGGTGGTATAGTCATGAAAAAAATCAAGCTTGAGAAGCCAACAGCAGAACAAGTTGATGCGATGACTCGCGAGCCGACATGGTCAGCTGGGACCAGTGCGTTTGACTGGGAGTACGACAGCATGGAAACCTGCTACGTCGTCAAAGGTGATATCCGTGTCACGACCCTTGAAGGGGAAGTGGTAGAGATCGGCCCTGGGGATTTAGTGACATTCCCGCAAGGGCTTCGCTGCCGGTGGGAAATTCGTGCTCCTGTTCTTAAACATTATAGGCTCGGTTAACCGGCCTCACTATTCACTACGACACGACGTATACCGTGATGTTGAGAACGGTCCCGTCACGCCATCAAATGGTGTATTTTCGTATTAGTAGCACAGGGAAGATAACATGGAATGGAGCCAACGTTTCTTTCTAGGGCTAGGAAAAACGGGCTTTCACAGAGTCGCCTATACACAGTGGGGGGAAGGGCATAACAAGCCTGTGCTGCTCTGTGTGCATGGTTTGAGTCGTAACGGGCATGATTTTGATGACCTTGCCTTCGCCATGTCCGACCGCTGGCGAGTCTTCTGTCCGGATATGATCGGCGGCGGCAACAGTGACTGCCTAACGGATTTGTCTGGGTATAGCGAGGCGCAGTACATCAATGACTGCGTTGCTCTCATAGCCCGTAGCGGTGCGGCGTTAGTAGACTGGCTGGGTACGTCTATGGGAGGTGTGATTGGTATGAGGCTGGCAGCCCAGAGGAATACTCCCATACGTCGCCTGGTTCTGAACGACGTTGGGCCCTTTGTTCCAAGGAAAGGATTAGAACGTATAAAAAAGTACGTCAGTAAAATGCCAATTTTTCCTGATTTAGTTTCTGCTGAAATATATTTTCACAAGACAAATGCGCCATTTATAGGCAATATAAGTAATAAAAATTGGAAAAAATTGACAAAAAATCTCACTAAACCCAATCCAGACGGCAGAGGTTATGTGCTACACTACGATCCAGGGATTTTTCATCCATTTTCCGCGCATAGAGACATGGATCTCTGGAACGTATGGGATGCTATCCGCTGCCCTGTGCTGACTCTGCGGGGAGAAACGTCTGACGTGCTCACTGTTGAAACAACTGAACAGATGAAGAGACGTGGCCCTCAGTCCACTGTCGTAGAGATTCCTGACTGTGGTCATGCCCCGTCCCTCATGGAAAGCAGCCAGATTGGGATTATTCGCACTTTCTTAACAGCTGAGTAATTTCATGACTTGTTTCATGCCAGGTCCAGACGGATAGGTCTCATGATACGTCTGTTTGTTGGCCTCACTCTGCCTTTGTCAGTTCGTGATCAGCTACATGCCCTGATGATCGGTATTCCAGGTGCACGTTGGATTGCGCCACAGTCTTACCATATTACCCTGCGCTTCATTGGTAATATCAGCGAGAATGACGCGGATGATCTCCATACGGCCTGCGCTGCGATACAGGCTGCGCCGTTCCCTCTTGAAATCGCTGGTACTGGAGCTTTCAGTAAAGGGCAGCGTGTCCATAGCCTGTGGGCTGGACTGAAGCACACGCCGCTCCTTTTCGCCTTGCGAGACAAGGTGGAACAGGCCGTTGTACGGACACGGACATCACTGAAAACATCAGTCGTCACAACACGTCGCTACGCACCCCACATCACATTGGCGCGTCTTGACTGCGCGCCGATCACAAGAGTGCAGCAATTTCTCACGGCAAGCCACTTGTTCCGTGCTGGTCCTTTTAGGGTGGACCGTTTCATCCTTTTTGCCAGTCACTTCTCCCGTGATGGAGTCTTCTACGAACCCATCGCTGATTATCCGCTGAAGAAAGTTGGTGTAACAAGGGGAATATGTATACCTGAGGTTAATATCAGATTGTAAACTAGTGCGCCTATACGCCACGCGTTCACGTCTTGGCCAAGCCATGGTTTGACCGTCCGCCGCATTTTGCCCATAATACCTTTGATGGAATCTCTTCTACTGCTCGTTCTGCCAGGGAGCCGAGCTGGAAAGGTCCGTAGTCTATTCGAATCAACCTGCTGACAGACCAGCCACATGCTTCCATCACACGTCGTATTTCACGATTCCGGCCTTCACGGAGTGAGACTGTCAACCAGGCATGACTCCCCTGCACACTATCTAGTTCTGCGTGCACTGGACCGTAGGTTACACCGTTGAGAACCGTCTTGTGAGACAGGCGCTTTAAAGACAAAGAATCTACTTTTCCATGAATACGCACACGATAACGCCGTACCCAGCGGTTTTCTGGCAGTTCCAGCTGGCGCGCAAAGGAGCCATTATTGGTCAACAGTAAAAGGCCCTCAGATGTAAGGTCGAGCCGGCCGATAGACACCACGCGTGGGAAAGCCGCCGGCAATGTCGCAAAGACAGTCTGCCGTCCCTGAGGATCATGGTGTGTGACGACTAGTCCACGCGGCTTGTGGTAACGCCACAGACGGGTAGGCATGGGAATAATTTTCCTGATTGTTTTATCAATAGATACAATATCTTTTAAGGTAATTTTACTAGACGGAGTCGTGAGGGTGTGTCCATTAACTTTCACACGGCCCGTGAGAATCAGCTTTTCAGCCTTGCGTCGTGAACAGAGACCAGCGCGGGCCAGAACTTTGGCGACTCGTTGTTCGGCTTGCATGTCGGGGGCCTCTCCTTCTCCTCTGGCATGCTGTATGCTTGTCTGTGGCGTCCACATTCACACGAACTAACACTATACAAGTGGCATGCGATACTCAGCTTTCCCTGTGTGACAGGTTTCCCCTCTGTACTCAGTTTTATAGTTTCGCTTCTCAAGACGTCTCTTTTGAGCTTATACTAGACAAGTTGGCGTTTTGCTAACAATGGTGCTAAATCCCGTGTGGCATAAGCGTGACGGACCCGGGGGCGGTACCCGGCGTCTCCACCACTTGCGGAGCTCATGCCAGGGCGATGGGGACGAAGTAGGATTGACGTGCGTGGTAAAGACATGGAGTGCACTCGGCATGGTTCCACCGTCACCGGGCCAACTTACAAGTGCCAACGATAATAAAATGGCGCTCGCTGCCTAAGAACTAGGTAAGCGCGGTCTGGGGGGCACCGGGCAACAGAAGCCCTCCACTGCGCCGTGAAAACAGGCCAGTGTCAGTGTAGAGATGGGATAAGAAGTGTAGAGATGGGATAAGATAAGGGAGACCGCAGCCAGGGGATCATTCTCTGGATGCACCACGACTCGTAACAAATGGAATGTTACCTGTGGCGGATGGAATATACAAATTGCATTATGAGAAAATAGTAGAAGACGCACTGCGGCGTGTTGTACGAGAGGTTTTGGCCATTACTGAACAGCAGGGCCTACCGGGCCTCCACCATTTTTACATTACGTTTCGCACCTGTTATCCAGGTGTTGTCATCGCCCATCATCTGTTAGAACGTTATCCTGAGGAAATGACCATCGTCCTGCAGAACCAGTTTTGGGGCCTTGAAGTGGGTGAAGCGAGCTTCACCGTGACATTGTCATTCAACAGACTGAATGAGAGGTTGCAGGTGCCGTTCGCTGCCATCACCGCCTTTGCGGATCCCTCGGCAAAATTTGGGCTACAGTTCACTGTTGAGAGTAGCCAGGAACCTTTATCCCCGGCGCTAGAGGAGCCCAGGGACAATGCCCAAATCTTGCTCGGGAAGAGTGGTGTTGAGCAGAGCAAGGAGGATTGGGAGAAAATGGGTAACGTTATCGCTCTTGATGCGTTTCGTAAAAAAAAATAATTTTGTGTGAAGTATTTTATAAGTAAAATTTTTAGAAATACATTCTGGCAGTCGTCATAGAGGCATGCATATAGAGGCATGACGAGATATACCCCAGAGAGGAGGGCTTCCGAACATGATCGATGCCGCGTTCGCAGAGATTTTTCCGCTGAGCGCAGACAAAACGACCTATGCAAGACTGACCACTGATTACGTGTCCACAGCTCGTTTCAGTGGTCATGACATCTTGACTGTTGCCCCAGACGGGCTGCGCCTCCTAGCACGTGAAGCGATGCGTCATGTCGCACACTTTCTACGGCCCACACATCTTGCAAAGCTCCGCGCCATTGTCGAGGACACAGAAGCCTCCGCTAACGATCGGTTCGTTGCTCTTGAGATGCTCAAAAATGCCAACGTCGCTGCAAGCGGCGTATTGCCCTTGTGCCAGGACACAGGGACGGCTCTCATCATGGGTAAGAAGGGAAACCGCGTCTTCACAGATGGCAACGACGTTATACACCTTACAAAAGGTGTCGCAGATACATATACAAAACAAAATTTACGCTACTCACAAATGGCACCTCTCTCAGTGTATGACGAGATTAATACTGGGAATAATCTGCCTGCCCAGATTGAATTATCTGCTACACATGGCGATCACTACAATTTCCTGTTTATGGCTAAAGGTGGCGGTTCTGCCAATAAAACTTATCTTTACCAGCAGACAAAGGCGATCCTGAATCCCGTGAGTCTTCTGCAGTTTCTTGAGGAACAAGTGAGAAACATTGGGACAGCGGCCTGTCCACCTTACTATCTGGCCATAGCAATTGGGGGCA
The DNA here is from genome assembly GCA_028278135.1 of Rhodospirillales bacterium. Lineage (GTDB taxonomy): Bacteria > Pseudomonadota > Alphaproteobacteria > Rhodospirillales > Rhodospirillaceae > JANQJD01. The sequence continues at coordinate 200,389 of JANQEW010000029.1, forward strand.
CATCAGCTGAGTTATGTCTCAAAACAGTCAAACTAGCCTCTGCCCGCTACCTAGACGGTCTGCCACTCACAGGCTCGCAATATGGCCATGCCTTCCGCGACCAGGAGCTGGAAGCGCAGGTCCTCGCAATGACTCGCCGAGTAGGGTTAGGAGCACAATTCGGCGGCAAGTACTTCTGTCATGAGGTACGGGTCATTCGCCTTCCGCGTCACGGTGCCTCGCTTCCAATCGGCATTGGTGTTTCATGTTCGGCTGATCGGCAGGTTCTGGCAAGAATCGGGGCGGCAGGCATTGAACTTGAACAGCTCGAAACGGAGCCAGCGCGATTCTTCCCCGACGTACGGGAGGATAAACTGTCTGAGACACCTGTACACATCAATCTGACAAGGCCTATGGATGAAATCCGCCATGTTCTTTCCCAGTGTCCTGTTAAGACACGTGTATCACTGAGCGGTCCAATGGTTGTGGCCCGCGATATTGCTCATGCGAGACTGCAGGAAAGGTTAGAGAGAGGAGGGGAGTTACCTGATTATTTCCGGCAGATGGCTATCTACTATGCCGGTCCAGCGAAGACTCCTGCGGGCGCAGCTTCAGGTTCTTTTGGTCCCACAACAGCCGGCCGTATGGACTCGTACGTTGATTCGTTCCAAGCTCACGGCGGTTCAATGGTCATGATTGCCAAGGGCAATCGCTCCCCTGCGGTGAGAGTGGCTTGCCGCAAGTATGGCGGATTCTATCTTGGCTCCATTGGCGGAGTAGCCGCCCAGCTTGCACAGCAATCTATACGTAAGGTTGAAGTATTAGAATACCCGGAACTTGGCATGGAAGCGATTTGGCGTATTGAAGTCGAAAACTTCCCTGCCTTTGTCGTCATTGATGACAAAGGCAATGATTTTTTTGCGACTCTCAGCGCTGCACCATGAAAGAAAATTTTCAGGTGGGGATGAGTCTGAGCTCAACCCTTCCCATAAACCTATCCCATCCCATAAACCTATCCCATAAACCTATGCCATGAACCCATCGTAAAAACTATGCTCAGGGGTATCATGGGCTCATGGGCGGATCTGACCACTCCCACGAACCTTGTACTTAAAACTGGTCAGCTGTTCCACTCCCACTGGGCCCCGCGCATGCAGTTTACCTGTAGAGATCCCAATCTCAGCCCCCATACCAAACTCTCCCCCATCGGCAAATTGCGTTGAAGCATTGTGCAGAGTGATCGCTGAGTCCACTTTCGTCATGAAACACTCAGCGGCGACAACATCCTCTGTCAGAATCGCGTCGGTATGATGGGAACCGTGTGTGTTAATATGGTTTATGGCTTCGTCCAGATCTGCCACTATCTTCACTGATAGAATGGCCTCTAGGTATTCGCTCTTCCAGTCTGCCTCTGTTGCAGCCAGGGCGCGCGACTCTAGCGCGAGCGTTTCTGGACAGCCGCGAATTTCACATCCGACCATGATTAGATCGCTCAGAATAGCAGGCAGCATCGCTTTCGCAACAGCCCTGTCGACCAAAAGCGTTTCAGTCGCCCCGCAAATGCCTGTGCGTCGCATCTTCGCATTAAGAACAACACTCCGGGCCTTTGTGAGGTCGGCAGCTGTATGAACATAAGTGTGGCAGATTCCCTCAAGACTCTGGAACAGAGGAACTTTACTTTCTACCGTAAGGCGCTCTATCAGAGACTTTCCACCACGGGGGACGATAACATCAATAATACCGACCATGCTCAGCATCATGCCCACCGCTGCCCTGTCAGTTGTCTGTACCATCTGCAGCGCATCGTTTGGCAGACCAGCAGCTGTAAGCCCTTCGGCCAAGCAGTCCATGATAGCTTGCGAGGAGTAAAAACTTTCAGAGCCACACCTCAAAAGAGCAGCATTACCTGCTTTCAGGCACAATCCCCCCGCATCGGCAGTGACATTGGGGCGCGACTCATAGATGATACCAATCACACCCAGAGGAACCCGGACCTTGCTGATTCGCAGGCCATTGGGGCGCGTCCATTCTCCCAAAACGCTTCCGATGGGGTCTGGAAGAGCGGCGATGGCCTCAAGCCCCTGCGCCATGCCTTCGATGCGCGCTTCATTGAGCCACAGTCTATCGCGCATGGACTGTGAAAGTTCTTTTGCTGCTTCCATATCTTCTATATTTTTAAATGTAATATTGGCCGATCTTGAACGCAATACACGTGCTGCTACCGTTAAAGCCTGGTCTTTAGCGGTTCGCTGTGTTTGTGCCAGGATTAGAGCAGCATTCCTGGCGCGATTTCCCATGGCGACCATCGTAGTAGCCATCGCATGAGTACCAAAATCCTCGCCCGTTGCAGCAGCGGGATCGGCAGGAAAAACACTGACCGGCATTCTGTATTCCTTAGGCTTAGGTCTTCCTGATCATCGACAATACCTGAGGGTAGCGGAGAAAACAGCCCAACGCTATAGAGATTTCAGAAATTCTAGCCTGGGGTCCTATCGCTATAGAGCCTGATCGTCTGCTCAGCGATACAGGACGCTTATAAGAGCACCCCAAGGGGGTTGAAATCCATCAATGCATTCTGGCACCTTTCTCTGATGTTTTTGCGGCCAGCTACCACGACCTAGTATAAGCGGCCTTTTTCTGGAAGGAATGATGTGTTAGGAGTCAGAGGAATGTCGCCAGAACTGTTGGGGTTTTGTGAAAATTTACCCAGTAGTGGACGGCTGCTGCTGCGGCTTTCCGGGACAGTCCCAGGCTTGAAGGCTTCCAGGATGACATCGACATTATCTGCTGAGGCCAGCATACCTGTGGCACGGGAGACTCTTACCAGGTGAATGCCAGCCGGCATATGGAAATCTGTGACAGGCCTGTCTGCTAAAGCAGCCTGTATGAAGGCGCGGAAAATGGGCGCCGCTACGCTGCTGCCTGTCTCTCTCAGCCCTAGACTGCGTGGCTCATCAAAGCCGACGAAGACTCCGACCACCAGATCAGGTGAAAAACCGACGAACCAGGCGTCCATGTTATCATTTGATGTCCCAGTTTTCCCAGCCAGAGGCCTGTCTACCACCGCCACCTTGCGGCCAGTACCATGTTGTACGGCACCTTGCAGCAGCAAGATCATCTGATAAGCACTGAGTGGATCGGTGACTTGGGTACGAGTGTCAGGCAGCATTGGTCGAGGTTGTTTGAGCCAACGACATGGACGACAATTTGTACAGATACGATTTTCGTGACTATAAACAGTACGACCACTGCGGTTTTGAATACGATCTATAAAGGTTGGCTGAATTTGCTTACCTCCGTTTGCAAGCATTGCGTAAGCTCCTGTCAACCGGAGCGCTGTTGTCTCAGTCGCACCAAGTGACATTGCCAGTCCCAGCTGCTGGTGTTCGGCAATACCGAAGCGCCGAGCATAGTCGGCAACGGTTGGCATACCGACTGCCTGTGCTAGACGCACTGTTACTAGATTGCGAGATTTCTCAAGACCTAAGCGTAGTGTCATCAATCCTAGATAGCCACCATCGTGATTCTGTGGTTTCCATTTTGGTAGCGCCGCTCCTTGGTCAACGACAAACGGCGCATCCCAGATAGTTTTCGAGGGCGTATAGCCATTGTCAAGCGCAGCAATATATACGAAAGGTTTAAACGCTGATCCAGGTTGACGAAAAGCTCTGGTAGCTCTATTGAAGGAGCTTTTTTTGTATGCAAAACCTCCAACCATAGAAAGAACTCTTCCAGTATGCGGATCAAGCGCAACTAGAGCACCCTCTACCTCTGGCGCTTGGCGCAGACCATAAGTGGGGATAAGCTGACCGTCTCCTATCTCTGGGCAGAGCTGTTCAACAGCCACGACATCTCCGATTCCCAAAACGTCGCTGACCGTTCTCACGGGTGGTCCAAGGGTTTGCTCTGGTTTCCAAGAACGTGCCCATGCGAGCTCAGACAGAGGCAACACCCCGGTACGACCATCGACCAGGCCAATGACGGCCCTGCTAGAGTCCAAGGCTAGCACGACGGCAAGAGTCCACTCAGTGGGTAAACCGACGGGCCGAGGAATCCCGCACAATCCCCGTATCCACCCTGTTTTCACAGGGATATGGCTTATACCACCCCGCCAGCCATGGCGACGGTCGTATGTGATCAAGCCATGACGCAAGGTTTGCTCGGCAAGAGATTGCAACTTCAAGTCTATTGTTGTTCTAACATGTAATCCGCTTTTGTATAATGAGTGCTCTCCATAACGTTCTATAAGTAATCTACGGACATCCTCAACTAAATGACCACTACTGCCGATTCCTTCCGTAGCAGTGCGGTCGCGCACAAGAATCGGTTCACTTTGAGCGAGCATAGCTTCTTCTGCAGTGATATGCCCGTCCTCAGCCATGCGTTCCAGAACCCAGTCACGGCGTTCTCGGGCTGCGATGGGATGCCGTAACGGGTGATAGTTGTTTGGCGCCTTGGGCAAGGCTGCTAAGAAAGCAGTTTCCGCTACTGTCAATTCATCGAGCGACTTATGAAAATAGTTCATAGCGGCGGCTGTAACACCATAAGAACTAAAACCGAGATAAATCTCGTTGAGATAAAGCTCCAAAATGTGTTCCTTTAAGAACATCTTCTCAATACGGAAAGCTAAGAGAGCTTCCTTAAGCTTACGTTCTAGGGAAACCTCACTGGTCAGAAGAAAATTCTTGGCCACCTGCTGCGTGATTGTGGATGCCCCCATGGGCTTGTGCTTTGTACCGTAATGTTGAATGTTGATTGTAATCGCCCGAATGATTCCCATGAAGTCGAGACCGCTGTGCTGATAGAATGCTTTATCTTCTGCTGATAGGAACGCCTTGGGAATATGCAGTGGTAGGATTGCTAAGGGGGTAAAAAAGCGTTTTTCTATCGCATATTCTGATAGCAGGCTGCCGTCACCTGCGTAAACACGAGTAGTGACGGAAGGTTCGTAGTTCGCAAGCTGGCGAGAGTCGGGTAGATCTTTGCTGTATTCACGGAGTATATATGAAAGACCTGTTAAAATAGATATCGCTCCGAGCAGCAGACTTAACAGGATGCGCAGGAACTGAGCCATGTCTCTGTCGTCCGGTCTCTGTCGTCCGTCGGAAAATCTCAATGCATCGGTTCATCACAGAAAACGGGAAGAGACGCACGCCAGGCAGGCGTGCCGCTTCATCACGGCTAAGGGCCTCATGCCGGCCCTTAATCCCTTAATACCAGGACTAGGATGGGCATGGCGTCCCTACCGCCCCTACTTAGAGCGGACTCATATGACGCCTGTGAAAATAGTCATCTATTGCTCTTACCATAGCGGCGATGAGTCGAGCACGATATGCTGGTTGGTGAAGGAGTTGTTCTTCCTGCGGATTAGAGAGATACCCCATCTCCAGTAGAATTGCGGGGACATCCGGAGCCTTCAATACGGCAAATCCGGCAAAGCGATGAGTTTTTGGTAAAAGCCTAATCTCTCGCCTAAGCTCACGTGTAAAAGCACTTGCTAACTGCGCTGAATGGTTCATTGTCTCTCGCTGTACGAGATCGATCAGGATATTCGCGACATCACGGGGCTCGCGCGACACATCAACACCACCAATAAGATCTGCTCTGTTTTCACGCTCTGCCAAGGCAGCGGCCTCCTGGTCAGAAGATTCTTCAGATAAGGTGTAGACAGAGAGACCAGAAATCTCAGGAATTGCAATAGCATCGGCATGAATAGAAATGAACAAATCGGCATTGTGAGCGCGGGCACTGGCCACACGCTCACGCAAAGCGACAAAAGTGTCGTCCTCACGTGTGAGCAGCACACTATAGCGGTTTGTGCTCAATAGTTTCTCACGTAGTTCAAGAGCCATGGCCAAGGTGATGTGTTTTTCAAAAATACCACTCACTCCAGTCGCACCTGGATCAGCCCCACCATGTCCAGGATCTAATACAATGATTAATTGGTGTTCTTTTTTTAAAAAAGAAGGTGGTTGTGGTGGTAATGGGAAGGCTGTGTTTCCAGAATGGACACGCGGTTGCAAGGAAGACAAACTGAGGAACTGAGCACCACTCATGCTACCGCCTACTGGCACGCGCTGGTCGTTTTCTGCCAGATCAACCACTAGCCGCCAGCTATGTTGCTGGTTTGGAGAGAACCTAAAAGTCTTGGTGACAACAGCCGGCCTCGTCATCTCCAGCACAATCCGGGCTGGACCAGCGTCATTATAGCGATACCTGCGAATTACACCAGCACCTGTCCCGGAAATATGAGGAAGACTCCATGTAACAGTTCCTATATTAACCACTATATTCTTAGATGGTCTGTCTGTGGGCTTAGCAAATGATACCTTTTCAGAAAGTTCTTCCGAAAGATCGACAACAAAACGAGTATGACCGCCATGATGAGCTATACGTATAGCCCTGGCCTCTGCAGCAGGGACGGCGTGCTCTTCAGAGGCCCAGGCTAGAAAAAAAAACAGGACAGCTGCTACGAACATTGATTCCTCAGCGTATATTTACTAATAAGTAATGAAATATATATCATTCAATATAAAGTTGATTATTTTCTCCTGTTCTGTAGGGTGTCTCTCTTGCAGGAGAGAACGTTTTTTTCAATATTTCGAATTTTATCTCTCTATATTTCGAATTTTATCTCTCTATCGTGTCTATTAAATCTGCGGCGATTGTGATGATCTGCTCCAGATCCTGTGGCCTCGAGAGGCGATGGTTGCCGTCTTTGATGATGGTGGTGATGATATTGCGACTTACGATTTTTGATTGAAGTCGCAGTGCAGTTTGCCAGGGAACCTCACTGTCCTCCAGACCATGGAGGAGACGAATCGGACAGGTCACCGCAATGCGGTCATTAAGCAACAGATGTCTGCGGCCATCCTCAATGAGTGCCTGACTGATGTAATATGAATCCCCATGGTTTGGGTTAGGCAGCCCGAGGATGTGACAATTCCTGAGCTCTTCCCGCTGCGCATGGGAGAGTCTGCGCCAAATGACCTCTTCTGTGAAGTCAACGGCAACGGCGATTCCGAGCAAGCCAGCAACACGTCCCGGCCACTTTAGAGCCGCTAACAGTGCCACCCAGCCGCCTATACTAGAACCAACAAGCACTTGGGGACCTTTTGTCAGATTTTCAATGACCGCCCCTGTATCCCCGACCCATCTCCCTACGGTCCCATCGTACAAATCTCCAGATGATTGGCCGTGACCAAAGCAGTCAAAGCGCACAAACGCTCTTTTTTGCGCCTGGCACCAACGCTCCAGGCAAACTGCTTTTTCGCCTGTCATGTTTGACATCAAGCCGTGAATAAAGACAATTCCTGGGGAACGCCCTGCACTTTTATAGTAAGCAATTGTGGCACCGTCATGGCGGTGTAAGATTTTTGGTGATAGCAATGGTGATCCTTCAGTACTCATATCAGTACTCATAAGTGCGAAGAGATCGTCAGGATAGCACTTTATGCCTTGTCAAACACGACTGATCGTACTGCAGATACTACCACGTCTGGTGACGGGTGGAGTGGAGCGTGGAACGATCGATATAGCGCTAGCTTTGCAAGCTGCAGACTGTATCCCGTTAGTCGTTTCGCACGGGGGTCCTATGGTCTCTGAGTTGGAGCAGGCTGGGATAGAACACATTACGATGCCTGTTCACTCGAAAAACCCCTTTCTCATGCAGCTCAATACTGAGCGTCTTGTGCACCTTATTAAAGAAAGAAAAATAAACATCGTACACGCCCGCAGCCGCGCACCAGCTTGGAGTGCGGCAAGGGCGGCCAGTCGTACAGGTGTTGCCTTTCTGACTACCTTTCACGGGAGATACAATCTTGGACCTTTTACGATTAAAAAACCATATAATGCTATTATGACAAGTGGAAAGAGAGTCATCGCCATTTCACACTTTATTGCCACGCATGTTCAGACAGTCTACGGTATCGCCCCCGAGCGGATAAGGGTCATTCCACGTGGGATAGACTTTTACAAATTCGACTCCACATTAGTCCATCCTCACAGGCTGACAGCCTTGGCTAGAGCATGGCGTTTACCCGAAGATCAGCCTCTTGTCATGCTGCCTGGTCGGCTCGTGCGGTGGAAAGGACATGAGGTTCTCATAGAGGCTCTTGCCAAATTATGTCGTCGCGACTTCTGCTGCTTGTTAGTCGGATTTGATCAGGCGCACGTTCATTATCGAGCAGAGTTGGAAACATTGATTCGTCACAAGGGACTTGACAGTACGATTCATTTTGTGGGTTTCTGTGCGGACATGCCAGCGGCCTATATGTTAGCCGATGTTGTTGTTTCAGCATCTACAGAGCCGGAGGCATTTGGTCGGGTGGTCGTGGAGGCCCAGGCCATGGGAAGACCTGTTGTCGCGACGGACCATGGTGGTTCCAGCGAGACCATAGTGCACGGCAGGACAGGTTGGCTTGTACCACCTAGCGATCCTGACGCTTTGGCCCAGACTCTCCTGGAAATGCTTACGTTAGCGGCTGCAGAGCGACACACAATGGCGGCTCGCCAAGTGGCCCATGCGCACGCTCATTTCAGCAGGGAGATTATGTGCGCTCGCACTTTGTCCGTTTACCATGAGCTTTTTACAAGCATGGCGTGACACGCTAGTGATAGAATGCCAATGCTTGAAAACAATTTGTGAGGTTTGTCTTTGGGGGGGGTGCACATGGCTAATATAGATAAGCTAATATATGGAAGCGGCAGCAGGAGGATGTTTCTCGTTTGCATGAGGGTCAACGCCTATAGATTTGTGCGAATGGAGATCCCCCCCCTAACACTCGTGTCGTGTTGAACTCTTTGCATGCAATGCACCCCTTTAAAGAAAGGGGCGGGAATCCTGGTACTCGCAATTGGATTATAGGCCATGAGGTGACGTGAGACATATATGGAAAAAAAGATCGTTTGGACCAAAGAGCGCATTGCCGAGTTGCAGTGCTTGTGGAGTGAAGGGCTGACCACCGGGGAGATTGGGAAGAGGCTTTTGGTCTCCAAAAATGCAGTAGTTGGTAAAGCTCATCGGCTTGGCTTAACCAGTAGGCCGTCACCGATCAAAAGAAGGAAAGCAGAAAAAAAGGAAGAGACTCGAATTCGGTCAGTGATAGAGTTGTCAGCGTTAACCTGTCGCTGGCCCATTGGGGATCCGCGTGATGTAGGCTTCCATTTCTGTGGTAAGCGTGTGTTAACTGGTAAGCCTTACTGTGCCGAACATGTCGCAATTGCTTACGTTAACGCTAGTAAAAGTCGCAAAGACGATGCCGCCTAACTAAGTAAACAAGTGAGCGGGAACCGTCTGTTTTGCTGTCGTGTGACACGACCAGGAAGGGCGGCGCGGAGTCGCCCATTTTTAAGAGCTGCTTCTCTTCTCAGAAAACTGAAGAATGTTTGTTTCAACCCACGCCACTGCCGCCATCACACTAGACACCGTTGTATCATTCTCTGTGGACGGCGGACGGCGCACCATCAAGACCGGTAAAGTAAGCGCCCGTGCTGCCGCAATTTTGCCAGCCGTTGCCGCACCACCACTTGCCTTCGTCACAAGAACGTCGATGGCATGAATCCGCATCAGGAGCAAATCATTCCCATCTTGTCCTCTCCCGAGGACAAGGCGATGGGGTGGGACATGGTCAGAAAAAGGCAGAGGAATCGCTCGCGGAAGACGTATCAAGAACCACATATTACTAAGGGATAAAAAAATAGGAAGAGCTCTTATACCGATTGTCAGAAAGGCACGCTTCCCTATGCTCGGGAGCTTGCGTGCGGCCTCTACCATATCATGGACCTCCACCCAACGGTCCTCCTTAGTGCACACCCATGGCGGTCGTACTATTTTTAAATGAGAAATATTACATTCTTTACAAGCTATAGAAGTATAGTGTGTTATGGTTGCTGAGAATGGGTGTGTGGCAGACAGGACGGCAGCTATGCGCTCATCTCGCAAATAAGCGATCAAGTGTTCCACACCACAGAACGGCCCAGCACGCCAAGCGCCATAGGTTGCTTCGGGAAGTGCTGTTCTTTTCTCTGCTAGAGAGGTAATGACTCGTAACTGATTGCCGAATTTTGCCAATAGATTCTTGACCAGGACATGCCCTTCCCCAGTGCCCCCAAGCACGAGAACTGTTGGGACGTTCTCCGCATGGAGTACCATCATAAGATCTCTCGCAGACGACACCAGACAGGAGCATGATCAGACGCCCGAGCACGACCGCGTGGCCGCTTGTCGATTCCACTGTCTTCCAGACGTTCAGCGGCCTTCGGGGATAGCAACAGATGATCGATCCGCAGACCCATATTGTGCGACCATGCGCCACCCTGATAGCTCCAAAAAGTATATTCTCCAGGGGTCCGATGGAAAACGCGGAAGGCATCACAATAGCCGAGCAAAAGGATGTCCTGGAAGGCTTTACGCGCTTCAAACCGACAGAGGGCGTTATCTGCCCACTGCTCAGGGGCATAAACATCATCGTCTGTGGGACAGACGTTGTAATCTCCTCCTAGGATGACTGCATGGCCAGTTTGTAAAAGAGCCCGAGCGTGCTCATATAAGCGAGTCATCCAATTAATTTTGTAGGCAAATTTCTCACTCCCACTAGGATTCCCATTAGGGAGATAGAGTGATGCTATACGTACATTACCATCAAGAAGCACTTCTAGGTAGCGTGCCTGTTTATCATCTTCTGCACCTGGTAAATAAAGTTCTGTGACCTCCATTGGGAGACGAGAAAGTATTGCAACACCATTATACGATTTTTCTCCATGGCTGAGACTTTGATAGCCCATGTTTTGCAACTCACGTTGTGGGAAGAACTCATCCGGAGTCCTTGTTTCCTGAAGTAATAGGGCGTCAGGAACCATTTCTCGCAACCAATCTAAAACACGTGGAAGACGCACTCTAATGGAATTCACATTCCATGTTGCGATGAGCATCACTCTCTTCCTCCGCAGCCCATTTCCATGGATTATATAGGTGATCTTGCTAAAGCGTAAGATTCTGTCAGATGATTCTGAATGATCCCGACTGATTCTGAATGATCCCGACACATCCAGACCCCAGAGTCCCAGACAGTAGACGTCAGAGACAGCGACGGAAGGATCCCTGTGCATTTGCAAGGGGCTAGGCTGCCTTTCTAGCAGGGAATCAGGGAGTCTATCCTTTCCTTCCGCTTCCAGGTTTCTGTTAGAAAGCGTATAAGTCCTAGGCTGGCCTAGGCGGACACCCCCTTGGTAGGGGGAGCAGAAGGTGGCTAATGAATGGAGAGAGAGCTGATGATACGGGCGGATGAAGTTCTGATGGCCGCATACGAACAAAAATTTGATTTTTATACAGGGGTCCCGTGCTCATTTCTTGCTCCCCTGATTAACAGGGTAGTCAGCGATAGCGATGTTCTCTATGTTGGTGCAACGAGCGAGGGTGAGGCTGTGGCAATTGCCGCTGGGGCCTGGCTGGCTGGCCGCGAAACTGTTGTCATGTGTCAGAACTCTGGTCTAGGGAATACTGTTAATCCGCTTACCTCTCTCAACTGGCCCTTCCGCATTCCTACCCTGCTCGTGGTGACATGGCGTGGTCAGCCAGGGTACCCGGACGAACCACAGCATGAGTTAATGGGGCAAATGACGACTGCCCTGTTAAATCTCATGCGTGTGCCGTATAGGCCGTTTCCCGTTGCGACAAAGACCGCGCTGGCCCCAGCCTTTGCTAGCGCACGCGCTGCTATGAAAAAATACGGACGGCCTTTTGCCTTTGTCATGCCTAAGGGGGCAATATCTGAGGAATCGTTCAGCGAGAATCCACTTCGCATAAAATCGCTATGTAAGATTGTAGATTTATGCTGTCGTCAGAGCATACGTCCAACACGTGCTGAAGCATTAGAGTGCATTCTAAAAGTGATACCTCATGAAGCCGCTGTGATAGCAACTACAGGAAAGTGTGGTAGAGAGTTATTTACTCTATACGACAGTGAACAACATTTTTACCAAGTAGGCTCTATGGGCGGGGCGAGTGCCCTTGGGTTGGGCGTGGCGTTGAACGTCCAGCGTCCCGTCATCGTTTTGGACGGTGATGGTGCAGCGTTGATGAAAATGGGGAATATGGCCACGATTGGGGCACAGAGGCCACGCAATATGCTCCATATCATCCTGGACAATGGCGTGCATGATTCGACTGGTGGCCAGGCTACTGTCTCAGCGTGTGTCTCCTTTCCTAGCATTGCCTGTGATTGTAGTTACGCCACGGCTACTGCGACTGACGACTTGACGAGCTTTAAGGAGGCTCTTCAAGAGGCTTTAGCAAGGCCAGGGCCACATCTGGTTCATCTGCTTATCAGGCCTGGCAGTATGGCGCGACTGGGCCGTCCCACAATTCTGCCATCTGATGTCGCCCGTCGCTTTAAACGCTTTTTAACGAGCGAGAGACGGTCATGACATCGGAATTCTTCCTGACGGGAGGCAAAAACAAACAACATTCACCTTTACTACTGACCCCAGGTCCCTTGACAACGGCCCATGCTACCCGGAAAGCTATGCTGCGAGACTTTGGTGCTCGCGACAGTGTCTTCATTGATATCACCCGTTCTATCCGGGAGAGATTGCTGAGCCTTGCTGGCGCTACAGAAACCCATACCTGTGTACCCCTGCAGGGCAGTGGCACCTTTGCTGTAGAAGCTATGCTAGGAACTTTAGTTCCGCGTGCAGGGAGCTTAGTTCTGGTCCTGGTCAATGGGGCGTATGGTCGCCGGATGGTTGAGATACTTGCCCGCTTGGATCGGTCATATATTGTGTACGAGACTGAGGAAACAATGCCTCCTATCCCCACACAGATAGAACAGTTGCTCAGTCATCGACAGGATATTACGCATGTCACGATGGTTCATTGTGAGACGACTACGGGCATACTGAATCCAGTGGAGCACATCTCGCATATTGTTGCGCGTCATGGACGTCTTTTCTTGCTCGACTCCATAAGCGCCTTTGGTGCCCTTCCACTTGACGTTCAGACGACACCGTTCACTGCGCTGGCTGGGTCGGCAGGCAAGTGTTTAGAAGGAGTCCCGGGGCTAGCTTTCGTGTTATGTCATAGGACTGCCTTACAAGAAGCCGCTGGTCAGGCTCATGCGATATCACTAGACTTGGAAGCGCAGTGGACGGCAATGGAGAAAAATGGCCAATGGCGTTTCACTCCACCAACACATGTGGTTGTAGCGCTTTCGACAGCTTTAGATCTGTTCTCCGCTGCGGGTGGCCAGCCTGCTCGCCTCGCCCGTTACACAGAAAATTGCAGAGTTCTGATAGAAGGGATGAAAGCATTAGGGTTTGTGCCCTTGCTGCCAGCTGCCTTGCAGAGTCCTATTATTGTGACTTTTCACATGCCGACAGCTCCGGCTTTTCTTTTCGAGGAGTTCTACCGCCGCATGCGGTGTCATGGCTATGTGCTTTACACTGGCAAAATAGCGAGAAAAGAAAGCTTTCGTGTGGGCTGCATTGGAGCCATTGAGCCAGAAGATATGGCCGATATGGTAAAAACAGTTAATCATGTTTTACATGAAATGCATGTATTATTGTCTACAGAATAAAGAAATTTGTATTCTATCCATATTGGATATAAGATTCACTCTTTTTAATATTAAGAATAGAAATCTCTCCTGTCCGGAAGGCGTCTTAACGGCGTGAGAAGACGAGAGGCCGTCACAGGGCCGCATACGAGCTAATGGGGGGGACTTCCTGAATCGCCGGAGAATAGTCTCTTGAAGTCTTGTCGTGCAGCAAAACAGGTGTCACCATCTGACGGCTACGACGAGCCTCCGTCAGCGAGAATGATGGGTGAGGTCATAGGGAAAGCATGTTAGGAGGAATGACTGACTATGGGGTATCTTCTCAATGGCATAGAACTAGAGGTTGATGATGAGAATTTTTTAGTAGAACCTGTTTTTGATGATGCAATTGTTCAGATTATAGCTACTACAGAAGATATATCTATAACAGAAGATCATTGGCTTGTGGTACGCTATCTGCGTGATCAGTACCGAGAGCATGGGCAGACGCCGAATTTTCGCAAAATGGTTAAGGACTTCAATGAAGACCATCCGGGCCGTGATTGGAAATCCTATCTCTACGAACTTTTTCCCAAGCAGCCAGCGCGACAAGCTGCAAGAATCGCAGGGCTGACAAAGCCCTATGGCAAGGGGGGGTATTAGCCAGGGGGAATCAGTGTGAGTGGCGTTGTCAGCTCAGCGCGCACGCACGGTGAGGCGTTGGGTCTTGTTGCGCCCGTGCGCCCGTGCGCCCGTGCGGCCAGCGCGGTTTGCATGCTCGTGCCACGCACCGCACGGCGCACGGCCGAACGCCTTAGGAGAGGCATGACAGCGTTCCGCCAAGCTAGCTCCTGACTGGTGCGGCGCTGCTGCCTGCCTGGCCGTGTGACTGTTTTTCGTTACCGATGTTGCGTAGCAGATCACCAAGTGGCTTATGGAGGTGATCGTTTGTGGCCAGAATGCTGCCCGTAAAAACTGGATTACGACCGCCACCTATTTCGCTCACATACCCGCCCGCCTCGCGGACCATAAGAGAGCCAGCGGCCACATCCCATGGGGATAGGTTGCGCTCCCAGTATCCATCATAGCGGCCAGCGGCCACATAAGCCAGATCAAGCGCTGCAGAGCCCATGCGACGGACGCCGGCTGAATGAGCCATGACAGCTTGCAATTCGGTCAGAAACAGACTATGGGCCGGCCTGCCAAGAAAAGGAATGCCTGTCGCAAAAAGCCCTTCCTCAAGGCGCCGGCGGGCAGAGATGCGCAGTCTACGGTCGTTCAAATAAGCACCACACCCTTTTTCAGCGTAGTACCACTCGTCAGCAACCGGATGAGCTATAACACCGGCAACAATCTCATGACCGCGTTCGAGAGCAATGGAAATAGAAAAGTGGGGAATCCCATGTAGGAAATTAATCGTGCCATCTAGCGGATCTATAATCCAGCGATTCTCCTTGTCTCTCCCGTCCTCTGCACCGCTTTCTTCCAATAAAAAGCCAAAGTCAGGTCGAGCCCTTTTCAACTCGCGATACAGTACACGCTCCGTCTTAGTGTCTGCCGTGGACACAAAGTCATTGGTTCCTTTGAGAGAGACCTGCAATTGCTCTATTTCGCCAAAATCACGAATTAAGAGACGGACTGCTTTCTTGGCAGCTGCTAACATCACATTAAGAGTCGGAGATAAGTAGGAAGTCATGGTCCGCTTAACCCTTGGCTCGCTCTACATAGCGACAATCGGCCGTGCTAACGACGATACGTGTTCCCGCCTCTATAAAGGGCGGAATCATAATTTTCAGACCGTTGTCAAGCACACCCGGCTTATAGGATGCAGTCGCTGTCTGCCCTCTGACAGCGGCGTCTGCTTCAACTACTGTCATGATCACAGTCGGCGGTAGGTTTACTGTAACAGGGCAGCCTTCCAAAAAGTCGACGGTCACAGCCATGCCCTCTTGCAGAAAAGCTGTTTGTTCCCCGAGAGCTTTTTTTTGAAGAGAAAACTGCTCATAAGACTCTTTTTCCATAAATATGCACTGATTGTTATCGGAAAAAAGATACTGACAGTTCTTTTCCTCGACAATCAACTTCTCCACCGTGTCTTGGGTGCGCCAGCGTACGTTAGTCTTTATACCGGAACGGAAGTCGCGCATCTCGACCTGATTGAAGGCTCCGCCTTTCCCAGGTTGTATGAGTTGAATCTTGAGCACAGTCCAGTGCCGACCTTCGTGCTCGATGAGCATCCCCGGACGAATCTGATTTGCTTGAATCTTCATAGAGCTATTCCAGAGTCATTCCCCATTATATGTCCACCAAGTAATGTACAAATACAAAAGGCTACTCTTACAAAAGTCTACTCTGAAGAAAGACTGCTTATGCTGTTTTCCAGCCCTGGTATTGTGTTAAAGGTGTGAGTGGATCCCATACTGACAGCGGTCCCATCTGTCGCAGCCGGGCCACAGATAGCCTTACCAAGGTGCCGCCGTGCTGCCGTTGCCAGGCCATGAGACGTGCTTCCGCTTCGATTGTCACGGCGTTAACAATCAACCGTCCACCCTTCCCACCATTCGGCAAAGCTTCCCAGCACCTTTCAAGAATACCTGGAGTAGAGACATTTCCACCCACAAAGACCGCTGCAGGTGGTCCGGGTAGAGACGTCAAACAAGCCGGGGCTCTGCTGTGGGCAATTTGTAACCGTGGTACTCCTAAACGAAAAGCGTTTAAAGAAATAATCGAAACACGTGTTATATCCTGTTCAACAGCCACAGCTGTGGTGGTATGGTGGGTTCTTAACCACTCTATAGCAATAGAGCCAGCACCAGCTCCTATATCCCACAGCAGCTCACCAGGACAGGGCGCGAGAGCGGCCAGAGTCACCGCACGGACCTCGCGCTTTGTGAGCTGACCATCATGATAATACGCCTCATCGGGGAGGCCGGCTCCTCGGCTCAATCCACGAGAACCACTACATTCAATTGCTATAATGTTTAAATTAGCTATTTTATGGTTTTCCCAACAGTCGGCGCGACCGCTTATATGACGCTCAGCCGGCCCGCCTATGTGTTCCAGTACGATCATGCTGCTAGGGCCAAAGCCATGCGCTGTTAACAAAGCGGCGGCATGACTAGGGGTTTCTCCGTCTGCGCTGAGCACGAGAAGACGCACTCCAGACGAGAAATGAAATGCAATATTTTCTATTGGTCTACCGTGTACAGTTAACGTTTCTACCTCCTGTAAAGGCCAGCCCAAGCGGGCCGCCGCTAGGGAAAAGGCAGAAATATGCGGCACGACAATCATTTCTGCGGTGGAAAAGTGGCGTGTCAAAGTCGCCCCCAAGCCATAGAGCATAGGATCGCCACTAGC
The DNA here is from genome assembly GCA_028278135.1 of Rhodospirillales bacterium. Classification (GTDB taxonomy): domain Bacteria; phylum Pseudomonadota; class Alphaproteobacteria; order Rhodospirillales; family Rhodospirillaceae; genus JANQJD01. Next base: position 217,257 of record JANQEW010000029.1, read on the forward strand.
AAGAACGATTATTCGTTTATTACGATATGTTTTAATAATATTAATAGTAGTTTCTAACTCAGTCCACAACAGCCGTGCAGCGTTTGTTGGTATGAGAGTGGCAACATGCTTTAAATGACGTGCACTGCCCAATATCGTAGGAGCGGTGCGGATGAACGTGCGGGCAACGGGACTCAACCCATCTGAGCCATCCTCGCCTATGCCAATGACAACGAGCCAAGGCGCAGGCAATCTATCGTCCTCTCTCTCAGTCAGTGTCAGTCGCCTCATATTTCTGGAACAGACAGGCCTTGCCTTGCTGTTATGTCTAGTAAAGCATTCACAGCTGCTGCTGCCATGGCACTGCCGCCGCGGCAGCCACGTAACGTCAGATAGGGCACGTTGCCAGGATGGGAAATCAAGGCCTCCTTGGCTTCAACTGCACTGACAAACCCCACAGGAAAACCGATAATGGCAGCTGGTTGTGGTCCGCCTGCGGGCAAGCCCTCTAGGAGGGAAAAAAGGGCAGTGGGAGCATTCCCGATGGCGACTAGCGCTCCCTGAAGCCATTCTTGCCATAATGAGACGGCAGCAGCGGATCGAGTGGTCCCAAGATTCATAGCCAGGGATGGGACTCTTGGATCATTGATGGTACAGAGGACTTTATTCCCCCGCTGGCGGGGGAGAATTCCTTGCGCTACCATCTGCACATCAACGAGAATCGGTGCTCCTCTTCTGAGAGCAGCAAGAGCGGCTGAAACAAAGGCTGGTGACCAGGAGAGAGTAGTCGCAATCTCAGGCATGCCACAGGCGTGAACAAGCCTTATCGCTACTTCCTGTAAAGCTACCGGTAGAGACGACAAATCTGTCACTGCTCGGACTCTAGCAAAGGACTCCCGGTAGATGGCTGTTGGATTACAGAGGTAGTCAGGTATAGCAAGTGCTCCTGTCATGAGAAAAGTGTACGTACTGGCGATGCTCGATCAAGCATGCGGATGATCGCTACCAATCCCAATGCCACGCACATGATGATGATGCCCGGTTTGTGGGGCCCCAACAAAATTCTCGTAGCCGACAATACTCTCACGATACTTACATAGTTGGCAATTCATTCTCACTTCACCATGCAAAGTATCCATGACCCGCTCGATGAAACTTTCCAGTACCAGAGGATGATCATTCAGATAGAGCGCTTTGACGAATTCCGTACTGGGATAGTGAGTTGCGACCTCGTCTGTATGAGTATAAATACGCTTGACAAGTACACCTGTGAATAGGAAATAGGGAAAGACAATAATGCGGCGAAATCCCATAGCCACAATCCGCTCCAATGCTCTGTTGACCCTGGGATGCGCGACTCCAGAATAGGCCGTCTCTGCCCAGCCAAAGCCCATACCTTCCCAAAGCATGCGGGCAACCTTTGATATGTTGGCATTGGCATCTGGATCATTCGTTCCGCGGCCCACAACCAAGAGCATGCTCTGACTCCTGGGCACGTGTGAGCCAGCAGCGCGCTCAGCAGCCGTCACACGTTCAGCTGCTGCGTAAAGTAGTTTGGGATCAATGCCAAGATCCCGTCCGTATAGGACGTCTAGATCTTTGTTTTCTTTTGCGAAGGTATTCACTTCCCATGGTATGTCATTTTTAACATGACCGGCGGCAAACAGCATACCTGGAATAGTCGCAATACGTTTTACACCACGTTCCTTAAGAGTTTCTAACCCATCGCGGATAATAGGGCGAGCAAATTCCAAATAGCCGTTTTCTACCTCGTATTCTGGTAGACGTTCTTTCAAACGATGAGACAATGTGTCAAATTCCCGTATTGCTTCGATGTCGCGACTGCCGTGACCACACAGCATCACTCCAATCTTGCTGTTGCCGGACGCTTTCACTCACTACCTCCATCGCCTGACATAATGCTGGCCCTTCCTCTGTCTTTTGTCTTTTCTTGGGAGCCACAAGTAGGGCGTCCCTTGTAACAGCGTAACAGCTGTTCTGTAGTTTTTTGGCATAGGCTGAAGTGTTAACAGCGTTCTCTAAGAATGATTCTGACCCGCCTCCAGGGAGGCTCTCCAGGGCGTCTGGATTTGTCCCGAGAAGGTGGGCTTATAGCCATGGGGGTAGACTCTCCAGGGCAAACATTTCTTTATAGGAGGGACGCCGTCTAATAATTGAAAATTTATCTCCTTTGACAAGAATCTCTGGGACTAATCGCCGGAGGTTATAGGTGGAAGCCATCGTCGCGCCATAAGCACCAGCACCGTCGAGTGCCAGGAGCTCGCCAGGAAACGCCGGTGTTAAGGAACGCTGGGGAGCGAAAACATCACTTGTTTCACATATTGGCCCAACGACGTCGACTGTCTGACGAGACATATCCAAGCGAGGTTCTGTTATAGGTAAAATAGCGTGGAAAGCACCATAAAGACTCGGACGGATTAAGTCGTTCATCGCAGCATCCACGATCACGAAGATCTTGTTGCTCCCCTCTTTCACATAGAGGACTCGGGTGACGAGGAGACCAGCGTTGGCAACGATGAAACGTCCAGGTTCTAAGAGAATCTGACAGTGACAATCACCAAGAGTTTCTCGGATAACAGCGGCGTAGGCTGTCGGTGACGGTGGCAGGTCTGCTGCGCTGTCCGGGTCATAAAGCACGCCGAGTCCTCCTCCGAGGTCAAGACGTCGAATGGGGAGGCCACTGGCATTTAACTGCGTAATGAGATCGCGCATACGCATAAAAGATTTTCTGAAAGATTGCAGATTGGTGATTTGACTCCCTATATGGGTAGTAAGCCCCACCACCTTGAGATGGGGTAAGCTGATAGCACTTTGCAACAGGCTAGGAATCTTACGCCATTCAATGCCGAACTTATCTTCCTTGCGGCTTGTAGTCATCTTATGATGAGTCTTGGCATCGATGTCGAGATTCACCCGGAACGAAACTGATGCGACAGTGTTCAAGGTGGTAGCGATACGGTGAATGGTCCACAGTTCTGCCTCAGATTCGACATTTAGTTGCAAAATACCTGTCTGCAGGGCAAAGGCAATTTCTTCAGGCGTTTTGCCAACGCCGGAAAACACAATCTGCTGCGGGGAAATACCGGCAGCGAGCGCTAAACGCAGTTCCCCTTCTGACACAACATCAGCACCGGCCCCAAGATTAGCTAAAGTCCGTACAACGGCTATGTTGGCATTGGCCTTTAAGGCATAATGAATACAGACTTCTCCCAATCCTTTTAACGCCGATTGAAAAAAATTATAATAATGTTCTAATGCTGCGGTCGTGTAGCAGTAGAAGGGCGTACCGACGCTTTCAGCGATATTCGGTATTGATACGCTTTCTGCGTGCAATATGCCATTACGGTACGTGAAAAATTTCCGCATACCTCCTCTGGGGAACTCTGGGGAACTAAGAGATTGTTTTGACTCTGATCGCCATTAATTTATCGCTGCTCGATTGCTTCAGAATGTTTTCAGATAAAAGGCGCAGTGACGCCAGCTCAGCGAGTGTCAGCGAATGTCTTTCTAGCTGGAGCACTTCTATTTGTTGTGAGGGGACCCTGTCAACCTGCAAACCAGGCCTGACATGGTCTCTTCCGTCTCTGGTGTTCTAGTTGCCCGTTTGTAATCTATCAACTAATTGATGAACACTTGGTACAAATCCGTTTTTATAAAATGGATCAGTAGAAAAGCGATAGACATTATGACCCGCAAACATCAACTCATCTTCAATGTCAGCACCGTGTACGATATTTTGCAATGTTTTTTGTATACAAAAAGATCGCGGATCTGCACGTTTTCTAGTTGTTCCTATTTCATTCTGCGCCCAATTACTGAATTGACAGGAAGAAAGGCAGCCCATACAAGAAATTTGGTCATACAAAATTTCCTCCGCTTGTATTGGTGTCACGAAGATCAGGGTGGAGTCTGGCGTCCGGAGGGTCGCAGTCAGACCCTGCGCCGCCCAGATTTGAGCCTTCTGGCTCTCTTTTTCAGAAACGTAGACGATGCGGCCACGAACGCCAAGTGGCAGTGGAATCGGATGGAGAGTGCTTTGTTCATCAGCGTAACGAATCTGACGCGCTGAACGTTCGATAAGTTCTTCCAGAAATCTGTTGTGGACAGCGGAGGAATAAAATCCAGTCGGACTGAACTTGTGCAGGAGGACATCCCCCTGACGTAGAGTCGTCAGGCGGCGTTTCCACGATGTCGGAATGGGGCTTTCCAGTGTCAGGAGAGGACGCGTACCAAACTGAAAAGCAATGGGCCCGAGTTCTGGGCTATCAATCCAGTCTTCCCACTCGCGTAAGCACCATACGCCACCAGCCATGAAGATTGGCAATCTCCCTAACCCCACATCACGCATAGTCTGGCGTAGTTCAAGTACCCGTGGATATGGATCTTGTGGCTGTTCCGGGTCCTCTGTGTTAGACAGCCCATTGTGACCACCGGCAAGCCAAGGATCCTCGTAGACAACGCCACCTAACAGGTGCTGTTGCCTGTGGTAAGAGCGTTTCCATAAGGCGCGGAAGGCCCGTGCCGAGGACACAATAGGATGATAATAGATGCTGAAGGCGGTACAAATGTCTGCTACCCGGTAGGGCATGCCGGCACCACAAGTCACCCCGTGGATGAGATCTTTTGCGCTTTCTAAGATGCCATGCAAGACTCTTTCACACCCTCCCATTTCCCACAAGACATTCATATGGATGCGACCTTCTCCTTTAGAAATCTGATAAGCGATTTTTGCTTGATTTATACCACCTTCAATAGCATTGGCAATTAATTCCTCATGGCGCTCACGGCGAGTCCGACCACGATAAATCATTACCCGGCGATTGCCATTTTCATCGTAAGAATCGGCATTCACACCTGAGAATGTCCCAACACCGCCTGCCGCAGCCCATGCGCCGGCACTGACGCCATTGCTCACAGCGATGCCTTTACCGCCCTCGACAAGGGGTAATACCTCGCGGCCGGAAATCACCACAGGCTTCAGACTCTTCACGGCTATCCCTTTCGGTTGTGCACATCTTCGAACGTCTCAAGAGCCCTGCTTCCTTAGGGCATTCGAAGTACATGTTAACAACCCTAACCCCCTATCAAAAAGGCCCATCTAATGTTGATGTCTCACAACAAAAAATGTTTATTAACAATAATTTACAGTCAAAGCTTGCTTGCACCAAGAATGCTACTTTGCTGGTTGCCTGCGCAGTGCACAAAGATGTCAGTGGCGTTGGCAACATACATCACCGTAATTTTTGAAGTGTGAGGCGGGTGGCCTGTCGCATAAGCCTATCCACACTGACGGAGTACTGACAGAGTCTCGTTGTCATCCAGAGCAGTGGATCTTGAAAACTAAACGAGTGCGCGCAGGCCAATTCCGACTGAGATCCTGAGAAAATGACAGGACAGTTACCACTGCAATAAGGTTGCCATTAAAACAGGTACTGTACATAAACAATAACGTAAGCCTTACATCCTCTCGGCGTTGTCACTTCGACAGTGTCCCCTGAATGCTTACCAATGAGCGCCCTACCTAGGGGTGAATGAATAGAGATACGTCCCTTTTTAATATTAGCCTCGTGTGCGCCAACAATCATATAGGTTATCTCCTCATCGGTATCTTCGTCAGCGAGAGTGACGGTCGCACCAAATCGTACCTGGTTACCAGACATCTTAGCGATATCTATAACCTTCGCCCGACTGATGATGTCTTCAATCTCAGAGATACGGCCTTCGATAAAACTCTGCCGATCTCTCGCCGTGTGATACTCCGCATTTTCAGACAGATCACCATGCTCCCGTGCTTCTGCAATCGCACGAATGACGTCGGGTCGATCGACGCTCTTGAGTTTTTTCAGCTCTGTTTCCAAGGCAGCAAGGCCCGCTGAAGTCATCGGGATCTTTTCCATCTGCCATAACCCACCCCATGGGCTATCATATGATAGCAACTTTAATTAGTAAAACTATCACAAACATTCATCTCTTCTCGAGGCTAACATAAAAACTCGAAATATGCTTGTAAGGGTGTAATATCCAGTGCTCCACTTTTCAAAGCTTCAATACCCTCAACAGCTGCACGTGCCCCTGTCATGGTCGTATAATACGGAAGGTTATGAGTTAAAGCGGTACGCCGAATGGAAAAGCTGTCCGCTAGAGACATGTCTCCCTCTGTTGTGTTAATAACGAGATGGACGTCTCCAGAAAGCATAGCATCAACACAGTGTGGACGACCCTCTAAAACCTTCTTCAGCACTGTGACTTCTAATCCGCGTTCCTGCAGATAACGCGCTGTACCCCGAGTCCCTGCAAGCCTGAAGCCAAGACCCGCTAAATGCCAGGCTAATTCAGCGAGCTCAGGTTTGTCCCTGTCCTTGACAGACAGGAACACCATGCCACAGATTGGCAGGTGTGTTCCAGCCCCGAGCTGGCTTTTGGCAAAGGCTCGCCTGAAATCTACGTCAATGCCCATCACCTCCCCTGTAGACTTCATTTCAGGGCCAAGAACGATATCTACATTCGGAAAGCGGGCAAAGGGAAAAACTGCCTCCTTAACAGCTACATGTGTAGCACGTTTTTCTCTTAAAGAGAAAGAAATAAGAGATTCGCCTGCCATTATTCTGGCGGCAATTTTGGCCACAGGCACACCAGTCGCCTTGGCGACAAAAGGGACTGTGCGACTCGCTCTGGGGTTGAGTTCTAAGACATACAGTACGTCATCTTTTATGGCAAATTGCACATTCATAAGACCCACAATACGGAGTTCTCTGGCAAGCAGCTTGGCCTGGTGCTCAATTTCTCCGATCATTGCCGGCGCTAGCGTGTGCGGTGGGAGAACACAAGCGGAATCTCCAGAATGGATGCCAGCCTCTTCAATGTGCTGCATGATTCCAGCTACGTAGACGCTTTGACCATCGGCAAGAGCATCGACATCTACTTCAATAGCGTTTTCCAAATAGTGGTCAATCAGCACCGGTTCATCGCCTGATGCTTTGACCGCATGAGTCATATAATCGTTTAGAGCTTCTTCTCCATAGACAATACGCATTGCCCGACCGCCCAGCACATAAGAAGGCCGGAGCACAACAGGATAGCCGATCTGCATAGCAACGGCACGGGCTTCCGCAACGGAGCGAGCAACTCCATTAGCCGGCTGACGCAACCCCAGTCTTCTGAGGACAGCCTGAAAGCGTTCACGATCCTCCGCCAGATCAATGGCCTCAGGTGATGTCCCTAGAATGGGAATCCCTGCGTTTGCGAGCATATGTGATAACTTCAATGGAGTCTGACCACCGAGCTGAACAATAACGCCGCGCAGCTGCCCCTGAGATTGTTCTCGTCTTACAAGAGCAATCACGTCCTCCGCTGTCAAAGGTTCAAAGTACAAACGGTCTGATGTATCATAGTCTGTGGAGACAGTTTCCGGGTTGCAATTTACCATTATCGTTTCCCACCCCACCTCCCGCAAAGCAAAAGCGGCATGACAACAGCAATAATCAAACTCAAGCCCCTGGCCAATTCTGTTCGGACCACCTCCTAAAATAACGACTTTGCTCTTTTTAGTGGGAGAAGATTCACATTCTACCGGTGAAAGACCATCACCTTCATAGCAGGAGTACATGTATGAAGTGTATGCTGAAAACTCTCCCCCACAAGTATCAACGCGCTTATAAACAGGATGAATATCAAGTCCCTCGCGCTGGCAGAGAACTTCCGTAGATGTCTTACCAGACAATTCCGCGAGACGCTGATCAGAGAATCCCATCGCTTTCAAACGCCGCAGGTTCAGGACATCACGGGGTACCCCGTTTGCTCTTACTCCAGCTTCTGCGACGATAATTTTCTGTATCTGTTCCAGAAACCATGGGTCATAATGACAGCGGGCATAAACTTCCGTGACGCCTAGCCCATGGCGAAAAGCCTGCGCAATAACCAATAAACGATCTGGTCGCGGCTGAGACAGAGCAGAGATGATCGCATCTTTCTGATCTGTCGCTGAAACACCAGGAATATCAATCTCGTTTAAACCTGTGAGACCGATTTCAAGGCTACGTAAGGCCTTTTGTAAGCTCTCTGAAAATGTGCGACCAATGGCCATTACCTCACCAACAGATTTCATTGATGTGGTTAGTAATGGTTCCGTATCGGGGAATTTCTCAAAAGTAAAGCGCGGCATCTTTGTGACAACGTAGTCAATGGTGGGCTCAAAAGAGACAGGCGTATTCCCCGTTATGTCGTTTATGAGTTCGTCAAGTGTGTAGCCGATGGCAAGCTTGGCTGCAACTTTAGCAATTGGGAAACCTGTCGCCTTTGACGCTAAAGCAGAAGAACGCGAGACTCGTGGATTCATCTCTATCACGACCATTCGGCCTGTGGCCGGATTCACAGCAAACTGGACGTTGGAGCCCCCTGTATCTACTCCAATCGCCCGTAAGCAGGCGATTGAGGCACTACGCATAAGCTGATATTCCTTGTCAGTGAGTGTTAACGCCGGGGCGACTGTGATAGAATCTCCTGTGTGAATCCCCATGGGATCCACATTCTCAATAGAACAGACGATGATACAATTATCGTTACCGTCTCGGACAACCTCCATTTCATACTCTTTCCAGCCAAGAACGGATTCCTCAACAAGAACCTCCTGCACAGGAGAGGCCGCAAGCCCTCCAGCGATAAGTTGATCAAACTCGGCCGTATTGTAGGCAATACCACCACCTGTTCCAGCCAGTGTGAAGGAGGGACGGATAATGGCAGGAAGACCAGTATGAGCTAAAGCCGCGCGGGCTTCTTCTAAGGATCTCGCTAAGTGGCTCTTCGGGGACTCCAAACCAATTTCATCCATTGTCTCTCGAAAAAGTTGTCTATTTTCTGCCTTGGTAATGACATCGCGGCGAGCCCCGATCATCTGCACACCAAACCGCTCTAAAGTACCGTTATCAGCAAGCGCCATAGCGGTGTTGAGGGCCGTCTGTCCCCCCATAGTCGGCAGCAGTGCATCAGGACGTTCCCGTGCGACAATACGGGCTACCACTTCCGGGAGAATTGGCTCAATGTACGTGACATCGGCCATGTTCGGATCCGTCATAATGGTAGCCGGGTTAGAGTTCACGAGAATCACCCGACACCCCTCCTGGCGGAGAGCCTTGCAGGCTTGTGTCCCAGAATAATCAAACTCACAAGCCTGACCGATGACTATAGGGCCGGCACCAATGATCAGGACGGCGTGGATATCAGCGCGTTTGGGCATAAAGGCAAGATTTTTTCTCCCAATGGAAAACGGTGATCAGAAACAAGACTGACACCCCCCATTTTTTTACTGCGAAGAGGCTTCAGAAGCTACAGAAACCTGTTCCCCCCGCTACAATTTAGACCCTTCTTAGACCCTTCTTAGACCCTTCCTAAAAGGAGCCTTGACAAACGGCAAAGGCAAGAAGGATTGATCTGCCTGCGACAAGACAATATGGCACACACAACGCCTTTTCAAGGCGTGGCTGGTGCCTGTGCGCTCCATGCTCAGCATACTATACCATGCTAAGCCTAAGCTCAGGGAGCTGATGCTGATGCTAATGTGATTCATGTCCCTATGCAAAAGAAATCCGCACCCGTGACGTTAGCTAGGGAAACAGTATTGTCTCTGCTATGATGTCAAAAAGGGATTCTTCTGATACTGCAATTTAGTATCATTTTGTATTATTTTTGTATTATTTTCGTGCTCTCTGATCTGAGTCAGCTGAATGACGTTTCTGGCATGACCCCACCATCAAAAAGCTATAGCTTGTGCCATCCAGTTTTTCTGAGAGACAATCATCTTTTCTGCGATACAATGCGATACCAAAAGAGATCCCGTATCACACCGGTCAACACACAAAGAATGTTGCCGTGCCCTCCATCAAATCAGAATTGTCAAAGCGACTTGTCTTGCTATTATTTCCCAGCAATTGGCCATGATTTCTCGCAATATTTTACCCTTGGCTTTCTGCGTGAATGGACTCGCAGATAGCGAAGCAATGCGATATTCTACCCTAGATGTAGGGAGGCACGCTTGATTCGTACAGCATGAAGACGATTAATCTCCTATTTTATTGCCTGAGTGCAGAGAGAGTCTCCTTCCATGACTGTTGACCCTTTGCCAGCGACCCTTCTCTATACGTCCTGCGATTTAAGTGACTTGCCATTCACTACCACTGAGGAACTCGAGGATCTGAATGAAGAATCTGTTGGCCAGGAGCGGGCTGTTGCGGCTGTACGCTTTGGCATTCGCATTCGCCCAGAAGGATTCAACCTGTATTGCCTAGGTTCTAAGGGCACTGGCAAGTCTAGTGTCATCCGACAGTGCCTGCGTAAGGCGGCCGCAGAGCGGCCTGTGGCTGATGACTGGTGCTATGTACATAACTTTAACGATGATCAGCGGCCACAGGCCCTGCGTTTACCCCCTGGAAGAGCAAGAGCCTTTTGCCAAGGGATGCATCACCTTGTTGAGGAACTTCAGTTGGCAATACCAGCATTGTTTGAGAGTGACGAATTTCTTGCTCGTAAGCAGGCCATTGATGAATCTTTGAAGAAACAACATGAGCGGATGTTTACCGCATTCCGGGAAAATGCAGAGAGAGCAGGCTTATCGCTGCTGCGCACCTCAGCAGGGCTCATTCTCGCACCGCTGAAAGAGGACAACGAATCTGCACAGGGCAATTGCAACCTTTTGTCGGAAGACGAGCAGGAACACAATGTGGCACGCCTGCAGACGGAGCTTGAAACTCTCCAATGCCAACTCCCGCACTGGGAACGCGAAAAGCGTCAGGCAATACAGAATCTCGTCCATGAACTAGCACATTCCACAGTGGATCCTTTGATCAATCGTCTGAAAGAAGTTTATGCTGATGTGCCAGCTGTTGCCAGCTATCTAGACGACGTGCACCAAAATATCATCGCAAACATTGGTGACTTCCTTGTTCCCAGAGAGGGAAAAGCAAGGGACCACGATGATGCCTTTCCGTTCTCAAGTGGGAGCCGTCCCACAGCAATAGCCGCTTTACGTCGCTTTCAGGTGAAAGTACTTGTTTTTCGGGAAGGAGATAATGGGGCACCTGTGGTATTCGTAGATCATCCTACAAAATCTAATCTTATAGGTCGCATAGAATATCTGCAGCAATGCGGTACTGTTGTGACAGATTTGAGCCTTATCAAGGAAGGTGCCCTGCATCGTGCCAATGGAGGTTATTTAGTTCTACAAGCCCGTAAGATTTTGGCTCAACCTTTTGCCTGGGAAAATCTGAAAAGGGCCTTACGCGCGCGTGAAATAAAAATTGAGAATTCTGAATATGAATGCGGTTTTTTCTTAAAAACTCTGAGTCCAGAGCCAATTCCACTTTCTATCAAAGTTGTTTTACTCGGAGAACCATTAATATACTACTTTTTATCTCATCATGATCCTGATTTCAGAGAGCTTTTCAAAGTTGCTGCAGATTTTGACGACAGCACTGAACGTACTCCTGAGACTGTTTTGGCTTATGCTCGTCTGCTTGCAGCGCTCGTAAGGCGTGAAAATCTAAGGCCACTCCATCGTGATGCCGTTGCACGTCTTATTGAGCACGCCGCTCGGCTCGCCGAGGACAGCACAAAACTCTCTACGCACATGGCAAGCATTACGGACTTAGCGCGGGAAGCAGATTATTGGGCAGGGCAAAGCGGGGCAGATCTCGTGAGCGGTAAGCATGTGCAACAAGCGGTGGATGCCCAGATTGATCGGCAAAATAGGATTCACGTTAACGTCCGAGAGGAAATTCTTCACAATACCGTGCTGGTTGACACTACCGGGGCTGTTGTGGGGCAAATCAATGCTTTATCAGTCTTTGAACTCGGATCGCTAACATTTGGCGCACCCAGCCGAATTACCTGTCGAGTTCGTATGGGTAAGGGCGAGGTCGTCGATATAGAACGAGAGGTAGAGCTCGGTGGACCGCTTCACAGTAAAGGTGTGTTGATTTTTGTTTCTTTCCTTGCCGCTAGGTTTGCTGTTGATATGCCTCTCTCGCTCTCCGCCACCCTCGTTTTCGAGCAATCCTATGGCGGTGTGGAGGGTGACTCTGCTTCCTCAACGGAACTGTATGCTCTTTTGTCAGCGCTCGCTGACGTACCAATCCGCCAAGATCTTGCTGTGACAGGATCAGTAAACCAGCTTGGCCAGATTCAGGCCATCGGTAGTGTGAACGAGAAAATAGAGGGTTTTTTCCATATCTGTCAAGCACGGGGCCTGACAGGCGGGCAGGGTGTGCTCATACCACGTGCTAATGTCAGAAATCTGATGCTACGGGCAGAAGTACGGGAAGCGGCAGAGGCTGGTCTTTTTCATATCTATCCCATCACCAATGTTGATGAGGGGATCGCCCTTCTCACAGGTTGGCCAAGCGGTAAACGAGACGAGAGCGGGACATATCCCCTTGGATCTATTAATCGCAAGGTGGCGGCGCGTCTCAAAGACTTTGCAGCAAGATCCCACCGCTTGTCTGAAGCTTATAGTGGAAGCTATAGACGTAGTTAGATTGAGAACGTAGTTAGATTTAGATAAGACGTACTGAGATCATCAGGCACATGGGAGACAACTCACACAGGACGTCTTGTGGTGAGGATGACTTTGCCAATAGCCATACGTCCCAAAAGGATTTCTAGAGCCCTGCTCACTTCAGCCATATCCAAGGTACAGGAGATGTAAGGGGACAAGTCACCAGCGACAAACCATTTCAACAAGTTGCCCAAGGCAATGCGTACACCAGCTGGATCTATCGTGCGGTAAGCGTTAAAGCTGAAGCCTATGCAGGAGATATTTTTTACCATCATGATATTCGCCGGAATCTGTGGCACATGACCTGAGGCAAACCCTACCACGAGAAGACGGCCATTTGGTGCAAGGAATCGCAATGATTCGTTGAAGATAGCCCCACCAACAGGATCATAAATGACGTCTGCACCGTGGCCCCCAGTCAACGTTCTGATCCTCTTTCGTACATTTTCTTGCCGATAGTTGATGAGGTAATGAGCCCCTCTTTCTTTAGCAATTTTTAGTTTTTCCTCACTACCTGCAGTAGCTATCACAGTGGCCCCGATGAGTCTACCGCACTCGACTGCTGTGAGGCCCACACCGCCTGCTGCACCGTGTACCACTAACACGTCGCCAGCCTGCAATTGTGCCCGCATTTTCAGCCCGTAATAAGAAGTCCCGTAGGCAATGGGAAAGCCAGCGGCTTGGACAAAATCCATAGAATCAGGTATGGTGAAAACATCAGAAGCCCTGACCACACACTCCTCGGCAAACCCGCCGCTCCGTGTTATGGCCATCACTCTATCTCCAACTCTGCAGGGAGCATCATGGGCATTGATCTCTAGAACTACCCCTGAGACTTCAAAGCCCGGGATAAAGGGAGGCTCTAGCTTATCCTGATAGCGCCCTTGGAGAGTCAGAGTGTCAGCAAAATTAACTCCTGCCGCATGAACGGCAATCCTGACATCCCCTTCGGAAAGATTCTGTGGCGGCAGGTCTTGAAGTATTAAGTTTTTATCAAATTGAAAATCTTTGCTCAACGAACAACATACTATAGCTCTCATAGAATCCATGCCTCTTGAGATGAGAATGAGAAGGTCGTACCGATCTACCACGCACTCCGCCTATGCACGATGTACAGAGTATGATAGGAAAATGGCAAGGGATAATTTTTTGCGCATGACGCGCTCCTGAGACTAGGTGGACGCGCATTTGATTCCATGCATTCCATGCAGGCGAAAAGCAGTGCCTTCGTAGTCTTTACTAATATGTATTGATCAATGATACTCTTTTTAAGAGTATTATCATGGCCATGCAATGCGGGTGGAAAGCTGGCCAGGAGACTACCGTGGTTTACACATGTTTTCTGCCTTGGTATTGTTGTATCTGTCCGGCTGAGATGGGAGGAGCGACGAGGATGAAGATCCTAACGTGTAATTCTAATCGCCCTCTGGCAGAGGCAGTGGCGAGTTATTTAACCATTGATCTGACTCGGGCGAGCATACGTCGCTTCTCAGATATGGAGGTTTTTGTCGAAATCCATGAAAACGTGCGTGGTGAAGATGTGTTCGTTGTCCAGTCCACATCCTACCCTGCGAACGACAATCTGATGGAACTGCTCGTGACGCTTGATGCTTTAAAGCGCGGCTCAGCGCGCCGCGTAACAGCAGTTGTTCCATACTTTGGTTATGCCCGTCAAGATCGTAAAACTGGCCCCCGTACCCCTATTTCTGCCAAGTTAGTTGCTAACCTCATTCATACCGCTGGTGCTAGTCGTGTTCTCACACTAGATTTGCATTCGGGGCAGATCCAAGGATTTTTTGATATACCGCTCGATAACCTATATGCCGCGCCGGTGTTCACTAAAGATATCAAGAACCACTTTAATGGAGAGGACATCATGGTGGTTTCCCCTGACGTCGGTGGCGTGGTACGAGCACGTGCCGTTGCCAAACGGCTAGACGCTGATCTCGCTATTGTCGACAAGCGGCGTGAACGAGCGGGAGTCTCAGAGGTCGTCAATATTATTGGCGATATAAGAGGTCGTCGCTGCATCATGGTCGATGACATTGTCGATTCGGCTGGTACTCTATGCAATGCGGCCGTAGCATTACAGGATGCGGGCGCCGCTGCGGTACACTGTTACGTCACACACGGCGTTTTTTCGGGTGGTGCCGTAGAGCGCGTCACCACTACACCGCTCAAATCTCTTATCATTACAGATAGTATCCAGGCCACTGAATCTGTGCGTAGGGCGCATAACATTCAACAGCTTTCAATTGCACCACTAATGGCAGAATCTATTTTGCGTATTAGCGAAGAGCGATCCGTATCGAGTTTATTTGACTAACTCTCCTCCATCCTCCACGTTTGAGCAGAGTCCCTCTGTCAACACTCCTCGTAATGAAAAAAAGACGGAGCCACTCCCCATGGGAATATGGGAATCAGGGACTTTTTTTCGTGCACGGGGCGGCACAAATTTATCATCCCGCGTGAGCACGAGACTCTAACAGAATCTTTTATTTTCTGCCGTAAATTGAGAGAATGTGTATGCCTTGATGTTGGGGATTCATGCGTGTTTCGTGTCTGGGAGTGTCTGTCCGGCCAGACGCACCCAGACGCACGCCAAGATCCGCGGCCTAGTCTAGTGGCAAGTGGCAGGAGTGGCAGGACGGGCCCGCTAAGAAGAATGGGGGATAGTTTAACGGTAGAACTACCGGCTCTGGACCGGTCGATCCTGGTTCGAATCCAGGTCCCCCAGCCATGGAAACAATCGTTTGTCCTTGCGTTTTAAGGGACAGCCGCATTCAAACCATTCAAACGAAGTATAATCTCATCAAGCTGCTCTAACGTCTCATAGTGAATGGTCACATGACCACCTTTCTGACTCAATGTAATACACACTTTTAAGTTTAGATTATTAGAAATACACTGTTCTAAAGCAATAATATCATTATTTTTTTCATGGTATACTCGAACAGGCTTGTTCCCTTCCGTCCGAATGAGCTCCTCAGTTTGACGCACGTTCAGACTGCGCTTCACAATAACCTGGGCGAGTTTAGTGGGCTCTCTCGCTCCTAGTAAAGCCCGTGCGTGTCCGACAGAGAGCGTGTCCCTCTCGAGAAGTCTCTTGACGGCCTCTGGTAAAGTTAAAAGACGCACCATGTTGGCCACATTGCTGCGACTCTTGCCAATGGCCTGCGCTAATTCTTCCTGAGTATAGTGAAACTCTTCAATCAAACGGCTGTATCCTTCTGCCTCTTCCAGAGGAGACAAATCCTGTCGCTGTAAATTTTCGACAAGACTGACTTCTAATGCTTCCCTGTCTGAAAAATTGTGAACCACAATAGGAACATGATCTAGATGAGCCTCTTGAGCAGCCAGCCAGCGCCTTTCGCCCGCAACAATCTCATACTCACCCGGGTGATTTAAACGGGGACGAACTAATATAGGTTGCAATATTCCACGTTGGCGAATTGAGTTGACTAAGCTTTCGAGACCAACTGCATTGAAACGACGGCGTGGTTGGAAGCGCCCTGAATGCAAAGAATGAATAGGTGCTGAATGAGCGACAGCTTGGAAATGTTCTCTTCTTTCATCATCCCCCAGTAATGAGGCCAGACCACGGCCTAGCTGCTGGAAACTTTCCTTGCGCATCGCCATGACTCCCGTTCTCTCAGGCGATGTTCTTTTGTTTAGAAAAGTTGTCTTGTTGTAAGACTTCGCTTGCAAGTTTTAGATATGCTTGTGAGCCAGGGCACCGTAAATCATAAAGAAGTGCTGGGCGGCCATGTGAAGGCGCTTCGGAAATACGGACGTTGCGAGGAATAATAGTCTTGTAGACTTTATGACCGAAAAATTGTCTCACGTCGTTAGCAACCATCGTTGATAGGTTATTGCGCCTGTCAAACATCGTTAATACAACTCCTTGTATATATAACAGTGGATTGAATGTCCTTTGAATCCGTTCTATAGTTTTGATGAGTTGAGTCAGCCCTTCAAGGGCAAAAAATTCACATTGTAGCGGCACCATCACCGCCTGAGCTGCTACTAGGGCATTCAGTGTGAGCAATCCCAGCGATGGTGGACAGTCGATCAGAACATGATCAAAGGCGCTGAGATGTCCCCATAGCGCTGCCCGTAAACGATATTCCCGCTGTTCAGCTGTTACCAATTCTATTTCTGCACCAACAAGATCGACAGTCGCGGGTATTAAATGGAGATCGGGGACAAGGGTCAGAAGAATGGCATCTTTGACTGGCACGTTTGTGACCAATACGTGATATGCATTAATATTTCGTTTATTGCGAGCAATTCCTAACCCTGTACTAGCGTTTCCTTGGGGATCAAGGTCAATAATAAGAACTTTACGCCGTACGGCGGCTAAAGCTGTTGCGAGATTGATGGCTGTTGTTGTTTTCCCTACGCCTCCTTTCTGGTTAGCAATGGCCACAATACGCGGCTTTGTGCCGGCGGAAAGGATTGCGCCATCAGACATGACGTATCTCTTTCACACACAGAATGATCCCCGCGGGATCTGACAGACTAGGTCTCTGTGTAACGGCCATACGCCAAAGTTTACGCACTGCCGCTAATTCCTCTTTTATTTTTCTGCCCTTCAGAAAAAAGGCCACGGCATTGGGGTGAGACAAGAAAGGCGCCGCCAGGGGCAGCAACTTCTCCAATGGAGCAACAGCCCGTGCTGTCACGACGTCTGCGGACAAAGGTGCTAAGCTCTCGGCCCGAGCGTTGTGGATAGTCACGGACGTTCCTGTGATTCTGGCGGCCTCGTGTAAAAAAATGCCTTTACGAATATTTGATTCTACCAAATGGACATCACCACCCCTTAGAATAGCAAGAACCAAGCCTGGAAAACCAGCACCACTACCTATATCTACTATAACTCTAGAATTCTCTGGTAATATTTGTAAAAGCTGCGCAGAGTCCCAAAAATGGCGATGCCATAAATCAACTAATGTCGCTTGTCCTACTAAATTGATTCGTGTTTGCCACTGACAGATAAGGGCCGCATAACATTTAAGGCGCTCAATTGTTTCACGTGAAACTCTGGTAAGAGCCTGGAACTCCGTCGGCGTCATGGGGAGACGAGCCACATTTCAGGTGAATCTATGAGACACGTGTTTACGAACATAGCCCATAAGGGCTGTCAGGGCCGCTGGAGTCACACCGGAAATACGAGAAGCTGCCCCCAATGTTGGGGGGCGCGTTTTTTTCAGATTCAAGCGAGCTTCCGCAGATAAACCACTGACGCGATCGTAATCGAGAATCTCTGGCAACAAGATATTTTCATTCCTGTTAAAAGATCTAATGTCTGAGTCCTGCCGTTGCAGATAGCCAGCATAGTGGCTCTCTATCTCTAGCTGATTCACAACATCTTTACGTATATTTTTTAAAACTGGCCATAACTGTGCTAATTTTTCCACAGTGACATCAGAGATTGTCAAAAGGTCTGCCGCTGACCGTTTCACACGACATTGATTGAAAAGACTCTGTCCCAACAGAGATGTCGTCGCAGGTGTCGCATGTAAAACACTTAGCAAGTGTTTTGCTATCGCAAGAGAAGCTTTTTTAATTGCAAAGGCTTTTGCACGTGCCTGTCCAACACATCCTAATGCTACCCCGCGATCTGTGAGCCGCTGATCGGCATTGTCCGCTCGTAGCATGAGTCTGTACTCAGCGCGTGAGGTAAACAGACGATAAGGTTCAGTGATGCCACGTGTGGTGAGGTCATCCAGCAGAACACCGATGTAAGCCTCTGCTCTACTCAGGATAAACGGTGGGGAGCCACTGCAGCTCAAAGCCGCGTTCAGCCCTGCCATCAAACCCTGTGCCGCCGCTTCCTCGTAGCCTGTCGTGCCGTTAATCTGCCCAGCCAGAAAGAGCCGCGGAACACAGCGTGTTTCCAGAGTGGGCTTAAGATTGCGCGGATCGATAAAGTCATATTCTATCGCATAGCCGGGCCGTAGTATTTGAGCCCTCTCCAAACCAGGTATATGCTTCAGCAGCGCTTGTTGAAGGCTTTCTGGGAGAGAGGTCGAAATTCCATTGGGATAGATAGTAGAAGTATCGAGTCCCTCTGGTTCGAGGAAAATCTGGTGGCGTTCACGGCCGGCAAACCGGACTACTTTATCCTCAATACTCGGACAATAGCGCGGCCCTACACTAGTAATCTGCCCTGAATACACGGGGGCTTGCGACAAGTTATTCCGTATTAACTCATGTACTTTTGGAGTAGTGCCTGTTATATGACATACTGTTTGTGGTGTTAAAATTTGCTCAGTCATGGTAGAGAAGGGGATCGGAGGATTATCCCCGACCTGCACATCGAGCCCAATCCAGTCAATAGTATGCCCGTCCAGACGAGGGGGCGTCCCCGTCTTGAGACGACCCAGTGAAAAACCCAATCGGGTAAGAGCGGTAGATAAACCACACGCTGGCGGTTCTCCAGCACGTCCAGCTGACTCTTGTCGCGCTCCACAATGAATGATTCCGCACAGAAATGTTCCAGTAGTGAGCACCACAGCACCGGCACGGAATGCCTGGCCATCGGCTGTCTGTATGCCGGACAAGATTCCATCAGACCCAACGATGAGATCCTCGACAGTGCCTGTTTGGAGAAAGAGATTCCGCTGTGCAGCGAGCATTGTACGAATCGCTGTTTTATAGAGAGCTCTGTCTGCCTGAGCTCGCAGTCCCTGCACTGCTGGTCCTTTTGAACGGTTGAGAAGACGGAACTGAATGCCAGCCCTGTCAATCGCATACCCCATTAGACCGTCCAGCGCATCAATCTCCCTTACCAAATGCCCTTTTGCCAAACCACCGATAGCAGGATTGCAAGACATCTCGCCAATTGTGTCTAATCTGTGAGTCAGCAATAATGTGTGCGCACCGAGCCGCGCTGCGGCGGCGGCGGCCTCACAGCCAGCATGCCCCGCCCCGACGACAATGACGTCGTACATGTTCCTCACAATCTTAGGCCTGTTTTTTCTACTTTCTTTACAAATTTTGCCGCGTGTGTTCTGACACTCTCTTCAAAAATGCTTGAGAAGATAGTAACAGGATATTTACCAAATGATAATAGCTCTCTATACAGCATGGTGGTCGTATGCAAGGTTTTCAGATCTGACTTTTCGCATGAGGCAGTTCCACTCAGAGACAAGATTTGAGTGTATCATCCATGAGTGTATCATCCACATAATTATAGCAGCATTTTTGTGTCTCTCTGTGAATTTCTCTTTAATGTTGAGTATAGATGTCGTACTCTCATGCCCTCAGACAGGATGTTTCTTGCCTCTTCACAAAACGTAAAAACTTCGCTCCAGCACTATAAGCTAAGCCTTGAGTCGTGTGACGCACCAGACACGGGCTCTCCCATGTTCTCTCAAAGAGGCCGATATGTTTCTTGTAGAGAGAGAAGAGGAAGGAGGCAAAGTACCAAATGACGAACGTTACAAAGTAAGAACGTTTGCTATCTTTTGAGACTGACGGGACAAGAGCGGGACGACTGTTAACAAGCACAAGCTCTGTCCATTGGACAGACGTTTAACGAGAGTACAGACAAGAGTACAGAGATGAGAGTGCATATTACTATAGATTGTACAGCAGTGGAAGCACGAGTCTTTTTCGGTCTTCCGGATATAAAGCCGTTGCAGGATCATCTTCTGCAAGACATTGAAGAACGTTTACGTAAGAATTTACCGGCAATGAATATTGAAGACTTGTTGCGGACATGGCTGCCGAGTGGTTTTCAGGAACTGGAAAAAATACAGTCAGCTTTGTGGTCACAGTTTCTGTCCGGGAAAGACCGTCCTACTTCTGAGGACGGGAACACAGAACAAGAGAAGAGCGAAGGCGTGTGATCAGCCTACGGTGACGGGCCCGTTTAGGGGACGGAAATCGGAACTCAGACACCTGACAACCGCAGGGATTCCGGCTGGATGGATGCGCAAAGGCATATGGCATCAGTGTTTCTGAAGACAGGAGGAGTTTTCGCGAGATAAAAAAGCATATGACTGCTGTAAAGAATTCTCTTCTCCATTTTCTCTTCTGTTTTCTCAATGTGAAGTATTTCAAGGATGGTTGATTTTCACGACACAATTTTCGCCCTTGCTACACCCCCTGGTGTAGGCAGTATAGCGATCATCCGTATATCAGGGCCGGCAGCTGGAGACGCCTTAGGAACTGTGAGTAACGCTGTGCTGCCCGTGCCGCGGCGAGCCTCCTTACGAACCCTGCAAGATCCCCAAAATGGTGAGGTCATAGACCACGCCTTAGTATTATGGTTCCCAGCGCCCGCTAGTTTTAGTGGTGAGGACATAGTAGAGTTACATATGCATGGGGGACGTGCTGTCGTGAGTGCAATGTTGTCCGTTCTCGCGGGCATATCTGGGTTACGGCCAGCTGAACCTGGTGAGTTCAGTCGTCGTGCGTTTCTTAATGGCCGGCTGGATCTTACCGCGGCCGAGGGCCTAGCCGATCTCGTGGCCGCAGACACCACAGCGCAACGAAGACAAGCCTTACAGCAAATGGACGGAGCGCTAGGTAAACTTTATGAGAGTTGGCGGGAGCGCTTGGTGCTATTGCGAGCACATTTAGAAGCAGAAATAGATTTCCCAGACGAAGATCTGCCACAGGACATTGAAATCCGCATGCGCAAGGCTGTCCTTGAGCTAGCCGCCGTGATACGGGCACACCTTGAGGACGGCCACCGTGGTGAGCGAATCAGAGACGGAATCCACATTGTTCTTCTTGGTCCGCCTAATGTCGGTAAGTCGAGTTTGCTCAATCGCCTAGCAGGACGGGATGTTGCGATTGTCTCAGCCACCGCAGGGACCACAAGGGATGTCATTGAGGTATGCATGGACCTAGGTGGTTATCCAATTGTGTTGAGCGATACTGCCGGTATCCGGACCGTTGCGGACTCCCTCGAGAAGGAGGGTGTCCGTCGTGCACTAGGCGAGGCCGCGACAGCAGACTTGAAATTGATTGTTATGGATGGAAGAAACTGGCCAACTCTGGATGATAAGACAAAAGCGCTGATTGATCCTGACTCTGTTCTCGTTCTTAACAAGGCTGATCTTCTCACGACAGAGAGGGCCGATGGAGAGATGAAGTTCAATGATAAAAAAATAGTTTGCGTATCTGCCTTGCATGGGACGGGATTGTCTGAATTAGAGCAACGTCTGAAAGAGGAACTACATAGACGATGGGGGGCGCTGGAGACCCATCATCGCGGGAATTTACCTATTATAACACGTGTACGTCATAGAACTGCTCTTAAAAATTGTTTAGCAGCGCTGGAACGGATACCAAAAGCGCCTTGGCCTGAATTAGCCGCGGAGGATCTGCGACTGGCGGCTAGAGATATAGGTCAAATCAGTGGCCACATCACCGTGGACGAAGTACTCGATGTCGTCTTCAGAGACTTTTGTCTTGGTAAGTAAGTGCTTGGTAAGTAAGTGTCAGGAGTGTTAGTTCAGTCTAGGATGGCATTGGCTTACGCTCGGTTTGTCTTGCTTAACGAAGTCGGGACTGGCGCAACGAGAAGGCCCATCTGCTACCTTCTCGATTTTCTCGCTCCGCTCATGCGCGCTCCGCTCATGCGAGCGCGAGCGAGAGAGGCCCCTGTGCCCGTGGCCCAGCCGAGCCCCCCATTCCCCATTACGCTCCTACGCGGTCGTCTGCCGATTGAGCAGGGGATGGCGATTCCAAAGCTTCCACATCCTTTGATGTCGGCAACGCTGTTTTGGAGCGACGACCTGATGGATCAGTGTAGAGATCATTCAGGTGTTGGATATGAGCCGCTGCGGCATTACGCAGATCCCTGATGCGCCGACGAACCCGAGACCCACAGCCTGCAGGTTTTTTGTTAAGTAAAGAACGAGTAAAGCGTGTGCTTCGGAGAAAGGCTCTACGCATTCCTAAATCAAAATTTCCAAACCGCTCTGGTAACTGAGCGGCCAGATGACGCGCTAACCAATCCCTGATAATGTAGTGACCAGAGACAGCTATTATAGCAACGATAATACTAGAAATAGTAAATTCTAATCTTTTTTCTTCTAATAATAGTTGTACTGTTGCCAAGCCGGTGAAGCCAGAGAGATGAGCAAAAAGAGCGATGAGACCAATCATGCTTCCTATGCCAATTGCGTCACCGATCAAAACCAATTTACGCCAGCGTTTCAGAACAGCTTGTAAAGCTGGAATCATGGTCTGTTCAATTTCATTAGCGATGGAGTTGAGCACATTAATGATGCGATAGTGGCGCTGCACCTCCACCTCGCTCATTCGACTATTAATTTCCATTAAATCCTGATCGCGCTTATTTTCAAAACGCTTGCGCAGACCAGGATCAGCGATCGGAACGGCGACCTGAGGATTATAGATACAGTAGAATCTTCCAGATGTGAGTCCTGCCTGAGCGATAGCGCGTTGCCATGCGCCGACCACCTGTTCTGGATTATCCTCCTGTGCGGTAGTGTCAATCTGATTCAGAATATAGAGGAATTTGCTGGCATCAGGACGACAAACTGTTTCCGCTACGAGATGCTGCAGCGTGTCCTGCATAGCACCGGGCTCAGGATGACGGGCATCAAAAAACACAAGTACCAAGTCAGAGAGATCGATAATGTGATGAGTTAAACGTAAAATAGAACGCCTTTGATCATCAGCATCAAATCCGGGAGAATCAATAATGATCTTTCCACGCTGGGAACGTTGACATGTTGTTTTCAATTGAAGATAGGCGTCAATCCGACGGCCTTCTCCAGGGGCAACTTGCTCTATTTCTTCGCTCATACGGTAGAAAGGGAATCTGGGATCGGCATCCAAAGCGGCGCCCGGAAGAACTTTGGTGCCATTCATGCCATAACAAATGACTGTAAATTTATCATCAATTGCCTGGTTACCAGTAGCTTGCAGAGATTCCCCAATATAAGTGTTAATGAACGTAGACTTTCCAGAAGAGAAAGTCCCCAGAACAGTAATGAGTGGCCACCAAGGAATACGTGTTGCAAGAGATTCGTCCCTTCTTAGGAGGCCCATACGATAGAGAATCCTATCTATTTTCAGATACGTTGGAACCACTTCTAGAAGGAGGGGATTTTCTGCCTTCAGGTGAGCTTGGAGACTGCGCAGACGTTCCGCAAGGATCTTCGACGGACCGAAGAGCATGACTATTGATCCTCACATTGAATATCTCTATGGCCAAAGGGCTCGAGCTTTCCATCCATATTAGACATCTTAGACTTTAGGGCAAGACCGAAGAGGGACTCTCGTTCTTCACTGTTGCGCTCTGCACTGGATGACTGTCACCACACGATGCCTAAGATGCCTATACCGATAGCGACATTGTGTCGGTCGCATGTCAACGGTCATTGTGTGGCGTATCATCTGACCGTAGACCGTAATTGTCAGGATTCTCATGCAGTAAGCCCGGATGAGCCGCTTGGGCAGGCACAAGCAGAAATGGTGGATGATGGGAGTGCTGTAATGTCGCCGCTGAGGGGTGAGGGATCGTGTGTGTCCCCCTTGCCATACTCCTCTTGTCTCGATTCATCTCTGCCATCCCTCGCCATTCCTCATGATCATGATTAAGACTAGAGTACAGAATAGCTTACTTTGTTCTGAGCCGTCTGTGTAGAGATAATTACCATTTAGAGATAATTACCATTTATAGTACATTTTTTTTTAGTTTATAAAGAAAAATCCACTGTGTTGTACAAATCCTATTGCATTGAATCTCATCTCTAACACATTTCCCTATAGGGTTCATATGCCCTCATTGGCTACAGGTAGCAGCCTGTTCACAAGAGAGACTGAGATGTCAACAGAGCAGTTTATTAAAAGTAAAAAATACTCAGAAAATGTGTACAAAAACCTCTATGACAATCATTATGACAATCATTTTTCTCCATAGACTGCTTTGGCCAACGCCATCAGTTCTTGACTAGCCTTGCTAGACGGCTCCAGCTCAAACACAGCCAGACCCTCACTAAAAGAGCGGCGAAAGATCACACGCTGGGCGAGTCGTACAGATAACACCTCTAGTTCACCCAGCTGACGTAATGCCGCTTCTGTTTCAGCATTCTCGAGAGCTGTCGGATGTGTATCGGCACGATTGATGAATGCGTACAGTATCGGTGTCTTCTTACTTGCTGTGCGGATGACATGTAGGAAGCGCTGAGTCGACCATACGTCAGCCTGACTGGGAGAAACTGGAATAATAATCCGATCTGCCTGCGCAAGAGCAGCGTATAATCCTTCCGTGTTAGATACACCGATATCGATGAGTGTCTCTTCAAAGCTATGCTCAGGCAAACAGCAGGTCACAGAAAGAAATGGTTTGAAACCTTCTTCAGAACGCAGTTCTGCAACATCACTTAACGTCGCCTGAGGATCTAGGTCATAGACTTTAATCCTCGTACTTTTGTGTAATAACCAAATAGCAAGATTAAAAACGATCGTGCTCTTACCGGTACCTCCTTTCAGATTACCGACAACAGTAATCATCGTTCTGCCGGTGAATAGCTATGGTCGCTCACATCGTCTCTTGAATATGCTTTCTCTGGTTGCTGTGGGACCACAGAGGGGACTGAACTCCCGGAGCTCGATGGATATTGCGGCAGCCCACCACTCCGCGTTACAGAAGAGTCCACTCGACGATAGCCAGCTGGAACGGTAAACCAAGCAGGATCCGGTGCTACCAGGCGAATATTACGAAATTCACGTACAGCCCCATTTGGGCGCTCTTCGCGCACATCTGTTTGGAGTTCTGGATCATACCAACGAGACATCCGCACCGTCTCTCCATCCGGACGGGTCAGTGTGATCTGCCAGTGCTCAACAGAACGACCCTGATGATCAACTTTTCCACGTAGAATAGTACTCGCAGACCCTCCGTCAGGGTATTTTTCCCGCATAGCTAGTTTTCGTTCATTATCCCACCAGATTTGAATGGGACCGCTTGCAACAGACCTTTGGCCGGTAGAAATGTCCCCAGGAATCTGGTTAAAGGTAATGCGCCACACCTCAACAGGCCGTCCGTTTAATGTTTCCACAGTAGTTCTCTCGCATTGCGCTATGGCCGGTACCGGACACGGCGTCGTCGGACGCTCCATCCTCGCGGGCGGCAACTGTGCCATCTCAACATAAGTCTTATCCTCTGGAAAGAGGAGTCGCATGACGTCCTGCCCTGGCAGCATAATTTGAATGACAGGACGGCCTTTGCGTTCGAACTCAAACCGCGATCCTTGTTCACTGATAAAAACCCGTCCCGTTTCAGGGGACTGGCCAGGCGGGGTATGGATAGCTTCAGCAGTAAAAGCCGGTGCCGCTAGTGCTGGTGACGTCACAAAAAACGTTCCTAGACAGATAGCAGTAACAAGGCCTGCACACTTTTCCATTGCTCTGCCTCCCCTGATAGACTTGTAAGCAAAGACGGTACCGACATGTGTCGGTACCGTCCGTTCTTCCTACGCCACCTCTCAGTTGTTGCTGCCTTGCGTTTGGTTTGCTGCAGAAGGCGGGCGAGAACCATAGCCGCCACCATAATATCCTGATCCTGCTCCTGGATAACCACCACCCCAGTACCCTGGATAACCACCACCCCAGTATCCTGGACCACCACCCCAATATCCTGGACCACCAGGCCCATAACCACCGTAGTATGGCGAGCCATAGCCCGTGCCACTGCCGCGACCGCTGAAGTTCATAGAAAAATCACCTCCTGTGTCACCCCAGCCACTGTTATTCCACGGGCCACCCCAGCCCCACCAGGCTTCAGCTGTCTTTAGGGAAGCTGTCCCCCCGGCTATTACCGTCACGGCAATTGCTGACACCATTGCAAAACGCTTCATGTTCTTTCCTCACTTGAAATTCCCTCTGATGAAATGGACTGCCTGAAGGAGGGAAGGCATCAGGAGCCGCCCGATAACTATGTTGTATTATAGCTCCTGTGCGGCTAAGCTGGACCCCGGTTGTCTCCACCTTTTCGCATGCCCATATATTCGCATGCCCATATACCCATATAGATGAAAGGGTGGCCAGACAAGACATAAGGAAGAGCCGCCGCCGCGCAGCAGCGCAAAAAAATCTCAAAAAAGAACATCCGTGTTACCACTCCGGGGTACCACAGAGGTGGTCCGTACACAGTGGCATCGTTGTGCTCTTCTCTGTGCGTGCTGCGCGCGCGCTGAAAAGGCCACTACAGCAGGCCTGCTGCGAGGAGGAGCCACCGCCTCATCACTTTTACTACTCCTTTCGCTACCACGCCCGCAAGGGCTGACGCTGTGCCAACAGAAATATCGCTCGAAATATCGCTTTCATCGAAACGCCCACGACCGTGCCAAGGACATCCCCTTGCGGTACCCTCAGAGCGGACGATTTCGAGCGGAGCCCCGATTTCAGTCGAATCATCTATATGTATCTGTCTAGTGTCCATTTATCATTATACAGATGAGATGTCCATTATGCAGATGGCCAGTTCCTTCCCCTACAAAACCCTACAAAACTATACCGGTAGGGTGCACAGGGGTGGTAACCATCCTCATCGAGGCATTATATGTTCATATCGTCTTGCTTCACTTGCTTAATACGAATCCCACGGCGAAGACGGCGCGCGCCGTCAGTAAGACCATTTTTCTGATCAAGCTTTTTTTTCTCAAAGATTCTCTTTTTTTCCTTATCCATTCTCCTTCTTATAGCTCCATCCGGAGCAAGCAGTGGCACCGCCTCACTCTCCTGAGCAGAGGGAACCGTGCTGTTTTTTACCGCAGAACTGCTCGCAAGAGAATGAATCCCCAGAGCAAAACTACTCTCTTCACCAAGATGCTGCTGCTGCGGTGACTGTCTTGCCATGCCGGCATAGTGCCCTCTCAGCGTTTCACCACCATCTACTCCAGTCAAATGCCCCTTTCTGGGAGTGGGAGATTCTCTCCGATCCTGTTGGCATACAGGGGGGACGACTGATGCCGGCACCTCCACACCCCCCATATCCCTGAAGGGGACGGTATTCTGTGCCGCGTGATTCTGTGCCGCGTCCTCTGTGGCCGTCTGTCTGTATGCTCGCGATAAAAACCTTACTATGACCATGGATGGAAATCTTACTATTAGAGAGAGTATTCTCCTAATCCCCACATTAAAAAATAATATAATAACATGATGTGCTCGCAATTCTCTTGCCGAAGAGGGCGTTGAAATAGTAGCAGGAGTAGGACCAGAATTGCCTTTTCCTTCGCCTATAGCAACAGCACCACCTCCTCCTTCTGTTTCTGTACCTGTTGTGTGAGGCAGAAAGCTTGAGGCTGCACTCACACAGCCTAACGGAATGACCAGAAGAGTAAGGAGAGTAGAAACAAGGCTACCAAACATCAGAGAAATCGCCATCCCTTGGAAGATAGGATCTGTCAGGATAACGACAGAACCGCCCATCAAGGCAAACACTGTGATTAAAATAGGCCTTGTTCGTGTCCGACAAGCCTGAATCACAGACTCACGTACAGTTTCTCCGCGATCCACTGCCTGTTTTGAAAAATCTACGAGCAAGATTGAGTTGCGAACAATGATACCAGCCAGTGCAATGAACCCAATCATCGAGGTAGCCGTGAATTCTGCACTAAATAGCCAATGCCCTGGGATAATACCAATGAGCGTTAGCGGTATGGGTGCCATGATAATGGCTGGCAGTACGAAATTGCCGAACTCCCACACCACCAGCATATAAATCAGAACCATAGCCGCAGCAAAAGCAACCCCCATGTCGCGGAATGTTTCATAGGTTACCGTCCATTCGCCTGTCCATTCAAAGGCAGTTTTTGAATTATCTTCAGGGGCTCCAATATAATGGGTTTGCACCACGACACCGTCAGGTGCCTGATAGGCAGTTAGTTCTTTTTCTATCCCCAACATGCCGTAAATAGGTGCCCCAAGCCTACCCGCTACATCGCCCGTTACGAACTCAACTGCTCGTAAGTCTTTGTGAAAGACAATGGAATCTTGCTGCGCTGGTAAAAAATGCCCCAGCTCAGCGAGTGGAATCATCTGACCCGTTTGCGACAGAACTGGAATCTCCCCAAGACGAGAGAACTGGCTGCGCAAAGCCATAGGAACTTGAAGAACAATATAGCGGGGTTCCAGAACACGACCCGTTTTGATATCACCTAGTCGGGCCCCCCCCATTGCCATCTCAAGCTGACGATTAATATCCTCAACAGAGATACCATGACGGATTGCTTTCTCCCTGTCCACTTCAAACCGCCAGATTTTGTAGGGGTCCTGCATGAGATTGTCCACATCGACTATACCAGGTGTACGTGCAAATATTGCAGTGAGTTCTTCTGCAGCTTCCCGGCGCGTTTCTGCATCTGGTCCATAAATCTCTGCTACTAACGTCTGTAGCACAGGAGGGCCAGGCGGCATCTCAACGACCGCAATACGTGCCCCAAGAGCATGAGCAACAGGGGTCAGAATGCCACGGACAAGACTTGCAATTTCATGGCTGGATTGCTCTCTGATATTTTTATTCTGGAGTTGAACTTGTATATCTCCGGACCAGGGATCCTTGCGCAGGTAGTAATGTCGTACAAGTCCATTGAAATTGAAGGGTGAAGCGGTGCCGGCATAGGTCTGCACTGCTATCACGTCAGGAATCTTCAGAATTTCTTCTGCGAGACGTTGTGTGACGTTAGCTGTTACCGGCAGTGCAGTCCCGGCTGGCATATTGACAATCACATTAAATTCAGATTTGTTGTCGAGAGGTAACATCTTAACAGTAACATCTTTTGTATAGAAAAGAAAAAGACAGGAAAAAAATAATAAGATATTAATGAATAAGAAAGTATACCCTTTTACCTTACTATCGAGTAAAGAATTAATAACTTTTCTAAAAAAAATATCTAATAATTTTACCTGTTTATGTTCCTTACCTTGAGCGTCCTTCAGCTTGCGCAACGACGGCTTGATGCGCATTGCCAACCATGGTGTAAAGATAAAAGCAGCGAACAACGAGAACAACATTGCGACCGATCCCAAGGCCGGAATAGGTTCCATGTATGGGCCCATCATCCCGGACACAAAGCCCATTGGGAGCAAAGCGGCGATCACAGTGAAAGTCGCGAGAATAGTTGGATTACCAACCTCACGTACGGCGTCAACGGACGTCGACGTCTCCGTCGCGCCCCGTTCTAGCCAGCGACGATAAATGTTCTCTATGACAACAATAGCATCATCTACAAGTATTCCTATTGAAAATATCAATGCAAACAAACTAACTCTGTCTATAGTATAATTTAGAATATAAGCGGAAAATACAGTAATTAGTATTACAACAGGTATTACTAGAAGTACCACTATTGCAGCTCTTGAACCCAGTAGAAACCAAATAAGTAATGTGACAATGCCTGTAGCGACAAATAATTTTAATACTAACTCATTGACCTTCTCATTAGCCGTTGCACCGTAATTGCGTGTCACAGAGACCTGTACATTATCAGGTATCAGACGGCCGCGTAGATAGTCTACCTTCTCCAAAACGGCGTTGGCTACTGTGACTCCGTTTGTACCGGCCTTCTTCGCAAGAGCAATTGTTACCGCTGGAGCGCCGTGACGTGCCTCAAGCTTTTCAGAAGATGCAGGACCCGTGTAATAGAGAACCACGTCATGGGCTTCTGCTGGTGTTTCCTGCACTCGGGCAATATCCCGCACGTAGACGGGCACGCCATTACGTACACCAACCACAAGTCGTTCTACATCAACCGCTTTTTTTAAGAAGGAGCCCGTATAAACTTTGTAACTATTATCACCAGCTTCAACATGACCTGTCCCGCGTTCACTATTGGCATTTTTGATTGTTTCGCCAATCTGATCGAGGCTGATTCCAAAGCCTTTGAGGCGTTCTGGAAAGACCTCAATCCGCAGTTCCTCTGGACGTCCGCCTACAATGAAACTCTGACTAGTGTTTGGCACCTCATTAAGACGCTGCATGACGTCAAGTGCAAGCAGGCGTAATTGAGAATCCGTAACGTCGTATGACCACAATGTTAATGTGACTACTGGTACGTCGTCTACTCCCTTAGGTTTAACAAAAGGCCCCACAACACCTGGCGGGATCTTATCCTTGTTGGACTCTAGTTTATCGTACAACTTGACAAGCGATGGTTCCATGATCTCGCCAACATCGAACTCGACTGTCACCATCCCCTGCCCGTGTTGGGATGCCGAGTAGACATGCTTGACCCCGCGGATTTCAGTCATCATTCTTTCTAAAGGGTCTATAGCGAGACTCGCCACTTGCTCTGCAGACGCACCAGGGTAATGGACAAAGACATCCACCATGGGTACAGAAATTTGAGGATCTTCTTGTCGAGGCGTAATCAAAAGGCCCAGAATACCAACGACGAGAGCGGCCAGTAGCAGCAACGGCGAAAGTGGCGAATGGATAAAGGTTCTTGTCATGGTACCAGCAATGCCTAACCCATGGCGGTATCGCTCGCCTTTATCAGCCGTCATGACCACTTGCCTTTCGCAATCTTGTTGCCACAAGCCAGCCGGACTCCCTCCTCCCGACTCGTCAGCGTATCTCACAGAGAGAGTAGAATTTTTTCCGCTATCACTACGTCCTAACGCCCTAAAAATTATTTGCTACTTGAATCTGCCCTCACGCCAGAGACTAACCCTGGTGGCGGATTCACGATCACCTGATCGCCGGCATGAACTCCGGAAAGAACGCTAATAAAATCTCCCCCCAGAGAACTACCCACACGAATGACCCGCAGTGATGGGAGTCCTTCCTGAATAATGAATACATTGGGTAAACTACCTCGCCATACCACCGCCTGTTCCGGAAGAACAGGAAATTCACGGCTCGGTTTCGTTGTGTCCGGAATCTGTACCTCAGCATACATCCCTGCTCCTCCAGGGACTCCTTTAGGAAGATCAAATTTGACCGTCACTGTGTGACGGGTACTATCGGCCATTGGATAAATTTGGGCTACACGCGCATTGACTTCGATTCCCTTATCATCCAGAATTCCGCCGGCGTCCAGTCGGGCGGGCAGCAGCATACCCTTTTCAAGACCTGCGACTAGTCGCACGGGCACGTCTGCTTGAATACGTAAGAAGGCCGTGTGGGCAAACTGTAATAAGAGCTGCCCTGGTTGTACAGTATCGCCAACCTCAACGACCTTCTTGACTATCGTACCGTCGAATGGAGCCGTGAGCTGAGCGTCACGTAACTTAGCATTAAGCTGTTCGAGTTGTGCTGTTGCTTGCATCAGGGCGCCTTGTGCCTGCTGCACGCCAGCCCCTTGTGCATACCAGTCCGCATAGCGTTCGAGACCCGTATCACTGCGGCCGATCATGTTAGAAAAGCCACGAGTAAAGAACTGGTCGAACATGTTTGGCATGCCCATGCCTGGCATAGCATTCGGGGTATTACTACGTGGAGACCATATTTCTCGTGAGTATTGTACACGTGCATTGCGAAGTGCTGCTTCTGCGTTTGCAATTTGCGCTAACGCCGCTCTGCGTTGTGCCTGAATTTGCGAGTCATCCACCTGGATGAGGAGCGAATCAGCCGCGAGACTATCACCTTCCACACCTGCAATGAAGGTCACCTGACCCGGTATTTGGGCAGAAAGATTGACTTCTTTGTACGGGACAACCGTTCCGCCAACAGTAGACGTATGAGCGACTTGCGCTGTGGTGACAGTCACAGTCTGGTACTCAGACGCCAATACATTTCCACCGATACTGCAAAGACTCAACAGAGTTGCAGTGATGACCCTGGGTATTGTTGGCATGCTTCAAACGCGCCCCATAACCTCGAAACTCTTAATAAACGGGCCAGCCATTCGTGGATCTTTGATCATTGCACCGTAGTCGCCGACTTTGAACCGTAGCTTACGCGACGTGTATGCTACACCAAGCCCCATTAAGCCAGGGGGTTTACGCATCCACTTTGTCCAATCTTCCTGACTCGCCCGTAAATCCCAGTTTAAAATTTGATTATCATAAGCCATGCCTTCCTTTGCTCGACCATTCTCAACGATGAGGACACCACGCGGCTGCCCCTCATCAAGGAAGCCATACGCGATGTTACTGCTGAAGCCGATCTTTGCCAACTCTTCCAAGAGAGCTGGCTCCGCATTCCAGGCAGCGGCAAACTTGTCCATCCATTCACTCGAAAATAATTCGGCCATGAATCTCCCCCATTACTGACCCCTGTACTGACGTACTGACCCATGCATTCTTTGAGCTTAAGAGACAGTCACTGTCGAATGAAAACATAGTACTTTATCACAGCCTCGCAATCGCACCGCTCTCGAGCGGTTCGCCTTATCACGTCGGCGACAAGGTTGCAAGCCGTTGCATACGCACTCAGTGTATGGGCATACTTTTCGTTACATCACGTCACATCATAATATACACAATCTCATACTCAAAGTTACATACTCACTCACAAAGCTGGGCTTCCGAATACCTGAATCAATAATCCGAATACCTGAATCAATAATCCATATGGGCTACATATGGGCTGATAGCAATCAGACCCATGATGACAGGATACAAAGTGTTACAGGATACAAAGTGTGACCGACCAATCCGCTGACGGCAGCGGTCTGCTCAGGGGACGAGCCCAGGAAGGAAACTGACTCGCTGAGCGTATTTTACATTGTCACGATCACCTTTACATGCTCATGTGCGGCCGTCTCTTTCTATTGCATTGCAGTAGAATGTGAAAGTGTCGCAACAGAAACATTAGTCTCAATTTGAGTGTAGGCCATTCAGCTGCACCGAAGTGGTGCAGCATTTCTGAAGAATCTATCAAGTCGTATTTACAGATACGCATGCTTGTTCTCTGAGTTTGCACATCTCTGTTCGTGTCATGTGAGGAAGACAATATTCCTTATTCCATGGAGCGACTCGGATTATCGGATTATAAGTCACTTTATCATTATCATTTACATGGCTACCTTTTTATTAAGGTATTTTGGTCCTTGTAGGGGCTCCTGATGGTTCAGCCGTTGATCACAAATGGAAACTCTGGCAGTGTGGCAATGATTCTGTCTGTAATTCTGTCTGTAGCCCCGCCTTCAGAGATTCTGGAACAGATCGTGAGTGCCAAGAGAATCGTGAGTGCCAAGAGAGTTTCGTGACAAAGGGTGAAAAGGCGGAAAGAGTGTACGATCGAGAACAACAATGTCATGGAACAAATGGCGGGCAGGGCGCTTCGTTTCGATGGAGTAGTAGCGAAAGAAGAAAGGGGCTATGAGAAATTTCGTCGTCAAGAACCCTGTTGGTGTCACAGTGCTAGCCGGCATCCTGGGCGTTATGGGTTTCTTCACATTTGTCATGTATGGGATGGCCCGCAATCTCGACACCATGACAACCGTGATGCAAAAGATGGGCAATGATCTGACCAGTATGGCAGAGGTGCAGAACACCATGGGGCACGATATTTCCAGTATGTCGCAGGATATCAGTGTGATGCGCAAGTCTATAAGCCACATTAATGAGGCTGTAGGTCAGGTGTCTCAGAACGTGAGCTTAATGGCAGGTAACGTAACACAGATGACCAGTATGGTCAGTCGTATGTCTTATGACATTGGTCGTGGTGCTTACTCCTTTTCCTCTCCGATGAACTACATGAACAACATGTTTTTCGGGCCATAATTTGAGGGTAATTCTCTCTTGAGGGTAATTCTCTATTTCTCAACGAGTTTAGATGCTCTTTAGGGTTTAAGCTTCAGTCAAAGCTGGTGATGCTGTGAAATTGCTGATCATCAGCGCTGGAGGGCTTTGGTCTGCAGCGCCCCCCCCCCCCCATATTGAGTGCTCTGAGGAAAAACGGCATAGAGCGGATCAACAGCGCAGTGGTTGACTATCAGTGCCGCCATTGCCCTGTCTGAGCTGAGACTGAGCGAGAAGTGGGGCAAAAGAAAAACTGAGATCAGCACACGCATATCACATCGTGCTCAGCGTTGGACGGCAGAACACAAGTCTGTTTTGGTGAGGGAGGGTGAGGGCACAAACTTTTTTTGACCGTAATGACAGTATGAGGCCCCTTCTCCTCTCCCTGTATCCTCTCTCTGACACAGACGACACAGACGCTCATTTTTACAGTGCCGATTCGGTCCCGATATGGAATGGGTATACCGTATGAACATTCCGTGTTTTCACACTCTACTAGACTTGCTCTATACTGGCTATCCTATGGCGCCTTGCAACCAGAGTACGCACCTACGCACGCCAGTATCCGGCCCCCAGCCCAATAGATGACTCCGGTGCTTCTGGGCCTGCTTTCTTTAGAGTTCATTCTCACGGTGACGCATCCATAATAACCGGAATGGTCTGATCAATGTCCATAGACAATAAAGAGTCGCACCAACACCGGCTGCTGTGAAGAAAGGCACCAAACAGCCAAACCAAGTGAGGGGGGCAAGCAAATAAATACCATCTTCTAGTTCAAAGCCAGCGATCATTGGATAAGTAAGGGTTGTATCACCAACGTTTTCACTGGTCTCGGCATCTATCCACAGATTGAATCCCATAGCCAATACGGCTGATACTGCACCCATTAACCCTAGACTGATCGCCCACGTGTCTAGAACGCTTTCGACGAGACCAAAGCCGAGACCACAAAAAAGAGCTGCATAGCTGAGACCACCTGTTGCGTAATCAAAATAATATCCAAAACGTGATTGCCGCTCTGACTGACGTGCCAATTCACCATCCCAATGATCCATGAAGCGTGCCAGAACAAATAAACCTGCACCACAATTTTGCCAGAGTGTTTCGCTGCTGGCGAGACACAAAGCTCCTGCTAAGGCGAGAAAAAGACTCAAAGTTGTAAGATGATTTGGCGAAATGAATGTTCCTATCAGAGGTCGCACTAAGACACGCGCAAGGCGTTGATCAAAGGGAGGTTTTTGCATAGCGACTTCCTTGGTGTTGCAGAGGCAGAACATATTAAACTACTCTATGCCAATAGGGTCGTTTTGTCGCCACTCTGTCAACCTGACGCCGTAAGTCCTCTTCACAGCATGTTCAAACCACGCTATAAATCTAGTGCTTGGTATGCTCAGACGTGCCGACTACATCCGGCCGCCTATATTTCAGGTGTTATCTACGCTGGCGAGCTATTCAGAAATGCGAAAGTCATTAGCAGAGGAGTAAGAGCCCTGGTTCAGGTACTTGTGCGCGATAATAATGTCGATCAGGCGTTAAAAGCCCTTAAAAAGAAAATGCAGCGCGAGGGCATATTTCGAGAAATGAAGCTAAGGCGAAGTTATGAAAAACCTTCAGAACGTAATGCACGCGAAAGAGCAGAAGCTGTTCGCCGTGCGCGTAAGCTTGAGCGTAAAAGACTTGAGCGAGAAGGTTTCTAGCCTGAAGCTAGTGGAAAAGACTCTCCCTAGCAAACTAGGTGTGGTGGGAAGGGACATAAGAGACATGATCAATGGTGTGTACGTGTGTACTCACGTACTCACAAGATTCCGTGTGCTTCCATGCCTTCTGCATGACCTAGCCTCCCGTAAAGACGCGATCACACGTTCATCATTTCTCTCATCCTTCTGCTTGCCGTGTCAGTCAGTAATACTCAGTGACTCGAATAATCCCCCCATAATTCGAGTCCCCGGTTATACAGGGCGTTTCAGTCCTTATTGCCAGGAAGCCAGTGCCCCTACATAATTCTGCCCTCAGTTATGGAGCTGGGCAATATGGCAGGGAAGGATAACAATGCAGACACAAAATCGCTTTTTTGATGATCTCGCTCGCTTACTAGGTGGTGCTGCTGGCACATTATCAGGTATCCGTAATGAGATCGAAGGATTGTTCCGCCATCAGTTTGAACGTTTACTAACCAATACTGAGTTGGTCAGCCGTGACGAGTTTGAAATTCTCTACACTCTAACCCAAACTGCTCGTAGCAATCAGGAAAACCTAGAAAAGCGGCTCGCCGCTCTTGAGGCTCGAGCTGCGGCGCTCAGTCGTCGCACTTCTTTCCTCAGACGCCTGCCGGCCCGCCGGCGGCGCACGATCAATAAAAATATCATTAAACAATATAACAGAAAAAAATGTTAATATAAAAATATTGAAACCACATTTTTCTCTCTGTATAACAGAGTATTATTAAGTATATACTTTACAAAGGGTTAAACTTTATATTGTGATTTTGCAGATGTATTCTGCACATGCCTCAGACGGGGATTTTTCGGGTGAGTTAACAAACAAGTCGTGAAGACATTTTTTTTGACAAGGAGGTATGCATTCCGTGTTTACAAGATCTATTGAACCGTGTTCCTTTTATTTTTGACCATCCTTCTGGTGGCATCCGTAGCTCAGGTGGATAGAGTGCTGCCCTCCGAAGGCAGAGGCCGTGGGTTCGAATCCCGCCGGGTGCGCCAACGCTGCAGCAGAAAGCGCATAGAGAGCGAGCGTGTCTGTGGTGACTTGCTTAGAGAGAGTCGCGTTTAACCGCCCTTGCTGAGTTAAGGCCGTTGCGCTCTGTACGCTTCAAGAGAAGCTGTAAAACGTTTAAACAAGTAAAAGCTGTCTGTCGGACCTGGTGAGGCTTCTGGATGGTATTGCACAGAGAACACTGGCCTTTCCCGCACTTGCAGGCCCTCCAGTGAGCCATCAAACAGAGAAGTGTGCGTTTCTACCACGTTAGCTGGCAGCGTGACACGGTCGACACAGAATCCATGATTTTGACTCGTAATTTCAACACGGCCCGTGACAAGATCTTTGACAGGCTGATTGGCACCGCGGTGACCCACTTTTAGTTGGTATGTCTGTGCACCAAGTGCAATTGCAAGCATCTGATGTCCAAGACATATACCAAATAATGGTAAACCAGATTCTAGTAGTGATTGTATAACGGGTACAACGTAGGTACCTGTCGCGGCAGGATCTCCTGGGCCATTGGACAGTAACACACCATCCGGCTTGTGTTGTTGAATCTCGTTAAAAGTAGTCGTCGCAGGCACTACTGTAACACGACATCCTGCAGTAGATAAACACCGCAGAATGTTACGTTTCGCACCGTAGTCCATAACGACTACATGCCAACGTGGGTTGCGGCAGCAACCATAGCCCTGCTCAGGCTGCCAGGCAGTTTCATCCCAGCGGTAGGTCTGCCGACAGCTCACTTCCTTCGCGAGATCCAGTCCCGCACTTCCTGGCCACGCCCGTGCCTGTGTCTGTAGCGCTACAAGATCGAGCTTACTCTTTGTCTCTGCATGGGCGATGACCCCATTGGGCGCTCCAAGGTCACGAATGCGACGAGCTAAACATCGGGTGTCAACGCCACACAGACCAATCAAACGCTGACTCTCTAGCCAACGACCCAGGGAAAAAAGTGCTCGCCAGTTGGACGGCTGACTCGTGGTAGCCCGCATAATACATCCCCGTGCTGCCGGCATAGCAGATTCGATATCCTCACTATTCGTACCTACGTTGCCGATATGGGGAAAAGTGAAAGTAATAATTTGTCCAGCGTAGGAAGGATCTGTCAGTATCTCCTGGTAGCCGGTCATTGCGGTGTTAAACACCACCTCACCTGTTGCCGTTCCCATGGCGCCGACTCCATACCCCCAGAACACAGTGCCATCGGACAGTACTAAACAGGCGTTGGTATTGAGAATGTATGGCCTATTGTGAGACAGAGGAACAAGAGGTCGCATCGCTCTCACCTTCTGAAAAGGTTGCTCCGCAACAGGATCCCTTGACGGAATATCCGTCCATTTGTTGCCACGGAAGGATTGGACACACTTTGCCTGTTGCCTGTAAGTAACATCGTGTCATTCAGTTGTAAAGCGTCATCCTGTCTCAAGAAGGCACTGAGAGATGGTGATCATGCGGTGGATGATCTCAATCCTGAAGCAGGCAGCCTCTGTCAAGGAAAGACGAAAGAGACAGAAAATACGTTTGATCCTAGTTGCTTTGAAAAAGCGTGACTCCGTTGCTTGTAGCGATGTGAGTCTTGGGAAAAAGAAAATTTACATATTTTAGAAAAATTATACAATAATAATAATCTTTATGTATTTCTTTTACAGAAAATTCCCGTTAGAGAGATCTTTCTCCCTTGAAAGAGTATGAAAAGAGTATGAAATGACGATGGCTCGAGTATAGAGGCTGCGATTGAGACTCGCGGCGCTCATGGCCTCTAGGGCGGGTTACAACCACTTCACTTTACAAACGTATTACGCTGGGCTGGTAAAATAGATTTTGTACGAGCCAGCGCTTTGAGCACGTTGATCTTGCGGACTCACCCGCAGCTCGCTAGCTAGCCAAAAAAAGTAGCGCTTGAGCGGTTTGCCTTGCAAAGGTGCCTATGAATCGCCCGCCATCCTCTTTTCTCGACACCTTGCGTGCCCGGCTACCACTGGTCACCGTCATTAGCCAACGGGTGAGGCTGACCCGTCGTGGCCGCGAATATACTGGTCTATGTCCTTTTCACAGTGAGAAAACTCCTTCATTCACAGTGAGCGAAGAGAAGGGGTTCTTTTATTGCTTTGGCTGCGGTGCCCACGGTGATGTCATTAGTTTCATCATGCAGGCAGATGGATTGTCCTTCTCAGACGCTGTGAAACACCTGAGCCAAGCTGCAGGACTGAAAAGTACACTATATAGTAATTATGATTACAGTATTAAAACCTCTACGGAGTATTCCGACCTTTTAGATGTCATGGAAATGGCTACGCGCTTTTATGAAAAACAGTTAAGGTTGCCAACTGGAAAAAATGGACTCGAATATTTATACAATCGCGGTTTAAATGACGAAATCATCGCTGCCTTCCGACTTGGTTTTGCCCCGCCTGGCAATGCAGGTAGCACGACCCTGAAGCGGGAGGGAATCAATGAGACGCTACTGGTCGAAGGAGGCCTGCTCATTCACCCTAAAAACGGTGGGTCACCTTATGACACTTTCCGCGACAGGGTGATCTTTCCCATCACTGACATCCGTGGTCGTGTGATTGCTTTTGGTGGTCGCACCCTTGGAACAGCGCAGCCCAAATACCTCAATTCCGTCGCAACACCATTGTTCCGGAAAGGGGACGTGCTCTACGGCCTGGCTCAGGCACGCAGTCCCGCTCTCGAAAAAGGGACCGTGCTCGTGACAGAAGGCTACATGGACGTTATTGCGCTGGCAGGAGCCGGTTTTTCTCATACTGTCGCACAGCTTGGTACGGTTCTGACGGAGGGACAGCTTGCAGTCTTATGGCGTCTAGCCCCTGAGCCTATTTTATGTTTTGATGGCGACACTGCTGGCCGTCTGGCCAGCATCCGTACTGCTCAGCGTATATTATCGCTCTTGAAACCTGGGTTATCAGTACGATTCGCACTTCTGCCAGAAGAGAAAGATCCGGATACACTGATACGGACAGAAGGGGCATCGGCCATGGCCGAGATTCTCTCCAGAGCTACGCCTTTGTTTGAAGAAGTATGGCAAAACCTGATAAAAGATCATCAACTTGATACACCAGAACAGCTCGCAGGCTTAGAACAGGCTATTAAGAGCCTGACCAGCAGAATCGTAAATCTTACTGTCCGTCAATACTATCAGATATTACTCCATGAAAGACACAGAGTCCTTCTCAGGAAAATGGCTCGAGGCCTCGGCCCATTGCCGAATCATAATAAGAAACATGTGAGATTAACCGGCTCCATACCGCAGATGAAGGCGATGGCAGATCGCGTCTTCACTGCCTTCTTACTGACTCATCCGCAGGTTTTGATGTGCCATATAGAACAAGTGGCTGAATTATTGGCTGGAAATACGGCTTTATCTCACCTCATAGAAAACGCTGCAACGGTGCTTGCAGCAAGTCCCGATATAGACGGGGCCTCCTTAATTTCAATCCTAAAACGAGATTGTCAGGAGATCGCTATGATAGGGCTAGAGCGTGATTTACATTCCGCCTTGCAGAGGCAATGCCAAGACCCAGAAGGCGATTACCAGCGCATGCTGTTGGCGCTATACGATCAGGCCCTCACGCGTGAAATCGAGCGTATGCAGACCATGCTAACAATAGATCCCTCTCCAGAGACATGGCAGAGATTGCAAATTTTGCAAAAAGAACGGAATCAAATACATGATAATAAAATAATGCCCCCCCTCAGTTAAAGCTGAATATCTACTATATGTAACAGCTCTTGTCCGTTATTTTCTAATGTATGTGGGATACCAGGTGGAATCTTTGTTGAATGTCCCGTAGACAGCCCAAAGGTCTTTGGACCACGGCTGACACTAGCAGTTCCATGAATGATAATCCAGTATTCTGCAAGGTACTGATGTTCCTTGAAGGAAATCTTTTCTTTGGGGTGAAGAACAATCTCCTTGACTCGGAAAGATCGATTTTTACGACAAGTATTGTATACGCCAAGCGTATTGATCTTCTTACTAGGCAAATGAGATGAATGGTACCCTTTTTGGACAATCAAATCAACAACTTTACCAACATTTTGCGATTGTTCTCTTGGAATCACTAGACATGCATCTGATGTTACCACTACTATTAAATCAGTCACACCAAAAACAACTGTAAAAGTCTTATCTGAATGAACATAAGATCTATGGCTACTAATGGCAAGAGAATTGCCATGTAGTACATTTTCTTCGGAATCTTTCTGACCAATCTCCCAAAGCGTAGACCACGACCCCACATCACTCCATCCCATATCCACCGGGACGACAGCAGCGTGTTTGGTATGCTGCATAATAGCGTGATCTATCGAAACAGACGGGACAGCTCGGAATGGCTGATAAGAGAGATGATAAAACTCACAGTCACGAGACATATCCTGCAAGGCCGCACGGCAAGCTGTTGTTATGCCCGGTTGAAACCGGTCCAGTTCTTCCAAGTAGTGGCTGGCTCGAAAGGCAAATAGGCCACTGTTCCAGAGATACCCCCCTTCTGTAAGGAACTGCTGTGCTGTCGTCAGGTCTGGCTTCTCGACAAACTGCTCAACCTCATAGACGCCGGGTAGCTCTGTCCAGCCTGCCCCGTAACGAATATACCCATAACCCGTTTCTGGCTGCCTTGGGGGGACGCCAAATGTCACGATTCTGCCATGCTGGACGACAGCTGCTACAGCTTTTGCAACCGCAGTATCAAAGCGATCCTTGTACAAAATAACATGGTCAGAAGGCATCACAAGAAGAACGACTTCAGGGAGTGTTAAAAGTGCTGCTATTGCAACAGCTGGTGCCGTGTTACGGCCTTCCGGTTCCAGTACAATACAAGACGGTTTAAGAGCGATGGCCCGGAGATGCTCAGCGACAACAAAGCGGTGGACTTCATTGCAGAGCACAATAGGTGGAGAAAACTCTTTTTCTGCAATCCGCAAGGCAGTTTGCTGGAGTAAACTGTATTGAGACGTTACAGGTAATGCCATCAACTGCTTTGGAAAATGACGGCACGACACAGGCCAGAGCCGAGTCCCCGCTCCCCCAGATAAGATAACTGGCTGTATAAGGGGTAGCTGTGGCATGGACCAGCCCTCCTAATTTTTTATCAGTGTTACTCACAACGCCAGATTGGCCTCCCTTCTCCGGGTAATCCATACTTCTCCCATTTACTCGTAACCATCTGGACAACAGATTCTGTCATGGAAATCTTCTTGCCCCAGACTCTGTGAGTTTCTGGTGGCCATTTATTGGTCGCATCTAATCCAAGCTTGCTCCCTAAACCTGCCTCTGGTGAGGCGAAGTCTAGATAGTCAATGGGGGTACCCTCTAGCAGGGTAATATCGCGGACAGGATCAACACGCGTAGCAATTGCCCATACAACTTCCTTCCAGTCACGTGGATTAATGTCATTATCTACTACAATCACAAATTTTGTATACATAAACTGACGCAGAAACGACCACACACCCATCATCACCCGCTTAGCATGGCCTGGATAGGCCTTATGGATACTGACAACAGCAATACGATAACTACACCCTTCCGGAGGTAACCAAAAGTCAATAATTTCTGGAAATTGTTGTACTAATAGAGGAATGAAGACCTCGTTTAATGCTTCACCAAGCACGCTGGGCTCATCAGGGGGACGACCTGTGAAGGTAGACAGATAAAGAGCATCATGGCGATGAGTCACGGCTGACAGTCGGAATACTGGAAAGGATTCCACAGCGTTGTAATAGCCTGTATGGTCCCCATAGGGACCTTCCGCCGCCTCCTCTTCCGGCATCACATAACCTTCCAGAACAATTTCAGATTGAGCTGGGACTTGTAGGGGCACCGTAATACAGTTTACTAATTCAACACTCCGCCCGCGTAGGAGACCAGCAAACTGGTATTCAGAGAGCGTGTCTGGTACCGGCGTAACGGCCGCTAACAACGTCCCAGGATCTGCACCGATGATGACAGCCATTGGAAAAGGTTCACTGCCCCGTTTCAGTCGCCAGCGCTGAAACTGTTGAGCGCCACCGCGGTGTTTGAGCCAGCGCACCAAGGTTGTGTTCGGTCCAGTCACTTGGAGACGATAGATCCCAAGGTTGAAAGTATCCACTCTCTCTGTCTCTGCATCAGGGCCTTGTGTCACGACCACGCCCCACGTAATAAGCGGTGCTGGTTCCCCAGGCCAGCACAATTGAATCGGTAAGGAAGAGAGATCTATCTCAGCACCGGTGTGTACTTTCTCCTGACA
The DNA here is from genome assembly GCA_028278135.1 of Rhodospirillales bacterium. Lineage (GTDB taxonomy): Bacteria > Pseudomonadota > Alphaproteobacteria > Rhodospirillales > Rhodospirillaceae > JANQJD01. Next base: position 260,454 of record JANQEW010000029.1, read on the forward strand.
GGAAGCTCGAGAGACTTTTTTGGGTTTCATAGCGAGTACCGTTTTCAAAATAGGGATTATTTCGACTGTTTTACGCCAATTTCTTGGTGGTTCTGGTTGTTTCAGAAAGGCAAGCATCTCACCGACTTCGCGTAGTCTTTCGGGTGCACGATTCATACCCCATGCCACCCTTTCTACCGTGCCAAAGAGATTCACCAGTACTGGGAAGGCATAACATTGACCATTGGGCCTTATCACATTTTCAAACAAGACCGCTGGCCCACCTTCTGCCAAAAGACGGGTCTGAATTTCAGTCATTTCAAGCACTGGAGAGACAGGGATCTTAACACGATTAAGTTGAGATTTTTGTTCAAGCATCATGATAAAATCTCTTAAAGAGTGATAAGACATGGATTTATTCCTAATAAATCTTTATCAATCTTAAAATCTTTAATAATATATAATATTAACAATAATGTAAAATATTCTCTTTAGATAAGAAAACAATCAGACTCTTTATAAATAAGATTAGTAAGAATTTAAATTATTTATTAACAATATGTTTACCTTTACTAGGTTAACCCTTTTAGGCATCTGATTTCTGTGTTTGACAAGATGGGTATATGAATGATAGGTAATATTGAGTCTTTACGGCACGCGCGATCACGGGCTATCGCCCAAGAGAGTCTCGTACCAGGTAAATGGGAGGAATTGGATGCCCACCTTTGTGTATGCTGATAAGTGTGATGGTTGTAAGGGCGGCCAGGTAACCGCCTGTATGTATATTTGCCCGCATGACCTGATGAAACTTGATACTTCACGTATGAAAGCCTTCAATCAAGAGCCTGAGCAGTGCTGGGAGTGCCAGTGTTGTGTCAAGGCCTGTCCACAGCAGGCCATTGAAGTGCGGGCCTATCAGGATGTTGTGCCAATGGGGGGTGCCTGCATTCCACTACGGACTGATCAAAGCATTATGTGGACTATTAAGTTTCGTGACAGTGAAGTAAAGCGTTTTAAGTTTCCTACCCGTTCTACACCTGTTGGCTCCATTGATCCCTATAGCAACAAGCCACCCGCAGGTGATCTTGATGACCAGCTGCTCTTCACGGAGGCTGGCAAAGCTCTGTCCAAGATCTAAAGCAGAGGTCTTTGAAAGTCCGCCATTCAGGCGGGATTGCTAGGTGGTGGCAGTCCGTTGAGCGACGGGTTTCCGTGCAGAGGGGCGGCAGGCAATCCTCTTCGCAAGGGGTTGTGTTTGCCCGCAATTGGAGGAAATGTTCCATGGCTGGTACTTTTGGTGATCCTGAAATCGTTGAAATACAAAAAGACATTCTTATCATTGGCGGTGGTATGGCCGCGTGTGGCACTGCGCTCGAGGCAAAACGCTGGGCTTCTGACGACGTTTCAATTCTGCTCGTGGACAAGGCAGCGATGGACCGTTCTGGAGCAGTCGCCATGGGGCTTTCAGCTATTAATACCTATCTTGGGGACCAAACACCTGAGGACTATTGCCGCATGGTCTCTGCCGATCTGATGGGTATTACCCGTGACGATCTGGTTTACGACGTTGGCCGTCATGTTGATGATACGGTCCATCTATTCGAGGAATGGGGTCTACCGATCTGGAAGGCCAAGGGCAGTGAGGGCATCGCCTTGAAAGACGGCGCCAAACCCGTTCGTTCAGGGAAATGGCAAATCATGATTAACGGCGAGTCCTATAAGCCGATAGTAGCGGAAGCTGCCAAGAAAGCGCTTGGAATTGAAAATATTATCGAACGCTGCTTTATCGTGAAAATGCTGCTTGACAAAAATGAGCAAAACCGCGTTGCGGGAGCTGTTGGATTTTCTGTGCGCGAGCATAAACTTTACGTGATCAGGGCCAATGCGATTCTACTCGTAGCAGGGGGGGCAGTGAATATTTTCCGACCACGCTCTCTCGGCGAAGGTATGGGTAGAACATGGTATCCAGTGTGGAACGCAGGGTCAACGTATGCTATGGCAGCAGAGTGTGGAGCCGAACTGACTATGATGGAGAATAGGTTCGTGCCGGCACGCTTCAAAGACGGTTATGGCCCAGTCGGGGCATGGTTTCTACTCTTCAAGTCTCAGGCTCTGAACGGCTATGGCGAGAATTATGTTATCAAGAATGCGGACATGTTAAAGGAGTTTGCCCCATATGATACCGCTGCGGTAGTACCAACCTGTTTACGTAACCATGCTATGCTGAAAGAAATGAGGGAAGGCCGCGGTCCTATTGTCATGGACACGCCTGCCGCCATGAAAAAACTCTCTGAAACTATGACTCCACGAGAGATTAAACATCTTGAGGCGGAGGCATGGGAAGATTTTCTTGATATGTGTATTGGCCAAGCTGGTGTATGGGCAGGTATGAACATTAGACCGGAGGAAAGTGCTTCTGAACTCATGCCAACAGAGCCCTATCTGTTAGGCTCTCATTCTGGTTGCTGTGGGATTTGGGTGTCAGGGCCTGCAGATATTTCTCCGCCAGAATGGCAGTGGGGTTACAATCGTATGACTACTGTCAAGGGCTTGTTTACAGCTGGCGATGGCGTTGGGGCTTCTGGCCATAAATTCTCCTCTGGATCGCATACAGAAGGCCGTATTGCGGGTAAGGCAATGATTCAATTTGTTCGCGACAATAAGGACTTCAAGCCTGCGTTCAAAAAGCCTATTCAAGAAATTACTGAAGAAATATACAAGCCAGTTCGTAACTACATTGAATATAAAGACAAGACTACTTCTGAAGACGTTAATCCTTATTACATTTCTCCTAAAATGTTTCAAATGCGTTTGCAGAAGTATATGGATGAATATGTGGCTGGTGTGTCGACTTACTATACAACAAATGCTAAGATGCTCGAAATAGGACTAAAGCATTTACAATGGTTAAAGGAAGATTCGCTCAAGCTCAAGGCAAAGGATCTGCATGAGCTACTCAGGGCATGGGAGAATTATCACCGTCTACGGGCAGCGGAGGCGCATCTGCGGCATATCTTGTTCCGTGAGGAAACGCGCTATCCTGGGTTCTTCTACCGTGCTGATTTTCCAAAGCTGGATGAGGCTAACTGGAAGTGCTTTGTTAATTCACGGATGGATCCGGAGACGGGCGAATGGGTGCTGAAGAAAGTTCCGCACAAAGATCTTGTCGAAAAACACTACGGTGGTCAGAAACACTGAGGGCAGATCGTGGCATGTAGGTAGCATGTAGCATCGGTGACACGACACGCTTGCAGAGAAGGGTGCCCCCCTTCTCTGCTTGCCGGAATGGGAGACCTCCCTCTATGGAAAAACAGTCCGGATCTGTGGAGGAGATTTTCTCCAGCGTACGCGGTGCGACTGCCAGTAGCAGTCCCGTTGTGCCCGTGCAGCTCCAGTCGAGCGATACTTTTGCGTTTCACTGTTACCAGGGAATCTCCTGCTGGAATCGGTGTTGCCATGGTGCTGATCTGACACTCACCCCTTACTGTATTCTGCGTTTGTCCCGTCGTCTCAACATCAGGCCAAGGGACTTCCTGGCTCAATGGACTGTGCCAGCTTTATGGGAACGGGCTGGCTTGCCTGTCGCAAAGTTGAAGATGGGAGGAGAGAATGGCGAGGGGCCATGTCCATTTATTACGACAAAAGGCTGTAGCGTTTATGAGGATAGGCCTGTAACGTGCCGTTACTATCCTTTAGGTCTTGCAACAGTAAAGACAAAAGGATCTGAGAAGAAAGAGGATTTTTATTTTTCTGTTAAGGAAACTTACTGTCGTGGGCATAATGAACGGTGTGAGCAAAGTGTTGCAACATTCCGTTCCATACAAGGGATAGAAGACTATGACAAAGTTAACCGTGGGTGGATGGATGTGATTATGAAAGCGGCATCGTGGAAGACATTTGGTGGTCCGTATGGTAAAGAAATGACGCTCCAGACACAAAGAATGTTCTTTATGGTCTCCACGGATGTAGACGCCTTGCGGCAGTTTGTTTTTCATACTCGCTTTCTTGAGACTTATGAAGTGTCCAATATCAACACCATTATGTATGATGATGAAGCACTGCTCCAACTAGGATTCAACTGGTTGAAAAACGTACTCTTTAACGAGAAAACGATTCTGATGAAAGAGCATGTCCTACAGGCTGCCGTGGCAAAAGCCAGAGAAACAATTGGTGCTTCATAACAACCACATAGGACAGGAAGTAGTCGTAGCGCGAGTAAAGCGGTGCTGCAGCAGAGAAGGGAAGAATTCCGATGGTGACGGCAGTAACGGCAGAGACAGTCACAGGTGGGCACTTCGTGCTATATCGCGATATGATTGGTTTGAAGGCCGTACGCCATGGCAAAGACCACGTAAACCACTACTTTGTTCCACTTGAGCTTCCTGCGAATCAGCCTATGACCGTCTCCTATTTGGATTGTAAAGCGAAAGTCCAGGACTGTCACAACAATTTTGACATCAATTTAGAACCTCTTGCAATGTCCACATCCATTGACGTAGGTAATATTCTTGTGAATATTACAGGTACTTATATCAAAGCATATGAAAGAAGTAAAGGTATAATATCTTTAGTTTATATTGATCTTACAAACGGCGAGTTACGACGCCGTCAGGAACGTCAGATCAGTGCTGTTTATCGCTGGATCTTGACATGCACGGGGATTGATCCGCGACGGGAATCACGGGAATCAGAATCCCTTTTTGCATGATTTTCTGCTGTGCCGACTTGTTATACTGCCTACGGCTGCCCTGGGGATTCGTGCGTGCGTGCCGCAGCTCAATACCCGCTTGTCCTAGAAATTGAAGGAGGTCTATCAGCAAGTGCAAGCGTTTTGACCGCCTCCCTTCCAGAGCAAGTAGTCGGTACGAGACGAGATGTACGAGTACGAGCAAAACGCCATAAACGTCTGGACAGTTCATTCTCTCAAGACCGTACAAGCGGTCAGAAAGGACGGAACGTGAATCTTATTTATCCTCAAGAGAGCGCTCGTCTCAATACTAACACGATCAATGACAGTCTGAGTCGTCCGAGCCGTGAGGAAGCTGAGGCCGCGGTCCGTACGTTATTACTCTGGGCGGGTGACGATCCAGACCGTGAGGGACTATGTGATACTCCCAAACGTGTTGTGAAAGCGTACGAAGAGTTCTTCTCTGGTTATCATCAGGACCCAGAAGAGGTCTTACGGCGCACTTTTGAGGAAATAGAGGGCTATGATGAGATCGTAGCCCTTCGCGACATCCGCTTTGAATCTCACTGTGAACATCACATGGCCCCCATTAGTGGTAAAGCACATGTGGCTTATTTGCCAGACCAGCGAGTTGTCGGTATCAGTAAACTCGCTCGTGTCGTGGAACTCTATGCGAGAAGGTTGCAGATTCAGGAAAAAATGACAGCACAGATTGCTAATACGATCAACAGTGTACTCCGTCCTAAAGGAGTCGCGGTAGTCATTGAAGCCACGCATCAATGCATCACGAGCCGCGGTGTTCATAAGCCCGGCGTTACTATGGTCACTAGTCGTATGCTAGGAGCTTTTCGTGAGGAGTCTACCACACGTCGAGAATTTTTGACCCTTATTAGCCCTTCCAATGCCAATATTACCAGCCTGTAGGGGGGGGAATGGCTCTGCCATGCTGCCATGGCACGGTGCTGCTGCCGCGCTGCAGGACGATGGTGTGGCCTTGTTTTTGTTTGAGGTTGACACGTGGGTGGGCAGGTGTCACCGTATTGACTCCCTGGTACTCTGCTGTAGCGCGCGCGCTCTGTAGGGTGTTTGGCTTGGGACGCAGCGAGTTTTTTTCCTCAAAAAAACAATCAATATACATAAAGAACGCGGGGCGGGAGAAACGCCATGGCGGTCTACACGGAGGTTTCAGATGAGGACCTGAGCCGTTTTGTCGCTGAGTACGACATTGGCAGGGTGATTTTTTGCAAAGGCATTGCGGAGGGGGTCGAAAATTCTAATTTTCTTTTACAGACCGATCGTAAGCCATTCATTCTGACCATATACGAAAAACGCGTAAAGGTCGATGATCTTCCTTTCTTCCTTGATCTGATGGAATATTTAGCGCTAGCTGGTGTTGCGTGCCCCATACCGCTGCGCGGACGCGATGGTTGCGCGTTGCGCACTTTATGTGGTAGGCCAGCAGCAGTGGTCACATTTCTCGCCGGTCTCTGCCCTCAGCGAGTGACTCCTACGCACTGTCTCGCTTTGGGTGAGGCCCTCGCCAGGCTACATCTCGCGGGAAGGAACTATCCGAAAGTACGTCACAATACCCTGTCAGTCAGCAATTTACGCCCGTTGTTTGAAGTAGAAGCCAAACGCGCTAATTCTGTTTTACCTGGTCTTGCGGACGAGATTCGGTATGAACTCGACCATCTCGAGAAATGGTGGCCAGCCGCCCTGCCGAGCGGCATCATTCATGCTGATCTTTTTCCAGATAACGTATTCTTTCATAATGGAAATATTAGTGGTGTTATAGACTTTTATTTCGCTTGTAACGACTTTCTCGCTTATGACATTGCCGTTTGCCTAAACGCTTGGTGTTTTGAAGCAGACGGGACTTTCAACGTCACCAAGGGACGGTGGCTCGTCTCAGCCTATAATCGTGTTCGTCCTTTGACTGAAATGGAAATTTCAACGCTGCCTCTGCTAGCTCGTGGAGCGGCCATGAGATTCTTACTCACACGACTATACGACTGGCTTAATACCCCAACAGGTGCATTTGTTAAACCTAAAAATCCATTGGAGTATGTCAGAAAGATGTATTTTCATCGTAATACTACCAATCCAAAATCTTATGGCGTTATCACAATTTGACAGTGTTTCTATGTATAAAAATCTTGTAGAAATATTTACAGATGGTGCTTGCTCAGAAAACCCTGGCCCAGGCGGCTGGGGTGCTATCCTGCGCTGCCACGGGGTAGAGAAAGAATTATCTGGAAGTGCATGTGATACTACAAATAATCGCATGGAGTTAACGGCGGTGATTGAGTCTTTGAAGGCCTTGCATTGTGCTTGTCAGGTAAACCTCTACACTGACAGCCAGTATGTTCAAAAGGGTATTTGTCATTGGATCCATGTATGGAAGAAAAACAATTGGAAAACGGCGACACGTCAACCAGTGAAGAACAGGGATTTGTGGGAACAATTAGAAATTGTATCTAAACGGCATCGTATTGTCTGGCATTGGATTCGTGGGCATGGAGGTCATTTTGAGAATGAGCGTGCCGACGCCCTTGCGCGGGCTAGTTTAAAACTAATGCAATTGTCTATTCATTCTGCAACCGATTAAGGTACGCAATTTTCTTGTATAAAAGTGTTTTTTAATAAAGTATTTCCCTTGATTCTTTTTGGTGAAGTCAATGGCTTACCAGTAGCGGGAATGGGGGGCATCTTGTGGCCGATGACATCTATAGTACTGATTATAACACTGATATAGTCGTAATTGGCGCTGGAGCGGTTGGCTTGTTTTCTGTTTTCGCTTGTGGCATGTTAAAACTCCACTGTCATGTAATTGACACTTTAGAGAAAATCGGCGGTCAGCTAACTACTTTGTATCCTGAGAAGCCTATCTTTGACATTCCTGGTCACCCCTATATTTTGGCAGCCGACCTCATTGCTAAGCTAGAAGAACAAACCCTACCATTTCACCCGACCTTTCACCTCGGTCAGCGAGTTGAGCAACTCCAGCGACAGCCCACTGGTCAATTTCTTGTTACCACTATCAAAGGAACACGTATTACGTGTAGAGCGATAGTCATCGCTGCCGGTGCTGGCGCCTTTACCCCTAACAGGCCACCATTGTTTGGGCTAGAATTATTCGAGGGTAGAAGTGTATTTTACGGGATTCGTCGTCGTGATGATTTTCTCGGAAAAAGAGTAGTCATTGCTGGTGGCGGTGATTCTGCGGTTGACTGGGCCTTATCTCTGCTAGACATAGCATCGCGGGTTATCGTAATACATCGCCGATCTAAATTTCGCGCTTCTCCAAACAATACTATTCGTTTGCAACAATTAGCACAGGCTGGACGCCTGGATTTGATTGTACCATATCATCTGCACAGTCTGGAGGGCTACGATGGACAGTTGACAGCTGTTATCGCTACTACGCTGGATGGAAAGCGCAGACGTCTTGAAACAGATTTTCTGGTGTCTTTTTTTGGTTTAGCACAGGAGCTTGGACCAATGAATCGCTGGGGACTGGTTCTTGACAGTCATCGCATCTCTATTAACCAAGAGACCGGGATGACGAGTCAGCAGGGTGTCTTTGCAGCCGGTGATATTGCTATTTATCCAGGAAAGCTTAAGCTGATTCTCACAGGTTTCGCGGAGGCCACTCGTGCTGCCCACAGTGCTTACGCGTTTATCAATCCTGATAAGAATCTTCATTTTGAACACTCGACCAATACTGGAGTGCCCAACCTCAGGAGCGAATAACTCTGGCTGTGTCTGAGCGAGCGAAGAGCGTCTTAGCAGAGAGCCAACAGACATGCGGGTGTCGGGAAGTGCGCCATAGAAGCTCAGAGAGAAAGGTCCATGCGTCCTCGTCATGAAAGGAATGATGAGTCATGATTCCTGTTGGCTCATCTGCATCAACTTTTCCCAATCGACGATTCCGCAGGTGAAGAATCAACTGAGTAAGCGCCTGATCACGGCCACAGAAACGCTTTGTTTCCCAGTTCATCACATCGACATGCACATTCAGTTGTTGCAAACCAAGCACGGGCCGCGCCCGTGGTCGTGGGCCCCACATTGAAAGACCACGCAGTCCTATTGCAGGCAGATAGCCGAGAAGATCGCTAGACAAACGATTCCATGGTGGCACTAAAACAGGAACAAAATTGGGCAAACTTTCGAGCAGCTCACGGCCTTTCGCCAATTCGGCTATTCGTTCTGCAAGGCCTCTTTCTGGCCCGTACTCGTTTTCTGGTTGTTCAGGTAGAGCATAATTAGCGTGGGCAAAACCATGCTGGAGGGAAAAGACATTGTCTGCATGGGCCAACAGCCTGGCAAGAGAGCCGTTGCTTTCATGTGGAATGACTGCTAAGGCAACCGGAATATTGAAACGCGCTGCTATTGCTAATAAACGGTCCAGTTTGTCGTTCTGTCTAGTGGCATCGTCATCTCGCCACCATAACTTAACCGTGCCGTTTTGTGTAGCCCAACACGATATTTCGCGATCCAGAGCAGACCAAGAGACCATTTTTTTATGTTTTCTTTATCACATTGATCATAACAACTCTCAGCAAGTGCCTTCAGAGCTTCGGTGTAGCGGGCTTTCGGACAAGTCGCGCCCCTTAGTCAAGGCATGTGCCGTGAAAATTTAGCATAGGGTTTGTTGGATGCCAGATGATATCGTTCAAGATTCAGAATCCTACGTCCAGGAATATCGCTCCAACCCGAGAGATATTATGATAAATAATTTTAAAACCCGCCATACTGTCTGAACTGTCTGAACCCAGGCACCTGTAAACTGATCGTATTCGAAAACAATCGAGAAACGATCATATTCAGCATTCATGCCAGTATTGGCTTGTCTTTGCAGCACACGACAAATCTGAAGGTTATATGGGAGATCAACAAAAACACTATCAATGATAGTTCAGGTTAACCGTTCATGTGAACGATTTTCCTGTGAACGATATAGTCACCTTCTAAAATACGGTTTGTTTCCATCTGAGAGCAAAACCATGAAATGATCACTTATAAGGCTTAAGGCCTCGCTCTAAAAAGAGAGAGGTTTTTTCACGTTACTCTACTCTCCCGCGAGAAATTTTCCATCACGGTCAAAAAGCATAACGTTAACAGAAACCGCAGAACCAATAATTTCAGTCGCCTTTTTTCGTGCCTCACGGACAACAGATACCGCTATATCAAGACCGTCCCCTTTTGCAAGAGCCATGGCATGATGTGCACTGTCAGAAGAACCAATACGAGCAATTAATGCTTTAGAAGCACCCTCTGTACAGGCAATTTTTGCAAAAAATGATGCATCAAAGTTGCAACGACCTGAATGGAGATCTAGCGCACCCTGTGCTAGCTTGGCTAGCTTGGCAAAGCCACCAGCAAGAGTCAAGCGGGGGATGGGATGATTGTGTAAGTAGTGTAATAGTGCGCCAACAAAATTCCCCATCTCTATAAGAGCAATGTCTGGTAAACGAAGTAATCTTTGTATCGCTCGTTCTGAGGTCCTCCCTGTGGCCCCCGCTATATGAGTAAGCCCGGCGGCACGGGCGATATCAATCCCACGTTGTATGGTTGTCACCCATGCTGAGCAGGAATATGGGATCACGACACCAGTAGTTCCCAAGACAGACAGGCCGCCGATAATACCAAGTCTCTTATTGAGAGTATAATGAGATAGTTTTAAACCGTTTACGATGCCAATCGTCAGTGAAAAATCTGATGAAAGAACATGACGAGCAAAAGCGATGTTGCGTGTAATCATCGCGCGCGGCGAGTAGTTAATGGCGGGTTCTCCAACCGCGAGAGCTAACCCAGGACGTGTGACGAGACCGACTCCGGAACCTGCCCGGAAGACAATGCCATGCCCTGCTGGGGCTTGTGCGACGTCGACAAAAATTTCTGCTCCATGGGTTATATCCGGATCATCTCCAGCATCTTTAATCACTGAAGCTGTGGCCAGACCATTCGCTAAAATTCTCTCTTTAAGAGAGAATGTGTGTACAAGATTGTATGGCAGATGTACTTTTATACGATCCGGTATCGTACCGGAAACCAGGCCGATACACGCCGCCTTAGCGGCAGCAGTCGCACAAGCCCCAGTGGTCCAGCCTTTCCGAAGCATGGCCCTGTCACTATGAGCGTGCTCGATGATAGAATTTTTTTTTATCATTTTTGTTTTTTCTTTATGAACGATCCATCATTCTTGATTCAATCAGTATTTTATGTACGCTTTTTATGCAAGTGAATGTGTATATTTTCAGCGCCATGATTAACGAATACAGTTCTTGCTGCGGCTTCACGATCAGGGGTTTCCACCACCACCCACAAGATCAAGCTACCAGCCTCTAGAGCCCGCTCGAAGTACTCAGTATGAGGGGCGGCGGTGATTTCAGAAATGATCTCTCGTACCACAACTCCACCGACACTGGCCGCAACTAATCCCGCTAGCAAAGCCGCTGTTGGTCCAGAAGACAAGGCAATGAGACCTGCTGAGACAAGAGGACCGTCATATTTCAGTTCAGACAGAAATGGTAAAAAAATTTCTTTAAGAGTTTTACCTGCTGGTTCAACTACCTCAATAGTTTCATGTGAGCTGAGAATACTCATTTCGCTGTGCTCAAATCCCAACGCAACTAAATCTTCGATAGCATTTTCTAGCCGCATGCGGTTGTGAAATATACCAACGAGCTCTTGTATCTTGGTGTTTACTCTGCTCACTGTTTTGCTCCTTCCCCCCCCCTTTTTGCATAGAACCTGTCCCACGATGATGTACAGAAGCTACATCGGCATTCAGGTGCATATATTGTCCCTGGGACTTTAATGACGATAGATTAATGACGATAGATTGAAGACAGCTTATGCGAGACATTTCATGAATACATTCTGCACACTAGACTCTTCTGAGTCTGCAGTCACGCCCGTCATGAACCAGTATTTAGCTATCAAGCGTGAGCACCCTGATTGCCTGTTATTTTACCGCATGGGAGATTTCTATGAAATGTTCTTCGAGGATGCCGTACAAGCGGCCACAGCCCTTGAGATTGTGCTGACACAGCGTGGCCGGTACAAAGGAATGGCTGTGCCAATGTGTGGTGTACCTGCTCGCAATTATGAGTTACACCTAGTGCGGCTTGTGCGCAAGGGCTTCCGCGTTGCGATTTGCGAACAGTTAGAAAACCCAATTGAAGCTCGTAAGAGAGGGAAAAAGTCAATAGTAAATCGTGCAGTTGTACGAATAGTAACTGCTGGTACTATAACAGAGGACGAATTACTCAACTTAAAAGATCATAATTACTTAGTTGCGTTAGCTGACAGTCAAGGTGCGTTTGGCCTGGCATGGGTTGATGTTTCAACGGGTGACTTTTGGGTTCAAGCACCTGCCCTTTCTGATTTGGGATCAGCTCTGACCAGACTAGCACCTGGAGAAATCTTAATCTCCGAAAGTCTTTTTCATCGTGCAGACCTGAATCTATTGCTTTCCGAATGGAAGGCTGTACTCAATCCCCAACAAGCCAGTCGCTTTAATGGGGTGAATGCTCGACAACGTCTGGAAACACTGTACGGTGTCAAGACACTCGATGGATTCGGCTCTTTTATACCAGCGGAAATTACTGCAGCAGGCGTCCTGATAGACTACATCGCGCTCACTCAAAAAGGCCGCTTACCACGATTACCACCACCCCAGAAGCTGCGGGCTGATTCTGTCATGATGATTGACAGTGCTACACACCGCAATCTCGAAATCTTTCAAAGTCGGGATAGCTCAGAACGCAGTAGCCTGCGTACCGTTATAGACTGTACCGTGACTGGCTGTGGAGCGCGGTTGCTTGCAGAGTATCTTGCTACACCCTTAACTAATACGGGTGCTATCGCGAAACGCCTCGATGCCGTGCAGTTTTTCAAGGAGAACCATGAAATTCTGATCTCTGTGCGAGAAAATCTAGACCGTTGCCCTGATGTTGAACGGGCTGTGTCGCGCCTGACGATAGGCCGTGGCGTACCGCGCGATCTGGCTATTGTCCGCAATGCCTTAAAAAGGGGACAGACTATACAGTCTTTAATTGTTCATTACACAAAGGATGTGCCTCAGTTAATCTTCAAAGCTGCCAATGCACTGAATCAACACGTTTTATTAGTGAAAGAAATACAAAAGGCAATCGTTGATATACCCCCCGTCAGTCTCAGAGAAGGTGGTTTTATTGCTGACGCATATGACAAAAACCTGGACGAACTACGTCTTTTAAGAGAAAAAAGCGGCCGTCTGATAACTGCTTTACAAGCTCGCTATGTGACCCTCACAGGCGCGCCTGCATTGAAAATAGCCCATAACAATATATTGGGCTTTTACGTGGAGATTCCAGCTAGGCAAGCAGAGAAACTCACAGTTCATTCGGAAATTTTTATCCGCCGCCAGGAAACTGCTACTGCAATTCGTTTCACCACGGCTGAACTAGCTGCTTTAGAAGAGCGTCGTCGCGACGCTACAGAAAAGATCTGTTCTCTAGAATTACTTCTTTTTCAAGAATTAATAGATAAAATTTGTCAACAAGCAGAGAGCCTCTCCGTTGTAGGCAGAGCGATTGCAACTTTAGATGTTTTTAGTTCTCTTGCCAAAATAGCAATTGAACGACACTACTGCCGTCCCATAGTGGATGAGTCTGCCACTTTTGAGATCCAGGCCGGTCGCCATCCTGTTGTAGAAGCAACTATGGACCAGGAGACACCTTTTATAAACAATGACTGCAGACTAAATAACACGCAGCCCTTATGGCTGCTGACAGGGGCCAATATGGCTGGGAAAAGCACATTTCTACGTCAGAATGCTCTTATTGCTATACTAGCCCAAGCTGGTTCTTTTGTACCAGCGGAATCTGCCCATATTGGCGTCATCGATCGTCTGTTCAGCCGTATCGGTGCTGCCGATGATTTGGCTCGTGGTCGTTCTACCTTCATGGTTGAGATGATTGAAACGTCAATCATCTTGAACCAGTCCACCAGACGCTCCCTGGTTATTCTTGACGAAATCGGCCGTGGTACTGCTATTTTTGATGGGTTGGCTATTGCCTGGGCCAGCATAGAGTACTTGCACAATATGGTACGTTGTCGTGGCTTACTTGCCACACATTATTACGAATTAGCCGCTCTGGCCGAGCAACTCCCCGGCCTTGCGTGCTACACCATGCGGATCAAAGAATGGCAAGACCAGATAGTCTTTCTGTATGAGGTTATAGCGGGTACTGCTAATCGGTCCTCTGGTCTCCACACCGCAAGACTGGCCGGACTTCCGGAACCCGTCTTAGCACGGGCAACAGAAGTGCTGATCATGTTGGAGAACAGCGGCGGCCCCGGTAGCTTCATGAGTCCTCTCTTCAAAGGCTTACCCCTGACGACTACTTTCCAGATCCCACATACAGAGTCGCCCGTGCAAAATGGGCAAAAACCATCAGCCGTAGAACGGATTCTCTCTGCAATAAACATTGATGAGATAAATCCTCGTCAAGCTATAGCAATATTATATACTTTAAAGCATAAAATGCAAAAAGAAAAACTTTTATAAATTAAAAGTTTTATTCTAAAAAAATTAAAGCTTTTTAAAGAAGGTAAAGAAATTATATATCTCATGCGGGAATAATCTTCTTTGCTTACAACGGGTCTGTAAGGGTTGCTATTTAGGTTGTAAAAATTATCTAGTATTAGGTATAAATATAATATCTTTAACTAGTAATATGACTTTACTGAATTTAAGGTAAATTTTTCAGTTAGTCAGTTAGAAAGAGGATGAATATGATTAAAAAATAGGCCTTTGCAGCGACCAGAACAATCTGGATAAAGGTTACATGATTTTTTGACAATCTATAGCACTTACTGGCGGTTATGAGCCATCATGCCTACCTTTGAGCCCACCGACCTGTGTGTGTCATAGCACACGCCTAGAATGGCAAGATTAGTTCCGCATTGAAAACTCTTATGTGATTATCACGCTCTCGCTTATGGGCTGCCTTTTTTTCACGTTCACTGACACGGACAAAATCAGGATGCGGGCGTACGGTATATTTTACGTCCACGACTTTACGTCCCGTCCTTTCTGACGAATATTCCGTATAAAACACGACGGTTCACCAGTTCATTGAGAGCAGCGGTAACTTTACGACGGTTATCGTGGTTTCTGCCCTGCTGCAAAAACCCACTGTCACGCTCAAAGTCTGAGTACATGAAATGCATACGACAGGGGACACACTCTGCTCTGCGCCGCAACCAACAACGCATGTTATCTTCCTCCTGGCACGTCGGGTAAAACGAGCCACACTGGCAAGCGGGGGGTCAGGTGCGTAGTACCAGCCCGAAATGGCTGGCCTGTGCGTTGTGCTTGTTTTAGAAATTCTATTCTTATCAAGGCAAGCCCAATACTTTCTATTGACGATCGCATTTCTCCAGCTTTCTGGTTGTCCAGGAATAGCAGCGTGCCCGGCGTTGGCACAGGACCGTCAATCACCACTGGCACTAATCTTTTCTTCACTAAACCACGATATTTGCTACGGGTCACTACCTCCTGTCCTATATAACATCCTTTGTTAAAAGCTATCCCGTTGAGTTCTTCAAAGCCATGCTCTAACAGGCCTGCTCGTCCGATGACAAGGTCACGACTACCGTCTGGAAGACCATATTCCAGGCGGAACTTTTCATAAGTTGCGTATTTTACCTCACGACACCCAATTCCCCGCAAAGTCTTGACTAAACATTCTTGTTTTCCAAGGAGACGGACACCTCCCTCAGACAGCCTCGGGTCAATATAGGCTACGCCGCGTCCGATCAGACGGCGCACATCATCTAAAGTAGCGGCTACACCCTCTCCAAAAGCCACGGCCACAGCCATTTCTGGTTTCATGGTTAGAGTGACCTGCGCTCGTAAACGCAAACTTGCCAGTTTCCTGTTAAGGTCGTCTAACCTAGCAGATTCCGTTTCTAGTAGTAGACTGTCCTCTACTGCTGTAATGAAAAATTCATACAAAAATTTTGCCTGCGGAGTCAGCAATGCTGCATATATACTATTGTGAGCAGAGACTTTGTTTATATTATTAGAAATAATAGCTTGTAAGAAATTATAACGATCCTCTCCACTAACGGAGATAACACCGCGCTGCGGCAACAAACTGAATAACATTCTTGCCACCATTGAGTAATTAAAACAACTTAAGTAATTTTTATTTACTATTTTAATTTATCACATTATAAAATGTGATAGAAATCACTATTTACAATATCTCAAATATTGCATTATATGTATTTTTTCTCTTTTCTATAAGAGATCTCTTTTTAAGAGAATTTAAGATCTTAAAATAAATTAAAAATATTTTGCCTCATTTTTGGGCAGGCGATACATCGCGTTTATCATGATTGTGACGCACATATATTGTACATTGTACTGAGTTGCACTATCCTAAAGGATAGTTTGTGGGCAAGAGTATGCCAGAGCGGCTTCCCATATGATCACCATGGAATCAGGTCAAATGCCTAAACTGAAAACGAAAAGTGCTGTGAAGAAAAGATTCAGGGTAACCGCCAGCGGCAGAATCAAGGGTAACGTTGCGTGTAAGCGACATAACTTACGTAAGCGTTCGCAAAAGATGAAAAGGCAAGCACGTGGTACATTTCTTCTTTCGAGAGGAGACAAAGCTCTGATCGCACAATATATGCCGTATGGCTAAAAGGAGGGAGCCATGAGTCGTGTTAAGAGAGGCGTAACTGCCCATGCCCGCCATAAAAAGATACTTGCTATGGCCAAAGGCTATCAAGGCCGTAACGCCAAGGTCTTTCGGGTCGCCATAGAAAAAGTTGAAAAGGCCCTTCGCTACGCCTACCGTGACAGACGGAATCGTAAGCGCGCATTTCGCACTCTCTGGATCCAACGCATTAATGCAGCTGTTCGTTCACAGGGGATGACTTACACCAGCTTTATGAATGGTCTCAAGAAGTCTGGTGTTGTGTTAGATCGTAAAGTCTTAGCTGATCTTGCTGTTCATGAGCCAGAAGCTTTCGCAACTCTGGTTAAACAGGCTGAGGCAGCGCATGTTGCTCTTTAGTACTGCTGCGCGTCAGCAGAATCAGCCCTAGGTTATTCCATCTGTTTTGGTAAACGTACAAAGGTACGTACATCAGAGAAATCTATCATCAGAGAAATCTATGGAAGAGATGGAAGAGACTCTCAGGGAGCTGGAAGTGTGGCTCCAAGAGGCCCTGGCAGCAGCGGATTCAGTCTCTGCCGTTGAGGCGCTGCGTGTTGCAACACTTGGCAAAAAAGGTCGTCTCACAACAATTCTGAAGAACCTCAGTCGCCTGTCTACGGCAGAACGTGCACGACAGGGAGCTGCCGCGAACATTCTGAAAAAAAAGGCTATTCACCTCATACAGAAACGTCGCTCAACTCTGCAAAAAGCAGAATTAGATGCGAGTATAGTCGTTGAACGGATAGATACCACCTTATCGGCGCGTCCAGAACAGGTAGGTCGTATCCATCCTGTGAGTCAGACTCTTGACGAGATCATGGCTATTTTTGGCTGGATGGGTTTCGCGGCCGTAGAAGGTCCAGACATAGAAGATGATTTTCATAACTTCACGGCTCTTAACATCCCACCGGGGCACCCTGCCCGTCAGATGCATGACACATTTTATTTACCGGAAAGGGCAGATGGCACACGTTTTCTACTCCGTACTCACACTTCACCTGTCCAAATTCGAGTCTTAGAAAAAGAACAGCCACCGATTCATATCATTGCGCCTGGCCGTGTTTACCGTCGCGATTCCGATATGACTCATACCCCTATGTTCCATCAAGTGGAAGGGCTTGTCATTGATAATACTATCAATGTTGGTCATATGAAAAATTGCATTTCGTTATTTATAAATTCATTTTTTGAGCAAAATGATATACAGGTAAGATTTAGACCATCATTTTTTCCGTTTACAGTACTTTCAATGGAAATTGATGTGAGTTACTTATGTAAAAACAATGAAGAGACATGCAACACTTCTGAAAGTTGGCTTGAAATCATAGGCTGTGGTATGGTACATTCCCACGTGCTGACCTCCTGTGGTCTGGATCCTGAACGCTGGCAAGGATTTGCTTTTGGCATGGGTGTAGAACGTTTAGCCATGCTCAAATACGGGATTCCCGACCTCCGTACCTTTTATGAGCCGGACCTACGCTGGCTGCAGCATTATGGCTTTCTATTCATGGATGTTCCAAGCGTTTCTGGACGAAGATAGCACATCTTTTTTTAAGAAATAAAACTCAAAAGCGTGTTTTGCTCACCAATTATCCTATCAAAATATCATGAAATTCTCTCTTTCCTGGCTTAAAGAGCATTTAGAGACATCTGCGACTGTACCAGAGATTAGAGAAAAGCTCACGATGATTGGCTTAGAAGTAGAAAATGTGAAGGAGTTTCCTCCTTCGCTAGATAATTTTACTGTTGTAGAGATTCTGAAAACAGAAAAGCATACACACTTAGACCAACTAATAGTCTGTCAAGTAGAAACGGGATCCGGCCTACTCCAAGTGATTTGCGAAGCTTCCAATGTTCGGACTGGCATGAAAAGTCTATTAGCTCGACCGGGAGTCATCAGTCCGTTCTCGGGCAAACTTTTTCAAGAAAAGACTATTCACGGTATTAAAAGTCAGGGTATGTTATGTTCCGCGTGGGAGCTGCAGCTCGGTGAGGATTCTTCCAGAGTTCTAGAGCTTCCTGCAGACGTACCCACAGGGGCAACGGCTCTTGAAGTTCTCGCACGTGATCCAGTATTTGAGATAGTCGTGGCTCCCAATCGGCCTGACTGCCTGGGTGTACAGGGGGTTGCCCGAGAACTGGCTGCCACTGGTCTTGGTGTATTCAAGACGGTTCCGTCTGTGCCTGTTTCTGGCACCTATATCAGTCCTCTCACTCTCACCCGCACAGTAGCCGCAGAGATGGCTTGTCCCATTTTTGTCGGTCGTTTCATTCGTGGTGTTCATAACGGTCCTAGTCCGATGTGGCTGCAACGGCGCCTGATGGCGGTTGGCTTACGCCCTATCTCGGCTTTAGTGGACATTACAAATCTCTTGAGTTTGGATGTAGCAAGACCTCTACATGTCTTTGATGCTGATAACCTGAAAGGTTCATTAACCGTACGCCTTGCACGTGATGGAGAAATTCTTCACGCCATAGATAATAAGACATACGTTTTACAGAATAATATGCTTGTCATTGCGGATAATATTGGTCCACAATCACTAGCTGGTTTAATTGGTGGTACAGCTACTGCATGTTCAGAAAAAACAGTGAATGTCTTTTTAGAATCTGCTCTGTTTGAGCAGACGTGGGTTGCCCGTGCCGGGCGGACACTCGCAATTGAGTCCGAAGCACGTTGTCGCTTTGAACGGGGCCTAGATCCGGCTGCTGTGATAGCGGGAGCAGAAAGAGCGACTCGTCTTATGATAGACCTGTGTGGCGGTGAAGCTTCTACCTTAGTGGTCAGTGGGACGGAACCAATATGGCGACGAACACTCTCCTTGCGTCCAGAGCGTTTCCGTCGCCTCACTGGATTCGAGCTGCCAGTTTCTATCATGCAAAAGTGTCTGAACGTCGTGGGCTGCACGGTGAGAGTGCGGGCAAACAATGTGCTAACGGTGACCCCGCCATCATGGCGCCGTGACCTTGAAGCAGAGGATAACCTTGTGGAAGAGATAGTCCGCTTGCACGGCTACCAGAACGTGCCTTCCATTTCACTACCATTACCAAAAGTACCAGTTCCTACACACGTTTTAATAAAATCTCAACAAAGGCAGTCGCAATTACGTAGAACCTTAGCGGCCCGCGGCATGCTCGAGACCATTACATGGTCATTTATGTCCTCAACCAACGCGGCATTATTTGATGAGGACCGTGGTATTTCCCTCGCCAATCCTATGAGTACGGCCTTAGACACATTACGGCCCTCGTTACTGCCTAACCTCATTCTGGCTGCCCGCCGTAACGCAGCCTATGGTATGCCAGATTCTGCGTTATTCGAAGTTGGTCCACAGTTTTATGGAGACACCCCAGGCGCACAGCAGCTCGTGGCTGCGGGCATACGGACGGGCTATGCAAGACCCCGACATTGGAGCAGACCATCGCCGAGATCCGTGGATGTCTTTGATGTCAAAGCGGATGCAATGGCTCTACCGGCGATTCTTGGTGTGCCCTTAAAGGAGCTACAGATCAGCCGCGAATCTGTCCCGCGGTGGTACCACCCAGGTCGTTCCAGCGCACTCAAACTCGGGCATACAGTACTAGGCTGGTTCGGTGAAATTCATCCTCTTGTCATTCGCGCCTTAGATGCACAGAGTCCTCTGGTAGGTTTTGAGATTCTCTTAGAGACGCTGTTCCCTCTCAATCCTCTCAAGGCCTCTTCGAGACATCCTCCTCTGAATCTACCACCTTTTCATCCTGTTGTGCGGGATTTTGCGTTTGTCGTTGACAGTACAGTTCCTGCTGAAACGATCTTGAAGGCAGCCAGGGACTCCAATAAGAGCTTGATTGTTGCAGTGCAGGTTTTCGATCTTTATGAAGGCTTTGAAGAAAACCGTAAGTCTCTTGCAATTTCTGTCACTTTACAACCCAAAGAACGTCCCCTGACCGACACGGATATTGAAGCCCTCTCATCTCACCTGATACAATCTGTCTTCCAAGCTACTGGCGCTATGCTGCGGAGACCACAGCGTACCCACAGCGTACCTCTCTCGTAGGAGGCAAGCAAGAGGTCTTCCCAAGTTGTCTTTTTTTTTGATCACTCTCCCGTGATCCATCTCAATGCCCTCCTCTATGAATCCCCTCTTCTTCTTCACCGCACCGGCTCTTCTTGTTTTGGTTTGGAGCGTGTAACGTGACAAGAGGCTGCAAAACCCAGGATCAGAGCATGGCGTATCAGACCCTAAATCTATATTCTCTGTCGGGATCCCTATCGACATCCGGGGGAAAACTCTTGTGTTTATCTGCGTAGTACTGCTGCATGTGACTTCCCTTTGAGGCCGCGTTATAAGTCGCAAAGAACAGTCGTCGTGTCATCTGAGTCCTGTTCGGCTCAGAAGCATGTGGGGTATAACAATCAAAAAAAGCTACATCTCCCGGTTTTGTCGGCATTGGAACAAATGTCATATTCACCACATCCGCTGCTGTCAGCGGCTCCCACCGACGAAAAAGACCTCGTCGGTGGTGGCCACTGACCATTTGCAAACAGCCATTCTCAACAGTTGCTTCATCAATGCAGACCATTGCGCTGATGAAGAAATCTGTATACTTGTCCCAGCCAGCCTGTTGGTCTTGGTGTGGCTTGAACCCGTCACCTCCCGGCATTTTGAAATTAATTTTGTCCTTAAACAAGGTTGCGGGCTCGCCTAACAACTGACCTATAGCCGCTTCCAGAAGCGTGCTTAAAGCCATAAATCCCGAGTGGTGAGAGATAATGTTTTCAATCCTGCAAATTATCGTACGCCCCGGCTCTAACAGGCTCTTTTCCCCATAGACCCAATAGCGTCCAGAATCAGCTGGGGTGTTTTCCACCTCACGTGCCCAAGTATCTATCTTGGCCATGTCCTGAACATCAAAAACCCGATGGACAAGAACATATCCAGAAGATATAAACGCCGCAATCTGTTGCTCAGTCAGTTGAAATCCCCTCAACATTCCCTTAAGTTTCCTTCATGATTTTATAAGAAAGAGATAACAAAGAGATAACATCGGTTCTCTTGAGCGCTCTCATGCGTGGCACATAGCCGTCAGACCATCTGACTGAAGGGCTCTAACATTCCCACTGTCTACTTTCAGCTAATACAACGGGATGAAATCTTCCATACTTTGTTTTTTTTCACAAGCACTGACGAGCCCACACTGGCTTCCAGTACGCGGCCCTGGATGAGCCACGACACCTGGATTCACCGGGTTGCCAGAAGCCTTGTGCAGCCTTTGGTACATTCGATGGTGACGCCCAACCATATCACGACGTTGCGGTTGATGATAGGCATAGCGGCCGCCTGTGCTGCTGCGATTGGCAGCGAGGGCTGGCGCCGTGGTGCTGCAGGACTTTTTCTCGCATCCCTACTCCTAGATCGCGCCGATGGCGAACTGGCTCGCCTTTCTAACAGAAAAAGTGCTTTTGGGCACAGATACGATCTCGTCTCAGACGCCATTGTGAATGCCTTAATCTTTGTAGGTTTGGGAATTGGTCTGCGTGGAGGTACCGTAGGCCTGTGGACGGTCCCTATGGGCGTTGTGGCTGGGGCCGCCGTTGCAGCCATCCTATGGCTCGTCGTACGCGCTGAAAGGCTCGCTGGGGCACGGGCCGCTGAGTTAAGCGATCTCGCTGGCTTTGATCTCGATGATGGTATGTTGATGATACCATTATTAGTTGGTTCTGGACTTTCTACTTATCTTTTGTATACTGCTACTGTAGGCGCACCACTTTTTGCTATTTTTTTCTTTTGGCGTTTTCGCTCTTATTTATAAGAACCACAACCCATCATGCTGCCGAAGAGTCTACGCGACGGCGACGAATCAAGAGGTACAACGCCCCCTCTCCACCATCACGAGGTTGAGCGTATGAAAAAGACAGCACCTTGGGCCGCAAATCTGGCTCATTGAGCCATAAGGGAACAGCGGCGCGCAAAACGCCAATACCACCGTTTGCACGGGTGCCCTTGCCAGTTATAACAAGTACTGACCGCAAACCTAATCGCCAGGCTCTCTCCACAAAGCAACGCAACGCAACATGAGCGCGAGTTTGACCGAAACCATGTAAATCAAGGCTACTCTCAATCGACAGACGACCACGCCTAGAACGGCCTGCTGTACGACGGTCTATGTGATGCTCCTGACAGGGACAAAGCCAGTTATGTTTTTCTTTCAACGCCTTGAGTGCGTTATTCCGTGCAGGTAGGGCCGACGTCACAGAGGCAACCTGCCCCCTTTCCCATGGGGCCTTCAATTTATTTTTTTCTCCTATAGGAATCACGGCCTGGACAACATGTGTCCAAACCAAATAATCCTCTATACTGAGGTGCTCGTACACTTCCTCCTCTCTCAGGATTTGTCTCAATATGCAATTCCTACGTCCGCTGCAAATATACCACTCCGACAGACAGGCACAGAGGACTCAGCACGAGAGTGTCGAGTTAATACAACCGAATAGGCGATAGCGCTCTGACAGAGAATCTCTTAGCCACACTGTGCCCGCTGACGCAACATATGATCTGCCAAGGTGCAAGCTAGCATCGCTTCAGCGACGGGAACAGCTCGTAGGCCAACACATGGGTCATGACGACCCCGGGTCACTATCTCTTTCTCTTTGTAATAAATATCTATCGTGCGGCGTGGAGTGAGAATAGAACTTGTTGGTTTTACTGCTAGACGTGCAACAATAGGCTGACCGGAAGAAATCCCTCCGAGGATACCACCAGCATTATTTGAGAGAAACAATTCCCTCCCTTCTTGCGAGATACGCATTTCATCAGCATTCTCCTCTCCAGACAATGTGGCGGCGCTAAAACCAGCTCCTATTTCTACCCCTTTCACGGCGTTGATACTCATCAAGGCCTTAGCAAGATCGGCGTCCAGCTTATCATAAACTGGTGTCCCGAGACCAGGCGGCACACCTTCAGCCGTGACCTCTATGACGGCGCCAATGCTTGAGCCACGTTTGCGTACTGAATCCAGACACCTTTCCCATGCATGGACTGCCACGGGATCTGGACAAAAGAAGGGATTCCGCGGGACCTCTGTCCAATCCCAGCGTGTCCTGTCGATTGTCTGTGTCCCCAGCTGTATCATAGCTCCCCGTATTGTTACAGAGGATCCCAACACAATGCGGGCAATAGCACCAGCTGCTACCCGCATAGCAGTCTCTCTTGCCGAGGATCTACCCCCTCCTCGTGGATCTCTCACGCCATATTTCTTCCAATAAGAATAATCTGCATGTCCAGGACGGAAAGCAGTGAGCAGATCCGCATAGTCCTTTGCTCTCCAATCAACATTAGCAATCAATAAACCAATAGGCGTTCCAGTGGTCATTCCCTCATAAACGCCTGAAAGTATTTGGACACGATCCGGTTCCTGTCGTTGCGTAGTAAAAGGCGATAGACCTGGACGGCGCTTGTCCAGCCACATCTGTATGTCTGCCTCTGTTAAAGAGAGACGCGGTGGCACCCCATCCACGATCGCGCCAATTGCCTGTCCGTGACTTTCTCCAAACGTTGTAAAACGAAATATGACACCAAAAGAATTCCCAGACATCGCACATTCTCTTTTACCAGCATGCTATTATGCTTCCAAAGCCATCTGTCTCTCCAGAATTCGATGCTCTCATCGACCCTTCAGCTGATGCAGGAGTTCAGCCGCTTGGTCTGCCGCATCAACTGCCATCATACCAACTGTATGGTAGCCGGCATCGACATGATGAATCTCACCAGTCACTCCTGCACTGAGCTCTGATAACAGATATAAACCTGCTCCACCGACCTCTTCTATAGCAATATTCCGTTTCAAAGGCGCATTGAGTTCGTTCCAACGCAAGATATAACGGAAATCACTAATGCCGGCCGCTGCCATAGTCTTGACAGGCCCAGCTGAAATAGCGTTGACACGGATTCCAGAAGCGCCAAGGTCTGTGGCAAGATAGCGTACACTGGCCTCCAGAGCAGCCTTGGCTACCCCCATAACATTATAATGGGGCATGACACGTTCAGCACCATAATATGTCAACGTCAGCAGTGCACCGCCCCTGGTCATCAGGGGTTGCGCGCGCCGGCAAACGTCAGTAAAAGAATAGCAAGAAATTACCATAGTCTGAATGAAATTCTTGAGCGTGGTTTCAAGGTAACGACCCTTCAGCTCTTCCTTTCCAGAATAGGCAATAGCATGTACGACAAAGTCCAATCGTCCCCAGCGCTCTTCGAGAAGAGCAAAGACGGCATCCATATCTGCGGGATGACCGACATCGCATGGTACAAGAAAATGGCTTCCAATGCTTTCTGCTAAAGGGCGTACCCGTTTTTCTAACGCTATCCCCTGATAGGTAAATGCCAGTTCCGCCCCCTGTGCACGCACAGCTTTAGCGATTCCCCACGCGATGGAACGATCATTAGCAACACCCATGATGAGGCCTTTCTTCTCAGCCATCAGAGGAGTACAATCTTTCATAAACATTCTCCGGTTAACATGCGACATAAGATAGCACGGAGACATGACACCTTGAAACTAGGTCATAGGCGCGATGACAAGATGTCACAAAATACGAGACAGTAGCAAAAACCAAACGCAACATAGATTCGCAAATGAGAAGTGCCTCTTCTTTTCGCCAATCGTATCATCAATATATGCGTTATTTCTAGCGCGATTGTATCATCACATTGGCCACCTTCCCAGAAAGCGAATATCCTCATACCTTGTTATTACTGCTCCTGAGCGCAGTTTGGATAAACGCTCAAACTACGCCATCAGCATGGATATAAAGTTCAACCTTTCAGAAGGTCTTTTCTAATTAAATGAAATTTCTAATATATTTACAATAAGTATTAATTAGCGATATATTGAGCGGATGATTCATCCAATCACCGGATAACTCTCAAGGACGTTCCATGCTCCCCTCCTGGGTGTGCGAAGTCGCTTGCTTGTCCTTCAGTGCACGCTGAAGGGCTCCATGTCATGTTGGCGAATAGCGGCAAATGCAAGATCGCGACGTGGGGCCATACCCATTTCCACACCGTTGGCAGCATGGATAGCCCATGCTTCTTCATCGTTAATTACCACGCGCTTGACAAAAGCCACGTCTTGCAAGCCCCAGCTTGCCAATTCCTGCAATGTCATAGTTCGCCTTTTCGGGGCAATACCTCTGTCTGACGTCTCGTTCATGGCCTCAACCTTCCCGTCTTGGGGTGTTACTGCTCTGCATGATTTGAGAGCGGAATCATTCCTCTACACAGTTAATCCGCGACATGTACTCATACTCATTACCACGGACCTTGACAGACCGTGAATTTTCACCGACCGTCTTGTTGGCTCGACCTGTGAACGCTCTAGGGCAATAGCCAGTAACCCATTGTGCAGAGACGCACCTTCTACGTTGGTCAAGAAATATCAAATAAAATAGTAATTTTTGTACTATGACATCATAATACTTTATAAACTTATAATAAGTAGACTTAAAATATATTCCGTAAATATTTCTCAAACTTTTTTGAGAAAAAATTTGGGAATTTTCTCTTCCCACAAAGAAAACTTCTAATTCCATAGAAAATTGACGTTTGCCAAGCAGCTCTCTCTTCCATAGAGAAGAGCATTCTGCGTTCGCTATTCTGTCGAGGACACCCTCTTCGAAAGGATCAAAACCTTGGAACAAGGGACGGCGAAAGACTGCCATATGTGTCATAATATGTTCTCCCACTCAACAGCAGGTATAACATCTGGGCCCAGACACTGGGCCATTGAGATAGCCCGTCGTGATTCTGTCGCTCAGTAAGTCAGTAACCCCTCGCTCGCCTCACCAGTTTCCTCTTGCATTCCCTTTGCGTCAAGGCATGTGGTTGCAGCACAGAAAAGTCCTCCAATGCGGTTCTTTTCTAGAATCCCAAAGGATCATCCTGGTCAAGATGATAAAATAGGGGGCTTTTTGCGAGGAGTGGCACTGGATGGGAGATAGGATCACAAGTTTGCAGTTGAACCTCATGGTAAGAAATGGGCAAAGAAGAACACGCCCTGTTAATATAATGGCGGTGGCAACAACCGACAAGGCCGTTACAGCATGTCATATGTAGAAGATCGTGCGCTTGTTGTAACGTAACTAGTCGCATTTTACATTATCCCGTCCTGGACACCGTCCGTACGGTACAAATATGGTGTGTCTGGATCGCGGATATGTCTCACTTTATGTCTCACAAAAATGTTCAGCCCAGATGAATGAGAGAGAATAGGCCAGATCTGATATTTTGATATGCGATGATTTTATGTGGTGAATGCTGCAGGGCATGTGGGTGTTGTCACTCATGCCAGAGCAATGCGTTTCGATCTCTTCAGAAATGGGAACGATGAAGGCCGCTCCTCTCTTTCAGGTGCAGCAGCACGCCGCATCATCCCCGCTCTTGGGTTTTCACCAAGGTAGTGTTGTCCTATGTGTTGGAGAGGAGAGATGTTTGAAGAGAAAAGCGGGGGCTTTACGCTTTTCTCTATGGGGTATCGAGAGCGAAAAGAGTTTTTTATTGAAGATCATTCGAATCTTCAAATTGAAGATTGTACAAATGCGCATGACGACATAAGCGTGATTAGTGTGATTCCTATAAGGTTTAACATGTATGACACGAGCCTCAGGCAGCACAAAATATCCCTGTCAAATTTTTCTAACCGTCACGAAAGGCTTTCCAGATTATGCGTTAATTGATTCCGGTCACAGACGCAGGTTGGAACGCTTTGGGTACATCACGGTGAATAGACCAGAACCACAGGCAATGTGGTCGCCACATCAGAAAGCCAGCGTTTGGGAGGAGGCTGATGCTACCTTCGACAGTCATAAAGGGACACCAAAAGGTCACTGGCAGTTCAGACGTTCTCTCCCCGAGAATTGGTCTGTCTACATTGATGACATACCGGTAGCTTGCCGATTCAGCACATTCCCCCACATAGGATTGTTTCCAGAACAATATTACAATTGGAAATATATTAGCAAACTAGTGCACTCTTTAAAAAGATCAAATCCACGTATTCTTAACTTGTTTGGTTATACTGGGGTAGCATCACTCTTTGCTGTGACTGCAGGTGCAACAGTAACACACGTCGATTCATCTCGTAAAGCGATCGCCTGGGGCCGTTTGAACCAATCCATCGCCGGCCTGGAAGCAGCACCCATTCGCTGGATACTTGACGATGCGAGAAAATTCACTGCACGTGAGGTCCGGCGGCAGCAAAGGTACCACGGTGTACTTCTCGATCCG
This sequence comes from Rhodospirillales bacterium, assembly GCA_028278135.1. Classification (GTDB taxonomy): domain Bacteria; phylum Pseudomonadota; class Alphaproteobacteria; order Rhodospirillales; family Rhodospirillaceae; genus JANQJD01. The sequence continues at coordinate 288,110 of JANQEW010000029.1, forward strand.
CCAAAGTTCGGTCGTGGTCCTAGGGGGGAAAGCTGGAATCTTCTTCAAGACTTACCTGCCCTCTTACAGAACTGTAAACATCTCCTCGAGAATCAATGGGCTTTTCTGCTGCTCACTACTTATGCTATGCGCGCCTCTAGCTTATCCTTCGACTGCTTGGTCCGAGAAATACTCATGCCGCGGGGTGGACATTTTGAGAGCGGGGAATTACTCCTGCAAGAGTCCGGTGCCGGACGTGTACTACCCACTTCTCTTTTTACACGCTGGAGGAGCGATGAGCTGCAGTTCTGAATTCCTGCCCAGGGATTATATAGGAAGTGTACACAATAAAAAAATTAAGCTCATTCGTACACTCAACCGAAAAAAGACTCGTCAAGAAAGCGGTCTCTTTATAGCAGAAGGTACGAGTATTGTTACAATGGGCATTAGTTGTGATTGGATTCCTCAATTTATCCTGATGAGTGCAAGGACAAAGAAAATAAGCCGAATCAGAACGGAGCTCATTCGATGGGCGAGAACACACCGCGTTGTGTGTTTACAACTCTCTGAATCAGTCTTTGAGAAAATCGCTACTCGTGAGAACCCGCAGGATCTTCTTGCTGTTTTTGTCCAGCGCTGGTGTCGACCTCCCCAAATCATTACACAATCATGGATTGTTCTAGAAAACGTCAGAGATCCTGGAAATCTTGGCACAATCATACGCACTGTCGATGCCACTGGCATCGGTGGGATCATTCTAGTTGGGAGCTGTTGCGACCCCTATACACGAGAAGCAGTACGGGCAAGCATGGGGTCTATTTTTCATGTGCCCCTTGTACGGATGGAAAGGACTGCCTTTTTGCAGTGGTGCCGCAGATGGCCAGGCGATGTGATCGGAACGCATTTGTCTGCACGTGAAGATTTTAGACAGCGCTATAATGCGCCAGTACTACTTTTGATGGGTAGTGAAGGGTCCGGTCTCTCCCCAAATATGGTTGGAGCCTGTGCACAGCTGGTCAGAATTCCCATGGTGGAGCACATCGATTCCCTGAATCTTGCAATCGCCGCTGCTCTCATGATATATGAGCTAAGACGGGAAGTGTTATTCTTCTAGAAAGTCATGTGTCCCGACAGTCTTCTGTCCAAGACAGAATACTTGATAGATAGTAAAAAATTAGAAGGGTTATTGCTATAGCACGCTATGTCTTTCTAGACCGTGACGGCACTCTCAACGTTGACACTCATTATCTCTGTCATCCGGATCAGGTGGTACTTTTACCGGGTGTAGTGCAAGGCTTACATCACTTGCAAGCAATGGGTTTTGGCTTGATTGTACTGACAAACCAGTCAGGAGTGGCCCGCGGTTATTTTAACGAGACCCAGGTGACCGCCGTGCATGCTCGTCTGCGTGCCAGGCTGATGGCTGAAGGCGTGAGACTGGATGACTTTTATTTCTGCCCGCATGGTCCTGACGATCACTGTCCCTGTCGTAAGCCACGACAAGGTTTGCTCAATCAGGCACGCCGTGATCACAACTTTGATTCTGGAGAGGCTTATATGGTTGGAGACAAAGAATCTGATATTGCTATGGGCAAAATGGCTGGGATGAGGACCTTTCTGGTGCGTACTGATTCTCTGACAGATCCTACTTCTCCTCAAAGAATCTTTGGTATGGCGAATCTTGTCAGGCCAGATTTCGTTGTCAAGACTCTGGTTGAAGCTGCTCTTCTGATAGAGAGTCATTTAGAGAGTCATTAGCAGTGTGTCTAGCAGTTTTTCATAAAAATTGGAAGAACTGTACAAGGATCTCTGGACATGCCGGTGGTTCGTGCTCAGGAGGAGTCTCCTATTGATCTTGTGGGACTATTACCAGCTGACCTTGTTGTTCTCACAACCAGTCTAGATGCAGAGCCCTTCCGTGCTAACCAGCTCTGGCACTGGATTTATCATCGCGGTGTGACAGATTTTTCGACCATGACTAATCTCCCCGAGACTTTCCGCAAAAAGTTGAGTGAGCGGTGTGTTGTGGGGCGTCCGCAAATCAGTCAAACAATCACAGCAGCATCAGACTTTACCCATAAATGGCTGATGCGTTTTCCTGACGGAAAAGAAGTAGAGACGGTTTATATCCCAAAGGACAATAGAGGCACACTTTGTCTTTCCAGTCAGATCGGTTGCACACTCGCGTGTCGTTTTTGTTATACAGGTACACAAAAATTGACGCGCAATCTCAGCGCTGCGGAGATCGTGGGACAAGTACTAAAAGTCAATGATGTATACAACTGTTGGAAACATTCATGCTGCAAAAAAATACTTTCGAATGTGGTCATGATGGGGATGGGTGAGCCATTATTGAATTACAACAATGTGATCACAGCCTTAAAGATTCTTACGAATATCAAAGGCCTTGCCGTGTCACAGAGGCGTGTCACTGTGTCAACAGCAGGGGTCGTCCCTATGATTCAGCTTTTAGGAAAAGAAATTTCATGTAATCTTTCTATAAGTTTACACGCCGCAACAGATGCAGTGCGCGATGTCCTCATGCCTATCAACAAACGATACCCCCTGGCTGCACTCATGGCCGCCTGTAGAGGCTACCAGGCAGTCAGAAACGCCCATCGTATCACATTTGAATATATTATGCTTCGGGGAATCAATGACAGTGAAGCGGATGCTCGCGCTATAGTACGATTAGTCAACGGTCTACACTGCAAATTCAATCTTATTCCCTTTAACCAATGGCCAGGGGCACCCTACGCTTGCTCCACTGCAGATGCTACCTATCGTTTTGCCACCATTCTACGAGATTCTGGTTATGCAGCGCCCATACGCGCCGCTCGTGGTCGGGACATTCATGCAGCTTGTGGTCAGCTATGTTCAGCTTTTTTCTCTGGATCTGGAGGATCTGAAAGTGAAAGAGAGTGGACTGTTCCCAACGTCCCGGTCTCTACGGGCTTATACATCCAATAATAACCGTATAGGATCTTCTATGCACTCTTTAACGCGCACTAGAAAGGAGACCGCTTCACGGCCGTCTATGATTCGATGATCATAAGAGAGTGCAACATACATCATTTGCCGTGTTTGAATCAAGCCATCTGCTCCCACAACAGGTCTCAGTTGAATTTTATGCATGCCGAGAATTCCAGATTGTGGGACATTGAGAATCGGCGTGCTCATCAGAGAGCCGTAAATTCCCCCGTTCGTGATCGTAAATGTACCATCTCTCAAATCTGCTACTGATAATTGACCATTCCGGGCACGGAGAACGAGATCAGCAACTTCTGTTTCAATCGCGGCAAAGCACTTCAGATCGGCATCTCGTACGACAGGAACCACTAACCCTTGTGACGTGCTCACGGCTATACCGATGTGACAGTAGTCTTTATAAAGAATCTCATCCCCATCAATTTCAGCATTCACAGCAGGGAATGCTTTCAGAGCAGCGACACAGGCTTGAGTGAAGAACGTCATGAATCCGAGACGAGTCTTGTATTTCTTCTCAAATGCCTCACGGTGACGCTGACGGAGCGATATGATGTCTGTCATATCCACTTCGTTGAATGTTGTGAGCATTGCCGCAGTATTCTGAGCATCCTTCAGACGTGTCGCGATACGCTGGCGTAATCTACTCATGCGAACGCGCCTTTCAGCACGGTTTGCGCCACGCGTGTCAGGATGACTCTTCTGAGGAGGCGATTGAGGAGGCGATTCTGCGGAGATCGGGGCCAGACTGTCGGCACTACTGTCGGCACTCTGGAAATTTATAACATCCTCTTTTGTCAGTCTTCCGCCTCTCCCTGTTGCTGGGATAAGAGACGGGGTCAGAGTCTGTTCTGCTACGATGCGTCTGACAGCCGGAGAGAGACTGTCCTCTTTTAAAGAATTTTCCTCTTTTAAAGAATTTAAAGAAGAAGTTTTTTTATAACTGTTGGGAAAAGTAGTCAAATAATCATTTGATTGTATAGTATCTATTTCAGCAATTAAACCAAGTATGCTTCCAACAGTCACCGTGTCACCAGTCACCACAACACATTTTTCTAAGACACCTGTGGCAGGTGCAGGAACTTCAATCGTTATCTTATCTGTTTCCAGCTCCACAAGGGGTTCATCGATGCTAACGCTTTCACCAATTTTTTTAAACCATCGCGTTACGGTTGCCTCTATAATAGACTCACCCAGGGGGGGGACCTTGACTTCGGTGGACATGGTCACCTCTAAGATCTCAGTGAGACCGTAGATCAGATCGGGATTCGCATCGTTACCGACTCTGTCTGTCGCTGAAACGGTTGAACAAGTGCTCCTGCATCCCAGCGCAAGGCCTGATCAATCAATAATGCTTGCTCCTCCAGATGGCGACGCAGTAGGCCAGTGGCTGGAGACGCAGATGCCTTACGGCCAACGTAAATCGGCCATCGCTGCGAATATCCTAGCTCATCAAGTAAGTACTGTAGACGGCGGTCGACATGAACGAATGCCCCTTGATTAGCTGGTTCCTCCTGGCACCACACCAGTTCAGCACAAGGATACATAGCAAGCTGTGCCTTGAGGCTTACTTTAGGCCAGGGATACAACTGTTCCACGCGAATAATCGCTACATCCTCCAAACAGAGTTCCAGCGATCGTTGGACGAGGTCATAATATACTTTGCCGCTGCATAACACAACACGACGCACTCGCTTATGGGGCACGCGCGCCGTTGTGTCCTGCAACACCCGATGAAATCGGGATGCGGGACCAAATTCTTTTAGTAGTGAAATACATGATTTATGTCGTAAAAGGGATTTTGGTGTAAACACAATAAGCGGTTTGCGAAAATTTCTTCTGACTTGTCGTCGCAAAAGATGAAAAAAGTTAGCCGGTGTTGTCGGAAGACAGATCTGAATATTTTCATCTGCTGTGAGTTGTAAATAACGTTCCGGCCTACCAGAAGAGTGCTCTGGCCCTTGCCCTTCAAAACCATGTGGCAAGAAGATTGTTAGACCTGACAGACGTAACCACTTCGACTCACCTGAAGTAATGAACTGATCAAAAATCACTTGCGCGCCATTTGCGAAATCACCAAACTGTGCTTCCCAGATGACTAAGGCCGTTGGCATCGCAAGAGAATAACCATATTCAAAGCCTAACACTGATTCCTCGGATAAAGGACTATCAACCACCTCAAAAAGAGATTGTCCGTCACGGATGTGATTAAGAGGTATATAAACGGATTCGTTGTCTTGATCTACCAAGACGGCGTGGCGTTGTGAAAACGTCCCACGCCCACTGTCCTGCCCAGAGAGACGCACCGGTGTGCCTTCGACTAAAAGAGTCCCAAACGCCAGCGCTTCTGCGGTTGCCCAGTCAATATCCTGGCCTGTCTTGAACATGTCCTGTTTATTTTCTAGTTGTCGTAAAATTTTAGCATGAATTTTTAAACTATCTGGTGTTCTAGAGAGAGCGCCCCCTACTTCTCTGAGCAGAGCCATGGACACCTCTGTGGATTCCTGGCGCAATTCTTCCTCACCAGTTGCGGGCACAAGACCACTCCAGATACCTTCTAACCAATCTGCTTTGTTAGGTTTATAGCTCTCTGAACCTTCGTACTCTTCTTTTAAGCGATTTCTACACTGTATAGCAATAGTATCAACTTCGTTAGTACTTATGATTTTATCTTGTATTAAAATATGAGAATATATTCCTTTAGTTGTAGGATGAGTGGCAATACGTCCGTACATGATTGGTTGTGTAAAGCCAGGTTCATCCGTTTCATTATGACCATGACGGCGGTAACAGAGCATGTCAACGACCACATCTGCCATGAACTGCTGTCGAAATTCTGTCGCTATGCGAGCAACATGTACGACTGCTTCTGGATCGTCACCATTAACATGGAAGATCGGGGCCTGAACGCCCTTCGCCACATCTGACGGATAAGTACTCGAACGACTGTGCTGTGGCAGTGTGGTAAAGCCAATTTGGTTGTTGATAATCACATGAATCGTCCCGCCACTGCAGTATCCTTTCAATTGAGACAGACCAAAACATTCAGCGACCATGCCCTGACCAGCGAAAGCAGCGTCGCCATGCAAGATGACTCCCATGACTTCGTCACGCGCAACCATACCGCCGCGCAGTGCCTGATTAGCCCGCACTTTGCCTAACACCACTGGATCAGCAGATTCGAGGTGTGAGGGATTAGCAATCAATGAGACGTGCATCATCCCATTGTCAAACACGCGATCAGTAGACGTACCTAAATGGTACTTCACATCACCTGCGCCCTGCACATCTTCCGGATGAGCTGGGTTACCCTGAAACTCAGAGAAGATGGCGCGATAGGGCTTCTTTAACACATGAGCCAGCACGTTCAGCCGACCGCGGTGAGCCATACTGAATACGATATTATTAAGGCCGAGCTGGCTGCCACGTTCGAGAATCTGTTCCAGCAACGGAATGAGCGATTCCCCACCCTCCAGGCCGAAACGCTTGGTCCCGAGATATTTAGTATGCAAGAATCTTTCAAACTCTTCAGCCTCAGTCAGTTGTTCAAGAATAGCGCACCTGTCTGCGGTAGAAAATTCTGTCCGATTACGGACACTCTCGATACGTCTTTGAATCCACGCTTTCTGTTCTGGATCCTGTATATGCATAAACTCGACGCCAACATGACCACAATAAGTCGTCTGCACGGCATCAAGAATCTGCTGTAGAGTAGCCGTTTCCATCCCAAGCACATGGTCGATGAATATTTCTCGATGGAGATCGCTTTCCGTGAAACCATACTCATGGTAGTCAAGTTCTGGATGATAGCGCTCTCCATGGAGGCCCAGAGGATCTAGGCTCGCAATCAGATGTCCTCGGACACGATAAACCCTAATCATCATTAAGGCACGAATGGAATCGAGAGTATGCCTGTTTGCTATAGCTGTTCTGTGCACCACACTCTGTTGCCGGACGACGTCTGCCTTCACATCCGGATCAGCCCCATCAGCCAAGACGGCTAAGTCTCGATCCTCTAAGAAATCGAAAAACTGCACCCAACTCTGATCAACAGCGGCTCTGTCCAGGAGATATCTGCGATACAGTGCCGCGATAAATGCCGCGTTAGGTCCGAAGAGAAACGTTTCGACGCTGCGCCCCATCTATTATGGTCGGTACGGTTTACACCGCATCGCCTTCCTCATCTAGGACACTATGCTAGTATGCTAGGACACTCTGAAGCCGTCTTGCCCCCCCAGCCGGCCAGCCGTCTAGGAGCGTGCTAGGCTAGTGACGCTCTCTAGTCTCTACTCTAGTTAGTGACTCATGGCTTTCAACATTGCACTCCCAAGGGCTGCCGGTGACTCTGTGATATGAATTCCAGCCTGACGCAAAGCTTCATACTTCTCAGCAGCAGTCCCTTTACCGCCCGAGATAATCGCGCCAGCATGCCCCATGCGCCGTCCCGGTGGAGCCGTTGCCCCCGCAATAAAGCCCACTATTGGTTTTTTTCTTTTATTGTGTTTGATAAAGTCAGCTGCCTCCTCTTCAGCCGTACCACCTATTTCACCAATCATAACGATCCCTTCTGTTTCTGAATCAGCCAGAAAGGCTTCCAAGCAATCTATGAAATTAGTACCATTTAGAGGATCACCTCCAATGCCGATACAGGTAGACTGTCCCAAGCCAGCCATGGTGGTTTGCGCCACCGCTTCATAGGTTAGGGTACCAGATCGAGAGATCACACCAATCTTACCTTGCTGGTGGATGTGGCCAGGCATAATCCCAATCTTACACTCACCCGGCGTAATGATTCCTGGGCAATTGGGACCTATCAGGCGGCTTTTGCTCTGTGCGGTTAAGACACGTTTCACACGTAGCATATCAATGACAGGAATACCTTCTGTAATACAAACAATGAGAGGCACTGCGGCATCCACAGCTTCCAGAATGGCATCCGCTGCAAAAGGTGGTGGAACATAAATCACTGTAGCCTCAGCACCCGTCACCTCCCGAGCGATAGCGACCGTATCAAAGACCGGCAGATCGAGATGCATGGTACCCCCCTTACCAGGGGTCACACCACCAACAACTCTTGTGCCATAAGCAATAGCCTGTTCTGTATGAAATGTCCCTTGGGCGCCAGTAATGCCTTGACAGAGGACTTTTGTGTCCTTGTTAACAAAAATAGCCATCTTACGCAGCCTCCTTCACAGCCTTGACGACCTTTTCGGCTGCGTCGGCCAAGTTGTTAGCAGTAATGATAGGCAATCCAGATCCATGGATCGTCTTCTTCCCAGAATCAACATTTGTGCCTTCTAATCGGACTACCAAAGGTACATGCAGGTCGACCTCGCGCGCCGCCGCAACAACACCCTCGGCAATTATATCACAGCGCATGATACCCCCGAAAATATTCACCAAAATGCCCTTAACATTAGAATCTGAGAGAATGAGTTTGAACGCTACTGTCACACGCTCCTTTGTCGCACCACCACCAACATCTAAGAAATTTGCTGGTGAAGCACCATAGAGTTTAATGATATCCATCGTTGCCATGGCGAGGCCTGCTCCATTCACCATACAACCTATGGTACCATCAAGAGTAATATAGTTCAGAGAATGACGAGCAGCTTCAAGCTCACGTGCATCTTCCTCATCCTCGTCACGCATTTCTCTCACTTCCTTGTGCCGGAATAGAGCGTTATCATCAAAAGTCATCTTCGCATCCAGTGCGATGACATCACCGGCCGGAGTCACAACAAGCGGGTTGATCTCTATGAGAGAAGCATCCAGTTCCATGAATGCATGGTACATAGACATAACAAAGTTTGTACATGCACGGATTTGCTTCCCTTCGAGTCTCAAACCGAAGGCAACCTTTCGAGCATGAAAAGGTTGTATACCTGAAATAGGATCAATTGGTACTTTTATAATTTTCTCCGGTGTTTCCGCTGCTACTTTCTCTATCTCCATTCCACCTGCAGTAGAAGCAATGATAGTCAGACAGGAGGCTGATCTATCGATCAGCATAGACAAGTATAGCTCGCGTGCGACATCGCATCCGGCCTCAATGTACAACCTTTTCACCGTCCGACCAACTGCACCGGTCTGATGGGTAACAAGTGTCTTGCCAAGCATCTGCGCGGCATGAGCGCGTACGTCCACAGGCGTCTGGACGAGGCGAACCCCGCCCTTGTCACCAGCTTCAGGCTCTTTAAACTTTCCCTTTCCCCGCCCTCCCGCATGAATCTGAGCTTTGACAACAAAAAGTGACCCACCGAGCGTGCGCGCCACAGACTCTGCCTCTTCAGGCGTATGAGCAACCATACCATTGTTGACCGCAACACCATATTTCTTCAAAAGTTGTTTTGCCTGATATTCATGAATATTCATCGACTCGGCCTCCTATCGGGTCACGCCTGCTACATCATACTCTTTGCAGAGTCGACAAGTGCACGGACTGCGGTTACCGACTTATCAAAAGCAACTTTTTCTGAGGTGCTGAGTTCAATCTCGACAATCCTTTCAACCCCCCCGGCTCCAATCACAGCTGGAACACCAACGTACATACCATGGACTCCGTATTCTTTATCACACCAGGCGGCACAGGGTAAAATACGCTTCTTGTCCTTCAGATAACTCTCAGCCATAACAATACCTGCTGTCGCCGGTGCATAGAAGGCTGAACCAGTCTTCAGGAGGCCAACTATTTCTGCACCTGAATTACGCGTTCTATCAACTATTGAATCAATTCTCGCTTGTGTACTCCAACCGAGACGGATACATTCTGGTAACGGAACACCACCAACAGATGAATAACGGACAAGAGGGACCATCGTGTCACCATGTCCTCCCAGCACAAAAGCACTGACGTCTTCAACGGAGACACTGAATTCTTCAGCAAGGAAGGCACGAAACCGTCCAGAATCAAGAACCCCACCCATGCCAACCACTTGACTGGTCGACAGACCAGAAACTTCGCGTAATACCCATACCATGGCATCCAGTGGATTCGTAATACAGATCACAAAAGCGTTCTTGCAATACTGTCTGATCCCTTCACCAACTGCTATCATGATTTTTGTATTGATGCTGATGAGATCATCACGACTCATACCTGGCTTACGAGGCAAGCCTGCAGTCACTATGACGAGATCTGAATCAGAAATAGCTGCATATTCACTCGCCCCAACCAAAAGACTATCAATGTCTTCGATAGCGCCGGCTTGCTGAATGTCTAGTGCCTTTCCAGAGGGCATCCCTTCGACCACATCGAACAGTACAACATCACCAAGTTCTTTGAGCAAAACGAGATGAGCTAAGGTACCGCCGATGTTACCGGCCCCAATAAGTGCGATCTTCTGACGTGCCATCTATACCCCCTCTAAAAGCCACAAGATCCCCCCCAATACTATGAGGGTTCACCTTGAGCAAGCCAACACCACCACGGGCCTTGAACAAACACCAATGGGTTGCCCGAGTCGGTTCAGCTTGCCGCTATTTCTTCTCAATGGCAAGATCTCTGGAACTGTTTTTGCTGTCAGCCATACCCACCCCCATACGGACGGCTGGGCTCTCTCTCAAGCGCTAGGGCTGCGATCTTTCTTAATAAGAGTACCAGCACCATGAATTGTAAAAAGTTCCAGAAGAATGACATGTGGAACACGACCGTCCAAGATGACGGCAGCCTCTACTCCTCGCCCCACAGCGTCAAGACATGTATGAATCTTAGGAATCATACCGCCTGTAACAGTCAGTGTCGATATAGCCATTTTAGCTTGTGTTTCTGTCATTTCTACTATCAAACGTCCATCTTTATCTAGCACTCCTTCCACATCAGTTAACATCAGCAAACGTTGTGCCTCCAAGGCACCAGCAATAGCACCAGCAACGGTATCGGCGTTGATGTTATAGCTCTCACCAGCAGCTCCTACGCCAACTGGCGCAATGACAGGAATCATGTCTGACTCTCGCAGGGTATCGAGAATATGGGGCGTAATTGTGGCTGGTTCTCCGACGTATCCCAAGTCGGTTGTATGATGCAGCTTAGTTGCCTGGATTAATTTACCATCCTTCCCTGAGAGGCCAACGGCTAAACCACCCTGTTGATTAATAGCAGAGACAATCTGCTTGTTGAGACGACCTGAGAGGACCATCTCAACCACACTCATGGTTTCTGCATCTGTCACTCGCAATCCATGAACGAAATTACTCTTAATATGAAGTTTATCTAACATTACTTCAATTTGTGGTCCGCCACCATGAACAACTACTGGATGAATACCAATCTGCTTTAACAACACGACATCGCGAGCAAAATCTGCCGCTAGATGTTCCTCGCCCATCGCATGTCCACCGTACTTGACTACGAAAGTGCTGCCGGAAAATGCACGCATGTACGGTAATGCTTCTACCAAAACTTGCGTTTTCGAAAGCAAAACCTCTCTTTCAAGAGAATTGACGGTGGAAGTACTCATATGCACTGTCCCCTCGTACCTAAACAGACGGCACAAGTTTCACTAACATAGCCCGTAATACAGGAATATTTGTATATCTTTTAGCACTGACTGTAAACACAGCAGGATGAGCAGCTGTGTGACAGGCTACTTCTGCGCTGACCGCTACTTGCTGTGCAGTCATTTCCGCAATGCCCACTTTATCAGCCTTACTCAGAATCAGTTGATAGCTAACAGCCGCTTGGTCCAGAAGCCGCATCATCACACGATCTTTCTCTTTTATGCCATGGCGGCTATCGATCAGAAGCAGGGTGTTGCGCAAAGATTGGCGACCGCGCAGGTAGCTATATACCAACCCTGTCCACTGTTGCACAATGCTCTTGGGGGCGGCGGCATAGCCATATCCTGGTAGATCAACGAGCATCAAGCGATTGGAGACTTGAAAAAAAAATATTTTTTGCGTGCAACCTGGTTTCGTTGAAACACGCGCTAAAGCACGGCCCCTCATTAGGGCGTTGATCAGACTTGATTTGCCGACGTTAGAACAACCAGCAAAAGCAATCTCAGGCAAGTGGCACAGAGGAATCTGGCTAGTATCAGCCGCGGCAGTTACAAACTGACAGGAACCAGAAAAAAAACGCCTTCCCGCTTCAATACTGAAGCCGTCCTCTCTCCCTCTCTTACTTCTTCCAGGCTCTGATGGTAAAGGCTTACACGTCAAAGCCTTACACCCATTCTTTTCATGATCACCCACTGTTGAAGAATAGACAAAATATTATTCCATGCCCAATAGATAACCAAGCCAGCGGAAAATTGAGCAAGCATAACTGTAAAAACTACAGGTAGTACGGTAAAGACGCGAGCCTGTATTGGATCAGCTGGTTGTGGATTCATCTTCTGTTGTAGCCACATTGTCACACCCATGACCAGTGGCCATACACCAATTTGCAGAAGTGCAGGTGGTGTCCATGGAATCATGCCAAAGAGATTAAAAACACTCGTTGGATCTGGGGCAGATAAATCATGAATCCATCCAAAAAATTTTGCGTGTCTCATCTCTATTGTTATAAATAAAACCTTATAAAGTGCAAAAAAAATAGGTATTTGTATTACAATGGGGAGACATCCGGCAGCTGGATTTATCCGTTCCCTTTTGTATAGAGCCATCATCTCCTGATTAAGCCGTACCCTGTCATCACCAAAACGATCTTGTAACCTTTTCAGCTCAGGCTGAAGCTTTTTCATTTTGCTCATAGCCTGATAGGATTTGTTAGCAAGTGGGAACACTAAAGCCTTAATGATGACCGTAAACAGCAAAATAGCCACACCGAAGTTGCCAACAAGTCCACGCAAGAATGTCAGAGCGTGAAAGAATGGCCTCGTCAGGAAAGAAAACCAACCAAAGTCAATAGCAAGATCAAACTTCCTTATTCCTAGAGTGGCAGAATAATGATGGAGCAGTTGAGCCTCCTTAGCACCAGCAAAGACCCAACCAACAGCCTCTGCTGAGGCGCCTGGCGCTATGGTTTGTGCCGGCCCCACATGGTCAACTTGATAGACATCAATCCCCCGTATCATCTGGTGTAGAAAACGTATGGTGGCTTTCTGGTACTGCGGGGGCACGAGCGCTACTAGCCAGTACTTGTCTGTAATTCCAGCCCATCCTCCATCAGACTCTTCTCTAAAAATTTTGCTACTTTCCTTGAGATCCTGATAATCTTTTTCCCTTAATGTACTGTTAAGGAGGCCAAGCGGTCCTTCATGGAGGATATACATCCCAGCCGTCTGAGGCGTACCATATCGGTAAACAGCTTGATAAGGGGCCAAGCTCAACGGCGCACCGCTGTGATTCTCCACTTTCTGATGGACTGTAAACATATAATGGCTATCAATGGAGAATGTACGACGAAAAATGACTCCATTCTTGCTCTTCCAGGTAAGAGTCACTGGCTTATCAACACCCAAGTTGAGAGAATCCGCTGTCCACCTAGTCGTAGTACTCGGGACCTCGAGGCCAGGAATGACTGGTGCCCAACCGAAATCAACATAGTAAGGAACACTTCCACTTGGCGGAGCCAACAGACTGATTTCTGGCGCCTGGGGGTCAGGAGTCAGATGATACTTCACCATAGTCAGTGTATCAAGGCGTCCACCAATCAAGGAAACAGAGCCATGGAGACTAGGCGTATGAATAGTTACAATAGCTCTTTGATTATCTACTTTTGGTTGTTGATTCGCTGTTCTGACTCCCTCCCTCTCTAGAGGGAAAAATCCAGATTGGCCTTCTGCTTGTTGGGACGGCATGGTCTCCGATGTAGGTAAATCAGCAGGCATCAGAACAAGCTGGAACACTAGTATGATCACTAGGGAAAGGCCAACAGCTAGGATCACGTTGCGCTGTTCCGACATAGTTTTGCAATCCGTTACAACCCCGTGATTTGCTTATTCAGGAAATTGACGAACCTTCCCAGCGGAGGACACTTGTTAACGGTCTGGTTAACGGTCTGGAACGGGATCGTAGCCGTGCCCCCCCCAAGGATGACACCTTGCGAGTCGTCGTACTGTGAGCCATCCACCCCGCAACGCCCCAAAACGTTTTACAGATTCTATCATATATGTGGAACAGGTTGGCAGGTAACGACAGTGCATCGGTAATATTGGAGATATCAACCATTGATAAACATATCCTAAAAAAATAATTATCTTAACAAAAAACGACATATTGAATTACATCCTAAATATTATTTCTGACCATAAGAAATACATCTTATAGTAATATTCCGCTCTTCTCAGAAAGTGGCTGCGTACTCTTTTCTTCTTTCTTTATGAGAGAGTACAAAGCTTTTTCCAGATCAGCCAGTAGATCTGGATACGGACGTCCTAGAGTTTTTGTTCGGCCGATCAGAACCACGTCGTAGCCTACTCTGATAACACCGGGCAAGACCGCCGCTGCCACTGCTCGCAACCGACGCCGTATTCTGTTACGTCTGACAGCGTTGCCAGTTTTACGACTGACAGTAAACCCAATACGGACTAATGATTGTTTATTGACAGATGGGGCCATCTGCAGAATAAGACCTGGCATCACCCTTTTGCGTTGTGCCCTCGCAACGCGAAGAAAGTCTGCCCGCTGCTTGAGGCTAATCAATGCGGACATCGCGTCTTCCGCCTTTCATGCAGTCAGACGCTTACGACCCTTGGCCCGGCGATTTTTGATCACACGGCGCCCCCCTACCGTAGCCATCCGGGCACGAAAACCATGCCGCCGGGCTCGGACGAGCCTACTCGGCTGATAAGTACGTTTCATCAGTACCAGTACGTGTACGTTTCACGAGTCTTAACCCCGTGCAATCCTTGTTGCAACAGCCCCGCTGTATACGGCTAGAGCCGATACGAAGTCAATAAACTATTTTGAGATCACTTACGGCCATAAGTCTGCCATAGATCAGTCTGCTATAGATCACTAATTCTTACAGGTAAACTATCTTCAACTAATCCTGTTAACGCTGTACGACCCCACGTCCAACTGTAAGCTGCCGCAGAGAGAACAGCAGTCACGCAGACAACCCCGAGCATGGGATCCAAAATTGGTTCCACATCCATGCCGAGGCCGTATCCACCCAGCACCATTCCAGCAAGGAAGATTTGGCTAAACGTGTTTAGCTTACTAATCAAGAGCGGTCGCATGCTGACGTTGCCAATCACCAGCTCATAGAAGATAGCACCTCCCACGATCAGGCAGTCGCGCAACGCAACTAAAATAACAACCCACTGTGGCAGATAGCCAGTACAGGCCATAGCGACATAGACCCCTACCAACAAGGATTTATCCGCTAGGGGATCGAGATAACTTCCAATGCGCGTGCAAGCATTGAGCATCTTAGCGATAGCTCCATCAGCTGCATCTGTAATGGCAGCAACTGCAAAAAGCCAGAAAGCAACTGCCAACATACCCTCGCCAATCAACCATACCGCCACGGGTGCGACTAGCAAGCGGATGAGAGTGAGGCCGTTTGGGATAGCCTTAACACTCATGTAAGCACTAATATTCTGTATGCGCACTGACATTCCTTCGCTCTGTCACAGTCATGTTCAACCTTTGGTTTTTTCTCAACCTGATGGTTGCTCCATGGCCTCTCTGGCCTTTCCCGTTAGAACAGGGAAGGCAGGGAGCGCTCTGACGCGAAACCAGTAGCCGCTTAACGCCAGTCCCTGTTGAGCTAAAGCAGTGACGAGTCTCAGTCTCAACGCGTCACTCACGTCACTCACACCCACCTCACTCACGTCCATGCACCAGAGATCAAGCCAGAACTACGCTACTAAGACTCGCAACACATCACGGATCTCATGAGAAGAGACCCAAGATCACGCTTTCTCTCTAGCCATGCCGCCGGGGAGTGAACCCCTAGCACACTGGCTAACGCCTA
Organism: Rhodospirillales bacterium; assembly: GCA_028278135.1. Taxonomy (GTDB): domain Bacteria; phylum Pseudomonadota; class Alphaproteobacteria; order Rhodospirillales; family Rhodospirillaceae; genus JANQJD01. Next base: position 303,939 of record JANQEW010000029.1, read on the forward strand.
TCCTTGTTCTGGCCCAGTCAGCACCCATATGGTGTTCTGCCGGCGCCAGTCCGTTTCTAGACGATTCATCACAGTCTGGGCGGCCCTGTCAAGCATGGCTGCTAGGGATTCATCAGGATAACAGATAATACGCTTGACGAGCGGCGCCCCCATATCGTCCAGCTGAAAGCTTTGCATATGAACAACTTTTTGTTGATTATTTTCACCAGCATTCATAAAAAAAACCTGTACCATGAAAGCAGACTCAACAGCATACCAATGACGAATAAGAGTTTTCAGAATCACCGTATCTCCTGCAACAGGAGGCTCGGGAAACAGAAATGCTTGTTCTCTCGGATTGCGAGACGGCACGATGATTGAAATCAATCTATTGACATGCATCTGTTTCTGCCAAGATAATAACCAAGGATTGTCCTTTTTCCACAAATACGGAAGAGCCGCTGTTGAAGGCTGCAGCAGCGGAACAATCAGAATGGGACGAATCGATGGGACAATATAGGACACACCCAGTGCCTTGAGATAAGTCTGTACTGCTTCCCATCGAAAGTGAATAGACATTTTCGCCATATAGTGATTATTTGTGTTTTTTTCCTCTTCAATTGTAATATCCTGCACAAGATCTCTGGTCACGTGGCGACTAATCTGGGCTGGCAAAAGAGCATGGTCAGCGGGTATAGTGAGTCTTTCCAAAAGTTGTTTGATTGATTTAATTTCAGCTTTCATAAGAGCGTGCCGCTGTGCCACAGCCTGAGAGTCACCTGTGACCGCAACAAAAACGTTGCTGACGATATAATTTCTTTGAATATTTTCTTCTGTAAGAGCGATCCCTGACAATGGGTACAATAATAAGATTTCTAGCATGCAGAATGCCATTATAAAATCTGATGGCCACATAGCATTACAAACCTGTCTGTGCATTACAAACCTGTTTGTCTCAATGATGTTCTGCAATACATGACTCCTGCGTGTGTTATTTGATCTCCTGATATTTCCTTCTGAGGTTTTGTGCACATGTCTGTTAGTGGATACAACTATAGAGACGTAGGTGTGGATATTGATGTAGGCAATAATTTTGTCCACGTTGTCCAACAATTTGCTAAGAGTACCGCGCGCGCCGGCACCCTTGCCCAGCTAGGTGGTTTTGGCGCTTTGTTCGATCTGCAGAAAGCCGGTTATCATGATCCTATACTGGTGTCAGCAGCAGATGGTGTGGGCACTAAGCTCAAGATTGCAACAGCTGTTGATAATTTTGACACCATTGGAATCGATTTGGTGGCAATGTCAGTGAATGATTTGGTTGTGCATGGAGCAGAACCACTATTTTTTCTAGATTATATAGCAACCCGGAGTTTAAATATAAAAAATGCCACTCGGATAGTGGCTGGCATTGCTGAGGGCTGTTGCCAGGCGGGATGTGCCTTGGTTGGTGGGGAGACGGCTGAAATGCCCGGTACATATGCCGAGGGGGATTATGACTTAGCTGGCTTTGCAGTTGGGGCTGTCGAACGTGGGTGCGTACTGACTGGTCAATCTGTGGTACCAGGGGACATCGTACTCGGACTAGCCTCCGATGGCTTGCACGCTAATGGCTATTCCATGGTACGACATGTTGTGGCAACACAGGGGCTGTCCTATACGGATCCGGCGCCCTTTGCATCTGGTCTCACTCTAGGGGAAGCATTGCTCGTGCCGACTCGTATTTATGTCCAGCCCTGTCTGACTCTCATGCGGGCTGGATTGGTCAAGGCACTGGCTCACATTACCGGTGGTGGTCTATTAGAGAATGTTCCACGGGTAATACCGGATTCCTGTGCAGTGGCTCTCGATGCGACGACTTGGGCACTGCCGCCGGTATTCCACTGGATTGCGCAGCATGGGCCTGTTGCACTATCAGAAATGGTAAGAATTTTTAACTGTGGTATCGGAATGATAGCAATAATTACTCCCTTTGAAGTTGAACATGCCATTGACATGTTGGCTGCAAATGGTGTACCGTCCCTTTCCATTGGGGTCATTACGCCTCGCAACGGTGATCGAGCCATCACAATTTCTGGTATGGAGGTAGCGTGGCACGTTTGAAGGTCGCAGTCCTAATTTCTGGTAGAGGATCCAACCTGCAAGCTCTCATTCAGGCGGCGGCTTCACCAAACTTTCCAACAGAGGTCATCCATGTGATTTCTAGTGTTTCTGGTGCATATGGATTGACATATGCTATTAAAGCTGGTATTCCAGCAACAGTGATCGACCACCGTGATCATACAGATCGCCCGTCTTTCGAGGCCGCTCTCAATCTCTGTCTGCATGCGGCTGGTGCAGAGCTAGTATGTCTTGCAGGATTTGTACGTTTACTAACAGCTGAATTTATAGCAGCTTGGCCTGACAAAATCCTGAATATTCATCCTTCATTGTTGCCAGCTTTTAAGGGGCTGCATACTCACAAAAGAGTTCTAGAAGCCGGAGTACGTTTTACAGGTTGTACCGTTCATTTTGTCCGTTCTGGAACAGATGACGGACCTATTATTGCTCAGGCAGTGGTTCCTGTTCTACCGGAAGACACGATTGATATTTTGGCCGCACGGGTTCTGGAGGCTGAACATCGCCTCTATCCGCTTGCATTATCATTAGTGGCAACTGGACGCGCCTGTGTAAGGGACGACGTGGTGGAGATCAGCGGCACTCTGCTGCCAACGCCTTTCCCACAGACATTATTTAACCCGGGATTATCTGTTGCCAACGCCAACAGCGACACATGTTACACACCATCCTCTACTCCTGCTCCATAAAGCCACTTTCTGTACGGAAGGGACGAGTGAGCAAGTTATGAATCACTCCGTCAATGGGTTGACCTTGATCGAGAACACTCCACACGGCTTGACAGACTGGCATCTCAACTGCCAGCGCCTCGGCGCGTGCGACAACTGCCCTAGCGCTGTAGACGCCTTCTGTCACGGAACAGCTCCTTGCTAGGAGTTGAGTCAGACTCCCCCCCTGGCCGAGGGCCATTCCAAATGAAAAGTTGCGCGACTGTGCGCTGTTTGCTGTAAGAACCAAATCTCCTAAGCCTGAGAGACCCATCAGCGTTTCGGCCTGCGCACCGACAGCGACCGCTAAACGAACGATTTCAGCCAGGCCACGTGTCGTCAGGGCTGCGCGGGCGTTATTCCCTAGGGATCGACCTTCGACAATGCCGCAGCCAATGGCCAGCACATTCTTGACTGCTCCTCCAATCTCCGCGCCTAGAATATCATTAGATAAGTAGAGCCGAAGTGCTGGCGTTCCGAGTGTCCTGAGGAGAGTCCGACCAAGTGTTATATTCTTACAGGCGAGAGTTAATGCTGTTGGCAATCCACGAGCGACCTCTGCAGCGAAACTTGGTCCTGACAAAACGGCCACTGTTGCGGTCGGCAAAGTCTCACAGAGGATTTCGTGCATCAGAGCATTGGTGTGGCGTTCAATCCCCTTGGCACAGATGATAGCCGGTATGCCTGATCGCCAGTGTGGAGAAAATTGGGCGGAGACGGCACGTAGGTACTGTGCTGGTACTGCCAATAAAATAGCGTCGCATGTCCCTGTAACTTCCGTTGGGTCTGTCGTCAGACGTAAGGTCCCATGATCAAGGGGTAACAGTACACCGGGTAGATAAGGACTTTCATGATGAGAGACTAACAGAGCCGCTGTCGTGGGGTTATGGACCCATAACACGACCTGCCTGCCGGTGCGGTAAGCAGTGAGAGCGAGGGCAGTTCCCCAAGCGCCTGCACCGACAACACCAATTCGATTCATTCCGTCACGCCCTGAGAGGCAATCCCTTATTGCTTCCATATGGGGTTTTTTATCAAAGACAAAAGCGAAGCGTGTGCCTCTAGTTCGTCAAGAGAGGCCGTATGGGAACGGGCAGGACGATAAGGACGAGCGACAGTTGTCATCCCAACAGTGGCTTTGGGAATACCAAATGATAATTGAGGTTCCCTGCCACCTATCAACGCAAGATAAATTTCTGCTAAAAGCTGTGAATCCAACAAAGCACCATGAACAGTCCGTCTGGAATTGTCTATGGAAAATCGTCGGCACAGGCTATCCAAACTAACCTGTGCTCCGGGAAAACGCCGCTTTGCCATGGCGACCGTATCAATGACTCGGTTCGTGGAGAGAGGTGGTAGGCCACAACGTTCCAATTCTGCATTGAGAAATTTGATGTCAAAAGCAGCATTATGGATAATGAGCATTGCATCACTAAGAAACGCGAGGAATAACGTGGCAATGTCAGAGAAGAGCGGCTTCTTGGCCAGGAATGTAGAAGACAGACCATGAATGGCCTCTGCATCTGCTGGCATGTCTCGCTCTGGGTTGAGATACCACTGGCGGCTATTGCCCGTTGGGAGATGATTCATGAGTTCAATACAGCCAATTTCGACGACGCGATGACCATCCGCTGGATTCAGCCCAGTCGTTTCTGTATCGAGGACGATTTCACGCATGATCACCCCCTTGCAGCCAAAAGTCCTTTCGTGGACGAGGAGGCCAGTGGTGGGATGGACGCAGACACATGGTTTCTGTAATTTTCATGAGGCGGCGCAGAGTCGAACGATACCCGAGTCCAGTCTGTACGACAAAGGTTGCACGGCGCCTTTTCTCATTTTCTGGAATCTGACGACGCCTAATCGATTCTAACTTTTTGAGGGTCATACCCACTCGGCGCATGGCCCTTTGCGTCTGTAGGAACTGTGGCGCGGTTACAACTGCTACTGCATCACACCGCTGTTCTCCATTCGTTTCAAAGAGCAATGGAATATCGAGTACAACCATAAGTTTATGATTTGTTGCCGCACGTTGTAAAAAACGCCTTTCAGCTTGGCGAACAAGTGGGTGTAGAATACTTTCAAGCTGTTGGAGTTGAACGAAATCTCCCCAAACCCTAGCACCAAGAGCTAATCTATCTACCGCACCATGTACAATCACATCGGGAAAAACAGCCGAAATTGTCTGTACAGCAGTACTGCTCAGTAAAGAATGAACTACAGCATCAGAATCATACACAGGAATGCCAAGACGCCGAAAAATAGCTGCTGCCGTACTCTTTCCCATAGCAATAGAACCAGTGAGGCCAAGGACGCGCATATTATCCTTCTATTCTTCTGCTTTATAGCAAACACATTGTTTTTCCCGCAAAACAAGAATATTGTAATAACGTGTATATTGATATGTATAGTGGGATAGATTTTCAAAAGAAAAGCGCGCATCGCCTCAATGAGGGTCCTCTGCAAGACCATAGGCAACAGCTTTTATTACTTACGTACGTTGGCTCGACAATTTGTATGACTTAAGCAAGCATGAATGCCCTTAATTCTGCTGTCACTTCAGGCTCAATGCCAAACCAAGCCGCAAACCCCGGCCGTGCTTGATGCAGGAGCATGCCTAAACCATCAACCACTGGATTTCCCCGTGCAGAGGCCTGCGCGAGTAAAGGTGTAACGTATGGTACGTAAACAGTGTCTATGACAACCGCTTTTTTGGGCAACGCACGAATATCTATTGTGAGCGGCTGCGCACCTATCATACCTAAAATTGTAGCATTCACAAGCAAAGCAGCTCCTTCAAGGACTTTTTCTCTTTCTGACCAGTCGACAACCTCGAGAGGCCCACCGATATCAGAAGCCAGTGCGATAGCACGTTCATATGAACGATTTACTATAAAAAGTTGTTTAACCCCACTCTCTACGAGAGCTACTACAACGGCTCGTGCGACGCCTCCTGCGCCAAGAATAACTGCTGGTCCGTCTGAAGCGTGCCAATCCGGAATCCTGTCACGCAGGTTCTCAGTAAAGCCGAAGCTGTCAGTATTTGAACCCAGTAGTCGGCCATTCTCAACATAAACAATAGTATTGACAGCACCTATGCGGTGCGCAAGTGGTGTGACTTCATCCACAACAGCAAGCGCTGCTTCCTTGTGCGGCGCAGTGACATTCGTCCCTTGAAATCCAGCTTTCCCTAAGATCCTTGTAACCTCAGGAAAATGCACAGGCTGCACTGCAAGCGGTATATAAGCCCCCTCTATGCCATATCGTTTCAGCCACCAGCGATGCAATCGAGGTGATAGTGAATGCCAGACAGGCCACCCCATCACACCAGCGATCATTGTTCCGCCTTTCGTCTTATGAATCTGCACGTGCTATGACCCTCCCGACTCTCCTCGCCAGTCTCTTGGTGCCGAGGGTGATGCTGCAAACACTTTGAGGAAACGCGCTGTCATATTAATGTCCGGCCAGCCATCTAGAGTGAGACCAGATACAATGATAAAAAAAACACCCTGATTCTTAGACTTGACACCCTTGCTTGCCTCATCTTTCGTATACGTTCTTCCCTTCATGGGACTCTGAACTCTGTGGCAACGCCTTGCTAAGACCAAACGAGACTCAAACGTTAAGCCAATGATAATGACGCGCCTGACTGAAGCAGGGCCACGGGTCGGCTCCACACAGCCTGCTCAAGGGCACAGTGACTTCACGACTATAGGCTAACGGCTAAGGACATAGGCCAAAGACATCCATGAGTTTGCCAAACAACGCCAATCACGCTGATATCAGCGAGCCATTTTTCTATCCTGCACCAAGGTCAATGGGATGTCATCCATGTCTCAGAAAGGCTCAACAGAAATGGCCTTTTGTTGTCCGCAGAAAATAATGTATGTCAGTGAAATATATTTCCTTCTCATTTTTAATGATTTAACAATGAATTCAATTATACAAAGTTTAAAATGTAAATTATGAAATTTCGTTTTTATTATAAAAAAACAAGACTGTACTTATCTTTTCACTTATCTGAAAATATCTTTCAATTTTCTTTATGTGAGTCTTGCACAACACCGTGAACCCGTGTGTTCTCTTAAGAAACGTACTGACCTGGTCGGCGGCAGGGATGAACAACCATGTACTATAACAAGCATTAAAAAATTGTTATACTCTTAAAAATTGAGTTATGCTAAACAAGCCCTTGCGACGACTGTGCCTCGTTCACACCAGTAAAAACTGGGGCCAATGGAAATCTCATGGAGACACCCCTCATACAGGATCTCCATCAGGATCTCCATAGAATTGGCATCTTCTGATACACGCAGGAGCTTTCTTACACTGCTAAACCTTAGAGGTAACAAGCGTTAGTTAACAGATACATGAGACAAACCCTCTCCCATGAGGCCCCTCCCCCCCTATGCCAGGGCGGTCCTGGGCCATCGCTTCAGTACCCGATTGAAGGGACATCCTTTACGGCTGCTGTAGCAACAGCGTATGAATGTGTGATACATAGGCGTTCGCTATCATGATCATTATGGTCTGATGAGACTAAGTTGTTTAGGAAAAAACGTACACACAATAAAGATGTCCTCAAACGATGTCCGTACATAGTCCCTTCATCACCACGGCCAAACCCTTTCTAAGGGCCTTACGGGGTGAAAGTATTATCCCACCACCGCTATGGTTGATGCGACAGGCAGGTCGCTATCTGCCAGAATATAGGCATCTCCGCGCCAGCGGACATAGCTTCCTTGAATTATGTTACTCCCCGGAACTGGCCGCTGAGGTGACACTGCAGCCTATACGCCGTTACGGCTTTGATGCAGCAATTTTGTTCTCTGATATTTTAGTCGTCCCAGATGCACTGGGACAATCTGTTACCTTTCATGAAGGCAAAGGACCAACCTTAGAAAGGTTAAAAAGCAAGGCTGATGTGACTCGTCTTTCGTTGGAGGGCTTCATCAGCTCCCTCGCTCCCATCTACAAAACAGTGCAATCCCTAGCACAGAATCTTTCGCCAACGGTGGCACTCATTGGATTTGCGGGCGCACCATGGACAGTCGCGGCCTACATGATAGAGGGAGGTGGGAGTAAGAATTTTTTTCATGCAAAACTCTGGTCCCTTGGACAAGGACCGATGGAGCAACTCATGGAGCTTTTGACAGAAGCGACCATACGGCACCTGTTGGCACAGATTGCTGCAGGTGCAGAGGCTGTTCAAGTCTTTGATTCCTGGGCTGGTGTGTTACCGGAGAGTGAATTTTATCGTTTCGTTGTGAAACCAATGAAGAATATAGTAGAGAGAATACATAAAATTTATCCCAATATACCAGTCATAGCTTACCCTAGAGGGGCGGGTGTACAGTATAAAGTCTTCGTGACGGAGACAGGAGTTCAAGCTGTCAGCCTAGATTCTTCTGTTCCCCTTATGTGGGCGGCTAGGCATTTACAACCACATGTAACAATACAGGGGAATCTTGATCCTCTTGCTCTCTGTGCTGGTGGAGAGCCTATGCTGAAAAGAGTTCAGCGTATCCTTGATGTTCTGAGTCACGGTCCTTTTATCTTTAATCTCGGTCATGGCATTCTCCCAGAGACTCCCCTTGAGCATGTCGCTGAGCTTGTTAAATATATCCGTCTTTGTGGTAAGACAACCGGAGGTGAGTGCTGTTTGCATCAATGCGGGTGATGCAAAGGGCTCTGACAGGAAAAAGTCTCATGTCCAGAGTAGCGGTTGTGTTGTTTAATATCGGTGGACCGGATTCTCCAGACTCTACACGGCCATTTCTCTTGAATCTTTTTAGTGATCCAGCCATTCTTCAGATGCCTTGGCCTACCCGTTGGTTCGCTGCACGCCTCCTTGCAAAGTGCCGCGCGTCTGCTACACGGGCCCTCTATAAAAAGATTGGTGGTTTCTCCCCACTCCTTTTCGAAACTGATGCACAAGCTCGGGCTTTAGAGAAGGCCATACAAGATTCGAGTCTAGAAGTGCGGGCTTTCCCCGCCATGCGGTATTGGCATCCCTTTATCAAGGAGACGGCAAAAGCCGTAGAACAGTGGCATCCAGATCATATTGTTCTTCTCCCACTATACCCACAATTTTCCCATACGACCACCGGCTCATCCTTGAAGGAATGGAAACGTGTCTCAGGGAAACTGGAGCGTGTGACAACGGCCGTATGCTGCTGGCCTACAGAGCCTGGGTTCGTGGCAGCCTTAGCAGAGCTGACAAAACAAGGAGTAGAAAAAGCCTGTTCTACAACTTGTTTTACTAGTACTGATAGTCAAAAGGACCGTCAGCTGCCACCGCTGCCACGAGTCCTATTCTCGGCTCACGGATTGCCGAAAGCTGTCATTGCTAGGGGTGATCCCTATCAATATCAAGTCCAGCAAACAGTTGCGGCGGTCGTAACCAATTTACAGGAACACCCTATAGACTACCAAATCTGCTATCAAAGCAGAATAGGACCGCAGCAGTGGATAGGTCCAGATATAGGTGATGCGATCCGTCATGCTGGTGCTCTGAAGATTCCTGTGGTAATTGTGCCTGTAACTTTTGTATCGGAACACGTAGAAACACTAGTTGAGCTTGACATCAAATACCGGAATATGGCTAGAGCAGTGGGTGTTCCCCTCTACATACGGGTTCCAACAGTGGGAACGCATGTATGGTTCGTAGCCGGCTTGGCAAGGCTCGTGCAGGGGGTTCTCCTCAGAGAGAACTATAGGAGAGATTCAAGAGTAATATATAATAAAACGCTTATATAATAAAACGCTTAAAAATGACAGATGATACGTATCTTTGGTGGAAAATTGCTCACATTATCAGCATGGTAACCTGGATGGCTGGGTTATTTTATATGCCACGCTTGTTTGTCTACCATGCTTTATCCGTGCCCAGTTCCACTGAATATCAGCTTTTGAAGGTTATGGAGCGTCGCCTGTTGTTCGGTATTATGCATCCGTCCATTATAATGGTGTTCATAACGGGAATGGTGATTCTACCACCATGGATAGAACAAATATGGATGATTGCCAAGCTTTGTCTTGTCGGACTCCTCGTCATCTGTCATCTGCTCTGCATGCATTGGAGAATCGCCTTTGTACACGATCGCAATACTCATTCACACATTTTCTACAGGGTCGTGAATGAAATTCCTACTGTCGCTCTCATTGGCATTGTAATCCTTGTCGTTCAAAAACCCTCTTAAACTGACCTGTTTCACAGGATTTTCAATTTTTTTAAGGCCCGGCTCGCTCAGGCCCTGCTCTGCTCAATCTTTCGCTTGTGTTGTCCGCGCCGCAGCCGCAGACGGAGGCCATCACCACAGATTTTTCTTTCTGCGGCAACTTTACAAATCCGTATTTGACTTTATAGCCCGTTTCAGCTATTCCTGATGGAGTCTGCCGCCTGGGCGGTCAGCCTGTAACAATGTCCCTGACCGGCGCGCATGCTTGTACCACAAAGGTTGGGAGAGGATGTTGAGGAGGGCAGGGGAGAAGTTCTACTGGGGCGCTGTCATTCTGTGCCCAGGTAGGCGTATTTTTTGCCTTTCGGGATCGCTCTCTTCCAATCACTCCTCTAATCACTCCCTACTGCAGGGCCTGGAAGCGTCATGCATCTTCAAGAGTTGAAAAAGAAGACTCCAGCTGAGCTGCTTGCCTTTGCTGAAGAGCTGGAAATCGAGAACGCAAGCAACCTACGTAAGCAAGACATGCTGTTCGCTATCCTTAAACAACTTGCTGAACGGGATACACCCATTCACGGTGATGGTGTACTTGAAATCTTGCAGGACGGATTCGGCTTTCTGCGGTCGCCAGAAGCTAACTACCTACCAGGCCCTGATGACATCTATGTTTCGCCGAGCCAGGTACGCCGGTTCAGCTTACGAACAGGCGACACTGTAGAAGGGCAAATTCGTGCTCCAAAGGACGGAGAACGTTATTTTGCACTTTTAAAAGTTAATCAAATAAATTTCGCACCACCTGAAGCTGTACGTCACAGAATCAACTTCGACAATCTGACTCCGTTGTATCCTGATAGAAAGATCACTCTGGAATTCAATGAACAGATGCGTAAGGATTATACAACGCGCGTGATAGACCTTATTGCTCCCCTGGGTAAGGGACAGCGTGCTCTGATTGTAGCCCCACCACGTACCGGCAAGACAGTCATGTTGCAAAATATTGCCCATGCCGTTGCCGCTAATCACCCAGAGTGTTACTTAATCGTGCTCTTGATCGATGAGCGCCCAGAGGAAGTAACAGACATGGCTCGTTCAGTGAACGGAGAAGTGATCAGTTCGACCTTTGACGAACCGGCATCGCGCCATGTTCAGGTTGCTGAGATGGTTCTTGAGAAGGCCAAGCGCTTGATCGAGCACAAGCGTGATGTCGTCATTCTGCTCGATTCTATTACCCGTTTGGCCAGGGCTTATAATACTGTTGTTCCAAGTTCCGGAAAGGTTTTAACAGGTGGTGTTGATGCGAATGCTCTACAGCGACCTAAGAGATTCTTCGGTGCTGCCCGCAATATTGAGGAAGGTGGGTCATTAACTGTTATCGCGACGGCGCTTATCGATACGGGCTCACGCATGGATGAAGTAATTTTTGAGGAGTTCAAGGGAACTGGTAATGCCGAGATTATTCTCGACCGCAAGCTTACAGACAAACGGACCTTCCCTGGGATAGACATTACAAAATCTGGGACGCGTAAGGAGGAGCTGCTTGTTGATAAAGGCGTATTGTCAAAAATGTGGGTGTTGCGCCGTATCCTCGTGCCCATGGGGGTTGTTGACGCAATGGAGTTTCTTCTTGAAAAACTGAAGGAGACGCGAAACAACATGGCCTTCTTCGAAGCGATGAACAGCTGATCCGCTTGAGAGGAGACAGGGGGGGACTTCGCTTAGCGAGCTGCCTGGCATGGCGCAGCATGCTGTTCAAGATCACGGTATTCGTCTGGAAAATCAATGCTCAGCCGATTGAAGGTAGCGCAAGCACTTTCTACTTGCCCTAAACCGGCCAGAGCCGAACCAAGTTTCAGCAGGTTCGTAGGCAGCTTGCTACTTTCCGCATACCGCTGATACCCTTCAGCAAATTTCACCGTTGCTCTTCCAAAATTCCCTTGCACGTAATACATCTCACCGAGCCAATAGAGAGCATGACTTGCCAGCAGGTCCTGTGGATACGCATCCTCAAAAGCCAGCAAAGCGCGTTCAGCGACCGCATAATTCCCCTGACTGAACAGCGTGGCGATCGCTTCATATCGTTCCATGGCAGATTCTTCATTATTATTGGAATGATTATTGGAGGGGGGCAGTCGGCGGGGAGTGGCAAAAGAGGGAGAAAGGACTGAAGGTGTCTTCTCAGACGCCTCTGTTGGGCAATCGCGATTCTCTAAAGTTTTTTTCTCCTTCTCCTGAATTGAATTTTTCCACGCCCCCCCAGTTTCTCGCGGGGGGACGTATTCTAAACTTCGTTGGAGTACATCCAGACGACTCTCAACCTTATCCAAATGACTATGGAGTCGGCCAAGTTCAAATTGGATTTCCTCTATATGTCCTGTGATGTCGGCAACCACACGCTCAATATCTATGATAAGCTGAAAGCCGCCCTCACGCTTGAAAGTCTCGGGTACCCTATCACGGTGCAAAAAAGGCCGCATGGCGATAAAATCCCGCTCCAGCTGATCTATCCGCCTTGACAGGGTACCTGGACTGAGATTCCCCTCATCACCATGAGTCGGCGCAATACCTGTGATGATAAGCGTGATACAAGTTATCACTTGTAACAACCGTATACTAGATACCAACTTTTGGTAATAGCTCCTAACTAATACTAGAAAAATGACAAACCGTAGATTCGTGTTCACAATCCTTACGTTACTTAACGTTACTTATCCGCTCAGAGCGCGGATCCCATGCTGACGGCAGCAACAGTGCGTCGATTTTGCGCCCAAGCCGTTTCGCCTGTACCAGATACAGCAGGACGTTCCTTCCCATAAGAGAGAGTTGTGATCTGGTCAGGAGACACACCATGAGCAATGAGAAACTCCTTCACAGCATTAGCCCGTTTCTCTCCAAGGGCTAAGTTGTACTCACGAGTGCCACGTTCATCTGCGTGCCCTTCAAGAGTCATGAGATGTTGTGGATGCTGTTTGATCCAGTCTACCCATCGTGTGAGCACAAGTTTGGCATCGGGACGCACAACATACTTGTCAAAGTCAAAAAAGATGCGATCCTGACTCACGGCTAACTCAAATTCTCCCTGAGGCACTCCGGCAGGTGCAGGGACGGTCGTGGGTCCACCGCTGCTGCTCATATTATTCACTGTGTCTGTCACGCCAGTAGTCTTCCGAGGCGCAGACTCACACGCGGTTATCAATGTGACAGCCGCTAAGACACTTAATAAACGCATTCTCATTAATTGTGCTCCTGACTGAAACGCCGAGCTCAAATGCTGTCTGAGGATACAACACCCATCCCATACCGGCAATCCACTAATTGACCAGAACTGACCAGGCTATATGGTGATTTGAGTGGCTAAAAAATATTTGACAAAGGCTGCAGCGAAAGTAGTGGAGACCAAGACGGATCAGACGCATCTTGCGGCGTCGCGACTAAGCGCTCGTTGTATCCTGTGAGGTCAACGCTGTACAAACGGGTAGACCCACCGCCTCCATGAACATCACGCGCTATCTCACGACAAAACATTAACACCCGGCCATTAGGCGCCCAAGTGGGCGATTCTACGAGAAAACCCTCAGCCAGCTGGCGTTCACCGGAACCGTCTGGCCTCATCACGCCTATATAAAAGCGCCCGCTTTTGAACTTCGTAAAGGCAATCAAATCGCCACGGGGAGACCAGACAGATGTCGCATAACGACCATCACCAAAACTAATTCTCTGAACGTCAGAACCATCTTTGTTCATCACATAAATCTGCTGTGTCCCACTACGGTCTGAGTTAAAAGTGATCCGCAGACCATCTGCAGAGTACGAGGGAGATGTATCAATGGCTGGATGGTTGGTCAGCTGTCGCACATCGCGCGTACGTAAATCCATTTCGTAGATATCACTGTTACCCTGTTGCGCCATGCTCATTATCATTCTACTACCATCAGGTGAAAAACAGGGTGCAAATGTCATGCCTGGGAAAGCCCCCAGTAACTTCCGCTTTCCTGTTTCAATGTCTAATAAATAGAGCTGGGGCACATTACGGAAATAGGACATGTAAGTAATCTCATGCATTGTGGGAGAAAAGCGTGGCGTGAGTACCAACCACGATCCCTCGCTCAGATAGCGGTGATTTGCACCATCCTGGTCCATAATGGCAAGACGTTTGATGCGGTGCGTAGGCAGCCCACTTTCCGCAATGTAAGCGACACGAGTATTAAAGTAGCTGTCCTCACCTGTGATATAGGTATAGATAGAATCAGCAATCACATGCGCGACCCTACGCCAGTGTTCCGTGGACGCAAAAAGAACTTCCTGCACTAATTTCTTTCTGGATGAGAGCTCCCAAAGAGAAAATTCTAATCGAATGTCTCCTTTTTCTCCAATATTTATTTGGCCACTGAGCAGCGCTTGAGTGTTGAGCGCCTTCATGTCGGAAAACATGGGTTGCAGTCTTAGAGAGTCAATTTTTTTCAAAGAGTTGATGACAGTTATAGGTCTGAACAAACCTGATCGTTCTAAATCCGCAGAAATGACATTGGCAATGCTATGCCCCAATTGGCTTTCTAGCTTTGATGTGCCCAGTAGATTGGCAATAGCGATTGGCATCGGCTGCGTGTAACCACGACTCACGTCGATTGCCAGCTTGGCAATGACCGTGTCCTGTATACAAAAAAAGAGAATGATAGCCAGTCCAAGACTCCTTAAAAGAAGGATCCACGTGGACGGGCTTAACGAAAGGCGTAAATATCCCCCTCCCCATTGGGAGGGGACTTCTTGTTTCATCACCGGAAAGAACTTAACCATAGAGAAGATGTTTTATTTTCACTGGAGTGAGCCTCCTTTCATGTTGACAGTGCTCCCTGGCGCAAATGGGTATCACACCATTACTTATGATATCATCTCATGAAGTACTTAACTATTTTTCCTCTCGCAATGCTGTCTCTCCCAACATTGTCGCGGGAATCTGTAATCCCAGATAGCGGAAGCCAGCGGCAGACAGAAGACGCCCTCGGGACGTCCTGCGCAGTAATCCGCGTTGTAAAAGAAATGGTTCTACAACTTCTTCAAGAGTTTCCCGCCGCTCGGACAATGTTGCAGCCAGTGTACTCCCCCCTACTGGCCCGCCGCCGTAATGCTCGGCTAGGCAATACAGATAGCGACGATCGAGAGAATCCAGTCCAAGACTATCCACGTCTAGTCTAGACAACGCATCATTGGCAACTTTCACATCGACTGGCCACGTATCAGTGACAGCGGCAAAGTCGCGGATTCTCCGTAGAAGATGTCCTGCCACGCGGGGCGTGCCTCGCGACCTTTGAGCAATGGTTATCGCACCGGCAGCTGTGATATCCATTCTGAGTACCCGTGCTGCACGCTGAATAATTTTTGCGATATCTTTATAAGGGTAATAGTCTAGTCTTAGCTGAATACTAAAGCGGTCGCGTAAAGGTGTACTCAAGAGACCTGTGCTGGTCGTTGCACCGATGAGGGTAAATGGTTGCAGGTCAATGCGGATGGAGCGAGCCGCAGGTCCATCGCCAATGATCAGATCGAGCTGAAAGTCCTCCATTGCTGTGTAAAGGACCTCCTCGACATTGATGGGTAGGCGATGAATTTCGTCTATGAACAGGACGTCGTGTTGTTCCAAGTTTGTCAGAAGAGCGGCCAAGTCACCTGCCCTGGCAATCATCGGACCAGAAGTCAGACGTAAATGTACTCCCAGCTCGCGAGCGATAATCTGAGCAAGGGTGGTCTTACCAAGCCCAGGTGGCCCTGACAGAAGCACATGATCCAAGGACTCGTGACGCGTGCGCGCCGCAGTAACAAATATCACAAGATTCTTGCACACTGTTTCCTGGCCGATAAAGTCTTCTAGCGTCAGTGGACGGAGAGATCTCTCGACAGCCTCATATGATTTTGACAAGCTCCTCTCTGAGCTCTCTGAGCGCCCTTTTTCATTCCAAACACGTGCCATAGACTTACTCTCCTTTTTTTTGTACGGCACGTGCCCGTAATGCGACCCGCAGAATCATGCCAAGATCTGGCGACACCTGTGGAATCTCACGTTCTAGCGTATCTTCAGCATGCGCTACCATGACATGTGCTTCCGCACGAGGGAATCCCAGGTTTATCAAGGCTGAAACAGCATCGACGGTCACTGATGGCGGAGAAAAAACTGAAAAATTATAATTTTTATTATTATGTGCTATTTTATCTACTTTATTATGCAATTCTGTTATTAAACGAGTAGCTATACGGGTATTTATACCATGTATACTTGTTAATATTGCTTTATTCTGTGTGGCTAAGGCTTGCGCTAATTGTTCCGGCGCGAGGGCTGACAGTAGCTGCAACGCCACGCGTGCGCCTACCCCCTGCACAGTCGTCAAAAGACGGAATAATTTTCTCTCAGTATGGTCAAAAAAGCCGTACAGAGTGATGGCGTCTGTACGGACAGTAGTTTCCACATACAGAACAACTGTCGTGCCTTGCACAGGTAAGCGAGCAAGCGTTCTATCGGAACAATGAACCATATAGCCGACGTCATGTACATCGAGAATGACCCACTTGTCACCGCGTGACGCCACAGCGCCCTGGAGACGGGCAATCACGATTCTGGCTCCCCAGCTGCTCCGTCTGAATTGAACATGCGTCCCTGAGCCGTAAGCCGGAGAGACGTCGTGCGATAATGGGCGTGACAAATGGCTACGGCTAGGGCATCTGTTGCATCATCAGTGTTATGATGCCGTCGTCCGGGTCCGGGCCCATGCAAAAGCCTACAGACCATTAGTGCCACCTGGACTTTGTTTGCATGGCCGGTTCCTACAACAGTCTTTTTGATCAGAGTAGGCTCATACTCGCTGACAGATAGGCCAACCCTGGCTGGGACAAGAAGGACAACTCCACGTGCATGGCACAGTTTCACTGTGGCAATGGGATTGTTATTCACAAACACTGTCTCAACCGCTGCCTCATCTGGACAATAGTGAGCAATGGTCTCCGCTACACCGTCATGAATCTGGACTAATCGTTCGGCAAGCGATAGACGGTCTTTGGAAGAGATCACACCAGCTGCTATATAGCGCAGCCGATTTCCCTTAGCCTCTATGAGACCCCAACCTGTCCTCCGCAAACCTGGATCCAGTCCTAAGAGTTTCATCCACCCCTTGGATCAACAGATCGCACTCGCCATTCTCTCCTGACTGACGCAAGTGGAGGCCTCACAATAGGAGGCCTCACAATAATTGTGCGCTCTCTAAACTCTGAGGGTATGGCCCTCTCTTGGGAGAGACAAGCGCTTAGTGAGAGGCTTGGGAATATTACAATTAGCGGCAACATACTGCACGTCTTCATTGTCTTCCAAACTCTTAAGAAATCTGAGTAGGGTTAGGGCGGTGCGTTCTTCTTTCACGGGAACAGTCATCAAAGGCCGCCATTCTAGCCGCACCAAGTCAGGCACGCAGCACAAACGGCGTTCTAGGGCCTCTCGGACGAGGCCGAGATTCTCGGGAGCACAAGAAATCTTGTGGCCGTTTTCCCCAGAGTGCACATCGCTCGCACCTACATCAATAGCAATGTCGAAGATGGAATCGGCTGAAGCAACAGATTTTGGATAGTGGAATGTACCAATACGTTCAAAATGAAAAGTCACACTGTTAGTCTCTACCAATGTAAAGCCATTCTTGATAAAGATAGCACGCATTTCACTAGTAGTACGATTGCGATTATCTGTAAGTGACTCTACAATTACAGCAATATTGCCAGGCCCGTACCCCTCGTAGCGAATCTCCTCATAAGGCAACCCACCACTCATCGCACTGACTCTTCTGAGAGAACGTTCAATTCGGTCTTTCGGCATATTCTGGCTACGAGCTGTCTGAATGGCGACACGCAAGCGTGCATTGAACTCTGGTTGTGGAGGTCCTGTCTCACAAGCAACTATAATGTCCCGTGCCAGCTTAGCAAACGTCCTTGCCCGCTTGCTGTCCATGGCTTTCTTACGGGACATGATATTCTTAAACTGCGAATGACCTGCCATGATGTTAAAATCCAATCTCTATCCTAGCCTACCTAGCCTAGCTAGGGCATACAGCCAAGAGAGGCATCCATTGTCTGCGGCGTCTTATTGATCACCCGGAAGTAGGGCAGGCTGTAAACGACCGCCAATCCGCAAGGGATAAATGACTCTTGCATGTCCATTAATCTCATCAGTCTCTACATAGACTCCACATAAGGTACCTTCGCCTCCCGCTGGCTGCAACCTTTCAGTCGGCATTTTGCGAGTAAAACGAAGCAAAGGCTGCTCTTTCACAAGCCCAATCACTGAATTGTAATCACCACACATGCCAGCATCGGTTTGATAGGCAGTGCCATGGGGTAGAATCTGAGCATCAGCTGTCGGTACATGGGTATGGCTCCCAACTACCAGTGAGGCACGGCCGTCGACGAAATGGCCTAGAGCCATTTTCTCACTAGTGGCCTCACCATGGACATCGACAATGATGACATTGACTTTCTGGCCTAGAGAATACTGCTTGAGCAAAGCATCAAGGGCCGCGAACGGATCATCAAGCGTGTCCATAAACAATCTTCCCATGACCTGAGCAACAAGAATCTTGCGATTCCCTAGCGCGGAATAGACAACGGCACCACGCCCAGGCGTTCCCGCTGGATAATTCAAAGGTCGCAGAAGACGGACTTCTTTATCGATATAAGGAATGATTTCACGCTGATCCCAGGCGTGATTACCAAGCGTAATAACGTCTACGCCGGCCCTGTAAAAAGCATCACATGTTTTAGAAGTGATTCCAAATCCATGAGTTGCATTTTCTCCATTAATTACTACAAAATCTAGCCGTAGCCGCACCCGCAGCGCGGGCACATATTCTAGAATTACCTGCCGACCAGAAGCGCCGACAACGTCACCACAGTAGAGAATCCTCATCGTCTTTTTACCATTCTCTGTTTGACTCGTAGTGGCGCTGAGACGAAACGCCGTGGCTGACTCGTATACCACCGATGCCACCCACACCACATCAGATCCATCGCAATATCGTGGCGATGACGTGGTACATGGGGAATCTCCTGGTCAGCAAAGGCAATACCTATGGCAACGATTTTCCGTCTGCGTCGCAGACGCAACCAGGCCAAAGTACGATCATAATAACCTGCCCCGAAACCAAGACGAAAACCAGCAGAATCAAAAGCCAGTAATGGCACCAGGATGACATCAGGTATCACTTGCGGTCTTCCAGCCGGCGGATGCAGAGTCCCATAAGGTCCTCTTTCTAGTTTAAGATGAGGATTACAAATTCTAAATGCTAGCACTGTTTTTTTGACTATCACTGGCAGTGCGGTCCGACAGCCCAGGCATGAGAGGCGCCATAAAAGTGGGCGGACATCCACTTCACCAGCTATAGGCCAATAACCAGCCACGATTATACCCTTGTGATAACCATAAATATGACGAATTCTACTGAGAAGTAGCAATGCTGACAGTGCCAAACACCGGGCCAGAACAGGACCATGGGCCGCCGCTAATCTCTGACGGTGCGCGAGCATATAGTGGCGTAACAATTTCTTAGTCGAAAAAACTGAATCTTTTTTCTTTTTAAGATTATTTTGAAATAGATCGTATGAGGAAATCATATCCAATGTTCCAAGTTTTAAACAGATAGATATTAAAAAAATAAGAGATATACTCAGAGATATACTCATTTTATATATAATAAATGAGTGACATTCACGGAATAAATAAATCATGAATATTGAAAATTTAAAAGAATTAAAAGAATTCATTAACATGGCCTGGGAAAGACGTGAACAGATTTCCTCTGTGACTTCTGGTGAAATCCGCTCAGGGATAGAAGTGGTTTTACAAAGACTCGACTCTGGTACCCTCCGTGTCGCTGAGAAACATGGTGACACATGGGTAGTGCAGAAGTGGCTTAAAAAAGCCGTGCTACTGTCCTTTCGTCTCAACGAGAACATTCCTTTGCCTGGAGGTCCCAGGACTCCGATGAAAGGTGAGTACAGCTGGTACGATAAGATTTTGCTTAAGTTTGCTGGCTGGGATGCTAGTGATTTTCAGAAAGCAGGCATTCGCGCTGTGCCGGGATCTTTTGTACGCTGGTCGGCTTATGTGGCACCAGGTGTCATCCTCATGCCATGTTTCATTAATGTGGGAGCACGCGTGGAGAGCGGGAGCATGATAGATACCTGGGCGACGGTAGGAAGCTGTGCCCAAGTTGGCCGGAATGTCCATCTTTCAGGAGGAGTAGGCATCGGCGGCGTGCTCGAGCCGTTGCAAGCGACACCGGTTATTATTGAGGATGACTGTTTCATTGGTGCTAGAGCGGAAGTGGCCGAAGGTGTGGTTGTTGAACGTGGATCAGTACTCTCTATGGGTGTGTGTTTAGGTGCTTCAACTCCTATAGTAGATAGAGAAAGCGGTGTAACTCTCTATGGTAGAGTCCCCGCTGGGTCAGTGGTGGTGCCAGGTACGCTGCCGGGCAAGCCTTTACCAGATGGTAACACAGGACCCGGCTTATACTGTGTTGTCATTGTGAAAAAGGTAGATGAAAAGACTCGTGCAAAGGTCTCAATCAACGAATTGTTGCGCACATGAACGATCATTGGAATAGCAATCATTACAAGAATCCATTATCTTTGGCCCAGGCTTTAATTCGTTGTCAGACTGTAACTCCTACTAGTAGTAGTAACGCTCTTGATACGCTGGAAAGAGCCCTACAGACATTAGGTTTCCTGACATGGCGAGTCCCCTTTCCAAGGACTGGCCCGCCAGAGGTAGATAATCTATATGCTCGCTTGGGCACAAAAGGGCGTAACTTTTGCTTTGCTGGTCATGTTGATGTCGTGCCACCTGGTCCAGGATGGACGGTGGACCCGTTTGCGGCCACAGTGGTCAATTCACACCTATTCGGACGTGGCGCTGTTGATATGAAAGGGGCAATTGCTTGCTTTGTTGCAGCAGTCGCTCGAATCCTAGGGTGTCAGAAGAATCTGCCTGGCTCAGTGAGTCTCTTGATCACGGGTGACGAAGAAGGGGTTGCTCTTCACGGCACGCGTAGGGTCCTTTCTTGGTTGCACGAGCATGAGGAGAAATTAGATGCCTGCTTGGTGGGAGAACCAACTAATCCCCACTCTCTCGGTGAGATGATTAAGATAGGGCGTCGTGGGAGTCTCAATGCTCAGCTACACGTGTTTGGGCTGCAGGGACATGTTGCCTACCCGCATCTTGCTGATAACCCCCTTGACCGCTTATTAAGCATGCTTATGGCATTGCGCTCTTATCCTCTCGATAACGGTTCAGCACATTTCCAGCCTTCTACTCTGACTCTCACCAATTTCGACGTGGGGAACTCCTCACCAAATGTTATCCCGGCCGAGGCTAGAGCGGCCTTCAACATAAGATTCAACGATAGACAGACAGGAGAGGGTCTCAAGCGTTGGATTCGTTCGTGCTGTGATTCTATAGGGGGACGATATGCACTGACATGTACCGTAAGTGGCGAGCCCTTTTTGACGGCACCGGGGCAGTTGACGCACGTCGTACACAAAGCTGTTCATGAGGTGACTGGCCACACCCCTGTGCTCTCTACCTCGGGCGGGACGTCTGATGCCCGTTTCATCCAGACAGTCTGCCCAGTTGTTGAGTTTGGTTTGGTTGGGCGGACTATGCACAAGAAAGATGAATCAACGTCTCTTGCTGATCTGGAGGTGCTCACGGAAATATACCAGCATGTACTGGAGGGCTATTTTGCCAATTCCCCCTCCGCCAAGTACGTACCCAGTACGTACAAAGAGCCACAAGAAAGAGCTGGTAGAGATAGAGAATAGAGAACGCAGAACGCCCCACCCCCATTTTCCGCCAGCAATTCCCTAGGAGCGTTTTCTGAGCCGCCAGCGTTGTCCAGCCTGCTGCCAGTAAAATACCACAAAACCAGAATCCTTACAGGCCCGCCAACGTCTGTACGCACCAGCCACGGCCACTGGGTCGTTACCGTCGAACAGATCCAGACAACGCCAATACTGAGCCTTATGAGAGGAATCCATACCATCTATGAGAATCAGAATGTCTGCTTTGTTGGGGTTCTCATCTGCCGTTGTGAGCCAAATGGGCTGCCGCGTCGGATAACCGTCAGCAAGACTACCATGTGGTAACCAGGAAGCCGGAGTATACGTCCACAAAATCGCCGTCAGCGTTTCAACGCGCGCAGGCGATCCTGAGAGCAACACCGCCCGATGCTTGGCGCTGTGTACCTTTGCGAGAAGTGATGGCAAAGCTCGTTCCAGAGACAACGTTTTCAGGTGGTAAAAATCAACGCGCGTCATTTCTCTTAAAACACCATCATGAACGCATACCAACCTGCTTGGGTAGGTTTTCTACGGCAACAACCCTACCTACTTCTCACTTCTACTTCTGTTCACTTCTGACTCTCATCCCTTGCACCGAGAGCTGCTTGAGCGGCGGCGAGCCGGGCAATAGGCACACGAAATGGCGAGCAAGACACATAGTCCAAACCAGCCTTCTGACAGAACATTATAGAGTCCGGATCCCCTCCATGCTCACCGCAAATGCCAAGTTTGAGGTCCGCACGTGTCTGACGGCCACGTTCAGCAGCCATTCTGACTAACTCCCCCACACCATCTGTGTCTAGAGTAGCGAACGGGTCCTTTTCATAAATATTCTGAGCCCTATAAATCTCCAAAAATGGGGCTGAATCATCACGTGACATGCCGAGCGTAGTCTGTGTGAGATCATTTGTGCCAAAGCTGAAGAACTCTGCACAATCTGCAATTTCATTTGCACGTAATGCTGCCCGCGGTAATTCTATCATAGTGCCAATTTGATACTGAAAGGTTGTGCCAGCCGCCTTGCAGACCGCATCTGCTGTTTTAACAATAATGTTCTTGGTCAGCTCTAATTCTTTGCGTGTCCCAACAAGTGGAACCATAATTTCTGGAATCACTGGCTGGCCGCCTTTCTTGGTAACTTCAATCGCCCCCTCAAAAATAGCCCGAGCCTGGATCTCATAGATTTCAGGATATGTAATACCTAAACGACAACCGCGATGCCCCAACATCGGGTTAGCTTCATGCAACTGAGTATTCCGCTCCCTCACTGTAGAAGGTTCAAGGCCGGCCGCTTTGGCGACGTCCACGATTTCCGCATCAGTATGTGGCAGAAATTCATGGAGCGGTGGATCTAACAAGCGAACGGTCACCGGCAGACCTTGCATAATTGTGAATAAGTCAATGAAATCCTGCCGCTGAAAGGGCAGAAGCTTCATAAGAGCAGTACGTCGTCCACCTTCATCCTTTGCAAGAATCATCTCGCGCACTGCAATGATTCTGTTTGGTTCGAAAAACATATGTTCTGTCCGGCACAGCCCAATCCCTTCAGCCCCAAAATGACGGGCTGTGGCGGCGTCTGCTGGTGTTTCTGCATTGGCACGTACTTTCATCGTCCTGAGCGAATCAGCCCACTCCATAAGCGTACTGAAGTCACCCGTCAGCTTTGGTTGGATCATGGGCACAGCCCCAAGCATCACCTCCCCTGTCGAACCGTCGATAGTGACGACATCACCTTCCTTGACCGTAAGATTCTTCTCCGTGAGAAAAAGATGATCTTTATAATTGACAGAAACATCTCCAGCACTCGCTACACATGGCGTTCCCATACCGCGAGCAACAACAGCGGCATGACTTGTCATACCCCCCCTGGTGGTCAGAATACCTTCAGAGACATGCATACCGCCAATATCTTCTGGACTTGTCTCCACACGCACTAAAATCACCTTCTTGCCAGCTTTAACCCATGCCTCCGCATCTTCAGCGCTAAAGACAACCTGTCCAGAAGCCGCCCCTGGAGAGGCGGGTAGACCATGAGCAATAATGCTTTTCTGAGCATGAGGATCGATAGTCGGATGCAGAAGCTGATCAAGAGCTGTTGGATCAACACGCTGGACCGCTTCTTTTCTCGTGATCAGTCCTTCCTTGGCCATCTCAACAGCAATTTTCAAGGCAGCTTTTGCTGTGCGCTTCCCAACACGAGTCTGTAACATCCACAACCGACCCTGCTGTATTGTAAATTCCATATCTTGCAGATCACGGTAATGGCCTTCTAACTTGCCGCGGATGTCGTACAATTGCCCGTAGAGCTCAGGCATTGTCTCTTCCATTGAAAGAAGAGAAGAATCTTGTTTATTACGACCAGCAAGAGTTATCTGCTGTGGCGTACGGATACCAGCGACTACGTCCTCACCCTGAGCATTGACTAAGTATTCACCATAAAAGGCATTTTCTCCTGTTGCAGGATCACGGCTGAAGCAGACTCCGGTGGCGCTCTTTTGCCCCATGTTACCGAAGACCATGCACTGCACGTTAACAGCCGTTCCCCAACTTTCTGGGATTTCGTTCAGCCGGCGATAAGTCATCGCCCGCTGGTTCATCCAGCTGCTAAAGACAGCGCTAATTGCACCCCAAAGTTGATAATGCACCTCTTGCGGGAAAGGCAAACCAAGTTCCTCTTGCACTCTTGCTTTATACCGTTCGACAATGAGCTGCCAATCACTAGCGAAAAGATCTGTATCGAGCTTATAACCTTTTTCATCCTTTAGATGTTGAAGAAGTGCTTCAAAGTTGTGTTGACTGATATCAAGAACAACATTAGAGTACATTTGAATAAAGCGCCGATAACTATCCCAGGCAAACCGCTCATCATTAGAGCGCCGAGCCAACCCCTGAACTGTCGTGTCATTGAGTCCCAAGTTGAGAATGGTATCCATCATCCCTGGCATAGATGCTCGTGCGCCAGAGCGAACGGAGAGAAGCAGCGGGTTATCAGCATCGCCGAATTGCATGCCCATGATTTTTTCAAGACCGGATAAAGCAGCTGTTACCTGTCTCTCAAGGTCTTCAGGGTATGTCCTCCCATGCGCGTAGTAATACGTACAGACATCAGTCGTAATGGTAAACCCTGGTGGCACAGGTAGCCCTAAACCAGCCATCTCTGCCAAGTTAGCGCCCTTACCACCCAGCAGATTTTTCATTTTTGCTGATCCTTCGGCGCTGCCGCCACCAAAGGTGTATACCCACTTTTTTATGGCCCCGTCGTCCTTCATAGCCCCTGTCACCCCTTGATTTTTGCAAAATCCGCCACTGTTCCCATCACAGTCCCAACATGAGATAACAGCCTGAGGCGGTTTTCTTTCAGTCTGGAATTGTCACTGTTAATCTTGACACACTCAAAAAAGGTATCTATGGGCGCACGTAGTTGTGACAAAGTTCGCAAGGCATCGTCAAACCGTTCCGCCTTTACTGCATCGTTGCAGCTCTTTGTAACCGTCACGAGCTGTGACTCTAGCGCACGTTCTGCACTCTCACCCAGCAGAGTCACATCCACAGGCTCTCTATAGGAGGCGAGCCTGTTTTTATTTTCCTCTCTGCGGACAATACTCATTGCTCTACGATGAGCTATAAGAAGATTCATGCCATCTTGTGTCTCTATAAAATGCGCCAATGCATCTACTCTGGATGACAAACGTACCAGATCATCATCTTCTCCAGATTCCAACACGGCCGCAATAATGTCATGTCGCACACCCTTTTCCTGTAAGTGTGCCTTTAAACGGTCAGTAAAAAAGCGCAGCAGGGAGCGAACATCAAAAACCCCAGCGCTACGGTACAGGGAAGCTGCTTTTCTAAATATTACAAACAATGGTACACGCAGTCCATTTTCAATAATCAGCCGCATTCCAGTCAGCACTGCCCGTCGTAGGGCAAAGGGATCCTTAGAGCCCGTCGGTTTCTCATCGAGAATCCAGAAGCCTATGAGGGTGTCAATCCTGTCAGCTAAAGCCACACATACACTTACGGGTGCTGATGGGCAAGAATCACTCTGTCCCAATGGCCGATAATGCTCGGCAATGGCATTGTACACCTCCTGTACTGCCCCATCCCTCCAAGCGTAGTAACGGCCCATAATACCCTGTAGCTCGGGAAACTCACCTACCATGCCAGTGGCCAGATCCGCTTTCGCTAACAACACCGCCTGGTCTACAAGAGGCAGAGGCGCTGCGGGCATACACTCCGCCACCACAGCGGCCAGCTTACGCATTCTTCCTACCTTATCCGCTAAAGTACCAAGCCTAGCATGGAAAATGCATTCTGTCAGCTTGTTACCCCAATGCCGAAGAGGCTGACAACTGTCCTGTTCCCAGAACAACTTAGCATCCGCCAACCGCGCCTGCAGCACCCGTTCGTTGCCAGCAATGATTAACTGACCGTTATCAGCGGTTTCCGTGTTGGAAACAACTAAAAAATTTGGTGCAAGAGTATCGTCTGCTTCTAACAAAGCTAAAGCTTTCTGATGAACACGCATAACAGTCATAATTACTTCTTTTGGTATATTCAAAAAATTTTTCTCTATTTTTCCTAAAAGTGTTACTGGCCATTCAACTAAACCAGCTATCTCAGCGAAGAGAGAATCATCTGATATGACAGTCAGGCCTTCGGCAGCTGCTATCCCCTCAGCTTGCTCGCGAATACGCTTCACTCTTTCAGCCGGGTCCAGAATAACATAGGCGTTGCGGAGGCTCTCTTCATAAAAACGGAATGCGCGTACTGGAAACGCCACTGGTGCCAGGAAACGATGCCCCTCACTCACATTACTGGCTTTCACTCCAGCGAATTGAACTGGCACTGTCCTTTCCTCAAAGAGACAGAGAATACGCCGTATTGGGCGAATCCAGCTTTCGTGTGTTGAGCCCCAACGCATTGATCTCGACCAAGGAAAGTCCGCTAGTGTCGACTCCACCACCTGCTTGAGGAGTGTGGCTGTCATGCTCCCCTTTTGGTCCATGAGAGCGAAATAGAATGCGCCTTTCGGAGTTTGACGAATCTCAGCCTGTGCACGTGTAATCCCGTTTGCCTTAAAAAATCCCTCAATAGCTGAGAGAGAAGCATTCACATGTGGGCCACGCCGTTCTTTGCGCATAGAAGGGGAAAACATAGGTAAATCAGCAATTACCAGTACAATTCGACGCGGTGTCACGAAGGTCAAGGCATGATCAGCAACGATCAGCCCGCTCAGGGCAAGACCTGAGCAAACGAGGCGTTTGAGATCATCCGCAGCACGTTTCTGAGAGCAAGAGGGGATTTCTTCTGAAAGAATCTCCAATATAAATTCTGGCATAATCCTACGCTCTCTGACGTGTCTGACGACGGCTCAGCCAAGCTTCACAGCAGGCCCTGACAATGCCACGCACACGGCTTATATAGGCAGCACGTTCAGGAACAGAAAGAACCCCGCGCGCATCGAGTAGGTTAAAGCAGTGCGAAGCCTTCATGCACTGATCGTAGGCGGGGAAGAGCAACCCCCCTCTTAACAGGACCCAGCATTCCTGCTCGGCATCCTCAAAATGTCGAGAGAGCGTCTTGACATTACTGTACTGAAAATTGCTAATAGAAAATTCTCTTTCTGATTGATGAAAAATTTCCCCATATGAAACACCGGCTCCGTTAAAATCAATATCGAAAACATTATCCACACCCTGAATATGCATTGCCAGGCGTTCCAGACCATAAGTCAACTCAACAGAAACTGGAGCACAGTCTATGCCACCAATCTGTTGAAAATAGGTAAACTGTGTGATTTCCATACCATCACACCATACCTCCCACCCTAGGCCCCATGCTCCAAGAGTAGGACTTTCCCAGTCGTCCTCGACAAAGCGGAGATCATGAGCTCTCGGATCTATTCCGATGTCGGAAAGGCTTTCTATGTACAGATTCTGGGCTTCGTTTGGAGATGGCTTGAGTAGAACTTGGAACTGGTAGTAATGCTGCAGACGATTCGGATTATCCCCGTAGCGCCCATCCGTGGGTCGACGCGAAGGCTGCACATAGGCACATGCCCAAGGCTCCGGACCTAAAGCACGCAAGAGAGTCCCAGGGTGAAATGTACCAGCCCCCACCTCCATGTCGTAAGGCTGCAGAATCGTACAACCCCGCTTTGCCCAGAAGACCTGAAGAGCGAGAACAATGGACTGGAAACTTGGCGTAGGCTTAGTATGGACAACGGAAGCCATTGTGACCTTTCTTCACTCGACTCGACAGCCTAGCGTAGCAGCAGACCGGCGGTCAAGGCCATACTCTGAGCGCCTGGCAGCTGTTTGCTCGGTGGAATTCTTCGTTAGTTCAATGAAGTCAAAATGACAACACCAGCTTGCTGGGCTGGCTATCTCCTGAGCCATGGAAGCTTTTAGGGACGTCTCTCTTCTCTCTCATGCGAAAGAGGATTTTTTTGATATTCCTCAATTGTTCTCTAATTCAATGGCAAAGATAACAAACCGTCAACTAGCTTAGGTTCAAACCATGTAGATTTAGGTGGCATGATTTGGCCTGCGTCTGTGACGGCAATGAGCTCCTCAATGCTGGGCGGATATGTCACAAAGGCCGCAGCCATTTCGCCACTGTTCACTCTTTGCTCAAGTATCCCGAGCCCATGAATGCCCCCAACAAAATCGATACGCTGATCCTGACGCAGATCATGAAGGCCTAAAATGGGAGAGAGAATACGGTTCGCCAATTGTGTCACGGACAACTGAACCACTGGGTCCGCCGTTTCCAGGATAGGAGCCCAGACGAGACGATACCACTGTCCAGGTAAATATAATCCTACTTCGTCACACGAAACAGGCTGTACTGGTTGAGGACAAGGAATAACAGTGCAGGACTCCGCTATCCGAGCAAGGAAGGCATGCCGAGCAAGCCCATTCAGGTCACAGACGACGCGATTATAATTTAATATTCTCATCTCATTTGTGGGAAAGGATACGACAAGAAAAGAATTGTACATCTCATCCCCACGATGGCATGGATTGAGTACTCGGCGAGCTGCCGCAACTTGTGCCGCTGCGGCTGAACGATGGTGACCGTCAGCGATATAGAGTGCTGGCATAGTTCTAAATGCGGCCAAAAGCACAGCAATATCAGGCTCTCGAGCCACACGCCAGAGGGTGTGGTGAACGCCGTCATGGAAAATATCTATTAATGGTTGTGCCATGGTAGTTTGCTCTATGACTTCTGTAATTATCGGTACAGGACGATATGTTGCTAGTACTGGCCCCGTATGGGCATCAACTGCTTTTATCTGATTGACACGGTCGCTTTCTTTATCTGGACGAGTGAGTTCGTGACGGCGGATTCTACCTGTTTCATACGCTTCTACCGCTGCAGCACCAGAGATTCCTGTTTGAGTGTGTTCAGTGGTGCTCATACGGTAGACGTAAAAGCAAGCTTGATATTCCCGCACAAGTACACCCATGCTTACAAAGTGCTTTAGGTTCTCCGCTGCTTTGGCATAAACGGCAGGTGCATAGGCATCTGTCCCATGAGGCAAGTCTATCTCAGCTTTTGAGACATGCAGAAAACTGTATGGTCTGCCCATTACTTGGTGCCGCGCTTCTTCAGAAGTCAGGACGTCATAAGGCGGCGCTACCACTGCGAGAGCATGAGACGGGGTCGGACGAAGAGCCACGAAAGGCCGTAGGAGAGGAAGATCAAGGTTCACGGATTTTACTACTCCACTTTACTGTCTTGCCAACCTATTTGGTGCGCTCCCCCCATAGGAGATATGGAGAATAGGACACCTCTCTCATCCCCATCAATTTTGCGCACCAGTATATCAATATCATTAAAGAGTAAGACAATTCTACATATATATTTACAATTATTTCTTAGAAGAAAAGATTTCAGAAAAACAATAATAATTTTTCAAATATATATTCTTAAAAATCAGGGAGAGTATCATGCGACCACCGTTTATGTCTGCTGTCTTTATAATCGCCCTCTGTGTCTCCGCTGTTCTGTCAATAGGTGAGTTGTGGCCGCCTCCGGCGTTGGGCGAAGAATCAGTAGATGTGAGGCTCTCGTTCGGACCGGTGGTCAAACAAGCGGCTCCAGCCGTAGTTAACATATACACCCGCAAGGTGATCAGGACTTCTCGGACACTTTCTCCATTTCTGGATGATCCCGTCTTGCGTCATTTTTTTAGCGAACAATTAGGTCGGTCGTCAGAAAGAATCCAACGTTCTCTAGGCTCAGGAGTCATTATTCGATCCGACGGGATTGTCGTTACTAATCATCATGTAGTGAAAGATTCTGATGCTGTCACTGTTGTCCTCAGCGACAGACGTGAGTATGAAGCAAGCATGATTGGGTCCGATG
This sequence comes from Rhodospirillales bacterium, assembly GCA_028278135.1. GTDB lineage: Bacteria > Pseudomonadota > Alphaproteobacteria > Rhodospirillales > Rhodospirillaceae > JANQJD01. Next base: position 334,159 of record JANQEW010000029.1, read on the forward strand.
AACGGACGGATATTGCAGTCCTAAAGATCCTGAGCCAGAAAGAAAAATTTCCTACCTTGGCCATGGGCGATTCAGACACGCTGGATGTCGGAGATCTAGTACTAGCCATTGGTAATCCATTTGGAGTTGGCCAGACTGTAACGAGTGGGATCGTTTCGGCTGTTGCCCGTACATTAGCAGGGATGACGGATTACCGTTTTTTTATACAAACTGATGCTGCCATCAACCCAGGCAACTCTGGTGGAGCACTGGTGACATTGGATGGTCGTCTCGCTGGGATTAATACCGCCATTTACTCTCAAAACGGCAGTAATCTTGGTATTGGCTTTGCCGTACCAGCCAATATGGTACAGGTAGTTGTGAAAACAATTCTGGCTCATGGAAGAACGATTCGTCCATGGGTAGGCATTGATGGGGATGGCCTGACTCAAGAAATTGCTGATTTGCTTGGTTTACAAACTCCTAGTGGCGTGTTAGTCACATCTGTTCATCACGGGAGTCCAGGAGAAGCAGCCGGCCTAAGACCAGGCGATGTTGTTTTAAGTGTTAACGACCATAGAGTGGCCGATGTTGACACCTTACGGTATCGCCTCACCACTCTACCTCTCGGCAGTACAGCAACACTCAAGCTACTGCATGCTGGTTCTATCCGTACGGTCAACCTGCAACTTTTAGCACCGCCAGAAATCCCGCCACGGGAAGTCACAGAGATCAAGGGTAATAATCCATTCTCAGGTGCTACAGTCGCCAACTTGAATCCGACACTAGCAGAAGAATTAGGACTGGCCTTCAGTGAGAGCGCTGTTGTTGTCATACACGTTCGCCAGCAGACGCCTGCAGAGGGTATCAACCTGCGTTCAGGGGACGTGGTTCTAGAGGTTGATGGCCACAGAATTCAAACAGTCCGTGATCTGACTCGCTTGCTGACTCTTGTCTCGTCTGAGGGTTGGCGCATCGCTCTGCGTCGTGGGGAAAACGTGCTTCATGTCATGGTAAGAGAGAATTGAGGATTCTTAAGGAATCTTAAAAGGATTCTTAACATGACAGTACTTTCTGGAGATCAATGTTGGCGAAAACAGGAAGACAAAAAACACTTTCCAAGCCTATTGCATCAGCGTACGCGATTGAAAACTTCATTTTTAATATTTTATTATCAATAGAATCTCTCTCATAGAAAGTCTTGAATTTTTCTAACATCTTAATGTCACATGGCACCATGTCTATGGTTAGCAATGTTAGAACAATCTGCCCTTATTGCGGCGTTGGTTGTGGCGTGATTATGACAGCCAGCAAAACTGGCTGGACTATACGAGGCGACCCAGATCATCCAGCTAACAGTGGACGATTGTGTTTAAAGGGCTTTACCTTGACCGACACACTCGGCACGACCACACGCCTTCTGTATCCTATAATAGACGGATGCGTTGTCAGCTGGCACCGGGCTATTGCTGAAACAGCGCGCCGTATCCGATCGATAATAGATACGTATGGTCCAGATTCTTTTGCCTTTTATCTCTCTGGTCAATTGTTAACTGAGGATTATTACGCAGCGAATAAACTGGCGAAGGGGTTTCTCGGGACTGCTAACGTTGATTCAAACTCAAGATTGTGTATGGCATCATCAGTTTCAGGCCATTGCCGTGCTTTTGGGAGCGATACTGTTCCAGGTTGTTATGACGATATAGAAAATTCTTCTATGGTTATTCTTGTCGGATCTAATCTAGCTTGGTGCCATCCGGTACTGTTCCAACGCCTATGGCAGGCAAAAAAAAAATACGGGACGCGAGTAGTTGTTATTGATCCACGACGGACAGAAAGCTGTAGGATTGCTGACCTGTATATCCCCATTTGTTCAGGTGATGATCTGTCTTTGTTCAACGGTTTACTTGTCTACCTGCATAGGACTGGCCGTATAAATTATCCCTTTATCACCATGAGGACTAAGGGATTTTCTTCTGCATTGAGGGCAGCATTAGAGGATGAACCACCGCAATCAGCTGAAGTGAATAGTTTTTATCATTGGTTTACTACCACAGAAAGGGTGATGACCATCTTCTCACAGGGAGTTAACCAATCCTCGCAAGGAACGGACACAGTCAATGCTATCATCAATGTCCATCTGGCAACAGGCCGTATTGGCCGCCCAGGGATGGGTCCTTTCTCTGTCACTGGCCAGCCCAATGCAATGGGTGGACGTGAGGTGGGCGGGTTAGCCAATCAGCTGGCGGCTCACATGGGATTTGACGATGAGTCGATCGACCGTGTGCGCCGATTCTGGCAGGCACCCCAGATGGCAAAGAAGGAGGGATTAAAAGCAATAGAGATTTTTCATGCTATTGATGAAGGGCGGGTCAAAGCCGTGTGGATCATGGGAACAAATCCCTCCGTAAGCCAGCCAGAGGCTAATCTAGTGCGTCGGGCACTGGCCCACTGTCCGGTGGTTATCGTCTCTGAGTGTGTAGCAGAGACTGACACTCTGCGCCAAGCACATATATGCTTACCAGCATTAGCCTGGGGTGAAAAGAACGGGACGGTAACTAATTCAGATCGCACATTGTCCAGACAGCGACAATTCTTGCCATGTCCCGGAGAGGCAAGAGCAGACTGGCAGGCTATTACAGATGTGGCGCGTGCCCTTGGGTATGGGGCGGCTTTTCACTGGCGCTCGTCAAATGCCGTCTTCGATGAATACGTCCGTCTTACTGCTTTTGAGAATGAAGGCCACCGTGACTTGGATCTGTCTGCTTGGATTGGCACAGACTATGAGAATCTGAATCCGGCGCCCTGGGGTGGTAAGCGTTTCTTTCAGGACGGTCGTTTTTTCCACAAGGATCGGAAGGCCCGCTTTGTCGCTTTGCACCGACGTTCACCAAGTGAGAGTCCATCGCTCGCATTCCCATTACGCCTGAACAGTGGTCGCTACCGCGACCAATGGCACACGATGGGAAAAACTGGTCTTGTCGCCCGCCTGTTTTCTCATAGACCAGAGCCCCTTCTGGATATGCACCCTCTGGACAGTGTACGGTTTGGTCTGAGACATGGCATGTTAGTTCAAGTAGAAAGCCCGTGTGGAGACTATTTGGCTCGATTGTTCGTCACAACTGACCAAAATCCTGGCCATGTTTTTTTGCCACTCCATTGGAACGATGTCTATGCCGCACGGGCTGTCAGTGGCCGCCTCTATCCCGCTCATGTGGATCCGATCTCTGGGCAACCAAAACTCAAAAGTGTTCCTGTGAAAGTACTACCATATAGAGTAACATGGAATGCTTTACTCGTTTCTAAACATAAACCCGTCCTGTCGCAACAAATTCCTTGGTGGGTCCGGTACCTCGTAGAGCAGGCACATGTCGTCATGCTCGCTGGCGACCACTGGGAGCAAACAGTGCCTTTAGTCGCAGCTCTTGATGGTTGCTACGGCCCCGCCAGGCTTAAGGAGAGGTTTGAGCCGCTCCCTGAGACTGACTGCTGTGGCTGGGTCACAGCCAAAGAACAACTTGTTGCTGTTTTGTTTGTAAAATCACAGCCGCCCGATATAGCTTGGGGCTTGTTAGCTACGCGAGTGGGAGAAATGCTGTCAAGCATGGCTGACTGGACAGCTCTCAGGAAAATAGAGCGTCTCTAGTTCGCTCTATTGCGCGAATCATTTGAGCGAATCATTGTGGGTGAGAAGGGATGACACTAGCCCGGCCCCGGGTACCTACCATGTACATGTAGGGCCTGGCTGAGTGGCACACAGTACAGGAGAGTGGCGTTGTCTGTTTGCGTCCCACGCACTCAAGCTCCCCCCCTCGGTGGGCTCCAGAAGACTAACCATTTATCAGAGTGTCTGTCTGTCGTCTTGACCTTGACAAGCTTGACGAAGCTGTGCAGCCTTCGTCAAAGCGGTGGGGTGGCCCAGGTGGCGGAAGTGGTAGACGCGCTAGATTCAGGTTCTAGTGGCCAGAAGGCCGTGGAAGTTCGATTCTTCTCCTGGGCACCAAGTGTTTCTGATGGCCTTCTTTCCATTAGGAAAGGGAAGGGCTTCATTGGTTTCGCAGGTTCATGTATGTGGGAAGTAAAAGTATGAGGACCCATTATCATCGGTGTGATTTGCCAGAAGGGCTTTCCTTTGGTTCAGTGGTGGCCGTCGATACTGAAACTATGGGTCTTGTCCCACGGCGGGATAGATTGTGCGTTGTGCAAATTTCCAAAGGCGATGGTCATTGCCATATTGTACATCTTGACCGTAGCTACAACTGTCCCCGTCTCAAAGGCATACTCACGGATCCCTGTACTCTCAAGATTTTCCATTTTGCTCGCTTTGATCTCGCTGTTCTCCGACATCATCTCAATGCGGTATGCACGCCCGTATACTGTACTAAACTGGCCTCACGTTTAGCAAGAACAAACACTGATCGACATAGTCTTAAGGATTTGTGCCGTGACTTACTGGGAATTACACTGTCAAAACAGCAGCAAATATCCGACTGGGGCGACGAGGATCTAACGCTACAGCAGATTGAATATGCTGCGAATGACGTCCGACATCTCCATCTGCTCAAAGAGCGTCTTGATTCTCTCCTAAAACGAGAAAATCGCCACGAGTTGGCAGAGGCTTGTTTCCGTTTCCTCCCTGATCGTGCCGCTCTTGACCTGATGGGCTGGAACGAAGAGGACCCATTCTCATATTAGATGATGCGATCGCATCCAGACAGTTTTATCCTCTGCGTCTCAACCTGTCTGTTGGCGGGTTCTGTTGGCGGCGGCGTACCAAGATTCTTGAGGTAGGCTATGAAAGTCGGCTATGAAAGATTCCTGCACACGCAGCACCACATGTCTGGCAATGGCCATTCTCCGTGAGAGCATAAGAGCTAATATGATACGAACTGCGTTCGATGAGGATCTGGCCACAGTTATGACAGTACGTCGATTCGCTATCCCGATCACGTACATTGCCAGTATAAACGTAATGCATGCCATTTTTACGGGCAATAGCACGAGCACGGTGTAAAGTTTTTATAGGAGTAGATTCTTTATGAGACATTTTCCAGCAAGGATAGAAAGCTGTAAAATGCAGCGGGATTTCCGGGCCAAGTTCTCGTACAATCCATCGAGTCATTGCACTAATTTCCTCTGGTGAATCGTTTTCACCCGGAATCAACAAGGTTGTTAGTTCAAACCAGACATTTGTTTCATGTTTGAGGTATTTCAGGGTCTCGAGGACTGGTGCAAGGCGGGCCGTAGCCAGACGATGGTAAAAATGCTCTGTAAAGGCTTTCAGATCAACATTGGCGGCGTCCATGTGCGTAAAGAATTCGCGACTGGCCGTAGGTGTGATGTATCCGGCTGTCACTGCCACCGTCCGGACTCCAAGAGCGTGGCATTCCCGAGCAGTATCAACTGCATATTCCAGAAAAATTACCGGATCATTGTACGTAAATGCAACGCTGGTACAGTTTAGCTGGCGGGCAGTACGAGCAATGGTCTGCGGTGCGGCGCCTTCAAACAGACGATCAAACAGACGAGACTTCGAGATGTCCCAATTCTGGCAAAAACGGCATGTGAGATTGCAGCCGACTGTGCCAAAAGAAAGGGTTGATGTCCCGGGGAAAAAGTGAAGAAGTGGCTTTTTCTCTATGGGATCAATGCAAAATCCTGAAGAGCGACCGTAGGCAATGAGTACCATCTGTTTGCCGTCGTTTGCACGGATAAAGCACGCGCCATGCTGGCCGACCTGTAGCTTACATGTTCGTGGACACAGGTCGCATTGGAGACGGCCATCACTGAGCCGCTGCCAATACCGTCCCGGCATGGCTGCATTGTATTCCGTCTGCATAGTTCAATGTTCCCGTCCTCGTTCTTTGAGCAGTCAGGTGTCGTATATACGATAATACAATATAATTGTACAGTATTGAGAAACTTTTATTTATTTTTTAGACGATTCATTGTTTTAAAAAAAATTTTACTAATAAAAAAATAATATGTTTATCTAGTATAACGTGCTTTACGCAGCGATCTCGAATCTGTCGTCAATAAAGAATGAGCAAGTAAACACCGCCACTATATGGTAGTATGCGCGCCTGATAGAAGAGGTACAGAGAGGTCTCCATTTATCACAGTCAGGGAGGATGGCATGGCTTCCGTGAGAGCCGCCGTAGTTGCCGGTTCCTTTTATCCTGCTGATCCTAATGAATTAACCACTATGGTCCGCAAGTATATGGCACTAGTACGTGGCACATCCAATACTGTTGTGCCAAAGGCGCTCATAGTACCTCATGCTGGATATATCTATTCCGGCAAAGTGGCTGCCAGAGCGTACGCCCGTTTGATGTCTGCCCGTGGCCGTCTTGACAGGGTTGTACTTATAGGTCCATCACATCTAATGCAATTCAACGGCTTAGCGCTCTCTAGTGCTGAAGCCTATGAAACACCTCTTGGTTGTGTCCCTATTGACAAGGTGGCTATACAAACTTTGCGTACTTTACAAAGTATTACTGTGCGTGATTCTGTACATGCCAAAGAGTATAGTTTAGAAGTACATTTACCATTTTTACAGGAAATACTAGGTTTTTTTACTCTTGTTCCTATTATTACCGGTGACGCTAGCCCTGAAAAAGTAGCAGAAGTGCTGGAAATGACATGGGGCGGTCCGGAAACTCTGATAGTAGTGAGTACGGATCTCAGCCATTATCTCGACTATGAGTCCTGCCGCCAGTTGGATGCATCAACAGTACAAGCCATAGAATCGTGCCATGTGAATGGCATTGATCGGGCCCAAGCTTGCGGTAGAGTCCCCGTGCGAGGACTCCTAGCCATGGCGCACCGTAAGAGCCTAAAGGTTGTAACACTTGATGTTCGTAATTCTGGCGATATTACTGGTAGACACAACCGCGTCGTTGGATATGGCGCCTGGGCGCTATTAGAGCAAAACACGGCTCATGTGGGGGCAGAGAGGGACGCGACTGACGACGATACAGGCGCGACTCTCCTGGGTCTGCATGGTGAGACTCTGCTGCATGTTGCCGCTGCCTCTATTCGGCATGGCCTGTATTACGGACGCAGTATTCCACTAGACCTAAAGGCTTTCCCACATATGCTTTGTCAACATTATGCTGCTTTTGTCACCCTCAACCGTGATGGTAATTTGCGAGGCTGTATCGGTTCGTCACAGGCCTGGCGTGCCCTGGTCGAAGATGTCGCTGAAAATGCTTTTGAAGCAGCCTTTGCTGACCCACGTTTCCGCCCACTGCTACGGCATGAGCTCTTCGAACTGGAAGTTTCTGTTTCACTGCTCACAGCGCCACAGCCAATAAATTTCTGTGACCAAGACGATCTTCTGGAAAAAATCCGAGGCGGCATCGACGGTCTCCTCTTTGAGGACCAAGGTCATCAAGGCTTGCTACTACCACAAGTGTGGGAGCAGATCCCTGAGAAGAGGGATTTCCTCGCTTCTCTGAAACGCAAGGCAGGCTTTTCACCAAATTACTGGTCGCCGACTGTCAAGATCTACCGTTTTACTGCCTGCAGCGTCAAAAGCGCTGACCTGCCTAATCCCATGGTATTATGGCAAACTTCTGTTGAAACGTTCTGATCGATGGAAACGTGCTAAAAAATAAAAATAGATAATAGCTGTTTTAATATACAATTTTTAGTATATAGATAAAAAGATTGTTCATAATAATAGCTTTTTATAAGCTGGGATTCTATTCAAAGATGATCCTTAAATTATACAATACCCTGACAAGACGCAAAGAACCCTTTATCCCCCTTGATCCCCAGCACGTTCGGATGTACGTGTGCGGCCCTACCGTTTATGAACGGGCTCATATTGGTAATGCAAGACCTGTGGTTGTATTTGATGTACTTTACAGAATTTTAAAGTGGCTGTACCCACAAGTCAGCTATGTCCGCAACATTACGGATTTAGATGATAAGATCAATCATCGTGCTCGTGAAAACGGCTGCTCCATTGAAGCTCTCACGGCAGAAACAACACGTTTCTTTCACGAAGACATGGCAGCTCTGAACACGCTCTCTCCTGATGTGGAACCGCGTGCCACCGCGCATATTTCTGTAATGGTAGCAATGATCGAACGGCTTATAGAAAGAGGGCATGCCTATATTGCTAACGGACACGTCCTTTTCAATGTGGCCTCCACGCCAACCTACGGTGCTTTATCAGGTTGCTCACGTGAGGAGATTATTGCGGGGGCGCGGGTTGAAGTGGCCCCTTATAAAAGGGATCCTGCTGATTTTATCCTGTGGAAACCATCTCCCCCTGATATGCCTGCCTGGGATAGCCCTTGGGGACGTGGCCGGCCTGGCTGGCACATAGAATGTTCTGCTATGTCCTGTTTTTATCTAGGTACAACTTTTGATATACATTGTGGTGGTAATGATCTCATTTTTCCTCATCATGAGAATGAGATAGCCCAAAGTACCTGCGCTCATGATGGGGGATTTGTGCGTTATTGGCTCCACAACGGCTGGCTCATGGTCGAAGGTGAACGGATGGCTAAATCCCTCGGCAATTTTATCACCGTGCAGCAGTTGCTGGACCAGGGGATTGGCGGTGAAGTCATCCGTCTTGCCATCTTGTCCACTCACTATCATAAACCGTTGGACTGGACGGCTGAGTGTTTATGCCAGGCCAAGAGCGCTCTTGATCGTTTTTATACGGCCCTGCGGTCAGTGGAAGACATCCCCCTTGCACATGTCACTTCCATAGAGACTGATGCAGAAACTTCGCAGATTACTGCTGCTTTGTGCGATGACCTCAATACCCCACGCGCTATTGCCGCTCTGCATGCAAATGTGACTGCTCTTAACAAAGCGACCTATCATGACGATAAAAGGCGCTTGAAAACAGCGTTATATCATGGAGCGAGGATGCTTGGACTACTTGCGCAGGATCAAGAGACGTGGTTGACAGGGGGCACAAAAATGGATACATCTCTGGTTAGAGAATTAGTAAACCGTCGTGCGGTCGCCCGCAGTACAGGGAACTTCACAGAGGCAGACCAGATTCGAGACGAATTGCGCCGTATGGGAGTCATATTGGAAGACTCAGTATCGCGAACCACGTGGCGCACAGTGCGGACACATGCTACAAAAACTCGCTAGGTCACTAGGGAGGCATTTGCTTGGCACTGACAAACTTGGCACTGACAAAATGGTGCTACTTGCCTTGCTAGCTTTGCTAGCTTTAAGAAACGAGCTTCAAGAAAGGTGAAGTGTGTAGAGGCAGTCTATGAAAGATAAGATTCACCCTGATTACCACGAAATCACCGTTGTGATGACTGATGGCAGCACGTTTGAAACACGGTCTACTTATGGCAAGCCAGGAGTGACCCTGCGTCTCGATATAGACTCAAAATCTCATCCAGCCTGGACGGGGGTACATAGGTTGGTAGATACAGCTGGCCAGCTCGCAAAGTTCAATAAGCGGTTTGCAGGTTTTGGGATACCGCAGTGAGACGGCCTGTTTTTGACTTAACGGTGTATACGGTGTATGCTGTCTGTTGGGAAAAATAATCAGCCGTCCCGTTTCCCCTTTGACTCTCATCCATTTTTTTGCGGAAACAAGAAAGTTTGCTATCCCTTGACGGAAGATAATGAGAGTAGCGGCATTCCTTTTATGTTTAGGCAACTTATCCATCAGGCCCATATTCCATAAGGATCATCCAGACGACGTCAGACAAATTGGTATGACACACACGGCTGTTCCACGGGCGGGCCGGTTGGGCGTCCACTCCCAGCTTTGAGAGTTGAGTGGAAGGTTGAGTGGAAGATGGCAGTATCTGTCTCTTCAGGAGAAAACGCTTGTTAAGGCTGTACGATGGAAGAGTATATCCCGTTGCAAACGCGATGATATTTTGCAAAAACGCGGCTGGGCCGGCGAGTGAATAGGCATGCGGTCGATTCCACCTCTCTTCTCCACCTCTCTTCTCCACCTCTCTTCTCCACCTCTCTTCAACAGAGGTGTCTGTCAGAATATATATCAACAGAGGTGTCTGTCAGAATATATATCTGACTATATAATATATATGCATGCATGCTATCTATGACATCACCACCTCTGAGACATCACCACCTCTGACTTTGTTAACAGGCTCCCTCTGTATGGAGGGACAACAGACATTGTTATGACAACTCCCAGCTTTATGCATAGCCATGTTTTCAGCCTTTGATCTTGAGCGATCAAACGGGTGTTAGCTAGTTGATCACCGGGGCGGCACCGCTATTTATTTCTTGAGCGATCCTGCAGTGCAGAGACGAAGACGAACAGATCACTCATGTCTGAGGAGTGCTACTGCGAATCTGCCCTGCCGCTCGTGAGTGTTGCTAACACGTCGGGCAGAGCTTCAGGCAAATCCTCCGCTACTAAACCTGGACCAACACAAGTAGCGGACGCCCCCTGCAACCAAGAGGATGCACAGGCGGCCGTAAAGGAATCCATGCCCTGCGCCATAAGACCGCTGATTAAACCCGTCAGAACGTCACCAGCACCAGCGGTAGCTAGCGTAGGCGGTGCGTTTGTGTTGATAACGGCTTGTTTGTCAGGAGCAGCGATGACTGTATCACTTCCCTTCAGGAGTACGACGGCTCCAGTGAGTTTGGCCGCAATTCTCGCCCGTTCCAGCCGGCTGCTGCACGTGCAATTCTGAAACAAGGTAGCATATTCCCCCTCATGGGGTGTCAGGACACAAGAAGCATGGAGGCGAGAAAACAGCGCTGGGGGGTCCTTGACAAAGCTTGTCAGAGCGCCAGCATCCAGGACACAGGGTAGAGCGCTATCGAGTGCGGCGGTGACAGTCGCACGTGTCCCAGCGCTGGGGACCATTCCTGGGCCTATCAGGAGAGCCTTGCAGCGGGCATTTGTGAGCAGCATTCTCAGATCGGCTGCTTCTTCGCAGGATGTCACGATGACTCCGGGCGCCTCCATAGCGTAGAGAGACAGCGCGGCCTGTGGTGCGGCAATTGTGAGTAAGCCAGCACCGGCACGACGTGCTGCCCTCGTTGCCAAGCGTACGGCACCCGTCATAGAAGACCCTCCTACAGCTATAACGTGACCACGCGTATACTTATGATCAGAAGGTACAGGCGGAGGAATGTGCCACAAGCCAGGGCCATTGACAAAAAGCTGCGGACCAATACCATGAAGCACGGAGTCCGGGATTCCAATATCAGCCACTATCAATGTGCCGCATAATGACCGCCCTGGTAAAAGAAAATGTGCCGGCTTTGGCCGGAAGAATGTAACGGTCACATCAGCTTTTGGGGCCAGACCACCGAGTACTTCACCTGTGTCGCCATGTAAGCCGCTCGGCACATCTACAGCTATCACAGATAGCTTTTTTTGATTGATTAATTCTATTAATGTGCGTGCCCTTCCTTCTAAAGGTCGTGTGAGTCCTATACCAAAAAGAGCATCAATAACGATTTTACAACCTTTTAAAGATTCTCCAGAGAGAGGCATGACAGCCCCATACCATCGAGCTGCAGCTGCGGCCGCATCGCCCTGCAAAGCGTCACGTTGGCCGAGAAGTGATAAGCGTACCATCCACCCGGACTTAGCGAGCCAGCGAGCAGCGACAAAGCCATCTCCACCATTGTTACCAGGTCCACACAGGATGGCCACTGGTTGCTTACGGTAGTGGCGCCGCACCGCCTGAGCAATCGCAAAGCCTGCTGCCTCCATGAGGCGTGACCCCGTGATGCCCATATCTACAGCAGATTGGTCTGCCTGGTACATCTGCGCTACCGTCAGCACAGCACCTGTCAGACGAGAAGAATGCATTGTGGTGTGGTTCTGCATCCCACTACACCTCCATTTCACTTTGTATCCACTCCATCTGTACAGTTGTGTCTCGCTCCTTAGGCAGATACCTGGTGCGTAGCATGGTAAACTGCTCTGGTCTGAGCAGACGTGATAGTGCCCAAACTGCCGCCCCTCTTACTAAAGGAGAGGAGTCGTGGAGTCGTGTCAGAGTCACAGGGACCATTGTGGAGACACCACTGTTGCCAATCGCAATCAGTACGTTGCGTATAAGACGGTTGCGACCGATACGATGTAAGGCAGAATCGTGAAAGTAGTCATCAAACATTGATGAATCGAGAGTCGCTAATGCAGCAAGATCTAAGGTATGGTAATCATCAGAGCGCCATTGCAAATCGGTTACAGTCGTTGGGGTAGCAAATTTGTTCCATGGACAGACCGCTAGACAGCTGTCACAACCGTAAATGCGGTTTCCCAAAAATGGACGTAAGGTAGCAGGAATAGAACCTTTATGCTCAATAGTCAGATAGGAGAGGCAACGGCGAGCATCAATCTGTTCACTGCCACTTGCGGCTCTACGAGTCAAGGCACCGGTCGGACACGAGTCCTGACAACGCGAACATGTACCACACTGGACAGGATGTTGTTTGTCAGGTGGTAGAGCAAGAGATGTAAAAATCTCCCCTAGAAAGAGCCATGATCCAAAGCGACGTGATACCAGGTTAGTATGACGACCCTGCCAGCCCAGGCCTGCCATTTGTGCCAGCGGCTTTTCCATAAGCGGTGCCGTATCGACAAATATCCTAGCCTCCGCATTAAAAGTAGTGGATATCCATCGCCCTAGCGCCTGGAGTCTGCTTTGCATGACATGATGATAATCTCTTTTGCGAGCATGAACACTAATAGTGCCATGACTTGGGTCCCGGAGCGGAGTCAAAGGGTCTACAGCAGGTGCATAACTTAAACCGAGAATAATAACGGTACGAGCCCCCGGCCAGAGTCTGCATGGGTCCGTGCGGCGTTCTGCCGTCATCCACCCCATGTCACCGTGACGACCTTCTGCAAGAAAATTAGCAAGATCTGTACGTATCCGTTCCGGTAAAGCTGGCTGTGCAAACCCAACGGTGTCAAAGCCAATGGTCCGTGCTTTTGCACGGATGACCGTACTCGGGGTTTGAGAAACATCAAATCCACACATAGCGTTTTGTCTTATGAAGATTGATTTTTTCAAATATAAAAATATATTTTTTGACTCATCAGTTGTCCTCTTGACAAGGAGGAGATGGGTAGATCTTTCTAGGGGAAAGGATGGCTGTAGCTTTTGGGGGGGGTCGCACTGTATACCCTGCAAGAAGACATAGCAAGAGGACATACTCTGTAAGGGGGGTGACCTGTGGGTGTTGTGTGTATGAGCACCTCTCATATGAGTAGTGAGAATTGAGACGGATGACACGGATGACTATGACAAACTCTCCTCCCGGATCCGCTCCAGTAACAATGAGCGTTAGCGCTGCACGGCGGATTTTGGCCTTGAGCAAGGCAGAGGAAAACCCTGCGCTCATGCTTCGGTTAGCGGTGTCTGGAGGTGGGTGCTCTGGGTTTGAATACAACTTTTCTCTTGAGACTCTGACGACAAGCACTGACCAGGTTTTTGAGAGTCATGGAGCGCGTCTAGTAGTGGATGATGTCTCGCTCAGTCTTCTGCAAGGCGCGCAAGTGGATTATGTGGACGAGCTGATGGGGGCAATGTTCGTAGTACAAAACCCAAATGCGATTTCTATTTGTGGTTGTGGAAATTCTTTTTCTTTAGAAAACAGTTGATAGCATAGCTCTCCTCATGAGGGGGGCCTACGCTCAGCCTGTGTTTACACCAGGAGTCATGAACTGGCCGTAGTGGTCAGAGTGAGTGCATGAAGTGCGTCACCTATCTTCCCTTGCAAAGCGCTATAAATCATTTGATGCTGTTGTATGCGCGTTTTACCTTTGAAGAAAGTGGAGACAACTTTTGCCGCGTAATGGCTTCCGTCACCGGCTAGGTCCGTGAGGGTCACATCTGCATCAGGCAAAGCTTTTCTAATGAGTTCTTCAATTTCAGTAGCAGACATTGCCATGGTCAATCCTCCCTCAACTTGAAAGAAACATGAAACATAAAAGAAACATAATAGGTTGCCCATTCCCTTCCCTATGGAAAGGTGGGCACAGAAATTGCGCTTTTTTTTTCGAGTAAAGAGTTCTATCGCCAAGTCTCTGTCCCTACTGTCAAAAAGAGCTTTTCTGCCTGCACTCTCTTTGAGAAGACATTTCTTGAGAAGATATTCATCATTACCTTGAAGTTTTGTAGCCGACATCCCAGTGCTGAAGAGCTGAATAATTTTAAGAGCTGTGTCTCTATAGCGACCAATATAATACAAGCCATCTCTTCCCATAAAGACTGCTATGGCGCGTGAAAACTGTGTGTCCAACTGACACGCCATAAGCCTGTCCTAGCTGCTGGCTGCGCAACTAACGCCTGTCTCCCCGCGGAGAAAGCCACACCAGCAGGTGATTTCAAGCGAGATCTGGTCGTCTCGCGCACCGCCGGTGAGAGTGCTCGCACATAGAATGTTCGTAACACACAAGTCGTAACACACAAGACGGTCCACAAATTTTCGTGTGGCAACGGTGGATTGAACGCACAAAAACTCCATTCTTGTCTCGTGTTAGCCATACAATAGTCGCTCTACAGATGTTTTACTCCTAATCTGGAATAAAAGCTGTTTAGCACCGGTTTTCAGATAGATTGCGACCTCCACAGCGCCAGCAGGAGTCATAGCGGTTACAGGCACACTCCAACCACCAATTCTCCTATACTTTGGAGTTACAAAATCAGTGTGTCAACGATGGGTTACGGCCGTGGAAAGTGTCTTTTGACAGGAGAGAATCCTCAATATTTCTCCCTCTTCAATTCAAAGATGTTGGACGCTTTACACCCGCATTGGCATCAGGAGATAGAGTGCTGAATCGTCAGCAACTTCTCGTACGACTGTCGGCGACGCGGAATCAGAAACAGCGAAACAGACTGTATCACTGACTATCTGCCCAAGAATATCGAGCAAGTAGCGGCTATTAAAGCCTATCGAGAGAGGTACAACAGCACACGCTGCATCCAACTCATCAACAGCACTATCCGTTGTTGTCGCATTAGAGGCTGACAGCACTAAGCTATCTTTATTACTAACAGAAAGTTTAATTACACGTGTCTTATCAATGCCTATAATAGTAGTAACACGTCCCACTGCCTCCGCAAGTAACTTGGCGTTGATCTTTATCATTTTATCATTGTGCTGTGGGATGAGACGTTCGCAGTCGGGAAACGTGCCATCAAGTAGCTTAGAGAGCAGCACCATTCCTGACTCAAAAGTGAAACGAACCTTTGTCTTGGACAGTGAAAGGACGATGTTCACTGTTGATTCGTCTATTAAAGAGAGTAAAATTCTAACTGTTTTACTAGGTAAAATAATATTTGGCATGAGATTGGCGTCTTGAGGTAAAGGTATTTCCATTCTGGCTAACCGATATCCATCAGTTGCCACAGCACGCAGAACGTCCAGGCTATTGCTACGAGCAGCGTAGAGAGAGATACCATTGAGATAAGAACGAGTGGCCTCTGTCGACATTGCAAAGCAGGTACGTCCTATTAAAGAGCGCAAATCTGTCGCTTTTACACTAAAAGTCACTGGTAACACATCATCCATCAAAGATGGAAAATCGCCGTAAGGTAAGCTCTTCAGAAGAAAAGAAGATTTACCAAAACGTATTACAAGCTGCTCTTTATCCGTATCGTGTTCAATGTTGAGAAATACAGCATTTGGCAACTTTTTAACAATTTCATATATCATATGCGCTGGCGCAGTAGCACAACCAGCACGTTCTATCTCACAAAACACAGTTTCCGCAAGTTCCAGATCCATATCCGTTGCCCTGAGATAGAGTCTGGATGATCTTGTCTCCAGATAAATATTCGCTAGAATGGGCACAGCGGCGCGCTTCCCAACCACACCCTGAACATGGCTTAAGGATTTGAGCAATGCTGAGCGTTCAATAGTGCATTTCATTGTTTAAATTGTTTAAACGCGAGCGATTGATGTTGAGCCTTCCCCTGTAGGCGTCTCAAGGCATCTCTAGATCTCTCATCAGAAGAGAGGCAACTCACTTCCTGCGATTCCTCCTCCTCATCTTTCCCTTCCGTCTTGAGCAAAGCAATCCATGTCTGTTCACTGAGAAGAATCACACCCAGTGTCATCGCCTTGCTCGCCTTCATACCGGCATTACCACCCAGCACGACATAATCCTTGCGAGACATGGTAGTCAGTTGACCAGAAAAAACTATATTGACACCTGATAAAGGTCAACATCTTTGACGTTGAGAGTCATAGGATTAATAATCTATAATTGCAAATTTAGTAATTTTTCTAATTCATCAAGGATGTGAGAATTGTGCTGCTCAGCAAAAAAGACGGTTATCGCCTCCCCCTTGAGGCGCCCTACCATAGGGATGTTGAGCAGCTCATGCCACGCGTCACTTGTGCGATCCTGGGCCGCTACCATAGCAACCCGTAGCCTGGCGAGATTTCCATAGTGGGCAGCTAAAGTTTTTGCCAGAACCTCACCAACGTGAGGGATCCCGAGCGCATATAGTAGCCGATCGAAGGAAACCGTCCGCTTGGCACGAATTTTTTCAAAAAGTTTACTAGCAGAACGTGTTCCCCATCCGGATATTGCAGTTATTGATTTTATAGAATCCTGCTCTTCCAGACGAAAAATATCAGCCGGCGAACGGATCAGCCCCTCAGCGTACAAAGTCTCAAGATTCTTCTCACGGAGTCCTGTAATATTAAAAGCATTCCGAGAGACAAAATGCTTCAGGCGCTCTATTCTCTGTGCCGCGCAGATCAAGCCTCCGGTGCAACGGCGTATCCCCCCCTCTGACTCACGGGTAGTCAGGCTGTGACAGATGGGACATACAGCTGGGCCCTGGTAGGGTTGCGTATCTTTGGGCCGCATAGCCGCGACAACACCTACCACCTGTGGAATCACAGATCCCGCCCTCCGTATGATCACAGTATCACCCACCCGCACGTCCTTACGTGCAATCTCTTCTTCATTATGAAGAGTCGCTTGGCTAATTTTGACACCACCAATAGTAATTGGTCGCAAGCAGGCAACAGGAGTGAGCCTGCCGCTACGACTGACACTTGTTGTGATGGCTTCAATGACAGTGCAGGCCTGTTCTCCTGGAAATTTATGGGCAATAGCCCACCGTGGTGCCCGACTCATAAAGCCAAGTCGGCGCTGCCACTCAACCCGGTCTACCTTGTAGACAAGGCCATCGATCTCATAAGAGAGAGCATCCCTACGGGCGACAAGACTTGCGTAAAATTCTAAGATCGCTTCAAGTGTCTCACAACGATGGACTAGTGGATTCACCATGAAGCCAAAACCGCGTAAAAGTTCCAGAAACTCCCAGTGAGTGTCCCAATGAGGGTTATGAACCTCGCCCCAAGCATAGGCAAAAAAATGCAAAGGACGGGCTGCGGTTATGCAGGGATCAATCTGGCGCAGACTGCCAGCCGCGGCATTACGCGGATTAGAAAACAGCTTACAACTTTCTCCCATGGCTGCATGCTTACTGTTAAGCGCGGCAAATTCAGTTTTTGTCATATAGACTTCACCACGCACTTCTAGTATTTCTGGAACATTCTCTGTTTTTTTTAATAAAAAAGGTAATTCTTTTAGAGTACGCAAATTTTCAGTAATGTCTTCTCCTTCTATACTGTTTCCACGAGTGCTAGCTTGAACAAATACTCCATTTTCGTAACGAAGAGAGACAGATACACCGTCAATTTTTGGCTCTGCAATTACAGGGACGGAAACGTCCCTGCTAAGCCCAAGAAATTGACGGACACGACTGAGAAAGGCCGCCACATCTTCTTCTGTTAACGCATTGTTCAGGGAGAGCATCGGCACGGTGTGCCATACTTTCTTGAAGGATTCTATGGCTGGCGCACCAATGCGGCGCGAAGAACTGTCTGGACGAATCAAATGGGGAAAATAAGTTTCGAGAGCCGCATTACGCGCCCGTAATGAATCGTACACGTCATCGCGGACCGTTGGAGAATCCAACAGATGGTAGAGCTGATCGTGCTCCGAAAGCACGCGTGCGAGGCATTCTAACTCATGTGCCGCCTGATCTTCCTCCAGATTCTCAACCGGCACATTGCTCTTAAATGGATAAACTGTATTCAGAATTTTCTCCTATACAGAGCATTCACGAAATCTCTCAATCCAGTCTGACGATGGGCGCGCAAACGCTCCGTTTCCAAAATAGTCTGGATGGCGGCTACACTGTGTTCTATATTCCTGTTGACAATGACATAGCGATACTCCTCCCAGTGGCTTATTTCATTAGCCACGGTGTGCATACGGTTACTGATAGTTTGATGACTATCCTGTCCACGCCTACGCAGCCGTCGTTCTAATTCCTCTATAGAAGGTGGTAAGATGAAGATGCTAACTATATCATCAGTTGTTTTGCTCTGCAATTGACGATAACCTTGCCAATCAATGTCGAAAAGAACATCACGCCCCGCCGTCAGCGTCTCTGCAACAGGCTGAGACAATGTTCCGTAATAGTGACCAAAAATTTCCGCATGCTCTAGCAAACCACCGGTAGCTATCAAGTCATTGAAGGCGATTACACTGATAAAGTGATAATCACGACCATTAATTTCTTCTGGACGTGGTGCACGCGTTGTCACAGAGATAGAGAGCACGAGGGCTTGATTTCTCTTCAATAAAGCGCGACAAATGGTACTTTTCCCTGCTCCAGAAGGGGCGGAGATTGCGAGCATCAGACCTCGACGACGAACCCCACAGACCTCCGCCAAGCGGAAGGGAAGGGGGCTTGTGGATGTGGGAGGAGAAATTTTTCTACTCATACTTACTTATTTTAGCACTTATGTGGTCTCATTCCAGATTCTGGACTTGCTCACGCAGTTGATCAATGGCTGTTTTGAGATCAATGCCTAGATAAGTGAGATCCAGGCTGTTGGCCTTAGTACATAGGGTATTCGCTTCTCTGTTGAGTTCCTGACAGAGAAAATCAAGTCTGCGTCCAACGATACCGCCTGCTGTCAGTAACTGGCGTATTGCCAGTACATGAGCGCCTAACCTATCTAGTTCCTCACGTACATTGGCTCTTGCCGCCAAGATGGCAGCCTCTTGTACAAGACGTTCCTCTGATATACCTGAGAATTTTTGTAGAAGTATTTCAATAGAATTGTGTATACGATCGAATATTACTGGAAATTGTGTCTCAGCGCGAGCATCAGCCATTTTTATAATAGAATCAATATTGTTAAGATGTCTGTCAATAACCTCAGCGAGCTTCCTTCCCTCCTCGATTCGCATAGTTACAAGCAAATCAAGGGCCCTCTCTAAGGACAGCAGGACTGCCGCCTCACGCTCTTGACGGTTTCCCCTCTGCGCATTTCTCTCACAGGGCACAAGGACGCCGGGGAGAGAAAACAGACCATCTAGCCGTGGTAGATGTACCCAATCTGGGCAACGCCGATGCCACTCTGACGTGAGGCTTATCAACCTCGTCAGCACATCCTCATCTAGACACAGCATCTCCTGATTGCTGTTTTGCTTGATAGTCAATGTGAGCAAAATAGCTCCGCGCTTGCAATACTTACTTATTATCTCTCGTATAACAAGTTCTAATAATTCAAATTCTCGTGGTAAGCGCAAGCGCACATCCAATCCCCTAGCGTTGACGCTCCTGATCTCCCATATCCAATCGGCAGGAGACGCTGAATCATCATAAGACCCTGGATCGTGCCCATGGGAAGAAGCGAAAGCAGTCATACTCCTAATAGACATTCATGTTCTCAATGTCAGAGAAGAGGTATGTTAGAACTATAAGAGAGAAAACAGATAAAAATCTTAAAACATTATCTACACATATGCGTAGTAATGTAGTAATCTAGTATTAGAAATGTATGCTAAAATTTAGGCAGCAGCCTCCGCTACTATCAGGCCTCCCATGCTGCGAGCAGGGGCTGGGCCTTGAGGGTTTTTCTGAGATAAAGAGAGCAACCTCTGATAGCAATAGCACACTGCCAGCCAATCTGTTGTGGGAAGTACGTCATTCACTGCCACGCGTCAAAGATCACTCGAGATCAAGGGAGAGACCGTAATATGTCCAAGCTGGTCCCACCACATGGGGAAAGCGAACTCAAACCCCTACTCGTTCCAGCAGTGGAACGTGCAGAGGAGTTAAAACGGGCGGCAAGTCTAAAAAAAAAGGTGCCGATGACCAGCCGCGAGATGTCGGACGTGCTCATGATGGCCATGGGGGCCTATACACCAATTGATGGCTTCATGAACCAAGCAAACTGGGAAGGCGTGTGTGCCCATATGAAAATGACAGATGGCCTCTTCTGGCCGATTCCCATTACACTCTCAACATCACAAGCAATGGCTCAAAGCATCGGCGATGAGGAGGAAATTGCTCTCTTTGACCAGGAATCTGGCGAAGTGATGGCGGTTATGACAGTGTCTGAAAAATATGTCATTGAGAGGGCGTTCGAATGTCAACACGTCTATCGTACCACAAATCCCAAGCATCCCGGTGTACAGAAAGTGATGGCTCAAGGGGAGGTGAATCTGGCCGGGAGAGTCCGCTGTCTTTCGGAAGGTGAATATCCAGAAAAGTACAAGGAACTTTATGTGCGTCCAGCAGAGTCTCGGGCCGTTTTTGCTCAGAAGGGATGGTCAAAGGTGGCCGCCTTTCAGACCCGCAACCCTATGCACCGCAGTCACGAGCATCTCGTCAAAATCGCTGTTGAGGTGACAGACGGCGTGTTCATTCATCAAGTACTTGGGAAACTGAAGGAAGGCGACATTCCGGCGGAAGTACGTACCGCAGCCATCGCAGCCATGATTGATCATTATTTTGTCCCTGGAACAGTCATACAGGCCGGTTATCCTATTGAAATGCGCTACGCTGGGCCTCGGGAGGCGTTAATGCACGCCTTGATACGGCAAAACTTTGGCTGTTCTCATCTGATTGTGGGACGCGACCATGCAGGGGTTGGTGACTACTATGGCCCATTTGATGCCCAACATATCTTTGACACCCTGTGGCCTGGTGCGCTGATTACACAACCTCTGAAAATTGATATCACATTTTATTGTCGAAAATGCTATGGCATGGCTACGGCCAAAACATGCCCGCACGGTCAAGAAGAGCATGTCAATATTTCAGGCACAAAGCAAAGGGAGATGTTATCTCAAGGGGAATCTATCCCACCAGAGTTTAGCAGACCAGAAGTAGTAGAAATATTACAATCTTACTATCAAAAATAAATTTTTCAATCACCTGGACAGACACGTTCAAGGTGCTCTCTTAATGTCCAAATCTCATGGAATGTCCCAATCTCATGACAACCGACAACTAAGGGAGTGCTTTCCGCTTCACGTGGAGACTCTTGACTTCCGCTTACATCAGCATATCTTCATATGATACCGTGCTCCAGAGTGGCTTGAACATCCTCCGCCTGAACGGTAGGAGGCGCATTGGGGCTCTGCCCAGGTGACAGATAAGGGAGAGGGGACATGCTGGAAAGTCAACCCCGCAGCCAGACGATTCTTGTAGTTGGCGGTGGAATCAGTGGCATCACAACGGCCATTGAAGCTGCTGAGACAGGTTATGATGTCGTCATCCTTGAAAAGACCCCGACTCTTGGGGGTCGAGTAGCTCAGCTTAACCGTTACTTCCCGAAACTCTGCCACCCCACTTGCGGCCTTGAAATAAATTTCCAGAGAATCAGAAAGAATCCACAGGTGACAATATTCACTATGAGCACTGTGGCCGCCATTCAAGGTGAGCGAGGCGATTATACAGTAACAGTAAGGCAGACTCCGCGTTACGTGAAGCCTAACTGCACAGCGTGTGGTGACTGTACAAGAGCAGTAGAAATGAAGGTCAAAAATCCTTTCAATTATGACTTAGCAGACATGACGGCGGCCTACTTACCACACGAAATGGCGTTTCCCATGCGTTATGTCATTGCACCTCAGTTGATTGGGACTGACGAAGCAGAGAAGGTGAAAGCGGCCTGTCAGTACAATGCAATTGATCTTGAGGAAAAGGAATCAACATTTGATCTCCATGTTGGGGCCATTGTATGGGCCACTGGCTGGCAGCCGTACGATGCAGCGCGGATCAGCCCTTATAGATATGCCTATTTGAAGGATGTGATCACAAATGTTGAGATGGAGCGGCTTGCGGCTCACAACGGTCCCACCCATGGCCACATTCTACGCCCCTCTAACGGGCAAATACCAAGAAATGTTGCACTGATTCAGTGTGCTGGATCACGTGATCATAATCATCTGCCATATTGCTCACGTATTTGTTGTCTTGCCTCTATGAAACACGCGGCTTACCTTCGGGAGCAGTACGCCGATGTCAGGGTTGACATTTACTACATTGATATCCGTGCACATGATAAGCTGGAAGCTTTCTATCGCAAGATAGTGAATGATCCACGGGTACGGATGATCAAGTCAAAACCTGCCGAAATACGAATCGGTGCGGAGGATGAGCCTGTGGTGTGCGGAGAAAATACGTTAACGCGAGAGATTTATTCAGAATCATATGACTTAGTTGTTCTCGCTACAGGCATGCAGCCTTCCTACTCAATCCATGGATCGCTCATCAATGTAAAGATGGATGATTACGGCTTCATCGTGCCTGATGACGACAACAAGGGCATATTCTCTGCTGGCGTGGCTGCTGGGCCGCTTGATGTCTCGATGTCCGTGCAATCCGCAACCGCCGCTGCCCTAAAGGCGATTCAGGCTGTTTACTGAACCGCGAGGAGGAATATAAATGTCAACAAGTAACACTTGTGTGTACCTCTGCAGCGGCTGTGGTATCGGCAATGCCGTCTCCATGGATGGTCTGAAAAATGTTGTAGAAAGCGAGTTCAAAAAATCTTGCACGATTCATGATTATCTTTGCGGAGATGAAGGCTTAGGCCTCATTCGATCAGATATCGTGAAAGGGATTAATCAAATGGTTGTTGCTGCCTGTTCTCCGCGAGCAATGGCAGATCGATTTCGTTTTAATGGCGTTCAAGTCATTCGTGCAAATTTGCGCGAGCAGGTCGTCTGGAGTCATCCAGAAAACGAAGAAGACACTCAGATGATGGCTGAGGACAATGTCCGCATGGCTGTCACAGAAGCCGGCAAGTCAACGGCGCCAGAACCACAGCTGGAGGGTGACAATTCAGAGGTCATCATGGTTGTTGGTGGAGGGCATTCTGGCCTAACGGCTGCCTATGAAGCTGCTAAGACAGGTTATGATGTGCTCTTGGTCGAGCGCGCAACCCATCTTGGTGGAATGGCAAGAAAGTGGTCCAAGCGAATGCCGACAGATCCACCCTACAAAAATCCACAGCCTAACACAGTAGAGAACTTGATCGAATCTGTGAGCAATGATCCCCGCATCACGGTTAAAATGGGCTGTACTGTCGCGAAAACCTCTGGCATGCCAGGGCGATTCATTGTTGATTTTTCCGACGGCAGCAGCCAGACCGTTGGGGCTGTGGTTGTAGCCACTGGCTGGCGGCCCTATGATGCGGGCAAACTTAACCATCTTGGCTATGGTATTTCATCCGATGTTGTGACCAACGTTGAGCTCGAGGAGATGCTGACAGAGGGGCGTATTGCACGTCCGTCTGACGGTAAGATCCCTGAGGTGGTTGTTTTTGTACAGTGTGCCGGTTCACGCGACAGGGACCACCTACCATACTGTTCATCGGTGTGCTGCGGTGTCTCCATAAAACAAGCCTTGCAGCTGCGTGAGGCTCATCCAGATGTAATGATCTACATTATCTACGAGGAATTGCGCACTCCAGGTGTAGCTGAAGAATTCTATCGTACATCTCAACGAGCGGGAGTGATTTTTCTGAAGGGAAAAGTGCAAAAAATTGATTCATCGCTTGGAATCACTGTACAGGATGCTTTTTTACAGCAAGAAGTCCCCCTGAAGGGGGTAGAAATGGTTGTTCTTGCTACTGGAATGGTACCTAATTCAACAAATATTGATAAAGAGGCACAATTTTTAGACGAAGAAAAACTGAAGTTACTTAACAGTGATGTCAATCACTATGCGCCTATCAAAGTAGCTGGAGCCGCCGCGGAGCCTATCACTTTGTCTGCAGAAACTCTGCCCGCAGGTGAGTCGATTCTCAACTTGCAATATCGTCAAGGGCCACACCTACCGATGCTAGCGCACGGTTTTCCTGACAGCCATTACATTTGCTTTCCCTATGAAACGCGTCGTAGTGGCGTCTATGTCGCCGGCCCTGTCAGACGTCCAATGGACATGGGCGAGGCTGCAGAAGACGCTACGGGGGCGGCTATGAAAGCCATTCAGGCGATTCGTGCAGCCGCCAGGGGTATCGCTTTGCATCCGCGTGCCGGTGACCTGTCCATTCCCCATATAAACCTCAACCCGTGTACTAAATGTCGCCGCTGCACGGTTGAATGTCCATTTGGGGCCATTGATGAGACAGAGCAAGGCTTTCCGAGCGTCAATGCTACCCGTTGTAGACGGTGCGGCACGTGCATGGGAGCCTGTCCGGTAAGAACTATTAGTTTTACTAATTACACTGTAGATATGATTGGTAGTATGATCAAAGCAGTGCACATCCCAGATGAGATGGAGGAGAAGCCACGTATTCTAGCGCTTGTCTGCGAAAACGATGCTTATCCAGCTCTGGACATGGTAGGCATTGCGCGTCTGTCATTCAGCGCCTATGTCCGCATTATCCCCGTCCGTTGTCTTGGTTCTGTCAATCTGCTTCTTGTTTCTGATGCTCTCTCTGTTGGCTATGACGGCGTCATCTTAATGGGATGCAAACCAGGTGATGATTACCAATGTCATTTTATGAAAGGTTCCGGCATTGCGCAGGAACGTCTAAGCAAAGTTAGTGAAACATTAAAAAGTATGGCCCTCGAAGCTGAAAGAGTCCTGATGGCTGAAGTGTCTATTGCTGACTCTGCTGCTTTGCCAAAAGTCATCCAGAGCTTTGTCAAAGTGCTGGAGTCTGTCGGTCCCAATCCGTTCAAAGGGTTCTGATCTATGACGTACATCTCCCCGCTTCCAACTCGGAAGTACGACCTGAGTTTTGCACGCTGGGTTCACCGGCACATCGACGGGGGTGATCGCCTGGCTATGTGCATGCAGTGTGGTGTGTGCTCGGGATCTTGTCCGCTGGGTACTACAATGGATAACGGCCCTCGTAAGACATTTATGATGATTCGCGCTGGGATGAAGGATGAGGTTTTACAATCTGATACACTGTGGAATTGTGTATCATGTTACAATTGCGTAGTCCGTTGCCCAAGAGATGTACCTGTGGCCTATATATTACACGAATTGGCCACAGTTGCAGTGCGTGAAGGCTATGCTCAAGCCAGGACAGCAGAGACCAATAAATTTGTTAAAGGCTTCACCTGGAGTTATAAGATCTTTGGACGCACCGATGAACGACTTGTGAGCTTGTTCTATTACTTTCAGGATGGTTTTGCCTCAGGTCTCAAAAAGCTTCTGGCGTTCAGGCACATTGCACTTGGTTTTCTCAAAGTGGGGCGTTTGCCTTTTGGCATGCCCCACAGCCTTAGGCACAGGCGTGAATTGAGAAAAATTCTTACAGCTGCAACCAAAATTGAAGCACAACCTGCCAAAGGAGGGAGGTAAGCTATGTCCGCGGAGAAGAAATATACCTTCTATCCTGGTTGTGCCTCTCAAAGTACTGGAAAACATCTGGATACCTCTTTGCGAGCAGTTTTGCCAAAGCTTGGGGTTGCATTGCAAGACGTTGATGACTGGAACTGCTGTGGCGCCTCCATCGGGCATATCCGGCAGGGCCATTTACCGACTGCCGCCCTGACTGCACGCAATCTCTCTCGTGCAAAAGATAATGGAAACAGTGATTTCGTCACAGCTTGTCC
The DNA here is from genome assembly GCA_028278135.1 of Rhodospirillales bacterium. Taxonomy (GTDB): domain Bacteria; phylum Pseudomonadota; class Alphaproteobacteria; order Rhodospirillales; family Rhodospirillaceae; genus JANQJD01. The sequence continues at coordinate 359,990 of JANQEW010000029.1, forward strand.
CGCTTGCTATTTAAACAGTCATTACTATAACGAGTGTATTAGAAATGATAATAACTTTAAACAAGAAATGAACACTATCCTTAAATCAGCAAGTCGTTCTTATGATGGAAGTTTGCATGTGCGCCATATATGCGAGATTTTGGTCAATGATGTCGGTCTTGAGAAGGTCAGGGAAAACGTTGTGAAGCCCCTAAAAGGTCTTAAAGTGGCTGGCTATATCGGTTGCCAGACTTTGCGTCCGTTTGCCGGCACAGAACGAGGTGGACAGTACGACACCTACGAGGAGCCGCAATTCCTCGATAATTTCATCGAGGCGTCTGGGGCTACGCCTCTTAAGGATTTTAAACATAAGACCTCATGCTGTGGTGGTGCGGTTTCTGCGGTGAGTCCGGAAAAAACGCTCCATTTAATGGAAAATATCCTTAAAGAGGCAACAGCAAAAAATGCCGACTGTATATGCACACCGTGCGCGCTGTGTCAAACGAATGTTGAGATTTATCAGGATATGGTAAACAAAAAATTTTCAACCCAGTATAAAATACCTGTGCTATTCTACAGCCAACTATGGGCCTTGTCCTTTGGTATGGATCCCAAAAAGGACGCGGCCATGCATCAGAGTCTTCTGCCTGTAAACAAGATTATTGCCGCTGCTGCGGTTCAATAGAGAGCAGATCCACTGGGGGGTGTGGGCTCGCTTTTGGTTCGTGACTGACCTGACTTGACTGACAGGGATCTCTGCCGGCCGTGTATGAAACGGCTGCCTAGCTAGCTAGCCTAGCTAGCTAGGCTAGCTAGCTAGACGAGCACAAGTTCCTCTCTTTCAACAGAAGCTCTGACACTATCACCATCCTTAAGGGCTCCATCTAGAATTCGCATGGCAAGTGGATTTTCTATGGCCCGCCTTATCACTCTCTTTAATGGCCGTGCTCCATACACTGGATCATAACCAGCAGTCGCGAGCCAGCTGTGAGCTGCGCCGTCTAACGTGAGTGTGATTCCGTGTGCGTCCAGGCGCTGTTGTAAGCGACCTAACTGGATGTCAACAATTTGACGCATCTCTTCTAGACCAAGGCGATGAAAAAGCAGGATTTCGTCAAGACGATTGAGAAACTCAGGACGAAACGCGTTTTGGACCACTTGCATTACAGCCTCACGTACTGCCGTCGAGTCTTCTTCCAGCGGCGTTCTTGCCATGATTTCGCTACCTAAATTTGATGTGAGAACAATCAATGTGTTACGAAAGTCCACTGTCCGCCCCTGTCCATCAGTAAGACGGCCATCCTCCAGGACTTGCAAAAGCACGTTAAACACATCTGAGTGTGCCTTTTCCACCTCGTCAAACAAGACAACCTGATAAGGCCGTCGCCGCACGGCTTCTGTCAGACTCCCTCCTTCTTCATAGCCTATGTACCCGGGCGGTGCGCCAATTAAACGAGCCACAGCATGTTTTTCCATGTATTCCGACATATCGGTACGAACCATAGCATTCTCGTTATCAAAGAGAAACTCGGCGAGTGCTTTTGTGAGCTCTGTTTTACCGACACCTGTCGGCCCTAGGAAGAGGAAGGACCCCATGGGCCTATTCGGATCATTCAGACCTGCTCTCCCCCGTCGGACGGCATGAGCAATGGCGTGGACAGCTTCCGTCTGTCCTATCACACGGGTGCTGACTCGCTTCTCCATTCGCAGAAGTTTCTCACGTTCACCGGCCAACATCCGATCGACTGGAATGCCAGTCCAACGCGATACTACATTTGCAATGTGCTCAGGCGTGACCACTTCATTCAACAGTCCGTGTCCTTCATGAGATTCTGCGGCGCGTAGAGACTTTTCTAAGGTTGGAATCACACTGTACCGGAGTTCAGAAGCTCGCTGCAGATCCCCCTTGCGCATAGCAATGTCCGTCTCTGTCCGATATTGATCAAGTTGTTCCTTGATCTTTGTGGCATCGGCGAGCTTCTCTTTTTCAGCTTTCCACACGCGTGTCACTTCTCCAGACTCGCTTTCTAAGGATGTAAGATCCATTTCAAGTCGTCTTAACCTTTCATGCGCTGCTAGATCATTTTCTTTTTTGAGAGCTTCACGTTCAATTTTTAATTGAATTATACGACGATCCAGTTCATCTAGTGCTTCCGGTTTTGAATCTACTTCCATACGCAACCGGCTCGCTGCTTCGTCTACCAGATCAATAGCCTTATCAGGCAGAAAGCGGTCACTAATATAACGGTTAGACAGTGTTGAAGCCGTGACCAAGGCTCCATCAGCAATATGGACACCGTGGTGCAGTTCGTACTTCTCTTTGATACCACGCAGGATAGAGATCGTATCCTCAAGAGTTGGTTCACCCACAAACACGGGCTGGAATCTGCGTGCTAACGCAGCGTCCTTTTCAACATGCTTACGGTACTCATTGAGCGTCGTCGCACCAACACAGTGGAGTACGCCACGGGCCAAAGCCGGTTTTAACAAATTTGAAGCATCCATAGACCCTTCTGCTCGTCCAGCTCCGACTAGATTGTGCATTTCGTCTATGAATAAAATGACATCACCAGTTGCCGCGGTCACTTCGTTTAAGACGGCTCTTAACCGCTCTTCGAACTCTCCACGGAATTTAGCGCCGGCTACCAAGGCGCCTAAATCAAGGGCCATAAGCTTTTTGTTTTTCAGGCTTTCTGGAACATCACTGTTCACAATCCGCAGTGCTAGTCCTTCAACAATAGCAGTTTTACCAACACCTGGTTCACCGATGAGTACAGGGTTGTTCTTGGTTCGTCGGGAGAGCACCTGAATGGTACGACGAATTTCCTCGTCCCGACCGATCACGGGATCCAATTTCCCATCCCGCGCTGCAGCGGTGACATCTCTGGCGTATTTTCTCAGGGCATCGTATGTGTCCTCAGCCGCTGGGCTGTCTGCTAAGCGTCCCTTGCGCATCTGTGTGATAGCTTGATTAAGGGCTTGCGGAGTGAGACCAGATTCCTCTAGGAGTTGGTGAACGACTGTTCCATCAGAAGTAGAAAGAGAAAATAACAAATATTCAACTGTTATAAATGAATCCCCAACTTTTTTAGCTTTTTGTTCTGCATTATCAAATACTCGAGCAATTTCTGGTGTGATATACAGATGACCCGCCCCACTGCCCTGCACGCGTGGCATCCTCTCCAGTTCAATATCTACGCTTGTCAGAAGTTTCTTGACATTCCCTCCAGAATTTGTTATCAGGGTCATCGCCTCCTTATCATCCAGCAAAACTTTTAAGAGATGTACAGGTGTCAAGCGTTGATGATCACGCCGTAGCGCCAGTGTCTGGGCGGACTGGATGAAACCTTTACTGCGATCTGTGTATTTTTCGAATTCCATGATTCCTACTCTCCGTGCAGAAGGCTGTGCATTTCCTCCCATGACAGACTACCATGTAAGAGGGCTTAATAGGGCTAGTGAGTGGATCCGTGTATCCGTGTCTCTAGCTAGTGTTTCTCTGCCACGCCTTGGACAGGACGAAAAAAACGCAGTCGCTTCATTTCAATTTTGGGGCATCGGTTCATGACAACTTTGAGACCTGCAGCTTCCGCTCGTGCTGCAGCAGAGGGGTTTTTTATTTTTAATTGCATCCATATGACGACAATACCCTTAGTAGGGGCTAAATCGATTGCTTCGTCTACTACGTTCCCAGCAGCTTCGGAATTACGGAAGATATCAACCATTTCATAAGGGGCTGGGACATCGGCTAGAGTAGCATAGACAGGCTCCCCTAATATCCACAGACCTGCTAAACCAGGATTGACCGGGATGACTCTATAACCGTTGCCTTGTAAGAAACTCATCACCTGATAACTTGGTCTTTCACTCTTATCGCTTGCACCGATAAGAGCTATTGTTTTGACACAATCTAATATTGTTCTTATATAAGCGTCTGGATACGCAGCGTGCTGCATGACGTCTGTCCTTCCATCTGATGCGCCTGCCCTACCTGCCCCACTCCGTCATATGGTGGTCACGAAGACCGTTCAGTCAATGGATACCATACTCTCTGTGAGTGAGAGAAACCATGCATCCTTTGGTGCACAGGAGAGGACGACCATTCTCAGACTGACCGTAGCCATTTTCTCTGGTTGGTATTCAAAGGACAAACGCTCCCAGCATATCAGCTATATATGATTATATATGATGACACCTCCCCAGGCGGGCATTACCATAGGAAGAGGCAAGATGCAGCCCAAAAGACATGCAAGTCTATCAAGTCTATTCTACCGTCACACTTTTGGCAAGATTGCGGGGCTGATCGACATCAGTGCCCTTGAGAACGGCAACATAATACGCTAGAAGTTGTACAGGTATAGAGTATAAGACTGGAGCTACAAAAGGATCAATCCATGGGAGCGGCACGCTTAAAAGTTTTTTATTCTGTAGCCTATTTGTTCCATGACAGTCGCTAAAAAGTATGACTTTTCCGCCGCGTGCCATCACCTCTTGCACATTAGAGGCGGTTTTTTCGAATAACTCGTCTGAAGGGGCAATGACAATGACTGGCACGGCTTCGTCGATCAGAGCAATGGGACCGTGCTTCATTTCACCAGCTGCATATCCTTCGGCATGGATATAACTAATTTCCTTCAACTTTAAGGCACCTTCCAAGGCAATAGGAAAACTAGTGCCGCGGCCTAGGTACAGGACGTCGTGAGCGGCGGCCACAACGGCCGCCATTTTACGGATACAACCATCATGATTTAATACCTCTGCTGCGCGACCTGGCACCTCAGCGAGGGCACTGGACAAACGTGCTTCCGTTAGGTGATCAATAATGCCGTGGGCTTTGGCCATGGCAATAGCAAAGCAGGCGAGCACCGTTAATTGAGTAGTAAAAGTTTTAGTAGAAGCTACACTTATCTCTAAACCTGCAAGAGTTTGTAAGGTACAATCTGCTTCTCTCATCATTGTACTTTCTGTAACATTAACAACTGCTAAAGTATATAAGTGATGCTGCTGGCAATATCGAAGAGCTGCCAGTGTATCGGCCGTCTCGCCAGACTGGGAAATGAGGAGAGCAAGTCCACCCGGGACTAAAACAGGTGATCGGTAGCGAAATTCAGAAGCAGAATCTACTTCAACAGGTATTCGTACAATACGTTCAATCCAATATTTTGCTACTAAGCCAGCATAGTAGGATGTTCCACATGCAATAATAGTTATTTTTGACACAGAAGCAAGATCAAAGGGTATAGTTGGTAAAGTGATGGTGCGCGATGCCGGGTTCAGCATGGTGTTAAGGGTGTCACCGATGACCTGTGGCTGCTCGAAGATTTCTTTGAGCATGAAATGATGATAACCGCCCTTGCCTATCATAACCCCCGATGCGGATGTCTGATGGACGACGCGCTTCACAAGGCAATTCTTATCGTCGCGGATGGTAGCTCCTTCTGGTGTGATGACCACCCAGTCACCCTCTTCCAGATAAGAAACCTTCTGCGTCAGAGGCGCAATGGCTAGGGCATCAGAACTCAGATACATTTCACCCTCACCATATCCTATGGTGAGGGGGCTACCTCGGCGGACACCAATCAGCAAGTCATGATAACCGACAAACAGTAGCGCCAGTGCAAAAGCCCCCTGTAGGCGTTGCAAAGCTCTGCTCGTCGCCTCAGGAGGCGAATGCCCCCTGCGTAAGAAGGTGCTGACTAGATGGACGACGACTTCGCTGTCAGTCTCACTTTCAAAGTTGCATCCCTCATAAGCCAGCTCTGTTCGTAATGCCTGGAAATTCTCAATGATTCCATTATGAACAACGGCAACCCACCCATCTGTGTGAGGATGCGCGTTCACTTCGTTGGGAACACCATGTGTGGCCCATCGGGTATGACCTATCCCGATGCGGCCTAACATTGGCTGCTCGTCGAGGAGACGCTCCAAATAGGAGAGTCTGCCTTCAACACGACGACGCTCAATGCCGTTGTCGACCAATGTGGCAATCCCCGCAGAATCGTAGCCCCTGTACTCTAACCGCCGCAAGCCCCCAAGCAGCAAGGGCGCAACTCTATCCTTGCAGATGATGCCAATGATACCACACATGACATGAGCTTTCTATTCGTCACAGACTGACGTGGTTTCCAGGACCACACACACAAAGAAAACTGCTCTATTTCGTTCTTCTTTTTTGCGCCGCTTTCCCCGTCCCTCTCTCATGATGGAGGTGACGGAGAGAAGCCCATCCTGGCCTTTCTTTCTGAAGACAGCGGGCTACTGCCAAGGCGTTGGCTGCAACATTCTTGGTAATGACTGAACCAGCACCTATGATAGCATTGTCGCCGATCTTGACAGGAGCTACCAGGGCAGAGTTAGAACCAATGAAAGCACCAGCACCCACGTCTGTGAACGCTTTTACGTGGCCATTATAATTACAAAATATTGTTCCTGCTCCAATATTGGCCCCTGCGCCAACTCTGCCATCACCGATGTAAGACAAGTGATTGACTTTTGCGCCAGTTTCAACAACCGATGATTTAATCTCGACAAAGTTGCCAATGTGGACATTGGCATTGATTGTTGCGCCTGGCCGCAAACGGGCATATGGCCCAATACGAACGCCTGCAGAGACTGTAGACTGTTCCAAATGGCAGAAGCTTTGAATTTCAACGTTATCTCCAATAGTCACACCAGATCCAAAAACCACGTAAGGATGTATAATCACGTTGCGCCCTATCTTGGTATCAAAACAGCAATGCACTGTGAGGGGATCAACCAACGTTACGCCGGAATCGAGCATGGCACCGCGTAGATGTTCCTGCATAAACGCTTCAGCTCTGGCAAGATCGCGTTGTGTATTGATTCCAAAAAGCTCTACCGATTCACTTTCGACCTCTACATAAGAGCAACGAAGCCCACTATGACGAGCAACAGCAACAATATCTGTGAGATAATATTCACCACTAGCATTATTATTGCCAACAGCATCTAAAAGATGAAATAAGTACTCGCTGCGAATAACCATTGCACCTGAGTTACATAGGCCCATTGCCCCCTGGGAGGGGGTTGCGTCCTGGTGCTCGACAATGGCACGCAAGCTGCCGTCGCTAGCGGTGATCAGACGCCCGTATCCCGCTGGATCATTCGGGTAAAAGCCTAGTACCACTAGGCATGTCTGCAGATCCGCAGCCCGCATCGCGGACAGCATTCTCGTTAGGGCGGTCCGCGGTAAGAGAGGCACATCTCCACAAAGGAGTAGGATCTCACCGTTGAACTCATGTAAGAGCTCACGAGCAACGGCGACCGCATGCCCTGTGCCCAGTCGCCGGGACTGTACCAATGTCCTATGAGGAGCGACGGCACGCGTCACATCCTCCATTTCTGGGCCCACTATGACGACCACACGCTCCGGATCGATGCCCTCTACGGTATTGATAAGATATTGGATCATGGGGCGTCCGGCCAATGGATGCAACACCTTGGGCAGATTAGAATGCATTCGTGTGCCCTTACCAGCGGCGAGAATCACAACTAGTAATTTACGTTGCGTCATACCATTCTCTGAATTCCATAGAAATGCTCTACATTCAATTAATATTGTTAGTATACTACCACTACCGCACACGCGGAGGGTAAAAATGCCTTTGCCCGCTCGTATCCTCCACCTCTTCCCCCCCTCTTGTGTCACCATGGACATAACATGGCCCAACAGGCACTTTGCCATGGCCGCCAGGAATATCAAGCACATAAGTGGGTTGACATAACCCAGAAAGCTCTGCGCGTAATACTCTCATGAGCGCTTGCCCTTTCCCCAAGGTCGTCCGAAAGTGCCCCGTCCCACGGGCAAGATCAGCATGATGTAAGTAGTATGGTTTAATACGGCGCTGAACCAGAGCTCTGAATAGCGCTGCCAGAGCACTGGTTGTGTCGTTAATTCCTTGCAAGAGAACCGTTTGAGAGAGAATCGGCACGCCCGCCCGCACAATTGCACGGCACACTGCCGTCGTCTCTGGTCCGAGTTCGTCAACGTGATTGCAATGGAGCACTACATAGAGGGCCTTATTGTCAGCAAGCGTCTCAAGAACCGCCAATGTGGTAATCGTTTTTTCTGATATACGGTAAGGATCTGACACTGGTAAACGGGTATGCAGACGAATCACACCGAGATGCGGAATGTTCGCAAGTGCTATCAGTAAATCTTTTAGCCGTTCTGGTGCGAGCAGTAAGGGATCGCCCCCAGTTAAGATGACCTCCCAGATGGTAGGCCTAGCGTGGATATATTCTAGAGCGCTCGCTAATTCTGTCTGTGTCAGGGTAGTACCTGGCTGGTCTATTTTTTCGCGCCGAAAACAAAAGCGGCAATAAGCTGCACATTTTAAGTGTGGCATGAGTAACACGCGATCTGGGTAACGGTGTACAATACCCTTGACTGGTGTATGAACACTGTCACCAATAGGGTCTGCCAGTTCCTCTGGCATGGTCAGAGTCTCAGCGGAGCTTGGCGTGAACTGACGTGTCAGAGCCCGACTCGTCTTTATTTGCGCCGTCAAATACGCTGTTAGTGGAACTTGTGGGCCAATGGCACTGGGAAAGGGACACATGACCTGGTGGACTCCCGAACAGTTTACGGTCAGGCGCGAATTGCTGGAACGACGAATAGAGATCATAACAGCCGTTCGAGCTTTTTTCAGGGGGCGTGGATTCTTAGAGGTTGAAACCCCCACCTTACAGGTCTCACCAGGGATTGATCCGCACATCGCCGTCTTTTCTACAGAACTCGTCGAACCATTTACACACGCTAAGCGTCTCCTGTATCTCCACACATCACCCGAGTTTGCCATGAAGAAACTGCTGGCAGCAAATCTGCCACGCATTTTTCAGATTGCACGGGTTTACCGCAATTGCGAGCGTTCACCGCTACATCATCCTGAATTCACTCTGTTAGAATGGTATAGGGCAGAGGAAGATTATCTCTCTCTCATGGATGAGAGTGAAGATTTATTACGTTCAGTAATAAAATATTCAAATAATTCGACTTTTTTTAGAAAAAATAGACAGTGTGACCCATATAAACCATGGATACGCCTTTCAGTTGTTGATGCCTTTGCTGAACTAGCTGCTATCGACATCCTTGCCACCTTAACAGACTCCATAGATCCTGATCCGACTCCCCTAGCGACCGCGGCCCATCTCGCTCTTCACCCTAAAGATCGTTGGGAGGATGTTTTTTACCGTATCATGCTGGAGCGTATTGAACCGCACTTGGGCTACGAGAAACCCTTTATTCTGTACGACTATCCAGCGCCTCTTGCCGCTCTTGCCCGCCGTAAGGCAGACGAGCCACGCTTAGCTGAACGATTTGAGATCTATATTTGTGGGGTAGAATTGGCCAACGGCTATTCTGAATTAACTGATGTGCCTGTCCAACTGGCACGTTTCCGTCAGGACCTTGCAATCCGCCAGCAACTTTACGGCACTACTCTCCCCATAGACGAGGATTTTATCAATGCTCTGGCCCACATGCCCCCGGCCGCAGGCATTGCACTGGGGATAGACCGCCTTGTCATGCTGGCAGTGTGGGCGGAAGAGATTAGCGATGTCCTCTGGGCACCCGTCACGATGGCCCCTTAAGTCACTCAAGAAAGACAGAACAGGGTGTTGAGTTTACACAAGGGACACCGGCCACTACACAATAGTATGAGAGACCTATCTACAGCTCGTGACCGTTTTTCCGTATATTTCTGACCGTGCCAGCATCAACGTAATGATATCCGACATCCAGGATCCATGCCCAATTGTGGACTCCTTGCAACCCCACCACCACTTTTGAGGCATGACATGCAAAACGGGCACAGACCCTAATTGGGATAATTACTTTTAAAGTATCAATCATAAAGAGAAAAAAAGATCTGATTATTGATTTTAGCGGCTTTTCACCCCTCTACTTACACATGGCATCAAAACACCGGAATGGCCCTTGAGCGATGGCAATGTTATTGCCTCTTAATCTACTTAATCTACTTAAAAAAAGAAGAATACCAGATCTACTTAATGTGGCTGGTGCACACACCTCACCGTACACCACAGAACCGTAACCACAGAAAAGAAAAAACTCCCTCATGACATACAACTATTAATACTTGAACGACGGCTACTCACAACACCCGCATTTTTTTGGCGTCCCCTAGGGGATTCGAACCCCTGTTGCCGCCGTGAGAGGGCGGCGTCCTGGGCCTCTAGACGAAGGGGACACAAGACCGACCACCGACCTACACACACACCTGATTCCCATGGCTTGCGTTGTCGACGCTGCACATTATTCTGGCAAGCTCTTTTTTGTCGTGTCTGTCGTCGTCTGCAGTCTCTCATCTATCATCATGCCCATCTGCCATCAATAAGCTAAAAAGAGGAAGCTGACCAGCAGTCAAGAAGGAAAGTGCTCACGTGTGAAGAATCGCCCGCAGCTATGGTCTGACACTGTGAGCGGCGCTCGCGTGATTATGCCATTAAGAAAAAAGCCCAGGAAAACATACAACACACAGCAGAACCTCATAGCCCTGGACAGTACACAACTCCTTTACTTTCTTTTTAATTGATAGACTGCCTGATAGGCTAATGTATTGGTTAAGATCCCCATTCCCAGGGGGGTCAACTTCTGTACACGTCCCTTCCGGTCAAGGGCTAATGCCTGTTCGATAATAATCCCCATCTCAGCACATAAAGTGACGAAATCTCGCACGGTACAAAAATGGATATTTGGTGTCTCCCACCATTGATATGGCAATGAATCAGTCACCGGCATACGGCCTTTTATTAAGAGATGGAATCTATGTTTCCAATAGGCAAAATTGGGGAAAGATACAATAGCATATTGACCAATTCTTAGTAAATGTTCGAGAACAACTCGCGGAGAGCGAGTTGCTTGTAAAGTTTGACTCAGCACAACGTAATCAAAAGAATCGCTAGGGTAGTCCTTGAGGTCCGTATCAGCGTTCCCTTGAATCACGGAAAGCCCCCGTCTGACTGCCTCACGCACCCCAGCCATAGAGAGTTCGATACCGCGACCATCTACCTGTTTGAACTGCCCCAAATACTCTAGTAGGACCCCTTCGCCACACCCTACGTCCAAGACCCGTGCTCCTGGTGGAATCATGTCAGCGATGAGCATTAAATCAATGCGTATCGCATTTCTGGAATTCTTCATGGCCCACGACACCGTAGTAAATCACGATGCTCTGCAGCAGCTCCTTCTAAAAAACCAGTTAAAGTAGTATGAAATTCTGGTTCATCTAGTAAAAATGCATCATGTCCTTTGTCAGTCTCTATTTCCACAAAACTAACATTCGCAGCTACGGCGTTGAGAGCATGTACAATTGCACGGCTTTCCGAAGTAGGAAAGAGCCAGTCAGAAGTGAATGATACAACACAAAACCGTGTTTTAGTGCCGCGAAAGGCGTTCGCAAGTACACCGCCCTGCTCAACAGTGAGGTCAAAATAATCCATAGCACGGGTGATATAGAGATAAGAATTGGCGTCGAATCGATCCACAAATGTCGAGCCCTGATAACGGAGATAACTTTCTACCTGAAAATCAGCATCAAATCCATAAGTCACCTGCGAGCGGTTATGTAAGGTACGACCGAATCTCCTATGTAAGGCTGCCTCTGAGAGATAAGTAATATGAGCGGCCATGCGTGCCACGGCCAGGCCACGGTGCGGCGCTTTACCGTGCCGCAGGTAATGACCACTACACCAATCAGGATCTGCCATGATGGCTCGCCGACCCACTTCATGGAAAGCAATATTCTGTGCCGAATGGCGATAGGAACCTGCAATGGGAACGGCCGCAAATACACGTTCTGGATAGCTTGTCGCCCATTGCAACACCTGCATCGCCCCCATAGAGCCACCAATCACACAAAAAAGCCGCCATATACCCAGGTAATCAAGTAGCATGGCTTGCGCTCGCACCATATCAGCGATAGTGATGATTGGAAACGAGAGTGCCCATGGAGTATCCGTAGCTGGATTAATTTCTTTTGGGCCAGTTGATCCCATACAGCCACCCAGCACATTTGAACAGATTAAGAAAAACCTATCCGTATCTAACACTCGTCCAGGTCCAATCAGCATGTTCCACCAGCCATCTTTCCCCGTGATAGGATGGGGATCAGCGACAAACTGGTCTCCTGTCAGAGCATGACAAATCAGGATGGCATTGGAGCGACTAGCGTTGAGTTGACCGTAGGTCTGATAGGCAATAGTGAACGGCCCTATTGCCGTCCCGCAATCAAGCAGCAAAGGCTGCTCTTGCCCTAGTTCGACTGTCCAGCCCTCCGGTTTGTGCTCATTACCCCACACTGAGGGAAAGTGGTGGGATCTCTGCATTACAGCTATACCTCCATTTTGGCAGAGGATAGCTAGGAGGAAGGACTAGAACTGTCAACGTTTTGTTTTGCTTTCCAGACGGGGAGGAGTGGGAGACCGTCTGTGCTCTCGATGGCAAAGTGTCACACAATCGACTGTCTCTATCGCTTCTCAGAATCAGATGAGTCATGCCATCTGACGAGTCGTCATCACTATCTAGGTCATGCTACTGACTACCTCGTGTTGAGCAGTGACTACACTTGATCCCCCGCATAGGGGGATATCAGCGTGAAGGCATTTGGGCCGTGGACTTTTATTGATGTTATCCCTGATAGTGACCCCTGCATACGGAATTCGTCGTGATGGGCTCGCGCGTGGGAGCAGTACGCTACTACATAAATTTACCTGTTCTCTATCACCAAGAAAATTGGTAGAATCATTTCTCATTTACTCTGTATTTTAAAAAAAATACAACTGAAATTTAACTACGAGACGTGCTACCATGTTACAACCTACACCACATCCCGGTGTTCTGAAGATTACCCCGTATGTTAGTGGAGAATCGTGTATTCCCGGCGTTGATGTTGTTGCCAAACTCTCTGCCAACGAAAATCCACTTGGCCCAAGCCCGCGTGCTGTAGCTGCTTACTCAGCGGCCGCGGACGGTCTACACTGTTATCCAGATTCTCATGCCACAGCTTTGCGCCGTGCTCTTGGTCGTCGCTACGATCTAGATCCTAATAGAATTATTTGTGGTTGTGGCTCTGGCGACATCTTGAGTCTACTCGGACATGCTTATGCTGGATCAGGAGATGAAATCATTTACAGCCAACATGGGTTTCTACTCTATGCTCTCATCACTCATTCAGTGGGTGCGACCCCAGTGGTTGCTTCTGAAGAAGCAGATTTAGGTGGTCTACGTACCAGTGTCGATGCCGTTCTCGCAAGTGTCACACCCCGCACACGAATTGTTTATATCGCGAATCCAAACAATCCGACTGGCACATATTTGCCGGCTGGTGAGATGGCACGCTTGCACAGAAATTTACCACCATCTGTGCTTTTGGTAATCGATGCAGCCTATGCGGAGTATGTAGGAGAGAAAGACTATACGGCAGGCATTGAGCTAGTCGAGTCTGGCCCAAACGTCGTGATGACACGGACCTTTTCAAAGTTTTATGGTTTAGCCGCCTTACGGCTGGGCTGGGCATATGGTCCCTCTGCTGTGATTCAGGCTCTCAACCGTATCCGTGGACCTTTCAATGTTTCTACACCCGCTGAAGCGGCCGGCATAGCGGCTCTAGAAGATACGGCTTACAGTGCCTGCACGCGTGCTCATAATGAGAAATGGCGCGCTTGGGTCACTGCACAGCTCCGTGCGCTCAATCTTGTCCTGACTGAGAGTGTCACAAACTTTGTCTTTGCACGTTTTCCGATAGATAAAGGGTATGATTCTATTGGAGCAGACGCTTTTTTACGCCGTGATGGTCTCATTGCACGGCGCATGGAAAGTTATCATCTTCCGCAATGGTTAAGAATCTCTATAGGCCGTGATTCAGATATGCATCTTTTGATCAATTCTCTTACAGAATTTCTCAAAAGAAAGGATGCAGCATGATGGTGCCGCCACAGCTGTCTTCTCCATCGCTTCCCTTATTTGACCGCATGGCCTATATTGGTATTGGTCTGATCAATTCATCAGTCGCACGTGTTGTACAGCGCGATAGACTCGCTGCAGCTACAGTGGCTTGTGCCCGCTCTGCCGTCAACCGCGCGTCCGCCTTGCACTTGGGTCTCGTTGATGTCGTGACTCCTGATGTCACAGAAGCGGTCACGGGCGCTGATCTTATCATACTCGGTACGCCAGTCAGTGCCTATGAACCTCTTACGAGGATGATGGCTCCTCACCTGAGCCCAGGCGCTATTATCACAGATGTGGGTTCAGTGAAAGAAACGGTGATTCGCAGTGTGACACCTCATCTCCCAGCTCACGTGCACTTCGTCCCTGGTCATCCCATTGCCGGAACTGAACACTCAGGGCCAGAGTCAGGTCTGACGGAGTTGTTTGTAGGGCGCTGGACCATTCTGACACCGATTGCAGGCACTAATCCTGCTGCGATAGAGCGGGTGCGTGCTCTCTGGGAAGCCTGTGGCGCGCGAGTGGATTTTATGGATCCAGCACACCACGACAGGGTGTTGGCTATCACATCACATCTACCACATCTCATCGCTTACACTATTGTTGGGACAGCAACTGATCTAGAAGAATATATGCAACATGAAGTCATCAAGTATTCAGCAAGTGGCTTCCGTGATTTCACTCGGATTGCCGCATCAGATCCCGTCATGTGGCGGGACATTGTTCTCAATAACAAGGAAGCTGTGCTAGATAGCCTGCAAAGATTTACTGAGGATCTGACTGCTCTGCAGCGTGCTATCCGGTGGGGCCAAGGGGATAAACTTGAAGATTTGTTTACCCGTACACAAAAAATCCGACGCAGCATCATTGAAGCCCAGCAGGCATAGAGCAAGTCATGCTGAAGCGTAAGGACACGGACTCATTGAACTGAATCACTGACGACTCTCTTCCGGAGTGGAGAAGGAGGCTGAGGCTTGCCTTGCGTCCACAAATATTGGACGACATGTTCTATCTCATCGCTGCGCTGGTAATAGACTGTCCATGGACGCGAGGGACATGCCCGCCTGGAGCAAGGTATAGCATGTCGCCATGTCCTAAAGATATGCTACTCTTGCTATTTTAGCTACAGCCACAACGATAAATTCGAGTTGAGAGAGTGTAAGCATCTGTTCTTCGTACACCGGTGAACCGGTCTCTTGATTGAAAAAATATGTACTTGATTGAAACAAATCTGTATTCATTCTATGATTCATTGTCTTAATGTATTTTCTCAATTGGCTAGTTATGGCCGGTCAGGCTGCGCATAGCGAGTTGAGACATAGTCCGGTAATAGTCCGGTATTTCCATCTCCTATCCATTGGAGTGTGAGTACAGAGTACAGCCTTGACTGTATCGCTGACTCCCGGTGCTAACACGTGCGCTATATCCTTTGAGGTCGAGAGCTCTTGTGTTGGGAAGCCAAAAATTATCAGACGGCAATCAGTTGATTTTAACCTGTAGAGCAGGGAGCGAAGGATTGTGTGAAGAGCAACAGACTGACCTGCACCTGGCGCTTCAGCAATTAAAAGGTGTGGTATCTGTGCCAAAGCAGCATGGACCGGGACACCACAAATCCAAATGACAGGACCAACTGTCCTGCCTTGGGATCAAACTCATCAGTCACTAGCAATTCATGCAGCTCTAGAGTGGCCTGCCTGGCATTTTGTAGCTCGATATTCAGGATGGCCTGGCGCAATGGTAACGCGCACGGCCAAAGCGCCCATAGCAAGAGCAAGATAGCTCGGAAAGACCGAGAACACGAGAAGCCGTAGTGCCTGGAGCTGGCTCCATTTCATAGAGTGTTACAACAGGGCCATACCGGAAATAATGCGTCCCCTGACACGGACACCAACGTCACTCAGTACAGTCTCCAACGTGTGAGCGTTCTGAATGCCTTCCTTCTGACTGAAGAGGGGAGTTTTTTGTCGCTGAGAGAAGCAGAATAATTCCAAAGGAGGTGTATGATGTAATGTGAAATTGAATTTTTTGAATTCTGCAATCTCTTCTCTAAGCGGTGCTATATCATTCTCTCTCTCTTTTCTCACGCTTCTACAGTACCTGGAGCAGCGTCCACAATCCCACCTTCTTCACAAGTTTTTTGCTGGCTCGTGCTCGTATGCGCCCGCCTATAATACCCCCGGCGACAGATTCGGCTTATAACGACCCCGTACAGCGCCTTCCACCTTAACCACGTGGTGCCCAGGGAGGGATGTCATAATGCCCAGACTTGTGACCAACATCGCGGCCATCCCTCGTCCGTCGTGAACGGGCTCCAGTAATGCGGAAAAGATCACTGACTCTGTCGAGGTTCACTCGCAGAGTGACTTGGCCTAGTCTTGACGTGCTCCTGGAGTCAGGATTCTGCGCAGACGTTCCAATGCCCATGTTGTCACTTCAAGGTCGTGAACAAGAGCAACACGGATGTAATGACGCCCCGGGTTGACGCCCCTACTATCAGGCTGTGCTAAATAAGCTCCTGGCAGGACCTGAATGCCAGCATTCTGAAATAACAGGCGGGCTGCAGATTCGCCATCACCAACTCTCAACCATAAGAAAAAAGTACCAGGGGGGCGCCGAAAACCGAACTGGGTGCCTAAAATATCTGCGGCGGCGTCCACCTTGGCGCGGTACAGTGTGCGGTTCTCTGTTACGTGACACTCATCCTGCAAGAGAGCCGTAGCCGCTGCCATGACGGGTAAGGGCACAGATGCTCCTCCGTATGCCCGTAACAGAGCGAAAGCGGCCAGTATATCAGGATCTCCGGCAACGAAGCCAGACCGAAGTCCAGGCACACTAGATCGCTTTGACAAAGAATGAAACACGACTACATTGGTCAAATCACCACCAAGCTCGGCGCAAGCTTGTAACGCACCCGCAGGAGGACTGTCATCGTAAATTTCGCTGTAACATTCGTCTACTGCCAAGACAAAATTGTAGCGTCTCGCCATAGAGATGGCCTTTTTCAGGTAATCGAGAGTAGCCACAGCTCCTTGAGGATTAGCTGGTGTACAGAGAAAGGCGAGTGAGATCCTGTCTATGAGGGAAGGAGGGTGTGCGACGACTTTTCCCCGTAGCATCGGAGCAGAATCAAGCGTGTCAAAATCAGGCAGAAAACCGGTGCGCCAGTTAGCCGGCACATAGATGGGTTCGGCTCCCGCCATTACTGCGGCACCGACATAAACTTGATAGAAAGGATTTGGAATCAGTACAGCCGTGCGTTCTCCAGATTTACGGCACGGGACCACTAAGTGGGCCATCAGGTATAAGGCCTCGCGTGTACCCGCCACAGGGAGAACATGCCTATCAGAGGCGAGCAGGCCATCTGGCAGATGGAAACGGCGAATCAGCCAGTCTGTCGCCGCTGCGCGAAATGCTGATGTCCCTTTTATGGGAGGATAGCGACCCCATAGATCTGAATTCACATCCAGAATATCACGAACAAAAGACGGCGGTGGATGCCGTGGTTCGCCAAGAGACATAATGATTGGACGACCCGATGGTGGTGTGATACCCTTGAGAAGAGAGCGCAGCCGTTCGAACGGGTAGTAATTCAGAGTATTCAATCTTTTATTGATAAACACAATATTTCTTCTCTACAAAAATTCATTGCCTCGCTACACGCTATACGCTGACAGCATATCATGATATTATCAGGTAATGGACAGTATAGGGACAAGCGCGACGATAGTGAGTATGAGTAGTGAGTATGAGTACCGTTTCACGGGGCGTGTATAGATTTTCCCGATCCATGTTTTGGCCTCATGACATGTCACCCCCCTTTTGCATCTGAAGAAGGGGCGAAAGGTAAAGGCATGAAGAAAAACTCCTTTCTTCGCCTTGGAACCCGTGCGAGCCCCCTGGCCATGGCACAGGCTCGTCAGGTACGTGATCGTTTGATAGACCTTTACCCTGCTCTTGCAAAAAAGGAAAATCTTGTAACTGTTGCTATTAAGACCACTGGTGATGCTGTTCTGGATCGTTCCCTAGAAGATATTGGTGGGAAGGAAGTCTTCACCAGGGAAATAGATGAGGCTCTACTCAATGGTAGCATTGACCTTGCCGTCCACTCTATGAAAGATGTCCAGCCTGTGCTGCCTGTCGGTTTAACGCTAGCGGCAGTGCTAGAGAGAGAGGACCCCCGCGATGCTCTTGTCTCATTACGGGCTACTTGTTTGGCAGCATTGCCATTCGGTACTGTGATTGGAACATCTAGTCTCCGCCGCAGCGTGCAGGTGCAGATGCACCGTCCAGATCTTAAGGTGATTCCTTTACGTGGGAATGTACAGACGCGCTTGAAGAAGCTTTCTGATAAAGTTGTGGATGCTCTCTTACTTGCTATGGCCGGCTTACGGCGTCTCGATCTTGTCGATCAGGCCACGACTGCTTTGTCCCCTGAGGTCATGTTACCAGCAATAGCGCAAGGGGCCATTGGCATTCTCTGCCGCCAGGACGATAGCCATACGTACCATCTCTTGCGCCCCCTCAACCATCTTCCTACTTCCCTATGCGTGGAAGCAGAAAGGGCCTTCCTCGCCACACTAAACGGTAACTGTCGTGTTCCTGTTGCTGGTTTGGCGGAGTTGATCGATACGGGCGCTGGTCTTGCTCTGAACAGAGCTCAGGTACGATTTCGCTGCCTAGCAGTTGATTATAAATCAAATCCTGTTATTTTAGATTGTTCTAGTTCAGCGACACATGCAAAAAAAATAGCCATAGAATCTGGATATCTGCTTAAGAGTACATCTCTGTTGTGAGAGAATGGTTAGATAGACCACCGGTGTCCAACAGGAGAAACGAGAGAATAGGTTCATGGCACAGCGTGTCCTGATCACTCGCCCCGTTGAAAACGCTGCTGCGTTGACTCAGCTATTGCTGGCGCGTGGCTACGATGTGATACATGAACCTATGTTTTCTATTCGTTTCCTTAGTCGGACCGTTGATATAGCAGATCTACAGGCTGTCCTTCTGACCAGCGCCAATGGGGCACGTGCACTAGCCGCAGCGACAGCAGCACGGTCTGTAAAAGTCTTTGCTGTAGGCCATGCTACCGGTCGAGCGTGCCACAAACATGGCTTCAATGATGTGATAATGGCTGGCGGCACGGTCGCAGATTTGGCTCGTCTCGTCATCACTCGCTTGCGGCCTGAAAACGGCGCTTTACTGCATGTGGCCGGGAGTGTCTCTGCTGGAGACCTAAGCGGGCAGCTGCGCCAAGCGGGCTTTGTAGTACGTAAGACAATTTTATATGATGCGCATCCGACCACTACTTTAGCAAAGTCACAATTAATTGCCGATGGTGCTATCGATGCCGCTTTATTCTATTCTCCACGAAGCGCTGCCATATTCGCTGCTCTTGTGAACCGTGCCGGTGTCGGCCAGGGACTCGCTGCGAGCTGCGCTTATTGTCTCAGCGAACCGGTCCGATGTCAGCTCTCTGAGTTACCCTGGCGGCTTGTTCGTGTCGCGTCTGCACCAAACCAAGAATCTCTTTTAGCTGCATTGGATCATGACCAGACGACGACTTTCTTGGACAACACGAGTGGCCTGGCTCCCAAAGCAGGAGAAGAGGAGGACATGACCAGGCATAATGCTCAGGATGAATCTATGAGCCGTGTCCGGAATGCACAGAGCCCTCCACCCGTAACATCTTTAGAGGCTGATTCTCATTCTCAAAACGGGATTTCTGTTTCAGGTGGTACAGATCGGACACAGAAAGTCCCAAAAGTCCTAGAGGAGAAATCCTATCGCAATTTGGCCGCTCTTCTTATCGGGGCTATCCTACTGGTTGTTACTAGCGTATTTGTTGGCTGGATGAGCCAGGCATGGTGGCGTGATTCCGTGCCAGACACTTATGTACCTGTACCCACTACTGTACCCACTACAGGTAACGATTCTCTTGGAATGGAATTGCAAAGGTCTCTGACTGCTCTCCGTCACGACCTTGATGAGGTGGTTAGCCAATTGGATGAGCAGCGGCAAAGTCATAAGGTTCTGGAACAGCAGATGCTTTTACAGAAAAATTCTGTTTTCAATTCACGTGATGAAAATACTACTACAATTAGTAATAATAATATTGATATTATATTGAAACGTGTTGCTAAATTTGAAGCTACCATCACGGAATTAACAAACACGGAGACCAGGCGTCTGGAATCTCTCACTCATCAGACAACCGCCTTGGAATCGCGACTTAACAGTGTCGGTACTCGGATAGACACCATCGCCCGTGAACAGGTCAGTGCTGTAAGGCTTGCAGAGATGCATAACCGCCTGACCGCTCTTGAGGAAACGATAGCAAACCTTAACAGCACTTATAATACTTCTAATACTTCGCCAAAGTGGCTTCTCGCCATCACCCAATTAAGAGATGCAGTAGATCGCGGCACGCCGTTCACGGCAGAACTTCATGCGGCTCGGGCTTTGGCAGTGGCAGAGGACGCAGCGATCGTGGATCAAGCCGTCACCGGCTTCATCCCATATGCGGCAACCGGGCTGCCAACAAATTCGGCTCTTACAACTCGCTTCGAGAAACTGCATAGCACGATCGCCCGTGTCGCCCCTTCCCCAGAAGGGGACAGTTGGCTTGCACGCGTCTTGCAGCGTCTGCAAGGGGCCATCACCATTCGCCGGACGGACGGAAGCACAGCGGCCGCGGGCGATGAGGATGGGACACTAATAGTCATGGCAAAAGCGAGCACTGCTCTTAATGCAGGAGATTTTTGGGGAGCAATTCGCGTGATGGAGTCTCTCAGAGGGAAGCCAGCAGAAGTTGCTTCTGGCTGGATGACATTCGCGCGGGCAAGAGCTGCTGCTGATGAGGCCCTTTCGCGTCTCACCGCTCATGCCCTTGGGCGCACTGCAGCAAGCCCTGTCAAGGAATGAAACAATGGTCAGGATCATCATATATGCCATTGGGGTTATGATTCTGGTCAAAACTTTTGTTTGGATAGCGGATCGTCCCGGTACAGTCATTTTAGAATGGCAGGGTTGGCGCCTAGATACAACTGTTCCTATAATGATGTCATTTATGCTAATCTTTGTAATTATTTCAATGTTATTTCTACGTTTTTTAAGATTATTACACGCCTTACCACATCTTATACAAAATAGATGGAATCAATATCGCCGTAGCAGGGGTTACGCTGCATTGAATGCTGGATTTGCTGCTGTTGCAGCAGGTGATGCGATAAATGCAACTAAAATGGCTAATGAAGCTGGCGGTCGTCTAACAGGTTCTCACACAATTCTCGTATTGCAGGCGCAAGCCGCAGAATTGGCCGGGGATGAAACAGCAGCGCGTAGATATTATGATTTGTTACGCGCCAGTCCAACCACTGAATTAATTGGTCTCAAAGGATTAATTGCAGCTGCCTATCGTGCCGGCGACCCCAGCAAAGTCCTGGATTTAGCCAGGCGGGCCGTAGCAGTCCAGCCAGTAAACTGGGCTGTGCAAACCCTCTTTGATGCGCTTGTACGCGAACGTCTCTGGGCTGAAGCGGCTCGGACGCTTGTAAAACACATGGACAAGGCCTTCAAACCAGCAGATAAGGCTAGGCGGTATCAGGTTGTGCTGGATACGCAGCGGGCTCTCGAGGCGACTGAACCTCGCGAGGCCCTGCGTCTTGCAGGTCGAGCCTTGGGCAGAGACGCTGGTATGGTGCCGGCTGCTCTTCTGGCAGCGCGACTGTATATCAGATCAGGCAGGGCCCGGAAGGCTGCGCGTCTGATTGAATCAGCTTGGTGTCGTACATTGCATCCTGGGTTAATACAGACCTATTTTGACATATGGCCCAGTGACGATGCTCAAAGAAGAATGCAACGTGCAGAACGACTTGTTGCTGTGACTCACAATCCTGAGCATATGGAAAACAAATTATTGTTAGCAGATGCGGCTCTAGAAGTTCAACGGTGGGATAAGGCACGCAGCCATCTTATGTCGCTACTCTCTGCAAAAGTGCTCTCACAGCGGGTGGCTTTGCTCATGGCCCGTCTAGAGCAATGGGAGAATCACAATACTGCCGCCGCCGAAGAATGGCTGCAACAAGCCAGCACGGCACCGGCGGATACTACGGGATGGCACTGTAGAATTTGCGGTACAGCCGCAGCACAATGGAATGCTTGTTGTGCTCACTGTGGGAATTTTGATTCCCTGGCGTGGATCAATGAATCAGCGCAAGAAAGAGCGGATCTACAAGAAGTTTCTTTAAGCAGAAAAAATGATATAAAAAGTGCGCAAAGTGCGCCAAGGCTTGGAACAGCGTGAACATGGCCGAGCCATTTCATCACTACAAAAAGACAGATAGGCCGTGCAATCAGATCTCGACAGCATGCATGTGCAAGAGAAGACCACCACCTATACGTACGGCGCACGGAGACGACCTCCCACCATCCCACCAATCTTTACTGCTGACCAAACCTCTGGGGTCAGTCCTCTGGTTGAGGAGAGGACCGCAGAACTTTTTCCAGTGGAGAGGCACGCTACCCCCTTGTAGCGTAGCTTGTTTGTATTAGGAAAACGCCTTTCTCTCGCAGAAGAGAAAACAGGCGTTCACGTGACACTGAATGAGTGGGGGCAAATGAGGTAGGTGTAGAGGTCTAGCGGACGCCTTCTGGCCTTATTGTGGGGGGGTCTATGGTGTTGACTTGACTCCGTATCTCCCTGCCGTTCGCGATGACCTTGTAGCGGGATTGCACAGCAGCTTGTATGTGAGAGAATCGTTAAGAGCGTTGTATGAGGCTTCGATCACATTCGTAGAGACTCCCACTGTATTCCAACGATTCCCATAGGAATCGCCGCTTTCAATGATCACCCGTGTCACCGCCGCCGTGGCAGCTTCGGGTGTCAGAATACGGACCTTATAGTCTACGAGTTTCAGGTCGTCTATCTGCGGATAGAGAGGAGCCAAGGCTTTCCGCAAGGCAGAGTCGAGAGCATGCACCGGACCGTTTCCCTCAGCCACCGTCATGACAACGATGCCACCGATGACAGCCTTAATAGTCGCCTCGGTAATAGTCTCGATCCCATTATTTTCCGTTGTACGACACTCATCTATAACTCTAAAAAATTGTATGTGAAAAAAGTCTTGCACCTCCTCTAACGCTCGCCGCGCTAGCAACTCAAAACTCGCATCCGCTCCATCATAAGTATATCCTTGATATTCTCTTCTCTTAACTTCTTCTATCAATTGTCCGACTCTGACGTCGTTGTGATCAAATGTCAGCCCAATCCTACGGAAACGGGCCAGAACGCTGGCTCTTCCGGCCTGGTTCGACACCAAAATTTGACGACGATTGCCTACTTGTTCCGGCATGATGTGTTCATAGCAGCGGGGATCCTTCTCCACAGCAGAGGCATGGAGCCCACCTTTGTGCGCAAAAGCAGCTTCGCCAACATAGGGGGCATTGCGGCGCGGCGCTTGATTCAATCTTTCATCGAGGGCTCGCGACACATATACTAAACGAGCTAGATTAGTAGTGCTCACACTGGTTTGATAGCCCATTTTCAGAATGAGGTTGGGGATGATTGAGGTCAAATTGGCATTACCACACCGCTCGCCTAGACCATTCAATGTACCCTGTACCTGACAAACGCCAGCGCGAATCGCAGCTAGAGAATTGGCGACAGCATTATCGGTATCATTGTGGCAATGAATGCCTAGATGACTACCTGGTACATGCATCACAGCCTGTGATACGATCGCCTCAATATCGAATGGCAAACTCCCCCCATTAGTATCACACAACACCACCCAGCGCGCCCCCGCCCCATACGCTGTGCGAAGGCAGGCGACGGCGTAATCCGGGTTGGCGCGGAAGCCATCGAAGAAATGTTCAGCATCAAACATAACCTCATCAACAAAAGCCCCGGCATGAGAGATACTCTCGTGAATCATACGCAGATTCTCGTTCAGATCCACACCAAGTGCTACTTTTACTTGAAAATCCCAAGTTTTACCAACAATAGTAACAACCTTTGCTCCACTACATAGCAAAAGAGCGAGTCCTGGATCTTCTCCGGCGCTGTGACAGCTCCGCCGTGTCATCCCAAAGGCAACAAGCCGGGCTCTGGTGAGAGCAAGAGAGGAGTCTGTGTGATGAAAAAAGGCATCATCAGTAAGATTAGCGCCTGGCCAGCCGCCTTCTACGTAATCAACACCAAGGGAGTCTAATTCCCGGGCCAAAGCGACCTTGTCAGCAACCGTGAAATCAACACCTTGCGTTTGGGCTCCGTCACGGAGAGTGCAATCATATAGGAAGATATGACCGTTGCTCAAAAACCACCTTTTTCCCATGGAAGAAAGGCGTGGCTCACGCCAACTGTTCCTGTGAAAACGAATCCACCCCTTTTCCTCTGGTCATCACTAGCAGCTGTGACAAAGTCAATGAGCGTATCTAGTCTAGGGTGACACACACAAGCCATGCCACGCCACCGCACGTGCACTCTATATATCACTTCTTCCTTCCACATGATACAGTGAGTCATTCACGCTACACATTGCAGCGCGATCCATAAGCCGGAAGAGTTTCATGCTTGAGCCTATTCCCAGGCAACATGAGATCCTCAACAGCAATCTCATCAACAGCCGCCTGGATGCTATCACACGGACACAGCCAAAGCACAAGCAATGGCTCATGGTGCTTGCATTACTGAAAGAAAGTGTATGCAACGGTTGGCTAGTTGTCCGCCGTCGATTCGAGGAAGAAGGGGCTTCAGGCACTGACGTTGTCAGAGCGAATACCTACCTCATGGACCAACTGATCTGTATTATTCACAAATTTTCTGTCACACAGATACTCCAGTCTGATGTACGGGATCCTGGTGATCAGTTAGGCCTGGCGGCGGTTGGAGGCTATGGTCGTAAAGAACTTTCTCCATTTTCTGATCTTGATCTTCTGTTTATCCTATCCTGCAAAAGGGCGCCGTATTGCAAGCGCGTGGTAGAATCTCTCCTCTATATGTTGTGGGATCTCGGACTAAAAGTCGGACACGCCACGCGCACTGTCGACGAATGCATCTGGCAGGCTAAAGCTGATACCACTATTCGGACCGCAATGCTGGAGGCGCGTTGGTTATGGGGGAAACAGAGTCTCTATAAGAGATTCAGACGTCGCTTTCAGGATGAAATCGTTACAGTATCCGGTGTTGAATTTGTCGAGAAAAAGTTGGCTGAACGCGATGCGCGCCATGAGCGGCTGGGGGACGCCCGTTACGTACTCGAGCCCAATGTTAAAGAAGGCAAGGGGGGATTGAGAGATCTACACACACTCTTTTGGATTGTGCGTTACCTCTATGGCGTTTCCGATATGGGTCAGTTGGTGCAGCGTGGCGTGCTGATCCCGAGTGTTGCAGTACGCTTTGCCAAGGCCCAGAACTTCCTGTGGACTGTCCGTTGTCATCTGCACTATCTGACGGGCAGAGCGGAGGATCGCTTAACATTTGACGTACAGCAGAGCATTGGTCAGCGCATGGGTTATACTGATCATGCCGGCACTCGTGGCGTAGAACGCTTTATGAAACATTACTTTCTGATCGCCAAGGATGTTGGTAACCTGACACGTCTTCTCTGTGCGGTCTTAGAAGAAAGACATAAACGCAAGCCAAAACTGTCCTTTCCAGCTCTTACCTGCCAACGTCGGGCCGTTGAAGGTTTCGCCCAAGAAGGGGAGCGCCTAACGATTACTCCTGATGTCGTACTTCACGAGCCGCTCCGCTTGCTCAAAATTTTCCAAGTGTCCCATCAGCATGACATGGATATCCATCCGAAGGCTCTGCGCCTGATTACAGAGAATCCAACGGCCATCGTGAAACTGCGTGAAGATCCTGTTGCCAATAGTTTGTTCCTTGAGATCTTGACTGATCGCAAAAACCCTGTGGCCACACTACGGCTTATGAACGAATCAAGTTTCTTTGGTCGTTTCATCCCGGATTTTGGCCGAGTCGTTGCACAAATGCAATACGACATGTACCATGTTTACACAACAGACGAACACACCATCCGAGCCATTGGAGTACTGCATGACGTAGAGGAAGGACGGCTGGCAGCGGAGCTACCACTGAGTACACAGCTTATCCAGCAGATTCATTCGCGGCGGGCCCTGTATGTGGCTGTGTTGCTACACGATATCGCGAAGGGCCGTGGTGGTGATCATTCTGAACTTGGTGTTCGTGTAGCGTGGAAACTATGCACGCGTTTTGGTCTTAGTCCTGAGGAGAGCGAGACCGTGAGTTGGTTAGTTCTCAACCATCTCCACATGAGTCGAACAGCATTCAAACGTGATCTTGACGATCCCAAAACTGTTGAAGACTTTGTTCAGGTCGTCCAGTCGCCCGAGCGGTTACGATTGCTGCTCCTTCTCACTTGCTGTGATATTCGTGCTGTAGGGCCGACGGCCTGGAATGGTTGGAAGGGAGCACTTTTGCGGGATTTGTACTATCGCGCCGCAGAGGCCATGGCAGGCGCATCGGCTGTTCCCTCGCGTGATTGTCGTGTTGAAAAAGCAATGAATATTTTACGCCTTGCTCTCTCTGACTGGCCATCCACCTTAGTCAAAGCGCATCTAGCACGGGCATATCCTTCTTATTGGTTGAGCTTTACTGCTGAAGCGCATGTACGTCATGCGCATCTGATTCGTGCGGCGGAAGCAAGCGGCCGCCTCTTGACCTTTGACTCCCGTCAGGATTCATCCCGAGCAGGGACAGAATTAGTGATCTATACAAGCGACCATCCGGGTCTTTTTTCACAGATGGCTGGGGCCATTGCTCTCGCTGGTGAGTCTATCGTCGATGCCAGGGTTGTAACCTTGGCTAATGGGATGGCCCTTGATACCTTCTGGATACAGGAACAACAGGGCGTAGATGAGGATGAAAGGAGTATACGTCTGAAGAAAATTTCAGCCACTGTTGATAATGTTATCAATGGAAAAGTGCATTTAGAAAGAGAATTTAGGAAGAACAACAAAAATATGTTCAATCGCACACATGTTTTTAAAGTGCCGCCGCGATGCATCATAGATAATACCGCATCGCAAACGCATACTGTCATAGAAATCAATGGTCGCGATCATCCAGGATTTTTGTTCAACGTCACCTCAACATTCACAGAGCTGGGATTGCAGATCTCTTCTGCACAAATTGCTACCTATGGTGAAAGAGTTGTGGATGTTTTCTATGTGAAGAATATTTTTGGCATGAAGATTACACACGAAGCCAAGGTGCAACAGGTGCGACGGCGTGTACTTGAGGTTTTAGGTGATCTGAATGCTCCGCAGGAGTCTTTGTATTCTGTCTTACCTTCTTTGCGTGTTCATAAAAAAAATATACGTGCTGCTGGTCGTAAGTCTTCAGTTGAGTAATAGAAAAAAGTCCTCTCTGTCATGGCTGGTACAAGCGGTCCATTCATCACGGGGGCTTTTTGTACGTACTCTAACGACAACGCGTTTCTCTTAACAGTGTTTTTGTTCTAAAAAAAAGTTTGCTAAAAAGCAGAAGTGATTTCTGCGTGCATTTGCACGATCTCTCTTTCACAAGGCTGTGCACGGGGGGCATGTTCCATATCGGTGGGAAGCCCTCCATGCTCATGACTCCGACCTAGAATCTTTCTTGGTGATGATTTGATCACAATGCCAATATGTGGAAAGACATTGCTATGATTCGCATAAGGGGTCGATTCCTTGAGATAGCAAGGATATCCTTCTTGATGCTGTATACAACAACGTATTCATATGCTACTGATCATAGCAATCATATTATTGCTATTGTCAATGATGATGTGATATCTCAATTTGACGTTGAAAATAGATTAGACTTTCTCATAAGAAAGTTTCATCTGTCTCAGACACCAGCAGTCCGTCGACATCTTCTGCCACAGATTTTACAAAACCTTGTCGATGAACATTTAAAAGTGCAAATTGCAAAATCATTAAGTATTAATCTTAGTAATTCAGAAGTCTCTCGCGCAATTAGCAGTCTTGTCGATCAACAGAATCCTTTGCTAAACAGGCAATCTCTAAGCGCTCTCACTGACCTCACTGCATTTTCTTTACTCGCGACTGATTCTGGCTTGACAGGTCCTTTACGCACTCCTGATCTTGCCCCCATGGGGGCTTTACTCGCGCCTGATTCCGGCCTGACCGTTCATTTACGCACTCCTGACGCCGTACCCCTGTCTGCCCCCATGAGCTCTTTACTTGCTAGTGGTTCTGGCCTGATAGGTCCTTTACACACTCCTGATTCGGCTTCCCTGTCTGCCCCCATGGGCTCTTTACTCGCTAGTGGTTCCGGCCTGACAGGTCCTTTACACACTCCTGATTCGGCTCCCCTGTCTGCCCCCATGGGCTCTTTACTCGCTAGTGGTTCCGGCTTGACAGGTCCTTTACGCACTCCTGGTTATGTCACTGAGAGTTTCTTCCTTGCTCAAGATCCTCTCCAAGATCATCTCAATAACTATCAGGAAAGAGGTCTATTCAAGGACCATCTCTTCATCGATATTTTGATAAACGAAATACGTTCTGAAATAGCTTGGCACAAAATTGTACAACATACAGTACACTTAAAAATAGAAGAATCTGAGATAAACACTGCACTCAAAGCGCTGCATAAAACAGAAAATCAGATACAGAATCTTTTGGCAGAGATTGTTCTACAAGTCTCAGATTCTGCTGATGGAGAAGATATTCGTGTATTAGCAGAACAAATCGTAGGACAAGTTCGCACAGGGGCTGATTTTAAGGCTGCCGCGCGTCAATTTTCCCAGGCGGCATCCGCTACCCATGGCGGGGATCTTGGTTGGATTCTCCAGGGTCAACTAGAATTCGCGATTGAGAACGTACTTCAGAAGATGCAGCCAGGGCAATTCTCTATGCCTATTCGGACGTTCTCAGGCTATACCATAGTTTTACTGCGGGAAAGGCGCACGGCCTGTTCAGCGGACAACACGCTTTTGACTCTGCGTCAGCTCTTCATGCCGCTCACAGGTCCAGAATCTCTTTCCCCTCACAAGCGATCTGATGTGCTCGCAGCCGCACGAATGACCTCCTCCTGCGAAGCCTTTGATGCGTTGATACAGCAAACAGGGACACCACAGTCAGGTCGTATAGGCCAGATTAGGGCTGGGGACTTACTACCGACGCTACGCGCTGTTGTTCTCCGGCTGTCTCCACAGACAGCCAGTGTACCTCTGCCGATGAATGGAGGACTCGCAATACTCATGGTCTGCGACAGAAAAAGTCCGGCACAGCAGCTTGATCTCTCATCGCGTGAGGTTATTGCGCAGCAGCTAGAGAGAGCAAAAATAGAAAATATATATTATGAAAGATTGCAAAATTTGCGACGTGCTGCCTTTATTGAGGTACGACCTCAATGAGTCGTGTGAGTGAAACTATTCCAATCGCCGTCACGATGGGAGAACCAGCTGGAATTGGCGGTGAAATTACTTGTAAAGCATGGCTTAAACGTGACGAGGGCCTAACGCCGTTCTTTATCATTGATGATCCGAACCGGCTCAGATTAGTGAGCCGCAGTCTTTGGGCGGTAGGCCAAAAGGTACCCGTACAAGTTATTACTACACCTGTAGATGCAACTACCGTATTCACCAAGGCCTTGCCGGTGCTTCCTGAGTTGCTTGCGGTAGAAAGTATTCCCGGCAGGCCAATGCTGGCCAATACCAGAGCTGTGATTGCTTCTATCGAACGGGCTGTCGCGCTCGTCCGTAAAGGTCACAGTGCTGCAGTCGTCACAAACCCAATCTGCAAGAAGATTCTGTATACCAATAATTTTCCCTATCCCGGTCATACTGAGTTTCTGGCCGCTTTAGCCGGTCCTAATGTCAGGCCTGCTATGATGTTGGCCTGTCCTGGCTTACGAGTTGTACCGGTGACTGTCCATATGAGCTTGCGTCAAGCTGTCTCTCTCCTCAACACACCTGACATCCTCACCTGTGGTCGCATTACGGCCAGAGCTCTGCAGAAAGATTTCGGCATCACCAAACCAAGATTGGCAGTCTCAGCTCTGAACCCACACGCTGGAGAAGAAGGTGGGATAGGATTAGAGGAAGAAACGGTTATTCGTCCCGCTGTTAGAGCCCTCTTAAAAGAGGGCATCAATACCTTTGGTCCTGTCCCCGCTGACACTCTGTTCCATGTCAAGGCCCGTGCCCATTATGATGCAGCACTGTGCATGTATCACGACCAGGCTATGATTCCGTTAAAAATGATAGGGTTTCATCATGGTGTGAATATCACGTTGGGATTGCCGTTTGTGCGAACGGCACCTGATCATGGGACTGCTTTTGACATTGCCGGCAGGGGTATAGCAGATGAATCCAGCCTGATTCAAGCCCTGCGCACAGCGCGGGAAATGTCGACGCATCGCCTGATGTCTCGCTCATGAAAAGGAATAGAAAAGAAACGGACAGAGAGCACAGAGAGCACGGATATCACTCTTCCGCCTTACTCACGGCGAAAAACTCCCTGCCACCTGTACGGGCTGTCATAGATCACTATGGTTTGACAAGCCGCAAGGCGCTGAGCCAGCATTTTTTACTCGATTGGAATATGACCCGTCGTATTGTCCGCGCTGCTGGCGATTTGAGAACAGGCACGGTGATTGAGATTGGTGCCGGTCCCGGCAGTCTCACACGGGCACTCCTCTCTAGTGGAGCACGTCATGTTGTTGCAATCGAGAAGGACAGCCGCTTTTTCAAAGCGTTATCTGAAATAGAGAGAACATGGCCTGGACAATTAAGCGTCATAGAAGCCGATGCGAGAACCATGAACATCGCCCGTGTAGGCGAAGCGCCGCGACATATTGTTTCGAACTTGCCCTATCACATCGCTACGTCTTTGCTTGTACAACTTCTCAGTTGTCGCACGGCTCTTTTCAGTATGACACTTCTGTTTCAGAAGGAAGTGGCTGATCGGCTTGGCGCTGTGCCAAGAGGAAAGCATTACGGTCGTCTCTCAGTGATCACACAATGGCTATGTGTTGTGCGACAATTGTTTAATATTCCTCCACAAGCTTTTTTACCACCACCAAAAGTAGTATCTACTGTCGTAAATCTCACGCCGCGACCTGAGCCTTTTGCCCCTGCGGCATGGTCCGCTCTGGAGAGAGTCACTGCCGCCGCTTTTGGCCAGCGTCGTAAAATGTTGCGACAAAGCTTGAAACGTCTCGGGCACGGGCAAACTGAGGCAGTGTGCTCTGCCGCTGGGATCTCTCCTACTGCCCGTGCAGAGGAAATAGATATCGCGGGATTTTGCGCCTTAGCGCGGGCTATACTGGACGTAGACGAGCAATCCACCTGACTGCGTCTACTGATCACCCCCAAAGCTGTACCCCTCCACCGGAAAGAAAAACAGCTGCCGCAACCACTGGTGCAGTGGCTAATAAACCGTCCACCCTATCCAGGACTCCACCATGACCGGGAATCAACCGACCAGAGTCTTTGACCCCAAAATGGCGTTTGAGTTTCGACTCTGCTAAGTCACCCAGTTGTGCCACAACAGATGTCCCAGCACTAGCGGCCACTAAAACCCAGGGTGTAGCCAGATCTAAGAGTATGGCGATCCCCCCTCCTGCCCACATAGCCGCGACCAGACCACCAATAGCACCGGCCCAGGTCTTGCCTGGACTCACAGAAGGTGCTAAGCGCGGACCCCCTATCCACCGACCAAATCCATAGGCAGCAATATCTGTAACCCAAACAATCAGAAATAACCAGAATAATGTTTCTGGTCCGTCAGTCTCTCGTAACCACACCAAGGCTGCACATGGCAGGGAAATGTAAAGAATACCGACTGTCAACCATCTCCCGCCCTTTCCTGGCCAAACCATCATCGCCATCATAGCGCTGATTCCGATCACTACCAAAGCTGTTTGGGTATAACCAACAGAGACGGCAAGGGTGGCCACACCTCCGACAAAAGTTACAACAAGACTCGAAAGACCCAAATGTCCCTTGACCATGCTATTCCACTCCCAGGCCATAGCAATCGTGAACAGAAGAGTCAGCATATTGAAAAATAGAGCTCCTAGCCAAATCGCAGTCACCGCGAGTGGTATCATTACAAGAGCAGAAGCAAAACGGTAGCGAAGCACAAAAGAACACTCAGCTGCTCACAGCGCCATAGCGGCGCTCGCGTCGATGAAACTCTCTGATTGCCTGTTCAAGATCTGTACGACTAAAATCAGGCCAGAGGGTTTCAACAAAAATGAGTTCCGTATAGGCCATTTGCCACAAAAGAAAGTTGCTGATTCTTTGTTCACCACTAGTACGAATTAAGAGATCGGGGTCAGGTATATCGGCCGTAAAAAGATGCGCTGCGACTAAAGGTTCATCTATCTCTTCAGGTTGTAAATTTCCTGATAAAACAGTTTTTGCTAATAATCGTGCTGCTTGCACTATTTCCTGTCTAGCTCCGTAGCTGAGCGCAACTGTCAATGTGAGTCTTGTGTTGGCGGCCGTGCGGGCCTCAGCATAGTCGATGAGGGTTGCAATGTCGAGAGCGAGTCGCTCACGATCACCGATTATCCGCAAGCGAACTCCCGCCTTGTGTAGTTCCGTCACCTTATGACGCAGGTAAAGGCGTAGTAACCCCATCAGATCCTGAATCTCTGCTGCAGGCCGTCGCCAGTTTTCTGAGGAAAACCCGAAGAGAGTTAGGTAACGAATCCCGAGGTCTGATGCCGCTTGTACTGTTCTGCGAACAGCTTCTGCTCCGTGTTCGTGCCCAACGGCCCGTGGGAGCCCGCGCGCCATGGCCCATCGACCATTGCCATCCATAATAATGGCCACATGGAACGGTGATGCAGGAACATGAGCAGAGAGCCGAGAAGAGCGCACGGACAGTACCTAGATGAATTGTACATAGTTTATACCTATACCTGTATAATCTCCTTTTCTTTTGCGATGAGTAGTGTATCGATCTGCTGGATATGCTCATCCGTTACAATCTGAACATCATGGCTGTATTGTCGCTGCAGGTCTTGACTCACCGTTCCATCTCTCTCCATCTTTTTCAGGGATTCCATACCGTCACGACGGACATGACGTACAGCAATACGGGCCTGTTCGGCGTAACGGTGTGCAACTCTTACTAATTCATAGCGACGTTCTTCACTTAAAAAAGGAATTACTACTCTTATATTTTGTCCATCAGTTGCAGGGTTGAGCCCAAGGCCGGCATCACGAATAGCCTTCTCCACAGCTTTGAGAAGGCTTCTGTCCCATACCTGAACTGTGAGTAGACGTGCCTCTGGAACAGAGATCGTTGCCAGATGAACCAAAGGCGTCATGGTCCCATACGCTTCTACTATCACTGTATCGAGAAGATTGGGGGAAGCTCTCCCTGTGCGCAACCCAGCAAACTCCTTCTTCAGCACTTCAATTGCCATATCCATCCTGTGACAGACGTCTTGCTTCACTTTCTGGTATTCTATGGGCACCCTACCCCTCCTCCTCACTAATGATGGTAAAGAGACCACGCCCTGCGAGAA
This sequence comes from Rhodospirillales bacterium, assembly GCA_028278135.1. Classification (GTDB taxonomy): domain Bacteria; phylum Pseudomonadota; class Alphaproteobacteria; order Rhodospirillales; family Rhodospirillaceae; genus JANQJD01. Next base: position 393,487 of record JANQEW010000029.1, read on the forward strand.
CCTCAGCAAGGGCCCCTCTATGATGCAATGAGAAGATTAAAACAGGCAGGCGATTTTCCCTTGCAAGCGCAACAGCCGTCGCATCCATCACCTGAAGATTGCGTGTAAGCACATCAGTATAAGTTAAACTTTCATAACGCTGGGCCGTACAATTCTTATTCGGATCGGCTGAGTATACCCCGTCCACCTGTGTGGCTTTTAACAAAACATCGCACGCCATTTCAATCGCACGCAAAGTAGCCGCCGTGTCTGTTGTAAAGAACGGACTGCCAATCCCCGCTGCAAAAATCACTATTCTCCCCTTGCTCAGGTGATGCAGAGCACGATACCTTGTGAAAGGTTCACAGACAGTCGGCATGGGAATAGCCGACATGACTCTGACCGGGCAGTCAACCCGTTCTAACGCGTTACTAACGGCTAGCGCGTTCATCACTGTGGCGAGCATCCCCATGTAATCGGCACCTGTACGTTCCATCCCGGCGGCCACCCCATCTACACCGCGGAAGATATTGCCACCGCCGACAATAAGGCTGATCTTGATGCCATCATCATGAACAGTTTTAATTTCTGTCGCTAAACGCCTCACTGTTTCCGTGTCAAGCCCAAATGGGCGGTGGCCCATTAACCCTTCTCCAGACAACTTCAGAAGAACACGCTGAAACCTTCTGACAGTAGGGAAGCGTGTAGAGGCCATGAGATCCTGCTCCAAAATATGTGAAGCGGTCAGTGTAGATCAGTGTCGATCAATGAACTGACTTCAAGAAACTTACTTTGGGCCCTGAAGGCCCTCTGGGACTACAGGAGAGAAGTGCTTTGTCTCACCGTCACCTCACCGAGGCTGAAACGGCGGAACCCTGCTACATGAATGTGTGCTCCAAGAGACGCGGAAGCTGTCTCCAGCACCTTCGCTATTCTGCTTTCACCATCTATGACGTAAACCTGCTCTAGTAAGACCACATCTTCGTAATACTTACGTAAACGACCTTCGACTATTTTCGCGACAACGTTTTCTGGTTTACCGGATGCCATGGCTTGTGCCGTTAGGATATCGCGCTCGCGCGCGAGCGCTGTTGTATCTACGGAAGCAATATCAAGAAACTGAGGCGATGTGGCCGCTATGTGCATGGCAACGTATCGTCCTAAGTCCCCTAAACCGTCTTTGTCCCCTTGAGATTCCAAAGCGACAAGAACACCAATCTTGCCAAGCGCTGGTGCAGCGGTATTATGAACGTAACTTGCTACTATTCCGTTAGATACAGACAAAACACACGTGCGGCACAGTCTGATATTTTCTCCAGTCGTGGCGACCATGTAGGTCAATTCCTCAGAGACTGTCCGTCCCGCTCCCGGGTAGACGAGAGTCTGTACCTCAGCGATATTCCCCGTAGTGGTCAGAGTCAGCTCCGCTAAGGTACGAACAAACTGCTGAAAAGCCTCATGACGAGCAAGGAAATCTGTCTCTGCGCTAACCTCAACCATCGCTGCACAATGCTCTGTGTGAGCTACGCCGACTAGGCCTTCAGCCGTCGCTCTGCCCGCTTTCTGAGCTGCGGCGGCAACACCTGCCTTACGGAGCCAATCAACAGCGGATTCCATATCGCCGGCTGTTTCAGCTAGCGCTTTCTTACAATCCATCATGCCAGCGTTAGTTTTCTGGCGTAGCTCTCTCACCAGGGCAGCAGGAATCTCGGCCATGTTCATCCTCTTTGTTCAGACACGTCTTGGAAGACAAAAGAGATTTTTTAAAGAATCACATCAGAAATCCTCAATTTTTTACGGATGAAGAATGTTCAATGATGTTCAGTGACAGTCTCTCCAACTCTACTCTTCCTGTTTGGCTGCTTCACCCTTGCTTTCAAGGGGCGGCAACTGTTCTGCAAGCAGAGGTTCTGCCATCGCGCCGATGTCAACACCTGCTGCCGTCATCTCTGCCTGTATGCCATCTAGCACTGCATCACTGACTAATTCACAATAGAGTTTGATCGCCCGGATTGAATCATCGTTCCCGGGCACAGGGTAGGTCACGCCCTCTGGGTCTGCATTAGAGTCTATAATAGCTACAACGGGGAGACCGAGCTTGTTAGCTTCCTTAACGGCCAATCCTTCCTTCAGAGTATCAATAATAAATAGAATATCAGGCTGACCGCCCATCTCTCTGATTCCGCCCAGGGCCCGTTCCAACTTATCGCGTTCACGAGTCAAGTCGAGGATTTCTTTTTTAGTGAAACCAACCATACCGGCTGCCAGTTGAGCATCCATTTCTCTTAAGCGACGAATCGATTGCGAAATGGTTTTCCAGTTTGTTAGCATCCCACCAAGCCAGCGATGATTAACGTAATACTGGCCACACCGCTTGGCAGACCTGGCAACAGGCTCCTGTGCTTGACGCTTAGTGCCAACAAACAGCACACGTCCACCTCCAGCTGTTATCGAGCGTATTGTTTGCATAGCCCTATACAGCATCGCAACGGTCTGGCGTAGGTCAATAATGTGGACATTATCACGCACGCCATAGAGATAAGATGCCATCTTCGGATTCCAGCGACGCGTGTTATGGCCGAAATGGCAGCCAGCTTCAACAAGCTGGCGCAAGGTAAACGTGGGCAGGGCCATTATTTTGTTTCCTGTGAATTCTTCTTCCAGTTAGCCTCCGCGGAGCATCTGTCTTTTCAGACCGTCGTGGCCGCAACATAACCGCCACCAGAACAGCTGCTTGCCGCAACTCTTCCCGCGTGCAGACTCGATTGTGCGTTACATAAACTGTGGCTCTCTCTCTGGCAAGAGCCTACAGCCGCAGGCCACAAAAACTCCTCGCAGATGGAGACGCCATATTAAAATATTGGTTTTATACAACTTAATAAGGATTTTATATAAAAAGAAACTCTTTTTGTGTGAAAAGAAACTCTTTACGTTACGTTACGTTAAGAACCGCAAATGTCGGAACGCTCTGTCAAGGTCAGCGATCAGTTCTTCTGGGGCTTCAAGACCCGCATGGATGCGTAGACAAGGCCCGGCATGTTGCCAACGAGTAGCGGTACGAACAATCCCCTTTGAGGTTGGAAGGATGAGGCTTTCATAGCCTCCCCAACTGTGCCCGAGCGCAAAAAGTTCTAGGGAGTTTAAAAAATCGTTCACAGATTCTACGCTACAAGGACGTAGAACTAAGCCAAATAATCCACAGGCTCCAGTAAAGTCGCGATACCAGAGTGCATGACCAGGACTATCCTGTAGGGCTGGGTGCAGGACTCGTTCGACCTCTGACCTGTGCTTCAGCCAGTTGGCCAGCATAAGACCGTTTTCCTGATGTTGGCGTAGACGCACGCTGAGGGTCCGCAGCCCACGCAACCCTAGCCAAGCTTCTTCTGAACCTGCGCAGAATCCCCAGTGAGTGACGTGATTCTTGACGGTTAGAAAGTGTTCTTCTGTTGTAGTAATAATGCCAAGCATGATGTCAGAATGGCCGCTAATGTATTTAGTGGCCGCGTGAATGGAAACGTCTACCCCTTTTGTGAAGGGCTTAAAAAACAGGGGTGTGGCCCATGTGTTGTCCATAATAAGCACCGTGCCATGGTGATGGTGTACGGCTGCGGCAATGGCAGGAACATCTTGTATTTCGAAGGTTAATGAACCAGGACTCTCGACCATCACGACCCGTGTCGTTGGGCCAAACAAAGATTCAATAGCCCTACCGATCTCAGGGTCGTAGTATGTTGTTTGAACGCCATATCCTCTGAGAACTGTATCACAGAAGCGTCGTGTGGGAAGGTACACTGTATCTGGGACGAGAATATGATCCCCTACCTTGACAAAGGCACTGATGGCACTGGTGAGGGCGCTGAGACCTGAAGAAGTAGCAATACTACGGAAGCCTCCTTCCAGTCTTGCCACGGCTTCCTCCAGAGCAAAGATAGTAGGGGTACCGTAACGACCATAGGTCATGCGGTCGAAATGATGGTGTTCAGACTCTTCCAGAGCCTGGACAGTCTTGTACAAGACTGTGGAACATCTATAGACTGGGGGGTTAAGGATGCCGTGGTGGTCTTCTGGATGACGTCCGGCGTGGACGAGGAGGGTATCTGATTTCATAAGATGCCGCTTTCGTGTCTGTCGTTCGTCGCTTTCCATGGTTTCTCTCCGAGGAAGAGGAGAGTGTGGTGTATTATAGGAAAGATGAAAGAGGAAAGCTCCATCGGGTAGGGGAATCGGTGTCGAAGAGATTTCTCAGGAGAGATTTCTTAGTGATGAACAATGCTGATAGGTGATCTTTTCCCCTACTACACTAGCACTTGAGATGTCAACGTGCTGGTGTCAACTTCCCTGGCTTGCCTCAGCGGAAGCAACACGATTGACTTCTTACTCAGAAGCCCTACCTTTGTATGTAGGGCCTTTGGAGGGAGACTCCTAGGGAAACTCCCATGAGGGGGGAGTATATCCCTTCTGTATGCTTATGTATGCTTAGCTGGAAGCGTACCGCACTCCATGGCCGGCAATGGAAGAGTGTGAAGGGACGGACTAGTTTTTAGCTCCAGATGGTACTTTTGCCTTGGGAAAGTGCTGTCAGGCGAGCCTCAGCACCCCGACAACAGCCTAACAGACGATAGAATCTATGAAAGTTGTAACGAGATTTGCACCTTCTCCTACTGGTTTTTTGCATGTTGGTGGAGCACGTACAGCTCTCTTTAACTTGCTGTATGCTCGGCATTGCGGAGGATCTTTTCATCTTCGCATAGAGGATACGGATCCTCTCCGCTCAAAAGCGGCATCAATAGATGCTATTTTGGCTGGCTTAAATTGGCTCAACATATTATGGAATGGAGATATTATTTTTCAATCTAAGAGATATAATCGACATATAGAGGTTGCATATGACCTCTTAAAAAGAGGTGCTGCATATTATTGTTACTGTACAATGCAAGAACTAGAAGAAATGCGCGTAGCAGCAAAAAATGCTGGCCGGCCTATTGGGTATGATGGTCGTTGGCGTGATCGTGATCCACGCGAAGCCCCACAGGGGGTCAGACCAACGATTCGCCTCCGTGTCCAGCGGGAAGGGGAAACAATTCTCGATGATCTTGTTCAGGGACGTGTGACGGTAATGAATAAACAGCTCGATGATATGATCCTTTTACGAGCTGATGCAACGCCTACCTATATGTTATCTGTGGTAGTGGATGACCATGACATGGGCGTTACACATGTCATCCGTGGGGATGATCATTTGATGAACGCTTTTCGTCAGGCGCAAATCTATCAGGCTATGGGGTGGGAGAGGCCGCTCTTTGCCCATATTCCGTTGATTCATGGTCCTGATGGAACAAAGCTCTCAAAGCGTCATGGTGTTCTCGGTGTTGAGACATACCGTAAGATGGGCTTTCTCCCAGAAGCAGTCTGTAACTATCTTACACGTCTTGGTTGGAGCCACGGTGATATGGAAATTTTCACCACAGAGCAGGCTGTCACCTGGTTTGATGTGAGAGATGTTGGCCGCAGTGCTGCACGCTTTGATATTGCAAAATTAACCGCTATTAATGCTCATTATCTCCGCAGGAAGGATGATTCGCATCTTATGAGACTTGCGCTACCACACATAGAATCTCTGATAGGTATGTCTGTGGAGAGAGTTGGCCGCTGTAGACTAGAGGCCGCTATGCCGAGTCTAAAGTTGCGGGCGCGCACGATATCAGAGCTTGCGAAGGCAGCACTTTTTTATGTACAGCCACGGCCCATTCCTCTTGATGAGAAGGCCTGTCAGCAGCTCGCCTCTGTCGGCAGGGCCATTCTTACGATTCTGGCTGAACATCTTGCGGGATCTGTTAGGGTGTGGGAAGCACAATCTTTAGAAGATGAGATCCGTCAGCTTGCCATAGAACAGAATCTTACACTGGGTGCACTCGCAAGACCCTTACGCGCCGCTCTGACAGGTGCAGTCGTTTCGCCTCCCATCTTTGAAGTAGCACAGATTCTTGGGCGCGAGGAGAGCCTGGCGCGACTGTACGACGTCCTGGCATGACAGTGCCGGTGTGAAGAAGATCATTATTTATTCGGGGAATGGCACCTATGCATGAGAAAGCCGATACCGCTGCCGTCACAACCGGAGGAATGTCTGACAGTGAGAGCAAGGGTGATCATCTCACACTAATAGATCATCACAATTGTCAGTCTTATCATCTGCCTATCATATATGGTTCAGTGGGACCAAATGTCATTGATGTCCGCCGCCTTTACACTGAGACTGGGTACTTTACTTTCGATCCTGGTTTTACTGCCACAGCCAGCTGTAATTCTAAAATAACATTTATAGATGGTGAAAATGGTATTCTCTTGTACAGAGGATATCCTATACAGGACCTTGCAGAGTATTCGGATTTTATGGAAGTGGCGTACCTTTTACTTAAAGGGGAATTACCTACTGTTGTAGAAAAGGAAAAATTTGAACACGATATTACCTATCATTCTATGCTACATGAACAGATAGCCTATTTCTACAGAGGTTTCCGCCGTGACGCCCATCCAATGGCTGTCATGTGCGGCGTAGTGGGCGCGTTATCGGCCTTCTATCACGATAGTCTTGATATCAATGATCCACATCAGCGGATGATCGCATCTTACCGGCTCGTCGCAAAGATGCCGACAATTGCTGCATGGGCTCACAAGTACGCTGTTGGGCAGCCATTCATCTATCCGCGAAATGAAATGTGGTATCCACAGAACTTTCTGCACATGATGTTTGCTACTCCATGCGAGCCCTATCACGTCAGCTCTGTACTGGCGAGGGCGCTGGACCGCATTCTTATTCTTCATGCTGATCATGAGCAGAATGCATCTACATCAACTGTGCGTCTCGCTGGTTCTTCAGGAGCTAATCCATTTGCCTGCATTGCAGCTGGTATTGCCTCATTGTGGGGGCCGGCTCATGGCGGGGCCAATGAAGCGGTAGTCAGCATGCTGACGGCAATAGGTGACAAGTCAAATGTCTCTGACTACGTGCGCCGCGCAAAGGATAAAAATGATCCGTTTCGGCTGATGGGATTTGGTCACAGAGTTTACAAAAATTATGACCCCCGAGCAAAAATTATGCAGAGAACGGCCCATGAGGTGCTCGATTTGCTGGACAAGAATGACGAACCATTGTTAGCCGTTGCCCTGGAATTAGAAAGGATTGCCCTTGAAGACGAATACTTTGTCGAAAGGCGGCTCTATCCTAACGTCGATTTTTACTCTGGCATCATTTTTAATGCGATGAGGATTCCAACCACGATGTTCACAGCGATATTCGCCCTTGCTCGCACAGTTGGTTGGATCAGTCAGTGGAACGAGATGATTGAAGACCCTGGGCAGAAAATAGGCCGGCCGCGCCAGCTTTACAGCGGTCAAGGACCACGGTCTTTCAAACCTTTGAGTCAAAGATCGTGAATGATCCTGTAGATTTGTCAATAGAATCTGTCAATATACTTGAGATCAGTCAATATACTGGATATTTTTACTAGTATTATGCTCTTTAAAAAAGAGCTAGTCCGTAGCATCACGAAAAAGAGAATTAGCGAGCCTGGATGAACATGCATGATGCAAATTCCGGACAATCCGCAGGCAGCTTGCCTCCCGGTTCCATCTTGGGCATGAATGCCAAAATCATCCCGCAACCGCGCTCTGTTACCGTATTGGGATCCACTGGTTCCATAGGCCGCAATACCATTGATCTGATAGCCCGCACTCCGGGTCGTTTTAGAGTCGAAGCTCTGGCAGTCAACGCCAATGTCGATCTCCTGGCAGGACAGGCGTTGGCCTTGCGGCCCGCCTTTGTTGCGGTGGCGGATAGACGCGCCTATAGACCGTTGCGTGATCGTTTGCAGGGTAGCGGAATTGAGATCGGTGCAGGTCCGGAAGCCGTGATCGAAGCGGCCAGGAGACCCGCTGAGTGGGTTGGCGCTTCCATTGTCGGCGCAGCAGGATTACAAGCGACAGTCGCTGCTATCCGTCGTGGCGCCGTGGTAGCGCTTGCCAACAAGGAAACCCTTGTGTGTGCTGGGGACCTTGTTATGGCAGAAGTTGCCCAGAGTGGGGCAACACTACTGCCTGTAGATTCAGAACATAGTGCTATTTTTCAAGTCTTCGACTTCAGCCAACCTAGCAGAGTAGAAAAGATAATCCTCACAGCTTCTGGGGGACCTTTCCGTTATTATGATCGAAAAGCTATGGGTAGAATCACACCAGCGGAAGCCATCGCGCATCCCAACTGGGACATGGGAGCGAAGATTTCTGTTGATTCCGCAACTATGATGAATAAAGGTCTGGAGATCATCGAAGCACATCATCTGTTCAATCTTCCTGAAAGACAGATTGAAGTCCTTATCCATCCTCAGTCTGTGATTCACTCCATGGTCGCTTATGTGGATGGATCAGTGCTCGCCCAGCTGGGCTCCCCGGACATGCGGACTCCCTTGGCCTTTGCTCTGGGTTGGCCAGCACGGATACCAGCCCCAGCCCCTCGGCTTGACCTAGCAGCGGTCGCAGCTTTAACTTTCGAAATACCTGATTCCGAACGCTTCCCAGCCCTACAGCTGGCACGGGAAGTCCTGCGAGCCGGTGGTGCTGCACCTACAATTTTTAACGCAGCGAATGAGGTCGCAGTACAAAAATTTCTTGCCGGGAGGATTGGTTTCCTTGATATCACTGACACCGTCGCCTACACCCTTGATGCATTGGCCCCGGCCCCACCTGCCAGCCTTGATGAGGTCATCGCTGTGGATGGTCAGGCGCGGCAGGTGGCAAGAGGTTTGACACGTGCCGCTCCAGCAATTTGATATCATCAGATAGAGTGCGGTGCTGTCCTGTGGTCGGTGTCCAAATAACGGAGGAGCGGCCCGGCTATGGATCTGTTGATGGCTTATCTTCTTTCCTTTCTAACTTATATTCTTCCATTTTTGATCATCCTGACGGTGATCGTGTTCGTACATGAGCTCGGTCATTATATGGCGGCTCGTTATAATGACGTGCGGGTGGATGTTTTTTCTATTGGCTTTGGATATGAGCTCTTCGGATACACTGATCGCCATGGAACACGCTGGAAATTAGGCGTTATCCCCTTAGGCGGTTATGTCAAGATGTTTGGTGAGGTAGATATTGTTGATATAGGTGCTAAAGGGGGACATCTTCTGCCACCTGAAGACAGATCTGTTTCATTTCGTCATAAAAGATTGAGTCAACGTGCGATTATAATCGCCGCTGGGCCGGCAATGAATTTCCTCTTTGCTATTTTGGTCTTTACTCTCGTTTTTATGACATTGGGACAACCGATAACACCACCAGTGGTAGGTGAAGTCAAACCAGGCAGTGCTGCAGAAATGGCTGATATTCGGCCCGGTGATCGTTTTGTCGCCATAGACAGTAGACCAGTTGAGCAGTTTGCTGACATCCAACAGTACGTCCAGCTTTCTAATGGAGCACCACTAGAAATACATATTCAGAGAGAAACAACAGAGTTAATCCTTGTCATTACGCCAAGTATTACAGAAAGAATGGATCATCTTGGTAATATACGGCGTGTGCCCGTTCTGGGAGTCACGATGAGTCCCAGCGAGCCAACTAGAATGCAGCGTCATACGCCACTGTCTGCCTTGAAACAGGCGATACACGAGACATATGAAGTGACACGTACAGCCTTAATTGCGTTCGGACAAATGCTGATTGGCGCTCGCGATACTGATGAGCTGAGCGGTATTTTACGCATCGCTCATTTTTCTGGTTTAGCCGTGAAGGGCGGCGTTTCTATTGTCGTCACTTTCATTGCAATTCTGTCAATAAATTTGGGACTTGTGAATTTATTTCCAATACCTCTTTTGGATGGCGGTCATTTACTTTTCTATGCTGTTGAGGGTATAAGAAAGCGTCCATTAACTGAAAGGACGCAGGAATATGGATTACGGATAGGTCTGATGTTAGTGTTCGGTCTTGTGATCTTTGCAACTTGGAACGATCTCGTCCAGTTAGGGGTATGGGATTTTCTCACCGGCTTAATATCGTAGACTTCTCCTTTCAGAGGAAGGAGGGTCGGGGTCGGGTCCAGGCTGATAAATGGGTGGACAGCGGGGTGCTGTGTGGTGGGTTTTCGTGCGGATTCTGACACACGTTGGTCTCATGATGGCCTGCTGCTTTTGGGGGGGGATGTTTATTATTCCTGTCAGTGCTCTAGGATTTGCAACTTTTGACAGAATCCTCGTTGAGGGGAATCGGCGGATTGAAACAGAGACGATTCGGTCGTATTTGCTTGTACAAGAAGGCAGTGCCGTGAGCACTGAGGATCTTGATCTCTCGCTGAAAAATTTATTTGCCACTGGCTTATTCGCTGATGTGAGTTTTGACAGCCAAGAGAAGAGATTGGTGGTCAATGTAGTGGAAAATCCCATGATTAATCGTATTGCCTTTGAAGGTAATCTACGCGTCAGGGATAGCGTGCTACACCAGGCCATTCGGCTCAGACCACGGACAGTATATAGCCGAACAAAAGTACAGAGAGATGTTCAGAATCTTCTTGGTATTTATCGGAGACGTGGTCGGTTTACAGCAACTATTGAACCAAAGATTATCCATAAGGAACAGAATAGGGTTGATTTGGTCTTCGAGATCAAAGAAGGCCATGTAACCTATATTAAGAGAATCAATTTCATAGGAAATTTTACATTTCAAGATAGTGTTCTTAAAAATATTCTTATGACAAAAGAAAAAAGTTGGTATCGTACATTTTGTACTTCCTGTTTATTCAATTCTGAAATCATGTTATACGATGTAGAGACATTAAGACGTTTCTACTACAAAATGGGGTATGTTGATTTTAAGATTATTTCTGTATCTGCAGAGTTATCACTTGATCGTAAGAGTTTTTTTCTCTCTTTCATAATAGAGGAAGGAGAAAGGTACAAATATGATAATATAAATTATATTACAGATTTTATCTCTCTAAAAGATTTAGAAATATTACAATCTATTTTGTGTAAAAAAGATTCATTCTACAATATTGAAGAAGTGGAAAAAAGTGTACATCAACTGACCAATACACTCAGTGCGATGGGGTACGAGCTCGTCTTAGCACAGCCGCTGCAGAAGAAAAATCGAGAGAGACGTGTTGTTGATATCACATACGAAATTCATGAGGGACCCCGCGTCTTTATCGAGCGTATTGACATCACGGGGAACAGCCGTACCCTGGACAAGGTTATCAGACGTGAGCTCCGTCTTGTGGAGGGGGATACCTTACATCCCGCGAGGTTGCGCAGGTCTGTACAAAGAATCGAGAACCTGGATTTTTTCGAAAAGGTTGATATTCACCATATCCTCTCAGAAACTGCCTCTGACCGCGCCTTGGTCAAGGTTAACGTTGAAGAAAAATCGACAGGTGAACTGTCGTTTGGCGTTGGGTGGTCTACGACGACCGGTGCGATGGTGGAAATGGGTGTACGTGAACGTAATCTGCTCGGTCGCGGTCAGGATTTTTATACGGCAGTTACCTTGGGGCAAAGACGTGCACAGATAGATTTGAGCTTCACAGAGCCGTACTTTTTAGATAATGAATTGGTTGCGGGTATTGATGTTTTTGCTATTCAGAAGGACTTACAGAGGGAAAGTTCTTTCAATTCTCGTACAATAGGAAGTACGCTTCGTCTTGGATTCAACTATAATGAATTATGGCAGCATCATTTTAATTATACTCTCAAGCGAGACGACATTATACACGTAAAAGCTGCTGCATCGTCTGCCATAAAGCGGCAGGTAGGGACGGCTGTTCAGTCCTCTGTGGGTCAGAGCATTACTTATGATACACGCGACAGTCGTATTCATCCTACAGAAGGACATGTTGTTCGTCTGAGTAACGACATTGCTGGCTTAGGTGGCACGGATCAGTTCTTACGGACTAATCTTAGCGTGGCTCAGTATTTTTCTTTTGCTAGTCGATTGGTGCTGAAGTTGAGCGCTGAGGCCGGTCATATTGTAGGTCTAGGCAAGGATATTCGGATCGGCCAGCGATATTTCCTGGGTGGTGATAATCTTCGTGGGTTTAGAGCGGCTGGCATTGGGCCACGCGACAGGGTGACGAAAGATGCTTTAGGCGGTAACTGGTTGGCCGTCGGTACGGTGGAAATGACTTTTCCACTGGGACTGCCGGATGCCTTGGGTGTCAAGGGTAAGGTTTTTTCTGATTTCGGAACATTGGGTTCGTTTAGCGGACTGCGGTCTGATCGGGTTCATGAAGCGACAACGATGCGCGTTTCCGCAGGGGCTGGGGTGACGTGGAAATCTCCCGTTGGCCCACTCAGTCTTGACCTGAGTCTTCCCCTTAAGAGGGAGCCCTTCGACCAAACAGAAGTTTTCCGTTTCAATTTTGGAACGAGGTTCTAGGGTGTGTTTTGTGAAAATAATTGTAAAAGTTGTAATTTTACTCTCAATTAACTTACTAAAAGTAATAACATGTACAGCAGAAGAGCAGGGAGTTGTGATAGGGGTGATTGATATTCCTCGTCTCATTCGCGAATCTGATGCTGGCAAGATGGTGTTGGAACAGAGACAGAAGTACTTGACCCAATTCCAAGGCGCGACCCGCAAGGAAGAGAAAACATTGAACGAGGCGGACAGGGAGCTGGTACGCCAACGGACGCTCCTCTCGCCTGAGGTGCTGGCTGAAAAACAGGGAGCTTTTCGTAGAAGTCTTGCTGAATTTCAGCGAAAAGTTGAATACCGACGTCGCAATCTCGATTATTCTGTTGGTGCGGCGTTAGGCCAGATTGAGAAAAAGATCGTGGAGTTAGTCCAGGGAGTCGCAAGGGAACGAAGTATAAATTTGGTGCTGTCACAGACACAAGTCTACATGTTTGAACCACGCTTTGATATAACAGATGCGGTGATGGAGGGGCTCAACGCAACCCTGCCAAAGGTGGTTATGCAGGATCCTTTGAAAATATCGGGGAAACGTAGTTCTGCAGAGTAGTGACGGACCCATGGCAGATCCTCGTTTCTTTACAGTAGCTGGTCCTTTTCCCTTAAGTAAGCTTGCCCGCATCAGCGATGGTGAATTGGGGCCTGGGGCGGATCCAGCGCGACTCGTGCACGATGTGGCCCCTTTAGAAGCAGCAGGCCCTAACGAAATAAGTTTTATAGATAACCGTAAGTATCTGACAACATTTTTCGCAAGCAGAGCAGGGGCCTGTATTGTGCCACCTGAACTCGCGAGGCGTGCACCCCCCGAAATGGCGCTGCTGTTGACGACAGAACCATATAGGGGATACGCCTTGATCGCACAGGCTTTTCATCCGAATCCGACACCCTCTGGTGTTGTCGATCCGCGCGCTGTGATTGACCCATCAGCCAGCTTGGGGGACGGGACAGAGGTGGTGGCTGGTGCTGTCATTGGGCCGCGCGTTGAAATTGGCAAAAGATGTCTGATTGACGCTAATGCTGTCATAGGACTCGGCGTTGTTATTGGTGATGATTGTATGGTGGGTGCCCATGTCTCATTGTCTCACTGTCGCATTGGCCATCGTGTTGTGATTTATCCCGGCGCGCGTCTTGGGCAAGACGGTTTCGGCTTTGCGATCAGTCGCAAAGGCTTCACAAGTGTCCCACAACTTGGTCGCGTGATTGTTGGCGATGATGTTGAAATTGGTGCCAACACCACTATTGACCGTGGCGCGGGACCGGATACGGTTATTGGCAACGGGTGCAGAATTGATAATTTGGTCCAGATTGGGCACAACGTACAGCTAGGGCAAGGTTGCGTGGTTGTCGCTCAAGTTGGCATTTCCGGCAGCACAAGGGTTGGAGATTCTGTCATGATAGGTGGACAAGCCGGTCTGACAGGGCATCTATGCATCGGCACCAGGGCGCGTATCGGTGCACAGGCGGGTGTGATGCGTGATGTTGCCGCTGACACGACAGTGATTGGTAGTCCGGCCTTACAAGCACGGGATTATTGGCGACAGATAGTGGTTCTTAAACAGATGGTCAGGCGTAGCAAGGTCAAAGAACCAGAAGCATGACGAGGCTGGCGGCGGATGGACACGACGGCACAAGGCAAGATAATCGACATTCATCGAGTCATGCAGATGATTCCGCATCGCTATCCCTTTCTGATGGTAGATCGGGTAGTCAACGTGGTGCCGAATGTCAGCGCTGTTGGTATCAAGAATGTGTCGATCAATGAGCCATACTTCCAAGGGCATTTCCCAGTTCATCCCATTATGCCAGGAGTTCTGATAATAGAAACCATGGCCCAGACAGCAGCCGTATTAGTTGTAGAAACACTTGGTGAACAGGCTAGGGGTAAGCTAGTCTATTTCATGAGTGTGGAATCTGCCCGTTTCCGCAAGCCAGTCATCCCAGGCGATCGTTTGTTTCTGAACGTCTTTAAGGAACGCAGTCGTGGCAATGTATGGAAGTTCCGGGCTGAGGCAAAAGTGGAAGAGATTCTCGTTGCTGATGCAACATATGTTGCCATGATTACGGAGCGCTGATGGCCAACGTTCATTCTTCCGCCATCGTTGATTCTAGAGCGCGGATAGGGTCAGGAGTCCGGATTGGCCCTTTTTGTGTTGTTGGGGCAGAAGTAGAAATCAGTGCGGGTGTTGAGCTGGTCTCGCATGTTGTTGTTGCCGGTCGTACAGTACTTGGTGAGGGGACTCGTGTTTTTCCATTCGTTTCCCTTGGCCATCAGCCGCAAGATCTGAAGTATCGTGGGGAATCTTCAACTCTTATCATCGGTCGAAATAACGTTATCCGTGAACATGTGACTATGAATCCCGGTACAAAAGGTGGGGGCATGGCAACCCGGGTTGGTGACAACTGCTTGTTCATGGTCGGTGTACACATCGCCCACGATTGCATTGTGCATGATTACGTCATCATGGCGAACAATGTGACTCTCGCAGGCCATGTACAGGTAGGTGCGTGGGCTGTGCTAGGGGGGCTATCAGCCATTCATCAGTTTGTCCGTATCGGACGCCATGCCATGGTAGGTGGTATGTCCGGCGTGGAAAGCGATGTCATTCCCTATGGTTCTGTACTTGGGAACAGAGCCCGCCTGTTTGGTCTCAACATCGTTGGGCTCAAGCGGCGGGAATTCTCTCGTGAAGATATACAGGCCTTGCGTACAGCCTACAGACTTCTGTTTGCACAGGAGGGTACCATGCAGGAAAGACTAGTTGATGTTGCGAGTCTCTTTAGTCATAACAAAGCTGTTATGGAGATAGTTGAATTTATACGTGCTGACTCTAGTCGTGCTATCTGCCAGCCTAGGACGGGCAATGGTCCTTAATGTCCCCCTCTTCCAAAAAAGAAGTGCTTGGTTTAGTAGCTGGATCTGGAAATTTGCCCTTTATGGTAATAGAAGCCTGTCGTGTGACAGGAAGGTTGCTGTTTGTATTAGCCCTACGGGGGCATACTGATCCTGCGTTAGTACGTGAAGTCCCGCATGCCTGGATTCGTCTGGGTGCCATGGGGTACGGCTTGGGACTGCTGCACCGGGCCGGAGTCCGCGAAGTCGTGCTTACGGGAGCTATTCGCCGCCCTAGTTTGTGGGAATTGCAACATGACAGGTGCACGATGGCCTTTCTTGCGAATCTCCAAGCTTTGGGAGATGGTGGCGCACTGAAAGTCGTGATTCAGGCATTGGAAGCAGAGGGGTTCCGTATTGTTGGGGTTGAAGACGTGGTAAAAGATCTTGTTGCCCCCCTTGGGCTTTACGGGGAGTGTACACCGGATGAACAAGCATGGGCTGATATACGACACGGAGTCAAGATCGCCCGCGCAATAGGCACTCTTGATATCGGCCAAGGTGCGGTCGTACAACAGGGGAGAGTACTAGCAGTAGAAGCTGCGGAAGGCACAGACGCTATGCTCGCACGCTGTCGGACATTAGCCCACCAAGAGCCTGGAGGTGTGCTTGTAAAAATCTGTAAGCCCGGCCAGGAACGTCGGGCAGATCTTCCAACGATAGGTACAACAACACTCGACAACGTGGCGGCGGCTGGCTTGCGTGGAATTGCCATCGAGGCTGGGGGCACGCTTATCGTCAATAGACACGCTGTGATAGCACAAGCCAATAGACTATGTCTGTTCATTATCGGCATTAATCCAGGAGCTTTGTAGCCTTCACTCCTCTGACAACCTTGTGGGACTGTTCCCGGCTTCTGGGCCAGAAAAGTGTTTTCATTTAAAGTATTTAGTGTTTTCATTTAAAGTATTTAAAGACGAGTCAAGGCACGTCGCTGTCGAGAAAACCCGGTCAGTCCGGAATCAGCACAGTCCAGAATCAGCCGGGCCGCACGGACGCTTGGTGAAGGGCTAGAAGGTCCTCCGCCGAGCGGCCGTATGAGTTCACGGAACGCAACGCGTTGTATGGCCCTGGCGGTTACGTCCTCTAGTAATTGTTCTACAGCAGCTGCTAAGTGTAATGGCTGGCATTGTTCCTGTAAAAGTTCAGGAACCACAGGGCGATTCAGTAGCAGATTGACAAGACTAATATACTGAACATAGCTTAAACGACGGAAAAGCCAGGCTGAAAGGGGTGTGACTTTGTATGTGACGATCATTGGCAGGCTCGCTAGCGCCAACTCTAGTACAACAGTGCCAGCGGCTGTGAGGGCAACGTCAGCCGCAGCGAAAGCATCGTATTTATCTCGTATTGTGTGGACGACATGTACGGGGACAGGCCAGTGCAACACCGCTGCCGTAACAGACGCCGCGACTGCTGTAATAGTTGGGACAACCACTTGTATATTTGGCCGTTTATACGATAGTTGCTGGACAGTTGCAGAGAGCACAGGTAATAATCGATTCATCTCGCTGTAACGGCTGCCGGGTAACACACACAAAAGTGGCGCTCTTGCCGGAAGAGAGTAACGGGTCCGGAAAGCGGAACCATCCCCATCCTTCATCCGACTCTCGATGATTGGGTGTCCAACACAAACGGCTGGTACGCCGGCTCGCGTGAAATACCCTGGTTCGTGGGAGAACAGAGTCATCAGATAGTCAACAGAGCCCGCTAAATCTCGCGCTCGCTTCTTATGCCATACCCAGACCATGGGGGCAACATAATGGATTTGCGTAACGGGAAGCCGAAGAGCACGTAGCGCTTTGTGAATACGACCAGTAAAGCCCCAAGAATCAATCGTCACTAAAACGGCAGGACGACAGCGCATAATGTCAGCTACTGTCTCTCTTACCCGCTGCAGTACTTTTGGTATTTTGGGCAGCACTTCCCATAGGCCTATGATGGCAATGTCCGCCATATTAAACAGACTAGACAACCCCTCACGCGCCATCTGCTCCCCACCGACACCAGCAAAACGGATCGGCCCTTTACTTAAATCTCGCAGAGCAACCATCAATTGCGCTCCAAGAGTGTCTCCTGATGGTTCTCCCGCAACTATATAAAACAGCGGCCCAACATCCGTCATGTCATCTGACCACTTTCTCTTCTGACCACTTTCTCTCATGTGTTGCTTCTGCAACGTCCAGACTGTCTATCAATCTGGCCTCCCCGACAGGATTTGAACCTGCGACCTACAGATTAGGAATCTGCCGCTCTATCCTGCTGAGCTACGGGGAGCAAGGAAGGCTCAATGTGCACAGGATTCCCCAAAAATGAATGGGGAGAAACTCTAGCGGCTTAGCACCCTCCATACCGCTATTCCATCAGCGAGTCCATCATCATCATATACGGCCGGCAAGACCGCAGGGGGAGACATGTGGAAAAAGACACCACCGCGAGCTGCCATGGGCGAGCATACACTCTCTCTTCTCCACCTACACCCAAAAGCTTAGTCAAGGGAAGAATTCTCTTCACGCACGATTCATGGTCAGGTGAAGAAGAGCAGCCCCCCCCCTTTTCGTTAGTTATTGAGTGCCCCGTGATTGACCCAGCGACGCAATATATCTATTTCACAAGATGTCAACTTTTTACCCTTGTGCGGCATTAACAACCTTGGATTAGTCCGACCTTCAACAAGGACATTCAGATTGCTGAGCATCGCATTGCCTGGAATCACGACGGGACCATACTTTGTGCCCTTCATCAAGCCCTCATAGGTGCGCAGATCGAGTCCACTCTTAGCATAGCCTTCGCTATCTGGTTGATGACATTCAACGCAGCGCAACTTTAAAATAGGCATTACATCGTCGGCGAAACGTACGGGTTCAGCCAGTACGGTTGTTGGCAGCAGCATAGCACAGGCCAAGAAAGGCACAAGAAAACCGGACAGAAGAGTCATTTACGACCTCTCTATGTAACAACAATCGCAGACACTCAACGCGCACCACACGATCATCTTACGCCAGGCCATGGCTGTTTCACAATATGCCAGCCTGCCTCGCAGGGCAATTGCATAAAAGCAATACGTTTCTGCAGAGAGAGAGTCTCATGTACTCAGACTTTCAGGATCGCTACCCCTGAGTACGAGACTGACGGGCTTACGGGATTGGCATCAATCAGCTAATGCCGGAAATGGCGCATGCCTGTCAAAACCATGGCCATGTTCCGATCATCGGCGGCCTGAATGATTTCGTTGTCCCTTATCGAACCGCCCGGTTGAATCACGGCGGTCGCCCCTGCCTCATGGGCTGCGATAAGACCATCAGGAAAAGGGAAAAAGGCATCAGAAGCGACCACTGAGCCTCCTGTCAGCATACTTTGGCCTGTCGTGCGGGCTACTGCTGCCGCCTTCCAGACCGCAACGCGGACAGAATCGACTCGACTCGTCTGACCCGCTCCCACGCTAACCATTGCCCGATGCCGAACAAATACGACGGCATTGGATTTCACGTGCTTACACACCGCCCACCCAAAAAGCATATCTTCGAGTTCCTGTTCACTTGGAGAACGTTTACTAACCACCTTTAAATCCATACGGCAGATATGACCGGCATCACGTGTCTGTAACAAGAATCCACCCGCGACAGAGCGCAGAGTCATGCCAGCCCTGTATGGATCGGGCATTGTGCCAGTCAGGAGTAAGCGTAAATTATGCTTCTTGGCAAAGAGCGCACGCGCCTCAGATGTTGCATCTGGAGCTAGAATAACTTCAAAAAATGTTCTCGCAATCGAAGTTGTCGCCGCCGCATCAAGTGGCCTGTTGACGGCGACAATACCACCAAAAGCAGAGACCGGATCACATGATAAGGCTCTCAGATAAGCGCTTTCAAGATCTGTTCCGAGTGCACAACCGCAAGGGTTTGCATGTTTGAGGATAATGGCTGCCGGTTGCTCAAACACGGCTGCCAGTTCAAGAGCCGCGTCCGCATCGCACAAATTGTTATAAGATAGCGTTTTACCTTGAACTTGAGTGGTCGCCGCAAGACTGATGGCAGGAGAGTCAGAGACGTAAAAAGCCGCTTGCTGATGCGGATTCTCACCGTAGCGTAGAGTCTGACGTAACGCAGCAGCCACAGTGAGTCGCGATGGGAAAATCTCACCATTCTTCTGAGCAAACCAAGCCGCAATAGCAGCATCATAAGCAGCAGTCCTAGCATAGGCAGCGGCTGCTAATCGCAAACGCAAGGAGGCAGGAGTCGCACCACCATAACGAGTCATTGCTTCTATCACGGCTGAATAATCAGCAGGATCCACTACGACAGTGACACTGACGTAGTTCTTAGCAGCCGCCCGGATCAAAGCCGTGCCTCCAATGTCAATTGATTCAACACAAGTCGAACCATCGGCATTGTGCGCGACAGCCTCAGTGAATGGATACAGATTGACCACTAGAAGATCTATAGAAGCAATACCGTGAGTCTCCGCGGCCACTCTATGCTCAGCATTGTCACGCTCCCAGAGCAGTCCACCATGGATACGCGGGTGTAGTGTCTTCACACGCCCTCCGAGGATCTCCGGAAACGCCGTGTATTCAGCTACTTCTGTGACAGACAACCCAACAGCGCGCAAAACAGCCGCCGTGCCGCCAGTGGAAAGGATATGTACGTCGTGTTCCACAAGAAAGCTGACAAAAGGAACGATGTCAGTCTTATCAGAGACAGAAACAAGCGCGCGACGGATATGCGCCAAAGGAGGGTCAAACGTTCCAGACATAACAAATCCGTATATAGATCACAGCTCTCCCAGGAGCACAGCCTACATTGTGCCATGGGCACTGAGAGGATGCACCCCTTTTTTGCGAAAATCAATTCTGTCGTCCCAGCTCCCAGCCGTCGTTCCCACGCTCGTTAGACAACCCATGCTCTTTCGGCGGCAGTTATTAGTATTTTTAGTATTCGTGTAGTATTTGTTATTTATTATTATTCGCCCTCATGGCGCGTCGTCGCTGACCTCCTGTCCTCTACCTCCAACGGCAAGTTTCTTTACCTTTTCATCAAGCCGTTGTAGTAAGCTCTCATAGCCGGACTGATTCAATACTGTAAGATACTGTGCACGTTGGTTAGCAAGTTCACTGATTGTACCTCTGTAGAACACATCAACGATTTTCCAGATTCCGTTGACGGCTTTCAAACGATAAGAGAGTTCAACCCCACTGTCATCTGTTTTGATCAATCTTGTCCTTACGAGAACACTGGGATAAGGCTGTGGCAGTTCTTCAACCGCTATTGTCTCAAACCGTTCCCCTTTGTAGTCGTCAAAGCGACTTGCGTAGGTTGCAATAGACAGACGGCCGAAGGCTTCAATCATATTGACTTTCTGTGTCTCGGTGAATGTCTTCCAGTGGCTACCAGCAGCAATGCGCGTCATGCCTGAGAAGTCATAGGCGTGTCTGAGAATTTCTTGCAGCTGATCATAACGCCCCTGCCAGCCTAGCAGGTGCGCGTTTTTCATGATGTTGAGGAGTGCCTTATGCATATTCTCAACAACCATAACAGGCATAGCGGTTTGCGTAAGATAGACTGCTGTCATAGCGCTCGATTGTCGACTTGGCAGCGCATTGTTGACTGCATAGCTGGCGGAGAAACTACTGAACATGGGCAACAAAAAGTAAGCAACAGCAGAGACGAAGAAATACACGATTGAAAGGTATGCCATATAAATGGAGCTCCTACGTCATGGACATAAAACGCGACTCCGCTTTCACCTTAAATAACGGCGTGTGGCATACTGTAAAGAACGGCGTGTGGCATACTGTCGAGCTATAAGCCCTCTTGTAAGAGCTTTGTAAGAGCTGTCTTTGGTCTTTGCAATTAATGAAAAGCACGGCGCGATGGTGTACGAATCATGAGGCGGCTCCCTCTGCTCTGAACCAGGTGACCGCGTCCCTTATGCCTTCCATTGCGGGCCGAGCCGTATAGCCTAGCACACGATACGCCTTGGCGCTTGAGAAGAACATTTTCTTCTTGGCCATACGAACGCCGTTCACAGTGACAAACGGTTCGACGCCCAACAGATTGGCAACTCTCTCTGTAAGAGAGGCGAATGGCAAAACCATACTGTGGGGTAACCGTATGCGTGGTGGTCGGCGACCCACCAAATCTGCAATTTTCGAGAGAATATCGCGCAGGCTCATATTCTCTCCTCCCAGGATATAACGTTCACCAATACGGCCATGACGCCAAGCAAGCCAGTGACCCGCAGCCACATCATCAACATGGACAAGATTCAGGCCTGTTTCAACATAAGCGGGCATATTACCGGCGACGGCTGCACGGATGAGACGACCAGTCGGTGTCGGTTTGATATCCCGTGGACCGACAGGTGTGGATGGGTTCACAATGACTGCCGGCACTCCCTCTGCAGCGACAAGCCGTCTGACCTCTGCCTCTGCAAGGAATTTCGAGCGCTTGTATGGACCAATCATATCTGTTAGAGAGACGGGGGTCTCCTCGTCAGCGGGCACACCATCGGCGTTGAGCCCTAACGTAGCAACGCTGGACGTATAGACAATACGTCGTACATCCGCCTGAGCAGCTGCTCGGAGCAGGTCCCGAGTCCCTGTAACATTCACCTGTTCCATAATCCTGGGATCCGGTACCCAGAGACGGTAATCAGCGGCCACATGAAACACAGCCGTCACACCCATAACCGCTCGTTGCAGGGAATGGGGCATGGTGAGATCGCCTTCGACGATTTCGACAGGTAAGTCTGTCAGATTGCGGCGATTGGAGGCCGGCCGCACTAAGACCCGCACAGACTCCCCCCCGGCTAGCAGGCAGCGTACCACCGCGGCTCCAACGAATCCAGTGCCTCCGGTCACAAGGACAGTCATTGCATTACTAAGTGTTAAGTGTTATGTCATGCGGACCACGAAGTCAGATGTCATTGAAACCATTAAACCATGCCTAGCAAACATTTTAACAGACTCCTGTCAATTCCATCTCGTCTACTTATCTACTTATCAGACTTTTCATTTGGGAAAAAAGTAGGCCAAATGTAGGGGCTCGCTGTATACTACAATGCTGTCGCGAAGCAACCTGACCTTACAAGGTCTTGCCCACAGCACGACTCCATTGGATGGAGCGTTGGAATGAGTCTTCCCTTCGAAAGGGCGAAGGGAAGGACTCTGGACGCCTCTGATCGCGCCTCTCGAGGCTGTCAAGACGGCTTTAGAGAGGTACATATCTTTTAGAGAGGTACATATCTAACATATCTAACGGCATCAGGACAGTCCGGGTTCTTTCATGCTGCATCCTACCGAGTCATGTTTGTCAGAGAATCAAGAGCACTCTGGAGAATGTAAGCAGCGGCCAATTTGTCGATAATCTGCCTACGGCGCTGACGGCTCATGTTCGCTTCCGTAAGAAGCATGCGTTCTACGGCAGCTGAAGAGAGTCGTTCATCCCAGAATGAAACAGCGATATCCACTTGCCATAATATCTTGCGGACAAAACACCGAGTGGCTGCGGCCTGTGAGCCTTCTATGCCATTCATTTGCAGTGGCAAGCCAACGACAAGCCCCCCAACGTCCTGTGTATGAATGACTTGCACAAGGACACGGATGTCTTCTGCTATAGTGCGCCGCTTTACCACAACAAACGGTATTGCCACTTTGAGCGATACGTCAGAGAGTGCGAGGCCGAGAGTCTTATGGCCTAAGTCTAAGCCAAGCAAGCGTTGGCCTTGTTTTGGGAGGAGATCAAGCCGTGATGGGTTGCGGATTATCATATGGGGTAGTAAGTACGTAAGTACGCGCAGTTTTTGTTGGTTCTCTTGCCATCCGCTTGTCTACTCGGGAGCCCTCGGCAGAACGGCTTGTCCAACGGGCCCTCCTGTGTATCAGGTCTCTTTTGAAAGGAGAACAGATAATTCATGTCTTTGGATAAAGCTACTGTCCGTGCGATCGCTTTTCTGGCCCGTCTTGATATTTCAGAGGAAGCCATTGAGCCTCTTATAGAGGAACTGTCAGCAATCCTGCACTGGACAGAAAAATTGCAAGAAGTTGACACCACTAATGTGGAACCTGCATCATACGTCAGTGTATCAAAATTATACTGGCGTGAAGATTTTATCGATTGTGGTGGATACGCTGAGACAGTGCTTACAAACGCGCCAGAATCAACTAAAGGTTTTTTTTTAGTGCCAAAGGTTGTAGATTAGATGACAGCACTGGTCGATCTTACCCTTGCTGATGCGAGAATTGGCTTGAACCGTGGTGATTTTACGTCTGTTGAATTGACGGAGGCTCATCTACGCGCGATAGAGCGAAGGCGTTTTCTCAACGCCTTTATTACAGAAACACCTGAGGTAGCCATCGCTCAGGCACATGCTTCTGATAGGCGTCGTCGTGCTGGTCAGGTAGGAGCGATGGAAGGCCTGCCGATTGCTATCAAGGACATCTTCTGTACAGAAGGTTTGCTGACGACGGCAGCTTCACACATTCTAGACGGCTTCCGTCCGCCTTACGAGGCTACTGTTTCTGCACGTCTCAGGGCGGCCGGTGCCGTGACCCTTGGCAAGACGAATATGGATGAGTTTGCTATGGGCTCGTCTAATATGACAAGCTATTATGGCAGCGTCCTCAATCCGTGGCAGCGTCACAGTGCGCCTGAGATAAAGCTAGTACCTGGTGGTTCCTCCGGGGGCTCGGCGGCGGCCGTGGCAGCGCGATTGTGTTTAGCGGCCATGGGTACAGATACTGGTGGTTCTATTCGTCAACCATCTTCTTATTGTGGGATAGTTGGATTGAAACCAACTTATGGTCGTTGTTCTCGTTGGGGTCTCATAGCCTTTGCAAGTTCTCTAGACCAAGCGGGACCAATGACTCGCACTATACGAGATTCTGCTCTGATGCTGGGGGCTATGAGTGGTTATGATTCGAAAGATTCTACATCAGCACAGGTTCCTGTCCCTGATTTTGAGGAGGCTCTGACCGGCGAGATACACGGTTTGAAAGTAGGGGTTCCCTGTGAGTATAGGTCAGAGGGTCTTTCACCTGAAATTGTTGCGTTATGGGACCAAGGCATCCGTTGGCTCAAGGCTGCTGGGGCTGAGTCGATAGAGATCAGCTTGCCGCATACACAATATGCCCTCGCGACTTATTATATCCTTGCCCCAGCGGAAGCCTCTTCAAATCTTGCCCGCTACGATGGCGTCCGGTATGGATTGCGAAAGGCTGGAAATAGTTCCCTCAACGATATGTACATGCAAACACGCGCTGCTGGATTTGGCCAAGAAGTGCAGCGCCGTGTTCTCATTGGCACTTATGTGCTGTCGGCAGGCTATTACGATGCCTATTACCTGAAGGCACAGAAAGTACGCACACTCATCATCCGTGATTTCCAGCAGGCCTTTAAGACTGTGGACGTCATCCTGACGCCCACAGCACCTACGCCAGCTTTCGCCATGGGAGAGCAAATGGACGATCCTATTATTATGTATTTGAACGATATCTTCACTGTCCCCACATCTCTTGCTGGTTTACCGGGTTTAAGCGTGCCTGCGGGACTCTCTCCTGAAGGCTTACCCTTGGGGTTGCAGATTATTGGTCGGCCATTCGACGAACAAACTGTGCTGAAGGTGGGAGGCGTACTGGAAACGGCTGCCTGTTTCACTCAGCGTCCGTCGCTCGCGGCGGCAACGTAATGTGATGGTTCTACGGCTATGGTTCATTGGATTGAAGGACAAACAGGCTTATGGGAAATAGTCATTGGACTAGAAATTCACGCACAGGTTACTTCTAGAGCAAAACTCTTTTCTGGCGCTGCAACATCTTTTGGGCGTGCGCCGAATACACAGGTTGCATTATTTGATGCTGCATTCCCGGGGATGCTGCCAGTCATTAATGCTAAGTGTATTGAACAGGCAGTACGGACTGGTCTAGGACTCAACGCCCATATCAACAAGTATTCTGTGTTTGCGCGTAAGAATTATTTTTACGCGGATCTGCCAGCCGGTTATCAGATTAGCCAACACGAACTGCCGATCGTAGGCCCTGGTCTTGTCGCCATTGACCTTTCGGACGGGACGAGTCGTACAATCCGCATTGAGCGCCTGCATCTCGAGCAGGATGCAGGTAAGTCCTTGCACGACAGACATCCAACTCTGTCTTTCATTGATCTCAACAGAGCAGGGGTCGCACTGATGGAAATCGTCTCGCAACCCGACATGCACAGTTCAGAAGAAGCGGCGGCTTACGTGCGTAAGCTCAGATCAATCTTGCGCTACCTTGGCAGCTGTGACGGCAATATGCAGGAAGGTTCGCTACGTTGTGACGTCAATGTTTCCGTGCGACGGCCAGACGAAGGTTTTCGCACACGCTGCGAAATCAAGAATATCAACTCTGTGCGCTTTATGATCCAGGCT
This sequence comes from Rhodospirillales bacterium, assembly GCA_028278135.1. Classification (GTDB taxonomy): domain Bacteria; phylum Pseudomonadota; class Alphaproteobacteria; order Rhodospirillales; family Rhodospirillaceae; genus JANQJD01. The sequence goes on from JANQEW010000029.1 coordinate 419,207, forward strand.
ATTGAGTATGAAGCTCACCGCCATGTCAGAGTTTATGAGTCCGGCGGGAGAATCGAGCAGGAAACACGCCTTTTTGAGGCGTCTTCCGGCAAGACTAGAGCAATGCGGTCTAAGGAAATGGTACACGATTACCGTTACTTTCCTGATCCAGACCTGCCGCCACTCACACTAGATGATGCCTTTATTGAGGACATTCGCACGAGTCTCCCTGAACTGCCAGATCAAAAAAAGTCTCGTTTTATCAATATATATGGTTTGCCTGCGTATGCAGCGGGAATTTTGGTAGAGGATAGAGAAACTGCAGAATATTATGAAACTGTAGCGAAAGGCAGAGACCCCAAAACCGTAGCGAATTGGGTCATGACGAGTTTGTTCGGTGCCCTTCATAGGAGCGGACGGGAGATCAGCGATAGCCCAATTTCAGCCGACCATTTGGGGCAGCTTATTGACTTAATAGGCGATGGCACAATTTCTAGTCACATTGCTAAGAGTGTATTTGAGAGTATGCTGGAAACAGGTCAAGAGCCCTTAGCAATTGTCACCGCGAAGGGCCTCAAACAGGTGACAGATTCAAAAGTCATAGAACAGGCTATTGACGCTGTTATGAGAAGACATCCCGATAAAGTAGCCTTGTATCGGGGTGGGCAGGTGAAGCTTCTTGGCTGGTTTATAGGACAGGTTATGAAGGCCACAGACGGCAAGGCCAATCCAACAAAACTAAGCACCTTGCTAAAGGAAAGACTTACAGAATCTTAAAAGAGAAACATGAATATGTGCACTGTGCAATAAGAATTATTGTTACGCGTAAAGGAATCAATGTCTATTACACGTAATAATCGTATAGTGGTGGCTATGTCTGGCGGGGTGGACAGTTCCGTCACTGCAGCACTCCTTGAGGAGGAAGGTCGTCAGGTCATTGGTATAACACTACAACTTGGTGGAGCGGACCATCCTGCAACAACAGACGGGTCCTGTGCTGGCCAGGATGTTGCTGATGCGCGCCGGGTGGCTGCGAAGATAGGAATCCCTCATTATGTCTTTGATTACAAACACAAGTTTTTCAAGGATGTCGTAGTCCCTTTCGCGGAAGCCTATGGCCGAGGCGAAACGCCTGTACCTTGCATTTTCTGTAACAAAACAGTCAAGTTTCGTGATCTACTCGCTGCCGCCCGTCTCTTAGAAGCCGAGTCCCTTGCCACGGGACACTATGCTCGTCTGCAGAATGGCCCTGATGGGCCGGAGCTGTGGCGTAGTCGGGACTCTCGACGAGATCAGAGCTATTTTCTTTTCGCGACAACCCGTGCTCAACTGAGCTTTTTACACTTTCCACTTGGAACTCTTGCAAGTAAAGCAGAGACCCGTGCCCATGCCCGTCGTTTGGGACTACCAGTGGCTGATAAGCAGGATAGCCAGGACATATGTTTTGCACCAAAAGGTAAGTATAGTCGTGTAGTACACACTTTTTTTCCAGATTTGGTGCAACCAGGAGATATAGTGCATGTAGATGGCCGCTTTCTCGGAAGGCACGCTGGAATCGTACATTATACAGTTAGCCAACGGCATGGTCTTGGAATCGGTGGAGAATCAGAGCCTTTATATGTGGTGCGTCTCGAGGCCGGTACGCGGCGAGTCATCGTTGGACCCCGTGCTGCCCTCTTCCAGGACAGGCTGACGGTGGGGGAGATTAATTGGCTGGGTCCTGGCAAAAGTCCTCCTGCCACAGGCATAACTCTTACAGTCCAGCTGCGATCTATGCATCAACCGCTCCCAGCGACAGTGTATGGCTGTGCTGATGATTCAGCACAAGTCCAGCTAGCCAGGCCATTTGCGGGTGTCGCACCCGGCCAGGCATGCGTCTTCTATCAAGGAGATAGGCTTTTGGGCGGAGGGTGGATCCGCCAATCAGGCCTCTGCAGATAAGTAAACAGCAACCATCAAACCATCGCCAGCTCGCTAGAGCAGACTGCGGAAGCACAGCGCCTGTCGCCACAACCTGCTCTTTTGGGCCGTCTCACGGTGTTACACTACACTACTTTGTTTTCGTGTAAACCTTTGATCTGCTCTTCATCCAATCCGAGTACATCCTTCAAAATCCCGTCAGTGTGCTCTCCCAGTCTAGGCCCAAGGCTCTGAATACGACCCGGTGTTTCTGAGAGACGAGGGATAACATTCGGTATGATAATGGCGTCGCCATTCATCTCAGGGATTTCCATGGCAACAAGATTCCGACGTGCCACGAACTGGCGATCGCCGAAAATGTCTGCAATTGTATTTAAGGGACCACAAGGTGCTCCGGCTGCTAAACAGAGGGATAGAACGTCATCGCGATTCAGCGAGCCAGCCCATGCTGCGACGATCTGGTTCACCTCATGTCGGCTTTCTAGGCGCTGGGCTTGCCGACCATACAAGTGGCTAGAGGCCAGTTCTAAACGCCCCATTGCTCGACATAACCGCTCGAATAGCTTGTCAGTCGTGCAAGCAAATGCCACCCATTTGTCATCCTTCGTGCGAAAATGACCGAGCGGTACAGCGGTCTTGATGTGCGGTCCGTGCCGCTCACGTACGGCGCCGTACATAGCATAGGCAGGGGCCAATTCATCGGTAAGACGGAAGACAGATTCATACAAGGCAACATCGATGTACTGTCCCTTACCGCTTTTTTCCCTCTCATGCAGTGCCAGAAGCACCCCAACTGCACCATATAACCCTGATAGATAATCGCCAAGTGTTGTGGAGCCCGGCGTGACAGGCGTGTCCTTCGGCATACCGGCCAGATAGGCAAGGCCGCCAACCGCATGAGCAATTCTGGCAAAGCCGGGACGGTCCCGATACGGACCATCCTGGCCATACCCGGACACACGTAGCATAATCAACCGAGGATTATCTTGCGCTAGAACGTCGTACCCAAGGCCCCATTTTTCCAATGTACCAGGCCGAAAATTTTCCGTCACTATATCCGCCCGAGAACACAGCTGCCGAAATGTTTCGGCACCATTCTTTGCCCGCAAGTCGAGGGTTATTGACTTTTTGTTGCGTGCCTCAGACAACCAAGCTAAGGTGTCTCCACGCTGGGAAGGCGTACCGAAATTACGGCAAGGATCGCCTCCAATCGGGTGTTCCACCTTGAGCACTTCTGCCCCAAACTCACTTAAAAGTGCCGCGCAATAAGGTGCAGCGATGAAAGTTGCAACGTCTATAACGAGCAGACCCTCTAGTGGTGTATGCATATCACTCATAGATTGTTTCCTTAACGTGCTAAACACCTAGATAACTCTGCTTTTTCTGAGCTCCTTGAGCTCCGCAGGTGAGAGATCTAGGAGCGTGCCTAATACCTCTTCAGTATGCTCACCAAGACGGGGACCAAGCGTAGAGACACGGCCCGGTGTACGGGATAATCGCGGGAACACGCCAGGCACCACAACGGGTCCCACATCTGGCACATCAACCGTGATCAGGTCATTCCGGGCACGGAAATGAGGATCAGCAAAGATATCAGCAATGCTATTTATTTGCCCAATTGGTACATCAGCAGTAATGCATTTGTGCATCACCTCTTCACGATTCAGGGACATAGTCCATTGTGATACGGTGGCGTCAACTTCTTTGCGTGCGGCCAAACGATTAGCCTTCACACCGTAAAGACCAGAAGAGGCTAATTCCGGTCGATCCATGGCATCCTCAGCCAAGCGGGCGAACATCTTATCTGTCGTACAGGCAATGGCCACCCACTTGCCGTCCTTTGTGCGGAAATGCCCATGAGGGCAGGCAATGACTGTGCCAGCTCCTTCACGCTCGCGGATACGACCAAACATACCATAAACAGCTGCAATTTCATCAAGTTGACGGAACACGGCCTCATAAATCCCAATGTCAATGACCTGACCAATTCCAGTGTCCCGGCGATGCCGCAAGGCGAGCATGATTCCAATAGCACCATACAGACCGGACATATAGTCGCCAAGCGGAGTAGAGCCTGGCACAACAGGCGTCTGGCCTGGGAAGCCGGCAAGATAAGACAACCCTCCAACAGCATGAGCAATATGGGCAAAGCCAGGACGCTCGCGATAGGGACCGGTTTGACCGTAGCTAGTCACACGCAGCATAACCAGGCCAGGATGATCCTGCCGCAGCAGCTCTTCCCCTAGGCCCCACTTCTCCAGAGTACCGGGTTTGAAGTTTTCCACTAGCACATCGCACCGAGCCACCAGTCTACGAAACAGCGCTGCCCCCGCTGGCACACGTAGATCAATTGTGACAGACTTCTTATTGCGAGCTTCCGTAAGCCACATTAGAGTGGAGTCATGGCGTTTAGTCGTTGTGCCAAAGCGCCGCAGTGGATCACCAGCGATGGGGTGCTCGACCTTGTAAACTTCCGCCCCGAATTCGCCGAGGATAGAAGCACTATGAGGCCCGGCGATAAAGGTGCCGACATCGACGACTCGAATGCCATCAAGCGGCATGGACTGCTCAGATGCTTGCTCAGACATAACTGTTGTGAATCCCCTCAATACTTTTTTTGCTACTTCAGCAGCAGCTACTTCTGTAGCCGTTCTTTAGCTCAGCAGCTTAGCATGTACCTGCAGTGCCAATTGGGAAACAAAATGGACGATAGCAGTGCGTGTCCTTCTCGATAAAGTTTTATCACGGTTCTCCTAGAGACCTGATCTCTTGGAACTTTCAGACTACTGCCTACTGCGCAGCAATATACGTTCCAAGATAGTTTAGACAGACCCATTGTATCATCACATTAGATCACATTGAAACAGTTTCTCAGAACATGCCCACTTATTCTGTATCTCAGCTACGAGAATATCATGTACTATAAGGTGTATTTATAACAGAAGAATCTTCACAATGAGAGTTTTTTAAATATTGCGCTCTCATCTGCCAATCTGCAAAATTACTCGTTTGCAATTTCTAGGGAGAACTGGGGAACCGTCATGAACAGTGTGCTAAAAGGATTACGAATAGTAGAGAGTCCTGCATTTGTTGCAGCCCCACTAGGAGGAATGACGCTGGCCCAGCTCGGGGCAGATGTGATTCGTGTTGATCCGATCGGTGGCGGCGTCGATTCTCGTCGCTGGCCAGTGACAAAAGAAGGGAAAAGTCTTTATTGGGTTGGTCTGAATAAGGGCAAAAGGTCACTCGCTATTGACACGACTCAGCCGAAAGGACAGGAGATTGCCAGTGCACTCGTCACACAACCTGGACAAGATCGTGGCATTTTCGTTACAAACTTTCCACAAAGCAGCTGGTTCCGGTACGACAGGCTCAAAACGAGACGAGAAGATCTCATTATGGTCAACCTTGTCGGTAGCTCCGATGGTACTTCTGCAGTAGATTATACAGTTAACTGTGCTGTTGGTTTTCCATTCGTAACAGGCCAGGTACCTGGGAAATCTGGAGGCAATCGTGTCAATCATGTTTTACCCGCATGGGACGCTATCTGTGGCATAAATGTTGCGTTAGCGGTATTATCAGCGGAACGCTACCGCAATAAAACTGGGCAAGGGCAACTGGTCAGAATGGCCCTTTCAGATATCGCCTTCGCTATGGTTGGTACCCTGGGCTATATTGCTGAAGTCCAAGTCAATAACGAGGACAGACGTTCCCATGGCAACTACCTGTATGGAGCATACGGATCTGATTTTGAGACGAAAGATGGCCGGTTTCTCTACATTGTAGTTGTAACATCTCGTATGTGGGAAGAACTTGGCAAGGTCACTGGTCTGGCCGACCGTTTCAGAGCGCTTGAACAGGCCCTCGGCGTGAGTCTCCTTGAAGAAGGGGAAAGATTCCGTGCTTCAGAGGCTATTTCTGCCATGATTCGACCATGGGTGGCAGCAAGAACGCTCGAAGAGATCCGTCTGGCATTTGGTGGGAGTGGGATCTGTTGGGGACCATATCAGACATTCCGTCAAATGCTTAATGAAGACCACCGCTGCTCGACCCGCAACCCGTTATTTACCGAGCTAGAACAGCCAGGTATCGGTCAATTTTTAGTCCCAGGCTCTCCGCTTGAGTTTGGTGCTTGTCCACGTGAAACCCCCAAGCGGGCGCCTCTTTTGGGTGAACACACTGACGAGATTCTCTCCCAGGATCTAGGTCTCACGGATACAGAAATCAGCAAACTGCGCGATCAAAAGGTTGTTGCCGGTCCTGTTGGATTGTAAAGGAGTGATTTATGCAACAGGAAGTAAAGTATTCCGACTGGATTGGATCACAGGAGTCTCGCGAGGACAACATTACCGAATCTTCTGTCCAGGCGATTCTCAATGTTCTCGATGACGTGACCACTATGCTTAAGAAGGGTGACAGACTACCCCCTCTGTGGCACTGGTTCTTCTTCCTACCACGAGCGCCAATGACTCAGATCGGTGCAGACGGGCATCCAGAACGTGGGGGATTCTTGCCGCCTGTGACACTACCGCGACGGATGTTCGCCGGTGCACGCATGAAGTTCCATGATAATCTGATCATTGGCCAGCCAGCGACCCGCGATGGGGAGGTTATAGCTGTTCAGGAAAAGCGGGGAGGAACTGGCACGCTTGTGTTCGTAACCGTCCGCTATCGTATTCTGCAGAACGGTAGGCTGTGCGTGGAAGAAGAGCAGGACATTGTCTATAGAGAGCCTGGCGGGCCTGTCGCAGCGCCTACCCCCCTTGATGGTGTGCCACATACTACAGCTGGTGCCTGGGTACAGAAAGTTACCCCCACCCCTGTGTTGTTATTTCGTTTTTCTGCAATTACCTTTAACAGCCATCGAATCCATTACGATCGGCCTTATGCGATGCAGGAGGAGAATTATCCTGGTTTGGTTGTACACGGACCATTAGTAGCAACTTTTCTAATGGATCTTGTTCGTCGCAATACTAATCGCACTGTGGTGGGATATGTCTTCCGCGGGCGATATCCATTGTTTGACACGCAGCCATTTCACCTGGTTGGTCAGCTCTCCGGTGATTCTGTCACCTTAGAAGCGCAGGGTCCGGACGGAACGCTCTGTATGACGGCAACGGCAGAATTGAAGCACTGAGAGTTCATAACCGATGAGCCAGTAAGGCGGTTCCATGTATGGATACGTTGGGTCTGGTGGGGTGTTGCTTGCCTACCTCGCTACAAGCCGTGGGTCTGTCAAAACTCAGAGGACTAAGATGAAAGATGTGAAAACTAATCCTGGCAATTTTTTTGAGAACTTTAAGTTCGATCAGGAACTTATCCATCCCACTCCACGTACCATAACGGCTGGCGACGTCGCGATCTATCAATCCCTGTTCGGTCCTCGCTTTGCTGTGCACTCGGACAGGGAGTTTGCTAGAGCCATTGGCTTACCGGACTCACCTATTGATGATCTTTTAGCTTTTCACGTTGTTTTTGGCAAAACGGTCCCGGATATTTCGTTGAACGCCATTGCCAACCTCGGTTATGCTGACGGCCACTTCGGTACGCCTGTCTATGTGGGTGACACCCTCACGGCGGTCTCACGTGTCATAGGCCTCAAGGAAAATTCTGATCATAAAACTGGTATAGTTTATATTCGTTCAACTGGTTTAAACCAAAATGACGAAATGGTAGTTGATTACGTGCGATGGGTAATGATTCGCAAGGAAAACAAGGATTCTTCCTGTGCAACTCCTATCCTCCCGAACCTACCAAAGGCTGTGCCCGCTTCTGCACTAATATTTCCTTATCAGTTGAGAATGTCAGGCTACGATCTCTCTCTGGCTGGCAATAACTATCTGTGGGATGATTATGCCATCGGTGAGAAGATTGACCATGTAGATGGGATGACAATTGAGGAGGCGGAACATCAGATGGCAACCCGCCTGTATCAGAATACTGCTAAGGTACATTTTAATTTACACGAACAGTCACAGGGGCGCTTTAAGAAAAGACTCATTTACGGTGGTCACATTATTTCTCTTGCGCGGGCGTTATCGTTCAACGGACTCGGTAATGCCTTCCGGATAGTGGCCATTAACGGTGGGACTCATGCAAATCCGACATTCGCTGGGGACACGATCTATTGTTGGTCAGAAGTTATCGATAAACTGGTCATCCCACGACGTGATGACATCGGCGCGTTACGGTTAAGAACTTTAGCAGTGAAGAACAAACCGTGTGGTGACTTCCCTGACAAAGGAGAGGATGGGAGATATCACTCTCAAGTGGTTCTTGATTTCGATTATACGATATTAATGCCTCGCAGGGCGAAAAGGTTGTAAAGGGCAAACAGTGGACATGCTCCGCTGCTTCCGATCAAGCAGTCGTGTCTTTCGGGTGAAAGGGGGGGGCAAGGTGGAATAGAATGCTTGAGTTTACGGGCGGCTTTTTCCTTCAAGCTCCTGAATCTTTTGGTTGAGACCTACCAGGAGTGCGAGTGCAGAGTGTCCAATATGGAGGTATTATGGCGTCGTTGACTAAGAGTGTTGCATGGAAGGCACTCAGTGAGCACTATCGCGCTATTAGAAATATACACATGCGTGATCTATTCACACAGGATCCTCAAAGGTTTGAGGCCTTCTCGCTAAAGCTGGGCGACATTCTTCTTGATTATTCCAAGAACAGAATAACAAATGACACGTTGAAGTTGCTGACACAGCTTGCAGTAGAATGTTGCGTGGAAGAGCAGCGTGCCCGTATGTTCAGAGGCGAGAAGATCAACGACGTCGAAGGTCGCGCTGTGCTGCATGTTGCATTGCGTAACCGTTCTAACAGGCCTATTTTTGTGGATGGCGAAGACGTCATGCCCAAGGTGAATACCGTCCTAGCCAAGATGCGGCGATTCTGTGAGGCTGTCAGAAGTGGTAGCTGGGTTGGTGCCACGGGGCGTCGCATCACTGACATTGTGAACATTGGAATCGGTGGGTCAGATTTGGGGCCGATGATGGTCACAGAAGCACTCAGACCATATCATCATGCTACGCTCCGCCCCTCTTTTGTGTCGAACGTGGATGGCACACATGTCGTTGAGACGTGTCGTCGTTTAAACCCAGAGTCGACATTGTTCATCGTGGCTTCAAAAACATTCACGACACAGGAAACCCTCGCTAATGCTAGAAGCGCCCGTGCTTGGCTTGTGGAGCAGCTTGGCGAATCAGCGGTTGCACAGCACTTTGTTGCCCTTTCTACTAATGTTGCCGCCGTTACAGAATTCGGCATTGATCCTGAGAACATGTTTGAGTTCTGGGATTGGGTGGGAGGGCGTTACTCGCTATGGTCAGCAATAGGTTTGTCTATTGCCGTTACTATAGGGTTTGAACGGTTTGAAGAGCTTCTATCCGGTGCACATGCTATGGATGAACATTTCCGCACCGCTCCTTTAGAAGCCAACATCCCTGTGCTGCTAGGGCTTATTGGTTTGTGGTATGTCAACTTCTTTGAGACCGGGGTCTATGCTGTTTTACCCTATGATCAATACCTGCATCGTCTTCCTGCCTATCTGGAACAAGCTGATATGGAAAGTAACGGGAAGCGCATTACCCATGATGGAGAGCAGGTTGCATACAGAACAGGGCCAGTCCTCTTTGGCGAGCCTGGTACAAATGGTCAGCATTCTTTCTACCAACTCATTCACCAAGGGACTTGGCTCGTGCCCTGCGATTTTATTGCTCCAGCTTGTAGCCACAACCCAATTGGCACCCAACACGATATTCTGCTTTCGAATATGTTTGCGCAGAGCGAGGCGCTGATGTGGGGAAAAACTGAGAAAGAAGCACGTGCAGAACTAGAGGCGCAAGGCATGAAGGGCCATGCGCTAGAAAAGTTGCTACCACACAAGGTATTCCCTGGTAACCGTCCCACGAATACTATTTTTGTAAAAAAACTAGATCCTTACACATTAGGTTCTTTACTGGCTTTATACGAACATAAGATCTTCGTGCAGGGAGTGATATGGAACGTCAATTCCTATGATCAGTGGGGTGTAGAACTCGGTAAGCAGCTTGCTAGTAGGATACTGCAGCAGCTCCCTGGCCATGCCATTGCAGCAGGCCATGATTCTTCTACTACCGGTCTAATACAGTATTATAAGCAGTGGCGAGGATGACAATACATTTTATTGGTGTTGGACCAGGAGCGGCGGATTTAATCACCGTACGGGGGTTGAACCTTTTACAACGGTGCTCTATGGTTTTGTATGCTGGTTCTCTTATACCTGAAGATGTTCTGTTTGCAAAAAAATCTGGTGCTAATTGTGTTAATACTGCTCATCTGACTCTGGACGAGATTATCACTATCATGGCGGCTACTCATGCGGACGGTGAGGACGTCGCCCGGCTGCATTCAGGGGATCCATCCCTTTATGGAGCAATAGCCGAACAAATGCGCAGGCTGACAGCTCTCTCTATTCCCTACACTGTGACACCAGGTGTGCCTGCATTTGCCGCGGCAGCCGCTGCTCTTGCCACCGCCTTAACAGTCCCTGGCATTAGCCAGACTGTTATACTCACACGTACCGCAGTACGGACGGATCCGATGCCTCCTGGGGAAGAACTCGCCAGTTTGGGACGGAGTCAGGCGACCATCGTGATCCATCTCTCCATTAATAACCTAGCAGCCGTGGTACGAGATCTGACACCGCTCTATGGTATCGATTGCCCTGTTGCCGTTGTCTATAGAGCCTCTTGGCCTGACCAGCATATTCTTTATGGTACACTTGATACCATACACGATCAAGTCAAGGCAGCCGGATTTCTCCAGACGGCTTTGATAATTGTTGGGCAAACACTTGGAGGCTGTAACTTCCGTGAGAGCCGTCTGTATGCGTCTGACTACCGCCACAGTCAGCGTGGCGTCTCATGACTCTCATCACTCTCATCTCACCGACAGAAGAGAACGCAAACTTTGTCCTGTTGTGTTAATAATGGAAGAGCCAAGATGGCATCACCGAATCTTTACAAAATACCAGCAACCATCGTGACAGGCTTCTTGGGATCTGGTAAGACGACCTTAATTCGTCATCTGCTGAAGAACAATCGTGGTCGTCGCATCGCCGTTATTATCAACGAATTCGGTGATGTTGGAATGGATCGGGCTCTCCTTGAAGGATGCGACGTGCCAGGATGTGATGACATCATCGAACTGGCCAACGGTTGTCTCTGTTGCACAGTTGCAGAAGAATTTCTGCCTGCGATAGAAAAAATAGTAAACTCTACAGAGAAAAAACCTGATAATATCATCATAGAAACTTCTGGTTTAGCGTTACCCAAACCACTTGTGCAAGCCTTTCAGTGGCCCAATATTCGTGCGCGGGTCATGGTAGACGGGGTGGTAGTGGTTGTTGACGCCATAGCAATGTTAGAGAGCAGATTTTCTCACCGTCCGCAGATGGTGACGATGGCCAACAACGCCCACAACAACCCGCTTGCGGAAACCTTTACTGATCAACTGGCGTGCGCGGATATAGTGCTCTGCAATAAAACGGATCTCATTCCTCAAGAAGATCTTTATATAATAGAAAATACATTAAAGTCTCGCCTGCGGGCAGGTGTCAGGCTGCTGAACATTCATCACGGTCGTGCCAACCCCGCCCTTCTGTTAGGACTCGGAGGAGTAGCAGAAGAGAATCTTGCCTGCACTCATGATGATCATCATACTCATGACGATTTTGAAAGTTTTACGCTTACTCTGCCAGCTGTCTCAGATGTTGATGCTCTTGAAAAAAGATTATTTATTATTTTAACAACTAATAACATTCTACGCATAAAAGGTTTTCTCGATGTGCCAGGGAAGGCCATGCGATTGGTGGTGCAGGGAGTTGGCACAAGGATTCAGCGTTACTTTGATCAACCCTGGAGAGGCGCAGAGTCTCGATGCAGCCGCCTGGTAATCATTGGCCTTAAAGGATTGGATCGGCGCGCTATCGCTACGACCCTTGGCGCAAGGTTATAAAATAAACAATCTTTTTGAGAGTATCATGAGATCTCGGAGAGGCGACTGATGCGATCTGAGAAGACGGGGGTGCTTTTCTGGCAAGGGATTTTAGGTTACAAGAAATGGCATGCGTACATTGTTTCATTTCTGGCTCTCGCCACATTGTCGCAAAGTTAGACTTGCGCTGGCTGAGAAGAAGCTCGACTTTGAGCTTGTTCTTGAACGCCCTTGGGAACGACGCTCAGATTTCATGTTACTCAACCCGGCTGGAGACGTTCCCGTTTTAATAGAAAATGATGGCACGGTAGTGGTAGATTCCACAGTAATCTGCGAGTATCTGGAGGAGGTTTATCCTGACCCTTCGCTCCTGGGAGGGGTATGGCCTGTTGCGCGCGGGGAGGTACGTCGTTTGGTTGCATGGTTCGATTACAAGTTTAACAGAGAAGTGACAGCCAATTTAGTAGGGGAGAAAATTAGCAAACGCTTCATTGGTATTGGGGCGCCAGATTCCCGTGCTATCCGGGCTGGTCAAGCCAATATTCATACCCATCTACAATATATAGCCTGGTTAACAGAACGGCGCCGTTGGTTGGCTGGAGACTCATTGTCATTCGCTGACTTGGCAGCGGCAGCCCATTTGTCAGTGGTGGATTACGTCGGTGATGTGCCGTGGGAGGAGCATCAGGAGGCTAAAAACTGGTATGCACGCATCAAATCTCGTCCCAGCTTCCGTGCCTTGCTCAAGGAACAGATTCCAGGGACACTACCACCTCATCATTACAGTGATCTCGACTTTTGATTTTTCGGATTCGGAGAATTCTTTTCATCGTCTGCTACCAGTTTTGTCATCGGCGTTAACAACTCTTGCTTGGCGGGCCAGAACGATCGGCCTCAAGGGGGCTCTTACTGTTTGCGGAGAAAGGCATGATTTTTCTCGTCCGTTTGCTTGGATGGTCCCTGATGATAGCTGCTGTTCTAGTTGCCTCGCTGGAGATGCTAATGGCCCTTAGTACGGGCACTTATATTAGTCTTGCTACTAGAGATATATGGACTTTGCTTGCCGGTGTGCCCCCCGCCTTCAAAGCAAGTCTGGCTCAATGGCCAGAGACAACCAGTGTTCCCTCAAAGCTTGGTATTCTGTTGAATCATGTTGGGGCGATAGCCATGGAGATACCCGCATGGACTATGGTGGGATCTGTGGGAGGGCTTCTTGTCTTAACGAGTCGTGTGCACCGTCTTCACCAATCCGGTCACTACCGTCGTTTATTTCGATAGCAGTCGAGATTGATTCTCTTTGAATTCTTGGCCTCAGACTCTTCTGACCTTGAGGGGATAACATGACAGAGAAAATTCTGGTCAAGCATGACGGCTCGATTGTTACCGTGCTCCTGAACAAACCTGAAAGATACAACGCCCTCGACAGATCTATGTGGGAAGAGTTAGGGGATGTTTGTGAGGGTCTGGGCAAAAATACAGCTATACGTTGTATTATCCTGCGCGGTGCTGGCAAGAGGGCCTTTACCGCTGGTGCTGATGTGACAATGTTCGAAGCAGAACGCGGGAATCCCGAGCAGGCAAGAACTTATGACGACTCAATGCACAGAGCGCTTGCCGTAGTGCACAATAACGCGCATCCAGTGATAGCGGCCATAGAAGGACTATGTCTTGGGGCAGGATTAGCCCTAGCAGCTATGGCTGACATGCGGCTCTGTGGTAAGGGGAGCAGATTCGGCATACCAGTGAGCAAACTGGGGCTTCCCATGCCAAAGCAAGAGATCAATGCCATCATGCGTCTTGTTGGCCATGCTCGTCTGTTGGAGATTTTGCTGGAGGCCCGCATATTTGATGCCGCTGAAGCTTTAGCAATGGGGTTAATGAACAGGGTCGTGGCCTCGGTAGAGTCCGAGGCCATCGCTACCGCTCAACGTATTGCCGTTGGTGCACCGCTGGTTCATCGTTGGCACCGCCACTACATTCGTCAGCTGCTGGAGCTGGAGACACACGGGCCACACGCGATGACAGACTATGCGCGAGAATCAGATTATCAGTTCTTTGACACAGAGGACTACAGAGAAGGCTTACGAGCTTTTCAGCACAAGCGTCCTTCTGTGTTTCTAGGGCGCTGATGGTGTAGACCCAAAAGGGCCACTGAGGCCACTGAGGGGCCGTCATGCCTTTTTGCTTTTTCTCGGCTTTGAGCGGACTATGAATCTTGAAATCTTCGCTGCAAAAATTTCTCCTTGAGATATGTCTTCCTCAAGACCTCAGGGTCTCCGCATGTTCACAAGGCCCAGTTCACAGGAGCCTTTGAGGGCATCCACCATGGTAGTTAAGAAGCAGACTGTCACCGCCCTCTAGAGTATTTCTATGTGATATTGTGAGATTAAGGGTATACGCGTGATGTAACTGATTGCGTCATGAGTGCGAGGAATAGACTGTTTTCCCAAGCCTCGTAGTGATCAGTACTACGAAACGCCTGTCAGAGCTTGTAGAGAGGGACGGCTATCGAACGTCTCAAGAGCACAGTTTTCGTAAAGTGGTTATGACTGGTCATATGACTGGTAAGTTGACTTCGCCTTAGCAGAGGGCTAGGATTCTTTTGCACTGCAGAACAGTGCTTGAGACTTACAAGCACAAGGGTGTGTTCCTTTTCTGAAGGTGGAGGGAATTATGGCTCACCAGGACAGACCGCTTTCTCCACATATACAAATCTACCGACCCCAAATGACCTCTCTGATGTCGATTGTGCACCGCATCACGGGCGTGGCCCTGGTAGGTGGGACTTTTGTGTTAACTTACTGGTTGGGAGCGGCAGCTTATGGACAGGCGGCGTATGCTCAAGCACAGACTCTGCTAAGCTCATTGGTGGGAAACTTGATGATCTTTTTTTGGTCCGTCGCTCTTTTTTATCACCTGTGCAATGGCATTCGTCACTTTATATGGGATCTCGGATACGGGCTTGAACGCGAACAAGTTTATGCGTCTGGATTCATTGTTTGGGTTGTGACTGCTGTACTCAGTATGCTGGCTTGGGGCCTTGCCCTTTCAGTCTAAGGAAAAAAGTGATGAATATGCGTTCAGAATTAGGCCAGGTCCGTGGCCTTGGCACTGCTAAGAAAGGAGTCGGGCACTGGTGGACACAGCGTCTGACTGCAGTGATTCTCGTGCCGCTCTCTTTTTGGTTGGTGGTTGTGGTGATTAGTCTGAAAAATGCAGATTACGAGACTCTACATGCCTTTTTCAGAATACCGGGCAATCTGGTTCTAATGCTTGTGACAGTGGGCACGGCATACTACCATGCTCAGCTAGGGCTGCAGGTAATCATTGAAGATTATGTTCACCACGAGCTAGCCAAAATCGCTGGACTCGTTCTTGTCAAGTTTTTGGTTATTTTGCTAGCGACGTTCGCGGTGGTAGCAGGCTTCAAAGTTGCATACGGAGGGTAGCGAGCGATGGCTGCGTATGACATCATTGATCACGCGTATGACGTTGTGGTCGTCGGTGCCGGAGGGGGGGGGTTACGTGCTACCCTTGGTATGAGTGTCACAGGCCTTAAGACTGCCTGCATCACAAAAGTTTTTCCAACTCGCAGCCATACGGTCGCCGCGCAAGGGGGCATTGGTGCTGCACTGGGCAACATGTCAGAAGATAACTGGATCTGGCACATGTTCGATACTGTGAAAGGCTCTGACTGGCTTGGCGATCAGGATGCCATCGAGTACATGTGTCGTGAAGCCATCCCTGCAGTCTACGAACTAGAGCACTTTGGCGTGCCGTTTTCACGTACGACAGATGGTCGTATCTACCAGCGCCCCTTTGGGGGGCACATGCGTAACTTTGGTGAAGCTCCAGTACAGCGGGCCTGCGCAGCGGCGGATCGCACAGGTCATGCCATTTTGCACACGCTATACCAGCAGTCACTCAAACACTCAGCGCGCTTTTTTATTGAATATTTTGCGATTGACCTTCTACTTGATGATAGTGGCGTCTGTCGCGGTGTGTTAGCGTGGAATCTGGCGGATGGGAGCTTACACCGCTTCCGCGCTCATATGACCGTGCTAGCCACTGGTGGCTACGGCAGAGCGTATTTCTCGTGCACCTCAGCCCATACTTGTACAGGCGATGGGAATGGTATGGTGCTGCGTGCAGGCCTCCCTGTGCAGGATCATGAGTTTGTGCAGTTCCATCCTACCGGCATCTATGGCTCTGGCTGTCTGATTACTGAAGGAGCGCGTGGCGAGGGTGGCTATCTCACAAATGCGGCAGGAGAGCGTTTCATGGAGCGCTATGCCCCGACGGCCAAGGATCTCGCGTCCCGTGATGTGGTCTCCAGGGCTATGACAGTGGAAATACGTGATGGTCGCGGCGTCGGAGAGCAGAAGGATCACATTTACCTGCACCTTGAGCATCTGGGGGCTGATGTGTTGCATCAGCGCTTACCAGGTATCACAGAAACAGTTCGTATCTTTTCCGGCGTGGATGCGACTCGCACCCCCTGCCCAGTATTACCGACAGTACATTACAATATGGGCGGTATCCCGACTAACTATCATGGTGAGGTCATAAGACCTGTTTCTGACGACCCGGATTCTGTTTGCCATGGCCTGATGGCGATTGGTGAGTGTGCTTGTGTGTCTGTGCATGGTGCTAACAGACTGGGAACAAACTCACTCCTCGACATTGTCGTGTTTGGTCGGGCAGCAGCCCTACGCACCAGCAAGTGGCTAAAAAAGCCAGGCACTGGACACGAGCCACTCGCCTCATCTGTGACTGACCGTGCTGTCGCTCACTTCGACAGAGTCCGCTACGCCAACGGTAGTATACAAACGGCCGTACTGCGTCTTCAGATGCAGCGCACCATGCAGAATGACGCTGCTGTGTTCAGGACAGCACAGAGTTTACAGGCAGGCTGTGAAAAAATGGCAGATATTGCTAAGAGTACAGCCGATATAGGGCTGAAGGACCGTTCCATGATTTGGAATTCAGACCTGGTAGAGGCATTGGAACTAGAAAATTTGATGGCTTGTGCCGTTACTACTATTAAAGGTGCTGTCGCACGTAATGAAAGCCGTGGTGCCCATGCGCGTGAGGATTATCCGGAGCGTGATGACACCAACTGGATGAAGCATACCCTCGCCTGGATGGACGACAAGTGGCGTGTGACACTGGGATACAGGCCCGTTCACCTTGAGCCCCTGACGGTAGAATCCATTATGCCCAAGGTACGCGTGTACTGATACTGATGTGATCCGAGAGTTTATGTTCAAGCTCGGAAGGAGTGATCTATGGTTGAATTTTCATTGCCTTACGCCTCACGCGTGAGGACTGGCAAATCCCACTGTACTCCAGTTAGCACAGAGACTGCAAAGAAGTTCCAGATCTATCGCTATGATCCTGATTCGAACGGCACGCCGCGTCTTGATGCCTATGAGATCGATACCAAATCATGCGGACCAATGGTACTGGATGCCCTGCTGAAGATAAAGAATGAGATAGACTCGACTCTGACTTTTCGTCGTTCCTGTCGTGAAGGGATTTGCGGCAGTTGCGCAATGAATGTCGATGGAACGAATACCTTGGCCTGCTTAAAACCAATTGCAGAGATTAGAGGAGACGTGAAGATCTATCCATTACCACACTTACCAGTAATTAAGGATTTAGTGCCAGACCTCTCATGGCAGTACTCTCAGATAGAATCTATAGAACCTTGGTTGCAGTGCGACACATCTTCTCCTCCATTCGCAGAACGCTTGCAAAGTCCTGAGGAGCGAGCTCGGTTAGATGGATTATGGGAATGTATCCTCTGTTTCTGCTGTCAGACAAGTTGCCCTAGCTACTGGTGGAATGGAGATCGTTATTTGGGGCCAGCTGTCCTGTTACAAGCATATCGTTGGTTGTCAGATTCTAGAGATGAGAATACCGGAAAACGTCTTGATATGTTAGAAGACCCTTTTAGATTGTATCGATGTCATACAATAATGAATTGTACAATTGCATGTCCGAAAGGACTGAATCCTGGCAAGGCCGTGGGGCGAATCAAGCAGATGATGTTCAAACGCTCTGAATAGCCCGGCATTGAAGGATTCGGATATTATATATTGTAGTACAATGCAGTCGCTAGCCGGAGGACGTTAAGGCGTGGGGTTGCGCTAGATGACCTTGTTACAGCTCTCCAACAATCTGGTGGCCATATCCGCTGGCCCCTGGCCAGGGTTGATGTGGTCGGCAGTGTATTTTGCCTCTGTTGAGAATCACGTTGAGATCACAACGTGACTATATACAGACGAGTGAGAGGAGGGTGCCGCAGTGATTATATCGGAAGGTACTATATGAAAGGATACTCCTCTTTAAGAAAGACCCTGTGAGGGAGTTTGATGCGCGCTCTAAGAAACAGCGCATGAGGAAAGCAGGATAGCTAAAGCGGAGATCGCCATGCCGAAGATGACGTTCATCGATGATCACGACGGAACTCACTACGAGGTAGAGGCGCCGGAAGGGTTATCTGTCCTTGAAATTGCCCGTCGGGACAATATTCCCATAGAGGGAGCCTGTGAGGGTTCGCTCGCCTGTGCCACCTGTCACGTCATTGTTGATGATGCCTGGTTTGACAAGCTCAAACCCGCGAGTGAAGATGAGGAGGATATGTTGGATTTAGCTTTCAGCTTAACCACTACATCGCGTTTAGGCTGTCAGATCATCATGAACAGGGATTTAGATGGCTTGGTCGTCAGACTGCCTCCGACTCCTGCGACACGGAATATTCACGGAAAATAGCTGGTGCTCTTTGAGAGAGCTGCTTTTTTTTCATGCCTTAGTGAAAGCTTACTGAATGAGGCTTGCAGAGCAGCGGTATCTCTGCTAAGATTCAGCCGGCGCGCCGTTTTTTATGCCGGCACGGTGTCGGGGGTGTAGCTCAGTCGGTTAGAGCGCCGGCCTGTCACGCCGGAGGTCGCGGGTTCGAGCCCCGTCACTCCCGCCATGAAACCACGTCCGTGTGACTCTCGTGTGACTCTGTTGTGACTCTGTTCAGAGAGAATCGCGTCTTACCGCTTGGACCAGTCAACGAGTCGTGCTAACACCGCTGTTCTTCTCTGGCAAACATCTCTATAATATTTCTATCTACAGGTGCGCATGAGAGGAGGTAGAAACAGTCTTTTGCGGGGGAGTCTTGGCAAAAGACAGACTGAAGAGCTTTGGGGAATGCGTGGCTTCTCTTTTGCGACGCGTAAAGGGCCCGACGTTAATAGAGTGCTCACCATGTAGTCTAGTCAGAAAACGGATTCTTCCCCGACTTCGTTTGAAATCACAAGCCGCTTGCGGCATACTCGCAACCCTGCAAGCCTACTCATTGAGAGCAAGGCTGCAATTCTCGTCCACTCGTTGGGAGGAAGATCGTGTATTTGCGGTCTGTAAAGATGCTGACCTCTGCTGAAGGGGGTACCACAGTTGTCTACCGTAGAGCTGTCGATCTTATTCTCAATCTCTAGCACCAGGATGTTCTCGATGCCAAGGGCCACCGTCAAATGGTTCAACCCCGCCAAGGGATTCGGTTTTGTTACTCCGTCAGACGGAGGTCCGGATGCCTTTCTACACATATCGGCAGTCGAGCAAGCCGGCCTCACCGCTTTGCCGGAAGGTACGGTAATCGATTGCTATGTTGCGAAAGGCAAAAAAGGACCGCAAGTTGAGATGATAAAGGAAGTAGTCAAAATGGGTGCAAGCAACTCAGCAAATGGGGAGGTTGTAGAAGGAACAGTAAAATTCTATAATGGAGAAAAAGGTTTTGGTTTTGTTTCACCAGACGATGGCGGCAAGGATGTATTTGTCGGCAATCGCGTGATTGAAAGGGCTGGCTTGTCAATGCTTGAGGCTGGACAGCGCGTCCGTCTAACCATTCGTGTTGGTCAGAAGGGGCCGATGGCAGATTCTGTGTCCTTATTGTAAAGGGTCTGTCTGTGGGCAAGATCGCCTCATATCGTAGCTGTTAATATGTGATGTGTGGTGTGGGTGTGCCTGTTGGAGGAGGGTTGCGATACCGTATATCAGATCAAGTATAAGTTTCTGAGAAAACCTACTGGAACGTGGAACGACAGGTGGGTGGGTGAGGATGTGGCTGTTGCTGAATTGCGATGGACGGACAGCCTTTATTGCTTAATGTCACATGACACGTCGTTTCCCTTCTGAGAAGAAGAGAAGAAGACATGTCCCTCTGCCCCTACGTAGGTCCTGACCTCCTCTCTTGGGAGACGAGCGGAGGCACTCCGATGGTAGACTAGTTTATGGGATTCTCTTCACGCAGGCATGAGCAGCGAGTGGCAGTTCTCTTACCGCTGCCACTCGCCTGTCCTTATGATTACAGCCTACAGACTACGCAGACCACGCCTCCCGGTACTTTTGTCAAAGTGCCACTGAGAGGACGTGTGGAAACGGGTGTCGTTTGGCACCCCGCCTATGGTAGGAAGGTCGGGCGTCTGCGATCTGTGCTGACGGTGCTGGATATGCCGTCCTTGCCAGCTGTTGTCATGAGGTTCATTGATTGGGTCGCAGCTTATACTTTGGCACCGCCTGGGACCGTACTGAGAATGGTTATGAACGTGCCAGTGGCTATAGGGAATTCATCTTCTATAGATAGTTCTTTTGTCAACTCTACATATGGATGTCGTCTGAAAGACGTGCATATAGAAAAATTAAAAGTGTCATCACCGATTAGCCAGACTGCTTCCCATACCGCTCTGTCACAAACTCAAAAATCTGCTGCTGATTCACTGATTGCAGCAGTACGAGCGGAGCGATTCTCTATTACCCTATTAGAGGGAGTCATGGGCTCTGGTAAAACAGAGGTTTATTGTGAGGCCGTGGCCGAAGCTCTGCGTTCCGGCCGCCAGGTTCTCGTCATGCTACCTGAAATCGCCTTCACAACACAATGGTTAGACCGTTTTACAAGCAGATTCGGCTTGGCATCAGCCGCGTGGCATTCAGAATTGACACTGACCGTCCGACGCTTTCTCTGGCGTGCGATCGCTGCGGGACAAATCCAACTAGTTGTTGGAACACGCTCCGCTCTTTTCTTACCTTACCCTAATCTAGGATTGATCATCGTAGATGAAGAGCATGAACTCGCCTTCAAACAGGAAGGTGGAGTCTTGTACCACGCCCGTGACATGGCTGTAGTACGTGGCCAGCTTGGTGAGCATGCTGTCATCCTGACAAGCGCGACGCCCTCTCTGGAGACACGTGTGAATGTTTGGATTCGTCGTTATGACTTAATACAATTGTCCCTTCAGTATAGGGATACTCTCATGCCTCGTATCTCTGCAATTGACATGCGACGCATGCGCCCAGAGTATGGGGTATGGGGTCAATCCTGGCTAGCCCCCCCTTTGGTAGAAGAGATTCGGCAAACTCTCATGGCCGGTGAACAGGTTATGCTTTTCCTGAATCGCCGGGGGTATGCCCCATTGACTCTGTGTCGTACATGTGGTTTCCGTTTCCGCTGTCCCCACTGCACAGCCTGGCTGGTAGAACATCGCCACTTGCAAGGACTCTCCTGCCATCACTGCGGTTATGTCACGGACTTACCGAATCAATGTCCACACTGCGGGAGCTTCGGTCGTTTTGCGGTCTGTGGTCCTGGTGTCGAACGTATCGCAGAGGAGGTTGCCAAACGTTTCCCCGCCGCCCGTCTCGCCCTCCTGACCAGTGACCATCTGAAGAATGGGCCTGCGGCAACGACGACTCTGTTGCAGCAAATAGCGACAGGCAGCATTGATATGGTCATAGGCACCCAAATCATAACCAAGGGCCCGCCTCATTTCCCTCGTTTGACCCTTGTCGGGATCGTCGATGCGGATCTCGGATTGGCTGGTGGGGATCTGCGTGCCGCTGAGCGCACATTCCAGCTCTTATCGCGGGTAGCCGGAGTAGTAGGAGTCGGAGGCCAGGGAGGACGGCATGGGCGTGTCCTTGTACAGACCTATGACCCGCTTCACCCTGTTATGGATGCCCTACTCTCTGGTACACGGGAACGTTTTTATGCGGCCGAAGCAGCACAGCGCCGAGACGCCGGTATGCCTCCATTTGGCCAGCTTGTCGCTTTAATTGTTTCCGGTCTTAACGGGTCAGAAGTTGGGATTGTTGCTGCAGAACTGGCCCACCATAAACCGTGTGGGCCAGACATCACTGTACTGGGACCGGTACCGGCACCGCTTGCTTTCCTGCGTGATCGTCACAGGCATCGTCTGTTATTGAAGGCTAGCCGCAAAACACGGGTTCAGCCTCTAATACGATTATGGCTAGATAAAATTAAAATACCACGCGGAATAAAAGTAAAAGTAGATATCAATCCATATAACTTTCTCTAAATAACTTTCTCTAAAACAGGCTCGCAAATCTCTTATAGAGAGTCTTATAGAGAGACAGAAAACCCTTCTTTGAGAGAAGAGAGACGGAATCTCATCATACAAGAGAAATCTATGGAAGGGGAGAGTGACACACCGTGCCCCCCCCTACCCCACCGCATCCATCTCCTCTCTGTTGTCATAGAGCCTGAAACGTGTCTATTCTCCCATGTAAATTCCAAGACCGCGCGCAGTGTGCACGATGGGACCTTGTGGGTCCACAGGACGTGGGCCCTCAACCACTGAAGCGAGTGGAACGTCAATGACCCCGCGATCGTGCCAGGCTACCATACGATCAAACTTGCTCTGAGCGACAAGATCCACAGCATGAATGCCAAAAGCTGAAGCGATGACACGGTCACGCGCTGCGGGGATACCGCCGCGTTGCACGTGTCCCAGGACTGTAATACGTGTTTCAATATTGAGAGCTTTGTTGATTGCTGCACTCAAATAGGCGCCGATTCCCCCAAAACGAACTTCTCCACCTGATTGTGTAGTTGTTAAAGTCTCACCATTTTCAGTGTGACAACCTTCCGCAACTACGATAAGACTATGATTACGTCCTTCCTCATGGACATGGCGAATTTTCGTCACGACACCATCTATAGTGTAGCGTATTTCTGGGATTAATATTATATCTGCACCACCGGCAATGCCAGCATTCAAAGCCAAATGACCAGCCCCGCGACCCATCGCTTCTAGGATCATCACGCGGTGATGACTAGCTGCAGTGGGTGCTAAACGATCAAGCGCTTCAACGGCTGTATTAACAGCAGTGGTGAACCCGACGGCGTATTCAGTATAACGTACATCATTGTCGATTGTCTTTGGCACACCAATCATCTTCATGTTACCCTGCTGACAAATGCGGCGAATAAGTGCCTGGCTGCCATCACCGCCAATGACAATCAACACGGCTAAACCCAATTCATGATAACCATCGGCGATTTCCTTGATTCTATTTCTCCTGCTGCCGTCTGGCAATGGGAAATTGAAGGGGTCACCTTTGTTAACAGTGCCCAAAAATGTCCCTCCCGCTCGTAGAATATCACCACTCATAGCATTGAGTCCGAGCTTCATATACTCTAGCGGCCGGTTCATGAGGCCAGCTGTCCCATCTTTGATGCCGTAAACTTCCCAGCCATAAGTTCGTACTGCGCGGCATGTAACAGCCCGAATCACAGCATTCAGACCGGCACAGTCGCCACCACTTGTCAAAACCCCAATTCTTTTAATCTTTGCCATTAGTATGGCTCCCTCCCTTGCATCAGGCCGTCTCTGGCATACCCCTTAAAAGGAAATTCTGCTACTGTTAAAGCTGCTGTGTAGATGAGTCTCAACAATGCATGAAATAAGTCAAAAAGAGGGCCAAAAACGGCTAGCTGAGCTGCAACTTGAGCATCGTGCCCTCAATGACGTTATCGTTTGGCTGACCGAGCATAGACCTGTGAATCAGCTCCAGATTCAACGGCTTAAGAAACGTCAGTTGACGTTAAAGGATAAAATAACTTGTCTCGAACGCTTGCTAATTCCCGACATAATAGCCTAGTGCTTTTTCTGTCCTCATGCGTGCAAGGAAGACGATAATGGTTGATTCATTTCCGTTCCGTATCCGACCAAACGCGCATCCTGCATCCTGAGACGTAAGCGAAGCACGGCGCAATGAACGAGACTTAACAATAAACGAGACTTAACAATCAATAAAAGAGTGTGAAAAAATAATACACTCTCCATGCGCCTGCATAAGAGGTCCTCTGATCCTCTGGAGTCTTCCAAGTATCTTCTGCTTTGAACCCGTTCTTCGAATGATCTGGAAACTTGCACAAGAATCATCTCTCCTTTGTGAAAGGAGGATCGCAGCACTTATTGGCACTTGACACAGCGCTGGAAAGCTCCTACTCCCCCATAAGAGGAGATAGAAGTAGCTCACGTAGCAAAAGCTCGTGGAAAAACACTCGATCATGAGATGGCCTTTTCGCGATGACATTACCTGTTCTCACCGTTCCTGATTCACGCCTCAGACAGGTGGCTGCCCCTGTGAGAGAAGTCGATAGGGGGGTGGTGCATTTAATGGAGGAGATGCTAGAAACGATGTATGCAGCGCCTGGTATTGGCTTGTCAGCACCCCAGGTAGGAATACTAAAACGTGTTATTGTGGTTGATATCGCGGGATCTAGAGCGGGATCTATATCAGAACAGGATCCTTTATGCATGGCCAACCCGGCAATCCTCTGGGCTTCAGGGGAGTATTCCAGTTACAACGAAGGCTGTCTTTCGCTGCCTGGTCAGTATGCGACAGTTAATAGACCCAGCCGAATTCTTTTGCGTTACCTTGACAGGCAGAATAAAATGCGTGATTGCACGGCAGATGGTTTACTGGCCACCGTCCTGCAGCATGAGATGGATCATCTCGACGGGGTACTTTTTGTGGATTATCTCTCAAAGCTCAAGCGGGACATGATCACGCGCAGGTTACAGAAAGCCAGGCGGTTGCGCCAGCCAGCCTCAGCCTAGCCGAAATCTTCCTGAGCGCAACCCCTTGGACGGCTGCTCTGTTCAGACTCTGCGCTCAGCTCGCTCACATCCCCCGCCTATCAACGTGAAGTTGTAAAACAACCAACCGCACCACGCCACACGCGAAAAAACACGGCAAAAACCTTCTATCCTCTAAGGAGAGAAGGCCTTTTGCCGGTTAACGCTCTACAACAACAGCAGCGCCTAAACAGCTAAGAGGTGAGCAACTCTAAAGAAGCTTCTCAACCCACTCATACAACTGTTTTCGCGGCAGAGCGCCTACTTTTGTCGAAACGACCTGACCGTTTCTGAACAGTATGAGCGTCGGAATACCACGCACCCCATACCGCGACGGAGTGATCTGATTTTCATCGACGTTTATCTTAGCGATGGTTAGCCTACCAGCCATGTCCTTGGCAATGGACTCCAGAATGGGTGTAACTTGCCGACAGGGGCCACACCACTCTGCCCAAAAATCCACGAGCACAGGCCCAGGCGCCTTGAGAACGTCGGATTCAAAAGAACTATCTGTAACCGTCCTCATAACGCTTGCAACTCCGCTTATGGCCAACAACAGACTCCCCATCTCGGTTTTCCTGCGTGGCCAAGATATGAAATATCAGTCTAAGGAGGATACTTGAGACCGTCAAGCCACCCAATGCCCTCTCAGAGAAAAACACACAGATCGATCATATCAGGCCAAAACGCTGCACGCACCCTCTTCCCCTCCTAAGGCAGCCAGGACAGTGTTGACAATGTGCGGTGCTGTCAGACCTGCAGTTTCGAGTTGGACCATAGGCGTGTCATGTTCCAGAAATGCATCAGGCAGCGTTAGCGTCCGTACACGCAGGCCACGGTCACATTGCCCAGTCTTCGCAAGATGATGGAGGACGTGAGCTCCGAATCCACCCACAGCTCCTTCTTCTACTGTTACCAGCACAGCGTGGGCAGTCGCTAAGCGATGAATCAGATCTGTGTCAAGTGGCTTAGCGAAGCGGGCATCAGCCACAGTGGTCGATAGACCGCGTCCCGTGAGTTCATCAGCAGCAACGAGGCAGTCAGCAAGCCGCGTCCCCAGACTCAGTAGAGCCACCGTAGCGCCTTCGCACATTACCCGTCCCTTACCGATAGCGAGAAGAATAGATGTATCTTTTGATAGTATATTTGTTCCAGTACTCTCTCCACGAGGATAACGTAGAGCACATGGACGATCATCGATCGCAGCAGCAGTGGCAACCATGTGTACCAGCTCTCCTTCATCTGCTGGTGCCATCACTACGAAACCAGGTAAACAACACAGAGCAACGAGATCGAAGAGACCATGATGGGTGGGGCCGTCTGCACCAACGAGACCAGCCCTGTCAATGACAAAGCGAACAGGTAGACGTTGCAGGGCAACGTCATGTACAACCTGATCGTAAGCACGCTGTAGAAAGGTGGAATAGATGGCAGCAAATGGTTTAAACCCTTCACAGGCGAGACCGGCTGCAAAGGTCACGGCATGCTGTTCAGCAATGCCTACATCAAAGCAACGAGTCGGGAAACGTCTTGCAAAACGATCCAGCCCTGTACCAGCCGGCATGGCTGCCGTAATAGCGACCACTCTCTCATCCCGCTCAGCCTCCCCAATCAGTGCTTGTGCAAAGACAGATGTATAATCGGGCGCTCTAACCTGTGGTTTCGCTTGCGTCCCCGTGACAACATTGAATTTTGAAACGCCATGGTATTTGTCAAGAGCCTGCTCCGCAGGCTTGTAGCCCCGACCTTTCTGAGTGACTACATGCACTAGTACAGATTTAGTCTCGCGACCGTCGCGAATATTTTGCAGGACGGGCACTAATGTTTCCAGGTGATGTCCATCTATTGGGCCGACATAATAGAATCCCAACTCTTCAAACAGCGTACCGCCACTGATCAAACCGCGGGCGTATGCGTCGGCTCGTCTCGCTGCTCTTTCCAGTGGGCCAGGGAGGTGGGCAACAACTCCCTTCGCCACATGGCGGATGGAACGAAAGGAACGCGAACTGACCACTCTGGACAGATAGTTACTCATGGCCCCAACCGGCGGGGCAATAGACATGTCGTTGTCGTTTAGAATGACGATCAGTCGATGTGAGCCAGAGCCAGCGTTATTCATAGCTTCATAGGCCTGGCCTGCACTCATTGCGCCATCACCAATAACACAGATAATGTTGTTGTAACGACAGTCGAGTGAACGCGCAACAGCCATGCCCAGCCCAGCAGAAATAGAAGTCGAGCTGTGACCTGCTCCGAAGGGGTCATAGTGACTCTCATCACGCTTTGTAAAGCCTGATAATCCCCCTCCCTGGCGCAGGGTGCGGATGCGATCCCGACGGCCGGTCAGAATCTTATGCGGATACGCTTGATGTCCGACATCCCAGATGAGCCGATCCTCAGGCGTGTTGAAAACATAGTGTAGTCCCACTGTCAGTTCCACAACACCCAAACCGGCCCCTAAATGACCGCCTGTGTGGGAAACGGCTTCGATGACTTCAAGGCGTACCTCATCAGCAAGCTGGCGGAGCTGCTCCATGCTAAATGTACGGATATCAGCTGGCGTGCGGACAGTATCCAACAACGGCGTTCTGAAAAGCTCCGTCACCTCAACCCCTTCCCTTTTTGATGATCCCTCGTTTCGATGAATCCCTCGTCACTAACACTAATGTCACTAACACTAATAACGTCGTTCAACAACGAATCGAGCCACCTGACGCAGAATATCTGCCTCACTATCAAAGACATCGAGATGAGCAATGGCTTGACTCACTAGCATGGCTGCCTGGGCATGCGCCCGTTCTATCCCAAGGAGGGAAACAAAAGTAGCCTTACCATGGGAATCGTCCTTACGGACTGCCTTACCCATCTCGTTGATGTTTCCCTCTATGTCCAGAAGATCGTCACGAATCTGGAAAGCGAGACCCAGGTCATGAGCATAAGCCAACAGATGGCTGCGTAAAGGACGTGGCGCCTTGCCAAGAATAGCACCGGCCTCGCATGAACAGCTCATCAGACGGCCTGTCTTCAATTGTTGCAAACGAGTAATCGAAGCGATGTCCATAGACAGCCCTTCTGCTGCTAGGAGATCAATCATCTGGCCGCCTACTGTACCGTTCGCACCAACTGCACGAGCGATTTCAAGCACTAATTCAGCCCGCACGGCTGGATCCGAATGGGTGTCAGGATGCGCGAGGATTTCAAAACTTTGGGTGAGGAGGGCGTCCCCGGCGAGAATAGCCGTGGCTTCATCAAACTTGCGATGGCAGGTGGGAAGACCGCGACGCAAGTCATCATTATCCATTGCTGGAAGATCATCATGAACAAGGGTATATGTATGAAGAATTTCAATTGCAGAGGCTACTCGTAGGGCAGATTCGTCCGCCACCTTGAAGAGATTGGCTGTTGTTAAGACGAGAAAAGGCCGTAAGCGTTTGCCACCTGCCAAGACAGCATAGCGCATAGCATCAAACAAGCGTCTCTCAGGTACATCTCCCGCTGGCAAAAGATGCCTTAGCTTTTCATCTATCCTTGCGGCAACTGCTGTCATAGCTTTAGCAAGATCAGTCACAGATCAATTCCTCCTCTCTCTTCGTTTTCGAGATCTTCTCTCTGATGGGCACACTGACACACACCCCGCCGAGTTTGAGGCTGAGGTGCCTTGTTGTTTCACGAAAATTTTCCGAACGAAGAGCGCATCATCACGCACAACACGTGCATCCCAAATTTACTATTGAGGAGCACAGTCTCGATCGTGCCATCCGATTCAGCGGTCACACATCTTTTTTTCCAGGCGGGAATCCCCAATCATCGTCTTAATCGTCTTAGCCGTCTGAGTCTCTTGACCCCTAGACTCACCCGTAGAGGAAAAAAGAGATCTCGACTCTCGGCACGCGGCACAGAAGGCGTCGGACAACTCAGACAACAATGTATAATGGAACGTAGTAGTATACCGTACGCACAAGAATCACGACACGCGGCTCAAGAAGGATTCCTGATCCGCACATCGTGATAGGCACTAAGCTCTGAGTGAGAAAAGGCAAAAATCAGTTCATCCAGTGTCCGTGCGTCCCGTTGTCGTCAGGACGGCATGTGCCAAGCATCCCCTGAAATGGCATTGACACGGTCAAAGAACTGCCGGTGTTGCTCTTGTATTTCCTGAGGGAGCCGATGACCGAACTGGGCAAAATGTGATTCGAGCTCTTTGCACTCGGCCAGGGCTTCTCCTTTGTCACAAGCGGTCAAGTGGTCAAACGTCTGCCACGAGAGATCAAGACCTTCCAAATTGATGTCTTCATACCGCGGCATATAGCCAAACGGCCCTTCTATAGCACTTGCCACACCGCGTACACGGTCGACAATCCATTTGAGGACACGCATATTTTCACCGTAGCCCGGCCATATAAATTTGCCATTCTCGTCCTTGCGGAACCAGTTGACCCGAAAGATTGGGGGTGCCTTGCTCCCGAGTTTCCGACCGATCGTGAGCCAATGACTCCAGTAATCCGCCATATTATAGCCGCAGAACGGTAGCATGGCCATTGGATCACGGCGTATAGCGGCCTGCCCTATGGCAGCAGCAGTGGCTTCTGACCCCATAGTTGCGCCCATGTACACACCATGCACCCAGTCGTAAGACTGATAAACAAGTGGGAACGTTTTAGACAAACGACCACCAAAAATGAAGGCAGAAATTGGTACCCCCGCAGGATCTTCCCACGCTGGATCAATACTCGGACACTGGGCTGCGGGTGCTGTAAAACGTGAGTTAGGATGTGCCCCAGGCGCCCCGCTACTTGGGGACCAATCTTTGCCTGTCCAGTCAATGCCATGGGCCGGTGGCGGACCGTCCAGCCCTTCCCACCACACGTCTTGATCGTCTGTCAGAACAACATTGGTGAAGATACTATTAGCACGTACAGTCAGGAGGGCATTAGGGTTTGAAAGCATCGATGTCCCTGGTGCAACACCGAAGAAGCCGGACTCAGGGTTGATGGCTCGCAATTCTCCATTAGGCCCCTGCTTGATCCAGGCAATATCATCCCCGACGGTCCATGCTTTCCATCCTTTTAAGACGGTCGGTGGGATAACCATCGCGAGATTTGTTTTGCCGCAAGCGCTGGGGAAAGCAGCAGCAACGTAAGTCTTCTCGCCCGTCGGACTTTCAAGTCCTAGGATGAGCATGTGCTCAGCGAGCCAACCCTCATCACGGGCCATGATAGAAGCAATGCGCAGAGCCAAACACTTTTTGCCAAGCAGAGCGTTGCCACCATATCCAGACCCTATTGACCATATAGAACGATCGTCTGTAAAGTGAACGATATACTTTTGCGGAATGTTGGGATTGCACGGCCAGCTTATATCCTTCTGGCCAGCGGATAATGGCGCCCCGACAGAATGGATGCAAGGTACGAAAAAGTCGTTTTCCCCAAGAACGTCCAACACATTACTTCCCATACGAGTCATAATACGCATGTTTACAACCACATATGGACTATCTGTAATCTGAATCCCTATCTGAGCAATTGGTGAGCCAAGTGGCCCCATGCTGAAGGGAATGACGTACAGAGTACGCCCCTGCATACAGCCATCGAACCCTTTGTGCAGAGTCGCACGCATTTGAACAGGGTCAGCCCAATTATTATTAGGGCCAGCTTCTTCCGCTGTCGGTGCGCATATGAAGGTACGATCTTCGACACGGGCCACGTCCGATGGATGCGAACGGGCGAGAAAGCAGCCAGGACGCTTTTCGGGATTTAATCTTGTAAAAGTCTGTCCCTCAACCATCTGTTGACACAATCTATCGTATTCACTCTGGCTGCCGTCGCACCAATGTACGCTCTCTGGCTTACAGAGAGCCGTTATTTCGTTAACCCAAGATAACAATCTCGTGTTCTTCGTCTTAGCACCCATGCCCAACATTCATCCCCCCAATGGATCATATTCTGTTTCTGTAAAAAGCTCCTCTTTGAAGGCTAGCATATTCATGTAGCGGCTGCCAGTGGATTGGCATGAGAACTTTTTCAAGCATTTGCTCTGCTCTGGCGAGCTCGCTTGGCTCAGTATGCTCAATGCTCTGGCTTTTTCTGCTCTGCTACTTTTAGACTCGCGTCTCTCCCCAGGTCTTATGACTAGGTTCGCTCTCTCTCTCTCTACACGCGGTCCTCTGTTCTCTTACAAGTCCTATACTTACTAACCTATATGATAATTTTTTTTAAACTTTTATTTTTTATACATCAATTTTTTATACCTTCCTTGATCAACCTTTACAGGTTGCCACACTATAGTGTGGCTGTGGCACCCGACAGGCTGATAGGAGCTGAATTGGGAAGGATGCATCCATGGCGCAAAAAAAGAAGGCAATGTCTCTCTGACACGAGGGACAGGTCATGATGAGTGTTCTGTGCGGCTGTTGCTAATTGATGATTCGCTCCGCTTCCCTCCGACATCCTGAAATTTTTCATAAGGTATAGATTCACATGGATTATACTAATACAGATTGTCTTGTTTCTACAGAATGGCTTGCACAAAATGTTCACGCATCTCAAACTAGAATAGTTGATGCGAGCTGGTGGCCAAAGGGAACGCAGCGTGATGGTCACGCAGAGTATCTCGATTCCCACATTCCTGGAGCTGTCTTTTTTGATATCGATGCCGTCGCTGATCCCACAGCCCCATTGCCCCACACCTTGCCATCAGCTGAGTTATTTGCTGATAGAGTCGGGCGATTGGGGCTGGGAAATGAACATCACATTGTTGTTTATGACAACGTCGGTGGAGCTAGTGCTGCAGCACGAGCGTGGTGGATGTTCCGTGTATTTGGTCATGCCAACGTGGCAGTACTAGCAGGCGGCTTTCCTAAGTGGTTGCGTGAACAGCGCACTGTTGAGGATGGAGTCTCAATTTCTTCGCCGACTCTTTTCAGGCCACGCCAGAATCTCTCTCTCTTCCGTTCCCTGGAACAGGTCCGAGAAGACCTCGACACGCATTTTGAACAGATTGTCGATGGACGTCGGGCCGAACGCTACCATGCACCACAACATGCACTAGCAAAAGGCTCTCGAGCGGGTCATATTCCCGGCAGCATCAATTTGCCGGTGATCGAGTTGATGGACACGCGGGAATTGACTATTCTTCCAGCTGATTCTTTGAAAAAGTGTTTTGAAAATCACGGTATTGATCTGAATCGACCCATCATCGCTACCTGCGGAGAGGGTGTGACATGTTGCCTGATCACGCTTGGACTCTACCTTTTGGGGAAGACTGACGTGGCAAACTATGACGGTTCATGGGCAGAGTGGACTACACATGAAGAACTACCAGTAGAATCTGACAAAAACTAGACAATTTTTCGATTATTCTCAATTTTCTGATATTCTCAATTTTCTGACAACCAACTCAAGTGAGCACAGCCCCTGGCCTGAGCGGATAACCACGCAAGAATGAGACGGCTGCCATCGCTCTCTTACCAGCTCTCTGCACATGTTTTAGAGCGAGGGCACCGCCTTCACCGCAGGCAACGGTCAAGTGATCATCGAGCACTGTGCCAGGCGCCCCTCTTCTAGAGGGGGGGGTGGTTTCGATTGCTTGAGCCATGAGAATCTTAAGGCGCGTACCATTGTGGTTACAGAAAGCACCAGGCCAAGGTGACAGACCCCTTATCAGGGCTGATAGGGTCACTGCTGGCAAGGTCCAATTAATCTGTCCTTCACTCGTGTCAATCTTCCGCGCATAGGTCACGCCTTGTGAGGACTGTGGCCGTGGTACAAGCGTCCCAGCCACAAGGCCATCAATGGCCTGTAACAACAAGTGGGCACCCATATGAGCTAGGGTATCATGGAGCATTCCAGCGGTTGTCATCTCTGTTACGGGTACAGGAGCAGCGAGCAGAATAGGGCCGGTGTCTAAGCCATTATCCATCTTCATGATAGTGACACCACTGACTGTATCACCGCCCATGACTGCCCTATGGATAGGAGCGGCACCACGCCAGCGAGGTAGCAAAGAGGCATGCACGTTGACGCATCCGAATCGCGGCGCGGCGAGTATCTGCTCTGGCAACAGAAGACCATAGGAAACCACCACGCCGACATCAGCCTGAAGTCTTCTCCATTCCTGCCAGGTCATGTGATCCTGCAAAGTCTGTGGCGTGCGAACGGGTATACCAGCTGCAACGGCTACTTCATGCACGGGACTCCTTTTCTCTTTCATGCCCCCCCTGGTCTGGCATGGTCGTCTGGTATAGGTGCAGGCTACCCTGTGTCGCCCCATCAGAGCTCTTAATGACGGAACAGCAAAGTGAGATGTGCCCATAAACCCTATCCGTAACGAAGGGAACCGCGTCGTCATAATGATGACCTCTTTGATGACCTCGTTCTCTCACATATTGCGGGCGGGAGACAAAAAATTCATACATCCCTTTCCTTTGGGCGACTCACCTCTTGTGCATTGCAATGCTCGGCGATAAACCGCTCCAAAAGTCTCACACCGAAGGCCGTGGCGCCTTTAGGCACGGTGACAGTGTCTTGCTTTGACCAAGTGACACCAGCAATATCCAGATGTGCCCATGGTACGCTGTGGGAGACGAATCGCTGGAGGAATTGGGCAGCAGTAATGGCACCAGCTTCACGATCTCCAGTGTTTTTCATATCAGCCGCATCGGACTCAATCTGCCTGTCGTAAGAATCGCCCAATGGCAATCGCCATAGCCGTTCACCCACGGCTTCACCAGCTGCTCGTAGCTTGTCCGCTAGAACGTCATCGTTGGCAAATAAACCAGCGTAATGTGCTCCGAGGGCAGTCACAATGGCCCCCGTCAATGTGGCAATATCAACGATGAGCACAGGATGATGATGCTCTTGAACGTACCACAAAGCGTCCGCGAGCACAAGCCGCCCCTCGGCATCGGTATTCAGCACCTCAATGGTCTGGCCAGAAGCTGATGTGACAATGTCGCCAGGCCGCTGAGCGGTCCCAGAGGGCATGTTTTCTACCATACCGACAACACCTATAACGTTAATTGGTGTTTCGCGAGCAGCAATAGATTGCATAACACCAACAACAACAGCGGCACCAGCCATATCCCACTTCATGTCTCCCATACTAGCACTAGGTTTAATAGATATGCCACCGCTATCAAAAGTAACCCCTTTCCCAACTAATGCTATGGGTCTCGCCTCACGATCAGTCGCCCCAAGCCAGCGGAGTACGATAAGTAAACTTTTACGAGCAGAACCTTGTCCAACAGCTAGTAGTGCATTCATCCCCAGTTGGCGCATCTTGTGTTCATCAAACACGTCGACAGAAAGACCAAGCTTCTTCAGATGACACACCTCATTAGAAAAACTTTCCGGGTATATCACATTAGCAGGCTCACTCGACAGGGTACGAGCTAGGAATACAGCATCAATGATCTTGTTCAGCGGATCAAAAGCCTTGCAAGCTGCTGAAAAATCTGTTGTCCTAATCTGTAATTCTTGTAAAGAATGTTTTTCTTTATCTGTTTTTCTAGTTTTATATTTATCAAAGCGATAAGTACGTAGCCGGGCGCCACAGGTGATATGAGCGGCCATTGTTGCCAGCGGCAGTGGAGCATCAGCGATTGCATCGACCATCACCGCCGCCATCGTGTCATGAGCGGCAAGAAGATGACTCATGGCGAGACCGCCAAACATTTCCAAGGCTAGTGCATCAAGTTCTGCAGCTTTTCCGAGCCCTACCAGCACAATACGTGTGAGTGATAAACCACTCGGGGCTAGAAGGATCAATGATTGTTCCTTCTGACCATCAAAATGGCTGGCGGCTATTGCCCTTGTCAAGGCACCATTGGTGCGTGTATCTATTGTAGAGGCCGTAGGCGTCAGAACACGTCCTTCTAATACCCCGACGACAATGGCACCCTCTTTCGGCAAAGTTGATTCAGCGAAGGTGATCTGCATCAATGGTCCCTTTCAATTGCTCATGAGGAGATTGTATTAAGCTAACATGATGTGTTTTGCTGGGAAACAGCCGTACACAGGTAGCAGCGGACATGCTCATGGAATAATCACATACCGCCGCAAACGAAAAAACTTGACAGTGAGGGACAAGCCTTTCAATTCTCAGCCACCGTTAACAGTTATACTAACGGGCGCGTAGCTCAGCGGGAGAGCACTCGTTTCACATGCGAGGGGCTGCAGGTTCGACTCCTGTCGCGCCCACCAGTGCAATGGAGGGTGACTCCACCTCAACATAGGAACGGACGGACCGTGTGGACATGATTAAGGGGACCGTAGCCTTTGCCGTATCCAGGGGCGGTAGCGATGGCTGTCAGTACATAGTCACGTGCCCGTCTGATAGCGGATTCTAGTCCCATCCCCTGGGCGAGACCGCAGGCTACAGACGCTGCTAGTGTGCAGCCAGTTCCATGCGTGCTAGCAGAGTCGATGCGGGTGTGAGTCAAAAAGGTTGTCTTACCTGATCGCGTGACTAACACGTCTTGTATAATTTTTCCCGGGTTGTGGCCACCCTTGAGCAAAACCGCTCCAACTGGTACCTCCTCCAGGAGGCGGCGAGCCGTGACGGCTACATCACCTGGTGCCTTCATCTCTTTTCCTAAGAGGACTCCTGCCTCAGACATATTGGGGGTAATCAGAGTAGCCCGAGCCATCAGGTGGATACGCAAGGCCTGAATGGCATTAGTCTCCAGCATTGCTGTTCCATCTTTGGCCACCATGACGGGATCTATGATGAGAGGAATGTTTTTGGCATGATTTTCTAAAACGTCTCCAATTTTCTCAATCACCTCAGCCGTGGCGAGCATACCTGTTTTAATCACATCGGCGCCTATATCCTCAAGACAAACGGTCATTTGCTGAGCGATGAACGCCGGCGCTATCGGGTGGATAGCCCGCACACCCTGTGTGCTCTGGGCTGTCAAGGTAGTGACAGCAGTCATAGCATAACCCCCAAGCGCCGTCACTGCCTTGATATCAGCTTGAATGCCCGCTCCACCACCAGAGTCAGAGCCGGCACACACTAGGACCCGTCCGCGCACAGGTGTGGGAGTCATGTGATTGACACCTGGGTGTCCCTTTGAGGATGCTCCCTTTGGCCAGGCTTATCCATCTGTCGATCGGCTCTTGCCGTTGAACGTTTTATTGCTGTGACCACATCTGCTACGACTGTCGCGACAAGGGTTGCATCCTCACCTTCGGCCATTATCCGGATGAGCGGCTCAGTGCCAGACTTGCGGATCAGCAGGCGCCCGTGGCCGTTCAGGCGTTCCTCCCCTTCGCGCACTGCCGCCATTACTAAAGAATCAGCGTCGAGGACAGTCTCAGTCACTCCTGCCAGGCCAATGTTACGCAAGATCTGTGGTAGAGGTTCAAATTGCCGAGATATATTACTAACAGTATTACCAGATATTACTACTTTTTCTAACAGCTGAAGCGCCACTATAAGTCCATCACCTGTAGTAGTATAGTCACTTAATATTATATGTCCAGATTGTTCACCTCCTATGTTACAACCGCTACGTAACATTTCCTCTACAACATAACGATCGCCGACAGGAGTACGAATGAGATTCAAACCTGCAGCGTGCAAGTATCTTTCGAGTCCCAAATTAGACATAATAGTGGCAACCACAGCACCGCCCTGCAGACGTTGACTCCGCTGCCATTCACAGGCTGTCAGTGCAAGTAGCTGATCACCGTCGATCAACCCTCCCTTCTCGTCACATAGCACCACACGATCCGCATCGCCGTCCAGTGCTATACCGAGATGCGCCTTGTGGGTAAGGACTTTAGCACATATGTGACTGGGATGTTGTGAGCCACATTGATGATTGATGTTGAAACCATCTGGTTCTACACCAGTTTCAATGACCTCAGCTCCTAATTCCCAAAACACTCTGGGGGCAATTCTGTAGGCAGCACCATTTGCACAGTCCACAACAATACGAAGACCATCAAGACGTAATCCACGTGGAAATGTATTTTTTACAAATTCAATATAACGACCTGTTGCATCATCTAAGCGTCTAGCACGGCCAAGTTTACTTGCCTCAACGCGCATCCTTTCCATGCCTTGATTCATGCGGGCTTCAATGCCGACTTCCATATCATCGGACACTTTAAACCCGTCTGGACCGAAGAGCTTAATACCATTATCTTCATAGGGGTTGTGTGAAGCTGAAATCATGACTCCTAGGTCAGCGCGTAGACTATGTGTTAACATCGCGACACCAGGTGTCGGCAGCGGACCAAGTAGAATGACATCCATGCCAACAGCAATGAAACCAGCCGTCAAAGCGGGTTCCAAAAGATAACCAGATAAACGGGTGTCTTTGCCTATGACAACTGTATGGCGATATTCTCCACGCATAAACTGGCAGCCGGCGGCCATCCCAATCTTCAAAGCCGTTTCAGCTGTCATGGGCTCTTGATTCGCCTTGCCACGTACGCCATCAGTGCCAAAAAACCTCCTCATGTGCTACCTCATTGAATCGGTGACCTCAGTTATTGATGCGCCCTGTAGGGGAGGGATAAACTAAGCCACTTAAAAATGCTGCAGTCACTATACCAGGCAGTGCGTGATGTCTGAAGAGACGACACTGTCAACGCAATATGTACTAGTTGCCCACCATGATACGGGTGGAGTACTATGCTCTTAACGGGTGGAGTACTATGCTCTTAAATGAGGGAATTGGGAAGCGACGGGAGGAAGGCCATGTTGCCACGGAAATACGATGCAGGTGTTAAAGAATATAGCAAAATGTACTGGCAGCCAGATTACCAGGTAAAGGATTCAGATCTGCTCGCCTGCTTCAAAATCGTTGCCCAGCCAGGGGTCCCACGGGAAGAAGCTGCGGCAGCGGTTGCAGCGGAGTCTTCTACAGCCACATGGACAACAGTGTGGACTGACCTCCTAACGGATCTTGAATATTATAAGGGCCGTGCGTATAGGATCGAGGAGGTTCCAGGCAGCGACGAGTCGTTTTACGCTTTTATTGCCTACCCAATAGACCTGTTCGAGGTTGGGTCTGTAGTGAACGTTTTTACGTCTTTGGTCGGCAACGTGTTTGGATTCAAGGCTGTGCGTACCTTGCGCCTAGAGGACGTCCGTTTTCCGCTACATTTTGTGATGACGTGCGATGGCCCGCCTCATGGGATACGCGTTGAGCGGGACAAGCTGGACAAGTACGGCAGACCACTTCTCGGTTGTACCATTAAACCAAAACTGGGTCTGTCGGCGAAAAACTACGGCCGTGCGGTGTATGAATGTCTGCGTGGTGGACTGGATTTCACAAAGGATGATGAGAATGTCAACTCTCAACCATTTCTGCGCTGGCGTGATCGTTTTTCTTTTGTAGCTGAGGCTATTCATAAGGCCGGAGCAGAGACTGGAGAACGCAAGGGTCATTATCTTAACGTCACAGCCGGTTCCTGGGAAGATATGTTGGAACGTGCTGAGTTTGCCAAAACTCTCGGCATGCCAATCATTATGAACGACTACATTACAACTGGTTTTACTGCTCACACCAGTTTGTCACGGTGGTGCAGGAAAAACGGTATGCTTTTGCACGTCCATCGTGCTATGCACGCCGTCATTGACCGCCATCCCAACCACGGGATTAACTTTCGTGTACTCGCAAAATCCTTAAGGCTATTGGGAGGTGACCATTTACACACTGGTACTGTCGTGGGCAAACTGGAAGGCGATCGAGAAGCGACGCTTGGCTGGATTGCTCTCTTGAGGGAGCGCTTCGTTAAGGCTGATCGTGCGCGCGGAATTTTCTTTGATCAGGATTGGGGTGCCATGCCAGGTGTCTTGCCCGTTGCCTCCGGTGGCATTCATGTCTGGCATATGCCAGCCTTGGTATCAATTTTCGGTGATGACGCCTGCTTTCAATTTGGCGGCGGCACTCTGGGGCATCCGTGGGGAAATGCCGCAGGTGCATGCGCGAATCGTGTTGCACTAGAGGCCTGCGTAAAGGCTCGTAATGAAGGACGGGCCCTGGAACTGGAAGGCAAGGACATCCTGACTAAGGCAGCACAATCTTCTCCGGAACTGAAAGTTGCCATGGAGACCTGGAAGGAGATTCAGTTCGAATTCGACGTTGTAGATAAGCTCGATGTCGCAGAGAGCTGAGGAGGGAGGGGCATGACCATAGAGAGAGCCCAAGTGAAGGAGACAGCCTATGACGAATGACATCCGTGATTACGCATCGCAACTCTCTGATCAGAACAGCCGTAAGGCTGGCACCTTTTCCTACTTGCCTCCAATGACAGAGGACGAGATTCACCGACAGGTGGAATACATCGTTAAAAAGGGATGGACGCCTGCTATAGAACATACAGAACCAGAACATGCTCACCTCAGTTATTGGTATATGTGGAAGCTGCCTATGTTTGGTGAATCCAGTGTTCCTCATATACTTTCTGAGGTCGAAGCCTGCCATCAAGCTCACCCACGCAACCATGTGCGTCTTATAGGTTATGACCACCTGGCCCAGTCACAAGGCACAAGCATGGTCATTTATCGCGGCACCCAGCAGTAGTGGGATACTCGTCCTGCCATACACCTTCTCGATTCTTCATCGAGTAGGGTGGGGTGTGTTTGAGGGAGGGGGGCCACCGCCCCGCCCACTGTTTTGCTATCTCTCCTCTTGGAGAGACTGTGCGGTGGGGTGGTGGGCCACCAAGCGGGAGTGCAGAGAGAATGCTCCGTGCCTGTGCAGCATCTGCTGCGATCTGTGCCCGTAGTGACTCGCGACCGTCAAAACGGCGTTCTGGACGTAAGAACTCTACGAGAGCGACACGCAGATTCTGGCGATAGATGTTCTCGGCGAAGTCAAGGAGATGAACTTCTAACAGCGGTACGCGCCCCTCGAAACTGGGACGGGAACCGTAATTCGCAACACCGTAAAAAATGCCTTCCCTCTCTTTTGGGACACTGACACGCACTGCATAGACCCCCGTGCGTGGATTCTGACATTTTTTGAGGTGTAAATTGGCTGTTGGATAGCCAAGGCCTCTTCCCCATTGGTCACCGTACCCAACACGACCCTCTATTTCAAAATAGCGGCCTAGTAGCCGAGCGGCATCGCGTGGACGTCCCTCTACTAAGTATCTCCGCACTTGGGTTGAAGAATAAATGACCCCGTCTGGGCTTCGTACAGGTGGAACTGCTGTCACCGCAAACCCACGACTCACCCCAAGAGTCTCTAGCGCTGGCACAGTACCACTCCTGTCCCGTCCGAATAAGTAATCGTACCCGACGACCACATGATGTGCACCGATTCCTTCCACAAGAACATGATCAACAAATTCTGCTGCAGTGTAGCGAGCAAAGTTTAGGTCAAAATGCTGGGCGATTAAAAAATCCACTCCTAGTGTGGCAATGGTGCGAGCCTTTGTACGAAACGGGGTCAGACGGAAGAAATCCTTATTCCCCGCAAAGAAAGTCCGAGGATGAGGTTCGAAGGTCATGAGACAGACTGGTCTCGCAGCAGCCAGGCCGATATCCCGTGCTCTTGCGATAACAGCCTGATGTCCTAGATGCACGCCATCAAAATTACCCAGCACCACCACACTCCCGCGTACCTCTGTAGGCAGTTTGGTGTAATGGCGGAACAAGCGCATGGCCACAGAGGGAGAATCCTCAGGTGCGAGTTGGCATGAGGAGCACGGCCTCACCATCTACAACTAAATGCTGTTTCACAAAACAACGTGTTACGAGAGTTGCAAATTTTCTTTTGTCATCAAGAGCTGTGACTTCTACACGTACAATTACTGTATCGTGAATATGAACTGGAGCAAGAAATTTCAATGTTTGGCGCACGTAAATGCAACCCGGTCCCGGCATGCGCGTCGCCATACAAGCTGAGATGTAGGCCCCACATAGAGCACCGTGGGCAATACGAGTCTTGAAGCGGGTCTTCTTAGCGTATTCCTCGTTCAGGTGCACGGGGCTGTTATCCCCTGAAACGCCAGAGAACTGAACAATATCAGTCTCTGTGATAGTCCGTGCGAAGACTCCCCGCAGGCCAACACTTAGGTCCTCGAAATACAGGCCATTCAGTTCATCAATCATACTTTTGCCTCCGCCTTACCTCTTATACTGTTAGGCGGGGTAGACTGTACAGCGAGGTCTCGCACAGAGCAACAACGCGGTCTTCTCCTCTTTTCGGGGAGCGGGGAGGAAAACATTAGCCCACCTGACACTACTTCCGCTCAAACGAGCCTTCTGTTTGTGGTGTGAATGAAAATCCCGACAAGGGGATCATGTCTTAAAGAGTTTCTATCCATTGTTTCTGTTTATTGAGCCTATCGCAATAGACTGGCTGCCGGCCTGCTGAGCCTCCTGAGAGAGATTAATGATCAAACGGTCTTCTCTGAGCCCTGTCATCCCCTTATCATGCCCTTATCATGGCAATATCTCTGAGACTGCTTGAGTCTGCTTTAGCTTGC
Source organism: Rhodospirillales bacterium (assembly GCA_028278135.1). Classification (GTDB taxonomy): domain Bacteria; phylum Pseudomonadota; class Alphaproteobacteria; order Rhodospirillales; family Rhodospirillaceae; genus JANQJD01. Next base: position 460,461 of record JANQEW010000029.1, read on the forward strand.
ACGATCTCATGGGTACAGGGTTATGGTCTTTTCTGGTATAGACTACATGACGTGTATGATGAAACATATCATTTTAAATTAAGAGCAATAAGGATAAAATAGTATATTAATAATTATATACTTATTATATAATTAGTTGCGTGTTAAGTATCTAATATACTAATTAATAATTTATTAAAATAAATTATCTCTAAAATTGCACTCCTCCTGTGTTCCTAGCAGTCATCGCCATGCGCAAACAGCAAGGACCACCCTTCTTGAAGAAGGGGAGATTGCTTTGGAAAAAGAGTCCGCGACGATCATCTGTTGACGATTAGCTCGGAGCTTTGCCATATATCCATGGCCATCCCCAATGACTCCATCTAGTGACGGAGCACGAGACGTGGTGAAGTCGAACTACTTGTTCACGAGCGAGTCCGTTTCTGAGGGGCATCCCGATAAAGTGTGTGACTGTATATCAGATGCTATTCTTGATACATTTATGACAGAGGATCCATATTCTAGAGTGGCAATAGAAAGTCTTGCGACTACAAATTGTGTAATTCTGGCTGGAGAGGTACGAGGTCCTGTTGCAACTGACGTCATGATAGAAACGGCCCGACAGGCTGTCCGCGGCATCGGATATGAACAGGACGGTTTTCACTGGAAGACGATGGATGTCCTCGTACGTGTGCACCAGCAATCCATTGATATTGCCAGAGGTGTTGATGCGGCAGCCTACAAAGATGAAGGTGCTGGGGACCAGGGAATCATGTTTGGCTATGCTTGCAACGAGACGCCAGAGTTAATGCCCGCGCCAATACAGTTTGCCCATGCCATTCTGCGATCACTCGCCGAGGCGCGGCACAGAGGTGAAGCGTCAGTTTTAGGACCGGATGCGAAAAGTCAAGTGACTCTACAATACATGAATGGCCAGCCAGTACGAGCACGCTCCGTCGTTGTCTCAACACAACATGGTCCAGACCTTTCACAAGCTAAGGTACGCGAGATTGTCCGCCCCCATGTCCTGAAGATTCTGCCAGCGGGCTGGATGTGTGAGGAGGCTCACTTCTATGTCAATCCCACAGGCCGTTTTGTTATTGGAGGGCCTGATGGCGACTGCGGTCTGACCGGCCGTAAAATTGTCGTAGATACATACGGAGGTGCTGCACCACACGGTGGAGGTGCGTTTTCAGGAAAAGATCCCAGTAAAGTAGATCGTTCAGCTGCTTATGCAACTCGTTATCTTGCTAAGAATGTTGTTGCTGCTGGTCTTGCCCGACGTTGTTTGATACAGTTATCCTATGCCATTGGGATGACGCGGCCGCTGTCTGTTTATGTCGACACACAGGGCACCGGTCATGTAGACGAAGAACGTTTGTCTGCTGTTCTCCAGGAATTAATGGATTTGAGTCCGCGTGGCATTCGTGAACATCTTGGACTTAACAAACCGATCTATGCTCGCACTGCTGCCTACGGTCATTTTGGTCGTGTACCAGAACATGATGGTGGCTTTTCATGGGAACGGACTGATCTCGTCGAATCATTAAGGACTGTCTTTGGTTGAGAAATTTTACACCTAAGCTTGCTATTTTTACGGGTATATACGGGAGACGTCGAGGCCGGCGCCTTAGCAGGAAACGTCTGGCACTGCTCGACACTTTCCTCCCCCAGATTGCTATTCCCCGTTTAGAGGACGCCATCAACCCATGGGGATTGTTTCCAGTAAGACCACGAGCGCTGTGGCTTGAGATCGGCTTTGGCAGTGGCGAACACTTAGCCGCTCAGGCTAGTCATAATCCAGACGTGGGGTTTATAGGTTGCGAGATCTTTCTAAATGGCATTGCGAGCGCGCTTGCACATATCCACACTCGGAAGCTTTCCAACGTACGTCTGTTTCCAGAGGATGTTCGTCTGCTGCTTAAGGTACTGCCGGATGACTGTTTAGAGCGTGTCTTTCTACTATTTCCTGACCCATGGCCGAAAAAACGGCATATACGCCGCCGTTTTATCACAACTGCTAGCCTCAATACTCTCGCACGGCTGCTTCATGACAACTGTGAGTTACGTATTGCCAGCGATGATATTGCTTGTCTGCGCTGGACTTTAGAACTCATACCTGTACATCCAGCATTTCATTGGCTCGCGCGTGTTCCAGATGACTGGCGTCACCCTCCGGCAGATTGGATTGCAACACGTTACGAGGCCAAAGCCCTAAGCGCAGGGAGGTGCTCGTTCTATTTGCGTTTCGAGCGTAAGCCGCGACTCTTTTCAAAGAGCTTTGAAGAGAGAGCAGATAATGTTATCATAGAAGGATAATGTTATCATAGAAGAATGACACGCTTGCCGTTCACGCTTTGGGTTTCGTACCAGGTACTCTTAGGCTAAGAGTGTGAGGCAGGGGGGAATGCTCTTGGATTTGGTGATGGAAAGAAAGATTGCGGCGTTAGTTCTGCCAACTCTTGAAGGTATGGGCTACGAGCTTGTGCGTGTCGTTATCCAAGGGAAGGGGAGCCGTATCTTGCAGGTGATGGCTGAGCGTCAAGATCGTGCGGCTATGAGTGTTGAGGACTGTGCTCGTCTCTCCAGGGCAGTATCGGCTGTTCTGGACGTCGCTGATCTGATCCAATGGCCTTATGTGCTCGAAGTGAGTTCGCCAGGTTTTGAGAGACCACTCACGAGAATGGGGGATTTTTCGCGTTTTACCGGTTCTGAGACACGGCTCGAGACATGGCGGTCCATCGCTGGACGTCGTCGTTTTCGTGGCCGACTGCTGGGCATCAACGAAGCCGGTGCTGTGCGTCTTGCGCTACATGAAGGGAGAGAGGTGGTCATTCCCCATGCCGAAGTTGCAAAGGCGAAATTGGTATTCACAGATGAACTGGCAGCTGCACAGCGCCAAGAGAGACACAGCAGAAGGAACGAGAGAAATCGCCAAACAAGCGTCAGGAATGGGAATCTAAAAGAGCAGGGTACACGTGATAGATAGGACTGCAGCACTTCCTCGCCCGGAACTTCTGCAAGTGGCCGACTCCGTGGCACGTGACAAGGGTATAGACCGTGAGGAAGTACTCGAGGCCATGGAACAGGCTGTCCAGAAGGCTGGTCGTTCAAAGTATGGGCATGAGCACGACATCCGTGCTCACATAGATCGTCGTACGGGAGAGATTAGACTGGCTCGATTCACAGAAGTCGTGGAAACAGTCGAAAACGAGATCACGCAGGTGAGTCTCGCGCAAGCTCGATGTATCAAGCATGATTCCGTAATAGGTGAATTTATCATTAATAATTTACCGCCAATTGATTTTGGACGGATTGCTGCCCAGATCGCGAAACAGGTGATTGTTCAAAAAGTAAGAGATGCTGAGCGACAGCGCCAGTATGAGGAGTATAAACATCGCGTCGCAGAGATCGTGCATGGTCTTGTCAAACGAACGGAGTTTGGCAATGTGATCGTAGACCTGGGGCGGGCTGAAGCTATGTTGCGACGCGATGAGCTGATTCCACGGGAGCATTTTAAGAACGGCGATCGTGTGCGTGCCTATATCTACGATGTCCGTCAGGAAGTACGAGGGCCACAAATTTTTCTTTCGCGGACTCATCCACAATTCATGGCGAGGCTCTTTGCTCAGGAAGTACCAGAGATTTATGACAGTATCATTGAAATCAGAGCCGTGGCCCGTGACCCTGGATCACGGGCAAAAATTGCGGTCATTTCCAATGATTCCTCCATTGACCCAGTCGGGGCCTGCGTTGGCATGCGTGGCAGTAGGGTCCAGGCGGTTGTTCAAGAACTGCAAGGAGAGAAGATCGACATCATTCAGTGGTCCACCGATCCGGCTACTTGCGTTGTGAATGCCCTTGCCCCGGCTGAGGTAGCTAAGGTCGTACTGGACGAAGAGGCAAAACGAATTGAGGTCGTCGTACCAGACGACCAGCTTTCTCTTGCGATTGGTAGAAGGGGGCAAAACGTTCGCCTTGCCTCGCAGTTAACGGGCTGGGAGATCGACATTCTCACAGAAGCTGAGGAGTCAGAACGCCGTCAGGAAGATCTTAAGAGTCGAACAAAGCTGTTTATTGAGGCGCTTTATGTTGATGATGTGATCGCTCATTTGCTCGTTGCCGAGGGGTTTAGTACAGTAGAAGAGATCGCCTATATCCCTTTAGGCGAGCTTGTCAGCATTGAGGCCTTTGATGAAGGCGTTGCGGCTGAGTTACAACAGCGTGCAATTGTGTTTTTAGAAGAACAAAACAGAAAGTATGATATACAGCGGAGAGAGTTGGGCGTCAACGATGCTGTAGCGGTTCTCAAGGGTTTGACACAACCTATGTTGATAATGCTCGGAAGAAAAGGTATCAAAACTTTAGATGATGTAGCAGACCTTGCTACTGATGAGCTGATGGATATTCTGGGCTCTGAGAATATTACGGTAGAGGATGCTGCTGAGATCATCATGGCGGCACGGGCACACTGGTTTGATGCGAAGACGAATAACGTAGAGAGTACCTGACTGGATGAACATAGGGATGATTGGGATGATAGAGTAGTTAGTATAGAGCAAATTGCGATGTGGCGGCATGATGGAGCTGTACAGGGAGGGGTCTTTTCAAGCAGGGCGGCAGCATATTGTAACACGGAGATGTTTGGTCAGCAGAGCCAACATGCCTCAGGTAGCGATGATTCGCTTTGTAATTGGGCCCGAGGCGCGAGTAGTTCCCGATGTTAAGGCCAAGCTGCCGGGACGGGGTTTGTGGTTAAGTGCGCGTCGCGAGGTGTTAGAAACGGCAATGGCGAGGAGGGTATTTGCCAAAGCGGCGCGCCAGCCTGTGGTCGTTCCTGTCGATTTAGCGCAGAGGGTTGATGATTTGCTTGTGCGCCATGTCCTTGATCTGGTCGGATTGGGAAGACGCGCGGGCGTTGTGGTTTTGGGATATGAAAAAATCTTCGCAGCCTTGAAAGCTGGGCAAATTTCTTTTTTGATAGAAGCACATGATGGTTCTCCTGCTAAAGGACTCAGACGTCTGAGTGATGAGTTGCCAGTTGTAAGGCTGTTCAGTGTTTGCGCATTAGGGGCGGCAGTTGGTAAATTAGAGGTTGTACGCTTGGCATTAAAAAAAAGTAATATGGCAAAAACCTTGTTGTTAGAGGCGAGTCGTCTCGCGTGCTATCGCGGGCTTGGTGGGTATGTCTGATGCTCTCAGATCAGAGAGCTGAATTTATTTTGCGGCATCTTGAGATGCTGTCAATGTTTGCTTGATCTGCGCCGAAGAAAAGCTGGAACTACATGAACGAGAAAAACCATAAATTGTCCTTGTCGCCTAAGAGAAGACTTGAGCTCAGGAAAACGGTAGATGCCGGTCAGGTACGCCAAAGCTTTTCTCACGGCCGTTCCAAGGTTGTCGCTGTTGAGGTTCGCAAAAAGCGAAGTATTCAAGGTCATTTCTCTGCAAGTGGAGATGTCCATGTCACTGAAGATGTACTTCTTACAATTGCTAATGGTGATGGAGATCTAACAGCACAAGAAAAGGCTAGCCGTATGCGCGCTTTAAAAGAAGCCGCACAGCAGAAGGCAGAAGCAGAGGCACGTCGGCGGGCCGAGGAGGAAGCGAGACTCAAGGAAGAAGAAGAGAATCGCCGTCGGGCTGCTGAAGAAGAAGAGAAAAGACGCAAGGCCGATCAACAGGCGATGGAACAGAATCATCACGTGCCTGGGAACATGGCCGTTGCTCCTTCACGAGAGAAGAGCCGACCCGAGGGGGGGCGCAAAACAGGGGAGGAGAAGCGTACGGGAGAGAAAAATGGCGCAGAATTGCTCCGCTCTCGTGTCCTCCTAGAAGAGGAAGAGGAAGAAGGGGAGCGAAAGAAAGGACAACGGTCTCCTCAAACAAAGCAACCTGCCGCTAAACGCGAAGCACGGCGTCGTTCTGCTAAGCTCACTGTGACATCTGCTCTGGACGATGATGATCGTTCTCAGCGTGGGCGATCTATTGCCGCTCTGCGACGCGCTCAGGAAAAAGAACGCCGCAAACACATTCTGCAACAGAAGTCGAACGAGAAGGTGGTCCGCGAGGTGGTTATTCCTGAAGCCATCACTGTACAGGAATTGGCGAACCGTATGGCAGAACGTGGGGCAAACGTTATCAAGATTTTGATGCGTGTAGGCGTGATGGCAACTATTAATCAATCTATTGATGCAGATACTGCTGAACTAGTTGTCAGTGAGTTTGGTCATCTCTCCAAGCGTGTCGCGGATGCTGACATTGAGGAGGGCGTGCTAGGGCCTGAAGACATGGCAGACCAGCTTGTGCCGCGGGCACCCGTCGTCACGGTTATGGGTCATGTGGATCATGGCAAGACTTCTCTACTGGATGCCTTACGGCGGACAGACGTTGTTTCAGGGGAAGCCGGTGGCATTACCCAACACATTGGAGCCTACCAAGTGGCCTTACCGACTGGACAGCACATCACATTCATTGATACGCCAGGACATGAAGCCTTCACCGCCATGCGAGCCCGCGGTGCTAAAGTAACGGATATTGTGGTTCTCGTCGTCGCTGCCGATGATGGTGTGATGCCGCAGACCATAGAAGCCATTCGTCACGCCCGTGCTGCTGGGGTCCCCGTCGTAGTCGCCATTAACAAGCTTGATCGACCAGAAGCTAATCCAGAACGTGTGCGTAACGATCTTCTGCAACATGGAATTGTTCTGGAAAGCCAAGGCGGTGATGTCTTGTCTGTCGAGGTTTCAGCAAAGAATCGGTTGAATCTCGACAGACTGGAGGAGGCAGTTCTATTGCAAGCCGAAATACTGGATCTCAAAGCCAATCCAGAGCGTTCTGCGGTAGGAACGATCATCGAAGCGCGTGTGGAAAAGGGACGTGGCTCTGTGGCAACAGTTCTTGTCCAGCGTGGCACTCTCAAAACCGGTGACGTGTTTGTCGGTGGCAAGGAATGGGGACGCGTTCGTGCCATGTTGGATGACAGAGGACGGCGTGTGGAACAGGCAGGTCCTGCGGTCCCCGTTGAAGTCCTAGGCTTTCAGGCAGCACCTGATGCTGGCGACGATTTTATTGTGGTTGAAGATGAGATGAGGGCACGTGAGATTGCCAGTTACCGCCAGCGCAAACAACGCGAAACTCAACATGTTCAGAGCGGCCGTAGCACTCTGCAAGAGATGTTTACCCGTATCCGTACTGGAGATTCCAAAGAACTTGCTGTTGTTATTAAGGGGGACGTCCAAGGTTCAGTAGAAGCTCTCCTTAGTACATTAGGGAAACTCTGTACAAGTAGTGCAAAGGTACGTGTTTTACATTCCTCAGTTGGTGGGATTAACGAATCTGATGTTACTCTTGCTAAGGCATCGCAGGCCTTGATTGTTGGCTTCAACGTCCGTGCTAATCCGCAGGCTAGAGAAATGGCCCGTCGGGATGGTGTCGATATTCGGTATTATTCTGTCATCTATAACGTAGCCGATGACATACGAGCAGTACTCTCTGGCATGTTAGAGCCAACTTACCGTGAGAAGTTTTTAGGGTACGCAGAGATCAGGCAAGTCTTTACCATAAGCCGCCTTGGCAAGGTGGCTGGTTGCATGGTAACAGAAGGGTTGATTCGGCGGGGTGCGAGAGTGCGCCTTTTAAGAGATAATGTAGTTGTTCATGAGGGCAATCTTTTTCAACTAAAAAGATTTAAGGAGGACACACGCGAAGTACGAGCTGGTTTTGATTGTGGCGTGTGTTTTGAGAATTTTCACGACATACGGGACCATGACATGGTTGAATGCTATGAAATGGAGAAAGTCGCTCCTGCTCTGTGAAATGTGAAATAAGGCAGACTCTTCCGATGATGGACTGTGGAGAGCTTTTTATGTGGTATGCTCTTTAAGAGATATGCTCTTTACGAGATTTATCTTCATGACTAGAAAATTCTTTGTTAGATTGCGAGAACATCGACAACTAAGAGTTGGCGAATCTATACGTCATGCACTGGCTCAACTGATTGAACGTACGGATTTCCGTGCTCCGGAGCTTGTTCAAAGCAGCCTCACTGTTACAGAAGTACGGATGAGTCCTGATTTGCGAAATGCGCTCGTTTTTATGGTGCCTCTTGGGGGTCGTGATCCAACCGTCATGCTCGCCGGCCTAAGGCGTGTCCGTCCCTTTCTTCGTCACGCCATCGCGCGTATGGTGCCGCTGCAATTTGTACCAGAACTGATATTCAGGGCAGATACACGCTTTGAAGAAGCTAGTCAGATTGAGGCCATTCTGCGCAGACCTGATGTGCGACGGGATATACAGACTGGCAGCACTGAGCATGATGGACCTCATGACACAGAGGACACAACAAAAAAACAGGGGAAGACGTGACATGATTACATGGATTCCATGTACATGGATTACATGAATTACATGGATTACAGCCGCTACGGAAAAAAAGCGGCGGAGGGAGTGGGATTCGAACCCACGATACGTTTCTAACATATACACGCTCTCCAGGCGTGCGCCTTAAACCGCTCGGCCACCCCTCCACCATGCCACCATGCAAGACTACTCAATGGCATACTTGAATACAAGAAGCGCAATCAATCCTGCGGCTCGGGGAACAGCACTGGACAACCTGTAAGGAATACGCTCAATCCTCTTTGATGTCACGTCACGTCCCCTCGCGAGCATGCGCCGCCGGCTAGCCAGGCCAGGTCAGGGGACGCAAGCAACGCGGCTCTGTGCCCTACGCGGCTACAGGAAATTCCTGGCCCTGGCAAGTCCAAAAGCATCGTTAACGTCTAACCAGTGGCCTGTGATGTAAGCGATACGTGGCGGGTACCCTCTGGCCACTAGGCGGTTAAAAAGATCAGGCAACGATGCGGTAGCAAGCGTACCATCTGTGCGCATAGCAGAAAGCTCTGTTCGCACCATCGCAGCCCCTTGTGCCGATAACCGAGCCAACCCAATCCACTCGCCACAAATCTGGTTACTGGTTAAAGTAGTTGATATACAACACAATTCCACGACATTCTCGTCGTCTAGATAGTGGCGACTGTGTGGGAATGTGCAATGAACAAGGTCAGAGGAGCGCTTGACATCGCTCTCTGGTGCCGTGCTATCGACGGCGAGTACGATATTTCCAGGTGTTTGCAAGAGTTCAGATAAAATATAGTCTCGAAAAAGAATGTCTCCATAAGAGAGAATGCACTCACCAGATAATTTGTGCTCCGCACATGCTAAAGAAGCTGCTTCACCTGTGGTGGCATAAGAGTCGTTTATAAGTTTTTCGATGTCTGGAAGGGAAATGGCTTCAGGGCAGTAGCCAGCGACGACCGTCACACCCCGTACCCCCGCACCTGTCAGAGATCGTACGAGTCTTCTCAACAAAGGCTCGCCACGTACGTCCAGCATGCACTTTGGCCGATCCGCGGTTAGAGTTGAAAGCTGGCTGCCACGGGAAGCGGCCAGCACTACCGCTTTCACGGTACGTCGTTGACCGGGTAAATAGCGTTTTGCCGCCGCTGTTAATTCGGCTTCGCCGGCAATGTCAAAAACGTCGGAAATGCTTGCAATGTGTTCCTCCACTCCGACTAGCCCCTGTTCACGATAGATGCGGCCACTAACGTCACGCATAGCAGAAAGTGCGGCACGTAGATTATGATTAGCCCAGATACACATTGAAATCCCCGTCTGCCGGTAGTGGTCCGTCGGTGTGAGATAGTACATCGTGGGAGCAATGAGGAGTGGTGCGCGCTTCTTCCATGCAGCGGCGAAATGTAAAATCTCCTCCGCAGTGGATTTCTTCGAGTGAATCAGAATGCCATCTGCTCCTGCTGCATGGTAAGCCTCCGCTCTTTTCAGGGCTTCCTCCAGACCATGACCAGCAATGAATGCTTCGACACGGGCAATGATGGAAAAATCAGGATTAGTCTGACTATCTTTACCTGCTTTGATCTTGCCACAAAATTCGTCTATAGCGGCTAAGCTCTGAGAACCATTGAGAAAGGAATTTGTCTTAGGAAAAAGTTTATCCTCGATACACACAGCAGCAATCTGCCTTTGGCAGAGTTTCTTAACGAACCGGCGAAAATTGTTAAAGTCACCGTAGCCCGTATCACCATCCACGAGAATAGGAATCGATGTGGCGTCCGCCATGAACTCCAGCACGTCAAGAACCTGAGTCCACGAAGCCTCATTGCGATCACGTACTCCTAGGGCCGCTGAAATGGAGAGGCCGGAAGCCCAGATACCTTCGAACCCTGCGTCCTCAACTACACGGGCCGACAGCCCATTATGGGCCTCCATCAGAAACGTTAGTGTTGGAGCAGTGAGTTGCGCACGAAAGTGGGCTGCTTTCGACCGTTCCCATCTAGAGTCCTCACTCATGAGGCGTGACGTCATAGATTTGACCTTTCTTGCCAACACACCATCCGTACCGCCTCCAACAGGAGACATAACGGCAACAACGCTCCTCATGACTGGACATGCTGTGGATAAGACGTCCCGCTTCGCCTGGTATAGAGCCGCACAGGGACACCCGGCAGATCAAATGTTCGCCGCAAGTCATTAATCAGATAGCGCAAATAGGAATCTGGTAAATCCTCCGGCCGGCTGCCGAACAGTACAAAGGTCGGCGGTCGTGTGCCAGTCTGGGTTAAATAGCGCAGCTGGAGACGGCGGCCGTGTTGCCCGATGGGCGGAGGGTGGCGGTTCACGGTTGTAGATAACCAGCGGTTAAGATTTGCTGTTCGTATCCGTCTGTTCCAAAGGACAGAGGCATTGAAGACAGCCTGTAACAACTGCTCTACCCCCGCTCCAGTCTGCGCTGACAGCGGAGTCGCACGCAAACCCCATGCTTGGGGCAGAGTGTGTGCGAGCCGTTTTTGTAGTTGCTCCTCTACAGCGGCACAGTCCCGCACTGTATCCCACTTGTTAACAGCGATCACCAGAGCACGCCCTTCTCTAATAACCGTACGGGCAATGGCGAGATCCTGACGTTCCAACATGGCGCTGGGGTCTAGCAATAAAACAATAATTTGTGCAAGATCTATTGCCTTCAGAGCATGACTTCTTGCTATTTTTTCTAACATATCAGATATTTTTACACGTTTTCTAATACCAGGCGTATCTATAAGACGCATCAAATGACCACGCCAATTATAATTTACAGAGATTGTATCTCTGGTAATGCCCTTTTCAGGACCAGTTACCATTCTTTCTTCACGTAAAAGAAAATTTACGAGTGTGGATTTGCCAACATTTGGACGCCCAACAATCGCCAAGGTAGGCATTGTCTCGCCACAATGACCCATAACCTCCTCAGACAAAGCTCTGTTACTATCGGAGAAAGGCAGTAGAGCTTCTATGAGGTTAGCTAGACCATCCCCGTGTTCAGCAGATAGAAGGATTGGTTCACCTAGCCCTAAAGCATAAGATTCCCAAAGGCCCAAGCGGCTTGCCGTGTGCTCACACTTATTAGCGACGAGCACTACAGGTGTACGCCATTGCCGTAAGACACGAGCAAAGTGGTGATCCACTGATGTAACACCAAGATGGGCATCAATAAGCATCAGAGCGACATCAGCCTGGGCAACGGCCTTTCGCGTCTGAGCATATAAGCGTCCTTCTAACGTCTCTGGTGCTGCTTCTTCTAACCCTGCAGTGTCTATGGCTGTGAATGTTAAACCGCCCACCGTGGCCTGGCCTTCTCGTCGATCTCGTGTTACACCAGGCTGCTTATGAACAATCGCTAAGCGCCGGCCGACAAGACGGTTGAAAAGAGTCGATTTGCCGACATTAGGCCGGCCGACGATGGCAACAACAAAACTCATGGTTCTCTAGGGCTTTCCAAGCGCTTCCTTCCCTCACACTTATCTATTGATAGGCCATTAGATTACCACTCTTAGTAAGAATATAAGTTGTCAAATCCGCCACAAAAGGAGGAAGGCGAACCTCAGCCTGCAACTCACTCTCACCCAGCAGAGAACCCGTGTAAGGCGATAAAGTAACTACTTTACCGTGGAAACTGACCACGACCAGTCTCTCACCTGCTAGTACAGGGCCAGTCCAGTAGATTCGCTCATCCATCTTCTCTGGATTTTTCCAGCGTGGTAGTTCTGTTATCCAAACAAGGCGGCCACTCTGGGCCTCTAGGGCGACAAGATCACCATCTGTCGTTAAGACGAACAAGAAATTATTCACCACTATAGGAGGATAATCACTACCTATTGCTATTTCCCATAATTTTTCTCCAGAATAGAGGTTGATGGCTACCATCAAACCGTTGTGACTCACAGCGTACACACACCCATTATAAATAATAGGTTGCGATATTACATCAAATATACTCTTATTAGTTAAAACATGATGTCTCTTCCCGAGAGGAGCACTCCACATCTGTTTGCCATTCTCAGCACGTAGAGCAACAAGCTCGCCCGAAGAAAGGGCCACTACAACTATACTACCGTCCACTGCTGGCGGCGCCCCTCCCAGCATGGTTGTTACTTCCGCTACGCCGCGACGGTACCATAGTTCTTCCCCACTCTCTATAGCCAGAGCCCTGACTTCATTTTCCCTGTTGAGCACAAACACTCGCGATTCCCTGATAGTGGGAGCCGTCCGCATGGGAATCCCACCACCGGTACGCTGGTGCCACAGTCTAGCGCCTGTGTCCGAACGCAGTGCCACCACACTACCCCAGCCAGTAGTAACGAAAACCCTTCCTTTTCCATCTGCCGCAATGCCGCCAGCGAGTAGAGTGTCCAGTCCTTCCGACTTCTGCAGCAGGTTTTTTTTCCATAAGGTGTGACCAGACTGGGTGTCGATAGCGTAGACGACCGCTTGAGAATCTATCAGATAAATCCGCCCGTCTGCAACGATGAGATGAGCAAGCATACCATTGCGCCCATTTACTGTAAATCCTCTTTTCTTTTGCCATATTTGATTGAGAAATGTATTAACTTTTAAATGATTTCCCATATGAGTATAACGTTCTCCTGATTGCATTCCCTCTCTATTGCGTCGTGCAGGCGGTAAAGTAATATGCAAGGGTATACTTGTTTCCAGCTTCAAAGTACGTTCATGTGCAAACACCGAAATTCGCTTGCCTTGCAGTGGAGACCACTTCTGGTTCCCTCGCCAGAGATCGCAAGCAGTAAGATTCAGGCCAAGAGCCAGAAGAGCAATGATCACAAGGAAGCGGCGCAAGTGGCCTCCTACCTCCTACTACGTGTCTTTGTCCCGTCCCATAGAAAAGAGCGGCAGGGTTTGCCGTAGAATGTTGGCACGACTGCGGATACCGGCAGGTGCCTGCAGGTCATCAGCCAGGCGTGTCAGAATGACGTGAGCGGTGATAGAATCTTCCCGTTTTATGGCTAGTATCGCGGTGATTTCAAGCGCTAAGAAACGCCATGGGCTCTTTTCTGCTATCAGAGGAGATAGTAAATAATATATCTCCGCGTCAGAAACGATTCCTATACCATTAAGGGCTGTAAGAAAAGCAGCGGCCTCACGATAAGGCCTGGGCACGACAGGATTTGCGGCGACCCGTCGCCACATCGCAAGAGCTTTAGCGAACTCACCCTTCTCTTCCCGTTTGGCAAAGACAGCGGCTAGCCGCAATGTCGCCAAAACCTTGTATCCGCCGTCAGCCTCGGCCGCCAGGGCTGCCAACATAGCAGCGCCTTCGGCCGTATGACCAGAATCCATGAGAAGTCTAGATTCGTCATAGCGAAGAGCATAGGCTACAATCTTCCTCGCCTGCCATTGTTTCCAGACTTCTGATCCAGCTATCAGGATGAGAAGACAAACGGTTATTGTCAGGATAAGGCTGCTATATTTTCGCCAAAGCTGCTGCAGTTGTTCCGCACGCAAGTCCTTGTTAACTTCCTGAATGAAAGCAGCCTCGTGAGGAGGGTCAGGTATTCTTTTGTGGTACTCCATATACTTCATGCGGGCTCTGACTTGTCTCACCTGTGTAAATCCCTAGAGCAAAAACGAGAATCGACAGGAAGAGTCAACCCATGAAACGCTCAATGCGAGTCCTGCTACCAGCACACAGTACAATCTTAACTGTACAATGTCTCGAGAAGGAAATAATACAATGTCTCGAAAGAAACTGAAATGAAGGCACTGATATATTATCAGTATTAAGTGTGCTGTATGTCTTATGTTTTATGTTTTCAGTGTGCGTCAAGCATGGGTGACAAGAATATGAGGATCTCTGACAGGCTGAATGATGCTGACCGGGACAGGGAGAATGAACAGGTGAAAACGGCAGACAGTGAGGCGTTGTGGGCTGAGGATGTCGATGTGGTGTCGTGTAAGACAGCCTATCAGGGATTCTTCCGTCTCGACTCCTACTGTGTACGGTATCGCCTTCACACGGGTGGTTGGAGTAAGAAAGTCCAGCGTGAATTGTTTGAGAGAGGGCATGCGGTCGCTGTGCTGCTCTACGATCCGTACAGGGATGCTTTGGTCTTCATCAAACAGTTCCGTATCGGGGCCCTAGCGGCGGGTTGGGATCCATGGCTCCTTGAAGTTGTCGCCGGTATTATAGAGAATGGCGAGACAGCGGAACAAGTAGCGCGCCGCGAAGTTCGCGAAGAAGCAGGTTGTGATGTGACCATTTTAAAAAGAGTTGCCTGTTACTTAGCGAGTCCGGGAGCCTGTACAGAAACAGTAGAGCTTTTTTGTGGGAAAGTCGATTCTGTTCATGTTGGTGGTATTCATGGCTGTGCCGATGAGGGAGAAGATATTCGTGTGATAGTGGTTTCATCAGAGCAAGCTCTTAGCATGCTTGCGCAAGGGGCTTTCAACAACGGGGCTATCCTGATTGTCATGCTATGGTTTGCGCTACATCGTGACAGGTTACGTCAGGAGTGGCTGAGCACCATGCCATAACGCATAGCATCATAGTATGTGCAGGTGCAGAGAGCGCGTGCGCATATGATTAGATGATTTAAGGTGTTTGAGAGTAATCACTTTCAAGAGCAGTTGGTAGTTTAAATGTAACCGCTTCAGTGGCCACTCTGACCTCATCGATTGTCACATGGAAACGATCGCTCGCTTCGGCCAGCAATGCGTCGATGAGGACTTCAGGAGTCGAGGCACTGGCAGTGATACCAAGTGTGCGCAGGTTGGCGATCATATTCCAATCGACCTCCTCGGCACTTTGAATCAACATCGCCCGTTCACAATGTTCGCTACGAGCGACTTCAACAAGACGGCGAGCGTTAGACGAATTCGGTGCGCCTATGACTAAGAGTGCATCACACTGGCGGACAATGGTCTTAACCGCTTTCTGGCGATTTGTTGTGGCATAGCAGATATCCTCCTTGCGTGGTCCGCAGATAGTCGGGAAGCGCCTTTGCAACACCGCGATAATAGCGGCCGCATCATCCACAGACAGAGTCGTTTGGGTGACAAAGGCAAGGCGTGTCCTATCAACAGGGGATAAAGCCTCTGCTTGTGCCTTATTTTCCACCAGTGTAATCCAACCTGCAGGCACTTGGCCCATCGTACTCACGACTTCTGGATGGCCAGCATGACCGATCAGAATGATATGACGGCCATTCTGAAAATGACGTTCTGCTTCGTTATGGACTTTGCTAACCAAAGGACATGTCGCATCAAGATAGGACAAGCAGCGCCGCTCTGCTTCTTGAGTCACGACCTTAGGAACACCATGTGCGGAGAAAATGATTGGCACATTATCAGGCACCTGGTCCAATTCTTCGACAAAGACAGCGCCTTTAGTTTCTAGCATCTGCACGACGTGACGATTATGGACGATCTCGTGACGAACGTAGACGGGCGCCCCAAAACGACGCAGGGACTCTTCGACCGTTTGAATGGCCCTATCAACACCAGCGCAGAAACCACGAGGCGCAGCCAAAAGGATTTTGAGCGGATTTTTTTTTCGCATGCTCTTGAGTCCCTTCAGAGTCTTTGCAGTAAACGTGTCAACAGTGGGGGCTCAATATATGATATATTCTGGCTATCAATCGGAAGAGTCACAACCAGATCACCAGATATAACATGCCTGTCGCTCAAACGTGTCAGTCTAGGCCTTCTGTGGGCAACGAGCATGCACACGGCAATATTTTTTGATGCTGTTCTAGCACACATCACAGCCGAGAATAGTCCTTTATTGTGCCTACTGTCCATCCGCTGCGGCTGACACACTGCCGAAGCAGTCACAGTCATAACAGGATTCCCTATGCATTTACTTCTTGCTACACCCGGCACTACCACAGAGGGAGCTCAGGCAGTCGATCTCTGTCAGACTCCTGGGGAGGTCGTCTTCCTATCCGCCGCTGACACAGAACTAGCATGCCTCGCTGCGGCGCATCATAATGTCAACGCTTTTGCACTACGTTTAGCAAATATCCTACGATTCTCTCATCCCTTGTCAGTGGATCTCTATGGCGAGCGCATCATTATACACAGTAGTCTGGTGATTGTGCGCCTTCTGGGCGGTCGTAGCTATTGGCCCTACGGTGTAGAACAGATGGCTGCGCTCTGTCGTCGTCACACGATTCCCGTCGCGTTTTTACCCGGTGACGATAGAGATGATCCTGACCTGACATCTTTCTCCACTGTGCCCTCCCCCGTTGCGGAACGGCTGTGGCGCTATTTGATTCATGGTGGGACAGCTAATGCCCAGGAGTTTCTACGCTATGCTGCGACCTTAATCGGACGTCAGATGGAATGGCGGGAACCAGTACCATTGCCGCCAGCTGGCCTGTATGAGAATCCCAGATCACCTCATCCAGTCTCTACTCTTTGGAAGAAGGACGCGGTGAAAAATGATGGACATAAAGATAAACAACCTATAGCAGCAGTAATTTTTTACCGTGCTCTTATACAGGGTGGTGACACAGCCGCAATAGAATCTCTGACAGATGCCCTCTTGGCGGAGGGATTGAATCCGTTACTACTTTTTGTGACTAGTCTGAAAGATTCTCTCGCCGCAAAAGTTATCAGAGAGATTCTCACGCGTTACTCTCCTGACATTATCCTTAATACTACAGGCTTTGCCGTTAACGTACACGCTAACCAAGAGAGAAATAATCTGACAAATCAATCAGACGGCAGCAGAACATTCTCTCCATTTTCTATCACAGATTGTCCAATCATACAGATTGTGCTCTCCTCTTCCAGTGAGGAATCGTGGAAAGTCGGTCCGCATGGTCTGTCAGCACGTGACATTGCCATGAATGTGGCTTTGCCAGAAATAGACGGACGTCTTCTCGCACGTGCGATTGCTTTTAAAGGTTCTGCTACCAGAGATTCCCTAACTGAATGTGATCTTGTCCTTTGTCAACCTGTCCCGGACAGGGTTGCTTTTGCTGCTCGGCTTGCAGGAGCCTGGGTGCGTCTTCGTCGTACGCCGGCGGCAGCACGGCGTGTGATGATAGTGCTTGCGAACTATCCTAACCGCGATGGGCGTATTGGTAATGGGGTAGGACTCGATACTCCAGAGACGACTCTCAATGTGCTGAAAGCTTTAGACGCCGTAGGTTATCACGTGTCATCTTTACCCTCTGATAGCGCAGCGTTGCTAGATATGTTGTTATATTGTTCTCCTAATACCCCACGGGACGATTCTGCTTGTATCACAGAAATTTTAGATCTGAGTACCTATCAAGAGTTTCTGGCCCGCCAACCGGCTATTGTGCGGCAACAGGTTTGGAAACGTTGGGGGGGGCCGGAAAGAGATCCCTTTATGCGTTGTGATAGGCACTTCAGCTTGCCTGTCGTGCGCTTCGGTCATGTCGCAGTCGCTGTCCAACCTGCTAGAGGCTATAACATAGACCCAGCGACCAGCTATCACGACCCAGCGCTTGTTCCACCGCATCATTATTTGGCATTTTACGCTTGGGTGCGAGAGGTCTTCTCCGCTCATGCGGTCATACATATGGGCAAACACGGCAATTTAGAGTGGCTACCAGGCAAGTCATTAGCCTTGTCTGCAGCATGCTTTCCAGAGGTAGCACTCGGGGCTCTACCACATCTTTATCCTTTCATCGTCAATGATCCCGGCGAGGGGACGCAAGCGAAGCGCCGCGCCGCCGCCGTCATCGTCGACCACCTGATCCCGCCCCTAACCCGCGCAGAGAGTTATGGCCCACTACGAGACCTGGAACAGCGTGTAGACGAATATTACGAAGCCGCTACGGTGGACCCTCGCCGTTGCGAGGTGTTAAAGGACGACATTCTGTCTATAATTCATGTCATTGGTCTTGACCGTGATATTCGTATTACTTCAACAGATAATGATAAAACAACTTTAGAAAAAATTGATGCATATATATGCACGTTAAAGGAATTACAGATTCGTGATGGTCTTCATATCTTTGGGCAGGCCCCAGACGGGAATCAGCGTCTCGACTTACTGGTGGCACTGGCACGGGTGCCACGCGGTTCTGCTCCACAAGAAGTCTCCCTCTTGCGAGCTCTGGCGGACGATCTGGCTCTTGGTTTTGATCCTCTTGATAGCGAGTCTTATGCAAAGCCGTGGCATGGGCCGTATCCTTCACTACTGAGCGAGGGCCCGCCTTGGCGTACTGTTGGCGACACAGTTGAGCGTTTAGAATGGCTAGCAAAAGCTGTGATAGGTGGGACGGTGGTTATCAGTTCCACAAATCCTCTCTGGGCCAATACGGCACCAGTCATCGAGTGGATTCGTCACACACTAGCACCCACTGTAGACAGTTGTGGTTCAGCGGAGATGAGCGGCCTATTGCGTGGTTTGGAAGGACGCTTTGTTTTACCAGGGCCCTCTGGGGCTCCCACCCGGGGTAAGACGGATGTTTTACCAACAGGCCGTAATTTTTATTCAGTTGATACACGTGTTGTGCCGACACCAGCGGCTTGGACATTGGGGTGGCGATCAGCCACTTTACTCATGGAACGGCATTTACAAGAGCATGGGGAGTGGCCACGGGCAGTAGCTTTGACAGCATGGGGAACCTCCAACATGCGCACAGGTGGCGATGACATTGCGCAAGGCTTAGCTCTGATGGGAGTACGACCAACATGGGAGCCGATCTCACGGCGCGTGACAGGATTTGAGATCATCCCCGCGTCAGTGCTGGACAGGCCGCGGGTAGACGTCACCCTACGTGTCTCTGGCTTTTTCCGTGATGCATTTCCTTCATTAATTGAGTTATTTGATTCAGCAGTACTAGCAGTAGCTGCATTAGACGAGCCTGCAGCAGTGAATTCGTTAGCAGCACATATACGAGTAGATGTTCGTCGTTTCACAGATGGCGGTCTTGCCGCTCATACCGCTTGGCGCAGGGCTAGCCATCGTGTCTTTGGATCACAGCCTGGTGCTTATGGTGCAGGCCTACAGGCTCTCATAGACGAAAAAGGCTGGGAGACAGATGATGATCTAGCCCATGCCTATGTTGTCTGGGGTGGGTATGCTTATGGTACTGAGGCTCACGGCCTCATGGCACACGAGCTGTTCATAGACCGTTTGAAGGCCGTGGAGGCTATCGTACAGAATCAAGATAACCGCGAGCACGATCTCCTCGATTCTGATGACTATTATCAGTTTGAAGGGGGCTTAACAGCATCTGTACGAGTGTTTTCAGGAGGAAAACAACCAGCAATTTATCATGCTGACCATAGTAGATCAGATCTGCCTCGGGTCTATACGCTTAATGAGGAAATTGCCCGTATTGTGCGGGGTCGTGCAGCGAATCCTAAGTGGATTCAAGGTGTGATGCGGCATGGTTATAAAGGAGCATTCGAAATAGCTGCAACAGTAGATTACTTGTTTGCATTTGCAGCAACTACACATTGTGTTTCTGACCATCATTTTGACCTTTTGTTTGACGCTTATCTTGGTGACGAAAAAGTACGCGTCTTTATGGCTGAGGCAAACCCCAATGCCTTACGTGAGATGAGCAACAGATTTGAGGAAGCTCTCACACGCGGCTTGTGGCGCTCCCGCAGAAACGATGTTTACGCTACGCTAATGGCGAGTGGCCGTGACGCAAAGAATGGCACTAACGCCGTTTTAAACACCTCTTTGGAGGATTGCGATGAATCATGAGTTTAGATAAATCATGAGAATCTTTACTTATTGAACTATTTCAATTTCGGCGAAGAAAAAAATAATTTCGCGCCAAGCGTTCTCTGGGGAATCGGAGCCGTGGACAGAATTTGCCTCGATACTCTCGGCAAAAGTGGCCCGAATGGTTCCGTGAGCAGCATTGACTGGATTAGTTGATCCCATCACGTCACGATATCTGGCAATAGCACTCTCACCTTCTAGTACCTGAACAACAACCGGCCCAGCCGTCATAGACTTTACAAGATCATTGAAAAACGATCGTTCCTGATGCACGTGATAAAAACGTTTTGCCATTCCAGTAGAGAGACTGATGCGCTTTTGGGCGATAATGCGCAGACCGGCCTCCTCGATCATGGTATTAATCCTACCGGTTAAGTTACGGCGAGTTGCATCAGGCTTGATGATAGAAAGCGTACGCTCCATACCCATCGTGTGGCTCTCTTTCTGCTTTCGTGTTGTGCTGCTGGAAGCCTGCAGCCTCTCTGAATCAGTGCTTATCTCTGTTCCGCCTCAGACATAGACCGGAATGCTTGAGAAAGCAAGTGATCCTCAGCCATGGCTTTTGGTCTGACGATCTCAATTTGTGCTTTGTATGAAAAAGCATAGAGTTTTTCAGAGAAAAGGCGACAAAAAAAACATGAAGGGCCCATGTTGACAGAATCCCCTTTTTGACAGTGACAGCAGAGAAAATCATCCTCCCGTCACACTCATTCTGCGGGTGAGAACAGGCTGGTTGGTGAGAACAGGCTGGTTAGAGACGGGATCGCTGGAAAAACTATGGCCTCGCGGTTTGTGCCACAACGCTTCGGCAATCGCTGTGACTAAAAGAGTGTTTGTCTTGCTACGACGCATAGGGGGACGTAGATCTACAGACTGCTCTTGCCCGAGACACGGGAAAAGTGTTCCAGCACAGGTGAGTCGTATACGATCGCAGGACTCGCAAAACGCTCTACTAATGGGGGCAATAAATCCAATCCTTTGGCCTGTCTCAGCACAGTGGACATAGTGGGCAGGTCCGCTACTACGGTAATCGCTCGCTGTGAGAGTCAAACGCTGGGCTAGTTGTGTTTGTACTTGAGAGATTGGCATGTAATATCTGCCAGAACTCCCCAGTGGCATCACCTCTATAAAGCAGATATCATAGCCGTGATCACCGCTCCAGAGCACTAACTCTATCAGCTCATCCTCGTTGATTCCGGCTAAGACAACAGTATTAATGCGAATCCTGAGGCCTGCGCTTGCAGCAGCAGTAATGCCGTCAAGCACGCGCGCCAATCTTCCATGGCGAGTAATAGCTAAAAAACGATCTGGACGCAGGCTGTCAACAGATACATTGACGCGCCGTACGCCTATTTCTAACAATTCTACAGCATGCTGAGAGAGACGTATTCCATTTGTCGTAATGGTCAGTTCGTCTAGCCCACCTTTTCCCAGATGACGGGACAGCAACCGTACGAGTTTCATAAATCCTTTGCGGACAAACGGTTCCCCACCCGTGAGACGAATCTTACACACACCCAGTTGAATAAAGACTCCGCATAGCCGGTCTAGTTCTTCTAAAGAGCACAATTCTCTTCTTGACGTGAAAGTGACACTTTCCGTCATACAATAAAAGCAACGGAGATCACACCTGTCTGTCACTGAAAGTCTCAAGGACGTCACGCGGCGCCCAAATTGATCGAACATGACAAGAATTCCTTTTATGATTAACTTTAATGATTAATACTAATGCAGTGTAAGAATGTGTCACTGATGATGATAAATAAAGAGAATTAGCATCAAGGAATATTTATTTTATTATTCTAAATTATTTAATTATAATAGTACTTTAATTTACGAAAGATGCCTGTACTACAGAGGAAAAAAATCGTAGCCATTATTATCGCTGGCGGTCGCTCGAGCCGCATGGGCGGCGGGCACAAGGCCTTGCGCCTCTTAGCGGGCCGTCCAATGATCAGCCATGTGTGGACAATCATTGCTCCACAGGTCGCACAGCTAGCGCTCAACGTAAATGGTCCGTCAGAAGGGTTTACGGCTCTTTTCCCGGGCACGCCAATACTTGAAGATGTCCATGTCAATAAAGGACCTCTTGGAGGAGTCCTCGTAGGACTGTCCTGGGCAGCACAAAGGGGAGCGACACGTCTTCTGACCGTTCCTGGCGATACTCCGTTCCTACCGCGTGATCTTGTTATACAACTTACAAAATCAATGCTAGAAAGTGGTACAAAAGTAGCATGCGCACGCTCCGCTGGACATATCCACCCTCTGATCTGCATCTGGGACATCGCGCTGATTTCATGTCTTGCGACATTTCTGGAAAAAGGCAACCTTGCGGTGAAAACTTTTTTATCACTTAATAAATTAAAAATTGTTGATTTTAGTGCCACACCACTAGACCCTTTCATGAATATGAATACGCTAGCGGACATGCAAGCGGCAGAGCGAATAGCACAGAGCGTACAGCGATCTTGTTAGAGGACAGACATGCAGGTTGACTTGTTTGATTTTCACCTACCGCAGGAGCTCATCGCTGATCGTCCTGTTGCGCCGCGTCATGCGGCCCGTCTCTTGGAGGTTGCAGAGGATGGTCGCCGCTTTGACCACCTCGTTTGGGACTTGCCCAGCGTGCTACGCCCAGGGGACGTGTTAGTAGTGAATGATACCAGGGTTATTCCAGCACGTTTGTACGGTCACAGAAACGAAGTCATGGTAGAAATCATGTTGCACCGGCAAGAGGGACCCAATCAATGGCGAGCATTTGCGAGACCAGCTCATAAACTTTTGGTAGGTCAGCAGATTCATTTTAATAGTTCTGATTATATCAACTTTAATCCTTCTGATGTGTCTTCTGAGGTGTTGAGTGCTGTCGTGACCGGCCGCCCCACAGGGGGAGAGGTCTTATTACAGTTTAATTGCGGAGAAAATGAGCTGCTCCCCACCCTGGCCCGTTACGGGCATATCCCACTGCCGCCCTACATACGGCGATCATCAGATGTCCTTGACAGCAGCGATTACCAGACGCCCTTTGCTCAAGTCGATGGCGCAGTGGCCGCCCCCACTGCTGGTCTACATTTCACACCGGCTTTGCTCGCAGCTCTCGAAGCTCGTGGTGTCAAACGAGTTTCAATAACTTTACACGTTGGGGCTGGTACTTTTTTACCTGTAAAAGTAGCAGATAGCCGCGACCATGTAATGCATGCTGAGGCTGGCCGTGTTACAACGACAGCAGCCGCGACTATTAACAAGCGACAAGGGCGTGTCGTAGCAGTCGGTACGACAAGCCTGAGGCTGCTGGAAAGTGCTGCGACGCCTGATGGGATTGTACAGCCTTTTGCAGCGGACACCGCTCTTTTTATCACGCCCGGCTATAGATTCCGGGTCGTTGACTTGCTAATGACGAACTTCCACTTACCACGCTCAACCCTGTTTATGTTAACAGCAGCCTTTGCCGGTCTTAAGCGCATGCGACTCACCTATGCCCATGCCATTGCTGCTCGCTACAGATTTTACTCCTACGGTGATGCCTGTCTGCTGTATCGCTCGCAGAGTTCAAAGACATAAAAACTCCCTCTTGACATTGCAGGGTTCAGAGTCCATACGAAGGGAAGCGGCTTTAATAAAGTAGAGCGTGTGCATTCCTATTGCAGATGGAGGCCGTCAGTGCAGGGACAGAAGCCCCTTGTCGGGGACAATCAAATTTTCGATCGGATTCGTCAGGAGATCAATGAGTATTCCGTTGTCCTATACATGAAGGGAACGCCGATGTTCCCACGATGTGGCTTTTCCGCCTCGGCAGTGGATATTCTCTCCAGATTGGATGTGAAGTTTAAGGGTGTGAATGTGTTGGCAGATCCTTCGCTGAGGGATGGTCTGAAAAAGTTCTCTGACTGGCCAACCTTTCCCCAGCTTTATGTCAAAGGTGAGTTGGTGGGAGGGTGTGATATCATGCGCGAGATGTACAATTCAGGAGAATTAAAGTTTTTAATGGAAAATAGAGGTGTTCTTCCGTGCTGATTTGTCGCTTTCGTGGCGATCACCTGTCTAACTTGCAGCAGTTTATTGCGAGGGCACTAGACACAAACCACGTCAATTGTGAAATCCTCAATGACGGTATTGGCCAGAAATTCTCTGCACATTTGCTCTGCAATACGGCGCACTTTGGCCGTATTACTCTCACGAAAGTCTATTTCTAGGTATTTGCCCTGTCGGACATCATTAAGAGTGCTATACCCTAAGTGGTGAAGGGCGTTAGAAACAGCCTTTCCCTGGGGATCTAGAACGTTGCTCTTTAACATGATATGAATTCTAACCTTCACTGCTGCCCCCCTTCACTGCTGCTTTGGCACCTCTTTTCTGACTCTGGCTTGCTGACTGTGATGTGACCGCTCGGCGTGAGCCTTTGCTCTTCTCAGGAGAGCGCTAATCGTAGAGCAGCCCACTGCTACAAGCAGTCCTATGCCCTCCTGAGCTCTGCAAGACTATAGCAGTGACGTGGTCTTGCGACAAGAACAAAGCGCTGATCTCTCATAGAGAGCCTGCGCGTTCGCTGCATGGGAAGAGTGTTTTCTGAAGAGTGTTGTCGCAAAACCATTGTATCTCTCTCCGTACAGGACATTTCTCCTAACACCACAGGGCTTGCTCTCTCCTAGCGGGGTGTTATATTCTGCTTTTAGCAGTAAGGTGAAGTGAGGAAATTGGCAGCAGCCTCTGGAGGCAATCAGAATACGCAATACCTCGCACTTCTTCCTGCCTTTTACACTAGGTTTGTCAGAGCTCATAAAAGGGAGTATGTGCGATGGATTCTTTTCGTAAGATCCTCCTCCAGACTGCCCTTCTAGGGACTCTCCTCAGCATGGGAATGGTCGTCGGGGGCACGGTTTTCGCTGCCGCAGCAGGAGGAGGAGATGAAGGGGGCGACCATGCGATAAGCATGGAAAAGACTCCGTGTATGACGAGCTCCTGTCGTACCATGATGTGCTGCAGCAGCAGCAGCAAAATGGGAGGTTACCATAGTCACACCTGTCATCACCGGCATGGAAGTGGTCTTGGTGGGCCAGGGGAAGATTTTTCCAAAAATATCGAAGGACGTATTGCCTTCCTGAAGGCAGAATTGGGTATTACTGACAGCCAAACATTTCTCTGGAATGACTTTGCTGATGCGTTACGCAGCCTTGCTCGTCGTATCACAGCAGACACAGACACAAAGGACGGTGATCAGAGTGTCGCAGCAACGCACAGTGTGACTGTTCTATCGCTCTCTGAGGCTTTAAGGCGTCGTGAAAAAATGCTCACCGCCCGCCTCGCGACGATACAGGCACTGCGTGAAGAATATATGAAACTCAGTGAACAGCTCACTCCCCAGCAGCTAGCTATTGCCGATGCACTGATAGGCCCGTATGTCCATCGACTGTAATAAGGCTCACAAGCTTTGGCCCGCTTGGCGAAACTGGTAAACGCAACGGACTTAAAATCCGTTGGCCGATCGGCCTTGCTGGTTCAAATCCAGCAGCGGGCACCATCACCCCCGTGTGGCGTGCGTATGGGAGGAGGCGACGTCTACGCTACGGACACGCACGTCACGTACGTACGGTACGCTACTACGCTACGGCCCTTTCAGATAGTCTCTGACCAAAATCTCAGCAATCTGAATCGCGTTTAGAGCGGCTCCCTTGCGCAGATTGTCTGCCACGCACCAAAATGAGAGACCATGGCTAACCGTATGATCCCGACGCAAACGGGAAACATAAACTAAATCCGTTCCAGTTGCTTCTACTGGTGTCATGTAGTCTTTAGTGGCCGCCGTGTCAGTATCTATCACGACAACACCAGGCGCTCTTTCTAAAACAAGACGAGCATCCGCAACACTAAGAGACCGCTCAGTTTCAATGTTCACGTATTCAGCATGGCCCACAAAAGTCGGAACGCGGCAACAGTTGGCGTGTACGGCAATGCTAGAGTCTAGAATCTTGCGTGTCTCCGCAGCCATCTTCCACTCTTCACGGGTGGCCCCATCATCCATAAAAGAATCTATGTGTGGAATAATGTTAAAGGCAATCTGCTTTGCTGCAAATTTTCTCCGATGCTGAAAAGAGGACTCTTTCAGGAGCAGACCGCTTTGGTGAGATAACTCATCCATAGCCTCCTTGCCAGCGCCTGATGTAGATTGGTATGTACTGACGACTGCACGTCTGATACGGAAAACATCATGCAATGCGCGCAAAACCACCACCATTTGAATAGTTGAGCAATTGGGATTAGAGATAATGTTACGTTTTCTATAGTCGGCAATGGCCTGGGGATTCACCTCAGGAACAACCAGAGGCACGTCATGTTCCATACGGAAATATGACGTGTTATCGATGACAACAGATCCAGAGGATGCGGCGCGAGGTGTGTACAGAGCAGAAATCTCGGCTCCTGGTGAAGACAGAACAAGATCCACTCCTGTAAAATCAAATGTTGCCAGATCCCGTACCCTCAAAACTTGCTTACTGCCAAACAAAACCTCTTTCCCGACAGAGCGCTCAGAAGCGAGCGCAATCACCTCCTCTGTGGGAAAAGCTCTCTCTGCGAGAATGCGCAGCATCTCACGGCCGACGTTGCCGGTTGCACCCATAACAGCAACCCTGTATCCAACCATTGCGGTCCTCTTTCTTTAGAATAAGAGGTCTTTATAACAATAGGTCGTCATCGTTATACGCCCGTTCTAACGGCCAGCGACGGTCATACCCTCTATGCGCACCGTCGGGCTGTCAATCCCGTCACGAAAATCTAGGTCATTGGCGATGCTAAGAGTCCTGAACATCTTTTTAAGATTACCCGCTACCGTCACTTCATGTACAGGATAACTAATCTTTCCTTCTTCAATCCAGAAACCAGCTGCACCACAGCTATAATCTCCCGTTACCCCATTGACGCCTATCCCGAACAGTTCTGTCACATACAGACCCTGCTGAATATCGGAGATGAGGGCAGCGGGCTCCAAGGATCCAGGGCATAGGTAGGCATTAGTAGGAGCTGGAACAGGAGGCCCTGAAGTGTTACGACTGGCATGACCAGTGCTTTTGAGGCCAAGTTGGCGCGCAGAGCGTAAATCAAGTAGCCAACTCTGTAATATACCATCCGCAACCAAAACGCGGCGCTGTGTGGGCAGACCCTCGTCATCGCAGGGTTTTGAGCGCAAACCACGCTGGCGTAACGGGTCATCGACGATTGTCACTCCAGAGGCAAAGACTGGTTGGTGCAGACTGTCTTTGAGGAAAGTCGTACCGCACGTCACGCTAACGCCATTGATGGCCGATAGAAAATGTGACACCAAGCTGCTGGCCTCTCGCGGCTCATAGACCACCGGGACGACCTGTGTCTCCACCTTACGCGCACCCAGGCGTTTGAGAGCGCGGGCCGCAGCGCCCCGGCCCACTTCTTCTGCCGCACGTAGGCCAGTGCTGTGAACGGCATAGGTATAGTCATAATCGCGCTCCATGCCTTTTGCCTCATCCCCGGCCAAAAGAGCAACAGACAGCGAAGCATGAGAGCCCGCATAGTGAATAGCTAATGTATTGGAACCTACAAGAGTCATCGCACGACGACTCCAAGCAGCAGTTGCCCCTTGGGAATTTGTGATTCCAGGGACAGCACGTCCAGATTCTTCTGCCGTGCGGGCCATGGTCATTAAAACCTCTGCAGAGGGCTCGACGGTATCCAAAATGTCAATGTCTGGGAGCTCACGCACCAAAAACGCAGGCTCAGCCAGACCACAAAAGGAATCCTCAGGCACTGTACGAGCCATGGCAACAGCCCGTTCTGCTAAATCATCCAAGGAAGGCGATGTACAATCTGAAGAGGCAACCATTGCCTGGCGGTGCCCGATGAGGACTCGTAGGCCGATATCACTGCCTTCAGCGCGTTCCAACCGTTCAAGGGTCCCAAGCCGCCATGACACGGTTAGTGAAACGGCATTGACCAGAAGGACATCGGCCTCATCGGCCCCCTTGTTTTTTGCCCTGGTAACCAGATCATTTAACAGGTTAAGGTTATCGTTCATGGACGTCACCCGTTTTGCCTTGATGCAACTGCCGTGAAAGCCCTGGAGGCTGGCTTCGTCTGGCAGCAGACAGAGCACTAGAAAGAATCTCGTAATAAAGTTGGTCGTCTCACAGAATGGCAAAAAAAATATCCATTAAAAATGAATGGAAATACGAAAAAATAAATACAAAATGCGATTTCACATAAAAAAATCACCCGTATGTTCATCCCTCCTGAGATCTTGACCAGCAGAGTTCCTCCGTCAGTAAGCAGCGCGCTGTGGTCTTTTCTCTGTGTACCCGTCTTTGTCTTTATGACGTGTTGCAACACGATGGAGGCCAAACCCTTGTCCCTCCTGAACTTTTACTTCAAACGCTCCGATCATCAAGATATCCGGAGAGCAGCGTCTCTACCAGAGAGGGGGCCCATGATCTCTTCAACAAAGATCATAAAAAGTGGTAAACAGTGAACTTCTGTATAGTCACTTCTCACAGTCAGTCGCTCTACCGGATAGAGAAGGACAGAGTCCCACGATGGTAGAGGCTTGGTCACGTTTTTGAGCCGGAGAGATTATGTCACCGGAGAGATTGTGTCACTGGATACTCACTTACTCACTGAATCTAGATCTGATCTGTATACTGACGATCTGACAGCTCAGGTGACAGCCGCCAAGCCAGGGACGGCATGAGCCCTCCTTTGTGTCCTTCTTCGGGACTCTCCTCTCTCTCAGGACTGAAAGAACTGATGAACATTCATGCGGGGAATCCCGTCATCGTCATGTGGTCCAGTCTGGTCAGATCCGTGCGTGCCGTAGGTCTGAATTGAGAGGTCAAGATCCGTGCCGTCCAGTGGACGTGTAATGACGCCTGTCATGGAAAAAGAAACATCTGCAGTCGCGATTGCTAAATCAATAGCGAACGGACGGTTCGCCATAAGATCCGCTACTGCCCCAACCTTCCCCTGACCTCTTATCGGCATCTTTCCCAGCCGTCCCTCAAAGGAAAGAACATTCTGCTCATACAGGCCACTGGTAGCAGCCGTCAGATAATTGAGGTGTAGAGTATGAACAGCCGGCTCTTCATGCTGCTGCTTTGCATGCATGCTGCTATCTCGTACCATGACCGTCGCCTGCCTGATTGTGACAGCTGTCACGGTTAGGGCAGGAAGTGTTATTGGCCTGCCGCTGCCACTAGGCCCGTCTGAGTCTCTCGCAGTGGGTGCGTCGAAGACTAAGTTGTTCTGTCTGTCACGCGTGATTTCAACTATCATGTCAGGCTCTATCAGAGTCAAACGGCGGACCTGAATACAGCCACCAAGCAGCGGCAGCAGAGCGATCTGAATCTCACATTCTTTTGCCGTCATCATATTCTGCCTGGAGCCCCATGGTGCGTTGGCAAGCGCCACGTCATGCATAATGAAGGCCGGTCGTAATGAGAGACGCACGTCCAGTGCACCCTTGATAATCATTTTACGGCCAGTAGCTTCTGCCACTTGTTGAGCAATGAAGAGGCCATAGTGTTTCTTCCAATCCAACGTTTTGAGAACGGCCACACAAACTAGGCCAAAAGCCAGTACCAGACTGAGCAAGACGATGAGAAAAGGTCTGATCCACATGACTGAATATCCCAGCAAATGCCGTATCGGCAGTAACTTATCTCATGAGTTAGAACATCCAGCATTCATGTGTTTTCGTACATGCGTTTTCGTAAAACGCGGTCTGCTCATTTGCAGAGAGACGACTCATCCCATCTGCTAGCTGCTAGACAGGACAAAAAAATGACTTCCTGAGGCTGAGGCTAGGAGTGACGACTAGACGTGTGCAAAGCGCGTGTACGGAAGGCACACGACAATGGCCGCAATGCTCTACGAGCATGCAGAGCAATAACATGACTATAGAAATAGAGTGATATAAAAAATATGAAATAACACAAAAATAACTCACACTTTTAATTTTTACCCAGTGATCGTGAGAACCAATCCAAGGCTTCTTTCAGAAGCTTCTCTCAGAGTTGTAGTCACCTCCCCGTCTTAGTTATCTTAATTGGGGAAAGTCATTATAACAATATCACCAAATTGACATATTTATGTGCTCTTACAACTCCTATAATAAGGAAATAATAAATATGACTGAATACGCTGCAGTAGAAAAAAAATTATCTTTCCGTCGAATCGGCGCTATGATTTTGCGTTACTTCTATCTTCTGCGGGCCTCATGGATTCGTTTTGCCGAAGCAGCCTACTGGCCTACGATTCACATGATTCTGTGGGGGTTTACCAGCCAATTTCTCCAGAGCCATTCGAGTTGGTTGGTAAGAGGAACAGGTGTTTTAATGGGGGGAGTGCTTCTATGGGATGTATTATTCCGTGGCAATCTAGGGGTGTCTCTATCCTTTATGGAAGAAATGTGGTCGCGTAATCTTGGCAACCTTTTTGTAACTCCCTTGCGCCCATACGAACTGATTACGGCTCTCGTGGCGATGAGTCTGTTACGAACAGTGCTCGGCCTTATTCCAGCAGTTTTACTGGCAATTTTATTTTACGAATTTAACATCTTTGATCTCGGTCTCCCGTTGATCTTCTTCTTCGTGAACTTATTAATAAGTGGCTGGAGTGCTGGGCTTGCCGTCTCAGCTCTAGTCCTCCGCTTCGGATTGGGGGCGGAAAGTTTGGCATGGGTACTGGTTTTCGCTCTCGCTCCACTTGCTGCGATATATTATCCCGTCTCAACATTACCGGAATGGCTGCAACTGATCGCGACAGCCCTCCCAATGGCTCATGTTTTTGAGGGTATGCGCCAGGTCCTTTTTGAAGGCACCCTGAACATCAAACATATCATTTACGCTGTTTTTCTCAATGTTGGCTACTTTATGGCCGCCACGCTGCTCGCTCTCAGTATGTTTCACAGCGCACGCAAGCATGGGCTATTTCTGAATATAGGAGAATAAGTGCTTCTTGAGAGTGTGAAGTGTACTTCTCTCTATCCTCTGTTCCGTGCCTTGACGCCAACAGGGACTCTCCCTGCCCACTGCCCAGAGAGGGCTCAGTTTCATGCGCGGTATGTGTGCCCCTCCCTTACTTTACTTACTTTACTTAAACTTCATGACCTGCGTGAGATCACGCACCGCTCCTCGTGCTGCACTTGTCGTCAGTAGAGCATAAGCTTGCAGGGCTGCAGAAACAGGCCTGTTGCGACGAGCTGGCATCCAAGCGGCCGCCCTCCTTTTGGCCTGCTGCTGCACCCGTATGGCCCTGCGCCGCTTTTCTAACTCATCTGTCTCGACAGCTAAGTGGATTGTCCGAGCCGGAATGTCAATGTGAATATAATCCCCTGGCTCTAGCAGGGCGATCGCACCACCTTCTGCTGCCTCTGGTGACACGTGCCCAACTGACAGGCCAGACGTGCCCCCAGAGAATCGGCCATCCGTGACTAAGGCACACTTTCTGTCCAGTCCCTTTGCTTTCAGGTAGCTTGTCGGGTAGAGCATCTCTTGCATGCCAGGCCCACCCTTAGGGCCCTCATAGCGTATGACGATCACATCCCCGTCTCGCACCCCACCACTGATGATGCGGTCCACTGCTTCTTCCTGGCTCTCACAGATTACGGCAGGTCCAGAAAAAACAAGAATCGTCGTATCTACTCCTGCTGTCTTCACAATGCACCCATCAGGTGCGAGATTACCATATAGCACGGCGAGCCCGCCATCTGTACTATAGGCATGCGCAATATCACGAATACAGCCTCCGACTCTGTCCCTCTCGAGAGTGAGATAGCGCTGTGTCTGACTGCAAGGAAGAATGGTGCGCGTTCCACCTGGGGCAGCGCGATAGAATGTATGCACGGCAGGATCCAGAGTGTGTCGTACGTCCCATGCGACAATTGCATCGCCTAGCATGGGCGCATAAACGGTCAGAGCGTCCCTGTGGAGAAGACCACCGCGGTCCAGTTCGCCCAAGAGAGCCATGACACCGCCAGCCCTGTGAAGATGTTCCATATAGTAATCTTGTGTGGCCGGGGCGATCTTAACCAAATGTGGTACTCTTTGCGACAGGCGATCGATGTCTGCCAAAGTGAACGCGACTCCTGCTTCGTGAGCGGCGGCCAGCAAGTGCAGGACAGTATTGGTTGAGCCACCCATGGCAATGTCAAGAGTCATAGCGTTTTCAAAGGCTTTGAGCGACGCGACTGATCGAGGCAGCACTGATTGGTCGTCATCCTCATAATAGCGTCGGGTTATCTTGACAGCAGTGCGGGCAGCCTGACGGAATAAGGCGTCACGGTCTGTGTGAGTCGCGAGCAGACTCCCATTGCCAGGTAGCGCTAACCCCAATGCCTCTAAGAGGCAGTTCATTGAGTTAGCAGTGAACAAACCAGAACAGGATCCGCATGTCGGACAGGCTGACTGTTCAAACGCTTCTACAGTTGCATCTGTTTGACCGTCATCCCCTGCAGCTGTTATGACATCGACAAGGCTAACCGTTCGTTCCTCTCCTCCCATGATCAGCTTGCCTGCTTCCATAGGACCACTCGCAACGAACACCGTTGGGAGATTCAGACGTAACGCTGCCATTAGCATGCCTGGAATAATCTTGTCACAGCTCGCAAGACAGAGCATCGCATCAGCACAGTGGGCATTGACCATGTACTCAACAGAATCAGCGATGAGCTCGCGGGAGGGCAAACTATAAAGCATGCCGGCATGGCCCATAGCAATGCCGTCATCAATAGCAATAGTGTTGAATTCACGCGCCACTGCTCCAGCACGTGTGATCTCCTCAGCCACTATTCCCCCCACCTCTTTCAGAGGAACATGGCCAGGTACGAACTGGGTAAAAGCATTGACAACGGCAATGATGGGCTTGCCAAAATCGGCGTCTGTCAAACCAGTGGCCCGCCATAAGCTGCGAGCAGAAGCCATTCTTCTGCCAAAAGTAGAAGTACGTGAGCGATATAATGGAATCACAGGATTGTTCACCTTTGTTTTATGATGAGTTCTTCTGAGGGCCGCTACCAAAAGCGTAAATTTTATTTGAATTGTCAATAGTAATAGGTGTTCCTGTGACAGAGGCGTAAAGAAGCACGTCATTGATAAACTCAGCTTCCTTGTCAGCGGCTTCCTTGTTCCGGCCGCACGCCACAACCCGCTCCACTGCCTTGACATTAAAACCGTCAGACTTGATGGCTGCTTTCAGGTCCTTCAGAGAATCCTTCAGAAGATCAATCTCATCGAGCAATCGCTCTAAGCGTTTAATGTAGGCACTTAATTGCATCGCCGTGTCTGGTGGGAGGCTTGCGTGTGTTATGTCTTCCATCGCTCATCTCTCCCCTTGTGTGGAAAATCGCTGAAGCCAGATTCGATCGAACCCGTCGTAGCACACAAAGCGACTCTAATCCATGTTTGGTGTCATCCGCATTAGGATATGGAGATTGGCACGAGAAAGGCAGACACATGGAAAAGCTCCTTTACCCATGGCGCAGCTTTCGTGGGACCCACGCTATTATTAAACTATTAAGGGTATTATAATATATCTTGGAACATTTCATCTTGGAATCATTTGTATAGTCTGTCCAGATGCGATCCATAAATCTGTTGGACAATGTATCTTCGCACTTTCAGAGTCGGAGTCAGTAAGCCGTTTGCCACAGAAAATGGTTCACTAATAATAACAAAATTTCTAACTCTTTCTTGAGGAGAGAGAAATTTATTAGCTCTTTCTATTGCAGTTTTCATAACTTCACGAAATGAATGACTTGCGGATATAGTCTCTAAACTACTATGAGTTCGATTCCAAGAATCGAGAAAATCCCTATCAGGCACGATCAAGGCCACGAGATGCGGTCGGTGATCTCCATACACAATGGCTTGATCTATTTCTGGTTCAATTGTCAGAACGCTTTCTACTTTTTGCGGTGATATATTGTCACCTCCAGAAGTGACGATGATGTCTTTTTTACGGTCTGTAATGCGAATACGACCAGCATCGTCGAATGCACCGACATCACCGGTATGCAGCCAACCATCGGCATCAATTGTCGTCTGTGTTGCTTGAGGTTGCTTCCAGTAGCCTTGCATGACAAGCGGGCCTCGTACCAAAATTTCCCCATCCTCAGCTATACGAACAACAACGCTACGGAGAGGTGAACCAACAGTATCCAGGCGTATATCATTCGGCCTATTGCAACTAATAACGGGAGCCGCCTCTGTCTGGCCATAGCCCTGTAGAAGACGTACTCCTAAAGCTGTAAAGAACAGTCCTACATCAGGATTAAGAGGGGCTCCCCCTGATATCAGGGCTTTGAGACGCCCACCGAAAAAGGCCGCCACTCTGTGGCGGACGAGCAGATCTAAAAGTCGATCAGCAATGTACTGTACAGGGGAGAGGCCTTCTTGGGAGAGACCACTCGCCTTCTCATAGCGCCGGTATCCTAAAGCTAAGGCACGCCGGAAGAGTCTCACACGTAGGCCCCCCTGCCGCTTAACAAAGCGCAAAATACGTGCTCTCATAATCTCATACAATCTCGGGACAGCCATAATAATTGTTGGACGCACTTCCAATAGATTTGCAGCCAGATGTTCAATACCCTCTGCATAATAAATCTGAGCGCCGATAGAGACAGGAAAAAACTGACCAGCAGTGTGTTCATAGGCATGAGACAGTGGTAGGAATGACAGGAAGACTTCATTTTTCAACCTCAAGGTGTTTAATATATCAAACGCGCCCATACAATTAAATAAAATAGCGCGATGAGAGAGCATCACCCCCTTAGGGGCACCATCAGTACCAGAGGTGTAAATAATACAGGCAGTATCATCATCCTTAATAGTAGTAAGAGAATCCGAACAACCATATCCTTCTGTGACAACATCTGCCCATGAGATACCTTTTAAGTTGTTATAAGGCAAACAATCTGTTTCTATGAAAATCATTCGTGGCGGATCACGTGTTTCAGCAACTGCAGGAAGCAAATTGGCTGCTAAGTTGCGAGTCGAGACAATGGCGACAACAGGAGCGGCGTCGTTAAGAATGTGCCTATGATCTGCCACTGTATTAGTGGTATAAGCAGGTACAGTAATGCCACCAGCGGCCATGATAGCCACGTCGGAAAGAAGCCATTCCGGGCGATTTTCTGACACTAGCATCACTCTATCCTCTTTACGTACCCCCAGCCGGTGTAGCCCCCTGGCAAGGGCAATGGCTTCCCTGGCTGCTTGCCGGCCGGTGATAGAACGGAAAAGGCCGTCGCGCTTGACCCACAGTAACGGACGCTGACCTACCCGCTCGGCCTGCTCAAAGAACATTGCAACTAGATTTGGCCATTTTTCGTAATGGTCGAGAGAGGGAACAGAAGAGATCACGGGGCAGCTCCCTTATGGTAAGAAGTGTGGAACATTGTGACTATATAGTGCTGCGAGCAAACATACAAACTCTCTGCTCAAATAGAGAGGGCTTAGCAAGACAGTTATGCAACTCACTCGCCAGGTGAGCTCTTTCCCACGTTTCTTCGAGCAACGCAGAACTGAGCACATATACATATGAGAAAAATCGTCTGTCTGCTGAGAAGAGGGTCAACGCACAAGGCATAAGCGGATCTTCAATTGGCAAAGAATCTTCCTTCCCATCCCTCAGGTCTTGCGAAGTCATCAGCCTGTTGTCAATAATGATTGCCTGCCGGTTTAGCTCAGTGGGTAGAGCACCTGATTTGTAATCAGGCGGTCGCGGGTTCGAGCCCTGCAACCGGCACCGGTCACGGCGCGAGGAGAGCGGTCTTGCGACAGTATAAGGAATACAGGTCACAGCAAAAGAGCGCTGAACCACACCCCCCTATGCCACGACGCTCCTCAGGCGTCTTCCGCAGCGGCTGCCATAGGGAGGGGAAAGCAAGGAGTGACCTCGGATATCGGATACAGAGAAACCATGCCTCACTGGCGCACCTGGGAGGACTCGAACCCCCAACCTTCTGATCCGTAGTCAGATGCTCTATCCAATTGAGCTACAGGCGCATCACCACCCGAGTCTTGAATCCTCCGCTCGGAGAATAGCAAAGGTAACATTCCCATGCTAGCAGAAGCAAGAACAACGCGGCAAGGCCTTTTTGTTACTTTTCGTTCAGTATAAGAGACTAATATAGAGACTAATCTGTTATTAGGAGTGTCACTTTCAAAGTGACACTTTTCACAAGGTACACTATTATGATTGTTAATAAACATAATTCTCTATTAGAAATAGATATAATATCTGCTTTAACGGATAATTACGTGTACATTGTACACGACAAGGTCACTGGTGCAACTTGTGCTATAGATCCCTCAGTCGCAGAACCTGTTTTACAAAGAGCGGCGGCCCGCGGTTGGACACTGACCCATGTGCTCAATACCCATCACCATTGGGATCACACGGGTGGTAACGAGGGCATTAAACGTGCGACAGGTGCCGTTGTCATCGGTGCGGCTGCTGATGCGGGGCGGTTGCCAGCTTTGGACATAGGGCTGAATGACGGCGACACTATAGAATTCGGGTCTCATGAAGCGACGGTCCTAGCCGTGCCAGGTCATACAAGTGGTCATATTGCCTTCTGGTTCTCTTCTGATTCTGCGTTATTTCCTGGCGATACTTTATTCTCTGTTGGCTGTGGTCGTCTTTTCGAGGGCTCACCAGCGCAGATGTGGCACAGCCTACAGCGTCTGCGTTGTCTGCCAGACACAACACGCGTTTACTGTGCCCATGAATACACTCTTGCAAATGCCCAGTTTGCTGTCTCCCTTGATAAGGAGAATCGTGCCTTGCAAAGACGTTTGCAAGCTGTAAAAAAATTGCGCGCCGCCAAGCAATCGACTCTCCCCACGCTCCTAGGCGAAGAAAAGGCCATAAACCCATTTCTGATGGCAGATTCGCCAACGTTGCAATCTGCAGTAGGATTAGTAGACGGCGACCCAGTCCAAGTCTTTGCCATGATCCGTCGCCGTAAGGATCTTTTCTAATGAGCATGAGGAATCCCCAATAGGCAAGAAAGTGGCATAGACTTACATGGGGGAAAAGATTAGTCTCGTGAAACATAACAAGGAGGGCGGTCTTGATGTCCTACGAGACTCTTCTGACAGAAAAACGAGGCCGAGTTGGTCTCATAACGCTCAACAGGCCAAAAGCGTTCAATGCGCTCAACAGTGTTTTGATTGGTGAGCTCGCCAAGGCACTTGAGACTTTTGAAAGCGACCATGACATTGGTGCGCTGGTACTCACGGGAGGGACACAAGCATTTGCAGCCGGTGCTGATATCAAGGAGATGGCCCAGAAAAGCTATATAGATTGCTACCGTGAAGATTTCATTACCAGGGGATGGGAGCGCACAGCACAATGCCGCAAGCCTATTGTCGCCGCTGTGGCCGGGTATGCTCTTGGTGGGGGGTGTGAGATCGCTATGATGTGCGATTTCATCATTGCAGCCGATAATGCTCTGTTTGGCCAACCAGAACTCACTGTCGGTACTCTCCCTGGCGCTGGTGGCACACAAAGACTGGCCAGGGCTGTTGGCAAGTCGCTGGCTATGGACCTCTGTTTGACGGGCCGTCAGATAACGGCAGAGGAAGCTCTGCGTGCAGGCCTTGTGAGCCGCGTAGTCCCTGTGGGCTCTCTGATAGCAGAATCTCTCAAAGCTGCAGAGAAGATTGCCGCGCTGTCATTACCAATCGCGATGATGGTTAAAGAATCCATTAATCGCGCTTTTGAGGTGAATCTTTCCGAGGGAATCCGCTTTGAGCGTCGTTTATTCCATGCTTCCTTTGGAACTCGGGACCAAAAAGAGGGCATGGACGCATTCACTACAAAACGTAGCCCGCACTGGACACACAGTTAAAGGGAGAAGGTCGAGTTTGTGAAATGCTTTGCAGGAGAGATTGTGGAAGGTAGTAGTTAGTCCCCCTAGTGGCTGGGAAACTGGCTGCAGAGGTTCTCACATGGCCTATAGCGTCAAGGAAATAGTCTATACCCTACAAGGGGAGGGTGCCTGGACTGGCCGCGCTGCTGTCTTATGTCGCTTCGCTGGATGTAATCTTTGGAGCGGCCGTGAACAAGATAGGGCAACGGCCATATGTCAATACTGCGATACAGATTTTGTTGGAGTCGATGGAGTGGGTGGCTTTTGCTATCCAAGCGCGGAGGTTCTAGCGATGGCTATTGCCATGCGCTGGCCATGGGATCAAACAAGTGGTATGCCCTACGTCGTCTGTACCGGTGGGGAACCGCTGCTGCAGTTAGATGTGGCACTGGTTATGGCGTTGCATGCTCGCGGTCTCAGCGTGGCTGTAGAAACAAATGGCACTCACCTAGCGCCCGTCGGTCTCGACTGGATCTGTGTCAGTCCTAAGGCTGGCACGCGCCTCCTTTTGACCGCGGGGGATGAACTAAAACTCGTCTTCCCCCAGGAAGATATAGACCCAGACTGGTTCACGGGACTCAATTTCCGCCATTTTTTCTTGCAGCCAAGAGACGGACCAGATCAGCAATACAATACCCAAGCCGCGGTACGCTATTGTCTCCAACACCCGCAGTGGCGTTTGTCTCTGCAGACTCATAAGTTCCTGGGAGTACCATAGCTGTGGCCATTGGTGCTCACACCATTACTCGTCACGTCGAAATCGACGCAGGTCACCGTGTCATGACGCATGGATCTAAGTGTCGTCATTTACACGGTCACAGATACACTATTGAAGCAACCTGTACGACGACGATTGGCGATCACCTACACCAAGATGGTGAACAGACTGATATGGTACTAGATTTTGGTTTCTTGCAGGAGGAAATGCTGCATGCTATCCATGCCCCTTGTGATCACAGCTTCATCGTGGCCTTAGCTGATACGGAATTACTTGCCATGTTAGCACCGCCAGACCAATTTGCAGCATCGCTCTGGCATCGGACGTTGATCGCGGCAATACAGGCAGGAGGATACTGCGCAACCAGTACTGGCAGATTGGGAACTCGTTTGTATGTTGTCCCTTTTCAACCAACAGCAGAAAGATTAGCACGCCATTGGTTCGAGAGACTGGCGCCAGCCGTAACTCGGCGGAGTGCCGGGCTCTCTACACTTTTTTCTGTTGCTGTGTGGGAAACTCCCAAAAGCCAAGCAAGCTACATGGTAAGCAGATAGCAGCTGGCCTAAGAAAATGAAATTTATGGCCCAGTTACTATGTCCTCTCATGTTCTTTCAGTTCTATCATGGTCTTAACGACATTCTCAGCACCAGTTGCAATCTGGGAGATCGTTGATTCTAGCATATAGCAAGGGCTTGTGACCACCATCGCCTCGTAATCGGTACACACCTCACCATGGCTTGTTTTTCTGTGGTGAGCACCCATCTTCTCGATAAGAACGCTGAAGCTCTGATCCTGCCCGATTGTCACATCCACAGTTCCTAGCACATGAGCTACGAGCGTGGGTGAGATGCACAGAGCCCCAATAGGCTTTCTCGCCGCCCTTGTCTCTTTAAGGACACGCTCGACCTCAACATGGACCTTGCATGTCGCGCCGTCAAACGCCACAGTGGAGAGGTTCTTTGCTGCACCGAAGCCACCTGGAAAAATAATGCCGTCGTAGTCCGCCACAGCGTATGTCCGTAAATCCTTTATATGACCACGGGCTATGCGCGCTGATTCCACTAAGACATTACGGCGTTCCGACATCTCCTGGCCTGTCAGATGGTTAATAACATGGAATTGCTGCATATCTGGCGCAAAACACTGATAGGTGCATCCTAACCGATCTATAGCTAGTAAAACTAGTGTCGCTTCATGAATTTCTGAACCATCAAAAACACCACAACCAGATAATACAACTGCAAAACTAAATTTCTCACTCATTTATCTTCTCCTACCTGTCAGCTCGCGTCCTCCATCTTTCCTACTCCATTTATTGCGTGTTATTGCGTCGTGTTGCCGTAATGCCGTAATGAAGGGTGACGGAAAAATGAAATAGACAAATAAAGCAGTTCTCAGGCAATCTGCCAACGTTTTTTCAGCTGCTCGGCCTGGAAGGCACAGAGACCCACACAGACATGTATTCACACAGACAGGATTTTCTGACGCCGTGTGCACAGGCAGATATGGTGCAAAGGCGACGATGCTTCAACGTAATCTGCAAAACGATAGTCTGGACATTCTCACGGTCATGACGCTCCATTTGCCTTTCATACCAAGACACGACCCAGTATTACCGATACCTGACCTGTCCGTTGTCGTTCCGGTCTACAACGAAGCGGACAACATCTTACCTTTAATAGAGGAAATTGACCACTCCCTGAAGGGACAGGTAACATTCGAACTGATATACGTAGATGATGGTTCGCGAGATAAAACACTTATTAATCTTACATATGCACAGTCTTACTATCCTTACATGACTATTCTTCGGCACAGGACAAGTTGCGGTCAGAGTCAGGCCCTTCTCACTGGAATACGCGCAGCCCGTGCTCAGTGGGTTGCCGTTCTGGATGGGGATGGCCAGAATGACCCAGCGGATCTTCCAGCCCTGTTCAGACCATTGCAGACCATGGATGCAAGCATAGCCGCGCGGCACATGATTGTTGGCTGGCGAGCAACAAGACACGATAGCTGGAGCAAGCGCATCACTTCGCGTCTGGCAAACTTTTTACGATCCACCTTACTAAAGGACGGGACTCCTGACACTGGGTGTGGTCTCAAACTCTTCCCACGGGCAGTTTTTCTCGAGTTTCCGTATTTTGACCACATGCACCGCTATTTGCCAGCTCTGATGATCCGGGCTGGCGGCCGTGTGGTTTCTATCAAAGTCCGTCATCGGCCCCGTGTCAGTGGTTATTCCCACTATGGAACTTGGAATCGTCTTTGGGTCGGAGTGTTCGATATAATAGGCATGATGTGGTTACAGCGGCGGAACTGCAGGCCAGAGATCATTTCTGTCACAGAGAGCACCTCAGGAATCTGCCGGGGCGATTCTCTATGAAAGCGGCACGTTTGAATCTTCTCTTGCAGTGCCTTATGCTCATAGCGTTTTTTGCGGTATGCTATTGTGTCTTGCAATTCACAAAAGAAATCACTCCCGTATGGATCAAGACAAATGCCAGAGAGACAGGAATTTCTGGAGAAACACTATTCGTTATTGGAGGAGCTTTCTGTACAGCCTTTGGGCTCCCACGCCAGACGATATGTTTCTTAGGAGGCTATGCTTTTGGTCCTGTTAAGGGTAGCTTCCTTGCGCTGGTGGCTTCTGTTGGAGGGTGCATTAGTAGCTTCGCTTGCGCCCGCCTTTTAGGAAGAAGGTCAGTGGTCTTCGCTCTCTTCGCTGAGAGAGTCCCGGACACTTTCCTACGGAGTCACCCATTCTCTATGGCTTTACTAATGAGGCTGTTGCCTATTGGGCATAATCTGTTAACAAACATAGCAGCTGGGATCTCCGGTATCCGGATGACAGCTTTTGTCGCCGGTTCAACGTTAGGCTATGTGCCACAAACGGTTATCTTTGCCCTGCTTGGCAGCGGTCTTCAAATCAACCCTGTCTCTCGCCTCAGCTTCAGCGTTATGTTATTCGCCTTCTCCTCTCTCATCGGTGCTTGGATTCTACGTCACCATAGCAAGAAGTCGCTGTCTCATCGGTGAGATCATTGTTTTTTCTCTCCCCTGATATTGACCTGTGTTGAAATCGGTGTTGGAAGAGTCGAGGGACACCAAGTAGCTGGCAAAGGTTATGTATTCTGGTTTGACCAGCTTACTGCTTAGACGATACTTGTGATCCCTTGTGATTGATACAAGGAGATGCTGCGACCACATCCAGAACAGGTCATTCTGCAGCAGCCTCACTGACACGTTCAGTCTCATACAGTTCATACAGTTGTGCTGCCTCAGGCGGCCTAGAGAACGCTCAGTAGACAAGGTAAAGCGGCATGTAAGCGGCGACCCGCAGCAGGAATGGCTCTACGACAAAACAGAGAAAATTTCTCTGTTTTCTGTTATCATGGAAAATAGGCACCTCCCCAACACGAGGACAGCCCATGGTTTTTCGGAACGCTACTCTTGTGTCCCGTAGAGAGAGCGGCGCCAACGGATCGGAAGCAACCCCACAATAAAGACACCCGTTACTGCTCTTTTTCCAGAATGAAGCGAGACCGCAGAAGATGAAAGACTATGAAGACCTTCTTTACAAAGAAGAGAAAAACGTCGCGCACATTACCATCAACAGGCCGGAAAAGTATAATGCGTTCCGCGGTCAAACAACGGAGGAATTGATCCAGGCTTTTGTGAGAGCCGGTCGTAATCATAGTATTGGTGTCATTGTTCTAACAGGCGCTGGGGATAAGGCGTTCTGCAGCGGTGGTGATCAGTCTGCTCACGAGCCGGCTCATGAGGGGCGTTATGATGGTCGTGGGACCATTGGTATCCCACTCGAAGAGTTGCATAGCGTCATCCGCGATGTTCCAAAGCCAGTGATTGCCCGTGTTCAGGGGTACGCTATTGGTGGCGGCAATGTTCTTGCCCTCTTGTGTGATCTGACTATTGCTTCCGAGCGAGCGGTGTTTGGTCAAGTGGGACCCAGAGTCGGTTCTGTAGACCCTGGTTGGGGTACCGCATTTTTGACCAGGGTTGTAGGGGAGAAGAAAGCTCGTGAACTATGGTATCTTTGCCGGCGCTATACGGCTTGGGAGGCCCTAGCCATGGGATTATGCAATACGGTTGTACCGCACGATCAGCTCGACGCTGAGGTGAATCTCTGGTGTGCTGAAATCCTCGACAAAAGCCCCACCGCTCTTGCCATTGCTAAACGTTCATTCAACGCTGAATCTGAGCATATTCGCGGTATCGGGGCGCTTGGTCTACAAGCAGTAGCCTTGTATTACCAGACAGCAGAATCCAGAGAAGGAGTACGAGCTTTTCTAGAAAAGCGTTCACCTATTTTTCGTTAAAAAAGAATTATTTGGCATAATGGTGATAATTTTCTGAGCACATGCATCAAAGTTGCAGGCTTTCCTTCAGCTTAAAAAAGAGGATGGCACTCGTCAGGAGAAGGGTGACGATGTTGGGAATAATGATCGGCCATCGACCAAGAGCAATCCCATAGAGCAGCCAACAGAGAACACCTGTAGTGAATATTGCGAGCATTGCAAGGGAAAGATCCCGTGCTGAATGCGATTTCCAAGTTTTAACAACTTGTGGTAAAAATGCCACAGTCGTCAGAGACCCTGCTAGGTAACCAATAAGATCGACAAGTACAAACTCATGCATTGGGAGATCACTCCATCGCCTTGCGAAGTGAAGATACGCGGTCATGCCCTGCTACTGCTACACGATCGTACTGGCAAAGCAGCTCCGCTTGCCCGTCCGTCCGTACTTTCATCCATTGTCCTCCAGGGTCCAGGCGAGGGGAACGACACTGCCACAAGAGCGCGCCTGTATTCTATAAGCGCAATAACGTTCTCATGAAAATCTTTGTTTGACGGGTATCGGGTATAGACTCCTGGTTTTCTGTTGTTGCCTGGTCTCTGAGACCACTGAGAACAGAGTCAGGTTGCTGTCAAGCAGCATTGTGTCGCGCGCTTCACTTTACGCATGATTCCCTCAGTTTGTCAGATTTTCTCTCCCGCTGTGAGAATCTTTTAGTTGTTAAAATTTTCTACCTGATTCTAGAGCATGAGCATCAACATGTTGTCGTCACTTATGTTACCCATATCGTGTCTCTCCCATACTCTTCCATACTCTGCGCTGATTCCCGGTGCTTCTGGACTAGACTAGCGCGTGCTGATACATGCCTGTAATGTAGGAGTCAGAAGTCGTGAAAAATGGCGTTATACTGCTTTTAATATTTTTTTTCGTTCTTCTAGTGACTATTGGTACAGAAATGCGCATGCGTGGTGGGACAATCCGGCCTTCTGGGTTAGACTTGGACAGAATCGACAGCACATCAGAAGACGCAGAGGGCAATATTGGTGGTCCGTTCACCTTAGTGGATCATACAGGTCAGGTAGTCACTCAGTCGGATTTCTCTGGCCGCTACATGCTCGTTTACTTTGGTTATACGTTCTGTCCGGATATCTGTCCTACTGCCCTGCAGGCGATGATGAAGGCCTACGATCAACTGTCGCCGGAGTGGCAAGCAAAAATAGTCCCTCTTTTCATAACAGTTGATCCAGAACGAGATACGGTGGAACAAATGCGAGGCTATGTGACCGCTTTTCACCATACCTTAATCGGACTGACAGGTACATTGGAACAGATCACGGTCGCTGCAAAGGCATACAAAGTCTTCTTTGCCAAGGTGCGGCCAGAAGATGAGCGGTCATACTATCTCGTTGACCACAGTTCCATCATCTATTTAATGAATCCACAAGGGCGTTATCATGCCCACTTTGGGCATGGTATCTCAGCTGAATCTTTGCTCACCAGACTCCAGAGTCTACCGTGGCCAACGGATTGATCATTACGGCGCC
Source organism: Rhodospirillales bacterium (assembly GCA_028278135.1). GTDB lineage: Bacteria > Pseudomonadota > Alphaproteobacteria > Rhodospirillales > Rhodospirillaceae > JANQJD01. The sequence continues at coordinate 504,986 of JANQEW010000029.1, forward strand.
ACGTTCTGGCGACGGGAAAACATTTCTTACTCTGGGGATTTTGCGATATTTTGCCCGTAGTGGCCTGCTGGTGAGGGCTGCCAAGGTTGGACCTGACTATATAGATCCTGCTTTTCATACAGCTGCCAGTGGTCACTCCTGCCTTTCCCTAGATACATGGGCAATGCGGCCAGAAACAATCAGTGGTCTCGTGAGTCGTCTAACGGAAGAGACAGGATTAGTGGTTGTTGAAGGGGTCATGGGATTATTTGACGGAGTCAGTTGTACAATTGACACAATTGATTCAATGAATGATGGATCAACTGCGTCTCTTGCAAGAATATCAGGATGGCCTATAGTGATGGTGATAGACGTCCGCGGCCAGAGTGTCTCTGCGGCGGCTACCGTCCAAGGTTTCTCACGTTTTAATTCTCATCTATGCCTGGCTGGTGTTATTTTGAATCGCACCAGTAGCCAGCACCATGTAGAGGTCTTGCGCGCAGCGTTAGCGCGTCGCGTTCCAGAGACTGTGGTACTTGGAGCTGTTCCAGATGAGACTCGATTGGAGCTGCCGACACGGCATCTTGGCCTTGTGCAAGCTCGCGAACTCCCCCATCTTAATCCATTCCTCGAAGCGGCAGCGGATATTGTCAGCCGCTATGTAGACGTCAAGGCGGTGTCTGATATCGCCAGGCCCGCACGTCTGCTGCTGCCACTTACCGGGACAGCCGGCGGCCAGATGGCTCCCTTGCCCCCCCTGGGGCAGCGCATTGCCGTTGCGCTAGATGATGCCTTTACCTTTGTTTACCCCGCAATTCTGAATGGCTGGTCCCAGAATGGAGCAGAAGTGGTGCCATTCTCCCCTCTGAATAACGAGTCCCCACCCGTTGACTGTGATGCCATTTACCTGCCAGGAGGTTATCCTGAGTTGCATGCCGGTTTACTTGCTAGTAATACTAAATTTATCAATGGTCTACAAAAAGCGGCTCGTTGTAGCCGAATCATCCTCGGCGAGTGTGGCGGTTATATGGTTTTAGGCAATGCTCTCATCAATGCTGACGGACACCAGCATATGATGGCAGGGGTGCTGCCCCTTGTCACTAGCTTCGTGCAACGGCGACTGCACCTGGGCTACCGTGTCGTCACTCTCTTTAGAGAAAGTCCTCTGGGCGCAACGGGTTCTGTCTTCCGTGGTCATGAGTTTCATTATGCCACACTTATTAGTGAAGGGCCAGGTGAAGAACTCTTTTCAGTTGCTAATGCGACAGGTCAAGCCCTGGGCAAAGCTGGCTTGCGGCACGGCAATGTCATGGGCTCATTTATCCACTTGATTGACACTGCAGAAAGAAGATATCCGTAATCCTTAGTAGGTTAGGTTAGGTAAGGGAGAGAAAGGTGATGTCGTATCCGCTGTGCTGTCCAGAGGGAGCGGACAGAAATAGGGGAATGTACCTCTTACGTCCCGTCTCTCCTGGGGGATGGGTAAACTTCAACACGCAGGATTCAGAGCGATGACTACTGTGGTCACGGTACTCGCGGTTACTGTACGCACTGGCACAGGTAAAGGCAACGCTCGCGCTATCCGTAGAACAGGGTTAATTCCTGCGACCTTGTATGGGGATAAACGTTCGCCAGTGTCCATAGCAATGGATCCACAACTTATAAATGCGGAAATGAACAAGCCGGGCTTTTTCACTCGCATGTTTGACCTTGCCCTGGAAGGTACGAAGGTACGTGCTATCTGCCGTGAGCTGCAGCGCCACCCTGTATCTGAGGCCATTCTCCATGCAGATTTCCAGCGTATTGGAACGGACTCCCTCCTTCATGTTGCAGTGCCGCTTCACGTGATTAATGAATCTGCCTCACCAGGCGTCAAACGCGGTGGAATGGTGAATCTTGTCGAACATACGGTTGAGATTGTGGCCCGTCCTGCTGCCATTCCCGTTGCCCTCGATATTGACGTTACAGGCATGAAAATAGGCGATTCTCTTCATCTGAGCCAGATTCAGCTCCCTGAAGGAGTGCGTCTGCTGCATCCAGAGACTGACCTGACCATCGCCACGATAGTTGCTCCAAGCCGCATAGAAACGACAGAGAACACGCCTCAGGCAGGTGGGACAGTAGCATCGTGAGGAAGGGGCTATGTTTATAATAGTTGGGCTAGGTAATCCAGGCTTGGATTACACAGGTCATCGTCACAACATAGGATTCATGGCTATAGATGCAATAGTCCATCGTCACGTGTTTAAGCCATTCCAGAAAACCCACTTTCAGGCACAAATAGCCGAGGGCGTTGTCGCTGGTACTATGGTGCTTGCCGTGAAACCACTGACCTATATGAACAACGTTGGTCCGGCAGTGAGTGCAGTGGTTCGTTCTCTTAGCGTGCCTATCGGGAGAGTAGTGGTCTTTCATGACGAACTAGACTTGCCGCCGGGCAAGGTGCGAATCAAGAGGGGAGGAAGAGACGCTGGGCACAAGGGTTTGAGAAGTCTTGATGCACACATGGCGCGTGATTATCAAAGAGTCCGCATAGGTATTGGCCACCCTGGCCAGCAGAGTCTTGTGGTAAGACATGTTCTCGGGAATTTCAGCGCACAAGACTCTTTGTGGCTTAAGCCAATACTAGAAAAAATTGCAGAGTTCCTACCAATTCTGTTATCTGGAGAATCTTCTTGTTTCATTACTCAATTATTGATAGCAGAATCAGCAAAAAAGCCTGTAATAGAGAAAGAAGCACAGAGAAGATTCATGATTCATGAATCATGATGGGAGTGGGAGCCGACGACCACGAGCACCTTCCCTGCTGGTGTGAGGGTGAGGGGAGGAGTAAGGCCCACACAAGATATGCTGTAGTGAGTAAGACCCAAGGAGTTGCAAGTGGAAGGTCATCATGATCGCACAGCTCCCCCAAAAGTAGGGCCTATGATGGGAAATTATTTCAGCTCTCTCGTGCTGCCTGAGTGCCTCACCGTTCGCCAGCCTATGTCGTGCCGGTAGTATCCTTCTGGCCAATCTATTTTTTTGACCGTTGCATAGGCACGTGCTTTGGCCTCAGCTACCGTATGACCTATTGCGGTGATTCCCAAAACTCTGCCGCCGTCAGCGAAAACACGACCTGTCGCGTCCTGCCTGGTACCCGCATGGAAGACCTTCACATCTGGCAAACCCATGACTCTTTCAAGGCCACGGATTTCACTTCCTCTGGAGAAATGACCAGGATACCCTCTTGCTGCCATGACGACAGTTAGGGCCGCCTGGTCAGACCAATTGATTGCTACAGAGGAGAGCCTCCCGTCACATACGGACAGCAGAATTTGCAGCAAGTCTGATTGTAGGCGCATGATCAACGCCTGACACTCTGGATCTCCAAAACGCACGTTAAATTCGAGCACCCTGGGTCCATCAGCTGTAAGGATAATTCCTGCGAACAACACTCCTCTAAATGGTCTTCCAATATCTACCATACCACGTACAGTTGGTAGTATGATGCGTCTCATGATGTCCCGCTCTAATGCGGGTGTCAGGACTGGGGGGGGAGAGTGGGCTCCCATACCACCAGTGTTGGGACCAATGTCACCATCCCTCAACGCCTTATGGTCTTGTACTGCCGTTAGAGGCAACGCCTCTATGCCATCAACAAGGGCAAAAAAACTAATTTCCTCACCCTCCAAAAGGGCCTCCACAACAACTGCATCCCCCGCTGAGCCAAATGTCCTTTGCACCATCACGGTATCAATGGCCAGTTCTGCCTCTGAGGGGGTCAGACAGAGGCGGACTCCTTTACCGGCAGCCAGTCCATCTGCTTTCACTACAATGGGCCTATCCCAGGCACGTATGAAGGCCTTGGCCGCCGTAGGTGTGCGGAAGCGGCTATATTCTGCAGTGGGGATCCTATAGCGGGCTAGCAGATCTTTCATGAATCCTTTTGAGCCTTCTAAAAAGGCCGCCCGTGCTGACGGGCCAAAGCAGCGAATACCTGCTGCTGCCATCTGATCAGCAAGCCCGTTGATCAACGGAGCCTCCGGTCCAACCACCACAATATCAATAGCTGCATCCTGTGCAAAGGCGACAAGCTTTGTGCTTTCAGTGACGGCTATAGGAACGCAAAGAGCTTCCGCGGCAATGCCGGCATTGCCAGGTGCGCAAAACAATTTTTGGCATAGGGGGGATTGGCGAATCGCCCAACACAGAGCATGTTCGCGTCCTCCAGAACCGATAACGAGGACACGCATGATGGATCTCCCACACTCAAATCGCGTACACGGCAAGGCCCACTCTGAAGGGCAGTGATATCTTCGGACATTTGTTCATTACTCTAGCCTGCTTAAAGCAGAGAAGTTGTCATGAAAATATATAAAAACTTCTTAAGAATTAAGAAGAATGCTACCTCATCAGATCAGATATTTTCAGATGGAAATCGAGCCTATGTCATCTATGCTATTGCAGGTGGTATGGTGGGACGTCTTTCTTCGCTCAGAGGATGAACGTCCCAGCCGCTTTGTCTGTTTTGAGTTATTCTAAATTTTTTAAATTTAGTTGTTTTAAATGACAATTCCTCGTTATATAGGAGAATTATCCGTGCTTAGTCTCTCGAAAGAGAGACGTGCGCCAACTGTACACTGACGGCGACTCTAGCTGGTGACAGCGGTAGCACCTTGCACTGGCCTGCTGTGTGAGATTGAGTGAAGAGAAAGAGAGCCGCCAATGAAAGGACAGGCCTACAGCTTTCCTGATTTCTTGTCCTCTCTTGAGGACTCCTCCTTGCGCAGAGAGATTTGTTCTGATTTTTGGAAGAGCCGTTGTTTGCTACCAGTGATTTTGAGCGATCACGAGCAACCTAGTCAGGTCATCATGGAAATTCTGAGACGACTGCAAATTCCCTCTGGGTAACGCCGCGGCGACGTAAATTATACATCTATTAAGGGTAGATGGTATAGGGGGGCCTTCGGATGAAGGTGCAGACAGCAAGAGAATTTGCTATTTAGAATATTATCTAAAAAGATTTAATTTAGTGCATTACGCTATTATTTAGTGTAATATGCTATGATAACGGGTTAACCAGCTTCTGTGACAAGCGCCGTCACAACCATACCTGCAGCCTGCTGGACGGCGACCTTTCACGAAGGTATGGTATCAATGCGCGGCGCGTAGAAGAGACATCTTCGGCACGAACAAGCACTGTGCTGCTGCAAAAGTCTCATACGCGAGTGATCTGCGTTCAGAACGTGAACGTGTGCGGACGCTAAGGGTCGTCAAATCAATGAACAAAAAGTCTTCTGTGCTTGTCACGATTCCCCATCTGCACGATGGAACGGTTTCTCTTGCAGAAACTGGGGCCGTGTCATCGGACCCCCAAAAGACCATTGCCTTTCAAGGAATCGCAGGGGCCTATTCGCATCTCGCGTGTCTGACGGCCTATCCAGAGCTGACTCCACTAGCATGCGATACGTTTGAAGAAACATTTGCGGCGGTAACGGAAGGCCATGCCTGTTTTGGTATGATTCCTGTCGAGAATTCCGTGGCCGGGCGAGTCGCAGATATCCATCATTTACTCCCGCACAGCGTCCTACACATTGTTGCCGAACATTTTCAACGCATTAACCATCATCTTCTGGCTTTGCCGGAAGCAACGCTCGGCTCCATTCGCACTGTGCACAGTCACGTCCACGCACTGGGGCAATGCCGTAATGTCCTCGGTGCTCTCGGTCTGCGAACGGTCATTGCGGCCGACACAGCGGGAGCTGCTGCAGAAGTTGCGCACAGTGGTGATAATACACGTGCGGCAATAGCCTCTGCTCTAGCTGGAGAAATCTACGGCTTGACTTCTCTCAAGGCCAACATCGAAGATGCTGACCATAATACGACTCGCTTCATCGTGATGGCACGAACGCCTATTAATCCTAACCCAGCCCGTGGACCTGTCGTCACATCTTTTCTGTTCACGGTGCGTAACGTCCCAGCAGCTTTGTACAAAGCTCTTGGTGGTTTTGCTACTAATGGCGTTAATATGACAAAACTAGAGAGTTATTTGGTAGATGGTGCTTTTGTTGCTGCGCAATTTTACGCTGAAGTTGAAGCACACCCAGACAGTTTAGGTCTACGATTAGCTTTAGAAGAATTAGGATTTTTCTCTCGTTCGTTACATCTGCTCGGCGTTTATCCAGCCCATCCTACGCGTTTCCAGTCTCGTCTCAGGGCTGGCGTCTGATGTTGCAACAAAAGTGAAGTGGCAAGAGTGCACATCATCAAGAAAAACTCTCTCTTGATTGAGATCAATTCTCTCTGCGATGAGGATTGTTTCGCCCTTTCTATGAAGGTCTGCTGTCTGCTACACCCCTGTCATCAGTTGACAGGCTTTTAAAAGTCCATATGTTCCTTACAGGTGTGAGCGAGAGTGCCGCGCGCGGTGTTTGCTGGCTCTCATGTCACGTCACTTGTGGGTGTAAACGCAACTTGCAGAACTTAAAAGATGTTCAGTTGCGCCTTATCATGGTTGTGAGGAATGTGATGGCGCTACCCCTTATGCCTAAGGCCACAGCGGTATGGCTAGTGGAAAATACTGCGCTAACCTTTGAACAGGTTGCTGATTTTTGCGGCATGCATGCACTTGAGGTACAAGCTATTGCCGACGGTGAAGTAGCAACCGGAATCATCGGCCTCGATCCAGTGACTAATGGACAAGTCACACGGGCCGAAATTGAGCGTTGTGAACGGAGTCCAGAAGCACGACTCTGTCTTCTCCGTACAGAGTTGCCGCTTTCTCAACAAAGACCTAAGGGAGGAAGGGCACGCTATATGCCTGTTTCCAAACGGCGAGACAGACCTGATGCTATTGCCTGGCTGCTCAGGCATCATGTAGAGCTTTCCGATACCCAAATATGCCAACTGATTGGCACTACCAAATCAACTATTACCAGTGTGCGGGGCCGTACCCATTGGAATACCGCTAACATCAAGCCACGCAACCCAGTGACGTTAGGGCTGTGCTCAGAAAACGAGCTTGAAAAAGCGGTGCTTCTCGCGAAAGAGCGATTTGACAGGTACACAGATAGTTAAACATAGTTAAACAAAGTCTCCAAAAGAGGCGAAGAGTGTTCGACGTCCTGAGACAGGATCTCTCCACATACATATATGCATGCATTAATTACAACCGTTAGTTGTTCCACATGTATCACATTGCAGGCACGTCCCATTACGAATCAGAGTAAAATTACCGCATTCACTACATGAGGCTCCTTCATATCCTCGCATCCGCGCTTCCCGAACCAAGATAGCCCGAATTGGCTGCCACTGCGGGAGAGGAGTTGTTTTTTTGTTCTCTTTAGTCCCACCACCTGCAGATTGACTGACGTTCCGCAAGACAGGCGGCGGCATCGTTGCACTACCATCGCACTGATACTGTGATGCAGCCAAGAGATGGCCTTTCTGATCATCCTGTGGAGTCTTTTGAGCAGGAGGGGTGGAATTTGTCAGAACATAGCGATTACTCGAGCGTACATACCCATGGCTAGCAATCCGTTCGATCATATGGCTGATCTCTTCTCCGTTGGCAAGCGTGCCATCTGCCCTACCACCGCCAGTCAGAAGCGCATCTGGTAATAAGTCATGAGGTTCAACATGCGCCAGATCATTGCGACCGAGATATGAAATAGCAAGTTCACGAAAGATGTAATCTAAGATAGACGTCGCTCTCTTGATGGCATCATTGCCCGTGACTGTCCCCGATGGATCGAAGCGGGTGAATGTGAAGGCTTCGACATACTCTTCCAAAGGAACGCCATACTGGAGACCGATAGAGATTGCAATTGCAAAGTTGTTCATAAGACTGCGGAAGGCGGCCCCTTCCTTGTGCATGTCAATAAAAATCTCTCCAAGCTGTCCGTCTTCGTATTCACCAGTCCGCAGGTACACCTTATGGCCGCCGACAGAGGCCTTTTGCGTATATCCCTTCCGCCGATGTGGCAAACGTTGCCTGTTAGGGGGGACCATCACGTGTTCGACGATTCTTTCAGCAACCAAAGCAGCCCGTGCTGCAGCTGGCAGCACTATAACAGTTCCATCAATATTGGTATCCCTCTCAGCTAATAGACGCGCCTGTAGTGGCTGCGAGAGTTTGGAGCCATCTCGATATAATGCAATAGCTTTAAGCCCTAGGCGCCACGCGAGGAGATAGGCCTCCTTACAATCTTCTATTGTAGAAGTTGTAGGCATATTAATAGTCTTTGAGATCGCACCGGAGACAAACGGCTGCACCGCAGCCATCATGCGGATGTGAGCTTCAGTAGATAAGAAACGGGTCCCCCAGCGTCCACAGAGACTAGCACAATCAAATACAGAGAGATGCTCTGGTTTGAGAGTCGGAGCGCCCTCCACTGTCATAGCACCACAGCAGTACGTGTTCGCCGCCTCCACTTGTTCTGGCGTAAACCCGAGCGCCGCCAGCATATCAAACTCTGGATCTGCAAGCTGTTCTGCTGACAGACTAAGGGTATGATGGCAAAAATCGAATCCTAGGCTCCATTTGTTGAAAATAAAACGGATGTCAAACGCTGCCGCGGCCGCACGCTCTATGACATCGAGACTGCTGTCATCAAAACCCCTCGCCTGTAAAGTTTGATGATTAATGGCAGGTGCCTCTCGTAATGTTCCTGCACCCACTGTGTAACGGACGATTGCCGAGATCTGACTCTCATCGTAGCCTAGTGTACGTAAGGCTTCTTGCACCATACGATTGATTATTTTAAAATAACCACCACCACTGAGCTTCTTAAACTTGACAAGTGAAAAGTCTGGTTCAATACCAGTGGTATCACAATCCATGACTAAGCCAATCGTGCCTGTCGGGGCTACCACTGACACCTGGGCATTCCGGTAGCCATGGGCTTCTCCAAGAGAGAGGGCTTCGTCCCACGCCGCACGAGCTGCCTCAGCCAAGACACGATCAGGGCAGCCATCGAAAGGGACTGGTAATATCCTCAGATCTTCATAGCCCTCTGCGAGGCCGTAGGCTGCACGACGATGATTACGGACGACCCGAAGCATGGGAGCACGGTTGTCAAAAAATCCTGGAAACGGTCCCAGACTAGCCGCCATCTCCGCTGATGTGGTATATGCGACACCAGTCATGAGAGCGGTAATCCCGGCTATCAGGGCCCGTCCCGCAGGGCTATCATAAGGTAGACCTGAAGCCATGAGCAGACCGCCAGCATTGGCGTGTCCGAGACCGAGAGTCCGATAGCGATAAGACAACTCGGCTATCCTTCGTGACGGAAACTGAGCCATCAACACTGCGATCTCGAGAGTCAGAATCCAGAGTCGTACAGCATGGCGAAAAGCAACAATATCAAATTGACTATCTGCCTTATGGAAGGCATACAGATTCAGGGAGGCTAGATTGCAGGCGGTATCATCCAGAAACATGTATTCTGAACACGGATTTGAAGCTGAGATACGCCCAGACGCTGGACACGTGTGCCAAGCGTTAATGGTCGTATCAAACTGTAAACCCGGATCAGCACACTGCCATGCTGCCTCCCCAATATGCTCCCACAACTGGGTTGCACGAATCCTTTTTTGCGCCACTCCATCAACCCGACGTCGTAAAAACCAATCCTGATCAGCGAGCACAGAATCCAGAAAAGCATCTGACACACGGACAGTGTTGTTGGAGTTCTGCCCTGAGACGGTCATATAAGCTTCCGAATTCCAGTCGGTATCAAGAATAGGAAATGTGAGGGTCGTAAAACCCTGGCGGGCCAGTTGTATGGCACGTTGCAGATAACTCTCCGGAATCATGACTTGGCGCGCTGCGACAAGCGCCTCATGCAGAGCTTTATTGGCTCCAGGATCACAGTTATCAGGCGTACACGCGCGCATAATAGCGTTCAGATGTGTATTGCAGAGACTGGAACCAGTAACCATGGCAGCAATTTTACGCTCCTCCATGATTTTCCAGTCGATGAAGGCCTCGATGTCTGGGTGATCAATATCCACAATGACCATCTTGGCCGCCCGACGAGTCGTCCCACCAGATTTTATGGCACCAGCAGCACGATCACCGATTTTCAGAAAACTCATGAGACCAGAGGAGCGACCGCCGCTAGACAGTGGCTCGCCCGCACTGCGCAATGGTGAGAAATTTGTGCCTGTGCCAGAGCCATACTTAAACAGCCGCGCCTCACGCACCCACAGGTCCATGATTCCCCCCTCGTTAACCAGATCATCATCGATGCTCTGGATGAAGCAGGCATGTGGCTGTGGATGTTCGTAGCTACTTGTGGCACGGACCGCTTCACCAGTGTGGTGGTCGACGTAATAGTGGCCCTGGCTAGGCCCGTCAATACCATAAGCCCAGTGCAAACCAGTATTAAACCATTGCGGAGAGTTGGGCGCTGCCATCTGGCGGCATAGCATAAAGCACATCTCGTCAAAATAAGCTAGCGCGTCCGATTCACTGTCGAAATAGCCGCCTTTCCAGCCCCAGTAAGTCCATGTGCCGGCCATGCGGTTGAAGACTTGCCGCGCATCATGCTCAGCGCCGTATCTCCTCTCTGGAGGAAGATCAGCCATTGCAGCCATATCGGACTCATGGCGCCACAGCCACTTTGGCACATTTTCTTCCGGCACAGGTTTTAAAAAGGCGGGCACGCCGGCCTTTCGGAAATACTTCTGTGCCAGAATGTCACAAGCCACCTGTGACCAATCTGCCGGGGCCTCCAATCGGCCAAACTGGAACACCAGCGAGCCATCTGGATTACGAATCTCGCTCGACATTGTCTTGAAGGTCAGACCTTCATAGGGTGACTGCCCCTCAATAGTATAAACTCTTGTGACTCGCATAGTGTCCTGTCAGTGCCAACGTATGTGACGTCGTACCAAGCGTGTTCCTCTTCTGAGGGGCATTGTGACAGGGGTGTTGCCCCAAGTCGACCCTGCCACCCGGGATATATCTAATGGGAGGACAGTAGGCACCTTAGCTACATTGACGCCACCCTCGCAACACAACACCTGAGCGCTCCTGTTCACAACAGGCGATGCCATCGCGGAGTGCCCGTGTGCCCGTTCGTCAACGCCTGTTTGTCTCGACAGAGGACATCTTAGTTTCGCATAGATATATCGTATAGATAGATAGATATATCCCCCCCTCTCTCTTTGGGGAGGAGGGAGCACAAAACCTGTAGTCATTAACAACGCTGCCTCTCCCTTTTAAGTTATATAAACAATGGCCTGTCACTCTCTAATAGCAGGCGGTCTTCTCGTAACGGCGTCCAAAGCTGTTTCCGATCGTGTTGCCTTGGCCAGGAGCGCAGACTGGCTACACCCGCGATATCCGTCGTCATATAACATGCATCTTGCCCCTCTTCTGCGAGGACTTCAATCTGTGAGTCGTTTCCACATTATGGCTCTTGAGCTGATAGCCGTTCGTGTGCGCAGCTTAACAGGCTGGCGTCGCAGCGTTTTCGCTATCGCCCTAGGCTGTGGGCTAGCAGCTGTGATGCCACCAGTAGGAATCTGGCCGTTACTGCTTGTCACTTTTTCAGGCCTCGTCTGGCTTCTCGATAACACAACAAAAAGCAACAGGCACGCTTTTATGATTGGGTGGTGGTTTGGCACGGGATTTTTTTCTTTTGGGTCATACTGGGTCGCATGTGCTTTTCTCGTGAATCCAGCGCGATTCGCCTGGATGATTCCCTTTGCCCTGGTAACTCTCACCGTTGGCCTGGCTCTCTTCACAGGCCTGGCGACCTGGCTGACTGTACAAATCTCGCGGCCGGGGCCACAGCGAGGCATTGCTTTAGCTGGGGCATGGACAATAAGTGAAATTGTCCGCGGAACACTTTTTGGTGGTTTCCCCTGGAATCCAGTAGCTCATGCCTGGACAAATGTCGAGAGCGTTCTGCAATCCGCAGCTTATTTAGGAGTCTATGGGACAGGATTATTAACAGTTTTAATAATATCATTACCTGCTACTTTAGTTGGTCGCAAGGCAATTCTGGTAGGCCAACGTGTAGGGATAAACCTTGCGGTGACTGGAACGTTGTTACTTCTATGGGGTGCAGGTTTAGTGCGCTTGAGTCTTGCTGGTCCTATAGAATATCATCCCATAGTAGATAACGTGAGATTGCGAATCGTACAACCAAATATCAATCAATCTCTCCGCTGGATTCCAGAACTGCGCGTCAGACATTTCTTCAAGCAAATTGCTATGAGTCTAGGGCCTGGATTCGAGAAAGTCACACATGTCCTGTGGCCTGAAACAGCAACAGCTTTTTCTTTGGACTGGCATGCTGAAGCACGTCAGCTTGTCTCTCAGGCCGTCCCTTCTGGAGGGGCCGTACTGACAGGTGTGATACGCACAACCCCCCCGGGGTCTAGAGTCGTCCATTTTTGGAACAGCTTGATGGCGATTAGCCATCAGGGAACGATGCTCGCATTCTACGACAAAGCACATCTTGTACCTTTCGGAGAATATATGCCCGCCTGGAGTCTCTTCTCACGACAGAAAATAGCAATGGGTTTAGCGAATTTTTCCTCTGGCACTGGCGTGCAGACGATCAGTCTCGTGGGTCTCCCACCGTTGAGCCCTCTCATCTGTTATGAAGTTATTTTTCCAGGAAAAGTGGTGGAGCGCGCGGGGCACCCGCAATGGATTCTTAACGTAACAAACGATGCGTGGTTTGGGCAGAGCGCGGGGCCGTATCAGCACTTTGCGAGTGCCAGATGGCGTGCCGTAGAGGAAGGACTCCCACTCGTTCGTGTTGCTGTGACTGGTATTTCCGCCGTCGTGGATCCTTATGGCCGGATTGTGGAAACCATTGGTCTTGGCATTGCAGGAGTACGGGACGTCTCACTGCCAGTGGCTTTAGCTCCTGCCCCACTCTTTGCAAGATGGGGTAATGCTATAGCGCTTTTCCTGACTCTTCTTTGCCTGGGAACGGCGCTTGCATTTAAGCTATCGAAGGCAGCGTAGCGAGGGTATGGCTCCTTACCAGCCATAGCTGGAGAAGATTTTTACCACCAGCATGCGATATACAGTTGACGAGTCATGCGATGATATGACAAGTGTTGCTCTACGCAAGATGAGCTTGCTAATTGTTACAGGTGTCTCCTAAGCAAGGATCGGCTATGACTTCAGCACGCGCCACGAAAGAAACCAGCTCCCCCCGTGTCTCCACACGCGGCCGCACGGCGACTGGGAGTCCGAATCCCATCGATGTGCACGTCGGAAGCCGCGTGCGTCTTCGCCGCACGCTGCTTGGTATGAGTCAGGAGAAGCTAGGTGATGCCATAGGACTGACCTTTCAGCAGGTGCAAAAGTATGAACGGGGTGCTAATCGCATCGGAGCTAGTCGCCTGTGGGATTTAAGCCGTGTGCTAGACGTTCCTGTCTCATTTTTCTTTGATGACATGATTGAAGGCACAGCTGCTCAGAGCCCGCGCATGTTGGCTGGCACCATTGAGGAACCCTCTTCATTCGAAGCCGACCCAATGTCTAAGCGGGAGACTCTCGAATTAGTCAGGGCCTACTACAGAATTACGGATCCCCAAGTCCGAAAGCGGGTGTTTGAGCTCGCTAAAGCTCTGGCAAGCGCTTCTGAAGCGGCACGGTCTTTGCCTGTTGGGATAGAATCTGCCCCGTTACAGGTGGATGAAACAGGTGAAAGTGCCCAGCCAACGGGGTAAGTGAAGTGGACGTCCATACAGGCAGGGGGTGTTGGCGGTCAAAGGAGCTGCGCTTGTTCTCCCCAAGAGAAGGGGGCTAGTCTTCATGGTCTGAAATGCTTGAAATGCTAAATGGTCTGAAAGGCTAAAATGCGTGTGTGTGTGTGTCGCGCCCCAGTAGCTCTCGCCACACGGTGGCGCATTGGCAACATTGCAAGTCCACCGTGTGTGATTTACTGCGGATAACGGTCTGAGCACCCTGTGTTGGGGCCTCTCTGCAATAGGAGAATCAGGAGGACACCAGAAAATCCGGTATGATTTGGCAGACTTTTGAGCGTTTCTATAACGGAGTTAGCCTGGTGGCACATGGGGGAGAGTTTTCAGTTAATTTAGACAATCAAAAATTGTTTACTCCTGCCGGAATGCCTCTCGTTGTTCCTAACCGCTATCTAGCCGAGGCCATTGCCGCTGAGTGGCAAATGCAAGGAAGTAGAATCTGCCCAGCGACTATGCCGCTAACTCAACTCACAAACACTGCTATTGACAGAATGTCGACTCTCAGACAAGAAGGGGTAGGAACGCTACTGGCACTTGCCGCCACAGATCTTGTGTGCTACAGGGCTAGCGCACCTCCGACGTTGGTGAAGCTTCAGCAGACCAAGTGGCAGCCGTTGTTAGATGGGATGGTACAGCGTTATGGAGTCCAGTTAAGAATTACAGCTGGTGTCATGCCCATTAAACAATCTAAGCAGGCACTCTCAACATTGCACGCTGTCCTGTCGGACATGGACACTTTTCACTTAGCTGTGTTATACAGGGCTGCTACACTTTGTAAGTCATTTGTTATCGCGTTTTCTCTAATAGATGGTACAATCGGCGCGGATGTGGCTTTTTCTGCTACACAGCTTGACCAGTTGTTTCAAGGCGCACAGTGGGGTATAGATGCTGTAACGACAGAACGTCACAGCATTCTATATAATGAGTTGCAAACTTTAGTACACTTCACTTTGCTACTCGCGCAAGAAGAAACAAAAAAATCTTCTCGCTCATTGAGACCCATCCTCGGGGCAGGAGTCATGTTTCCTTGTATCTCTTGTATCGCATAGAATAGACTGTCATATGCTCTCAGCTCTGCTAGTCTGTAGCCTGACAAGCGGTGCGGTGCCGTGCGAGACATTACTCATAAGAGTATAGATGATATGCGACTCATTATAGCCTTTGTGGCCCTCCTCATAGGGTACTTAAGTGCTATAGAAAAGACAGGAGCAGAAACACTCGAGAGCGCGCTGGCAGCGACATACTTGTCTAATCCACAGCTTCTTGCTAAGCGGGCCCACAGCCGGGCTATACATGAAAGCGTACCACAGGCACTCGCTCACTGGCGTCCTCATTTGACACTCAGTCTGCAAGGGAGTCACGGACATTACGAGGACAGCAGTGCGTCTACGTCCTCTCATGCCCGCACAGCCCGATCGGGCAGTGTGGGCATCACTCAGGCACTGTACCGCGGAGGCCGTACTGTCGCAGCAACCACAGAAGCAGAGGCCAGAGTTCAGGCCGAATGGGCGCAGCTCATTGATGTTGAACAAACAGTGTTAAGAAATGCCGCACAAGCCTATTTGGACGTGGTGCGGGATCAGGCAGTTCTTGCTCTCAACATGAATAGCGAACAGGTTTTGCGACATCAGCTTGTCGCCGCCCGCGATCGCTTTCGTGTTGGTGAAATCACTCAGACAGATGTGGCTCAGGCAGAGGCCCGTCTGGCTCGCACCACTGCCGTCCGTTTAGCAGCAGAGGGGACTCTGCAGTCAAGCCGCGCCACTTACGAACAGGTTGTTG
Organism: Rhodospirillales bacterium; assembly: GCA_028278135.1. Classification (GTDB taxonomy): domain Bacteria; phylum Pseudomonadota; class Alphaproteobacteria; order Rhodospirillales; family Rhodospirillaceae; genus JANQJD01. The sequence goes on from JANQEW010000029.1 coordinate 520,469, forward strand.
GCACCATGCCAGGCCAGCTAGCGTTTCCTCAGGCACCGCCCAATCTACCAACATCCCTCTCAGAAGCAATAGAATCGGCAGCCTCTGTCAATCCAGTTGTCAATGCAACAGAACATACTGCTCAGGCTGCCCAACATAGCATCATCCAGATTCGCGGCGAACTACGTCCAACAGTGAGTCTCGAAGGTCGCTTGAGCCGCAACTGGAACCAGACAGATCGAGATTCTCGGACGAGGACAGAGTCAGCAGAAGTTATGCTAACAATCAAGGTCCCTCTATACCAGCAAGGAGCAGTGTACGCTCGCCTGCGCGAGGCTAAGCATACTGCTAGCCAGAGACGGCTGGAAAGCGATCAATCGCGGCGTGTTGCCATAGAATCTGTGACTCAAGCGTGGGAGGGACTGCAGAGTGCCCGCACTCAGATAGAGTCCTTCCAGGCTCAGATTCTCGCGGCTAAAGTGGCGCTAAACGGAGCGAAACGTGAGGCTCAAGTGGGATCACGTACAGTGCTTGATGTCCTCAATGCTGAACAGGAATTACTTGATTCACGTGTTGCGCTAGTGCGTGCAAAAAGAGATCAATTGTATACTTCATATAAACTACTATCCGCGATGGGTAGAATGACAGCGAGCACTCTGGGCCTAGCGGTCGATCTCTACGATCCTAGTGTCCACTATCGGACAGTACGTGCCCAATGGCTGGGTACAAGTGCCGCTGCCGAATGGGACGCCGACGTATCAGTGTCAGGCACAATTAAATAGAGAGTATAGCACACGTAACTCATCCATCCCAGCATGCCAGCCTGCTCTTCTCCTACAGTGAATAATACCCTTCACGGCTTTCATCTTCTTGATAAGCCCTGACAATACGACTGACCAATTCGTGCCTGACGACATCCCTGTCTGTGAAGCAGACAAAGGCGACTCCATCCACTCCTCCGAGAATTCTTACTGCTTCATGTAAGCCAGATGGCATACCGATTAGAAGGTCGACTTGACTCAAGTCACCTGTTACGACCATGCGTGCATTTTCGCCTAGACGTGTCAGAAACATCTTCATCTGCATGGGCGTGGTATTCTGTGCCTCATCCAATATCACAAAAGCGTTAGAGAGAGTCCGTCCTCGCATAAAGGCTAGGGGCGCTACCTCAATTGTACCGATGCCCAGGCGTTTAATCACTTGGTCGCCGGGTAACATGTCGTAGAGAGCATCATAGAGGGGGCGGAAATAAGGGTCAATTTTCTCACGTAAATCACCTGGTAGAAAGCCGAGTCGCTCTCCTGCCTCTACTGCTGGTCTGGATAAAATGAGTTTATCAACTTTACCGCGTAGCATCATTGAGACAGCCATCGCGACAGCTAAATAGGTTTTGCCAGTGCCCGCTGGCCCCAGTCCAAAGACAAGTTCATTATCTCTCATCGCTTGCAGGTATTCAGCCTGGGCAGGTGCGCGTGGAACGACATGGCGTTTGCTCGTGCGTATGATGAGCGCCTCATTCCGCTCCTCGAGTAGAGGCGTGCCATGACGCGACATACGTACCGCCGCATCTACATCGCTTATCTCTACCTGCTGTCCACGGCGAAGGCGATCGTATAACGCATCGAGAACAGAACCTGCGACCTCTACCAGTCCGATGGGGCCGGAAACGGTGACTGCATTACCGCGGACATCAATCCGTACATTCAGCTGTCGTTCGATTTGGCTCAGATGAATATTCTGAGGCCCGAACATTACTTGGAGCAGCAGATTATCATCGAATTCACGCATCAGAGACATAGTGGAGCGTGTGAGCGGCTGCATTACACCTGCAGTCTCCTCAAACCACATTGCTCCTCGTAAGAGGTATCAGCAGAATGGGCAGAATCTACTAAAAAAGTTCCATCTAGACTGTTGGATCGAATTCTGTGGATACGTAAGTTCACTATTTTGCCTAGGAGTTTCTCCTGTGCGTTCACGGTTACCACCTGCATGTACGGACTGCGGCCAATAAGCTGGCCAACCAGCGTCCCCTTGCGATCGAGTAGAACAGGAACCTCACGGCCGAGGAATGTGGTGTTGAACATTTTTTGTTGGGCGGACAATATCCTTTGTAACCGCACCAGCCTGTCTACTTTGACGGGCTCAGGAATCTGATCAGAGGCTTGCGCGGCAGGTGTCCCTGGTCGTGGACTGAACTTGAAGGAATAAGCTTGTGCATAACCAATGCTGCGCACGAGATTCAGGGTGGCCTGGAAATCTGCTTCTGTCTCACCGGGAAACCCGACGATGAAATCACTAGACAAGGCGAGCGCCGGACATGCCTGGCGTAGCCGTTCGACGAGACGGCAATAGTCAGCGGCCGTGTGCCCACGATTCATAGCTGCAAGTATGCGATCTGATCCGGACTGCACGGGCAGGTGCAGATATGGCATGAGTCTTGGCAGATCCCGAAACGCTTTTATCAGTGAGTCATCAACGTGACAGGGATGAGAGGTGAGGAAGCGTAAGCGATATAGGTCATCAGTCTTTGCTACTAGCGCTCGTAGTAATTTCCCGAGACCCCAGTACCCCGTGCCGTCAGGACTCCTGCCATGATATGTGTTGACATTTTGTCCTATAAGTGTAATATCTCTCGCACCTGTTTCTATCAAAAATTGAGCATCGGCAAGGACGGCAGCAGCGGGGCGCGAGTATTCAGCGCCACGTGTGTAAGGCACCACACAGAAGGTACAGAACTTATTACATCCCTCCTGCACTGGCAAAAAGACAGCAACGCCGTTGGCCTTAGGGGGAGGTATATGATTAAACTTGTCGCCCGATGGGAACTCTAAATCAGAGAAAGGTCTTGTTGCACTCTTTACTATTTCAGGGAGGCGATAATAGGTTTGTGTTCCCAGGACAATATCCACATAAGGGGCACGTTCTAGAATTTCTGCCCCGTTAGCTTGTGCTGTACAACCAATAACAACCAAAATTGTATTTTTGCCAGTGGCTTTGCGAGCCTTCTTGAAAGAACGAAGACGTCCTAGTTCTGAGAACATCTTTTCAGCGGCCTTTTCGCGGATATAACAGGTCATGAGAATAATCATGTCGGCATCGTCTGGCCTGTCAGACGCTATGAACCCAAAAGGAGCGAGGATGTCTATTATACTGTTAGAATCATAGACATTCATTTGACAACCATAAGTTTTTATATACAATTTTCTTATCAAATCTTTTATTTCCTAGAGTTTCATTCTCTTGAGAAAAGAGAGCATGCTAGGCTAGCATACCTGGCATTTAGTGGTCACTACCTTCGTCTTTAAACTGTCGAGTAAGGGCCTCACGGCTCCCGCCCCTTCTCCCTCCAGTGGGCACGCCATACAGTTCCAACCGATGGCCCACCAACCTGTACCCGTAGTGAAGGGCAATAAGACGCTGGAGTTCTTCTATCTCTCTACTATGAAATTCGATGACTTGTCCCGATTCGATGTCGATCAGGTGGTCATGGTGTTCGGAGGCAACTTCTTCATAACGCGCACGCCCACTGCCGAACTCGTGTCGTTTGAGAATGTTCTCAGCCTCAAGGAGACGTACTGTCCGATAGACAGTGGCAATGCTGATACGTGGATCTATCTCAGCGGCACGGCGATGTACTTCTTCTACGTCAGGGTGATCTATTGCCTCTGACAGCACCCGTGCGATTACTCGTCTCTGGTCAGTCATTTTGATTCTTTTTTCTATACAGCATTTTTCAATCCGGGAAATCATCACCGCCGTCCTGATTTACATGCTGTCCACCGCTCAGACACGCCAGGTGACACACGACAGACCGGGCATTATATGCACAGAGAAAGTACGATGAATAAGGGAAAGTACCGGCTCGCTTATAACCAGGACAGGCACCCGTATTGGATAAGGCACTTGACAGGAGGGAGCTTTCTACATTTCTATATCTCCTCTCTGGGAGAGGGGGCCGTAGCTCAGTCGGGAGAGCGTCTCGTTCGCAATGAGAAGGTCAGGGGTTCGATTCCCCTTGGCTCCACCATTTTTCTTGGCTCCACCATTTTTGATAAAAAAAATACATATATAAAATTTTTTAAAGAAATTAACCCATAGACACGCTCTGATAAAATTCAGAAGACGTATGAGATCTCTTTTTCAGAGAAATTTCAGGATGTCAGAGGATTCAAACAAATGGTCCGTCTCTCCACGCGGAGAGAAGTTGCGCCTCTATCGGAACGGCGCCTAGTAGCTAGTAGCTAGTAGAGCGATCTTTTAGAAGATCCCATTCTTCGAACTAGGCCTGCTCACTGAGGTATCAGGCGTCAATGCTGTTGTCGTCACTTGGTCACTTTTTCCATATGACACGCTGTCGACGCACTCGGCAACAGCTGCCAGTCCTTTTCTTGCGGCGACTTTTTTGGGCCGGGCCGCCAACATGAAGCGCAGAACCTCCTGAATCGTGAAAATTTTATTTTCTCAACCAAGGTGGCGATGAAATCTAAAATTATACCCTCTTGAGCATGAGCATCAACCTATAGACCCTATTGCTAGCAAAAGCATACACACATACTTCTGCTTTGCCGAGGCGGGTAAATTGCGGCCCCCAAAATCCACAAGTTCTCACGAAACTCCCCCTTACTCATTCCAGTAATGAGAGTATAGTACTGTACTTTTTAAATAGACATCACTTTGCAAATATCATTATACATCTTATAAATCGATCGTATGTCACCTTTATTCCAGTGAGCTGTTCCCATGGAAAACTCAATGCCTCTCTGCTCTTTTCAAACGGATGAAGGTAGTTGTGGAATATCTTGGTAAGAGTAGACCATAAACAGAAAAAGAATAAAGCATCCATTCATGCTCATAGACTCTGCTCTACTAGTTTCTTTGGTAGAACGCTTTGCAGGAAATCGCGTTCTGTGTATTGGTGATGCGATGATTGATCGTTACGTGTGTGGTACTGTTGCACGCGTATCACCCGAAGCGCCTATTCCTATTTTGCATACCAACCGTGAAACGAGCATGCTAGGCGGTGCCGGCAACGTGGTGCGTAATTTGGTTGCACTTGGTGCACGCCCTGTCTTTGTTTCAGCCCGTGGTTCTGATGCTGCCGGCGAAGAGCTTTCTGTGCTGCTTGCCCGTCATGAAGGGGTCGAAACCTATTGGATTGTGGATCCTGGACGCCAAACCCCCGTCAAAACACGATTCATGGCTCAGGCACAACAATTATTAAGAGTTGATAAAGAAACAATCATTCAACTTTCATCTATAAGTCGTAAAATACTTTTAAAAAAAGCAATTAAAATACTAAAACATGTAAAGGTTGTTATTTTGTCAGACTACGGGAAAGGTGTACTAGCCGGTGGGATAGCGGCAGAGTTAATTGCAGCCGCTAAGGGTCGGCTTGTTCTTGTTGATCCTAAAGGGGCTGAGTACAGCAGTTATCGCGGTGCAACACTTCTCACACCAAACAAGCGTGAACTCGCTGATGCCACACGCCTTCCAACGAGCAGCGATGCCGAGGTTGTGAGCGCAGCCAAGTCTCTGATAAAGACTTACGCGATTACAGCTGTTCTCACGACCCGCAGTCAGGATGGCATGACTCTGGTTCAGGCTGATGGGACATTTCACCATCTGCCAGCAGAAGCGCGGGAAGTTTTTGATGTTTCTGGGGCTGGTGACACCGTTGTCGCTACACTGGCTGCAGCTCTTGCATCTGGTGCGAATTTGTTGGAAGCAACGCAGCTGTCCAACAGTGCTGCCGGTATCGTTGTCAGCAAGGTGGGAACAGCTGTCGCTTCTGCTTTAGACCTTGTCACAGCGATAGGCCATCAGAATGCTGCCACAGAAAGCGAAGAAAAGGTGGTCTCTTTTGAAGAGGCGTTGAAATTTGTGGCCCTTTGGCGACGGCACGGTCTGAAAGTAGGATTTACCAATGGTTGTTTTGACTTACTGCATCCTGGACACGTGTATTTATTAAAAACGGCACGTTTTGCATGTGATAAGCTGGTTGTTGGTCTCAATAATGATACTTCAGTCCGGCGTCTGAAGGGAAAGGGGCGGCCAATTCAACCTGAAAAAGCTCGTGCTGTAGTGCTCGCCGCACTCAGGGACGTTGATCTGGTTGTCCCGTTTTGCGATGACACACCTCTTGTCTTGATCGCGGCTCTACGTCCTGACGTCCTTGTCAAGGGTGCTGACTACACGGTCGGAACTGTTATAGGTGCCTCTCTGGTTCAGGAATATGGAGGCAAGATTCTGCTTGCAGATAATAAAAGTATAAAATTTAGAACAACTGACACTATTACAAGAATTTCCCGCTCTAGAAAAGTTTCCTAAAAACTCGGCTGAGCTTGTCGCTGGCAGTGTTTTTCTACTCCTTTTTTTCCTCCTCGCGTACGTGTACGTACACGGCTTGAGTTCTCTCAGAAAGCAATGGGCTGCTCATTAACCATTATTGAGAGAATATAAATGAAAAATTGATAAGAAAGAAATGAAAAAAAGAGCCACATGAAAGCTAGTGCGTGATGCGCCAATTTTTTAGGAAACAATTGTAAAGTCCTGAGGTTATTTATCAAGCGCTTAGGTTATTTATTATGAATACTACTACCTTAAGCACAACCGATAAGGGGGCCCTTGTGCTATTTTCAGGCGGACAGGATTCAACTACCTGCTTGGCTTGGGCTCTCTCCCGTTTCTCACAGGTAGAGACAATTGGCTTTTTCTACGGCCAGCGCCACGCAGTCGAACTGACATGCCGACACATGCTGCGAGATCGGCTGCTAACGGTCTTTCCTACCTGGAGCACGCGGCTTGGCCAGGACCATATGCTGAATCTCGCCCTTCCAGAAAAGGGAAGCAATGCTGTTATGGCCTGTCAAGCCGATAGTCTGCCCACCACCTTCGTACCTGGTCGTAATTTATTGTTCTTCACGTATGCAGCAGCCACTGCTTGGTCTCGTGCCCTGCGCCATTTAGTAGGTGGCATGTGTGAGACAGACTCTGCTGGCTATCCAGACTGTCGCGATGACACCTTGAAAGCACTACAAGTGACACTGAATCTTGGTTTGGCAAGACAATTTGTGCTGCATACGCCACTCATGTGGCGAGACAAGGCTGCCACTTGGCAGCTGGCTGAATCGCTGGGAGGGGCAGTGCTGGTGGATTTGATTCGTACACACACACACACCTGTTACCGTGGCGACCGTACTAGTCTGCATGACTGGGGGTATGGCTGTGGAACATGTTCGGCTTGTTGTCTGCGTGCCAGTGGTTGGACTCACTATATACACACCAAAGGAGGGAAAGCAGACACACGTTGAATGGTCATGGCATGAGAAGGCCACAGAGAAAAACGATTCGCCAAAGGATTGGCATGGCGCTCTTTGCGCTTTTTTATCTCTTTGTTGAGGGATCTTTCTTGAGGTGTCTCTCTTTAAAGAGACCGCAGACAAGGCGGAAAAATGGCTTTCACTAACGGAAAACAGCATGCCCTACACACATAGCAGCGTAAGAGCGTCGCACGCACCGGGCGGCCACAGACAAGAATATCATGAGCACCTGGGGTGGCTGATCGGATTCGAACCGACGACCCTTGGTACCACAAACCAATGCTCTAACCAGCTGAGCTACAGCCACCATCAAAAAATATTCCTGATTTTTTATTCTTTATTCTTTCATACAAAAAGGTCACATGTTCCGTCAATAGGGTAGTGTCCAGAGCATACAAGGTTTTCTCTTGCGAGCATTGTATTGAAAATGTAGTGAATATTAATTGTAAATTATGAAATAAAAAAAGTATTGTTTATCGCTTTTTCTTTTACTAGAATCCCGAGTATTGATCGGCCATCCATGCTTATTTTAAACTTGGTATAGTTGTTAGTTGTGCTGATACTTTTTGTATAGCCCTAGGCGCTCGTATGTTTCTTGTCACAGCATTGTGTTCGCCTAGCTAGGCGCTACTCTGGGTTCGCCGCCATGTTTGAATACCGACCGCTCTTAGAGCGGATTGCCCATGTGCTTGGGCCGGGTGGCTTGGTAACAGCCACTTCCGGCATTGAGTCCTATATGCACGAGGAACGAGGTTTGTATCATGGGCGCGCAATTGCGGTTGCTAGACCAGCTTCTACATCTGAGGCTGCTGCTGTAGTTCAGTTATGTGCCGCAGTGGGCGTCCCATTAGTTCCACAAGGTGGAAACACTAGCCTCGTAGGTGGGAGCGTTCCGTGGGAACATGGGGCTGAAATTGTCCTCTCCACCCAGCGACTGAACAATGTACGCGCTATTGACCCCCTCAACTATACCATAACAGTCGAGGCAGGCTGTCTGCTCACGGATGTACAGAGGGCTGCTGCCACCGCCGGCTGTTTTTTTCCCTTGTCTCTGGGTGCAGCAGGGAGCTGCCACATTGGCGGAAATATAGCAACTAACGCTGGCGGTTTGAACGTGCTGCGTTACGGAACAGCCCGTGATCTGACACTTGGACTGGAAGTTGTGTTGCCTGATGGCCAGGTGTGGGATGGCTTACGTGCATTGGCTAAAGACAATTCAGGCTATGCCTTGAAGCATCTCTTTATAGGAGCTGAAGGAACACTGGGTATTATCACAGCAGCTGTGTTAAAATTATTTCCACAACCAAAAAATATTTATACAGCCATGTGTGCTATTTCAAGAATTGAAAAAGCGCTGACATTGTTGTCTCATGCACGAGCGGCCAGTGGTGACTCAGTCACAGCTTTTGAGCTGATTCCTCGCCTGGGCCTGGTTTTTGTCCTCCGCCACTTACACGGCCTAAGCGATCCGTTCACAGCACCCTGGCCTTGGTATGTCCTGATAGAGTTGTCAACCGCAAACCCCTCTGCTGGCCTCAAGACAGTCTTTGAAAGCATACTAGAACAGGCGCTCATTGCCGGTGTGATTGGCGATGCCGTTATCGCCGAGAATCTAGAACGTACTGCAGCTTTGTGGAAAATGAGAGAAGGCTTACTGGAAGCACAGAAACGCGAAGGTGGCAGCATCAAACATGATGTCTCAGTTCCTGTCAGCAAGATTCCAGAATTCTTAACCCGTGCCACGGCAGCAGTGACGGCGGCTCTCCCGGGTGTACGAGTGTGTGCCTTCGGGCATGTCGGCGATGGAAACATCCACTTCAATCTGAGTCAACCACCGGCTATGGATCGTGAGACATTTCTAGCTGAATGGTTGCCAATCAACAGAATTGTTCACGATATTGCCATTGATACTGGTGGCAGTATATCGGCGGAGCATGGCATTGGGCGTTTGAAGCGGGAAGAAATGGCGCGTTGTAAAGGTCCGGCGGAGTTGGATGTCATGCGTAGAATAAAAAAAACCTTGGACCCCCAGTCCATCATGAATCCTGGTAAAGTGATATGATGGTTAGCTCAAAATAAACTTTAATAAGAAATACCCTTTTCACGTTTTTCTATACGCAATACAGATAGCCATATAGATGCCATTACCCAAATGACCACGATAAATAGTGAAACAAGAAAGTCCTTATCGCTCAACAACTGCTCTGCAGCATGATAAAATGGCAAGCGCAGGATGACAAGTGCGTGGGTAACGGGATTTGTTTCCATAACCAATCGAAGTAAGGGTGGGACATGCTGAATTGGAAAAAGGGCACCGGACAGTAGCCATAGCGGCATGAGAATCACCATCATAATCGCATGGAAACCCGCTGTAGATTTCATGCTCCAGGCGCACAGAAACCCCAATGCTGTAAACCCTAATGCAGTGAGGAGTAAAAGAATCAACTCGAGTGCAGTTCCAGCTGGCGATAAGACAAGCCCGATGAAGGGCGCTAGTAGCAGGAAAAGCATAGCCTGTGTCAGGGCAATGAGTGCCCCACCAAGTATTTTGCCAAAGACGATGACGAGCCGCGATATAGGTGCTACGAGAACGCTTTGCAAAAAACCCTGGTCACGGTCTTCAATGACAGTGATTGACGAGAAAATACTAGCAAACAACAGTAGCATCAATAGGACGCCTGGATAAAAGAACTCTATGTAGCTGATTCCCTCCATGCCTGGCGGCCTGAATGATCCTGTAAATCCAGTTCCTAGAAATAACCAAAAGAGAATGGGTTGGCCAATACTGCCAATGACCCGCTGAGGCTGGCGAACAAAACGAGTGAACTCTCGTTGCGCGAGGGCAGCCGTGGCGTGCACTGTTATCATTGCTCAGTCTCCACAGGACGGCCGCTCTCCTCATTTCCCTTTCCTAAAAAACCAGATTCTAAAGGACCAGAATCTGAGTGCGGAGGATGGATCCCAGCCGAATGACCAGTGAGGTGAATGAATACGTCCTCCAGTGCCGCCTGCTTAATCGCAACAGAGTGTATCTGAGAGCGATAACGGGACAAGATTGTCTCCAGCAGCGATAAACTTTCTGTCGTCCCCACGTTTTCTAGACGCAACTCATCACCAAAACGCAGTGGATTCAAATCCATGTCCTGCTTCAGAGCCAGTGCCAGAGCCTCTGGGTTACTTGGAACGACCACCACCATTTCTCTTCCCATGCTGCTGCGCAGATGGGAGGGCGTGTCACAAGCAAGGAGTTGTCCATCTTTCATGATGACAACACGGTGAGCCTCCTCAGCCTCGGCAAATATATGGGTGGTCATCAGGACTGTCATTGCTCTTTTTCGTTGAATAGATTTTAACATCTCAAGAAAATTGCGCCTGCTCGCTGGATCAAGACCACTTGTGGGTTCATCAAGTAACAAAACTTTAGGACGTGTGAGGAGGCACTTTGCTAACTCAAGCTGACGCGCAAGCCCGCCTGACAGGGTATTCACCCTTTGATGAAGACGATTTTTTAAGTCAGTCCATTCCAGAGCTTCTGCCAGACCGACAGCCTTGCTGGACCTACCATAGAGAGCAGCGTAGAGAGCCATATTCTCACCTACACTGAGGTACTTATCCACAGCCGGACTCTGAAAGACCACGCCCGTTATTCTCCGCACCATCCGTGGGACGCGAAACAGGTCATACCCTCCGATAGTGACTGAACCAGCGCTGGGTAGTAACATGCCGCATAAAACATGGAAGAGAGTAGACTTTCCGCTACCATTTGGACCTGAAAGAACGCAAAACTCCCCTTCTTCTACGTGCAAATTGAAGTGAAGTAAGGCTGGACGCGGCGTCTGCCGGCGTGCACCCGGATAGACATGTGTCAAACGACGGATCTTAATCATGACGGTGACTTTAGTCACAGCAGAAGCAGAAAGTAAACATTTCCTCGCTGCCCACACCCCACACAGGACAGTAGCTCGTCCGACAAAGGCATTCCATGTTCCCTCTCTGTTCTCTCTGTTTCATAGAAATATCTTTGCTCGGCGCTCTTGTACAACTTTTACCGGCCAGCCCAGTAGCATGGACCTTCTTCCTCTCACAAGACCAAGTGTTTGAAGTGCCTTTGCATCCTGATTTTCTCTGCCACGGCTTCAGCCGGATTCAAGGGTGGGTGGCCCCAATAAGGGAACCGCCGTTCTTCCGCGGGTGGTAGTGGACGGGCATACCCAAGAGCAAAAAGTTCAGCATGCAAACGGGCATGCTTTATTTTGACCCAGCCAGGAGGGGCAAAAATAAAGACAGGCCCCGGTTGAGCGCAGGCTTCTGTGCACATGGAGACAGAATCTCCCGTCACCACTACACTATCAGCTAAAGCAATGAAGCCGGTGTATGGATTTTCCTGAGAGCAGCCCCAGTGGTGGGTAAAGAGTGGAATGCCGGAGCCAGTGAGTTCTGAAAGCAACGCGGCCGTTGCAGTTTTGTTTGTACGACGACTAGTTGTTAATAATATACTACCACAATTAATTTTTGCTAAAGTCGCCGTCTGTCTCGCCAAGGTACGCGCCATCTCTGCCGTGAGTGGTCGACCGCGGCCACTCGCACCGCCAACAAGACAAGCGATGCGCGGCCGTGGTAGAGAGTGAAAGTGGTGTTGCCAGTGCTCTGCCGCCCGAATCAGCCTCATGGGGGTGAGGCGATGAGGTGCTCCGGTAATGTGCAGCACATTATCTGGGGCTCTGAGCAGTCTATCATGGTTGGGAATCGCGACCAAGTCGAAATCTGCAAGGCCTCGCCAACCAGGAAACATAATTTGCACGAGAAAAGGCAGCGGGAGAGAGGTCTTGTGAGCCTGGGCTCGTATCCAGCGAGCGACCAATGCCGCCATTTGCCCTGCGGCAATGATGATGTGCGGCCATGGGGGGTGTACCATGCCATGGTTGGCGGTGCTCAGAAGGTGAAGACCAACACCTGGTGCCATACCAGCCAGTCTTGCAAAGAAGGGAGAGCTGCGTAATGGAATAATTTTTAATGGTATAGAAAGTAAATCTGCAACTCCTAATGCCTGATTCGCAGTGCCAGCTCGCGGGTCTGCGAGTACCCATACTGCAAGATCTTGAGAAGGATTCCTGAACAACTGAGACCACAGTCCCCGTTTAAAAAATTAAAGCAATTTTTCCATATAAAAAATTAAAGCAATTTTTCCATATCCCATGGGCTAAGCCCTACTGGGAAAGGCGTGACCGCTCAACAAGAAGATCATCGGATTGCAGGTGTAAGGTGTAAGATTGTTGTTTTAGAAACATCTTCCTCAGGCAATCTCCTGACAAGTTTCCTAATGGGAGACAGACAATAGTCTCTATAAAATCAATGTGACTGTTGTCACAGAGGATTGAGACATGATCACTTTTTTCAGAAGGTATTTGCTCCGAGACAGGAGGCTGATGAGGCGGTTAATAGTAGGGTTATTCGCTACGGTTCTAACCACCGCTGGTACGTCTTGGCCAGTCTATGGCACATTTCATGGAAACTGGTGCGGTCTTGGCAATCGTTTAGGACCTGATGGCACTGCTTTGCCTCCTGTGGATTCTCTCGATGCTGCCTGCATGCACCATGACCTCTGCATCACTTTACATGGGATTGGCAACTGTACGTGCGATAGACTTTTTCTGCAGGAGCTCCGCATTTTACCCTCTCAAGAGCCACACCAGGCCATAAAGGCGCGTGCCCTTTATGATATTATCAGCTGGGTTCCCTGTTTTGGACCAGAAACTTTAGGTAAACCTATATTGTTTTTTGAACAATTTGCAATAGATATGATATTTGGTAATACATTACCATTAGAAGTTATTCCACTTATATTTTACATAGCTAGTCCTCAGTAATAACAAAGGTTGTGAAACATCTGACATGCTCTTATTGCTACTATGAGTAGGTTAGATTTTTCTGATATTCCAGTGAAGAGCTGGATTCACTGCTGTGTTCCAGCGGCCGCACGACCGTATTTGCAGTTAATGCGGCTCGATCGCCCCATTGGGACGTGGCTCCTGTTGTTGCCGTGCTTGTGGAGTCTCGTCTTAGCAAGCGATTCACACGGGGTGACCCCCGCCACAACAGTGAGACTCGTAACATTGTTTAGCATTGGCGCTCTCGTGATGCGCGGCGCTGGCTGTACCTATAATGATATCGTTGACCGCCATTTTGATTCGCAAGTCACTCGTACCGCGACACGCCCCATTCCTAGCGGAGCAATCTCACCGCGCAAGGCCATCCTTTTCCTGATTCTACAACTTATAACTGGCTTTTGCGTATTAGTACAGCTGAACAATTTTGCTATCTATTTAGGGATGACGTCCTTGGTATTAATGTTCAGCTATCCCTTTATGAAGAGAATTACTTTCTGGCCGCAGCTTTGGCTTGGTCTTACCTTTAATTGGGGGGGGTTGATGGGGTGGAGCGCCGTCACCGGGAATTTAGACATTCCAGCCGTCACTCTCTATGCCGCTGGGCTGTTCTGGACACTGGGCTATGATACCATCTATGCTCATCAGGATAGAGAGGAGGATATGTTAATTGGCGTCAAATCTTCAGCCCTGGTGCTTGGCGAGTGGACACGGCCAGCTGTGGCATTTTTCTATATATTTGCTTTTGTTTTGACAGCTATTACAGGCATTTTGGCCGGCGGCGGCGGTGTCTTTCTGCTTGGGATTTTCCTGGCGGGAATCAATCTCGCATGGCAGGTTGTAACTCTGAACGTCTATGATAGTGCCAACTGCTTAGCCAAGTTCCGCTCTAATCTCTGGTATGGAGGTATCGTCTTGATTGCTGTCATTACAGACTGTCTATAGTCTCCCTTTCGTTGGTTTCTCCCTTTTGTTGGTTTAAGGGGAAAAATTCTGGATCGTTTACAATGCTGTCCATCTCCCCCCCCCCCCGCTGGCTGAAAAATCATGTTGATTGCCTTCTTGACACACCACGCCTTAAGCAACGGACAGACAGGCAATCACAACCTGTAGAAAATGTTGTGCGGGGGAAGGTGCAAAGTGCTGCCAAACAGCCCCCCACGCTGAGGTGAGGTAGGGGGCCACTTTCCTGCAAGGAACTTTAGTTTAAACCGCTCAAACCACACATGCCGCTTCCACATCCTCCCAAACCACATGATGGAGGCTGGACTGGATCGACTGACCGGCCGGCCCCGCTCACATTTGGAGCCATGACAGCCTTGTCGATATGGGTGTCACCACAGATGGGACAAGCAATAGCACCTGCCAAGGCTCTGGTTTCATAGTCACTGCTATTCTCGAACCATTCGTCAAAATGATGCTCTCGTACGCAGCGTAGGCTGTAATGGATCATTGGGGTGTGCCTCCTCGTCATGAAAGACGCCAAAGTTATCCCTAACAATTTTACATCCTAGTAGGGGACTTGCCAAGGGGAAGGCGATAATTTCTCATCTCTACTGTCGTTTTGAGAGACTATTTTTCGTTTACGTATTGCTGAAACGGCGCTTGGGTTGCAGGGACAGAAAAGCCACCCTATATAGGTCCGGCAATTATGCGGCACTCCAGTTTGGAGCCTGTAGATGGTAGATCAGGCGAAATCGTGGAATACCGCTGCCGACGAAAAGAGGATTGACATGAGTAAGGTCATCGGCATCGATCTTGGCACTACAAACTCCTGCGTTGCCCTTATGGAGGGGAAGGATGCGCGCGTGATTGAAAATAGCGAAGGTGCGCGCACAACACCGTCCATGGCGGCATTTACCGATGATGGCGAGCGTCTGGTAGGTCAAGCTGCCAAACGGCAAGCTGTCACTAATCCTGAGAAAACCCTGTTTGCCATCAAACGGCTGATTGGTCGCCGGGCTGATGACCCCGTGACGCAGAGAGATCGGGAACTTGTCCCCTATCAAATAGTGCGGGCTGACAACGGGGATGCGTGGGTTGAGGTACAAGGTAAACAATATAGCCCCAGTCAGATTAGCGCCTTTGTTCTGACGAAGATGAAGGAAACAGCAGAAACTTATCTGGGCGAATCTGTGACACAGGCCGTTATCACGGTACCTGCTTATTTTAATGACTCTCAGCGGCAAGCCACTAAAGACGCAGGCAGGATTGCAGGCCTTGACGTGCTACGTATTATCAACGAGCCAACGGCCGCTGCCCTTGCCTATGGGATGGACAAAAATAAGAAGTCTGGCACGATAGTAGTTTATGACCTGGGGGGGGGCACTTTCGACGTTTCCATTCTAGAAATTGGGGATGGCGTGTTCGAGGTCAAGTCGACAAACGGGGATACGTTTCTTGGCGGCGAAGATTTTGATGCTCGTGTGATCCAGTACCTTGCGGAAGAGTTCCGGAAAGAAAGTGGTATTGATCTCAGGAAGGACCGTCTCGCGCTTCAGCGACTGAAGGAGGGAGCAGAGAAGGCTAAAATCGAGTTATCCTCGACGGTACAAACTGAGGTTAATCTCCCCTTTATTACAGCAGACTCCAGTGGGCCTAAACATCTGAATATCAAGCTGACTCGCGCTAAGTTTGAAGCGTTAGTTGAGGACCTTGTAGGACGCACTATTGAGCCATGTCGTAATGCTCTGAAAGATGCCGGTCTCAAGGCAAATCACATTAGCGAGGTTATTCTTGTCGGGGGCATGACTCGGATGCCCAAGGTTCAGCAGATTGTGAAAGATTTTTTTGGGCGCGAACCCCATAAGGGAGTCAACCCTGATGAGGTCGTCGCAATCGGTGCTGCCATACAGGGGGGTGTCCTCAAAGGTGAGGTGAAAGATGTGCTATTGCTGGATGTCACACCGCTGTCTCTTGGAATTGAAACTTTAGGTGGCGTTTTTACACGTCTAATTGAGAGAAATACAACTATTCCAACACGTAAAAGTCAGATTTTCTCTACCGCTGAGGATGGACAGACAGCGGTCACTATCCGTGTCTTCCAAGGCGAACGTGAAATGGCCACTGATAATAAGTTACTGGGACAATTTGATCTGCTTGGGATTCCCCCTGCCCAGCGAGGCATGCCTCAGATTGAGGTGACTTTTGACCTTGACGCGAACGGGATTGTACATGTCACTGCTAAAGACAAGGCTACCGGGAAGGAACAAGCTATCCGCATTCAGGCCTCAGGTGGCTTATCGGAAAGTGAAATAGAACGCATGGTATCAGAAGCTGAGCAGCATGCTGCTGCAGATAAGACACGGCGCGAGGCGGTTGAGACCCGCAACCATGCGGACGCAATTCTGCATTCAACAGAAAAGAATCTCAAGGAGTATGGTGACAAGCTGCCGGCTGCCGAGCGACAAAAAATAGAAAATGATGTGGAGAACCTCAAGGAGGCAATGGCCGCAGATGAGACTGGCAAGATTAAGGCCTGTACAGAGGCTCTGACTCTGTCTAGCATGCGGCTAGGCGAGGTCATGTATCAGCAGCCGCAAAACAGTGCTGATAGTGCGTCTTCTAGTAATGAAAAAACAGAATCAGAGGAAAAAGTTGTCGATGCTGATTTTGAAGAAGTAAAGGATAATAAAAAGTGAGTCTCGAGAGAACTCGAAAAGATAGTATTTTCTTAGGCATAAAGTGCCATGAGTAATCGTGATTTTTATGAAGTCCTTGGTGTTTCTAAGGGGGCAAGTGATTCTGACCTTAAAAATGCTTACCGGAAATTGGCCATGCGTTGGCACCCAGATCGCAACCCAGGAGATAAATCCGCTGAAACAAAGTTTAAAGAAGTCAATGAAGCTTATGAAATCCTAAAAGACGCACAAAAACGGGCAGCGTATGACAGATATGGTCATGCGGCATTCGATCCCGCCGCCTCTGGAGGAGGCCGTGGTAGTGGGTTTGATTTTCATTTTGGTGGCGGTTTCGGCTTTGCTGATATTTTTGATGAAATGTTTGGCGAAGTACTGGGTGGGGGGGAGCGGCGGCATGCAGGAGGGGGCGGTACTCGACGAGGGGCGGACTTGCGCTTTAATCTTGAGATTACGCTGGAAGAAGCCTTTGCTGGGAAGTCTACAGAGATTCGTGTGCCCACTGCTGTTGTCTGTGAAAGCTGTAAAGGAACAGGCTCTGCGGGCGGTTCTGGGCCTGCTCCTTGTAACACCTGTCACGGAGTCGGTAAGATTCGGGCGCAGCAAGGTTTCTTCACTATAGAGCGCACCTGCCCTACCTGTCAGGGGCAAGGACGTGTGGTCAAGGATCCATGCCGGAACTGCGGGGGGCATGGGCGTACACACAAGGACAAAACACTCCAGGTGAATATTCCCGCTGGTGTAGAAGATGGCATGCGTATTCGGCTTGGCGGTGAGGGGGAAGCGGGCCTGCGTGGTGCACCGGCTGGCGATCTGTATCTTTTCCTGTCAGTCACCCCACATAGGCTCTTTCAGCGAGATGGTGCTAATATTCAGTGTCTGGTGCCTATTGCTATGGTCACTGCTGCTCTTGGTGGTACAGTTGAAGTACCTGCCATTGACGGTACAAGGGCTAAACTGACCATTCCAGCTGGTACGCAAACTGGCCAGCAGTTCCGTCTGAAGGGCAAGGGCATGAGTGTGTTGCGCTCGCCAGCACGTGGAGATCTCTTTATACAAGTGCAAGTAGAAACTCCTCTAAATTTGACTCGTCAACAAGAAGAACTGCTACGTGAATTTGAAAAAACATGCGATACACACACGCAATCACCAGAGTCCTCTAGTTTCTTTAAAAAGGTAAAGGAATTGTGGGAAGGCCTTAAGGATTGAAGAGTTTTGAGAGTTCTCTCTCAACTAAAGAGTAAAGAGAAGGTCATTTGCTCTTCTGTCTACTGACGCACGGCACCTATTTGCCATGCATGTAGGGGAAGAATCCATCTCTGTTGGTTTGGGTTTGAGAGCGCCGCTTGATGTTCTATCCGATCCGCGCTTGATTTTCTCCTCAAAGGCCAGCGAGAACGGCTTCCACTGCTGCGACAGGCAGATCAGCCAAGTGAGAACAGCGCAATGTAATCACATGCGGGCCGCGTGGTGCACAGAGAGTCGGATCTGATGATGGCCCATACAACACCACACATGGACATCCACTGGCCGCTATCAGATGTATTGGGCCTGTATCATTGCCAACTGCAGCGACCGCGTTTCGTCCCAATCCTACTAAATCGGCAAGCGTCGTTTGCTCGAACAAATTGACTGCTCGTGGGCAAGCTGCTTTAATTTTCGTCATCTGGGGGCCGTCTTGACGGAGCCCCACAAAGACTGGGGTGCGGCCCCCCTGTGCGATTCGCACTGCTAACGTAGCATAATGCTCGACCGGCCAACGCTTATCAGGCCGGTGTTGTGATCCACCAGTGACTAACAGCACGAAACTTTCTTGAGTAAGACTATGAAACCGTGTCTTATCAACTTGTACCCATGACAGATCTGGTGCTGGTGTGACAGGGATACCAGCTATTGCAAGCTGTTCCGCTTGACGGTCAATGGTATGCAGACGATCCCTGTTAGGGTTAGCGTGCGGATAAGCGCAGCCACGAGAAATGCCAGACCAGGCTGGCTGACCCATTAACCAAAAATAAAATGACGAACGATCAGACGTTTGGAGATCATAGACTCTACTAAAGAGTCCGCCTCGTAACTTTGCACGCAAAGAGAACAGAGAGTGCATCTGCCACACTCTCGGTCTTTCATCTACCCATACGGCATCAAAGTAGGGACTACTATGCATAAAATTCGCATAAGACTGACTTGTGAGCAGGACGGTGAGAGCCGTTGCATGATAAATACGAATTGCAGCAAAAGATCCCATCGCTTGCACAAGATCTCCCAGCGCCCCGAGTTTGATAACCAGGACACGCTGCTGCTGATCCAGTTTTTGCATTCCCAGATTAGCTGTTAACCTTCCCGATGAGCACGTGACGACAGGCCTGTCACCTCTCTCTCTACTCTATCTCTATAGTCAGAATTGCCTCATCCTTTATCAGGTTTCCTGGACAGATCGTGGCCAAAACAGATAAATCACTGCAGTCCCTCCCAAACAAGCGCTTCCACACAAAGTAAAAGCAAGTGGGAAATTACCGAGATCACCCAAAACACCGCCAAGGATAGGACCAAAAATTCCTCCTACTCCATAGGCTATGAATACCACAGGATAGTTATGTCCAACGCTATTAGGACCAAAAGTACTCGCAGTAATGCTAGGAAACAGAGCAAAATTGCCACCAAAGTTGAACCCTATGACAGTTGCTCCACAATAGAGCAGCATTTCATTACCTGCCATGGAAGTAAACAGCAGCAACATTACGCCTTGGCTAAAGGTCATCACCATCAGTGCCCGCAGTGGACCAATACGGTCGCCAATTGTACCCCAGGCAATACGGCCAAGACCGTTGGCAATGCTGAAAAACACCGCCATAGCGGTACCAGCAACAGCGCTGGCTTCACCACGCGACAGACCGCTGGCCTCTAGTGCCTCCATAGGATAAAGTTTCATCAGGCCAATAGACATTAAGCCGGCACCACCACTCACAATAAAAATTAAGAACAGCAACACGAACTGTCTTGTTCGCAGCATCTCACGATTCGTATATTCCCGCTGTGCCGGTACGCTTGCAGCTGCAAGAGACGGGGTCCATCCTGGAGGACGCCAGCCTTCCGGTGGCATAATCATCCATGTGCTGCCGCCTAAAACGAGAACCATGAAAGCCAGGCCATAGAAGATGAAAGTGAGATCAAGACCATAGGTCTCTATGAGAAGGCCCCATTCCCCGGCTAACTTGACCCATCCCATCGCACCAAATCCAAACCCGGCAACCGCAATCCCGGCAATCATGCCGCGGCGATCGGGAAACCAACGCATACCAATGGCAATCGGCACCATATACCCCGTGCCAATACCGATACCGCCTATCACGCCTATACATAAAACAACGACAGGAAAACTTGTGCCGCCCAAGAGACCAGCCAGGACATAACCGCTGCCCAGCACCAACCCACTACCCACAGCTAACCGTCGGTGGCCCCACCTCACCATGTAGCGGCCTGCCCATATCATGACTACGGCTACGGTACCTAAACAGGCAGAAAAAATGATCTGCGTATCAAGCTTACTCCAACCAGCTTCCTTAAGGACTGGTGTGAAAACAGGCCAAGCATACAGGGCTCCCAGTGCGAATTGAATCACAACTGCTCCGAGCACAACGAGACGACGGTCTATGGTTTTCGTCCCCAGTGTCATGATACGATTCCCCTTCAGCCCTCTCCGGCGGCAAAAGCCGCATTGCATATTCTTGCCGCCAGCGCGGCAGAGGACTTGTACATACCCTCAGGCAGGGGTTGAAATCAATCTGGAAAAATGGATACCCTTCAAAAGAAGCTTCTAGAAGAGTGCAAAGAAAGCTTGTTTGTGGCTGTTTGACAAGGCCCAAGAAAAAACTGGCTCGCTAGAAACGAGCGAAGTGTACTACTGCTCCCTCTCATCATAGCAACCGAGAGATACTATGTCGCCGTGTGAGGGGCCATGACTCCATGAATCGTAAGGAAACGGTCCGCTTCTATAGCGGCCATACACCCTGTTCCTGCGGCTGTGACAGCTTGACGATAAATGCGATCCTGAACGTCTCCAGCGGCAAATACACCCGGAATACTGGTTGCTGTGGAGTCGTGGGCAGTCAGAATGTAATGCTCTGCATCAAGAGAAATCTGTCCTTTGAACAAGTCAGTGTTTGGAAGATGTCCAATGGCAACAAATAATCCGTCGCATTTAATAATAGATACTTTGTGAGTATTCACATTTTTTACTCTAACACCTGTCAGAGACGGGGGGCCTTCTTTGCCCAAGATTTCTTCGACCACTGTATCCCAGACCACATGAATTTTTGCATTAGCGAACAGACGGTCTTGCAGCATCCGTTCGGCTCGCAAAGCATTACGACGGTGGATAAGAGTCACCTGTGTAGCATGATTTGTTAGATACAGCGCCTCTTCCACAGCCGCATTACCGCCACCGACAACGCAAACCTCCTTACCAAGGAAGAAAAATCCGTCACAGGTAGCACAAGCAGAGACACCGAATCCTTTATAGCGTTCTTCACTTTCAAGTCCTAACCATCTTGCGGACGCTCCTGTGCAAAGAATGAGAGTTTCTCCGGTGTAAAGAGAACCGGAATCACCGATAGCGGTAAATGGCCTTTTGTGCAAATCTACTTGTACAATAGAATCCTCCACGACTTTGGCACCACAGTGCTTTACCTGTGCCCTCATTTTTTCCATGAGCCAAGGGCCTTGAACGGCTTCTGCAAAGCCGGGGTAGTTCTCAACATCAGTGGTGATGGTTAACTGTCCACCAGGTTGGAGTCCTTCTACTAAAATTGGTTTAAGATTAGCGCGAGCGGCATAAATTGCTGCTGTACAACCGGCGGGACCAGAGCCCAAGATGAGCACCCTTGTGTGATAGTTTTCCATCATCTCCATATCTTCTCTCTCCTCTTACTCCTCCTCCTCTTACTCCTCTTATCAAACAAAGCGAAGCTGTTTGCGCTAAAAGACACCCTCCACCTATTTTAATAAAAGCATTTAAATAACTACCAGTGCGTGTCTCCCCTCTTCATCGAGGGGACACGCCTGGCAATTTTCCATACGGTTGTTCAAGTGTCTGTTGTCTGTTGACAGAAATAGAGCGCGCTAGCCGCAAACAAGCAGTGGCCAGGGGAGCACTATACGAACTACCGTACGTATTATACGTAACACGGATGATCTACAGAGTCTCAGCGTGCTGTGCGAGATAGGCAGCGACCCCAGTAGGAGTTGCCTGCATGCCTGGATGCCCCTTCTGCCAACCCGCTGGACAGACCTCTCCGTGTTCTTCATGAAATTGTAGCGCATCAGCCACTCGTAAGAGGTCATCTACGTTACGGCCTAACGGTAAGTCATTGACTACCTGGTGCCGCACAATGCCAGCCCGATCGATGAGGAACGTGCCGCGCAGCGCTATAGATTCCTCCACCAGGACTCCAAAAGACCGAGAGATAGCTTTTGTCAGATCTGCTACCAAAGGAAACTGGATGTTTCCAATGCCTCCTTGAGGCACTGGCGTATTTTTCCAGGCCAGGTGTGTGAATTGAGAATCAATACTGACACCGACTACCTCTATGTTTCGTGCCTGAAAGGCCTGTAAACGGTGTGCGTGCGCCAATATTTCAGACGGACATACGAATGTGAAATCTAATGGATAGAAAAAGATTGCCCCGTAAGAACCTCTCAAATGCTCCTGGAGATTAAAATTTTCGATAATCTCATTATTGGGCATCACAGCGGGGGCTGTGAAATCTGGGACCGCACGGCCGACCAGAACCATCCTGTCAACGCTCATACTTCAACTCTCCTCAACTCTCCTCATATTTCTTCAGGCAGCAACGTGTTTCCGTTCCTCTAATTGCTGGCTGTAGCGAGACACGAAGTCTATAGGCGCCATAATCAGGGGTGGAAATCCAGAATCCCGACTGATCTCAGCAACAATAGAACGCGTAAATGGAAACAGAAGCCGCGGCACCTCTATCATGACCATAGGCTGCACGTGCTCTTGCGGGACATTTACGCTCACAACGGCCGCATAAATTAATTCTAAGATAAAAGCAACCTTGTCTTCAATCATGCTTTTAATCTGATAACTCAGAGCAACTTCAAACATATTGTGTTCGAGCTCTCGAGTATCAATGTCGACATGAATTGAGACAGTGGGGGACTCTTGTAGCTCTTGGAAGATAGCGGGCACGTTTGGTGCTTCGAAAGACAAATCCTTAACGTATTGCCCATGGATAATGAGGGGCGCATTTGTCATGTCGGCGTCGCCTGAGGTGTGATCTGTCATTAGCCTCTCCTGGAGGATTGGGCTGCGCCAAATCGGCTGCTGGTCTGCAGCCAGCCTGCTCGCTCGGCACAGTTTTGTCGGACCTATCAGAAACCCCTGCTCTTGCAGAGGATACTGCTATATTTTTTGTCGACAAAACAAATTCACCTCGACAGAATCCTGTGGAATGATAAACGACTATAATAGTTAAGATTTTAAATACTTAAAGTTAATAGTAGAGAAAATTTTATATGTGTACGAATATTATTTTCTTTGATATCGGTGCAACGCTCATCACAGGGCCTGCTCTCACACCGGCACGGCAGATTGCAAAGCATCTCGGATTGAGCAACATCATGCGACGCCAGCTCGAGCGGCAACTGCTGACCTCTGTGATAGAAACACCTGCGGCATTAGGAACATTGCTGGTCAGTGCATACGCTGTTTCGGCCACAAGAGCCACAGACTTAGCTGCAACGATCTGGCACTCTCAAAGCGAAATGATCAAACCAGTTCCTGGTGGAATTGAAATGTTATCTTCACTACAATCGAAGAGAACTAGATATGGCTTCATCTCTAATATATGGTTTCCTTATGTGACTACTTTTAATAAAATCTATGGTAGACTCGCAAGAACAGATCTGACATTCTTTTCTTTCCGTCTCGGCATAAAAAAACCGGATCTGAGGTTGTTTCAGAAAGCAGTAGACGCTACTGGTCTCAACCCACAGACATGCATTATGCTGGGAGATTCCTATAAGAACGATATGCAACCCGCAATGACCCTAGGTATGAAGACAGTATGGTTCCTGTGTCGTCCCGAGAAGGAGCGGGTAGGATTAGAGCAAATAAAGCAGAACGTTTTGCCAGCTCCTGACAAAATAGTCTCATCTCTCGTTGGACTTGATCTTGCTAAAGAAGTTCCGCCCTGAGAGGGGGGCACCATGAAATTAGTACGATGGCAAATTTTCTCTACTGGAGAAACACTAGCAAAAATTCGTCTCGTACGACTTAAAGGTTATAGTTCGCCATTAATATACTCCAGGTCGACATTAAGTCTAGAGCGGGCAGTCCCAACGGATGCTCTTGTGCCGGCCCAGCGCTACGTGTTGAAATCTCATCTTGACAGAGTGTCTAGACTCGCCGACTTGTTTGCCCAGAAAGGATTGAATATCTTTGCCCTGGAGGGTTTGTTACTTTTCTGGACTGAGACGGAGGGAATGGTGGCAGGCCCCATTCCAATTATTCCACCAGTCGTTGAAGAATCGTATGAGGAAAATGGGCGTTTAGTGTGGCTTATCAATGATGGGATGCATAGGCTAACAGTGGCGCTTCGATTAGGAATTTCTGTGAACATCCTGCTTGCAAAGGATGTGCCAGCAGAATGGCCCTATTACGCTTTTCCGCTATCGGGCGGTTGGGCGGACGTAGAAGATCTAGAGAGCCTGCCGGCTGGCTATCGCAAGAAAGATTACCGTAGACCTGAGGACTATAAAGCATTGTTCCGAGACTTCAATGCTGTCTTCCCAGGTATACAGAAAGAGCGCTGATCTTTCTGATCTGAAGAATGGCTGGACCAGACAGCTCAAACTTGCAGGGTGTACATACTGCGGGGATAAAGAGGAGCGGGACCCGGCGGCCTTGCGCTGCTGCTGATGAGACTCACGGACTCTTGAGAAAGGGCAGACTGGTATGCAGCATATCGTGGGTGGAGTGTTTCGTGGCCAGCGGCTTATTGCCCTGCCGTCAGATCAAGCTATTCGACCAACTCTTTGTCATATACGAGAGTCCATTTTCGATATTCTTGTGCACCGTTTCCAGAATACGGGTTGGCTCTTGTCCGGAGCACGAGTCGCCGATGTCTTTGCGGGCACAGGCGCTATGGGCTTTGAAGCTTTATCTCGTGGGGCCGCTCATGTTACATTCATTGATCATGCCCCGGCGGCGCGGCGCGTGATTGATGCTAATAGCCATGCCCTTGGCGTGGCCGCACGCAGTACAGTCCTCGTCAAAGATGCTTTGCAACTGCCTGCAGCTGTGCAAGCCTGTACTCTAGTCTTTCTCGATTCACCCTATAAGAGTAGGAATGTTATTCCAGCGGCTCTCAGCGCTTTACGAGCAACAGGTTGGCTAGCACGGGGAGCACTCTGTGTGGTCGAGCACCTAGCAAGCCGGACATTCAAACCGCCAATAGGTTTTCTTTTGATAGATACACGTAAATATAGAAAAATTAGAATCACATTTCTTATTAATCTATAACTCCGCACTTATGCGTTCAATACGAGCACCACAAGCGGCCATCTTCTCTACCAGACGCTCGTATCCTCGGTCCAGATGATAGATCCTGTCGACTATAGTCTCCCCTTTTGCTGACAGGCCGGCGAGGACAAGACAGACAGAAGCACGCAAATCCGTGGCCATTACTGGCGCACCGGAGAGTTTCGGGACGCCGCGTACGATAGCCGATGAGGTGCGGTGTATGTCAATTTGTGCCCCCATGCGTATGAGTTCTTGCACGTGCATGAGTCTATTTTCAAAAATAGTTTCGGTAATCATGGCGACTCCCCGAGCGGTTGTCATTAACGCCATGACTTGTGCCTGCATGTCAGTGGGAAATCCCGGATAAGGTTCTGTCATCACATCGATGCCCATGATATCACCATGAACTGCACTAATTTTAACACCTCTTTCAGTAGAGACAATCTGTACTCCGCATTTCTTCAAAAATGTGAAAACAGCCCTCATAAGAGGAGAACATGGACATAATAGTTCTATTTCTCCACGTGTGATTGCAGCAGCGATAGCATAAGTCCCTGCTTCTATCCTGTCAAAGATAATGTCATAAGATGTTCCATATAAGTGATTTACACCATTAATACTCATAACATCTGTGCCAATACCGCTAATTTTAGCACCCATCACTGTCAGACAGTGAGCGAGATCACATACTTCAGGCTCACGTGCGGCGTTTATCAATACTGTCTCACCTTCTGCGAGAACAGCGGCCATCAGCAGATTCTCTGTTGCACCGACAGAGATTTGCGGGAGAACAATTTTCGTACCTTTGAGGCGCCCCCGCACGCTGGCCTCGATATAGCCTCCGTTCAACTGGATGCGAGCACCCATCTGCTCTAGGCCCTTGAGGTGTAGGTCCACTGGCCGTGTACCGATAGCGCAGCCACCTGGTAGGGAAACACGTGCCTGTCCGAATCGTGTCACGAGTGGTCCCAGTACAAGAACAGATGCCCGCATTAGACGTACAAGTTTGTAAGGTGCAGTTGTATTATTAATACTTCTACTGCATAATTCAATAATATCACCATCATAACTATCTGCAGGTGTTTTTCTTTTCATAGACAGCTCTACGCCGTGTTGAATCAGCAGATTAGCCATCGTCGTGACATCCATGAGGCGTGGTACATTCGAAAGTGTGAGAGTTTCTTCTGTTAGGAGACTCGCTGCCATTAATGGAAGCACAGCATTTTTTGCACCCGCTATAGGGATTATGCCATGCAATGGGACACCTCCCAAAATACGAATCTTATCCATGCGTGGCGGTGTCCTACTATGGTTATATTCCTATACAAGGATATTACTTAACAAACTCTTGTATCAGAAAGACTATCATGGCCCGATGACCAGAGTTATAAACAATCAAAGGTTGCTATTTTTTTTCCGCGCACTTCTAATGAAACGCCGAAAAAATCCGTGGCGTTTAGCTCTGTGTGGCTTGTCCTCAGTAGGTCGTCAATAAGGTGCGCCACTACCACCCGCTGGGAGGAATACTACTCCGGATCACTCTTGCTCTTAATAGACGAAGACTTGAAAGGTCTACATATTATCCAGAGTACTAGTGCCTAGTAGGATGTAGAGAACCCTCTATGAGGAGGAGGAAATCGTGGTACCATACCATGATTTCCATACTCACAGGTTGGCGGGAACGGAATCCCTTTCTAAGGCCGCTTGACATTGAGCTAACAGTGCTACGACATCGATTCCCAGATTAAGGCTTTCCGAATCCTCGAGACGGTTGGCGACCGCCATCACAAACCAAGTAATAGTATTAATTAATGGATTTTCTAATTTAAGTTGTATCATTTGACCTTCATCCTCTGGAACGCGAAAATCGCGCGTCGATGGATGTAGGGTGAGCTTCCCAGAATTCATACCATCATAAATCAGAGTGAGGTGATCGAAATGCACAGCGAGATAATGTGTTGCCCGCTCTAGGCTATTAGAGAGGCGGATGCGCACATCTGTTTCCTGCATAAAATGAAGTTGTAATTCTATTGTTTCATAACACCCATGCGGGTTTATCTGACGTCTAACGTAGCGGGCTGAGATGTCCTCCGGCACAGAAGAGTCAAGCAGGTCCACGCAGAGAGCAAGCTCTTGTGCGCCCCAGTGCCACAAAACAGGACGATCAGGGGAGTACATACCAAAATAGCTACGCAGAGCCCGTATGGGACCAACCGTGTTCCCTGTGACGAGTTCCTTGATAAAACGGTAGGCAGGATGGGCCAAAAGCGTGTGGTTCACCATGATGAGAGGAAGAGGAGTGATTTTTTTCAGTGCAATAGCCTCCTCTATAGTGGTCGTAATAGGTGTTTCTATTAATAATGGTATATTTAATGCGACGGCCTCACGAGTAATAGGAAAATGAGTAGCTGGCGGTGTAGCGATGATTAAGCCGTCAAGTACTGCCGAATCTAACATAGCGTGCCAGTCTGGGAAAATTTGACAGCTGGATGGGACATGTGCACGCGTCTCTGGCCCACGACTCCCAACACTCACAAGGTGAGCGCCCATCGTGCGCTCTATTGCCTGGATGATAGCACGCCCCCTGTTGCCAGCACCAATGAGGCCCAAGCGAACTGATGATTGAATTTTCATTATTGTAACTCCATGTTAATGGCTCTAGGCGAGACAACAGCAGCGGAGCACTATTCAGAGAAAAGCACTCTCCAGAATATTGAAGTGAAGTGTAACCTGACAAATATTTTCAACCACTTGCTGCCAGAAAAGGTGAGAGCAGATGAACATTCCAGTCGTCCGAACCATTACCGCCCTCAGGGCAAAGATGGCTGCCTGGCGCAGGGAAAGTCTAACCGTCGCTTTAGTCCCGACTATGGGAGCCTTACACGCTGGTCACCTGGTTTTAGTGCAGGAAGGCCTGCAGCGGGCAGATCGTGTGGTTGTCTCAGTTTTCGTCAACCCAACTCAGTTTGGACCTCAGGAAGACTTCGCCCATTATCCCCGTGTGGAAACTCTGGATCGTGAGCAGTTGGCTAACATTGGGGCATCCTTGCTCTTCGCTCCTCCAGTCACAGAAATGTATCCGGCAGGCTTTGCAACGACAATCACTGTAACCGGCGTATCAGAGGGGCTGTGTGGTACCTTTCGTCCAGCCTATTTCACCGGCGTTGCCACGGTGGTAACAAAGCTTCTGCTCCAAAGTTTACCTGATATGGCCCTCTTCGGGGAAAAAGATTACCAACAGCTGCAAGTCATCAGACGATTAGTCCAAGATCTTGATATCCCCGTCTCTATCATTAGTGTCCCAACCGTCCGTGAGTTTGATGGATTAGCCCTTTCCTCTCGGAATGCCTATCTCTCTCCTGAGGAACGCCGACGGGCCATGACTCTGTACCAGGTACTACGGGAAGTATCCATAGCTGTCGCTGCCGGTGTCCAGGCGGATATGGCCACAGACAGGGCACGTGTACGAGTTTTAGATGCAGGATTTAATCATATAGACTATCTAGAGGTGCGTGACGCCGATACTTTGACTCCTTTAAAGGGTCATGTGAGGAGACCCGCGCGAGTCCTAGCAGCGGCGTGGCTAGGGAGGACCCGGTTAATCGACAACGTCCCGATTCCACCGCGAAGCGATGTCTCCAGCATGGATTCTAAGGCAAACTCAGCCTAATGGCCTCTGGGACTTTTCCTTGTGAATTAGTTTTGACGAGTTGACGGTTTCTCAAACCCTTGCAATACATAACGAAGACTGCAATAGGGACAGACAACCTCTCTTATTTCTTGTTTTATCGTGAGAAAAACACGTGGATGCCCTAGGGTACTGCTGCCTCCGTCGCACATAACTCTTAATGATTCGACTTCTACAACATTCATTACCATCCGTATGCTCCCCACACCACGTATGATCTCCTACCTCAGATGCCTGACCTGAATGAAAATATAATGAAAATATTATGCAGCCGGGACATCTTGCGGCGACCGCAGCCCTCAGTATCCTTCATGATGGCCGTCACACTCAGCTTTCGACTATGATCTCTGCAGATTTTTTGAATACTTTCCCTGTATCTTCTCTCCACTCGAAATCAATATTGCCGCTCTCGATCGCAGTCACAAAAAAAGAAAGAAAAGGATTTGCTGATATAGACGGATACCACTCCGCTCGGAAAACTTCTTTATTGTTGTATGTACATTTAAAATGTGTTATATACCTTTTGGGTATAAGATTGCCTTCTTTGTCTTTTCGTGTTCCATTCTCCATTGGATGATTTATAGTAGTTTTTACTTCTACAATTTCCCCCTTATAAGCAACTCTCTGTACACGGACTCGTCCTTGCACTTCTGACATGTTACTTACCTTATATTATTTATCTTTCTTTAGCACCCTCCGACCGCAACGGTCACTTCCCTACGGGCAACGTAGGCTGACCCGTCGCTCATAGTCGCCAGCACCCGTACGTGTTGTTTCCGCGCAAGACGGAAACGTGAGGTCAGTCGCGCTTTGCCAGAGGAAGGTGTAAAATAGTAACTCGCGACATGCGGCGTTACATTACCTTCTGTGAAAACATGAATCGCTGTAACATAATCCTGCTCTGTCATTGGGCTTTCAACTGTGACTGTAAACTGGACACTTGCACCATTTTCAGCAACTTCTGGTATATCTAGTATAATTTTGCCTGTCTTTGCTGGGACTCCGTTAAGCCTTTCATTAACGAGAGCATCAACCTCGGCCTCAGTGGCATGGACAACGTGTGGCTTCAGATGCCAATTAAAAGTAACAATAGCACAAGCAAAAGAAGTAATAAGAAAATTACGCCTACAGAATTTTACATTACATTCTTGTACCAACATTCTTATTCCTCTCTTGTTGAATGGAATTACCGTATTCTGCATAAATCAGTCATTCTCAATTACCACTAGTAATAGTGTAGAGATGTACTAGTTTTAATAAGCAACTGATGAAAAGTATTCTTGTTCAAGGTTTCTGTTCCTGCATTTATAACGTGATAATATGCTTTATATAATAAATTTATGATTGCTCTTTCTTTTCTCTCATCGCATGCTGCCCCGTCGAAAAATACAGCTGTGTGATGAGGCTCTGGCAGAACGCAAGGCAGAGGGCGAGACATGAGGTTTATCAAAAACGTTCTTGCAGCTATTGGCCTCGTCACGACCATCCTCCTGGTCGGAGGATACATTAAAGCACAGTTGATTATCGCAGAATTTGATAGGCAGATGCTCACCACTTATCGAGCCTTTGCTGAGAAGTTGCTACAGACAAAAGACCCTGGCAATGCCATGGTGCTAGCCGTGCCTGTGAAAACAGGGCTCTCTATTAATGATGTGAAAGAATCAATAAAAAGTTTAGCAAATGCCAAGAATATCTTTTTTGTAGGAGAACATCATTTCTCTAAACATGTAGAATCCGTCACAGGAAAGTCCTATAGGGATGTGACACTTCTGTCTTTCTGTGACGCTCGCATAGGCTCAATGATGATTGATTATAACAATGCCTATGCGGCTTTTATGCCTTGTCGCCTTGCTATTGTGCAAGGGCAGAATGGTGAACTTCAGCTGTATACCATGCGGCTTGACACACTGCTGCATGGGGGAAAACCTCTTTCAGGAGAGTTATATAATGAAATATCTCGTTTATGGAAATCATTACAAGCAATAATGTTCGGAGCTGCAATAGGTGATTTCTAAAGAGCATCTTTGTATTGTCTATCAGCGTGTGATTTTTTATCATGGATTCTCATGGATTCTCCTTATTTCTTTTCACATACTGAGCCTAAAGAGACGGAACTGAGGTACAGATAGATCTGGTCGCTTAGCTCTTTCCACAGGTCATGTGTTAAGCAGCGTCTCCGGTCGTGATGGCAGCCCTTAGGGGACCCCGGCATGCATCGAGTAGCCTGAAGGGGTTCATCCACGGCTATCATGATGTCTGAGACTCGTATTTGCTCTATGGGACGCGCTAACACATAACCGCCACCTGGTCCCCTCACGCTGCGCACCAGCCCGCTCCTACGTAACTTGCTGAAGAGCTGCTCAAGATAGGAGAGCGAGATTCCTTGCCGCTCAGCGATGTCAGCCAGGGTGGTCGGGTGACCATGAGTATAGTAACCAAGGTCGGCCATGGCCATGACAGCATAACGCCCTTTCGTACTCAGTCTCACTGTTTCTCTCCTGACTGCCCTGGTTGGCATTTGATACACAAAATCTCTGAGATTCTCTCTGCGTCTTAAGACCCTTCTCATATGGTTCAGCAACTATGGATAAGTTAGTTAAGGCATATTATGTAATATTTCTAGTGATACTAAAAAAATAGTTGCTATAGAAACATCTTATATAAGTATTATATTATACAAATTTTTTTTATCAATAGCATATCATGTATGATCTCTATTATTACTAGAAATCATTCTATGAAAACCACCTTGATGGGGATTTAGCGTACGTATCTGCAACCATAAAAGACGCCGCTCTTCCTCTGTTTTTTCAAGACGTTGTTCCAGTTCTGTCACGCGCTCCAAGAGCTGTGAAATCTGCAGTCGTAATCCTGTGATATTCCTCGCAATGGGATCAGCAAGCCCTTCTGGTGTACCATAGGCACAGAATACCTCCCTCTTCTCATCATTCTCATCACTGGGCAAGACAACCCGTGCCGGTATCCCGACCATTGTCGTACCTTTTGCAACGTCTGTAATGACGACAGCGTTAGCACCGATGCGAGCGCCCGCTCCTACCGTCAAGGGTCCGAGGACCTGGGCACCGGCACCAACCACAACACCGTCTTGTATGGTAGGATGTCGTTTACCTTGATGCAGGTGTGTTCCGCCCAGAGTGACTCCCTGATAGAGGGTCACGTCATTGCCAACAGTCGCTGTTTCGCCGATCACGACACCAGTTGCATGATCAATAAATAAACGCCGACCAATAACTGCACATGGATGTATTTCTACACCTGTTAGTATTTTAGCAATATGAGACACAAGACGAGCGAGTAACCTGAAGTGCCATTGCCATAACGTGTGTGACAAGCGGTACAATAGCAGAGCATGAAATCCAGGATAGCAAAACACTACCTCTATACGAGAATGTGCTGCGGGATCACGTGCGATAATGGAATCTATATCTTCTTTAAGGCGCTTGAAAGCCATGGCTGCTATTATTTTGTATCAGAGCATAGCACAACCCCTCCCCGGAGAAGGACTGGGGACGATTGTTGTGGATATATTGTGTCTGAACATATCCAGTCAAGGAAGTGATGGAGTCAGCTCTTACCGTTATTACTAAAAAATAGTTCATTTCAATATGAACGGATACGAATGTAGCACCTCTCTTGTAGAGAGAGGAGGGCTCTGGCCTATACAAGCCGTTTGTCGTTAGCAGAACGGCGATTCATAAAAAATTGCCTGAGAAGGGTTGCGGCGCGACGTTCCTGTAAGCCGCCGTAAACATCTGGCCTGTGATGACATGTTGAAAGATAAAACAAACGTGGCCCGTGTTCAATGGCTCCTCCTTTTGGGTTATAGGCGCCGAAATACAAACGGCGAATACGGGCAAAGGCAATGGCCGCAGCACACATGGGACATGGTTCCAGTGTGACATAAAGATCGCAATCAGGTAATCGCATTGCTGTACGGTAAGCGGTAGCGATGCGGATCGCCAACATTTCCGCATGGGCAGTCGGATCAGACCATTCTTCCATGCGATTACTGGCACGGGCCAGTATTTTTCCTGACTGGGCAGCGACTAGTACAGCTCCAACTGGAATCTCACTACGGGCTAGAGCCGATTCTGCTTCAGCAAAGGCCACGTCCATAGGAGCTGGGACAGCAATGGGTAGAGGCACAATGGACATTTGCTATCTCTGTGTTTACCCCCTCTGCTTTTCAAAGACACGGTCAAACCGTGCAGGGCCCTCTGCTCAGCAGAGGCAACCCGCCAATCGAGAGCAGCCGGAATCTGGAGTTGATGGAGGATATGGGAACGCCTCTGCTCGACGATGAGTCATCCAGAGAAGGTCCGCGTGCTATGCTTTTTCCTGTAAGTTCGCCTGAGAAAATTTCTTTTAGTTGTAATAATAAATATACTCACAATCAAGTGACACATGCTACATTTGTCTTACGCGCGACGCGCGCTATCTAACGCGTTGTCAGCGACAGCCTAAATGGTGAGCGCGCTGGGAATCGAACCCAGGGCCTGCTGATTAAAAGTCAGCTGCTCTACCGCTAAGCTACGCGCCCCTTATGGGAACAAATCATATCAATACGGTAACGGTCAATAGACTTCCCGTGCCTTCTCAGCATTTCAAAGATAGGCCGAAACCTTGACAGCTGAATGAAGGAAAACAAAAACGCCGCCCAGAGAGTTGAGTTTTCCTCAGCCTCAGCAGCTCCTAGAGAGGATTTTTGAGTGCCCTGGTGCCCTGAGCGCCGGCTCACTGCTGAGCTTTTGTGAAGAGCACCCGCTCCTTCTGCCTGGCTGCACTATTGTTCCTATTGTTCGCTTGCTGGGATCTAGCTTCAGCAGCAGTAAGTACGCTCAGAGTGTCATGAAAGCCTTGACTGACTCATTTGATAACGATTGATACTAATGCTCGCTACGTGTTTGGATAAGAGTCCAGTTGGGATCAACTGATCTGAGATCTCGTGAAAATGTCCAAATATCTACTACTTGATAGACATTATTCTGAGCGTCATTCATCACCACCTTATCATGATGATTCTTCTCAACGTGAGTCTGCGTCTGCTCAGAAACAAAGCGAAGCGTTATAAAGGCTGTCCACTCTTGCATTCGAGCTGATAAAATTTCGACAGTTGGGGTTCCAAGCAACCGGGTATCAGTGTATTTTACGTTGGATTCCCCTACCTGCGCACGAGATTCTATAGCACGGCTAAAGTCGTTAAAGACAGCCTCAGAGAGGAGCGGACGTAAAACTAACCGCTCGCCAGCCGCAAAAGCGCTAATGATAGTTTTGAAGGCTATCTGAGCCCCGTGCAGAAACGATTCAGTGCTGAATCGTGGGTCAGCAATTTGCATCTGGACCAGAGTTCCTTCTAGGCCTTCTAGGGACGTGGCAGACGGGGGTAATGCCTTACGGGTGACAAGTTGAGGTTGAGTAACGTTGTGAGTCAGATCGGCAGATTCGGGTTCCCGCCGTTCGCTCCTCCCATTGTTCTTCCTGAAAGGACGCGGTGGTTGCTTATAGCCTGTCCGACGACCCAGGACACTACGCAGACGTGCGATCAGAAAAGCCGCAATGATGGCATAAAAAATTAAATCAAGGAAGTGAAGGCCTTCGCCCATATTTTTTTGTCGCTTTAAGAATGCCCAGACGAGACCCTGCCTCTTCAGAACACGTCAGGGGGTTGCTGTTGTGACCTAGCAGAACGGTATATCACCGTTCTCTAGTCCTGAAAGCTTTATACTTTATACTATGGATTGGGTATCCTCCTGTAAAGCAGGAACGACCTTCAGCAGGTACTGAAGAAAGCTCGGAATCGTGACTGCGGCAGAAACCTCCTTGACAGGTGAGGGGATTTTTGTTTGAATGGCGTAGTTAGTCGTAGTCTCGTGATCATCGAGGGTGGTCTTCCGTCAGTCGGGGACTGACTCGTGCTCTTTGACAGAGTATAGAAGTAGAAGGGGATGCGTGGACGGCGGTTTAAGTGGACTGTCCGGTCCGTGCATCTTGGAGAAAGGTCTTGCGATAAGGCTTATCGCCTTTATTCTAGATTTTTCTTTGAGTTTGCCTAGTTTAGGATTGGACAGAAGTGGTGTTTCTACTGAGCTTTTGAGGAGTCGCTGTGTTTGTACGGCGTACGCTAAGTAAGGTAGGTAGAACTGAACTTGAGAGTTTGATCCTGGCTCAGAACGAACGCTGGCGGCAGGCTTAACACATGCAAGTCGAACGCGTATATGGGTTACGGCCTATATGCGAGTGGCGCACGGGTGAGTAGCGCGTAGGAACCAACCCTGGAGTGTGGGACAACCTTGGGAAACTGAGGCTAATACCGCATGACCCCTCAGGGGGAAAGGAGGGATCCGCTCTGGGACGGGCCTGCGCCCGATTAGCTAGTTGGTAGGGTAAAGGCTTACCAAGGCGACGATCGGTAGCTGG
>JANQEW010000015.1 GCA_028278135.1 Rhodospirillales bacterium
CAGCGAGAAAGTCCACCGGAGGAAAGGCGCCTCGTAAACAGCTGGCTACTAAGGCAGCTCGAAAGAGCGCTCCTGCTACTGGTGGCGTGAAAAAACCGCACCGTTACAGGCCAGGAACAGTGGCCCTCAGAGAGATCCGTCGTTATCAGAAGTCCACCGAGTTGCTGATTCGCAAGTTACCGTTTCAGCGTCTTGTTCGAGAAACCGCACAGGATTTCAAGACCGACTTGCGCTTTCAAAGCTCAGCCGTGCTGGCTCTTCAAGAGGCTAGCGAAGCCTACCTGGTCGGTCTTTTCGAGGACACCAACCTTTGCGCCAATCACGCAAAACGTGTCACCATCATGCCTAAAGATATCCAGTTGGCTCGTAGGATCCGGGGCGAACGTGCATAACAGCTCAGCTCGGTTCTGACAATCTCACATTACAAACGGCTCCTTTAGGAGCCACCACCTGACAATAAAAGTTAATGGCCAATAAACTACTTCTTACCTTGTCTCTACTTATTTCTTTATTAGTTACTAGTGAAATGAGACAGAAATAATTCTCATACTCCACGCCGTTACAAGTTTTTCGCGATAAGGACACAGTAGAGTACTAGTATCCCTAAGCTTACCAAAAAAACAGTGATTGCGCCCAACAACTCCTTATTCGTTCAGTCAATCTCTCTGCCTGTCTTCCTAAGTTGACGTTTACAATCCATCTCATTTTCAAAGAACTTAGCAAACATCTTAGAGGTAACAGATCTATCGCGATCAGTAGTAACTGATCCCTCTGCGGTCCGCTATAACAACTTAAGAAAAGAGTTGCGCAAGTAACCAACATTAGCTATCGCTGTGGAGACTATAACGAGACATGTCTGTCAAAAGCACCCAGAAGAAAGCTTCTAAACAGCCGGCCGAACACCCTAAGTATGCAGAAATGATCATACAAGCCCTTCACGCCCTGAAAGATCGTAATGGTTCTTCGCGTCAGGCTGTCGACAAGTACGTTAAGAACCATTTCAAAGTGGGAGACAAAGCAAGTCATTTTATTAAAATGGCTCTTAAGAGAGGCGTGGAGAATGGTCAATTTATCAACACCAAAGGGTCCGGAGCTTCAGGTTCTTTCAAGGTCAACAAAGAAGTAAAGAAAGCAAAGGCAGCCAAAGACCCGGCGAAGAAGACCAAAACCGCCGATCCAGCCAACAAACCAAAAATAAAGAAGGTCGCCGCGAAAGAAAAGACCGCCCGCAAACCAGCCGAGAAAACCAAGAAATCGCCGGGTAAGAAAGTTTCCAGCAGCAAGAAGAAGACACCTCTCGTGCCAAAGAAGACTGCCACAAAGAAGCCGTTGCCTAAGAAAGCGAAAGAAAGCAAAGCCTCGGTTAAAAAATCAGCCAACAAGAAAGTCAGTGGCAAGTAAAACTCGCCCACTTATTCAACTACCGGCTCCTTTAGGAGCCACCAAATAAAGAAAAGTCATCACCAATATCACCTCTAGTATGTTGACCTTAGGTCACCTTCACCTATAGCACAGTATTTATTTCTCCTTTGCCGAAACTGATTTCGTTTTTGTTGAGCAGAGGGTTACTTGAACCGCGGCTTAGAGACGCCTTAAAAGAGTAAACAAAAGCCACTCCATAAGATCTGATCAGATCAGATAAGATAAATACTTTTTATTCGAAGTGGTCAGTACATGCACCTTGGTCAAGAAACTGGTTATCAGGTACCCGGGTAATGAAAACTACCGTAAACGTCAATATTCAATAGTAAGAATCCCTCCCGCTTAACTGATTGGAAGTATTAAAACCCTTACATCCCGGAAAATATATATTTGCAGCCTGGTAAACCGTTTTCTTGTTCTCAAGTGCAGTACCGAAATGACCTGTTCATGCCTGTAACACTTTTAAGTAACGTTGTTTTACGAACTACTTCAGTTGATTCTCTGGCGTGGTGTAGTGGTCATCGCGCTGGGAAGGAGATCGTGCGGAAACTGTTGGGTTCGGTGCGTGTTGTCAACCAGCAATCGTTTATTTGTTTCTTTTTTTTTTTTTCTTCTTTTCTCTTTGCTTACATAAAAATCATCTTTTAAAACCTTTATCTGTGTTTTTTTTTGTTTTTTTTTCTTCATGTAAAAAGTAAAGTTGAACGGGTAAATAGAGGAATGATTTGTTCGTTCATTGAAATTTTTTAATGGGAGCAAGTGTGCGAAGAGTTTCAGGGTTTATAATGACGATTGAAAACTCTAAGAAACTGTGTTGATCATTGCTTTTTTTGACATTTGGTGGCTCCTAAAAGAGCCGTTGTTTAGATCTGGTATTGAAGAATGGACTTCACTTGCTACTAGTGTACTTCGTGACGGCCTTGGTACCCTCACTGACTGCGTGCTTTGCGAGTTCTCCTGGAAGGAGCAGTCTGATGGCTGTCTGAATCTCGCGGGAGCT
Organism: Rhodospirillales bacterium; assembly: GCA_028278135.1. Classification (GTDB taxonomy): domain Bacteria; phylum Pseudomonadota; class Alphaproteobacteria; order Rhodospirillales; family Rhodospirillaceae; genus JANQJD01. The sequence goes on from JANQEW010000015.1 coordinate 2,423, forward strand.
GATAGTGGACTTCTTGTTGTAGTGGGCTAGACGGGAGGATTCTGTAGCAATGCGTTCAAAGATATCGTTCACGAAAGAGTTCATGATACCCATTGCTTTGCTGGAGATTCCGGTGTCAGGATGTACCTGCTTCAACACTTTGTAGATGTAGATCGCATAACTCTCCTTCCGTTTCGATCGCCGTTTTTTCGTACTGTCGCCCGACGTGGATTTTGCCTTACCGCCGCTCTTCTTCTCTCCCTTTTTAGCTGCAATTTGTTTAGGTGCCATGGTAAAGAAAGATATCTCTGCCTTTTCGAAATAGAGTTTGGTAATTCGGGATATCACAGTTTCTATTTATGTTGCCAAATTCAATAGGATCAATTAATATGCGGATCGCAAGTTCTCGTCGGTGATTGGTGTCTTTTTTTTCTCGGTGTAAACAATGGAGGGTGCCGCCAATCGACACAAAGAGAACAATTGCAAGGCTAGAATTTCTTTTATGAGCCAATGTAAGACTTTTGATTGGTGCAATCTGATCCACGAAACGCAATCCGCGCGTGATAAATTATGGCGGCCGAAGTCATGTCTTGGAAAACAGTCTCCTGAAACTTAAACTGAAACTTAAGATACGAGTTACTCGACAAAATGACCGGACGAGGAAAAGGTAAAGCCCAGGGCACCAAGTCAAAGACTCGTTCTTCCAGGGCAGGTCTACAGTTACCTGTTGGTCGCATCCATCGCCTTCTTCGTAAAGGCAACTACGCTGAACGCGTCGGAGCCGGTGCTCCCGTCTACTTGGCTGCCGTACTTGAGTATCTGAGTGCTGAGATCCTCGAGTTAGCAGGAAACGCAGCACTCA
>JANQEW010000013.1 GCA_028278135.1 Rhodospirillales bacterium
TGCCAGGTCTTTATCAACGCGGGGTGGAGCAGCCTGGTAGCTCGTCAGGCTCATAACCTGAAGGTCAGAGGTTCAAATCCTCTCCCCGCAACCGTCCGCACACGTCGGCGGTACACCGCACCGCCTTTTTCCTATGCCTGCTTTCTGACTGCTAGGTTGTAATCATCTATCAGCTTGTTGGTGATTTCACCCTTAGTGAAGCTGTAAGGACCTATTTCCCGCACTGGCGCGACTTCTGCAGCTGTTCCCGTAAGGAAAACCTCGCTCGCATGCGCCAGTTCTTCAAGGCAGATTGTGCGTTCTACGACGGTGATTCCGCGTCGCCGTGCGAGGTTTATAACTGTTTGACGAGTAATACCATTTAATATACAGTCTGTGGTAGGTGTATGTAACGTCCCTTTGAAGACTAGAAAGATGTTCGCTCCCGTGGCCTCTGCTATCTGGCCGCGCCAGTCTAGCATTAACGCATCGTCGTACCCACACTGCTCGGCTTGGTGCTTAGAAAGAGTACATATCATGTATAGCCCTGCAGCTTTAGCGTTTGTTGGAGCGGTTTCTGGATGTGGACGACGCCAGGATGATACTGTTAAGCGTAAGCCTCGGGATCGCGACTCAGGGCGAAAGTAGGAAACCCAATCATCCCAGACAGCAATGGCGAGATGAACGTTTGTGCCCTTTGCTGCAATACCCATCATTTCACTCCCACGCCATGCAACAGGCCGAACATACCCTTCCTGTACGCTGTTTGCTATGAGCAGGGCGAGTGTTGCGGACACTATCTCCTCTGTTGTAAAAGGAATCACAAAATTGAGGGCAGCGGCTGAATCATGGAGCCGTTCAGTGTGCTCGCGCAATTTAAAAACGTTACCGTTATAAACCCGTTCTCCTTCAAAAACGCACGAAGCATAGTGCAGACCATGACTCAGGACATGTAGTGTGCAGGTGCGCCATGGCATGAGCTGACCATCGTACCAAAGCATGCCATCGCGATCGTGGAAAGGACGCTGCGGTGGGGCGATCATTGATTGAAGTCTCCTAGACCTGTTGATGTGTGAGACTAAAATGCTACACTAAGATCAGACGGGATTCTTGTTATCGTATCAAGTCAAGGTTCGTCTAGTGAGCGAGTCAGGCTTTTTTGCCAGACTCCAGACAGAGGGTGTGTTGATGGAGTGAATACCGCTGTAACCCTCCTCAAGGGCCCTTCTAAAGGGGATTCTTTCACGCAAGATCGCTTAAGATGAAGATGGAGCTAGGGAGCTATCCAGAAGATGCCGGAAAATGACGACGGAAAGACGCGGCGGCGTATCATCGTGTTCTCAGGAGCTGGATTGTCCGCTGAAAGCGGCCTCAAAACGTATCGCGACCATGACGGTCTGTGGGAAAATTACCGCATTGAGGATGTCGCCACCGCTGAGGCCTTTGCGGCTCACCCCCAGCGGGTTCATAACTTTATGAGCAGCCGTCGGCAAGAACTGGCCAGAGTAGTGCCGAACGCGGCTCATCATGGGATTGCCTCCTTGCAAAAATTGTATCCTGTCATAAACATCACTCAGAATATTGATGATTTGCTGGAAAGGGCTGGCTGTACGGAAGTCATTCATCTACACGGCTTTCTCCCAGAGCTACGTTGTCTCTCATGCGATCATGTTTGGGACATAGGCCACGCTGCCTATAACTGGCAGCCCTGCCCACGCTGTGGTGGACAACGAACAAAGCCAAATATTATTTTATTTGGTGACCCGGCACCGTTGTATCAGATGTTGCACAGTCTTTTTTTTCCTGTTTCCAGAGAAGATGCTCTAACGCAGAAGGATATCGTGATCGTCATTGGTACCATGGGTAATGTGGTGCCCATTGCTCATTATTTACGGGGGCAGGAATGTACTAAGATTTTGAACAATCTGGCAGACAGTCCGTTTGTTCCAACTAGCATGTTCGATCATGTCTTCCTGAAACCTGCTACTTCTGCTGTGGGAGAGATCATAGAGATCATCAAAGGGTTGATGTATGGTTCACAGATATAGGATCAGATTCTAAAATCTCGTTTTGAGAGGTGTGCCCACTCCCTTCCAATTCCCCCTGACAAGGGATTACAATGGGGCCGTTGCGCGTGTCAGCCAGGCAGCGCTTTCCTGGTCTAAGAAAGAGATTAACGTACCACGTACGCGAGCGTGATAGGTGTCTACCCACATGCGTTCAAACTGTGACAGCAGAGTGATGTCAATCAAAGTACGGTCGATGGGTACAAGTGTCAAGACTTCGAATGTCAGTACGGAACGCTCAGCTCCAGCAGGAGACACGTTGCAGACGGTCAGCAGACTCTCAATGCGGATACCATAAGCCCCAGCCTTGTAGTAGCCAGGTTCATCAGAGACTATCATTCCTGGGATGAGCGGAATGTCGCTGCAAAGAGTGGAGATGTGTTGTGGCCCTTCATGCACGCTAAGATAGCTTCCTACCCCATGTCCTGTCCCGTGATCGTAGTCAATGCCTTCAGCCCATAGGGCAAGACGTGCGAGAATATCCAGTTGGGTCCCTGTCGTTCCAAGCGGGAAGATTGCCGTAGCGAGTGCAATATGTCCCTTCAGAACCTGTGTAAAACGCCGCCGAATTTCCATCCCAACATTGCCAATAGCGATGGTGCGTGTGACATCTGTGGTCCCGTCCAAGTACTGAGCCCCCGAGTCGACCAGATAGAGGGTCCCTGGGCATAAAGGCTTGTTCGTTTTGGGTGTTGGACGGTAGTGGACAATGGCACTATTAGAACCTGTAGCTGAGATCGTAGCAAAGGATAAACCGCGATAGTGTATGCCTTCGCGACGAAAGGCTTGTAATTTATCAGCGGCGGCTAGCTCAGTGACGGAATCGCTCTTTGCAAGGGTCTGTTCCAACCAACACAGAAACCGCACGAGTGCGATACCGTCCCGACAATGGGCAGCGCGCATGCCTTGCCGTTCAACTGCGTTCTTCTGCGCCTGATGGAGTGCGCATGGATTTTTTTCAGAGACAATGTGTGCATTGGCCGTGCGCAGACGGTTTACTACTGCCACTGGGACAGCTGTCATATCCAGACAGACACTTGCACCGCTCTGCCCTAGGGCCTCCAGGGCAGGCTCAAAGGCTTGCGGTGGCGATACCCGAACTGCTGGGCCCATATGATGGGTCATGGCCGGGGTAAGCTTGCGTTTGTCGAGAAAAAGCTCTACACTGGCATCAGCATATAGGATAGCAAAAGCAAGCAGTAAGGGGGTATAGGGCACGTCACCCCCGCGGATATTCAAGAGCCAGGCGATAGATTCAGGATTTGTCAAGACGGTCGCATCCACTCTCGCTTTGATCAGATCAGCTGCAACGGTACAGCGCTTTGCGTGCCCGGACTGTCCAGCATAGGACAGAGGGTGGGGGACAGCAGGTGCCAAAGGCTGGCATGGCTGATTGTGCCACACAGCATCGAGGGGATTTTTGTGACAAGGTTGGAGCTGAATACTCTTGTGTAGAATTGCTTTCTCCAGCGTGCCCACATCCTCTGGTGTATGCAACCATGGATCATAGCCAATACGCTGCTCGTGTTCTGCATGCTTCGCAAGCCACGCGGCCGCTGCTGTTTTAGAAAAACGATGGTGCTCAAATAAGTTGCCATCCACCTCCGTGACAGCTTGTAGGGAATATCTGCTGTCAACAAACAAGGCTGCCCTGTGCTGTAGCACGATAGCAACACCCGCTGAGCCCGTGAATCCCGTGAGCCAATTGAGTCGTTCAGCGTGGCGTGGTAAATGTTCCCCTTGATGCTCATCGACTCTAGGAATGATGAATCCATCCAGTTCACGTTTTGCCAATTCTACTCGTAGAGCCTGCAACCTTTCGGCAGCTTCCTCTGGATGAGGCATGAGTCCGTCATCGCACTCAACGTCTCTTCTCATCTGGTCATGAAGGGCAAGCAGGGTATCTCGTAGGACAGGCGTGGGCTCAGGAGCAATCAGGACAAGCCATTCAGGTTCGCAGCTTGCAGGCGGCGGCGCCGCGACGATACCAGAGAGGAGATCACGAACTTCTGTGATTGTAAGGGCTAAGCCATTTTCAGCGAGTCTCCGTCTGAGAGACTCGTCTGCTAGGTCTATGGTCATTGCCTTTCTTCTTTCAGCCCATGAATCTTACAACACGTGAGCAAAATAACGTATTATATGTTTTTACGAGATTTCTATACATGCAGTATTCTGGCTATATCACAGACCATACAGACGCGCGCTTGCGGCAGCCGCAATGGTCATGAAACCATTACGCTGCCACGCCCATATCCGCATTATCAGCTTGTCTCCAGCTTCACCCAATGCCCACTTGAAATGTTCAAACACCTAAAACTCAACTGAAAAGAGTCTTCTGGCCATAGGGTTTGAGACACGCTTCTTCCAGAAAGCACAGCCTAACCCCTCCCCTCAGAGATCTCTGAGAAGTACTCTTCTTAAGATTAAGAAGAGTTATAGCAGTTTACTAGTGAATGGCGAATCACGATGTGGTAAAAGGCAATATTTCGAGCGGGTGTGGCGGAATCGGTAGACGCGACGGTCTCAAAAACCGTTGTCTCTTTACGGACATGCGAGTTCGAGTCTCGCCACCCGTACCACGAGTACAATAAAACTTTTTTAAGTATTATTTAGCGATTTTACTCTTTTTCAAAGGCTCAAATTGTCTAAAGATACTCATAACGTCAGAAATATTCTAAACTAGAGATTTTTAGTTGTATGCACCTACCCAAGCTGAGACGGCGCTGCTGGCGGAGGAGGTGGGATTCGAACCCACGGAAGTTTTCTAAACTTCGCACGTTTTCAAGACGTGTGCCTTAAGCCGCTCGGCCACTCCTCCGCTCTTTCCTCTGACACGTTTCGCGGCCCGCTGCTGCAGCTCTCTGTGAAACTGCTAGAATCCGTCATCGCGGGCATCGCGAGTACCGAACAATAATAATCCCCCTGCACCTTTCCATCGGATGGCATTGCTGCGGTGCAACGCGCGTTGGCAAAACTGTATAATCAAATTGCAAATTTCTCTCTATGAGGCAACGTCATTTTACTGATTATTGTACTGATTACTGAATTGTACTGACAAAACGGGAATATAGAGTTCCAATGCGATTCAACACCAGTGGTGTCACCATATTATTGTGTATTATTAGTGCTTTTTTCTTGTTCAGAAGAATAATTCTGAGTGCAGAGAATCCTTCAATGTCAGAAACTTTATTAGGAGAACACGATTTTGTTAAAAACAGACCAAGCTTTTCAACTTGGCTTGATGACCTTAAGACTGAAGCGCAAAAGGCGTGGAAGATACGATCCGATGTCCTAGAAAGCGCTCTTGCCGACGTGGAATTTTTACCTTGCGTGCTTAAACGTGATCGTCAGCAACCTGAAAGTATAATGACCTTCCAGGCTTACCTCGCCAAGACTGTCACAGCGACTCGCGTTGCGAGTGGGCGCGAGAGAATGAATGCCCATCGTGAGCTATTGAATAGAATAAGCACGCTCTATGGTGTTCCACAACGTTTTATCGTTGCCCTATGGGGAATAGAGACGCACTTTGGTCTCATGAAGGGCAACTTTCTGGTAGTCAATGCACTGGCGACGTTAGCCTATGACAGTCGGCGCAGCACTTATTTTCGTCAAGAGTTGCTCACAGCGCTGGCAATTCTTGATCGAGGACATATCACTCCGGAACAAATGCGCGGGAGCTGGGCGGGTGCTATGGGACAAAATCAGTTTATGCCATCGAGTTTCTTGCGCTTTGCCAAAGATCACGATGGTGATGGGTCTCGTGATATCTGGAGTACCGAGGCAGATATTTTTGCTTCTATTGCTAACTATCTGGCCAAATCAGGGTGGAAGGATGGCCAGAGCTGGGGACAGGCAGTCCGCCTGCCTGAGGGCTTTGACCTCAATTTAGCCATGAAGATGAAGACGGTCAAGAAAAGTCTGAAAGAATGGACGGCTCTAGGTGTGAGAACGGCCGATGGTCGTTCTCTGCCAGAGAGATCATGGTTCGCGAGGCTCATTCTACCGGATGGTAATAGTGAAGATGCCGTTCTTCTGTTTGACAATTACGATGTCATTCTTAAGTGGAATCGCGCGAATTTATTCGCGCTAGCAGTTGGATATCTTGCAGATCAACTCCAATGACAATATCCTCTCTGTCAGGCAAAGATCTCCTTATAATAGATGTTAACACGATTACTACAATATTTAGTATACTTTTCATGTTGTCTATTTTTCGTGGCATTTTCTGAGTTCCGATCTGTCGTGGCATATCCGGAGATTGACAAACTCTCTAACACTGGCCCACATGGGCGTGGCATTTACAAAGTAGGAGAACCTTATCGAATCAAGGGGATGTGGTATTGTCCATATGAAAATTATGGTTATCGGGAAACCGGCATGGCCTCCTGGTATGGGGTAGGTTTTCATGGCAAAAAAACAGCTAATGGTGAAATGTTTGACATGAATACCCTTTCTGCAGCACATAGAACATTACCAATGCCTTCCATAGTGGTTGTGACCAATCTCACCAATGGACGAGTCTTGACCGTGCAGGTGAATGATCGTGGGCCCTTTGTGAATGATAGAATCATTGATCTCTCTAGGAGAGCAGCGCAGCTTCTAGGATTTGAGGGGCAGGGTACCACGTGGGTCAGGGTAGAAATTCTTGCTGAAGAGAGTCATGTTTTAAAAAGACAACTTTTAAAAACTCATTCAATAGCTGTGCACCAGAATCTCTCAACTAAAAAGGCAAACTTTTGCCGTTGCCGAGATTCGGATTCTTTCCTCTTGCCGCTGTTGATCCCAATACCAAGGGAGCCATGGAGAGCGACTCAAAGATCTGCCAACACATTCCCGAACATCGCGCTTTCCGTTTCAAAAAACTTTAGACGTGTCACGCGAGGCCATCAACTGCACAATTCCCGCATGTCATGCCGTTCGCACATCACCTCTTTGGCAGCAGAACAACTACTGGGCAGCCTTCCCCAGACTCGCTATGCGGTGCGGACGCCCGCCCAGAGTCTCTTGAGGTAGTCGCGCGAGAATAATGCAGACATTGACCACTTGACACTATACCGGAGCGTCCGTGTCATGGCCCTACTGGGCTTCTGGCCTCTTGCGGCCGCGGCCAAAAGGAAGCGATGGCTAGCGTTTTGTGTCGTCAGCGGGATTCTGCTTGAGACAATGACTCCTTATGCCGCTGATGTCGACACTACTGTCGAACAAGCACTCGTTGTTGACTATGACACGGGGGCAATTTTACTAGAAAAAAATGCCGATGTACGGATGCATCCGTCTTCCATGAGCAAGCTCATGACTCTTTACATGGTCTTTGAACGCCTGCGTGAGGGGGATATCTCTCTTGACGAGACGTTTTTCGTCAGTGAACGCGCCTGGCGTATGGGTGGGTCTAAGATGTTTGTGGCTCTTCACAGCCGTGTGCCTGTCTCGGATCTTCTACGCGGCATCATCGTCCAGTCGGCTAACGATGCCTGTATTGTCGTCGCCGAGAACTTAGCGGACAGCGAGACCAGCTTTGCCGAGGCAATGACGGCAAAAGCGCGTCTGATTGGGTTGGCGCATAGCACCTTCCGTAATGCCTCTGGTTGGCCTGTCCCAGATCATTTGATGACAGCTCGGGACCTCGCTACCCTAGCTCGTCGTTTGATCACAGACTTTCCGGAATATTATCCACTTTTCCGAGAAATGTATTTCACCTATAATGGCATTCGCCAAGGGAATCGGAATCCACTGCTTTACAAGCCGGAACTGGGTGCGGACGGTCTGAAGACCGGTCATACAGAGGCGGGTGGTTATGGGCTTATTGCCTCTGCCTTCAGTGAGGGGCGTCGGGTGATTATGGTCCTGAATGGCCTTTCCAGCACAAAGCAGCGGGAACAGGAATCAGAGAGATTAATAAAATGGTCCTTCCGGGCCTTCATAAATCGTGGTTTCTTGAAGTCTAACACAAAAGTGGCCACTGCCAACGTCTGGTTGGGTACGATGGCTGCAGTTCCGCTCGTGACAGACAAGGCCATTGGGGTGACATTGCCGCGAGAAATTGATCAAAATATAAGGGCGACTGTGGTGTTTGACAGTCCGATTATGGCCCCTGTTCTCAGGGGGGAGCGACTTGCAACTCTCATCATAACTGTTCCTGGAATCGTGATGCCTGCCATACCCCTAGTAGCGGGAGTGGATATTGAACGGCTAGGCTTCTCGGGTCGTCTCTTCGCCGCAGCCCGTTACCTCCTTTGGGGAGGAGGGACTGCAAAATGACGAAAAATGGTAGGCAGTCATTGCGTGGCCGTTTCATTACCTTTGAAGGGAGCGAAGGGGCTGGCAAATCGACGCAAGTATCCTTACTTGTGCAAGTGCTGCGCCGTGCTGGTCTTGTGAATCCTCTTGCCACACGAGAGCCAGGCGGGAGCGCCGGGGCTGAGAGTATACGGCGTCTCCTCATAGGAGGGGAGCCGGGTCGATGGGACGGGATAACAGATGCGCTCTTACACTGTGCGGCGCGTCGAGATCATCTCGTCCGTACCATTTGGCCAGCCTTAGCAGGCGGTCGCTGGGTCGTCTGTGATCGTTTTACAGATTCTACCCTAGCCTATCAGGGGAGCGGACAGGGAGTCGATATAGCGCAGCTGCGTGCCCTGGTGGCAATAGTGGCAGGCGAGTTTGTTCCCGATCTCACAATCATCCTTGATTTACCACCAAAAGTTGGACTAGAGAGAGCAAAGGCTCGTGACGATTTATACTATCGAGTGAACGGACGAGAGACAGCAGAATCAACACGTTACGAAAAAATGGATTTGTCTTTTCATCTGCGTCTCTCGCGGGCTTTGCATGCCATTGCCGCCGCTGAGCCAAATCGCTGTGTAATGGTCGATGCAACCCACGATATCCCTACCGTACAGAAAGCCGTGCGCAGGGCTGTAGCTGAGCGACTGGGTGTCGATCTACTTGTTCAACAACCGCAGAAGGGGAGCCAAGATCACGCAAGAAGAATCCTCAAGAAATCAGATAGCGGAGAGGTTTTTGCTACGGCGTCCAGAGGCCAATCCAGACTTTTGGGGCCACGAAGCAGCTGAACGGTTTTTATGGCAGGCATGGCATGGGAGCCGCTTAGCCCATGCTTGGCTCATCCGTGGAGCACGTGGGATAGGCAAGGCAACCCTGGCTTGCCGCTTTGCTCGCTTTCTCTTGGCGACAGGTCTTCCGCGCCCGGAAGACGGGATGAGTGCATCGCCGTTATCTGTACCCCCAGAGCATCCAACATTTCGTCAGATTGCCGCCGGTTGTCACAGTGATTTTCGTCTTATAGAGCGCAGTCATGACGACTCGGGGCAGTGGAAAAAAAGCCTTTTAATAGAAGATATTAGGAATGTAATTGAATTTATTAGTTTAACGCCTGCAATAGGAAAATGGAAAGTTGTAGTAATTGATGATGCAGAGACTATGAATAATAGTGCTGGCAATGCCATTTTGAAAGTCCTAGAGGAGCCAGCACCTCAATCGCTGTTTCTTCTCGTATCACACAATTCTGGGTTATTATTACCAACGATTAGATCGCGCTGTAGTATTTTGACCCTGTGTCCTTTGACAGAGTTTCAAGTACGTATTCTCTTGGAGCTTTACCGCCCTACTCTGACTCCTCAGGCCGTATCTGCTCTGGCCAGTTTAGCTGAAGGCAGCATTGGGCAGGCACTCGCACTCGCTGATCACGACGGCGTTACGCTGTACATGGCCATGCTCGATCTGCTGGCCAAGATGCCGTCTCTTCATGGGCCGGCCCTACACGATTTGAGCAACAGGGTTGCTCAGGCGGATACGCGTCTTTTCACGATTTTTGGAGAGTTATTGAGAGCCTGGCTCATCCGTGTCGTGCGTTGCGGCGTTACTGGCAGACAAGTTGTTGAGGTGATTCCGGGGGAAGCAGGCCTCGCCTCTCGTCTGACAACCACCATGAGACTTGATCAGTGGGTAGAGGTATGGGAAAAGATCGGCTATCTGTTCAGCAGAGCCGAAGTTCTGAATCTCGACCGGAGGCAGGTGGTCATCAGTGCTTTATGTGCAGTGGGGAAACTCGCTCAGCCCTAAGAAGCTCTGTGAGGCAGAGGAATAGTTCGAGGAGTCTTCGTATGGAGAGCCGTCAGTCTTTTTACATCACGACTCCCATATACTACGTGAATGATGTTCCTCACATTGGACATGTGTATACCACACTTGCATGTGATGTATTGGCTCGTTTTAAACGTTTAGATGGTTTTGATGTTAAGTTCCTGACTGGGACTGACGAACATGGCCAGAAGGTTGAGAAGGCTGCGAGAGCCACCAGCCTTACGCCCAGAGTTTTCACTGACAACGTCTCGCAGAACTTTCACGATCTGATGGGACTCATGGAATTTTCTAACGACGACTTTATACGCACGACAGAGCCGCGGCATATGCGCTCGTGCCAAGCCTTGTGGAATGAACTCGTCAGCCGTGACCAGATCTATCTGGGCTACTATGCCGGCTGGTATTCTGTGCGGGACGAGGCTTTCTGGAACAAGGACGAATTAACAGATGGTCCTGGCGGGACTCAACTCGCTCCTACAGGGGCGACTGTCGAGTGGATAGAAGAACCGAGTTATTTCTTTAAATTGTCTAATTGGCAAGAAGAGCTATTAAAATTGTATGATCACCAGCAGGACTTTATCGTTCCCAAGAGCCGTCGCAATGAAGTCATAAGTTTTGTTCGTATGGGTCTGACGGACCTGTCAGTATCCCGTGCCACTTGCACTTGGGGAGTCCCTGTCCCGGGTGATACAGATCATGTGATGTACGTCTGGCTAGACGCTCTAGTCAACTATATCACGGCTGTGGGCTATCCAGAGACAAAAAGTCAGACCTTTGCCCGCTACTGGCCGGCCAATCTGCAGATGGTCGGTAAAGATATTCTACGTTTTCACACTGTCTATTGGCCTGCTCTCCTGATGGCAGCTGGGCTTGATCCCCCCAAGCGAGTGTTTGCCCATGGTTGGTGGACCAACCAAGGGCAGAAGATTTCTAAATCGTCCCACAATAGTGTTGACCCCGTTACTCTTGTGAAACGGTACGGGCTTGATCCTGTCCGCTATTTTCTCCTGCGCGATGTTCCATTTGGCAATGACGGGGATTTTTCCCATCACGCTATGGTCAAGCGGATCAACGGGGAACTGGCCAATGAGCTTGGAAACCTTGCCCAGCGGGTGCTCTCTCTCATCAGACGTGACTGTGCGGCCAGAGTGCCTGAGCCTGGCCCGCGAATGGCAAGTGATGAAGCGCTCCTCGCGGAGGCCTACCTGTTGTTAGAGCAGGTGCGTCTCGCAATGGACAAGCAGGCTTTTCATGAGGCTCTGAAAAGCATTTGGAAAGTGGTTAGGAGCAGTAACGGTTACGTCGACCGCCAAGCCCCATGGATTCTTCGTCAGACGGATCCTAGTCGCATGGCGACTGTACTGTATGTGCTAGCAGAGACACTACGCCATTTAGCATTGATGATGGCACCCTTCGTCCCGCGTTCAGCGGCGCGCCTAATGGATCAGCTTGCCGTCGTCGCGGGGGCACGTACATTTGCGGCAGTCGGCCCCGCAGGGGCCTTGACTCCTGGAACCCCGTTGCCCCGGCCACAAGGAATCTTTCCACGATTCATCTCATCATGAAAACTGTTTGTGAGTCGTCACATGCTGGTAGACAGTCATTGTCATCTGGATTTTCCTGATTACCGTCATGATTTACATCAAGTTGTTTTACGAGCAAGAAAAGCTGGCATTGGTTGTATGTTAAACATTTCTACTCAAGTAAGTAGATTGGAGCAGGTTTTAGCGATTGCAGAGAAGTACGAGGATGTTTATTGTACTGTTGGTATTCACCCTCATGAAGTCAAACGTGAAGCCCCGATCAGCGTTGCACAGCTTATTAATCTAGCCCAGCATCCGAAGGTCGTCGGTTTCGGGGAAACAGGCCTTGACTACTACCACACGCGCAGCCAGCCTCATGATCAAAAGCAAAGTTTTCGCGTTCATATCACCGCCGCACGGCAGGCAGGATTGCCTGTCATCATACATAGCCGTGATGCTGACGATGACATGGGTTCAATCTTGAAGGAGGAAATGTCTCTTGGTCCTTTTACAGGGATTTTGCATTGCTTCAGTTCTGGTTATGCTCTGGCCGCTCTCGCTGTCCGGCTTGGTCTCTTTGTTTCCTTCTCTGGAATCATCACCTTCCGGAACGCCGGAAAGCTTGGAGAGGTAGTGCGTCGCCTGCCATTTCACTCCCTTTTAATTGAAACAGATGCGCCCTTTCTTGCGCCTGTGCCACTACGCGGACAGCGGAACGAACCTGCGCTGGTCGTCCATACAGCCGCTAAGGTCTCTGCCTTAAAAGAAAGGACCATGGCTGAAGTCTCGGGGGTGACAACTAATAACTTTATGAATCTCTTTACGAAAATCGATCGCGTCCATCTAGAGTGGAATTTTAGTAAAAAGATAATCACATGAAAATAACTATTTTAGGTTGTGGAGGTTCCGGCGGTGTCCCGACCATCAGCCAAGGATGGGGCGCATGTAATCCGACTGATCTGCGAAACCGTCGTCGTCGTCCAGCCATTCTGGTGCAGAGCGCGGAGATAGCTATCCTCGTAGACACACCTCCCGATCTTCGCGACCAATTGTTAGATGTTGGCATTCGTCGTCTTGATGCTGTTCTGTACACCCATGCTCATGCCGACCACCTACACGGGCTAGATGATCTGCGTGAGATTAACAGGGCAATGCGGGCGTCTGTCCCCGTGTATGCCGCTCCGGACGCGTTAAAGCAAATTGTCCGACGTTTTCAATACGCGTTCAGCAACGCTCATCAAAACTGCGTCACAGCCACTCTCTATCAGCCTGCTTTAAGGGCAGAACCTATCACGGGCCCATTTCGTGTTCGAGGCATGACCATTGTGCCATTCGAGCAGGACCATGGGTTCTCAACCACGCTCGGTTTTCGCTTTGGCGAGATAGCCTATTCCACAGACCTTGTTGCTCTGTCAGAGATGGCGTTTTCTACCCTGACAGGCATCAAGGTGTGGGTCGTTGGCTGTTTGACAGCACACGAACATCAAACGCATGCCTCTCTAGAGACGGTACTCAAATGGGTCCGGCGGGTACGGCCGCAGCGTACTATTCTGACGCACATGGGACCAGGCCTTGACTATGTTGCCCTGCAAAAATGTCTCCCAACAGCCGTAGAACCTGCATTTGATGGCATGGTGATAAATTTCTGATTAACAATTTTTTTTACTCTCTTATATGATATTAAAAATTGTATAATGCTTCTCTCATTGACGATGTACGCAAAGTCCTGATAAAGGCCTCCTGCGCCAAGCAACAAAATACGCAGAGCGTGGATGGGGTCAGAATGCGAAAGGGGAAGGCGAGAGGCATGTTTCACATGAGGGTAAGTTATGCAGCTTTGTCAAACGAATAGTTTGAGCATACTCAAAGATATGCATGCAGCCTGTCTGTCGTCGTCGTCTACGTAAGCTTTAGACACTGGTATACTGGTATTCTGTTTGCAGGATGGCACGCGCTGGTGGGTGTGCTTTAAAGCGGCGCCATGAATGAGAATGGCGTTTCAGAGGGCCAGTACAGTGACCAATGACAACTGCAATTGCAATAAAATTATAAATTGAATATACACGGGATGTAATACTTAAGGTAAAAAATGGAGTCAGAGGTCTGATGACCGTAACCGAGGACGTCACAGAGACTGACCTCACCTCACTCACACGCCAACAGGCCGAACCAGGCTGCTCAAAAACTTCCATGATATGATATTACGAAGGGTGCTTTATGAAAAGAGAAGAAAGAGAAGATAGAGAAAACTGGTATCGACGCCTCTATTATCAGGCTGCTCACCGTGGGACAAAGGAGGCAGATCTACTCCTAGAATCTTTCGCTAGGGTCTATTTACCACGTTTTGATATTGGCCAGCTTGCTGAACTAGATAAATTATTGCAGTTGCCAGATCATGATATCATCAACTGGCGGCTCGGATATACACCATTGCCACCTGAATATGATGGTCCCGTCATGCGCCTCTTGCTGTCATTTGCTCTCACACCGGATGAGGCCAGATGAGGCCACAAGTGCACGTAATATACCGACTGACGTCTTGCCGCCTGTCATGCAAGGCGTCTGCACGCTGACAGAGTTTTCTACTTACTTTGCTCAAAAAATCCATGCTCTGTGTATCGGTTTTGAGCGGTGCGAAGCCCTCTCGTGATGGGGATTGCAGCAGACGGTTTCCGAAGCACTCTCTCACAGTAAGGCCTGCCCGTACCAGGACCTCCCTCAAAAGAGTCTGTAGAGACGAGACAGTAAAGCGTCTTTTCTGCAAAAAAAGCCTGAATCTGAAAGGTGAGGAGAGTAAAGTTTCCAGAGATGTACGTACAGACTGGAATCTTTCTGGGATTCTTTTTTCATTTCCTCTCAGAGAAAGAAAAAATTGTGACGCCTGACAGCAGGGCTAACAAGATGAAACCTCTTATTCAAGAAATGAAGGCTGAAATCACAAAAACAGCAAGACTTCTGGATTGTATGGCCGCCGATGAGACGTTGCTCTCTCTTATTGTGACTGTTGCGGACGTTTGTGTCACGGCTCTACGAAAGGGCGGCAAGATTCTTTTTGCTGGCAATGGCGGCAGTGCAGCAGATGCGCAGCACTTGGCTGCTGAGCTAGTTGGTCGCTTACGTTTTGAGCGTTCCGCCCTACCTGCCATGGCACTAACCTCTGATACAGCGATTCTCACGGCTATCGGCAACGATTATGGTTATGAAAGGATTTTTGACCGCCAGGTCGAGGCTATGGGACGTGGTGGTGATGTGTTGATTGGTCTTTCAACTTCAGCATGTTCTAAGAACCTCGTTCTTGCCCTGAAACGGGCACGAGCAAAGGACATGGTGACTGTTGGCTTGCTTGGGTATAACCATGGTCCTATGGAGCCCTTGTGCGATTACCGTCTCTCTGTTCCAGACAGAAAAACGCAGAGAATCCAGGAAGGATGCATTGTGCTAGGTCACATTCTTTGTGCCTTGATTGAAGAGGCCATGTTTTCTGAGTCCCTGGTGGCAGGGCCCAGGGGGTTCGCTTCTCAAAGAATTTCTGGATTTCAAGCGATTCGTAGGGAGATGATGCAATCTTCATCTTGATCTTCGTAGACGGTTGCCGTATCAAGTCACAGCATGTTGCCGTGTGGTGAAGGAGGCATAGGTGGGTTCGGGGGAACTTTCCTGCGTATGGAGAGAGCGCTGCTGGGGTGGTGGTGTTTGTTTTGCGTGAGTAGGATACTTCCTTTTTAAATGGGGAGTGATTGGGCTGAATGCCCTGAACATATCTACCATTTCAATCCAGATGATTAGTGAAGGGTCAGGCTGGCCTTAGAAGGAGTCCTGTAGGCTGTGGCTTGGGACACATTCCTGGGGCGTGTCTTGCTTGAGTGATATGAGTGATAGGGGATAGCGATTGCATGCCAACGATTAATCAGTTGATCCGCAAACCGCGGTTGCAAAAGACAAAGCGTAATAGAGTCCCCGCCATGGGGGGTTGCCCACAGAAGCGAGGGGTGTGTACACGTGTTTACACGACAACGCCCAAAAAGCCGAACTCCGCTCTGAGAAAAGTAGCGCGCGTGCGACTGACAAACGGTCATGAGGTTACGTCGTATATCCCAGGTGAGGGTCATAACCTACAGGAACACTCTGTTGTTTTGATCAGAGGTGGTCGTGTTAAGGATTTGCCTGGTGTGCGTTACCATATCATTCGTGGTGCCCTTGACACCCTCGGTGTTAAGAATCGCCGTCAGCGGCGTTCCAAGTACGGTGCCAAGCGTCCAAAATAAGAAGGTGATTTATGTCTCGTCGTCACGCCGCGATTAAACGCGAGCTCTCGCCAGACGCGAAGTATGGCGACCGTGTAGTGGCCAAGTTTGTGAGCTGTATCATGTTTGATGGGAAGAAGGCCACAGCAGAATCCATTCTTTACGGGGCATTAGAACATATTGAAAAGAAATCCAGTCAGAACCCACTGAAGCTTTTCCATGAAGCAGTGGACAACGTCAAGCCTGCACTGGAAGTGCGATCACGCCGTGTTGGAGGTGCAACTTATCAAGTGCCTATTGAGGTGCGGGCAGATCGCCGTCAGGCTTTGGCCTTCCGTTGGATTATCGACAATGCGCGTAAGAGGTCGGAATCAACCATGGTTGAACGGCTCGCCGCAGAGCTTTTAGAGGCCGCTAACAATCGTGGTGGCTCAGTCAAAAAGCGAGAAGATACACATCGCATGGCAGAGGCCAACAAGGCATTTGCTCATTACCGCTGGTGAAATTCCCGAAAAGGTCAATGCGCAGGCAGGTACCATGGCACGGCAGACGCCTATAGAGCTATACAGAAATATTGGCATCATGGCTCACATCGACGCCGGGAAAACGACGACGACGGAACGTATTTTGTATTACACCGGTAAGTCGTATAAAATTGGTGAGGTTCACGATGGGACTGCCACGATGGACTGGATGGCACAGGAGCAAGAGCGTGGAATTACCATTACTTCCGCGGCGACCACCTGTTTCTGGCGCGATCATCGTATCAACATCATAGACACGCCGGGCCATGTCGACTTCACAATAGAGGTGGAGCGTAGTTTGCGGGTGCTCGATGGGGCGGTGGCTGTATTCGATGCGGTGGCCGGTGTGGAGCCGCAATCAGAAACTGTGTGGCGTCAAGCAGACAAGTATATGGTGCCGAGGATCTGTTTTGTGAATAAGATGGATAGGCTCGGAGCCAACTTTGATAGTTGTGTCCGGATGATCAGCGAGAGACTCGGGGCGCGCCCACTGGTGGTATCGCTGCCGATCGGAGCAGAAAGTGGCTTTATTGGTGTTGTGGACTTGGTGCGTAATCGTGCTGTGATTTGGAAAGAGGAAACACTCGGCGCTGAGTTTGAATCCTGCCCCATTCCAAGCACTTTAGCGGAGCGCGTCAGCCAGGATCGGCGTGCGTTAGTGGAAGCGGTCATAGAAATGGACGATTCCGCAATGGAATCCTACCTTGAGGGATACGAACCTGACGAGGGAACGCTGACAGCCTGCATTCGTAAAGGTACGATCAGCATGGCCTTCGTTCCTGTACTGTGTGGATCATCTTTTAAGAACAAAGGAGTCCAGCCTCTTCTAGATTCGATTGTTGATTATCTTCCTTCTCCCGTTGATGTTCCCCCCATACGGGGGGGGGTACTGGGGGCTGAGACCGATGAGACGGAAGCCATATGTCGCTCCAACGATGCTGAGTCCTTTGCAGCGCTCGCCTTTAAAATCATGAACGATCCGTTTGTTGGGTCACTCACTTTTGTCCGCGTTTATTCAGGTGTTTTGGAAAGCGGTTCGCACGTTCAAAATACAGCTAAGGGTAAACGCGAGCGTATTGGCCGTATGCTGTTGATGCATGCGAACAGTCGTGAAGAAATCAAGGAAGGACGGGCTGGTGATATCATTGCCCTTGTAGGACTGAAAGATACAACCACTGGTGACACTCTCAGCGATGCCGGCAGACAGGTCCTCCTGGAAAAGATGGAGTTTCCAGTACCTGTCATTGAAGTGGCCGTAGAGCCCAAAACAAAGGTTGATCAGGAAAAGATGGCCATCGCTCTTCACCGTTTGGCCATTGAAGACCCTTCTTTCCGTGTCTCAACCGATGTGGAAAGTGGTCAGACAGTCATTAAGGGTATGGGAGAGCTCCACCTTGAGATTGTCGTAGATCGTATGAAGAGAGAATTCAAGGTAGAGGCCAAAGTGGGCGCACCGCAGGTAGCCTATCGCGAGACTATTTCAAAATTCTATCGTATTGATTATATACACAAGAAACAGACAGGCGGTGCCGGCCAGTTTGCGCGCGTTATCATTGAATTTACCCCCGGTGAAGGAGGAAGTGGGTATAAGTTTGAGAATCGCATTGTCGGAGGTGTTGTCCCAAAGGAATTTATTCCTGGGGTTGAAAAGGGGTTGAAATCCTCCATGGAATCCGGTGTGTTGGCTGGGTTTCCCGTCACAGATCTGAAGGCTACTTTGGTAGATGGGGCTTATCACGACGTAGATTCGAGTGTTCTTGCGTTTGAAATTGCGGCGCGCGGTGCCTTTCGCGAGGCGATGCATAAAGCAGGAGTTAGACTGCTGGAGCCCATTATGAAGGTAGAAGTGGTGACTCCGGAGGAATATCTAGGGGATATTATTGGCGATCTGAACAGCCGACGAGGGCAAGTGCGTGACATGGATCAACGGGGTAATGCACGTGTGATCATAGCCATGGTGCCGCTTGCGAATATGTTTGGTTACGTTAACACTCTTCGTTCTATGAGTCAGGGGCGGGCTCAGTACAGTATGCACTTTGAGCGCTATACGGAAGTGCCAGGCAATGTGTCGGAAGACGTTCGTGCCAAAATGGCTGGTTGAAGTCCGGGAATGATGGGGAAATGCAATGGCCAAGGAAAAATTCGAACGTAAGAAACCACATTGCAACGTTGGGACAATAGGCCATGTTGACCACGGCAAGACGTCTCTGACGGCGGCCATTACAAAAGTTCTGGCAGAGAAGGGAAGTGCGCGTTACACGGCGTATGATCAGATTGACCGTGCGCCGGAAGAAAAGGCCCGTGGAATCACGATATCGACTGCGCATGTGGAG
>JANQEW010000005.1 GCA_028278135.1 Rhodospirillales bacterium
GACCCACATCGTTTGTCTAGCCTAGAATCTGGAAGTGGAAAAGAACCAGAGATCCAAGAAATATGGACTCGGATGGTATCCACTGTCTCTGCAAATGATCGATGGCAACAGTTTGCCAAAGTTCTTTGCGAAGACAATGAGAAATATATGATGAAAATACCCCAACCATCGAGGTATTACGTCTTCAGATTATTCCTACTGCGGTATGGAATACATTATTTCGATGAAAGAAATATGATAAGAGAGAACTGGGATCCACAGGAACCCTATTATCAGGAGAACTTCGTGAATACTCCACTCGAAGGTCGACTGAAAGTCTTAGAGGAAAGGCGCGAAATATACCCAATTCGCACCATAGCCTCTAGATTCAGAGAATTGCTCCAGTACTTGCAAGGAGAAAGAGTATTGGAAGCGCTCATGGCAAAAGACGATCAAGCCGATGTAATATATACGCGGCTTTTCAATAATGAAATTGCCATATTTGATCGAGATGCTTTCGTTAGGGACCCATACAGTCCCATAGAAATACATCGATCAACAGAAGAAACTGATCAACAGCCTCCTATCGACACTGTCGATATGGCTGAACAAGACGCAGAAGTAGCTGGACAGCAACCGGCGACTCCTGTTCAACAGGCAGAAGCAGCTGAACCACAGTCAGCAGCTCCTGCTGAACAGAAGAAGGTACGAGGAACACCATGGTTTGTACTCGTACAAGACGTTAGTCAAGGAAAGAGTCCTGACACATTACGTATAGACATAGAAATTCCAAAGACTCCACAGGATACTACTGATGAGGATCCTGTAGAGGATGGAAAAGGAATGGATGGAGTTCCAGAAACTCCTATTCCTGAGATAGACGGAACTAGATTAACCGGTGTGCAAATACTGGCAATCTATAACCCTACTATGCTTCGGTTCAGGAAGTGTAGTGAGGAACTCTACAAGGAATATTGTGGCAGAAAAGCTACCCTTGAAGATAGCCTCAAGAATGCTTGTAGGAATCAAATCCTATTTGCAGTCGCTCACCCTACGTTATCACTATTGATACGTACGTGTGACGAGAAAGATGATCGAGCAATCAAGTACGATGATTGCTTCGACTACTTTTCAGGTGGTCTGGAAAGATATGTAGGTGCATCCAGGATGCTTAGCCTATACGATATGGGCTATAGAATCTGGCACATGCACCAATTGTACTCGACTTATAATTGGGAAGCGAGTACATTAGAAGTGAACAACATTATGGTTAAAGCACTTGACCAAGTTGTTCAGGCGACTCGACTTGCCTATAAGTACGAGTATGCCATCATGGCAATGGAGTACGAAGAATTTTTGTATATGCCATTGCATATGACCTTCGAAGAATCTAAGATATTTCACGATGTCATCAATAAGATGAGATTGGAAAATCGTTTCTCTAAAATAGAAGATAGAGAAAATATTACTACAGAAGAATGATACGACTTACATGTTGTAAGCCAACAATCATTAGTGATGGGATACGTCGCTAATGATTTGCAGTTTAGATGACCTCCGTATTTACCATTAG
>JANQEW010000026.1 GCA_028278135.1 Rhodospirillales bacterium
ATAATGCTGTATCTTATGCTATATATATATATCTCAATTTGATGATTTGTTCAAAATTCAAAATGAAGTAGATAAGTTAATGTTTGATGTAGATGTAAACCAAAAGAATCTGAAGAATCTTGGTAATCCAGTAGCTAACCAAGACCCGGTTGATAAAAGTTAGTATGATTCAAACATATCTGATTTAAGTTTTTATTTAAAACTTGATAGTAGTGTCAATGTTAGTGGTGATATTGATTTTGATGGTAATAGAATATATAATCTGAGAAATCCAATGTTAGGGTATGATGATGTTACTAGGAAATATTCTGATTGTAATATATCAGTCCTGCCTTCTTATTTTAAAAATTATGGAGGTGTAAAGATAAGTGTTGATATTGATTTTGAATGTAATAAAATATATGAGCTGTGTAACCCAATGTTAGGTAATGATGCGATAAATAAAACATATTGTGATCATAATGCACCAGACTTAACTCTCTAATTAAAACATGACGGAATTATAAAACCAACAGCTAATTTTAATTTTAATGGTAAAATGATAACAGTTATGGCCAATCCTATTCGAGGTAATGATGCTGTTACTTTAAAACATGTTAACAATTTCTGTATTGCAAAACCTATTAAAAAACTTGATATGACTTACCATAAAATAATAAACCTACCTAATCCATTAAGTAATAATGATGCTGTAAATGTCTCTTATCTCGATACAAATTATATACCTAGAATTGCTAATGCTGATATTAATATGAACAATAAAAAGTTTACAAATTTAGCTAATCCAATTAATGAGTATGATTCTGTTAATAAGTCATATGTAGATAATTTAAATCCTGTAAGTAATACTCTTAAACAAAATGTAGAATCACATACAGATACACTATTTAGAATTTCAAATCCTAAATATTGGTTTAAGGCTACTAATGGAACTGTTAGTAATTTAATGAATACACCTGAAAGATTATCAATAAGTGGTGGAACTAGTGAATATTTAGAGAATCAATTGAATGGATATCCATCTTTAAAGTTTACTGGAGTGAATGTACAGTTGCCTTCTAG
>JANQEW010000004.1 GCA_028278135.1 Rhodospirillales bacterium
GGGTTGTAATAGGTCAAACAAGGCATGACGCAGCCCGTAGCAGCACGAGTGGTGGCGCGATACAATCTTGAGGGGCTCTTGTTTGGTTAAAACCTGTCCTGCTTTGCATCCTCTCCTGTGTTCTCTTTAGCCAAAACAAGGCTAGATTGGGCAAATATCGGCCGGCCAGCGCCGCTGCGGTTTTCCCACACAGCCGCAGGTATCTTCTCAGATTGTGGGCTGCACAATGCAACGAGTATTCTAGACATACTTGGGCCAATCCGCGTCTCCGAAATCGTGACAAACCCTGGATGTGTCTCAGCTCGCCATGTACCGGTTCGACCATTGCCTGTCGTTGTTGATATCGTCGCCTAGCTCCAGGCTGTCTCATCACCTCACGCATCGCTTCCTTGAGCTCATCTTCGCAATAGCGTTTAATCGCTCGATGGGAGGAATTGGTGCAGCGCGTGCGTTGCGCACAGTCTTGGCATTCCGCACAGCGGTATTGTACGTAAGCTGGATTTCGCTCGTTGCCTTTGTATGCGTGGTCTCGTTTTAGGTGTTGTCCCGCAGGACAAATATACACATCGTTGGTTTCGTCATACCGAAACCGATTCTTGAGATACCTCTTCTTTGATATCTTCTCCCAGCTCTCATCCCCACCATCCGTGCGGCCTTGCGGGCATAACAAATTGATATCGTTCTCCAAGGCGTGTGTCAGCAATGCGTTGCAGTGATATCCTGCATCTTCCAGTAATTCCCCCACTCGTTCTCCCGTGCTACGCTCGCTCTGCTCGACTAGGCCGGGCACTACCGATGTCTCGCTCGTCGGATGGACTGCTTTTCCGGTGATGATACGATCGTCGTTGGCGGCCACTGATGCCTTGTATCCAGGGGCGATCGCTTTGCTCTTGAGCGACTGGACGACAGCTTCCGGTTCCGTTGGGCAGACCGGCGCTTGGGAATTCTTGCGCTTTTTTTCCTTCCGTTTTTCCGTCCGCTTCTTCGCTTCTGCCGCGACCCATTCAGCTCGCTCAGCGCGCTCTGCCAGTTGTTCGTCCTCCGGTCGCTCCTGCGCCGCGCGTCTCGCCTCTGCCGCCATCCGCTCTGCCGCCTCTTGTTTTATCGTCTTGTATCGCGACGCCGCTGCTTGAACGACTGTTCCGTCTACTGCCACACTACCGCTTTTGCTTGATGT
>JANQEW010000009.1 GCA_028278135.1 Rhodospirillales bacterium
TATTAACTTATAATGAGTAATATTAATTTTATTGATTTTCATTAATTTTTATTAATTTTCATTAATTTATAAGAATCTGAATAAATTGTGAATTAGAATTATTAATTTTATTAGTTCTGATTAAATTGAATGAATTTTTTTCAATTTTTATTAATTTTTTTGATTTTCATTGATTTTCGTCAATTTTTGTAATTATTAATAATTTGAATTAATCTTTATTTATTTTAATTAATTTATTTATTTTCAGCAATGTTTATTCATTTTTATTAATACTTATTTAATATTAATCATTTTCATTAATTTTTACAAATTTTTATTAATTTTTATTTATTTCTATTAAATTTCATTAATATATATCAATATATTATGTTTTATTGAGTAATATTAATCTTATTGATTTTCATTAATTTTCATTAATTTTCATTAATTTATAAGAATCTGAATGAATTGTTAATTAGAATTATTAATTTTATGAATTCTTATTAAAGATTATCATTTTTTCTCAATTTTTATTAATTTTTTTTGATTTTTATTGAATTTCATCAATCTTGGTAATTTTTATTAATTTTGATTAATGTTTATCAATTTTAATTAATTTTTATTGTTTTTTATTAATGTTTATTTATTTTATTAATACTTATTAAATATTAATCATTTTCATTAAGTTTTACAAATTTTTATTAATTTTTATTTATTTCTATTAAATTTCATTAATATATATTAATATATATTATGTTTTATTGAGTAATATTAATCTTATTGATTTTCATTAATTTTCATTAATTTTCATTAATTTATAAGAATCTGAATGAATTGATAATTCGAATTATTAATTTCATTAAGTGCTATTAAAGTTTATGAATTTTTCTCAATTTTTATTAACTTTTTTTGATTTTTATTGATTTTCATCAATTTTTGTAGTTTTTATCAATTTTGATTAATGTTTATCATATTTTAATAATTTTTATTATTTTTTATAAATGTTTATTAATTTTTATTAATTCTTATTGAATATTAATCATTTTCATTAATTTTTACAAATATTTATTAAATTTTATTTATTTCTCTTAAATTTTATTAATATATATTAATCTATATTATGTTTTATTGAG
>JANQEW010000012.1 GCA_028278135.1 Rhodospirillales bacterium
GGAGGCTTTGCAAAACCTACGGTATTGTGCCAGCGCACGCAATGCGGGTGTCTTCGAAGGCGCGTTGTCCTCGATGAGGCCCGAAAGGCCCCCGAAAACGCCGCCTTCAGCAGCCTTAAAGCCTGCAACCCTATTCAAGCGATACCCGATGCCCATGCCTTTTTCCGCTTTATCAAATACAGGCCCCGTTCAATGTTGTAGAGCAGACAATTGACCGTGAAGACCAAGGCGTTGCGCACTCGCGTCTTGCATCGAGCTGCCCGATAGCCCAACTTACATCGTAGGTGCGCAAACGGGTGTTCGACCTGTGCCCGTACGCGCGAGTGCTTCCGGTTGCGCCGTTTCTGCTTATTCGACAACGGATGATTGCGCTTGCCTTTGTCCAAAACGCCGTAGTAGATCCCGTTTGAGCGCGCCGCTCGTTTGTCTGCTTCGTTGGCGTAGGCCTTGTCGCCAAACTGCGCCTGTTCATCACCGCAGAAGAGTTTTTCTTGACTATCATGGACGTTTGCTGGCGTGAAAGCCCGTTTGCGAATGAGCTTGCTGCCGACATCGAGACCGATGTGTCCCTTGTAGCCAAAGTACTTCTTGCCCCGTTTCTCGGTCGAGTGGGCATCGCTGTCGATCTGACTGAGCCGCTCGCCATCGGCCTGTTTTTGCTCAAGTTCTTCACGTCGTTTCTTGCTCAAAGGCCG
Organism: Rhodospirillales bacterium; assembly: GCA_028278135.1. Lineage (GTDB taxonomy): Bacteria > Pseudomonadota > Alphaproteobacteria > Rhodospirillales > Rhodospirillaceae > JANQJD01. The sequence continues at coordinate 696 of JANQEW010000012.1, forward strand.
GTTCGAAGAGACGATGATCTGCGCATCGACGATGGTGCCCTGGCGAAGAATCAACCCGTCTCGGTCAAGTTGGTCGAGGATCTTGTCAAAGAGTCCATCGAGCAACTGATGCGCGACCAAGGCCTCCTTGAAGCGCCAAATCGTCGAGAAGTTGGGTACGTCGTCGTCCTCTTCGATGCCGACAAAGCGCCGGAACGAGCGCCGATCCAGTAGTTGATCTTCCATCTCAGGATCGGAGAGATTGTAAAGGTGTTGCAGAAACAGGATCTTGATCATGCGCAGGGCCGGCAGCCGGGGGCGTCCACCGTGTCCGGTTTGTGTTTTGTCGATGACCTTGACGTGGTCAACCAGAGCGAGCCACTCGACGAATTGATCGATGTCATCGAGGCGTTGTTGGATGCGGGGTCGGCGTTGTTTCGGGCTGGGCATGGCGAGCTTGTTGACGGCAGGTGGAACATCGATTCAGGCCCGTATGAACCCGCATCCCACCTATGATGTTTTGCAAAGCCTCCAATCAATGAGTATATTGGAATCTTCGCAACGCGGAGATTCCATCGGGGTGTAGCGCAGCCCGGTAGCGCGCTTCGTTCGGGACGAAGAGGTCGTGGGTTCAAATCCCGCCACCCCGACATTGCAGAATCCTCATTTCAAGCTCAGAATCAAAATCTTTGATTCTGAGCTTTCTTTTTGTAGGCTAGGCTAAAAGCCTGATTGGGGGTAATTTGGGGGTAATCCTGATGAGGGTGAGGGTAAACCCTCTTTACTACCCCCTACTTCACCTGTCCACTCTACCCCTCCCTGCACATGGTGTAGACTGAAGCAGCTTCTGTTCCTATATAACTCCCTCTAGAACAGCAGGTTTTGGTAATCGTTTATATGCGATAGCTGACCACGAAATCCTCTCCCTAAATGGTGAGACAATGAGCAGCACTTACAAACGCCTCTCTAGGATTGAGATAGATTCAGAGCTTAAACAACAGAAATCCAGAGAGGAGAAAATTGATTATCTGAATTGGCTCCTGCTCAAAGATGAGGAGGCATGTAAACTATTGCCTGAAGAGGATGATGAATATTCTTATGTCAATTTCAATCGAGACGGGGTTAGATATATCAGTCAATCCGGTGTTGCAGAGATAGAAGAAATGGAATCTATAGCTCGGAAGACCAGAGCGTATAGAGAATTCATCCAGAATAGAATAGACTACTGGGAAAAAGCAAAGACTGATCATGGCCCTTTTCCTGTAGAGAAAGAAATCGGTGATTCAGATGAAGGATTGGATCTCGAAGAGCCTGAACCTCAACCTTCCAATACAACCCAAGCTCCAGAACGGATAGAGTGGAGAGGAGGTAAGGCTGATTTGGTATACTTGTTTATGCGGCTGCAAGAAGGGGGTTTTCTAGGTCTAGATTATAAGGCAGCCCCTTGGACACTTCTTAAGCAGCATTTTGAACTTGAGGAGGGAAAAGATCTAGTACTGCTGGGCGGAAGTTTGTACCTACTTTAGGCTTGCAAGGGACGACCTTTGTAGGTCCATTTAAACGTCCGCGCCATCGTACCGTTGAAATAC
>JANQEW010000014.1 GCA_028278135.1 Rhodospirillales bacterium
CTGATGACGACTCCGCGGATGTCGCTGCCGTCAGGACAGTGTCTGCGGCCCATTCTCTTTTTCCCCGCATTCACCATGATGGTTGGAGATTTGTCGCGCTTTTCGCTGCCTGCTCAGCATTACTAGCCATTTTGTGGTGGCCATTGGCCGTTCCTGGTCTAGCCTTAACGGGGTGGTGTCTGTATTTTTTCCGCGACCCGCAGCGCATCACACCCCGCAGAACGGGCCTCCTGGTCAGTCCCGCGGACGGCTTGGTCCAGGCAATTCTGATGGCACAACCTCCGCCAGAACTTGATATGACGAGCACTTTAAAAGTGCGTATTAGCATCTTCATGAATGTGTTCAATTGTCATGTCAACCGTGTGCCAGCGGACGGGATAGTGCTCAAAACCGTGTACAGGCCAGGACGATTCGTCAACGCTTCTTTTGATAAAGCCAGTGAAGGAAACGAACGTTGGGCAGTGCGTTTACTCCTGCCCGATGGCCGCAATCTAGCTTTTGTACAGATTGCCGGCCTAGTGGCCCGCCGCATTCGTTGTGACCTGCAGGAAGGAATGACAGTACAGGCTGGCGAGCGCTTTGGTCTGATTCGCTTTGGTAGCCGTGTAGACGTTTATTTACCTGATGGAGTCACGTCTCTTGTTTCCGTAGGGCAGACGACCATTGCTGGCGAGACCGTCCTCGCGGATTTGGCATACTTCCCTCCTCCTCGCTAAGGAGTGATCTGCCGACATGTTTCGCTCAAATCGTCCTGCGCGCCTAAAGGACTTATCCATCAACAGGATGATTCCAAACATTCTTACTCTATTCGCATTATGTGCGGGTGTCACAGCAATCCGCTATGGACTGCACGAGGAGTGGGAGAGGGCAATCATTGCCATTGTTATTGCCGCTGTGTTTGATGGCTTGGACGGACGTATAGCACGTCTGTTGCGTGGCACATCGAAGTTTGGTGCTGAACTCGACTCTTTGTCAGATTTTGTCAGCTTTGGCGTTGCCCCAGCCTTACTGATCTATCTGTGGACAATGCGAAATGCCGGCGGCCTGGGCTGGGCGCTTGTCCTCTTGTTTCCAGTGTGCGCGGCTTTGCGCTTAGCCCGCTTTAACACTATGGCAGGGACCCCAGAGCCCCCACCGCCGTTCGTTCACAGCTTCTTCATCGGAGTCCCTACGCCTGCTGGAGCAGGAGTGGTTTTACTACCTATGGTAATATGGCTCCAATATCACTGGGACTGGTTGCGTCATCCGTTTGTCGCGTCTGTCTTCCTTGTTGGCGTCTCTCTATTAGAGATTAGCCGTTTACCAACTTATAGTTTTAAAAGAGTTCGTGTACCACACCGATACGTCTTACCTGTGATGCTGTTGGTCGGGATGTTTGCAGCCTTTCTGGTTACGGAGCCTTGGACGACTCTAGGGGTTCTCGGAATCCTATATATCGGAAGCCTACCGCTCAGCTTAAGATCCTTTAAACGACTGCGAGCTCTGTCATAAAGAGTCCATGAGAAGAGTCCATGAATGGCTACGGGCCAGCCACTCCGGCGGTGTCACCTAGACTTGACGACACGGATGGTCGCAACAGCTGTTTTCTGGTAGCGTGTCCATCAGAGCCACAACGGCCCATACGCCATGCTGTCTGCTACCAGGGAAAGGTCAAAATATGATTGCCCACAGAATCGTCTCCACCGTGCCCTTCTCAGGCCAGAAACCGGGGACATCAGGACTCCGTAAGAAAGTCACGGTATTCCAGCAACCCCATTATCTTGAAAATTTTATTCAGGCCATCTTTGATTCTCTCGAGGACTCAGCCCGTCAAACGCTTGTCGTGGGAGGGGACGGGCGTTTCTTCAATCGCCCTGCTGTACAGGTTATTTTGAAAATGGCTGCAGCAAACGGATTTGAGCGCTGCCTCGTTGGGCAAGGTGGTATCCTCTCTACACCAGCGGCAAGCTGTGTGATTCGTAAATATCATGCATTCGGTGGTCTGGTTCTATCAGCAAGTCACAACCCTGGCGGACCGCAAGAAGATTTTGGCATTAAATACAACATTGGTAACGGTGGTCCGGCTCCAGAGAAGGTGACCGATGCTATCTATACCCGTACAGGGGTGATCGATTCCTACAGGATTCTGGCAGCGCCCGATGTGGATATTGATTCTCTCGGCCAACGGATTCTTGGTGACATGACCGTAGAGGTCATTGACTCTGTACGCGATTATGTCACACTCATGCAAAATCTTTTTGATTTCAATCGTATCAGAGATTTCTTCCGATCTGGTTTTCGCATGCGCTTTGATGCCATGCATGCGGTCACCGGGCCTTATGCCCGGGCGATCCTGGAAGAGATGCTGGGCGCCCCAGTCGGAACCGTGATGAATGCTATACCGCTTGAGGATTTTGGCGGCCATCACCCTGATCCCAATCTGGTTCACGCCTGCGATCTTGTGCAGACGTTACACGGGCCAGACGCCCCTGATTTTGGAGCGGCTTCTGACGGAGATGGGGACCGCAATATGATCCTCGGCCGCATGTCCTTCGTGACACCTTCAGACAGCCTGGCTGTTATTGCCGCCAACGCCCACTTAATTCCAGGGTATGCGGAGGGCCTGGCAGGCGTGGCTCGTTCTATGCCAACAAGTAGTGCAGTAGATCGTGTTGCACTTAAAAAAGGTATACGCGTTCATGAAACCCCAACCGGCTGGAAATTCTTCGGCAACCTCCTCGATTCTGGAGCGGTCACGCTCTGTGGTGAAGAGAGTTTTGGCACTGGCTCAAACCACGTTCGCGAAAAGGACGGTGTATGGGCTGTGCTCATGTGGTTGAATATTCTCGCCGTGCGACGCAAATCAGTCGCGGAGATTCTCAGAATCCATTGGCGGGGTTATGGCCGGAATTACTATTCCCGCCATGATTACGAGGGTATTGACAGTGCTGCAGCGGATGCCATGATGACCCATCTTCGGGCCACTGTTCCGGGTCTTGCTGATCGTAGGCTTGGTTCCTTCACTGTTGCATGCGGTGACGATTTCTGTTACACAGATCCCGTCGATGGCAGTGTTTCCAGCAGACAGGGTGTGCGGGTCCTTTTCACGGACGGTTCGCGGATTGTCTTCCGATTGTCAGGCACAGGAACGGAAGGTGCGACACTGCGTGTCTATGTTGAAAAATATGAACCCGATCATACGCGCCATGATCAAAACACTCAAGAAACTCTCGCCGAATTGGTTCAGCTCGCCAATACGCTGGCGGAGATCAGGGAGCGCACCGGTCGCACACAGCCAAGTGTGGTGACGTGACAGAGGGAGTCGTAGGACAGAGGTAATAGAGGTAATAGAGGTAGGACACGCAGTTGTAGGATGCCTACTCGGGCTTGCAGTTAATCTATGAGAGATATTTGACAGTTATGGCCGCTAGAGAGAGTTTTTTGTTGTGTGACAGCGCGATGATCAGGGGGCGTGACAATGCCACCGGAGACGACCATTTTTATGCCTTCTTCTACTGTCATGGACAGTTTGATGAGATCAGCGCGTGGCACAAACAGAAGAAAACCAGACGTTGGGTTAGGAGTGGTCGGCACAAAAACATTGGCCATTTCACTGCTCAGCAGCCTGTGAATCTCATCTGCAGCGGGCGCTGTGATGAACCCAATGGTCCAGAGACCACGACGAGGATACTCCAGGAGAACAACCTCACGGAAGGCTGTGGATTGCTGTCGTAGTACAGTCTCAACAATCTGTTTTGTAGCACTGTAGATACTGCGAATGACCGGCATGCGGGCCAGAATGCGTTCCCCAGCACGAATCAAGATCTTCCCGAGGAAACCAGCCGTTAAAGCCCCAATGGCTGTGAGGCCAAAAACAAGAATCAGTAGACCCAGGCCTGGCAAGCCAAATGGGAGGTAGGTCTCTGGATTGTAGCGAGGGGGAAGCCACGGTGTGATCTGCCGATCAACGAAATCAATCGCAAGCCAAGCAACATAAAATGTGATAGCCGCTGGGGCTGTGACGAGGACACCAGCAAAAAAATAGGCTCGCAGACGACCAATCAGTCCTAAATGAAGAGCAGCCGTCTTATTGTTAGTCTTGGGAGCACGGAGGGGCATACCGGGACACTTCCACTGTATAATTTCGGGAATCATCAAGAGGCCTGTTGTGTCCCGCACGCTCTGACACCCTATGAGAATGAGAGTGTCCTTTGCACACCCATCGCCATGCATGCATCACTAAACGCCCTATGGACCACGCGTGTTACAGCCCTGCTGGTCTGCCCTGCTGGTCTGTGAACTTGATGATTGATGATGAGCCACGCAGGATTCAATCTTGCCCTACAATGGCATTTCTTTTAAAGAGTATAATTAGATGATTTGACAACTTTTATTGTTGCCTGGACTCGCAGTGCTGAGGCTCAAGCAGAGCAACAGGCGCATGAGAACCACTTCCCTACCCCGAGCACACCCGAGCACACCTAGACACCGCCCCCCCCTGCGAGCATGAAGAGGCCTGTGACCCTGCTGCAAACCTACCACAGGAGATCCGTCAGGGGAAGGAAGCGAATGATGTCGTCTGGTTGTACATGCTCAACAGTCTCCCCTAAGTCGGCAAAACCATCAGCGTGGCTCAGAGACGATAACACGGCTGCGCCTTGCATGGGGCAAAGGGTCGCCCGGCCGTCGTCCAGGCGTACTCGCAGAAACTCACGACGACCAGGTGAGCGAGTGAGCCCAAAGCTGGCCTGTATTGGATAAAGCGCTGGGGGCTGAAAGGAGCGGCCGGCTAGTGTCAGGACGAGCGGCCGACAGAGAATCAGAAAGGCGACCATTGCCGCGACTGGGTTCCCTGGCAATCCCAGGAAGGGGACATTGGCCACGCTCCCAATTGCGACGGGCTTGCCAGGCTTTATTTTGACACGCCAGATATACAATGCCCCAATTTCCCTGACAGCGGCCCTCACATGATCTTCCTCACCAACCGATACGCCCCCCGATGTCACAAGCAGATCATGACGGAGGGCGGCGTCTTGCAAAGCAGCTGTGACCGCTGTCTCACTGTCTGGTAGAATCCCCATATTTGTCACTACACACCCTAAAGACGTCAAACAACTATAAATAGTATAACGATTGGCATCATAAATGCAACCAGGCGGCAGAGGGACCCCTGGCTCGCGCAGTTCGTCGCCTGTTGAAAACAGGGCAACACGCAGGGCCACCCTAACGGGTAGGGTCCTCAAACCTAGAGCTGCCGTTAATCCTAAGTCCTGCGGCCGTAAACGCGTACCTGCTGTCAGGGCTCTGTGACCCCGACGGACATCCTCCCCAGCCCGACGACAATTAGTTCCTGGGGCGACACCAGCAGGTATACGCACCCAGTCTCCCTCTCTCTGGCATTTCTCCTGCATCACCACGGCATCGACACCGTGCGGTAACGGTGTCCCAGTGAAAAGACGCACTGCTTCACCGGGGCCAAGAGAACAGTCCGCAACTGCGCCGGCTGCGGCCCGACAGACAACGCGTCGTGGGGACTCAGTATGGTCTACACTACGCACGCCGTAACCATCAACTGCAGCGTTGTCATAAGGCGGCAGAGAGAAAGGAGCAGTGATATCCTCGGCAAGGATTCGTCCCAGAGCCTCGGTCACGATTACTTTTTCTGTCGCCAGATGACACTGGGCTTGAGCACACATGGTCTCAATCGCCTGATCGACAGACAGATAGGCACTGATACGGAAGCCGCTTGTTGGCATAGTGGCTTTCTCCTGACTCTCCTGCGAATTTCACGAAAAAACTCGTATTCCTCGCGAATGATGGTCTCAGAACCCGAGAAGCGCAAAAGTCTCTGCCATGTGTGATGGCAGAGGGGCGCTAATATGTAATAAACCTCCGGAGGAGGTTGGAATACTAAGCGCACGTGCATGCAAATGCAGAGAACGTGGAACGCCTTCTGTCAAGTCTGTCAAGAAGGAATATGGCTTTTTTCCATACTTCCCATCGCCAAGAATAGGAGTACCCATCAGGGCGCAATGGGCGCGGAGCTGATGGGTACGGCCGGTCCGCGGCTTCAATTCTAGCCAAGCAGCTTGACAGGCCGCCGTTTTCAGAATCCTATAGCTTGTCTCCGCATGCTTACCGGTCGTCCTGTCCATGGCTACCCGTTGTTCACCTCGGCGGCCACACACCTTAGCCAGTGGCACGGACAAGAGGCCGGACTCCTGCTGCGGGACCCCCGCCACAACGGCCCAATAGACCTTGCAAACGGTGTGTGACCTGAACATCTCTGCCAGTACGGCCGCAGCCGAAGCGCTCCGAGCCAGTAGCAGGACGCCACTCGTGTCCTTGTCGAGGCGATGAACCAGGCGAGGTCGTTGAGTGGCCTCAAAACGGAGCGCTTCGAGCATAGCATCCAAATGGCTGGTCATGCCAGAGCCACCCTGCACAGCAAGGCCAGCCGGCTTGTCGATAGCTAAGACTCGAGAATCTCTGTAGAGCACTCTGGCCCTGAGGGCAGCACTTTCTTGAGCAGAAGTCACAACTATCTTCTGGCCAGGCCGTTTGCCAGACCGTAAAGACTCTTCTCTTATTGGGTGGGGGGGGATCCGTACCGTCTCTCCTCCCTGCAGCCGTTGACCCGCTCGTGCGCGGCGTCCCTCCACACGCACCTGGCCTGTCCGCAGTAATTTTTCAAGCTGACCATGAGTCGGCATCGGATGGCAGCGCTGGAACCAGCGATCGAGTCGCAAACCAGAATCTTCCTCTCTGACTGGAACAAATTGTACTTTTTGTACTGTGTGCCTCGGGGCGGACCTCTGAGCAGAATGGTCTTGTTGGTCAGTGCATTGCCTCCGACGAGCAGAAGTGTGTCTCACCCCTCAGCAGTCTCCTGTACTGGACGGTAGCGTTTCACCCCATCTGCATAGCACTTGCCGTGAGCATCTGCCAGAGTCAGGCAGACTCGATGCCCAGTGCCTCATGTCATGCAATGAGATCGAAGCCGCTCTCATGTAGTGCCTAATGTAATGCAATGAGATCGGAGCCGCTCTAATGTAATGTCTGTTCTGAACGATGGTCTAGCGAAGGGAAGAGATCATGAGGGAGCCAGGTCTTCCTGGGGGGGCACGGCACAGTATCCTCCTAGCAGCAGTGGCAGCAGTGAGTCTCTGTATTGGCTTGATGAGCATGAGGGCCAATGCACAAGAGATCGGTCATGTCGATACAGCCTGGAAAATGGTAGGGCCAAACCATCGAATCGTCGTAGAGGCCTTCGACGATCCAGACATCCCGAACGTGACATGCTGGGTTAGTCGGCCTGTCAGCGGTGGCGTACCAGGAGCTGTCGGTTTGGCGACGAATCCGTCCCACGGATCCATTGCTTGCCGCCAGCGTGGCATCATCACGCTCTCCCCTGAACTCCAACGAAAACTAGAGAGAGCTGTCGGGGCAAAGGGGGAAGACGTTTTCCAGGCGAAGACCTCTCCGTTGTTTAAAAGTATGAGGGTGACTCGTCTCTTCGATGTCGAACGTCGTACTATCATTTATCTGGCATGGTCTGATCGTCTGATAGAAGGGAGTCCGAAGAACTCCCTATCTGCTGTACCGATTTGTCCATGGCCGCAGTAATAGAACGTGGGCCTCACAGGCAGAATCGCCTCGCTAGCGGGTGCCATTCCCAGTGAAGAGGGTTAGTAATGCTTGCCAGCTCGTCTGATCAGGGGCTAACAGCAGGATGCCATTGTCCTTCATGACAGGCCTGTAGGCGGAACCCTTGACCATCGCGCTATATCCTCCCGCTTCCCGGTGCAAGAGAACACCGGCAGCATGATCCCATGGTAGCAAAAGACGTCTATAGAGGGCAAAATGGATATCGCCGAACAACAAGGCCAGGTAATCATGAGCAGTACTAGAGTATCGTACCAATCTTGCCACCTTGCCTTCGAACGTACGTACGAGACTCGTGCCGACGCTGCCGCACATGGCCGGGACAGAAGGGGACTCTGGGACTCTGAGCCTTAGGCCATCGGACCAGGTTCCGCCGCCTTGCTCCCCAGCTATTGTAATATTGCGGATGGGATCATGAATGCAACCGTAAAGTACACACCCCCCGCGGATCAAAGCGACGATCACTCCGAACCGCTCGCAACCGCGTGTGAAGTTCCCTGTTCCATCGACGGGGTCGAGTACCCAAACTGGCACATCTTGTGACAACCGATCGAGGATTTTTTGGTTTTGATAGCAAGATTCTTCACCTACTACAACTGAACCGGGCAGCAACGCCATTAATTTCTGGCTCAAGGCTCGTTCAGCGTAGATGTCGGCATCGGTGACGAGGTCGCCAGGATGGTTTTTGCTGCCAATCTGGTGAGGCTGAAGAGTCCCAAATCGCGGGAGAATTTCTTCTCTTGCAACTTCACGGACGATCTGGACAACTGCGTTGAAATCAGGTAGCATCCCCCCGGTCCTTTTTGCCTTGAACAAGGATGGGTTAAAGCGTTCCGGCAAGCTGCAGCCCATGCGCTGGGTACGACGCCCCAGCAGGAGACCAGGAGTCAGGGGAAAAAAGTCCAAGGAAAAAAGTCCAACAACTTCATCCATTAGTTGCTACATATGCAATTTCAGCAGCAAGAGAGAGTATTTCATGAGCGGCTGTGCTATTTTTCGCAGTCTCGACTGCTCCTCTCCCTTCCATCATGCTGACGGCGAAAGCAATCCTGTTCCCTAGCACGGTTTCAGCAACGGACAGGCCCATCTCGCGGATGCTGCTGACCATTAAACCGGACAGTCTGCTGCGTGGCGGCAAACGATTGACCACTAAAAGAACATTACATTTTTCCTGTCGCGCTAGACCTAATGTCGCTCTGGTGGCCCATAGATCTATGGGGCTGGGCTGAATGGGCACAACGACGAGATCACCAGACCTGATGGCGACGCGGGCATCACTCTCGGCATGCGGGGGGCTATCAATGATGATGAAGTCAAAACGCCGTCTGATGCGGTCTAGTTCTGTTCCGATTCTCCAACCGGAGATATCAGACAGGAACAACCCGCCAGCCTCAGCTCCTAAAACACTCTGACGAACCTTATACCAAGCTGAGAGACTCTTCTGCGGATCGATGTCAAGGAGGGCAACAGTGCTACCTTTTGCCCAAGCAACAGCCAACTGCGCCGCTACTGTTGTCTTGCCGACTCCACCTTTCTGTTGTGCTACGGTAATGACCGTTGCCATCCACTTTTCGCCCCTGTCAAGAAGAAGAGCGCACCCCCAAGAAGAGCGCAACACCTTGCAGCGTAGCGCCGTGTACTCTTGCGTCAGCAAGATAGCAAGCGTATCATGCGACGTTGATTTAACCTCTGATTATTATTTCACATCAACCAATCATGATAAGATACGACGGCCTGCCTGCTGCATGGAAACTACTGCTTCCCTACGAGAGTCACAGTCACATCTGGCTCTGTAGATAATTCTGCAAACCTATGCCTTCTGCTAGCCTGATATGCGTTTCGAGATGGTCAATGTGCTCCTCTGTTTCCTTGAGGATACTCTGGAGCAGGTGACGGCTGACATAGTCCTCAGTGCGTTCACACTCAGCCACCGCGCGAATTAAATCCTTGCGGGCGCCTCTCTCTAGGCTTAGGTCGTTGACAAGAATCTCTTGGGCTGTTTCCCCGATCAGAAGCTTGCCTATGTCCTGCAGATTTGGCAACCCTTCAAGAAACAAGATACGCTCAATGACATTGCTAGCATGGTGCATTTCCTCTATGGATTCCTTGTGTTCGTGGTCTCCAAGCTTGTGGAGACCCCAGTTTTTTAACATTTTTGCATGTAAAAAATATTGATTAATAGCGGTTAGTTCATTCCGTAGGATTCTGTTCAGGTGGGTGATAATCTCTTGGCTACCTTGCATGTCCCTGTCCTCCGCCACGTTACCGGTGAGCCGGCATTTTCTTGTGATACGCTAACCTTTCGCAGACATAGGAAACACAACGGCCACACTGCGGGCGCACCCCAAAATGCTTATACACTTCCGCCGCACGGCTGGCTCCCCAACAAACGGCCTGTTTGATCTGATGGTCATTCAGGCCATGGCATATGCAGACGTACATTGCATACTCTCCTCATAACGTTCGTTGAAACGTTAACGTTGAAACGTTGAAGAGAGAGGCAGTGTACCGATTGGATGCATCTTCTGCAAGTGTGCAAGTGCGAATCAATCTCATATGAAAACAACCTCACCTCCGTTGCGGTAGACCCTTATACAGAGCCAGAGTCTGCTCAGCAACACGGTGCCAAGAATAGTTGGCTTCAACTCTCTTGCGTCCCGCCACAGCCATTCCCGCGCGGAGCTCTGCATTGAGCACCACCTTATTGATAGCATCTGCAAGATCAGCCCCGAATCTCTCAGGATAGACCGGATCGTATGGCACAGTGGACGACAGATTCGGTTCTACTAAGAATCCTGTGACTCCATCTACCACGACCTCGGCAATTCCTCCGACCTTACTGCCGACCACAGGGGTACTACAAGCCATCGCTTCAATGTTAATGATACCAAACGGTTCATAGATGGATGGACAGCAAAATACAGCAGCCTGTGAATACAGGGCTATGGTTGTCTGCCTGCTGACCATTTCTGGGATCCAAACAACACCGGGTCTCTGCGTTCTCAGAGCGTCCACCATAGACTCGAGTTCTTTCTGTAGCGCAGGGGTATCGGATTCCCCCGCACACAGCACCACTTGGATAGATAAATCAATTTTAGGCAATGAACGTAGAAGATAATACAATCCTTTCTGTCGAGTCATACGACCTACAAATAAGACATATGGTCTTGATGGATCAATCCCATATTTGCTCAGGACTGCTTTGTCAGGGGTATACCTGTATTCCTCTGTGTTAACCCCATTGGGGATAACATGTATCTTTTTCTCATCTACATTGAAGAGACGTACAATATCCTCCTTCGTGCTTTTTGAAACAGCAATAATCGCTTCCGCCATCTCAAGGGCTGTCCTTTCCACCCAACACGACAAGTCGTACCCGCGGCCTATCTGTTCCTGCTTCCACGGCCGCAGAGGCTCTAGCGAGTGGACGGTCACCACCAGTGGGATGCCATACAATAGCCTCGCTAGGAGGCCACCGAAGTGCGTATACCAGGTGTGGCAGTGAACCACATCCGCTTCGATTCCTTGGCCATTAAAGCGCAGACACGTCTCAAACGCGCGTAATGGAGAAAGCAGTTCCTGCGGGCAACCCTGGAACAACGTGCCGTCTACCTTAGACCCTCTGACGACGAGCTGCCCGGCCGTGAAGGCATGATCATGGAAACTGCGCACTTCAACAGGCGTTAACTGAGAGAGTTCGCGTGAGAGGTATTCAACATGCACACCAGCCCCGCCATAAATGTGGGGTGGGTATTCATTTGTTAGCAAAAGTACGCGCATCGTTCCTTTTCCCATGGCAAGTCAGGTATTTTAGTCCCTGAAAGGAAGACATTATTCCGTACGAGTCCGCCACAGCAATGAAGCGCCGAATAGGCTGATCGTTACCGCAACTATTGTGGGACCAGAAGGCGTATCCGTCAAAAAAGAGAGCCCCAGCCCCCCTGTGACGGCGACAGCACCAATCGCGGCAGAAAGGCCGGCCATAGTTTCCGGCGTACAGACAAAACGACGGGCTGTTGCAGCTGGCACAACTAAAAGTGCAGTAATGAGCAGCATGCCGACCACCTTCATGACGACAGCGATGTAAAAAGCAAGAAGTAGCATGTAAGCTGCCTGCACAATCACCACTGGCCTCCCCTCCACTCTTGCCAGTTCCTCATGCACCGTAGACGATAAGAGGGGCTGCCAGAGTCCTAGGAGGACGATGAGAGTTAGGGCCCCGCTGATGTAAATCCATGCGAGATCCAATGATGAAACGGCGAGGATATCACCGAACAGATAGCCCATCAAATCAACACGTACCGTTCCTAGAAAAGACAGGATGACCATCCCGAGAGCGAGGGCGCCATGAGCGAGAATGCCGAGGAGGGTATCGTCGGCGAGCAGCTTCTGCCGCCGTAGTAATAATAGCAGGCCCGCAAGGCCAACGCAGACGCCGATCACACTTGTAGTGATATCAACATGAAGTAGCAGAGCTATCGCAACGCCGAGCAGTGCTGAGTGGGACACAGCATTGCCGAAGTAAGCCATACGGCGCCATACAACAAAGGCTCCCAGTGGACCAGCCGCGATGGAGACGCCAAATCCCGCTATGGCGGCGTGTAGGATGAAGTCATCCATGGATGGAACCGTTTCCCTCTGGAGGGACTTGCTGTGTGATGTGTAGAGAATACTTAGAATTGTGCTCTCTATGAGAGTCATCCTTTATCATTTTCCACTCGTCCTCTCGCCCGAAAAGAGCGATATATTCTGGCTGTTTTTTTACTAAAGCAGGTGTCCCTGTGCAGCACACATGCCGATTCAGACAGATGACATGATCCGTGGCCCCCATGACGAGATGCAGGTCATGGGAGACAAGCAGGACGCCATAGCCATGCTGATCACGTAATCTACCAATCAGCGTATAAAGCTCTCCCTGTCCTCCGACGTCCACGCTTTGCGCCGGTTCGTCTAGAACAAGTAGGTCGGGATCGCCCAGCAAAGCGCGCGCTAGCAAGACGCGTTGCATCTCACCACCAGAGAGTCTCTGCATAGGTTTATCCAAAAGACGTGTAATGGCAAGTTCCTCCAGCACTTGCCCAACCCGACGTCTCTCAGGGACGAGACCAAGAAATCGCTGTACGGTCAGTGGCAGTGTTGGATCAACGTGCAAGCGTTGCGGAACGTAACCAATCCGCAAGCCTGCCCGTCTTCTGACAACACCAGCGTTAGCGGCTGTCAAGCCTAGGAGAACCCTAAGCAGGGTAGTCTTCCCTGCCCCGTTAGGCCCGATGACTGTAACGACACGGCCGGCCTGCACGACGATATCAACTTTTTCAAGCACGACCGTACGGCCAAAGCGGACCATGAGGCCGTACCCCTCTAGCAGTATCAGGGGGAGTCGTTCCAACATCCTTTGTACCCCAATGACCCCAATAACCCAGTTTTCATCAAATTCTCTTACTCTGCTTTCTCTCAGAACGCTATTGTCTAAGCTCCTGACTCAGGATTGCTGAAGTTCCGATGCGATTCCCAAATCATTAGAAAATTATTAGTTTTACAATCAAACATTATAACGCCTGGGTGGGGAGGGCGAGGCGGCGCACGCGCACGAACATTGTGTTGTTGTGCGGCGGTTCAAACACATCCAAAAATTTCGCTCTTGCCGTCACACAGCTTTGCATTATAGCTTACTTGGATGGGGAGAGGAGTGGAGGAAGGGCAATGAAACACGGAGCCGGGGATAGCATCACGAGCATGGGACCCGTGAGCGTCTCTGTTGTACGAAAACTTTTTCGCCGGTTGTCAAAAAGCTGGCACGTTTTTGTTATAGTGATTGCTTGCTCTGTTTTTCCTTTATCAGTTGTAGCAGAAACTTCTCCGCAAGTAGTGGTTAGTATTGCCCCGATTCAGGCGCTTGTGGCCGGTGTCATGGCGGGCGCAGGTGAACCTAGACTGCTAGTGCCCGGCGGAACCTCACCGCATGTCTACGCCTTGCGCCCATCGGATGCCTTCGCTTTAAGCGCAGCGCAGGTGGTTGTACTGATCGATCCGACATTTGAAACTTTCTTGAGCAAACCTCTTGCAACGTTAGCAACAGGCCAGGCGCGCGTGGTGCATGTCGCTGATATTCCTGGTATGCGGAAATATCCCGCTCGTGATTCGTGGCTGGTGAACGAGCAAGCGACAGAGCCTGCTAGCGAAGGGGGCAGAAGCGACTCGCATGCTCATCTCGTGCAGCATGTCCATGGCAGAAAGGGGGCATTCGATCCTCATTTATGGCTTGATCCAGAGAATGCCCGTCACATTGTGACAGCAGTCGCGGGTGTCCTGGCAGAAGTCGATCCTGTTCACACAGCCACCTACCATCGCAATGCGAGAATGATCGATCGAGATCTCATTGCCTTGGACGAGGCCTTACGCCGTGAACTCGCCCCTGTCACACGACAACCATTTATAGTTTTTCACGATGCGTATCAGTATCTCGAGGTCCACTATGGACTCAACGCTGTTGGCGCGGCAACAGTGACCCCGGAAAGAGCCCCTGGGATTCGTCGTTTATCCGCGCTGCGGGAACGGATAAGAACACTGGGCGTCGTCTGTGTTTTCCATGAACCGCAGTTTCCACCAAAAATCCTAGAAACAATCGTTGCGGGTACAAACGTTCGTGTAGGGATGCTCGATCCACTCGGTTCACCTGGCCAGTATGCGGATTATGTTAAAATGATGAAGGCTAACGCCCGTGCTCTGCGAGCCTGCCTCGCGCCTGAACTGGCACAGGAGACGGAGACAGCGGATGATCAGAAGGGGTCAACCGGTCAACCATAGATCAGGAAAACAGGCAACATGTCAAATCTCGCTAGCGTGCTGGACTCCATCACATTTGACGATAGCGGTCTGGTGCCCGCCATTGCCCAGCAGCATGATGGTGGTGAGGTGCTGATGATGGCGTGGATGAACCGTGAGGCAGTGGTAGAAACACTTACTTTAGGTCGTGTATGTTACTGGTCACGCTCTCGTCAGAGGCTCTGGCGTAAGGGTGAGGAATCTGGACAGATTCAGGTCCTGAAAGAGTTTCTTATAGATTGTGATGGCGATACAATACTGCTACTTGTAGATCAAAAAGGTGTTGCTTGTCATACAGGAAGACGTAGTTGCTTCTATCGTGCAGCTCTTGATAGTACATTTATTACAATCGCAGGAGTCCTGCAAGACCCGGCTGGGCTGTACGGGCAGTAGCAGTTGGTGGTGGAGGTGGTGGAGCTGAGGGGAATCGAACCCCTGGCCTCTACAATGCCATTGTAGCGCTCTCCCGACTGAGCTACAGCCCCTCCCTGTATGGAGCCGAGCCTATCTGGATTTTTATTCGACAGTCAAGAAAAGTCTCCCCCCAAGAGAAAGACTCCACAACTCCACAAAGACAACGACTCCACAACTTCTGAACAACTTCTGAAAGATGCAAATGCAAACGTCACGATCCTAAGCGTTCCATGACCTCGGCCATATCGTCATCATCTGCACCTAAATCAGATGCGTCTTCCATAAGGGGATTCCCTGTCTCTTCATCATCAGCGTCTCTGAGCGCCTCTTCATCCCCTTCAGATTTTATCTCCCCATTGATGGGAGGAATAGTAACTATTGTTTGTTTTTTTATGTGTGAATTCATTTCATAGTCTTTGTCTTTAATTGTTTTAGTTGATACAGACTTTGCTACTTTTTTAGTAGCATTTTGTCGCTGCGCACGGAATGATGCCTCGGGTGCGATGAAGCTGCTGTTGCACCTAGGGCAACGGATTGGATTGCGTTGCAGGTCGTAAAAATGGGCATCGCAATTCAAGCAGGTTCTCTTGGTACCCCACTCTGGTTTCGCCACCCGTCTTTCCTCCCATGAATGTCCGGCCACGGCCATGTGGCATGTTCTGTTTGATCTGTCAAAAGGTAAAGCGAACCATCTGGTCGGAAAGTACACACCGCCCATTCCAGACCGTGCGACCTCTCGTGCCACAGAAAGGGGTCTTTCGTGCAATCCTGAGCCAACCACAGGAGTCCAGACTTGACTACATCCCTGACTTCTTCACAGGTTCATCATTTGAGTGGCACTTTGCGTGTACCGGGTGACAAGTCGATCTCACACAGAGCCCTGATGATAGGGACATTGGCCATAGGGGAAACCATGATCACTGGCTTGCTTGAGAGCGCGGACGTCTTTCGCACAGTCACAGCGATGCGGGCTTTAGGGGCGGATGTGACACGTGTGGCACCGACATGCTGGCGTTTATACGGGCGTGGCATTGGTGGTCTGGCAGAACCCGTTGATGTTCTTGATATGGGCAACGCTGGTACAGGTGTCAGACTCCTGATAGGTCTCCTGGCCACCCATCCTTTGACCTGCGTACTGACAGGTGATGCGAGTCTGCGGACACGCCCTATGCAACGGGTGATAGAACCTTTGCACCGCATCGGTGCTCTTTTTATGGCTCGTGCGAACGGCTATTTACCACTCGCCATGTCTGGCACGACAGCTCCTATTCCCATCGTCCATATGCTGGAAGTCGCTTCGGCACAGGTGAAATCGGCTTTACTCTTCGCTGGTCTCAACATTCCGGGCACCACGACGATCATTGAACCTCTACCAACCCGCGACCACACTGAACGGATGCTGCAAGGCTTTGGTGCCACAGTTGTGACAGATCACCAAGCGGGGGAACGGACCATTATTCTCACTGGCCAGCCTGAAATAAGCGGGAGGAGGATAGTAGTTCCGGCTGACCCTTCTTCGGCAGCTTTTCTGACTGTTGCAGCCCTACTGGTCCCTGGCGCAAGAGTGACTCTTGTCGGTGTTGGTACGAATCCTCTACGCTCTGGGCTCTATGACACTCTGTTGGAAATGGGAGCGCCGGTAGAAAAGCACAATGCTCGACTCAGCAGTGATGAGCCAGTCGCGGACATTGTGGTCAGTCATGGACCGCTGACGGGCGTGAATGTCCCCGCAACCAGAGTGCCGAGCATGATCGATGAATATCCTATTCTTGCCATCGCGGCGGCTTGTGCGAACGGAACAACTAAATTACATGGTTTAGTTGAATTACGGGTTAAGGAAAGCGATCGCCTGACCGCCGTTGCTCGAGGTCTCTCTGCATGCGGGAGTCGTGTTGCTGTACAGGGCGATACCCTTATCATCCATGGGAACGGTCGCCCGCCGCTTGGCGGGGCCCGTGTGAACGCCGCTTTCGACCACCGTATCGCCATGGCTTTCCTCGTCTTGGGAATGGTCACGCAGGAACCGGTGACCGTAGAGGGTGCTGAGGCTGCTATTGCCACTAGCTTTCCCAATTTCGTCCCTCTGATGAACAAAGCTGGGGCCCGTATCTTTCGAGAAGATCGAGAAGAGAGTCTGTCC
Source organism: Rhodospirillales bacterium (assembly GCA_028278135.1). GTDB lineage: Bacteria > Pseudomonadota > Alphaproteobacteria > Rhodospirillales > Rhodospirillaceae > JANQJD01. Next base: position 17,024 of record JANQEW010000014.1, read on the forward strand.
CCATAACGCTCTTGCCACTGTTGCCGCTCATGCCGCTCAAGGCGTACTGCCATACGCTATCACTGGTCTCCAGTCGGCTGGATGAGGGCTTGGAGAGCGTGGGCCTGAGAGAGGACACTTTCGTCATGAATCGGGCTCTGACTGCTCAACAGAAAATAGAGTTCTCCGGATGTCAGATATGACTAGGAAATATTCCGCCTCTGTCTGTCCGCACGACTGTCCAGGCACGTGTGCGCTGGTGGTAGAACAGCTGGCAAACAGTCGAGTCGGGCGTATCCGTGGCGCCGCCCATCACCCTTATACAGAGGGCATCATTTGTGGCAAGGTAGCGCGCTATGCAGAGCGTCTCTATCATCCTGATAGGATTCTCACACCGTTGCGACGTATTGGAAAAAAAGGTTTAGCTTTATTCGAGCATATAGGGTGGGATGATGCTTTAAGCATAGTGGCAGATGCTTTCAATCGTGTCCAAAAACGTTTTGGACGAGATACTTTGTGGCCATATTCTTACGGCGGGACCATGGGATTGGTACAACGGGGCGCAATCCATCGTTTGCGCCATCTGGCTGGCGGCTCGCATCAAAAGGCCACGATCTGTGCGACCATTGGGCGTGCAGGCTGGTTAGCTGGTGTTGGGGCTCAGATCGGTCCTGATCCGCGCGAGATGCATGACTCGGATTTGATCATCTTCTGGGGGATGAATCCTATCGTCACTCAGATCAATGCTTGGTCGCATGCCATGAAAGCTCGGAAGCTGAGAAATGCTATGATCGTAGTCATTGATCCCTATCGGACGGCCAGTGCTGAGGGCGCCGATCATCACTTGCCTCTGCGGCCAGGGACAGATGGTGCCCTTGCTTGTGCTGTGATGCATATTCTCTTCCGCGACGGGTTCGCAGATCATGAGTACCTAGCCCGCTACACAGATGTGCCTGAGGCCCTCGAACGCCATGTCGCAGCACGTTCACCAGCATGGGCCGCCGCTATCACCGGTCTGACTCCTGAAGTCATTGAATCTTTTGCCGCATTGTATGGCGGCACGCCACGCAGTTTTATTCGCTTTGGCTATGGCATGACGCGATCCCGCAATGGCGCGGTAGCGCTGCATGCTGCTTCCTGCCTTCCAGCAGTGACGGGAGCATGGCGTCATCGTGGAGGAGGGGCACTCTTATCTACCTCAGATCATTTCCGTATCGATACCACTCTGATAGAGGCCAAGGATGCCCATGATCCCACAGTACGCACCTTAGATATGTCACAGATCGGCAGAGTGCTGATAGGCGATGAAAATGTTCTTGTTAATAAACAACCTGTTAAAGCTATGCTCGTTTCAAGTTCTAATCCTGCTGTAACTGCCCCAGAAAGTGCGCTAGTTCATAAAGGATTATCGCGTGATGATCTTTTTTTGTGCGTTCACGAACAATTCATGACTGACACGGCCAGATTCGCTGATGTGGTTCTACCGGCGACCACATTTCTGGAGCATGACGATCTGTACACGTCCTATGGCCATACATTTCTACAAGTGTCCAGGGCCGTCATCAAGCCCCTTGGTGAGGCGCGTAGCAATCATGATGTTATCAACGCTCTCATGCAACTTTTGGGCAGTGACCATGCGAGCATTGCCTTAGATGCCTGGAGCACAGTTGAGAGAGTCCTGGCTGATTCCGGTCTGCCATCTGCCACAGCACTGCAAACACAAGGCTGGCTCGATTGCGCTAAACCATTTGCAGAACAGCATTTTCTTACAGGGTTTCCCCAGTCCGATGGGCTGTTCCACTTCTCGCCCGCATGGACCATCGAGACCTCTGAGACGTCCCATTTACCTGATTTGCCAGACCATCTTCCTCTTATCGAAGAGGCCGATGCAGCACACCCCTTCCGTCTCATCACGGCACCGTCACGCCACTTTCTCAATTCGACCTTTGCCGAATCACCCACTGCAAGGCGACACCATGTTCGGCCAACAGTTCTGATTCACCCTGAAGACGGCAGAGCGACGGGCATTACAGATGGTGCTGTCATCCACATCGGGAATCGACGTGGAATAGTCACTCTGCACGCACGATTCTTTATGGGGGTACCACGCAAAGTGGTAATAGTAGAAAGCATATGGCCTACCAATGATTTTCTTGACTGTTCTGGTATTAATACCTTGACAGGCGCTGATTCTGTCCCTCCGGCAGGCGGAGCGGCTTTTCATGATACAGCGGTATGGCTACGCCCGGCCGCCCTGCCTGAATGAAGGAAAGTCCATGGGAACACAGGGGGCTTATATCATTGTTGTCGGCAACGAAAAGGGCGGTACGGGGAAGTCGACCATTGCCATGCATGTCATGGTCAATATGATGAACAGGGGTTTACGGGTTGGTTCCATTGACCTCGATGCCCGCCAGGCTACGTTAACTCGTTACGTTGAAAATAGACAACTCTTCATAACACGGCAGCACATGAATCTGCCAATGCCCGTACATGAGTCTGTTGTTGCAAGTGATCCCTATGCTACGGGTATGGCTCTGGAAGAAGACCTGCAACGTCTTGATGACTGTGTCAACCGCATGCGGGCTGTTTGTGATATCCTCATCATAGATACTCCAGGGAGTGATCATTACTTGTCTAGACTGGGGCACACCTATGCTGACACCCTCTTAACACCCCTGAACGATAGTCTGATTGACCTTGACGTATTGGCCCGTGTCAACCCTGAGACGATGCGAGTCAGTTGTCCGAGCTACTATTCTGAAATGATATGGCAGATACGGAAACAACGTGCAATAGATGATGGGGCAAGTATTTCTTGGGTCGTAATGCGCAACCGTCTCTCGCAAATGAATACTCGTAATAAAAGAGATATTGATAACATCCTCACGGAACTTGCACAAAGAATAGGATTTCACCTTGCTGCAGGACTCTCTGAACGTGTCATCTACAGAGAGATGTTCTTAAGGGGCCTCACATTACTGGATTTACGAGAGGGGGGGGCTGGTGTCTCCCTGAACATGTCACATGTGGCCGCACGGCAAGAACTGCGTGCTCTGGTCCAAGCCCTCTGTCTGCCTCTTCAAACCCTTAACTCTTCAAACCCTTAACCTAGCGGAAGGACACTCATGACACGCGTTATTTCTCAGAGGAGGGTGGGTGTTTGTTGGTGCCAGTTGGTGCCACCACAAGAACGACAGGCGTCCCCAACTGCAGTGCTTCGGAAGCTCGGGAAAGCCTCTCGGCTCTACACGGACTCAAAAAGTTCTTCACTCAATATCTCAATATGTACGTAGTAATCCGACTAACACACCTTGTACCTTGACCCTGTCAGGGCAGAAGATACGCGTTTCATATTTGCCGTTGGCAGGTTCAAGGGCAATAGAGGCACCCTTGCGACGCAGCCGTTTCAGTGTCACTTCTGTGCCGTCCACCAAAGAGACAACGATGGCACCGTTCTCCGCAATTTCGCAACGCCGAATCAGCACCGTATCTCCTTCGAGAATCCCAGCCTCGACCATGGAGTCTCCCTCAACAGTCAGAGCGTAATACTCGTCATCCCGACCAATCATGCCAGCCGGAACCTCCACAAGGGTCGATGTCTCACGGAGAGTTTCAAGGGACGTTCCCGTTGTGATTCCACAGTATAGCGGTAGCTGTACCGCTCCGACATCAACGGCTACCCTTGCACCCTGCAAAGTAGAACACACATTGCTCAAGGGAGATGCAAAAGCCGTTGGTGTCGGAGCCATAGGCGATTCTTCCAAATTTTCTGGTAAACGCAGCACTTCTAGTGCTCGAGCGCGATGTGGTAGCCGCCGAATGAATCCCCGTTCTTCCAGACCGGTGAGAAGACGGTGGATACCCGATTTGCTTTTCAGACGGAGGGCATCCTTCATCTCATCAAAAGATGGCGAGACACCTGCGTATTTGAGACGCCTATCGATGAATGTAAGCAGTTCATACTGTTTTTGAGTCAGCATCGCGCGCTCCTCGTTGCGCCTCTTCTTGTCATTTCTCATAAGAATGATTCTAAGGCAATGATTTCGATAGCATGACCTCTGTAAGCAGGTGGCGCATGAGGATGTCTGATGGCTAGACAGTTCGCTGCAGAGAGAACTCGCAGCATAGCACTATCTTGTTGCGAGAAAGGTGTAACCTGAATCATATGATGGCCGGTGCGAACGCAGACCGCACGTAAGTAGTCCTCACGTGAATCATTGGCCGGCAGATTACAACTCAACACACCACTTTGTCGCCTTATACCAGTATTGACTGGCAACCCGAGAAGAGTATTGAGAGCTGGTAACACGAAAAGAATTGCACTGACCATCGCAGAAACAGGATTACCTGGCACACCAATAACAGGCATTTTATCAATATTACCACTTAAAAGTGGTTTTCCAGGACGGACGGCCACCTTCCAGAAATCCAGCACCATACCGGCTTCACTGAGACATTCGCGTACGATATCATGGTCTCCCACAGAAACTCCACCACTGATTATAAGAAGATCTGCCCCTCTCGCATCAGAAATTTTCTTAATAAGAGATTCTTTAGCGTCTCTTGCTATTCCAAGATTTATTGGTACACAGTTATTGCTAGTTATCAGAGCTGAGAGAGCCAATCCGTTGGAATCAACAAGCTGTCCCTGTCCGATACTTTCACCAGGTGGGCAGACTTCATCACCTGTTGAGAGGATAGCAACGCGTGGCCGACGGACTACTGTGAGCCACTGTACATTCATGGCAGCAGCCAAGGCAATGTCACGAAAGCTCAGGCGTCTGCCTGCCCGTAGCAAGACGTCACCTGCCTGAAAATCAGAGCCGGCTGGCCGGATATGACAGCCTGCTGTTGTCTGTTGCGGTACGATGACCGTTCCATGTGGACCCATGACTGAGTCCTCTTGTAAGACGACAGTATCAGCACCGGCGGGAATCATAGCACCAGTGAAGATGCGCGCGGATTCTCCTGGGCCGATCTCCCGCCTTGCGGGATGACCGGCCGTAGATTGGGCCACGATCTCTAGTGTGACAGGTCCAGGAGCGGTATCGACCATCCGGACAGCATAGCCATCCATCGCAGAAACAGCGGCTTGCGGATGGGAGACACGGGCGGCCACGTGAACAGCTAAAACACGATTCACTGCCTCTCGCAGATCGACACGCTCCGTCTCAAGCAGCTTTAAGGGGGCAATGATACGACGGCGCGCCTCTTGAACTGACAGCATCATAAGGCCTCATGGCTGACTTGTCTCCACGCGGCGTGTATCTCTGGCCTGGCCGTGCAGCAGCATTGTCGAGGAGAATGTTTCCCCGTGATCATTAAGCCTCCCAGCTGTTGCCTGAGATCTAATTGACCAGTGCTCAGCCGCTGGTACGTTCGTTGTCACGAGGGATCTGTACTTTATGGATAGAATACTGGGTCTGCATACACGACCTACAACATTCCATACTCGTCATGGGATCATTTTGCGCTGTGAGTCACCCATCGCTCATCAAAGTGCGGACAAACCTACCCATTCTCCTTTTCTAGAGCCAGTTTTAAAAACTCTCCGGCCGATAATTAGGAGCTTCCCGAGTAATTGCCACATCGTGCACGTGACTCTCGCGTAAGCCAGCAGCTGTCACCCGTCTGAAGTGAGCATGCCTCTGTAAATCTGCGATCACTGCATTACCAGTGTAGCTCATTGCTGCTTTCAAACCACCGACGATTTGGTGAATCACGGCTGCCACAGGACCCTTGAAAGGCACTCTTCCTTCAATTCCTTCCGGCACAAGCTTCAAGCTGTGAGCTCCCTCTTCCTGTGCATAGCGCTCCGCAGACCCTCTGGCCATTGCTCCAAGAGAGCCCATCCCGCGGTAAACTTTGTAGGAGCGCCCTTGATAGAGAAACACTTCGCCAGGAGCCTCGTTGGTCCCAGCGAACAGAGAACCAATCATAGCACTATCACCACCAGCAGCAATAGCCTTGGCAAGATCACCAGAGGACTTGATGCCCCCGTCGGCGATCACTGGGATATCGTGGCAACGCGCGACCTCTGCGACTTCCATGACAGCCGTGAACTGTGGCACGCCAACCCCAGCGATCACACGCGTAGTACATATTGACCCTGGCCCGATTCCAACCTTGACGGCATCAACCCCGGCGGTGATCAGAGCCTCTGCCCCTGCCGCCGTGGCGATATTGCCAGCGATCACCTGAGCAGCACGATTCTTGAAAAGAGCCTTGATGTCACGCACCGCCTGAATCACCCTTTGCGCATGGCCATGCGCGGTATCTACAACGACGAGATCAGCACCGGCGTTGAGAAGAGCTTCGGCGCGGGTGAGACCGTCTGTGCCAACACCGACAGCCGCACCTACCCGCAGCCGCCCACATTCATCTTTACAAGCGTTAGGGTAGGAGAGAGCCTTTTCCATATCCTTGACTGTCATGAGTCCGATGCAGCGATACTCATCGTCGACCACGATAAGCTTTTCAATCCGATGTTGGTGGAATAAACGACGGGCCTCGTCTCGACTGACACCCTCGCGCACGGTGATGAGAGTGTCCTGTGTCATTAACTCAGACACAGGCTGGTCCATGTTAGTGGCAAAGCGGAGATCACGGTTTGTCAGAATGCCAACAAGCTTGCCATTACGTTCTGTGACAGGGATACCTGAGATCCGGTAGCTAACCATCAAGGTCAATGCCTCTGACAAAGACTGCTTAGGGTGTATAATAACCGGATTGACAATCATGCCCGCTTCAAACCTTTTGACTTTGCGTACTTCCTCGATCTGGACATCAATATCCAGATTCTTGTGGATCACCCCTATGCCGCCCGCTTGTGCCATCGCGATGGCTAAAGCATGTTCTGTCACAGTATCCATAGCCGCTGACACTAAGGGGATGCCAAGCTCTATAGAGTTTGTCAGGCGTGTACGAACGTTGACCTGGGAAGGCAGGACATGGGACTCTGCTGGCACGAGTAGAACATCGTCGAATGCCAGGGCTTCTTTCGCTTCCATGACGCCTCCCGGGTCACCCGCTGAGTTAGTACCACAACATGATCATATCATACACATCTGTTGGCCTATGCCAAGACCGGCCCAATGGGGGAAGTGATCTTGTCCCTCTGGAGTGGGAATCCTGTGAGGTATTGTGGGTGATTTTAATGCTTTCTGCCGACGGTCACGATCATGAGATCTCTCTTTAAACATTCACGGTCTATGACACCGTTGCCTATTCTGGCGTCTTTTTTTTCAGGACAGAACTTGGCATGTGTCCGCGGTGAACGGCTAGTGTTTGCCGACCTCTCTTTCACACTAGAGCCGGGGGAAGCGCTACTCCTGCTCGGTCCCAACGGGAGTGGGAAATCAAGTTTCCTGCGAATTCTCGCGGGACTCTCGCGTCCGGCTGCGGGAGAATTGTGCTGGAAAGGGCGGCCCATTGATGAAGCACCAGAACGCTACACAGCTTCTGTACGCTACGTTGGCCATCAAGATGCAATTAAGCCAGCTCTGTCAATCGCTGAGACTCTTTTCTTTTGGGGTAGTTTGTATGGAATAGAACAATCTGAACTTGTATTCAGCACGGCACGAGCTATGACATACTTCGGTCTCAGTGCCCTTGCAGACACACAGGGTCGGCTGTTGTCCGCTGGGCAGAAACGTCGGGTGAACCTGGCGCGACTGCTTGTGGGCACGGCGGCTCTGTGGCTCTTAGATGAACCTGCCACCGCCCTTGACCAGGAGTCAATCATGGCGCTAGGGAAAAGCATTGCCGCACATCGAGCCCGTGGTGGTATTGTGATCCTCTCCACACACATGGTTGTAGATCTGCCACAAGCAAGAAGGTTGGACATGCGTGATTTTTCCTGCCACTAGAGGCCGCTTACACCACACAAAGGCGGAAGATCGTGAGGGCGCTCATTCGACTCATTCATCGTGAGATGAAGTTAGTGTTACGACAACAATCTGATACTTTTCTTGTGCTGGGTTTCTTTATGCTGACGGTCCTACTGTTTCCGTTCGTGGTGGGCCCTGAACCACAAATGCTGGAGAGGATGAGTGCAGGTGTGCTTTGGGTCATGGCTCTGCTCGCGACTCTGCTGTCGCTCGATCGTCTGTTCCAGAATGACTACGAGGATGGCAGCCTCGATTTGCTAGCGCTCGTTCCACTGCCACTGACAGTCATCGTACTCTCTAAGGTAATAGCCCATTGGCTCACCACAGGACTGCCATTAACAGTAGTCGCGCCTTTTTTAGCAAAACTCTTGCAAATGCAAACGGACGGAGTGACAGCCTTGGTCATCGCCATGGCGTTGGGGACCCCGACTCTCAGTCTTATTGGGGCCGTCGGAGCGGCGCTGGTATTAGGAGCACGCCGTAGTAGTATATTATTATTACTCTTAATACTACCACTGTATATTCCCGTGCTGGTCTTTGGGGTTGCCGCCGTAGAAGTCGCCAGCCTGGGGTTAGAGGGACAGCAGGCGCCGTTGCTAATTTTGGCCGCGCTTTTCTGCGCAACGTTGCCACTGTGCTCCCTAGCCACTACCGCTGCCCTGCGGCAAGCTCTGGACTCAGGGTAGGGTATCGGACTGTCGTACCTGCAGAGGAGAAAGGGAAATGTCTGACATTTTGGCCCGTATCTGCACTACCAAGCGGAAACATATTGGCACACGCCGTGCGGCCGTACCACTATCTCTCCTCATACAACAGGCCCAGGCGACAGCCATGCCACGCGGGTTTGCCAATGCTCTCACTCGAGCGGTCACCAACCGCGGTTGCGCGCTGATCAGCGAAATCAAGAAGGCCTCGCCTTCTGCTGGGGTGGTTTGTTCTTCTTTCCATCCGCAGAGGTTGGCTAGAGAATGTGCAGCGGGTGGTGCGGCTTGCCTCTCCGTCTTAACTGACGAGCCCTACTTTCAAGGCACTGATGTCTTTGTTACCCAGGCCCGTGCCGCTGTTGCCCTGCCAATTTTGCGCAAGGACTTTTTTCTTGATCCCTATCAAGTCTTCGAAGCGCGGGTGATTGGAGCGGATGCTATTCTGATCATCCTTGCAGCTGTCTCAGACAGTCAAGCTGTCGAGCTGGAGTCAGCCGCATGTGAATTGGGATTAGATGTTGTCGTGGAAATACATGACGAGTACGATTTAGAACGTGCTATCGCATTAAAAACGCCATTATTTGGTATCAATAATAGAAATCTTGTGACATTCGAAGTTGATCTGACGCTCAGTGAGCGGCTCGCGCCCCTGGTGCCATTGAATAGGGTACTCATTGCAGAAAGCGGGCTAAGCCAGCCAGCTGACCTTGCCCGCCTGGCTATGGCTGGGATCAGACGTTTTCTGATTGGCGAGTCTATTATGCGCGCCAAATCTGTCACACAGCAGTGTACTCTTTATGCTTTAGCACTGGCAGCAGGGCAGCAGAAAGTCCGTGATGAGGAGGCATGGAGTCGATGGGATCTGTCTCGAGAAGTGAGCTAACCCACTTTGATACAAGCGGTCATGCCATCATGGTGGATGTAACGGACAAGGCAGTAACGGAGCGTACGGCGACTGCGGGTGGGAGCGTCCTGATGCAGCAGAACACGCTGCGCCGTATCATGGAAGGTACCCTTAAAAAAGGTAATGTGCTTGAAATAGCTCGCTTAGCTGGTATTATGGCCGCAAAGCGCACGGCTGATCTTGTGCCCTTATGCCATCCTCTTGTCCTGACTGCTGTGACTGTTGACCTGACCTGTGATACTCGTCGGAATGCTGTTGATATCGCTGCCACCATTAGGCTGACTGGACGGACAGGCGCAGAGATTGAGGCACTAACAGCGGTGAGCATTGCCGCGCTGGCCGTCTATGACATGTGCAAGGCCATTGACCGCGGTATGCGGCTCACGGACATCCGACTGATTCACAAAAGTGGTGGGAAATCAGGATCATACCATGTCAGAAGTGATACGCTGCTGATTCAGGAATAATCTTCTTGTCAAGAGAAGACGACTCATCTTGCATGAGTCTGCTTTCCATGAGCATAATGGCCCGTGTTGTTCACACCACCGTTCTCATTTCGGAGAACCTCGCTGACTATGGCCAGGGCGGACAGAATCGTTGGACACAGAGATCCTGCAGGAGTTTACGACCGGTGGCAAGGCAGCCGTGGCACGTGCGTTGGCAAAGATAGAGTGTACACCGGACTCTGAAGAGACCGTGGCCTTACTTGATGCGGCCTACACGACGCCTGTCGGTCATGTGGTTGGTATTACTGGTCCGCCAGGCGTTGGCAAATCTACGCTGATGAGCGCTCTCATTAAGGATTGGCGCATACAGGGCCGTACTGTTGGTGTGATGGCAGTCGATCCATCATCGCGGCGTACAGGTGGGGCGCTTCTAGGCGATCGCATGCGCCTCACCTCTGATCCAGAGGATCTTGGCCTTTTTGTCCGCTCTATGGCGGCACGCGACAAGCTGGGCGGACTAGCCGCTCTGACAGTCTCCGGCATGGTGTTGATGCGTGCGATTTATGACATAGTACTCATAGAGACAGTCGGTGTCGGTCAGTCTGAAACTGACATCGTCAGTGTAGCCGACACCGTGCTTTTCTGTATTCAGCCTGGATCAGGAGATTTGCTGCAATTCATGAAGGCCGGCATTGTTGAGATTCCTCATATCATTCTCGTGACTAAAGCAGACATGGGCAAGCCTGCTGTACAGGCCCAGGCAGATGTCCAGATGGCTCTGTCATTATGTTATGAGTCTGGCCAATGGCAGGTACCTGTCTTGTTGGTTTCTTCTCGTGCACGGGACTCTCTTGAGAAGACTATCACGACTATTGACTCGCACGCTGCCTTCCTACATGCAAGCGGGCGTCTAAGCGCAACTCGTCAGACACAGGCAGAGCAGTGGCTCATCGCGTTTCTCCAGGAACGCTTTGGTCGTGAGGGTGTGAGACGTGTTGGGCCTCTATCGTTGGGCATAGGTCAATCCCCTTTCCGTCGTCTGCAGGATGCGTTGAGAATCTTTTGCGAAAAAACAACCAAGCAACAAACAACAAAGCGGGCAACGTGTGGGAGAGGAGAATGATTGTTGCCGTCGATGGGCCTGCCGCTGCAGGGAAGGGAACACTGGCCTGTCGGCTTGCAGAGCGGCTCGGATTTGCCTATATGGACACTGGCCTCTTGTATCGTGCTGTGGGTCTAGCCGTCCTACGTAGAGGGGTGAGTCCTGGTAATGGGGAGGCTGTCGTTGAGGCCGCTCATGGCGTTCATGCGGCCGCTCTAGCAGATCCGATGTTGCGATCAGAGATCGTAGGACATATAGCATCGCAGGTAGCAGTAATCCCAGCTGTACGGGCCATACTGCTCACGTGCCAGCGCAGTTTTGCCCGTTACCCACCTGAGGGAACGGGCGGCGCCGTTATGGATGGTCGTGATGTTGGCACTGTTGTCTGTCCTCATGCTGAATGTAAGTTGTTTGTCACTGCCAATCTGGCGGTTCGTGCCAAGCGCCGTGTCAATGAGTTGCGAGAGCGTGGGATGCCGGCTATAGAGAGTCAAGTCCTTGCAAAGATGCATGAGCGCGATAGACGTGATCAGGAGCGTGCCATTGCGTTATTGAGGCCGGCTGAGGATGCTTTCATTTTAGATACATCAGAGATGAATGCAGATGTGGCTCTGTCCATGGCCTTAGCCTATGTTGCACCAAAGGTCTCATCGCGGATGAGCCTGCACGCACGAGATCAGGGTTGTCGCAGCGAGCGATCATGACTATGCAAGAACCACCAACGGGCCAGGAATCAAGAAAGGATAAAACCGTATGGCCGATACTGTTTTTCCCACGGATGAAGACTTTGCGGCCCTTCTGGATGGATCGCTAGGCAAGAGCGGAAGCATTGAAGGAACTGTGCTCAAGGGAACGGTCCTCAACGTGGACAGCGATTCTGTCACCGTTGATGTCGGCCTGAAGTCAGAGGGACGAGTCGCTTTAAAGGAATTCTCCCCACCGGGGGGTAGGCCAGAGGTCGGACCGGGTGATACCGTTGAGGTGTTCGTCGAGCGTTACGAAGATCGGGACGGCACAATTGTCCTTTCCCGTGATAAGGCCCGCCGTGAAGAATCGTGGAATGAACTCGAAAAAGCGGCGCACGAAAGCCAGCGAGTCACAGGGGTTATTTTCGGCCGAGTCAAAGGTGGCTTCACGGTCGATCTGAATGGCGCCGTCGCCTTTCTTCCAGGCAGCCAGGTCGATATCCGTCCCGTGCGCGATATCAGTCCGTTGATGGGCACACCGCAACCGTTCCAGATTTTGAAAATGGATCGCGCGCGCGGAAACATCGTTGTTTCTCGTCGCGCTGTGTTGGAGGAAACCCGTGCTGAACAGCGCAGCGACTTGATTGAGAACCTACGCGAGAGTCAGGTGTTAGAAGGAGTCGTCAAGAATATCACAGATTACGGCGCTTTTGTTGACCTGGGTGGGGTAGATGGGCTGCTTCATGTGACTGATATCTCCTGGAAGCGTATCAATCATCCGAGCGAGGTGCTGCATATTGGTCAGACCGTTAAGGTACAGGTGATTCGTTTCAATGCGGAAACGCAACGCATTAGTCTCGGCATGAAACAACTTGAAACTGACCCTTGGGAAAAGGTAGAGCGTAAATATCCCGTTGGCACAAAGTGCAGTGGACGTGTCACGAACATCACCGATTATGGGGCATTCGTGGAACTGGAAGCAGGTGTCGAGGGCCTTGTGCACATTTCAGAAATGAGCTGGACTAAGAAGAATATCCACCCTGGAAAGATTCTCTCGACTAGCCAGGAAGTCGAGGTGATGGTACTCGATGTCGATCCACAGAAAAGGCGCATTTCTCTCGGTCTCAAGCAGACGATGGGCAATCCTTGGGAATCTTTCTTACAAAGGTTTCCTATTGGTTCCATGATAGAAGGTGAGATTAAGAACATTACAGAGTTTGGTCTGTTTATCGGTCTGACAAGCGAGATTGATGGGATGGTCCATTTGTCTGATCTTGACTGGAATCGTTCTGGTGAAGAAGCGGTGCAGGATTATAGGAAAGGCGATGTTGTGCAGGCTAAGGTCCTGGATGTTGACGTGGATAAGGAACGCATCTCACTTGGGATCAAGCAGTTGACTGATGATCCCTTTACAGATGCCGTGAAGAGTCTGAAGAAGGGGGATGTTGTTTCCTGTGTGGTCCTGCAGACTCAGGAAAGCGGCGTTGAAGTGACTATTCACAACGCTGTCCAGGGTTTTATCCGTAAAGCAGAACTGGCACGGGATCGTGGTGAGCAGAGGCCAGAAAGATTCTCTGTGGGCGAGATTGTAGAAGCCAAAATCTTGGCTATAGATCGTGCCACTCGTCGCATCGCCTTGTCCGTCAGAGCACGTGAATTTGATGAGGAAAAGAAAGCGATGGCAGAGTATGGAGGAGTTGAATCTGGTGCCTCCTTGGGGGATATCCTGGGGGCTGCCTTGAAACAGGCAAGAGAGGGTAAAGAGACAGCCGGCCGCTAAACGCCCCCCCCGACAAAGCCTACAAAGGGCAACACGGGCATGGGACGCGAGAAGCCGGTGCGTGAAAATGGCGGTGGGAAAAAAAGAGCGCGTACGATGACACGGTCTGAGCTGATTGCACACCTTGCCGAAAGGAAACCCCACCTCTGCCAACGTGATATTAGACGTGGTGTTGCAACGATGTTCAAAGAGATTGGGGCGGCTTTGGCGCGTGGGGATCGTGTCGAGTTACGTGGCTTCGGGGCCTTTTCTGTGAAACAGAGAGATGCCCGTATGAGACGTAATCCCCGCACTGGTCAGCATTGTCATGTCTCTGCAAAGGCTGTGCTCTGTTTCAAGATTGGGAAGAGGTTACGTGAACGGATTAACTCTTCTTTAACGGATTAACTCTTCATATAGAGCACGTGAGATAATAGGTGGGTGTAGGGGTGGCCTTGAGAATACTCAGCGTGAGCATCGGCATTCCTGTAGCAGTTGCCTTAGGCATTTTCGCCGTCTCTAACCGTGACGCCGTGAGGCTGGATTTGTGGCCTTTGCCTTTCGGACTCGAAACGCCTGTCTATCTGCTAGCATTAAGCCCGCTGGCCATAGGCTTTCTTATGGGGCTTTTGAGCACGTTTTTCGCCAGTGGCCGTTTGCGCGCGCGTATACGGGCTCGCCTCAGAGAGGTGCGAATGCTGGAACAGAGAACGGAAGCACTGAGAGAACAGAAGCACTGAAGCGCGCTCCCAGGGATCCCACACGTTTCCGCGATCAGGCTTTTAAGAATTTGCCCTCTGAGCCCAGCCCCACAGCTCAAACGGTGCGCAGTGCCAAACTGCCCAAAAGTCTACAGTCTAAGGCTGGTCCTCAGAGAGTTCCTTCAGCCCAAGGCGCGTGTGTGTCGCACCTGAGGAGCCTCTGGCGGTCGGGACGGGGACGGTGAAAGGGCGCGACAGGCTAGTCTCTGCTTTTATTCAGAGCTTTGAGTTAGCAGAGAGATCGTTAAACCGCATACTAACCGCTTTTACATGAGCAATAAAATCTTCTTCTCTTGCAATAGTGATTGCGGCCGGTCCGAGACGGGCAAGAGCAACAGAATCACAGGACAAGAGTGTTGTCCGTTTCATAAAATCAAGCACAGAGAGGCCTGAGGAGAAGCGGGCGCTGCGGGCCGTAGGGAGCACATGATTAGGGCCTCCGACATAATCCCCTACAGCTTCTGGCGTGTAGCGGCCCAGAAAGATGGCGCCAGCATGATGCACCTTGACAGCAAGGGCGTCAGGATCTGCGACAGAAAGCTCTAGGTGTTCCGGCGCGAGAGAGTCTACGAGCGGTATGGCCTGCTCGATTTTCTCGACCACAATGATGGCCCCATAGCGATCCCAACTAGCTCTGGCTGTCTCAACGCGTGGCAGACTGGGGAGAAGACGATTAACCGCTCTTGCTACCTCCTGCCCAAAGGAACGGTCGTCTGTGATAAGGATTGCCTGCGCAGCTACATCATGCTCAGCCTGACTTATGAGATCAGCGGCAATCCAATCGGGATCACTGGCCCTATCCGCCACCACAACAATTTCTGATGGACCAGCTATTGTATCGACGCCAACATGACCAAATACTTGCCGTTTGGCCGCCGCAACATAGGCATTCCCTGGACCGACAATCTTATCTACAGGGAGAAGCGTCGTCGTCCCATAGGCAAGAGCGGCGATCGCCTGCGCACCTCCAATACGATATATCTCATCTACACCAGCAATACGGGCAGCAGCACAGACAAGAGGATTGAGGTGACCGTCTGGTGTTGGGACCACCATGACCACGCGTGGGACCCCAGCCACTTTGGCTGGAATGGCGTTCATCAGCACAGACGAGGGATAGGAAGTCGTGCCGCCTGGCACATACAAGCCGACAGAATCGACAGGAGTCCACCTCTGTCCCAGCCGTACGCCTGCCTCATCCACATAGTCGAGGTCCAAAGGTTTCTGGCGGCCATGAAAGGCATGAATACGCGCTGCGGCTAATTCAAGTGCAGCGATTGCTGTCTTTGAGGCGGCAGCAGCGTGGGCATCCCGTTCAGAGAGAGAAATCAGCAGGCCACAGGCGGTAAGATCGATGCGATCGAAACGCTGTGTGTAGTCCAGGACTGCCTCATCACCACGGGTCCGTACGTCAGCGAGAATGCTGCGTACTACCATATCGATATCCGCGTTGATCATACCCCTCTTGTGCAAGAGACTTTCAAACGCAATCTTAAAATCCCTAGCAGTAACGAACAGTTCAACGGCCATGATCAATCACCATACGAAATCTGTCTATCCAAGCGCCGACCTCCTCTGGCCGAGTCTTGAGAGCGGCGCGGTTCACGACCAGCCTAGTGGTGATATCTGCGATACGTTCTATCTCCTTGAGACCATTGGCCGCTAACGTCTGCCCCGAAGAGACCAAATCCACGATTCTTTGGCACAGACCAAGAGCGGGTGCGAGTTCCATAGCGCCATTGAGCTTAATGCATTCAGCCTGTACGCCTCTGGCGGCAAAGTGGCGGCGAGTGATTGCAGGATACTTCGTCGCCACACGAATATGGCTCCAGCGGCTCGGCTCGTCTGTTTGTGATAAATATTCAGGTTCTGCGACTGCTAGACGGCAGATTCCAATGCCTAAATCTAACGGAGCATAGATTTCAGCATAGTCAAATTCTAACAGAACGTCATGGCCTGCAATGCCGAGCTGCGCTGCGCCAAAGGCGACGAAGGTCGCAACGTCAAAACTACGTACCCTGATGAGATCAACGTCTGGATGACTCGTGGCAAAACGCAGTTGTCTGGCTTGCGGATCCTGAAAAGCAGGCTCTGGTTCAAGACCCGTTGCACAAACAAGTGGCATCGCCTCTTGGAGGATCCTGCCCTTTGGCAGGGCAATCACCAGCTTGTCACGGGACATGGAGACTGTTCTTCCTTGTTGTGTTCACGTCTTCTCATCTCCGTGACAGAATGGTGTGCTCTCATTCTCACGTGATCTTTCCCGTCCAGAGAATCCCAGGCCTGCTTGGAAAGCAGTGGGGTCAGTGAAAACCCGCGAGGAGCCATTATAGCATGATAGCATGGAGGATACGGAGATACGGCTTGAGAGACGGCTTGCTTCAGAGTTCGATGCATCGCTACGACATCCCGCCCCTTGATGCGGCCGGTAGTAGACTGGCGTGGGGCGCAGTCACTTTGTGACTTTTTGTGACTTTGTGACATGATACACAATGACTGATCATATGACTTGTAAACTGTTTGTAAACTGTGCGGACGACCGTATGGTATGCAGGCGCGAGATCATCCTGTGGTCGATTCTTGCTCGCATCGCAGCAAACTGTATGTTCGTTAGTTACGTGTTCTAAACGTGACGGCAAGAAGGCGGACCGCAGGAGAAAGGGCACTCCTTCTGACTGACTGGAAAAGAGCACGCTGTGATTGGCCAAGGGAAGTAGCCTGAGTGGCAAAGGATATGGGCAACATGTTCCGACGCAAAAAGGATTTTTTGATTGGTTCCAAAACACCCGATGCATCACCACTCGCTGTCTCCGGGGAAGCAGTCGAGACAGAGGTTTCATTGGCGTCGCCTCTGAGAGGTGATGACGCTGATGATAAGCGATCTCCCATTGGGTCCATGAGACATCCGGATGTACCACGCCGAGTCAGGGTAGATTTACCAGTGATAACGCGCTCCCATGGGCGCCCCTCAGATTACTACGAAGGCAAGAAACTCATCGTTGGCCGAGATATTGAACTGGCTGGTGAGATCAGTGCTTGTGATCGTCTTATAGTGGAAGGCAAGGTCGTTGCGGATCTTGTGAACACAGCCACCCTTGAAGTGACACGGACGGGGATCTTTCGTGGTAGTGCCGCCGTGGATCACGCTGACATCAGTGGTTTCTTCGATGGGACATTGACGGTCCGCTGTAAGCTTATCATCCGTAGCACTGGAAAAGTATGCGGCACGATACGGTATGCTCGTCTTATTGTTGAGTTATGTGGTAAAATACATGGAAATGTAGAATTCTTGCCAACTGAGACAACTTCAGTAGAAAACGTGTGTCAGATCACCCCTTCATCTGCAGCAGGAGAGAACCCGGCAGACGGCTGATTTCTGTGACGATTGAGAAGCGCGCGGTCCCGTCAAGTGTTGACGTCGATCACTGTGCGTCCCTGTATTTTGCCCTGTAAAATAACGTCAGCCAGTTCAGGCAAATGACTCAGTGGTTCCACCCGTGCTATGGTATCAAGTGTTTCTGATGAGAGAAGTTGTACGATTCTTTCCCATGCTGTTTTACGGCGTATGATGGGAGAGAGGGCTGAAGCAATCCCCAGCAATTTCACACCGCGTAACAGAAAGGGCAGCACTGATAGTGGCACAGCATTGCCGCCGGTGTTACCGCAAGCGGCTATGGCCGCCCCATATCGCATCTGCGTGGCTATCACAGCGAGTGTCTCTCCGCCCACGTTGTCCACAGCACCAGCCCATTTTTCTGATTGCAATGAATGTGATTTTTTATCAAATAAAACTGATCTACTAATGGTCCTCGTTGCACCTAGAGTGTGTAAGTAATTATATGCACTTGGTCTACCTGTAGAAGCCACGACACGATAGCCAAGACTGGCCAGAATGGCAACGGCAATGCTACCCACTCCACCAGCTGCTCCAGTCACCAGGACCTCACCGGCCTCTGGCGACAAGCCATGTGCCTCCATGGCCATAACAGCCAGCATGGCGGTGAGACCAGCGGTCCCGAGACTCATCGCTCGGCGGGCATCTAGTCCTGCTGGCATCGTTACCAGCCATTCAGCGCGCACACGAGCTTTCGTGGCATACCCCCCCCACAGCCATTCTCCAACGCGCCAGCCTGTTAAAATGACACTCTCGCCAGGCTTGTAGAGGGCAGACGATGACTCCTCTACTATACCTGCAAAATCAATACCGGGTACATGGGGATAGGACCTGACGAGGTTGCCATAGCCCTTGAGGATCATGCCATCTTTGTAATTCAATGTAGAATAGAGTATTTTCACTGTAACTTCCCCTTCTGGGAGAAGGGACTCGTGAAAAATTTCTATAGAGGGAACTATTTTCCCATCGTTTTCCCTCAATAATAGCGCACGCACTGTCCTATCCTGCACCATCATTCTTCTTTCTGAGTATCTCGTGAATACAAGTCTCCCGAGTCTTTTCTTGATTCCTCGTGAGCTCTCATCTCATAATGGGTGCCTCCTCCGACAGGCTCCTCAGAGCGGTTATTGCCAAGAGTCCACGCTACAGGGGGCACATTGTCGTATGAGCCATCTATCGTAGACTGTGTGGAATGATGTGCAAGGTTTGTCTGAGTGTCCATGATAGAATTTTCCCATTGTGTGACTGTTGGTTCGCGAAAAAAAACTCCAATAGTTTTTGGCAATCACCTTCCACTTGTTTTAATAGCAGGTCCTTGTCAGCTGGAAAGCCGTTCCCAGGGGCTTGAAATTGCCTTCGCTTTAAAAGAAATGTGCACACGACTCGAGCTGCCATGGATCTTCAAAGCCTCCTTCGATAAGGCGAATCGCACAGCCTTAGACAGTCACCGTGGTCTTGGATTGGCAATGACCTTACCTATTCTCGCAGAAATCTCTGACACTGTGAGTTGTCCTATCATCACTGACGTGCACGACACGAGTCAGTGTGTGCCAGTCTCTGAAGTCGCTGATATATTGCAGATTCCAGCGTTTTTGTGCAGACAAACGGATTTACTATTGGCAGCTGGACAAACAGGTCTGGCCGTTAATGTTAAAAAAGGTCAGTTCTTAGCCCCATGGGATATGGTTCACGTTGTGGCTAAGCTAGAGTCCACCGGCAACAGAGCGCTGCTCTTGACAGAACGTGGGACTTTCTTTGGTTACAATAGTTTGGTGAATGACATGCGCTCGCTACCCATCCTGGCGCAGACAGGCTACCCAGTTGTGTTTGATGCAACTCACTCTGTACAGCAGCCAAGCGGACAGGAAAAAGTTTCAGGTGGGCAGCGGACCTTTGCCCCTGCACTGGCACGGGCGGCCGTGGCTGTCGGTGTAGCCGCCGTCTTTATGGAAACGCATCCTGATCCAGACAAGGCGCTGTCAGATGGGGACAACATGATTCCCTTGCGCCAGATGCCTGAGTTGTTGCAAATGCTAGTAGCGTTTGACAGGCTTGCAAAAAGTCACTTGCTTTCTTTCTCTTGGAAAAAATCAGAGTGTTGAGCAAAATTTCAACAGAGATATCAATCACAACTTGGGACTTGACCATATGACCGCCACAACTTGGGACTTGACCACATGACCGCTATCGTCGACATCCACGCCCGTGAGATTCTTGACTCACGTGGGAATCCCACCGTCGAGGTAGACGTGGTTCTCGAAACGGGCGCTACAGGCCGCGCAGCGGTTCCGTCTGGCGCTTCTACCGGAGCTCATGAAGCCATAGAATTGCGTGATAGTGATGATTCACGTTACAGTGGTAAAGGTGTATTGAAGGCCGTTGAAAGTATCAACGGCGAGATTTTCGATGCTTTATCTGGAATGGATGCAGAAAACCAGGTTGTTATAGACCAAAGCATGACAGACCTTGACGGCACCCTCAACAAGGGACGCCTGGGAGCGAACGCCATACTGGGAGTCTCTCTGGCAATAGCCAAGGCTGCCGCAGAAGAATCCGGATTACCCCTGTACCGCTATATTGGTGGTGTCTTTGCGCAGACTTTACCAGTCTCCATGATGAATATTCTGAATGGTGGGGCCCACGCAGACAACCCTATTGACATCCAGGAATTCATGATCATGCCGGTGAATGCTCCATCTGTCGCAGACAGCATCCGCATGGGGGCAGAGGTGTTCCACGCTTTAAAAAAGCAATTAAAAAGTGCAAATTACAACACTAATGTCGGAGACGAGGGCGGTTTTGCCCCTGATCTCCAATCAGCCGAGGAGGCCTGCTCCTTCATTATGAAGGCTATTGAAGCCGCTGGATATAAACCAGGCCAAGATATCTATATGGCCCTGGACGTCGCATCATCTGAAATGTTCAAAGATGGTCGGTATCATATGCACGGCGAAGGTCGAACGGTCGATTCTGTGGGCATGGTCAGGTACCTGGAAGATCTCGTGAGCAAGTTTCCGATCATTTCTATTGAGGATGGTTGTGCTGAAGACGACTTCAACGGCTGGAAACTCCTCACAGAGGCTTTGGGTGCTACTATTCAATTGGTAGGTGATGATCTGTTCGTCACTAACCCAGAGCGCCTCGCTGATGGCATCCAGCGCGGCATAGCCAATTCTATTCTGGTCAAAGTCAATCAGATTGGGACTCTCTCCGAGACATTGGAGGCAGTGGAAATGGCCCATAAGGCTGGTTACACTGCTGTCCTGTCGCACAGGTCGGGGGAAACGGAAGATACCACCATTGCTGATATCGCTGTGGCCACCAATTGCGGACAGATCAAGACTGGGTCACTCTCCCGATCTGACCGTTTGGCAAAGTACAATCAACTGATCCGTCTTGAGCAAGAGCTTGGGGCGGCTGCTCGTTATGCCGGTAGAACAATCTTACGTTAGGTTAGGAGAGCATGCGGCGGAGAGCATGCGGCAAACGTCGTCGTAAGAAACGTCCGGGGATATTCTCCCCGGGCTTTCTGCCTTTTTGGTTGGGAGGGCTTGCTCGATTCTCTAGAGAGGCTGGGTTGGAGACCGTTGCTCTCACCCACCACCCCAGCCGCACCAGAAAGGGACACGAAAGGGACACGCTCCTGCGGCCAATGGCCGCCCATTCTTCAGAGTGGTAGCGCGAAAGGGCGGTCGTGACGCAACGAAGGGATTCGCTCGCGCGCCCATTGAACCCGTGCCGTCTCCACCTCAGCCACGATCAAACCAGGGGTCGCGTTACCGGCATCGGCCAAAACTGTGCCCCAAGGATCGATAATGAGCGAATGCCCGTATGTATGTGTGCCTGTCTGAGCCGGTGCAAAGACGTAGCAGCCGTTCTCAATAGCACGGGCCCGTAAAAGAACGTGCCAATGAGATTTACCAGTAAAAGGAGTAAATGCAGATGGCACCGCGAAAAAATGTGCTCCGCTATGAGCAAGTACACGATACAATAGTGGAAAACGCAGATCGTAACACACAGACAGTCCTAATCCACCCCATGGGGTCTTAACGACGACGGCCCTGTCTCCTGGGAAAAATGTCAGAGACTCATGGCAAAGGATCCCGTTACCAAGGTCCGCATCAAACATATGAATCTTGTCATAGAAAGCCGCAATCTCGCCATCGGGACGGAAGACGTATGTCCGATTGACAACGACGCCATCGCTCTCCTGCACCGTTATGGTGCCACAATGCAGCCAGAGAGAGAGGTCAACGGCTAAAGCACGGAAAGTTTTCAAAGCCACATGATCGCTTACGGGCGCAGCCATCGCAAGGATCTCCTCCCGCTTCCATCCCATCATTGCAACGTGTTCTGGCATGAGCACCAAATGGGCACCATGCTCCTCCTTAGCCGCACGTACCAGCTCTGTGACGGCCTGCAGGTTAGCATCCAGTTCGTTCCCAGCGTTGACCTGGAGGCAGGCCACAGTCAATCGTCCCGTCAAGAAGAAACCTCTTTGAGTAAGGGATCAAGAGCGCCTTGAGCATCAAGGGTATGGAGATCATCACAGCCACCGATATGTCGTGCTCCAATAAAAATCTGCGGCACGCTCTGGCGTCCACCGGCTCTCTTTTTCATGTGCTCACGCAATTCTGGTTCTCTCGTAACATCTATTTCTATATAGGTCGCTCCCTTAGCATCCAGTAAACGTTTGGCTCTTTGACAGTATGGACACACAGGTGTCGTGTAGATCTCAATGATCTTTGACATGGCATCCTCTGGCTCAGTGATCTTTGACATGGCATCCTCTGGCGATCTTCTGTATGGAGTTCTTTCCAGCGAGGAAAGCATGGTAACCCGTCTTCCAAAGAGATTCTAGTCTCGTCCGCTCCTCGCTGTTCTCATCTCTCATCCTCAATCCTTTTCTGCAGGAGCGTTTTGTGGTGCGTGTGACGTATTGCCTGATGGTCAGACAAGAATCCCCCCATTCATCAGGGATCTGCTCTCATTGGGTGAAATGTGCATGCAGCATGCCAACACGGCTTATAGGCTCCTCTTCCAAAGCCTCATAGTCCTCACTCACGGGTGTGGGAGTCATGCCTGCCATTTTACCTTTTTTTCAGGAGATCAAGACCTGACTTGCCGGTGCTATAGAAGGTGCTGTACAATGAAAAGAGCTGTCATTCATGTCCCTCGCGTAAGGACTGGATGATGTGGACGATATTGTATGGAGACTCACTGAATGTTCAGAGGGTCCATCACTGCTTTGATCACACCGTTCCGTAACGGCCAGATAGACGAAGTGGCCTTCCAATCTCTTGTTGCCTACCAGATTGCCGCTGGGACGCATGGCTTGGTGCCGTGCGGAACAACTGGCGAGTCGCCTACACTTTCGCACGAAGAGCATAGGCGGGTCATGACTCTGTGCGTTGAGGCAGCAGAGGGTCGCGTCCCCGTTATTGCAGGAACAGGGTCGAATTCCACTGCAGAAGCCATCGCTCTCACCCGCCACGCCCATGCTGCTGGGGCTTCTGCCGCCCTAGTGGTCACTCCCTATTATAACAAGCCAACACAGGAAGGTCTTTACCAGCACTTTAAAGCTATTCACGATAACGTCGATATTCCAATCATCCTCTATAACATTCCTGGCCGGTGTACAGTCGACTTATCGCTCAACACCATGGTGCGTTTGGCTCAGCTACCAAAGATCATAGGCATTAAAGATGCGACGGCAGACTTGAATCGGCCGCTCAGGACGCGCTTGGCTGTTGGGCAGACGTTCTGCCAACTTTCAGGAGAAGACGCTACAGTTGTTGCTTTTCTGGCCCAAGGTGGGCATGGCTGCATTTCTGTATCATCCAATATTGCTCCTAGCCTGTGCGCCCAACTCCACAATGCTTGGAGCGCGGGGGAGCTCGCAACAGTGTTCGCCTTGCGAGATCGTCTGATGCCTCTGCATGAGGCTTTGTTCTGTGAAACGAGTCCTGGACCTGTCAAGTATGCAGCGGCTCTGCTTGGTCTCTGTGCAGCCGAAACACGCCTGCCTTTATGGGAGATTGCTGAGTCCAGTCGGCGCAGAGTACGGGAGACGTTGTCTGGTTTGGGGCTGATTTGAGATCATGACTCGCAATATCTCATGGCTCATAAGAATAAGAGAAAAGGCACCTTTATCAACTCAGGAATCGTCAGCGAGAATCGGCGTGCTCGCTATGATTACTTCATAGAGAGTACTGTTGACGCGGGACTTGTTTTAATGGGCAGTGAGGTTAAATCCCTGCGTTTAGGACGCTGTGCAATCACAGAATGCTATGCAGGGCTACAGAAGAACGAACTATATTTGTTTAACGCCTACATTCCAGAGTACCAGGGAGGTGCTACTCTTCACTTTGGCCACGAATCCCGTCGACCGCGCAAGCTGCTGCTGCGTCGACGAGAAATCAGGCGTTTGCATGGGATGGTCACTCGAAGTGGTATGACACTCGTGCCGCTCATCATCTATTTTAACAACCGTGGAATCGCAAAAGTTCGACTGGGGATGGCACGCGGAAAAAGGCTGATCGACAAGCGGGATGTCCAAAGAAAACGCGACTGGCAACGCGAAAAAGCGCGTCTGCTGCGTGAGAGGCCATGATGTCCCAGTAGGATTCCAGTAGAGAGAGTTCACTCCCTACACTAACGACACGGGGGGGGGACTGACACTTACAGTCCTCCCCGTGCTGGCTGAAACGTGTATGATTTAGAGTTTTTTCAGCATCTTTGCTGTTATGAGTGTAATACCACTACTTGTACGATAAAATCTTTTTACATCATCTTCCGTATTCTGACCTACCACCAATCCCTCTGGGATATTACAGTTGCTACCAATGATGCACTTTTTAAGGATGCAGTGACGGCCGATATCAGAAGAGGGCAAGACCACTGTGTCCTCCACGAGGCTGTAGGAGTTCACACGAACAGTGCTGAACAAGAGGGATCGGCGCACAATGCCACCGGAAACAATGCAGCCTGCTGAGAGGACAGAGTCCACAGCCATGCCACGGCGATCGTTACTGTCAAAAACGAACTTTGCGGCTGGTTGCTGAATCTGGTAGGTCCAAATGGGCCACGAGGCATCGTACAGATCCAGCTCAGGAGTCACGGTCGTGAGATCAATGTTAGCAGCCCAATAGGCATCAACCGTACCGACATCACGCCAGTAAGGTTCCATCTGACCATTTTCACGCTGAACCACGCAGTGAACACAGGAATCAGCAAAACGGTGGGCAAAGACCTTGCTAGACCGGACAACAAGATTTGGAATGACATCCTTCCCAAAGTCATGAGAAGAGCGAGAATCACGAGCGTCCTGCTCTAATGCACTGATCAGGACGTCTGTGTTGAAGACGTAAATACCCATGCTCGCAAAGGCACAATCTGGTTGACTGGGAATGGCCGGGGGATTCTTAGGTTTTTCTATGAAGCTGGTGATACGATCAGCGGCATCGACTCCTACCACGCCGAAACCGACAGCGTCCATCAAGGGCACTTCCAAGCATGAGATGGTAACGTCTGCAGCCTTTTCGATATGGTGGGCGAGGAGGCGACTATAGTCCTGTTTATAGACATGATCGCCAGCGAGGACGAGAACATACTGCGGCATCCTGCTCCTCATGAGCTGTAGATTCTGATACACGGCATCTGCTGTCCCCTGGTACCAGACAGCCGTGTCTAGCTGCTGCTGAGCAGGCCACAGCTCGACGAACTCATTGATTTCTGCCCGTAGAAAACCCCATCCCCGCTGGATATGCTGAATCAGAGTATGCGCCTTGTACTGGGTCAGTACGGCAATCTGACGAATACCAGAATTGATGCAGTTGGAGAGCGGAAAATCGATGATGCGGAACTTGCCACCAAAGGGCATTGCAGGTTTTGCTTCGTCATCTGTTAATTGTAAAAGACGTGTGCCACGCCCGCCTGCTAGGACAAGAGCGAATGTACTTCTCATAGTGTGGTGAAGATCATATGGTAATTCATTGAAAGAATGCATCTGGTATTCCCTCCCGATCTGACTGGTATCAGTCGCGTCATTCTCACGCTGCCATCCTTGGGTTGTTGTCTGCCCTCTCGGCGTGTGTCCCTCTGAACCTGTCGCCGTCCTGTCGCGTGTTCTTCCGCAGACTAGGGTTCAATCGGCCTTGTGTAAATCGAGCCCTGGCTTTCCTCCAAAAGTGAAAAGGTGAGGATTCCAATCCACAGTATGCTGCATCATAGTCATGGATCGGTCATGGATAGAGTTCTGTGATAGGTCATGGATAGAGTTCTGTCATTGATAGAACGAGAGAAGACCATGAGAATTCTCTTTGTCACAACGGAAGTCTACCCGCTGGTAAAGACTGGAGGACTAGCAGATGTCGCAGGAGCCTTATCGGCCGCGTTAGCAGAATCGGGTGAAGATGTTCGTCTTCTCCTCCCGGCTTATCCGCAGGCTGTCAGGGCACTCAGACATTGGCGCCCGATAGGAGAGGGAGAAGTTCTAGGCTGGCGGATTCATCTGATTGAAGGCTGCATGCCCGACTCCGGTGTCCCCGTGCTGCTGGTCGTGTGTCCCCTTTTGTTTGAACGGCTCGGCAATCCCTACAGCGCGAGCACTGGCTGTGAGTGGCCAGACAACCATGAACGTTTTGCTGTTTTGAGTCGTGTGGCGGCCTCTATAGCAGTAGGAGAGTGGGGCGAGAAGGGAAGTGTGAGAGGGTGGAAGGGAGAGGGGTGGCGAGCCGATGTTGTCCACGCCAATGACTGGCAGACAGGGTTGGTGCCCGTATATCTGAAACTATGGGAGAACACGCGTGGGCGCAAGGGACCGGCATCTGTGTTTACCATCCATAATCTAGCCTTTCATGGTCAATTTCCCTCTTATGTCATGAGGCGGCTTGGATTACCGCTCGATATGTTTTCAGTTAATGGGCTTGAGTTTTACGGCAACGTAAGTTATCTTAAGGCGGGGTTGTATTATAGTGATAGTATAACAACTGTTAGCCCTACATATGCTCATGAAATACAAACGGATCAGGCTGGCCACGGTCTACAGGGATTGCTGCTGGCACGAGCTAAGACTCTCGTCGGCATCTTGAACGGTGAGGATAATCGCGTCTGGAATCCGGCTGCTGACCCCAGCATTCATCATCCTTTCACAGACAGGCAAATGAGTGGGAAAGCCCTCGATAAAATGGCCTTGCAGCGTGAACTAGGCTTGCACGTCAGTGCCACAGCCCCGCTGTTTGGGGTCATCAGTCGCCTGACAGAGCAAAAAGGCGTTGACCTTGTTATGGGAGCAGTGTCGGATATTATGGTACGAGATGGACAACTCGTGATATTGGGAGCGGGAGATCGCCGTTTTGAGGTTGCTTGCATGGCAGCTGCTGAGAGCTATCCTGGACGGATAGCAGTGCGCATTGGCTTAGATGAGGCCTTGGCTCACCGTATTCAGGCAGGCAGTGATGTGCTGTTGATGCCCTCTCGGTTTGAACCATGCGGGTTGTCACAGATGTATGCGATGCGGTATGGGACGCTTCCTGTAGTAAGGCGTACTGGAGGGTTAGCTGATACTGTCGTTGACGTAAACGATCCGGATGATCGAGGCACAGGATTTTTGTTTGACGCCGCGACTGTGCCGGCGTTTTTAGCGGTTGTTCACAGAGCGTTTGATCTGTACCGGAATCGTGCAGCGTGGCGAAGCATCCAGAGACGCGCTATGAGGCAGGATTTCAGTTGGCGGCGTTCGGCCGAGCGGTATCGGCAGCTCTACCGCGAACTCGTTCAGAAATAGGGGGGGACGGGATCAGCTGTCTCAGTACTTGGCAAGGAGAACCAAGAACATGCAGCGACTGAGTGAGGCCACGCCGCGAATCGACAACAGGGTCGATTTCAACGACGTGGAATCTATTAAAAAGGAACTGATGCACTTCATGGTACACGTGGTCGGTGCGGATCCAACGTATGCGACTGAAGAGAACTGGTTCTATGCTCTTGCTTTTCTTGTCCGCGGCAAGCTAAGCGAGCTGTATATCCATTCAGCCCGTGCACAGTACGATCGTGATACCAAACGCACATATTACCTGTCAATGGAGTTTCTAACAGGACGAAGTTTGGTAAAACAGTTATACGACTTAAAGATTATAGATCACGTACGAAGAGCCTTAAAAGAGCTTGGAATCGGCCTAGATTCAATTGCAGAACTTGAGTTTGATGCCGCCCTTGGGAACGGTGGTCTTGGCCGTTTGGCTGCCTGTCTGCTAGACTCAATGGCCACCCACGGGTACCCGGGTTTTGGCTATGGGATTCGTTATGCATTTGGCATGTTCAACCAGCGCATTGAATCTGGTCAGCAAGTGGAACAGCCGGAACAGTGGTTGCGTCATGGGAATCCCTGGGAGTACCCCAGACCGGAGGTACTTTACCCTGTGCGTTTTCACGGAAAGGTCCTGCGTTTCAGGAACGCTGATGGTCAGGAAACCTGTCAGTGGGTTGATACTGATGATGTGATTGCTATGGCTTATGATGTGCCAGTCTCTGGCTATGGCTCAACAATTGTTGGTAACTTACGTTTGTGGACTGCACGCGCAACACATGATTTTGACTTAAGCTATTTTAATCAAGGGAACTATATCGACGCCGTGCGCGATAAGACGACGTCAGAAAACCTCTCTCGTGTTCTATACCCAGCGGACACGACATTAATGGGACAGGAGCTACGCCTGAAGCAAGAATATTTCTTTGTCAGCGCCTCTCTACAGGATATTATTACACGGTTTAAGCGTACTCATAGAACTCTTGATATGCTACCTGACCGTGTTGCTATCCAGCTCAACGATACCCACCCGGCTTTAGCCGTAGCAGAGATGATGCGCCAGCTGACTGATATTCATGGTTCCCAATGGGAGCAGGCCTGGGAGATCACTAGCCACATTTTCCATTATACCAACCATACCCTTTTACCGGAAGCTTTAGAAACCTGGCCTATCTCGATGTTAGAGTCTGTGCTCCCGCGGCACCTGGAGATTATTTATCAAATCAATCACCGCTTTCTACAACAGGTCAAATACACTTTTCCTGGTGATACTGGAGCATTGCGCAGACTCTCATTGATAGATGATGACAGTAGGCGTGTACGGATGGCCCACCTAGCTATTGTCGGTTCAACACGGGTAAACGGTGTAGCCGAGTTGCACACTAACCTCGTGTGCCAAACAATCTTTGCAGACTTCCATCACATGTGGCCACATAAGTTCGTTAATGTAACAAATGGCGTGACTCCACGGCGCTGGCTTCTGCAGGCAAATCCAGGGCTGTCCTCGCTAATAAGCGAGCGTATTGGTGACAGTTGGATTACAGACCTCTCCAGTCTGAAGGAGCTAGAGGCGCATATTAGCGATGATACATTTATAGAACGCTTTCATGAAGTGAAGTCTGCTAATAAGAAGCGGTTAGCGCTGTTGATTGATACCCGCCTTGGTATCAAGGTGAATCCAAGTTCCATGTTCGACGTACAAGTCAAGCGGATACACGAGTACAAGAGGCAGCTTCTTAATGTGCTGCACGTCATTAACCGTTACAATCGCCTGCGCGATCGTCACGACATTGACACTCTGGTGCCACGTACCGTGATTTTCGCTGGCAAATCGGCGCCGGGGTATTATATGGCGAAGTTAATCATCCGTCTCATTCACGACGTAGCGGAAATGGTTAACAATGACCCAAAAGTTGGCGACCTGCTGAAGGTCGTTTTCGTCCCCAATTACAATGTGTCACTGGCAGAGATGATCATTCCGGGTTCTGATCTGTCCGAACAGATTTCGACCGCTGGGACAGAAGCCTCAGGAACTGGAAATATGAAATTCGCCTTGAACGGTGCGCTGACCATTGGCACGCTGGATGGTGCGAACATTGAAATACGTGAATCTGTCGGCAATGAGAATTTCTTCGAATTCGGGCTAACGGCAGAAGAAGCACAGGAGTTGCGTTTGCAGGGTTATGATCCTTGGCAGTTCTATCGCCGCAACAGGGATTTGATGCGCGTGTTGGATATGATTGGTCAGGGATTTTTCTCCCCAGGAGAGCCTGATCGCTATAGGCCAATCTTTGATTTACTTTTAAAAGGCGGGGATCATTATCTGTTGCTAGCTGACTATGCCTCGTACGTGGCTTGTCATCAGGAAAGGGTGGATGCTGTCTTTAGCAACGGCAAAGATTGGGCCAGGCGAGCGGCAATCAACGTCGCTAACATGGGGCACTTCTCTAGCGATCGTACCGTACACACATACGCCAGAGATGTGTGGAACGTGAAACAAATGGCGCTGTTTGAGTAAGGAGTAAGGGGGGATGCCGATGCGATGACACGGCGGACAGAGGCGGACAGAAAGGACGGGAAAAAAAACTGCTGACACGACAGACTTCCCGCCCGCCCTGCCGGGCCCCGCCCTGCCGGGCGGGCGGGTTTTTTGATGCTTGCTTGCTGCTTGCTCCACTCACGAACTCCCTACCTCCCTCTTCAGGCTCCCTCTTTTGCGAGGCAGGAGCATCCTATTTTGTTTTCATTATGTACTAAAGGTGGCGAAAACAACGCTCTAACTTGTTATGAGCCTTGCGGAGCGCGATCTCTGGATCGATTTTCAGCTGATAAGCCAGTCGCACACAGGTAAACAGGAGATCACCTAAGCCCTCTACGAGTTGTTCTTTCATGACTCCTGCTGCAGACAAAGCAGCCCGTAACGCAGTGGCTTGTCTGTTCATTTTCGATATTCGCTTAGAAATTGAAAGAATATCAATTGATTCTCTTTCTAAAAAAGCAATGAGTTTATTGGCCCTGCTCAGGGCAGGTAGGGCAGTGGAGGTCTGTTGAGACTGCTGCTGTTCCTCTTCCTTTAAAGCGTCCCACACGACTAGTTGCTCTTCTGCACTCATGACCTGCATATTGCCAAAAACATGCGGATGGCGACGCACTAGCTTGTCTGTGAGACAAGCAGTAATGTCCGCAAAGGCAAAAAAGCTGTGCTCTTTTGCCATCTGGGCGTAAAAGACTATTTGCAGGAGGAGATCTCCAAGTTCTTCCTTCAGAAGGGTCATATCGTTTTTCTCTATAGCGTCAGCCACTTCATAGGCTTCCTCTATGGTATGGCACACCGTGCTGGCGAAGGTCTGTTCCTTGTCCCATGGACACCCCCCGCTTGGGTCTCGTAGCAGAGCCACGATGTCGAGCAGCAACCCAATGCCATGATTCTGACTCATGTTTTCACACTCCTTGCATGCCCCTGTCTGTGGAGACCTGCCAAGAATAGGCCCCTCATGACTTTGAGGGAGCCGTCTCCCAAACCAAAAGAAAGACTGACACCGGCTGACAACAGGCGGCCGGCCGTGTCTTCGTGGCGGCGGTCACCAATGGCCATACCAGCTATAATGTCTTGTTGCTAGAACGACCGATGCATGTGTACTGAAAGCCCGCCTGCATGACGTCAGAAGGGTCGTATATATTGCGTAGATCAACGACGATCAGTTCTTTCAGGAGTCGGCGCATGCGCCCTAAGTCGAGGCTACGAAACTCGTTCCACTCAGTGAGTATCACCAATGCCTCTGCCCCTTTCATTGTTTCATAAGCGTTTGGGCAGTAAAGGATGTCAGGCATGATTTTCCGCGCTTCATTCATGCCTTCGGGATCAAAGGCGCGGACGGCAGCTCCAGCCTTCTGTAAGGCTGGGATAATATCGAGGCTGGGCGACTCGCGCATGTCATCAGTGTTGGGTTTGAAGGTAAGACCTAGAACGGCTATTGTCTTGCCGCTCACTGACCCACCACAGGCAGCGATTATTCGACCAGCCATCTCCTTCTTGCGACTCTTGTTCATGTCTACCACTGTCTCGACAATGCGTAGGGGCACGCCATGGTCACGAGCCGTATGTACTAAGGCTAGCGTGTCCTTGGGAAAGCAAGAGCCACCATAACCTGGGCCGGGATGCAGAAACTTGTGACCAATGCGGCTATCAAGCCCGATGCCATGAGCAACATCGCAAACGTCAGTTCCAATGCGTTCACACAGGTCTGCCATTTCGTTTATGAAAGCGATCTTTAGGGAAAGAAAGGTATTGGCGGCATATTTGATCAATTCTGATGTTTCAAGGTTTGTGAATAAGATTGGCGTCTCTCGCAGGTATAGCATGCGGTAGAGCTGCCGCATAACCTCGCGGGCGCGTTCTGAATCCGTGCCCACTACCACACGATCTGGACGTACGAAATCATGGATCGCTGACCCTTCGCGCAGGAACTCAGGATTGGAAACGACATCGAGGGGGATATCCTGTCGTGTCGCGCGGATAATGGATTCCACCTTGCGACCGGTGCCTACAGGTACAGTTGACTTAATGACAACCACAGTGTAACCGCGTAGCGCTTCGGCAACTTCACGGGCGGCCTCAAAGAGGTCGCTCAAATCAGCGTGACCGTTGTTATCGCAACGACATGGCGTGCCGACGGCAATAAACACTGCTTCGGCTTCAGCGACTGCTCCATGTAGCGCAGTGGTGAAGGATAACCGACCAGCCTCCGCATTGCTCTTGACTAAGGCTGCCAAGCCGGGTTCGTAAACAGGCATCTGACCACGTTGCAAGAGGGCAACCTTGTTTTCGTCTCTGTCAACGCACACCACATCAATGCCGAACTCAGAGAAGCAAGCTCCAGAGACCAAGCCGACATACCCGGCCCCAATCACGGCGATGCGCATAGAATAAGGTCTCCTTTGCCGCTTGCTGAAGTGAAGGAAAGGCATTGCAGCACTGAGGCATGGTACGAGTACAGTATACTCATCTGTTCCCTTTTTTTTCTCCTATATCTGTGTCGTGGGACAAAAGCTCTTGTAGTGCCTCTATGACCTGGGTGCGCATTTCAGGCCGCTGCAAAGCGTATGCTACGTTAGCGTGTAAGAAACCAACCTTATCTCCACAGTCAAATCTTCTGCCTTCAAAACGTAGGCCATGGAAAGATATACGGCCAATTGTGGCATTAATTGCGTCGGTAAGTTGTATTTCATCACCACTCCCACAAATCTGATGGTCAAGATGTTCAAACACCGTTGGGTGCAAGATGTAGCGGCCAGTAATGGAAATGTTCGATGGGGCCAGAGCAGGATCTGGTTTCTCTATGAGCCCCTTAGCTTGCACCAGACGGCCGTGATCTGCTTCTATATCAAGGATACCATAGCGTCTGACGTGCTGGAGCGGCACATCCATCACCGCTACCACGTTGCCACCGGTTTCAGCGTGTATGTCCACCATCTGCTTTAGGCAGGGAATACGCGTGAGAATGAGGTCGTCAGGCAGGATGACCGCAAATGGCTCATTCTCGATCAAGTCGCGAGCACACCAGACGGCATGACCCAAGCCCAGTGGGACGTGCTGGCGCGTGTAAGAGATTTGTCCCGACTTCGGCATTCCACTCGTCAAAGCAGCGATCAGGTCATGCTTGCCACGGTCGCTCAGCAAACGTTCCAGCTCCGGGGCTGAGTCAAAGTGGTCTTCCAGGGCACTCTTGCCCCGGCAGGTGACAAAAATGAAGTGCTCAATGCCAGCGGCCCCTGCTTCTTCAACTGCATACTGTATAAGTGGTTTATCAACTACTGGTAACATTTCCTTTGGCATAGCTTTTGTAGCAGGGAGGAATCTCGTGCCCATTCCTGCCACAGGGAAGACAGCCTTACGTACACGTCGTGGCATGATATGTTCCTTGTTCTGAAAGAGAAATGCTGATGTTGCGCTGTTTCTGCCGGTCTTCATTCACGAACCAAGCAGAACATCTTTGGCGCAATTGAGCTGGGCGGCCAGATAGCTGGATCCCCCATGATCTGGATGTAGACGGGTTATCAATCTGCAGTATGCTTCACGAATCTGATCCGGCGTGGCGTCAGCCCCAAGG
Organism: Rhodospirillales bacterium; assembly: GCA_028278135.1. Taxonomy (GTDB): domain Bacteria; phylum Pseudomonadota; class Alphaproteobacteria; order Rhodospirillales; family Rhodospirillaceae; genus JANQJD01. The sequence goes on from JANQEW010000014.1 coordinate 50,569, forward strand.
TCCAATACGCGTAATGCCTCGGCGTGTGTCATAGGACCACCGCCACCGGTGGAAGCGTGATCTGCGGAGAAGCCATTGTCGTTTTGGCAGGCAATTGTCTGCCTCCAGTCGGCAGGGCCCTCCCGATCGAGCCATGCCTCAAGCACTTTCAGGGAGTTCTCATCAGTGGCGCAAAATCTGTAAAGAATCCCTAGCTCTGGCAGAGAGAGATCGTCCAACATGCGGCCCGCGAGCGCCCCTGTCCGCACCCGTCCAGACAGGCGCCCACTGATGGTATTGAGCACCATGCGCAGGCACTCTGTTTCAATAACGGAGGCGTGTGGGGCCTTTCCGCTCATCGTGGAATGAAAGCCAGTCGATGTCAGTGCTGCCCAGACCCCTCTGATCAGAGCATGCAGATGCAAAGCCCGCATTGCCCACGGCAACCAAGCAGCCAGCACAGCAAGGACCCAGCCAAGGCGCCCAGTCGCAGCCAATAGCACGGCAACTATTGCAAAAGCGGCCACACTACCCCATTTCAATCCCTGCAGTACATCGCGCGGTTCATGAGTTGCGAACCAGCGCAGGAAAAGCAGCACGACAGCCATCAGAATGATCAGTCCCAAAAACAACGGCAGCATGGCGTGCCCCTTCTGCCACAATGTCACTGCAAAATCACATGACGTCCGGAATGTGCGCGAACAGACCTCAACCTCACCCCGTGTGGCCTTTGTTGTCGATACACCCATGCGGTCTTTTCTGTGGCTGAGACCGCTCAGTAGCCCAAGCTGTCAGATACAGAATCTGAAAGGTCGCTGGGACACGCCCTTCAGAATCTTTGTGAACAATACGGTAATGATCGAGTGCCGCCTGGAGTATCCCGCGACGTAATGGCGTGCGACGCCTTTTCCGCGCGGCATTGCTCTCCCCCGTCCCACGTAAATCTCTTAACAAATGCATAGGATCTGTGTAAAGGACCGTAATGGTGTCACAATCTACCACCTGCATAGCAAAGCCTGCCCTTTGCAGTAAGGTCCCTGCGGTGCTGACATCGGCAATAAATGGCGCGATTCTTGCGCCCCCCCCCACCTCAGCGCTTTCTGCCACAGCTAGGGCAGTGCGTAACTCTGATAAGGAGTGACCACCAACCATGCTGGCTAGAAAAAGGCCATCTGGCTTTAATACCCGATGCGCCTGCACCAGAGTCCCTGGCAGGTCGTTGACCCAATGCAGAACAAGATTGCTCATGACCAGATCAAACAGACCTGCCCTAAAAGGCAACTGCTCCTCGTCGGCAATCACCGTCAAAGCAGAAGGCCATTGAGCCACCGCCTGTTGGGCCATGGCTTCTGAAAGCTCACTGCGCACCAGGCATTCAATGCCTCCACGATCACCGACCAGTTCTGCTAAAACACCCGTTCTACAGCCAAGCTCCAGCGCAATGGGAAAGCGCTGCCTTATATCCTCCAGACGGCTAACCAACCTTCCGCCAACTTCGCGGAACAGAAAATCATGTGCCACAAACGCTGCGGCAGCCCGCTTGCGGCGGCACCGAATCAAGTCACGATCGAAAACATCCATAGAATCGGACATAACTTCTCCATAATGGCATGGCATGCTCTTCCGATCAATCAATTCCCCGCACCTCCCCGCACCACCTTTTGTCATGACGCGCTTTGTGGCCGCTCTCTTGCAAGAGTTTGGCAGAGGGACACCTACACCTAGGAAAATTTGACAGACTGTCGTGGTGAGTCCATTGAGGCCTCTTAGGAGAGGTGCAACATGCTTGGTAAGTGCTCTTCTCTTACTTAAGTGTAATGGGTCCGCTCCTTCACGAGGTTAACCGCTCACGTTGTGAGCCTGCACTCGCAGGGTGCAGCGACGCGGGTCCAGGGAATGGGGGCGAGACTGTGAAGCCTCCTTACCTTAACCTTACGACCTCCTTTGTAGAGAGGACATCATAGCGCGCTTATCGATATGGTGGCTTATGCCATCCTCGAGGAGACAGAGTAAAAATTTCACATCCTTTAGGTGTTACTCCTATAGTATGTTCGAACTGGGCGGATAGAGAATGGTCTCGTGTCACAGCTGTCCAGCCATCTTGCAGCACTTTGGTTTCCGGCCTGCCAGCGTTTACCATAGGTTCTATTGTGAAGATCATTCCCGCGCATAGCGTCATCCCAGTGCCGGGTGTGCCGAAATGCATGACATTAGGTGGTTCGTGGAAAATTCTCCCTATCCCATGGCCGCAAAAATCTCGCACGACTGAGAATCTGTGAGCTTCAACATAGCTTTGGATGGCATGGCCAATGTCCCCTAAAGTGGCGCCAGGACGTACAACGCTCATACCACGTATGAGGGCCTCATGAGTGGTCTCAACCAGACGGATTGCTTTGAGAGAAACCTCACCAACATAGTACATGCGGCTACTATCACCATGCCACCCATCTAAGACAGGTGTAACATCAATGTTAAGAATCTCTCCCTCGTCCAGGGGCTTGTCGTTAGGAATCCCGTGACACACAACACGCTGCACAGACGTACAGATAGATTTTGGAAACCCCCTGTACCCAAGTGGCGCAGAACGCCCACCGTGGGCGGCGGTAAATTCTGCACACAGCCTGTCTAGTTCACTGGTGGTAACACCAGGTCTGACATAAGGCGTGATATGATCGAGACAGGCTGCAGCGAGCCATCCGGCTCTTCGCATGCAGGCAAATGCCTCAGGCCCATGAAGAGTAACACCACCTCTTTCTGGTGAGGAGGGTTGTCTGTGTTGCAGATCTAGTCTATCCATGTCTACAATAATCCCTAGAGACAGGGTTCCTGTTGTCAGCTGCTGCGGCTCCCGCGCCAGTGAGACGTTGTTCAAAAGCCGAAACGGATCGCCTCTGGCCACGAGCACTACACGCGGCCTATGAAGCCTAGCAAGGGGATGGGAGGTCGCATCCCCCCTCCCATGGAGACACAACAGCCATCTGTATATCGCTTATCGGACGACAGCGCGCTGGGTGACTCTCTGCCCTGCGGCAACAGCTGCTGTGCGTACTCTGCTGCTGTCTTGGAATAAGAATGCGTCGCGTGAGGTGCACAACACATGCAGGTTAATAATGACGCTTCTCCTTCCTATATCGGGATTGGGGGCACAGGCTACCCCCCCCTGCTCACCCACACTCACACAAGCCTGCTTTGTGCTATGGCAGCTCTGATGAAAGAGGTGAAGAGCGGATGGGGAGCAAAAGGTTTAGATTTGAGCTCAGGATGAAACTGGACGCCAATAAACCAGGGATGATGAGAAAATTCAATAATCTCGGGTAAAATCCCATCGGGCGATAGACCGGAGAACAGAAGTCCTACCGCATGTAAGGGTTCTCTATAGGAAATATTAACCTCGTAGCGGTGACGATGGCGTTCACTAATACAATCAGTCCCATATATAGAATGGGCTAAGCTACCAGGTTGCAACAGACACGGATAAGCGCCAACGCGCATCGTGCCCCCCAAATCAGAATCAGCTGCTCTCCGCTCCACTGTGGTATCGCTGTGCCATTCTTGCATGAGTCCGATCACCAAATCCCCCGTCGACCCGAATTCGCTAGAACTAGCTGTACTGAGACCCGCCAAATGACGTGATGTTTCTATCACTGCCATCTGCATGCCAAAACAGATCCCAAAGTACGGGACTCGCTGTTCGCGAGCGAACCGAATAGCTCTAATCTTACCTTCAGCGCCGCGTTTCCCAAAACCGCCAGGGACCAAAATGCCGTGGACATGACTCAAGTGCCGCTTCGCATCTTCATCTGCCAGCTCAAAAAGTTCTGCATCAATCCACTCGAGCCGCACCCGTACATCGTTCGCAATACCACCATGGGTTAAGGCTTCCGCAAGCGATTTGTATGAATCACGCAGCTTCATATACTTGCCAACCACAGCAATAGTAATTTCCCCTTTAGGATGTAGAATATATTGAACTATTCTATTCCAAATAGTAAGATTAGGCTTCCGCGCGAAGGGCAGGCCAAAATACCTGCATACCTGAATGTCAAGCCCCTCTGTATGGTAGCAAAGCGGCACGCGGTAAATGGTCTCAACATCTAATGCAGTAATAACATTATCTTCATGCACGTTACAAAAAAGAGCAATCTTACGCCGTTCTGACGGCGAGATGGGGCGGCTGCTACGACACAGCAGAAGGTTTGGTTGGATACCGACGGACAGCAGTTCCTTCACAGAATGCTGAGTTGGCTTTGTCTTGAGCTCGTCGGTGCTCGCGATGTAAGGCAGTAAAGTGAGATGTACAAACATAGAATATGTACGTCCTAGCTCATTGCCCATCTGGCGAATGGCTTCGAGAAACGGCAGACTTTCTATATCGCCAACAGTTCCACCGATCTCACACAACAGAAAATCCTCGTCGGCTAAGTCTGCGGCAATACAGGCTTTGATAGTATCTGTCACGTGGGGAATCACCTGTACTGTGGCTCCGAGATAGTCACCACGTCTCTCCTTGCTTAGGACTACAGAATAGATGCGACCTGTTGTGACGTTATCGCTCCGCCTTGAAGGCACGCCCGTGAAGCGTTCGTAATGCCCAAGATCTAAATCAGTCTCAGCGCCGTCATCCGTGACATAGACTTCGCCGTGTTGGAGTGGACTCATCGTGCCTGGATCGACGTTGAGATAGGGATCAAGTTTGCGCAGCCGTACACGATAGCCACGCGCTTGCAAGAGGGCCCCGAGAGCAGCTGTGGCGAGTCCTTTGCCAAGCGAAGACACCACGCCACCAGTAATGAAAATGAATCGAGTCATGGATGTGAGTCTATGCTCGCGCTTGAGTGATGTGTGCGCGACAACGTGCTTTGCCCAGTCTGAGACGGTGTGACGCGGTCAACGCAAACCCGTTAGTTAGTTACGTTACTAGTTACTACACTAGTGACTACGGAGTCGTTTGTTGTTCCCCTGGTGACAGTGGCTCTGCGAGACCCCTCTCAGGGAGTCTCGTCTCAGGAGACGGCGGTGGCGGAACAGCAAGAGTAGAAGGCGTGGACGGCATCTGTGCTGGGGCAGCAGGTCCAGGTCCAGAGACAGGCGCGTTTTTGACTCCCTGGCCTGTTGCCTGATCGAGAATAGATCTGTGCGGCATGTGAGAGTCATATCCCCCCAGGACAGCCAGTGCGAGGCTTGTGCTCATGAAGACTGTTGCCAGCAAAGCGGTTGTCCGGGTGAGCAGATTGCCCGCTTGGCGGCCTGTCATAAACCCTGTGCCACCTCCCCCAACGCCCAGAGCGCCACCCTCAGACCTTTGTAACAGGATGACTCCCACCATGGCTAAAGCGAGCAGCAGATGAACTGCCAGAAGAATCCTTATCATGGCTCAACTCAACCTCATCGCACCCGCACCCCCTGAGGGCACCTGACCTGCTCCCCTCTCAGGACCCACTAGAACTAGAGAGAGGGAGATTGTTGCGCAATAGCCCAAAAGTCTTCTGCCTTCAGACTAGCGCCACCGATCAGACCGCCGTCTACGTCTGGCAGGGCCAGTATTTCTCCAGCATTGCCGGGTTTCATCGAACCACCATAAAGGATACGTACGCCCTCAGCCGCCTTTCCTATAAGAGAAAGCAATTCCTTGCGGATAAAGGCATGAATCTCCTGAATTTCAAGGTTTGTCGGTGTACGACCAGTGCCAATGGCCCAGACTGGCTCATAAGCGATCACAAGATTGGTAGCATCAACATCTACTGCTACTGGCATTGACCCCTTTAGCTGGGTCTGATTGACTGTCAGCGTTTGACCAGAATCACGCTCTGCCTCTGTTTCTCCTATACACAGGATCACCTTTAAGCCGGCGCCGAGAGCGGCGGTTGCCTTCTCCCTTATGAGAGAGTCACCCTCCCCGTGGTCCATGCGACGTTCTGAGTGGCCAAGAATCACGTATGTACAACCAACGTCCTTGAGCATCAACGGTGAGATATCACCTGTATGAGCACCGCTTCCTTTGAGGTGGCAATCCTGTGCCCCAAGTGCCATTCCGCTGCCGGAAATTATCTTCCCCAGATAGTGGAGGAGGGTAAAGGGTGGACACACCACCATCTCAAAAGGCCAGTCCTGCTTTTTCCTCATAAGAGTCGCCAGTGTATCAGCCAAGCTATCGGCCAGGAAGCCATTCATTTTCCAGTTACCAGCAATCAGCAGACGTCGTGCCATCTTCTGCATTCTCCCTTGCGTTTTTCGTGCTCTCTGCACTAACCTGCCTAGAGGTAGTAGACAGCAGCAGTGGTTGGCGGTTGTGTAACACAGACGGCTGCGGACTCGTGAAGAAAAAATTATGTGGAAGACATTCCATCCATGCATCCATGACATGTGTCACCTCAGAGCATGGGCACTAGTGGGGCCCTAGTGGACAGTCCTGCAATCCCAAGCATTCAATCAATGACCAATGCTCGACGCTTTTCGCAGATCCGTCAGTTCATGGATGACCAAGATACTTTTCGTCATCCTTATTCTGAGCTTCAGCATCTGGGGTGTGGCTGATCACATCACACGTCAGCCCTCGGAAAGGCCGGCCATTACCGTTGGTGATGTTACAATCAGTGCGAAGATTGTACAGGAAGAATTTAACAGAGACGTCACGAGATTACGGACGATACTGGACAAGCTTTCCTTCACTGCCGAGGACGCCCACAGGCTGGGATTCATGCAGCGAACTATCAATCGTCTCGCGGTCACAGCCGCTCTGGACGTGGCCGCACGGGCGTATCATCTGAGAGCGCCAGATGAGTTACTGGCAAAAAGTATTAGTCGTAATACTAACTTTCATGATGCCACTGGCAATTTTAATCGTACCCTGTTCCAACACACTGTCGCAGCGCAGGGCCAATCTGAGGAAGTCTATCTCCGTGACCTGCGTCAGCGGCTCCTGCGGGTTCAGCTTAGCGACCCGCTGATTCATGCTGTAACGGTGCCAGAGACATCCATTGAGCATTTTAAGCAGCATCGTTATGAAAGGCGCGTAGCCGAAATCGTGACTCTGCCAATTGTTGCAGTCCCTGTGTTCCCCCCTCCAGATTCTGTGACCCTGGAAGCCTTTTACAAGGACAACGCTGCGACGTTTACAGCCCCTGAATACCGCACGATCAGTGCCATTCTGCTGACGAGAGCAACCGTCGCGCCTCTCGTTTCTATTGCAGATGATGTAGTCCAGCGGGCCTACGATGAATCTCGTCCCACATTGCGCATACCTGAAACACGCACTGTTGAGCACGTTTTACTGGCAAGCCGCGAACAAGCGGAAAGCATGCGGCGCCTTCTTATAAAAGGCTTGTCGCTGACTCAGGCCGCAGACGCTCTCGCACACCATGTGACACCCCTGGGACGTCTGAACCGTGCAGAAATGGAGAAAATTGAACCAGCTTTAGCGGAAGCGGTCTTTACAAAAGCGCCTTTGGACACGGTACTGGGTCCTATCAAGAGTGCCTTTGGCTGGCACCTCATGAGAGTCACCGCAACATTCCCTGCAGGAATCGCATCACTAGCGTTAGTACGCGACCAGATTCAAGAGGACTTGATTGCCGAAAAGACGGGAGATGTGGTTTACGACCTGTCAGGTAAAGTGGAAGATGCCATTAACGGCGGCGCTTCCCTTGAGGAGGCCGCACAGCATGTCGGTTTATCCGTGTCCGTTTTCTCTGTAGATAAATCAGGCCTCGGCAGGGATGGCAGAATTGTTCCTCCTTTACCTTCTATGAGAGAGTTTTTAGCGGTCGCCTTTACTACAAAGGAAGGTTCTCAGAGTATAATGACAGAAAGTGATAGTGGTTTCTTTGTTCTGAGAGTAGACAGGGTTTTACCGGCAATGTTACTTCCAATGAAAGATATTTCTCAGGAACTGATCGACAAATGGGCAATGACGCAGTCTCGAAACACGGCTCGGCAGAAAGCTGAAAATGTTGAAAAACTTTTGCGGGGCGGTCTCTCGCTACAAGAGGCTGCCCTAGATTATTCAAGTAGTTTCCATGTCTCAAAGCCGCTTCTTCGTACTGATGGAGACGAGCAACTACCGCCTACCTTCATTACGCGTCTCTTTAGACTCGCAGTCGGTGAAACTCTCGTGGATGAAAATGCGGAATCATTTTTTGTCGGGCGCTTACAGTCCATCAGGGCACCTGTCTTAGATGCGTCCACTCTTGTTGATATGAAGAGGGAGATGACAAAACAGTATACGGAAGATATACTTGCCCAGTTTGCCGCGGCGGTGGGGCGGGAGTTTAATGCCACTATCAATTCCCGGGCGCTGGAGGTCCCGTGATACCATGAAGATCTGTCCTGAAGTTGCAGATTTCGTTGCAGTCTATGAAACTGGCAGGCCGCAGGTCGTCTGGACGACTCTTGTAACTGACCTGGAAACACCGGTTTCCGCCTTCCTCAAGCTCGCTCATGGTCAGGCAAATAGTTTTCTTTTAGAGTCTGTCGAAGGCGGAGCGATCCGTGGCCGTTATTCTTTCATTGGCCTGAGGCCGGATGTCGTGTGGCGCTGTTCCGGTAACCAAGCGGAAATAAACAGAAGCGCTTGCACAGATGTTACGGCCTTCATGAAGGACACCCGTCCTATACTGGAGTCTCTGCGCGCTTTGATGGCAGAATCGCACATCGAACTGCCTAGATCACTGCCACCGATGGCTGCCGGCCTTTTCGGTTACATGGGCTATGACATGGTGCGCCTGATGGAAACACTCCCGGACACTAATCCAGATACTCTTGACATTCCCGGTGGCCTGTTCTTGCGACCAACTATTATGGCTATTTTTGACAACATAGAGGACAAGATAACAGTCGTCACACCTGTCTGGCCGATTTCAAATCGCATGGCCGCTGCAGCAGCCTATGCGCATGCTTGCGAGCGTCTGGGGGACGTGCTCAGCCATTTCCGTCGTGTGCTCTTGCCCATTCAACATGATCAGAGTGCCACGGCAGAATCCTCACCTGCTATGCCTGTTGCTAATATGAGTCGTGAAAAATTTTATTCTATGGTAGCAAAAGCAAAAGATTATATATTTTCTGGTGATATTTTTCAAGTTGTTATCTCTCAGAGATTACGTGTTCCTTTTTCTTTACCACCTTTCGCTTTATATCGGGCCTTACGTCGCCTTAACCCCTCACCATTTCTATTCTTCCTCAATTTCTGTGGTTATGCACTGGTGGGGTCGAGTCCGGAAATCCTGGTGCGTGTCCGCGATGGGGTTGTAACTATCCGGCCTATCGCTGGCACAAGACCACGCGGCGAAACAACTGCTGCAGACGTGGCTCTGGCGCTTGAACTGCTCGCCGACCCAAAGGAACGCGCCGAGCATCTGATGTTACTTGATCTTGGACGTAACGATGTCGGGCGTGTGGCCCAGGTTGGTTCTGTCCGCGTCACGGAAAAGATGGTCATCGAACGGTATTCTCACGTGATGCACATCGTTTCCAATGTAGAAGGACTTCTCGTGCCAGAAGAGGATGCTATGGGTGCTCTGATAGCCGGCTTTCCCGCTGGAACTGTCTCAGGAGCTCCTAAGGTACGGGCAATGGAAATCATTGAGGAATTGGAGCCAGAACGACGCAGTTTCTATGCTGGAGCCATCGGGTACCTTTCTGCTAATGGTAATATGGATACCTGTATCACTCTGCGTACGGCATTGCTCAAAGACGGCATGATGATTATACAGGCAGGCGGTGGAGTGGTGGCTGATAGCGATCCAGAAGCTGAGTACCAGGAATCCCTCAACAAAGCGCGTGCCCTCCTCCGGGCAGCTGAGGAAGCGGGACACTTCGCGGCAAATTGACGGAAGACGGAAGACGAACGGGGGCCTATAGCATAGCGGTGCGTGATGCTGACCGCCTGTCGGCAGGATAGGTCATGAGAGGCGGGCATACAAGCGGGCGCGGTTGGGTGCGGATAAGCGTACCTGCACATGAGTATGGCTTTCGTCCGTATGACACGCTAACACTTCCCCCCAGCGATACAGCCAGGAAAGGGTGGCGCCATCTGCCAGAGGCACGGCTACCTCCTCGACGGAGAGTGTGCACGAGAGGCGGTGATCAAGCGCGGCCAGCAAAGAATTGAGCCCTTCGCCTGTGACGGCTGAGAAAGGTAGCAGAGTCGCGTTACGACTGGCCGTATTGAGTAGTTTCTCCCGCGCTTCCTGTGCTAGCAAGTCAATCTTGTTACAGAGCTGAACGATGTTCCTGTCCACAATACTCTCGAGCCCAATCATGCGCAGAATAGCTTCAACGTCATCTCGCTGGGCGTCACTATCAGGAGGGTGGATGTCTCTCACGTGGACCACTATGTCTGCTGATGTAACCTCTTCCAAGGTGGCACGAAATGCAGCTACTAGTTCGAGAGGCAAATCAGAAATAAATCCTACTGTATCTGACAGGATGACTTTCCGTCCTGATGGTAGGCGCAAGGCCCGCATCGTTGGGTCCAGCGTGACGAAAAGCTGGTCTGCCTCCCTGACATTGGCCTGTGTGAGGAGATTAAACAAAGTAGATTTCCCGGCATTAGTATATCCTACCAGGGCTACGATCGGGTAAGGTACCCGGCAACGGGCGCGGCGGTGCAGGGCTCTCGTCCGTTTCACGGCGTCAAGCTCGCACTGTAAACGGGCAATGCGATCCCCAAGGATGCGACGGTCAACCTCGATCTGTGTTTCCCCAGGACCGCCTAGAAAACCAAAGCCTCCCCTCTGCCTTTCCAGATGTGTCCAGCTGCGTACGAGTCGGCTGCGTTGATAGGAGAGATGTGCGAGCTCCACTTGTAGCGCCCCTTCCCGAGTGTGGGCACGGGCGCCAAAAATTTCAAGAATGAGGGCAGTCCTGTCTATAACCTTTGTCTTCCAAAGCCTCTCGAGATTACGTTGTTGAATGGGAGATAAACGACAATCTAAAATAGCAAGAGCTATCTCTCGACTCGCAACAACACAGCCAAGATGGACAACGGCTCCTTCCCCAAGATAAGTAGCAGACCGAACGCCGCGTACAGACACCGTTTCAACCGCCACAACGTCAAGAGTAATAGCCCGTGCTAGTCCCACGGTCTCCGTCAGGCGCGCTTGCGGTGGGCGTCCAACAGTCGTCTGACCCGTTGCTTTCTTCAGATACGGGCAGACCACAAGAGTCCGGCAATGTGTCGTCGAGCGCCTCACATGGCTCACATGGGTACTGGGGGTACTGGGCTATTCATTGCCCTCTTCATTGCCCTCTTCCTGAGTTGTTTCAAAAATCTGTATTGGTGTACCGGGCATGACAGTCGAGATGGCGTGTTTATAGACAAGTTGTGTGTGACCGTCTCGCTGCAGTAGTAGAGAGAAATTATCAAACCTAGTTACTACTCCTTGGAGTTTCACGCCATTGATGAGGAACACAGTCACTGGAGTTTTGTTTGTCCTGATGTAGTTGAGGAGCACATCCTGTACGTTTGGCGATTTTTCGGACGACATTTGTGTCCTCTTCCCCGTTTCCCTTGGCCGCTATCCAGTTTTCCTTGGCCTCCTTACTGAATAATTGATTCTTATCAGAATCGCAAGCAGGATGAGAGTCGCCATCGCTTTGCATACAAGCCTCAGCCCACTGAAACAGGCAAGGCTAATATCTGGTGGCGACGGGTGCTGCGTGCCCTGGCTATTTACCAGCCCATAGCCGCTCCGCTTGTGAGAGAAGAGAGGTAAGCCGTGCGGAGAAGACGAGTCACCGCCCCGGGAATACCATTTTTGATCTGTCTGCCATTGAGAGTCACAACAGGCAAGATAAATGTCGTCGTGCTAGTCAGGAAAGCTTCGGCAGCATGCTGAGCGTCCTCTAGGGTGAACGGCCGTTCCAACACTATCAATCCAAGTAATTTTGCTAGACATAGCACACGTTCCCGTGTAATGCCTCCCAGAATAGCGGGAGAAAGTGGCCTGGTGATGACATGACCACTATTGGTGACAATCCAAGCAGTGGATGAGGTGCCTTCTGTGATGGTCCCGTCACTTCCCAGTAACCAGGCCTCGAAGGCACCTCTCTCGCTAGCAACCTGTCTACTCAGGACATTCGGCAGTAGTGAAATACTCTTGATATCACACCGTTGCCAGCGGAGATCATTCAGAGTGATCACAGAGACACCCTGTTCGAACAGGGCTGCCGACGCGAGCCGGGAGTGTGAATGGGCCGTCACCACCAATGTCGAACGAACTTCTTTGGGTGGAAACAAAAAATTTCTTTTATAAATTCCACGGGATATTTGAATATATATCATTCCATTACGGACATAGTTTCTTTCTACCAAAAGTAATAATACAGTGCGGAGCGTACGTTCTCCCACGGGCCATTCTAGGCGTGACTCAGCGAGCGACCGGCCCAGCCGCCGCAAGTGCGGTAAGAGGTCTATAGGTCTACCATCCCATACAGCAATGACTTCGTATACGCCATCGGCAAGCTGGTAACCGCGATCCTCAATATGCACTCTTGCGCTGGCAAAGGGAACGTACTGGCCATTCACGTAAGCGATGCGAGACATGGATTCAGAAGTACTCCAGTCGGACGGCAAACATCTTTTCAACTTGTTTGACGGCGTGATGAGCTGCGAAGAGTACAACCCTATCATTCACTTGGATGACACTTGTTCTCCGCGGCATGATGACCTGGTCATTACGGACAATGGCGCCGACAATCACTCCATGAGGTAATTTGGCTTCCTGGAGCGGGACACCCACTAAGCTTGATGTTTCCAGAGCTGCAGCCTCGATGAGCTCGCCAAACCCTTCGTGCAGTGAATGAACAGCGTGTATACGCCCTCGCCGGACGTGCTGGAGAATCTTCGACACTGTGATACCACGGGGGTTGACGACGACATCGACGCCAAGGGTACCGACAAGCGTATTGTAAGTACTTTTATTAATAAGAGTAATGGCGCGTTCACAACCGTAACGTTTAGCAAGGAGCGATGAGAGGATGTTTGTCTCGTCGTCGTTGGTAACGGCAACAACGGCTTCTGTCCGGGCCACACCGGCTTCGTCGAGAATTTCTATATCGAGGACATCTCCGTTCAGTACCACAGTCCGGCTCAGAGACTTGGCTACGAGCTCAGCTCTGTTTTTATCTATTTCAATTATCTTAACATTACCCTCGTGAAATTCAGTTTCTAGTTGCTGCGCCAGAAACAAACCAATATTTCCACCACCGAAGATAAGCACTTTCCGCACCTCTTGCTCTTCGTGACCGAAGGCGGCCATAGCACGGTCAATCTGTGCGGCATCCACGACGAAGTAGACTTCATCTCCTGGCAACATCTGATCGTCAGGTGTTGGGATAACTGCGTGTTCCTGACGGACTATGCCGACTATGATAAGAGTAAGGCTAGGAAATAATGCTTTTAACTGTCTTATGGGAGTATTTACCATTGGAGTTTGCTTTGTACAACGTACTCCTATGAGTTGGACTTTGTTACCTGCCATGGGGATGACATCGATGGCGCCAGAGACATGTAATCTACGTGTTACTGCCTGTGCAACTTCTATTTCTGGTGATATTATGGCATCAATTGGCATATCTTCGCGAGAAAAAAGATTTGACCATATAGGTTGTAGATAGCTCTGATGGCGGACACGGGCAATTTTAGTTGGCACGCCGAAAAGGGAATGGGCCACTTGGCAGGCAACCATGTTGACTTCGTCAACGTGAGTCACGGCGATCAACATGTCACTCTCTTCTGCCCCGGCCATTTCTAGCACGTCGGGATGGGAGGCATACCCGGTGAGCGCCTGGACATCAAGGGAGTCGCTGATCTGCCGGATCAGCTTGGCCCTCGTGTCAATCACTGTAACGTCGTTGTTTTCATCGGCAAGATAGCGGGCGATGTTGAAGCCCACCTGCCCGGCGCCGCAGATGATCACTTTCATAGCTCACCCTGCTTTGTGGTTATACCAGATTACACATCTGATACGTCTTGTCTGGCAAGGCAGATCTGATCAATGTGAAGGTGTCCTCCTCAAAGAGGAGGGATCGCGATAAAATTTTTTTATAAGAAAATAACAATTTTTAGTATTTTAAATACGGCGGCTGTGCCTCATGTCGGATGAGGATGAGAGAGTGACACGGCCAATAACCGTAATATAATCATGGATGTCTTGTGCGGGAGACTGAGGTAGGACAGGTCTGTCAAGGGCTGCGAGCAACTTTTCATGTAAGGGGAGCCATTAGCAGACGAGACGGGCAGATGTAGGTAGAGAAAGCAAGAATGATGAGCACATGTGTTGCCTTGATCGTGGCTGCTGGTCGTGGTCGTCGCTTCGGGGAGGGGACACCGAAACAGTATCTTGACATCGGTGGTCGACCAATGTTGCGCCATGCGCTGGCTACCTTTGCCGCCCACGTTGGAGTCAACGCAGTGCGCGTTGTGATTCACTCTGATGACCGTGAATTGTACGACATTGCTGCGACTGGCTTGAATCTGTTGGAACCCGTTACAGGCGGTCCAACACGTCAGGAATCGGTACGTCTTGGGTTGGAAAGTTTGGCTGGTAGTGCCTATGACACGGTTCTGATCCATGACGCTGCTCGTCCCTTTGTCGAGGCCGGTACTATCACCCGGGTCATCACAGCGCTTGTCAAGAGTCCAGGGGCTCTCGCCGCCCTCCCGGTTCACGATACAATAAAGCGGGCTAGGGCTGTGTCTGACCCCGTGACCTGTGTCGCGTCCACCGTGGAACGGACAAACCTGTGGCAGGCACAGACCCCGCAGGGGTTTCATTTCTCTGATATTCTTGCGGCACATCGTGCAGCGGCAGGGGAATCTTTGACAGACGATGCCGCAGTCGCTGAAAGAGCCGGCTTACTGGTACAGTTAGTGGAGGGCAGCAGAGAGAACTGCAAGATTACGACTGCAGCTGATTTATATCGAGCCCGTCGCCGCCAATCCGAGGCACACGCTGCGGTCAGGATAGGAAGTGGGTTTGATGTGCATGCCTTCGGCTCGACAGGAACTGGAATCTGTCTGTGCGGAATCCCTATTCCACATGATAGGACACTCGTTGGACATTCTGATGCCGATGTTGCTTTACATGCCCTCACAGATGCTCTGCTCGGGGCCGTTGCCGCGGGAGATATTGGGCGGTTTTTCCCAGACTATGATCCACAATGGCGTGGCCGAGAATCGGCCTTTTTCGTCCGGCATGCCGTGAGCTTAGTCCATGCACTTGGTGGTGAAGTCATGGCCGTGGACATCACTATTTTCTGTGAGTCTCCCAAGGTAGGACCATACCGGCTAGCCATGGTTACACGCCTCGCAGAGATTCTCGATATTGCCGTTGAGCGTGTTAGTCTCAAGGCGACGACGACAGAAGGCCTAGGATTTGCAGGACGCCGCGAGGGCATAGTAGCGCACGCCACAGTGACAGTTCAGATTTCACCTCCAGTGAAGTGAATATCTGCAGAAACTTCATATTTACTTCTTGAATGGCGGCGTTTTCTGCGACTCCTCATGAGGGGCGTACGGCGAAGACCGCACAGTGTACATCCTCTAGCTCCTCTAGGAGATCATGGTCCACACTGCACGGCCGCAGGAGATGCACACGGTTCTCCAGTACAGCGTTTGTATTCTTTCTTCAGAAGAGTGAGGCAGGCATGGGCTTTCTGGAGCTCATAGCGTATTTCCCACAGTGCAAGTAATCCTCTGTCCCCAGATACGAGAAAGTAAAGCAAATAAGCCAAGATTCCTAGTCTCTTAGTCCTAAAAGACTAGTCATAAAAGACTAGTCATAAAAGAGAAGAGAGGAGTTAAAATTAGTAGAAATAATTAGTTCTTATTCTCCTAATAAGGAAATATTCAATTTCTACCTGAGCTTTTCAGAGCGTATATGGAAAAAGCCCTCAGATTTCAACACAGCGTCTGGACGCTCTTGTGGCCTCCCAGCCTTTCTCTGTAGAGGAAGCTGTTGCATTGCAGCCATTCCTGGTTATGGTTGCAATCCACTATAAGCATGAAAGATGGAGAGGTGACAGTTGACAAAAGCATTGTACGCTATCGGTGAAGCCCCGCCGCTCGGGGTCGTACCGGAGAAGATGCATGCATGGCTCATCCGGCCAGAACGTTTCGGCGAACCCATGCAGGCCTTTCAGAAGGAAGTTGTCCATGTCCCAACTCTCGCGGACGATGAAGTCCTCGTCTACGTCATGGCGGCTGGTGTCAATTACAATAATGTATGGGCTTCCTTGGGCTCACCTGTCGATGTGATTGCTGCTCGTAACAAAGCTGGAGAACGCGAGGTTTTCCATATCGGTGGCTCTGATGCGTCCGGCCTTGTCTACAAGGTCGGTAAGAGCGTGACCAACTTTAAGGTTGGGGACGAAGTTGTCATTCATTGTGGGACCTATGCCAGCACTTGCCAAGCAGTTCAGGCAGGCATTGACCCCATGTACTCACCAACTTTCCGCATTTGGGGATACGAAACAAACTGGGGTAGTTTTGCCCAATTCACCCGCGTGCAAGCGCATCAGTTGTGCCCAAAACCCCGGCACATGAGCTGGGAATCGGCAGCGGCCTATATGCTCGTCGGCGCTACCGCTTACCGTATGTTGATGGGCTGGAATGAGCATGCCATCCAGAAAGACGATGTAGTCCTGATCTGGGGCGGCGCTGGCGGCCTTGGGTCCATGGCAATACAGATCTGTCGTTCCATCGGCGCCATACCAGTCGCTGTTGTTTCTGGCGACGATAAAGTTTCCTATTGCAAGAATCTTGGCGCTGTTGGTTGCATAGACCGCCGTAAATTTGACCACTGGGGCATGTTACCGCACTGGAAGGATGCTGCCGGCTACAAGACATGGCTCAAGGGTGCAAGAGCATTTGGTGCGGCCATTTGGGACGTTCTAGGTGAAAAACGCTCTCCGCGAGTCGTCTTCGAACATCCTGGTGAGAGCACTATTCCGACATCCATTTTTGTTTGCGATACAGGCGGCATGGTTGTGATATGTGCCGGCACGAGTGGCTATAATGCCACTGTAGACCTGCGCTATTTGTGGATGCGGCAAAAACGTTTGCAAGGCTCGCATTTCGCTAACGATGTGCAATCTTATGCCCTGAATGATCTTGCTGTCAGAGGGTATATAGACCCATGCTTGTCTCGTGTTTTTTCTTACGAAGAATTACCAATGGCCCATCAGCTGATGTTTGAGAACAAGCACCCACACGGGAACATGGCTGTTCTTGTCGGCGCCCCAGCGCTGGGCATGGGGGGTACCGCAGAGCCGCCAGCTGTTGCTGGTCCGCACATGTCTTTGCCTGCGGACGACAAGCATGACACGCCGCACCCTTATCCTCTTTCTGTTCCCCTGCCGGGGATTACAGCAGAGGCAACGGACGTCGCACCAGGAGTTGTCGAGGATGCGACTCAAGTGGTCAATGTCATGCGACTCGGTTTGGTTTCCTGCGCACCGACGGATACGGTCGCGGCAGCCGTGGCCATGATGGTGGAACAAGATATACATGCTTTAATTGTTATTGAAAATGACGTAGCAACTGGGGTTATCTCACAAACAGACGTTGTGCTCGCCCGTCAAGGCCGTTCTGCCACGGAAGTCCGCAATCTCACAGTTCGCGATATTATGAGCAGCGGCTGTGTGACTTGCGATGTTAACACGACGGTGACTGAAGCGATCAGCACCATGACTCGTTTGCGTATTCATCGATTAGTTGTAACACGCGATAATGTACCTGTTGGGGTAATATCAATGACAGATATTATCAACAGGCTGGTAGGGGCTTAAATACTCCTTTACTCGTTCAGCATGACCTACGAACGGTGTCCAGAAAGCATCTAGGTCTCGATGGTTAGCTGTCTCGATGGTTAGCTCTACACAGAGTCTGATACGAACAGGCGAGAGCTAACACTTCGAGCTCTCTGGATGTAGGTCATGAGCGCCTGTGGTGGTTTTTGCGTGGGATGCGTTCTGTGGTTCAGAGATCTCAGTTCTTTATCAGTGGAGAGTGGCCCAACTGCAGCCTGTGCCAATGTCTACGACGAGCGGCACTGACAAGGGAACGGCTCCCTCCATCACTGAACGAATCAAGGTGACGGTAGGACCAACTTCCGCAACGGGCACTTCGAACACTAATTCATCGTGTACCTGTAAGAGCATGCGTGCCTTTAGACTGGCTGCTGCCAGAGCACCGGGCAAACGGACCATAGCATGCTTAATGATATCGGCAGCCCCGCCCTGAATCGGGGCATTCATGGCCGCTCTTTCGGCGACCCCACGGCTGTGGGCATTGCGATCATTGAGGCCGAAAGCAAGGCATTTTCTCCCCAGCAAGGTGGTCACGAAGCCCTGTTGGCGCGCCTGTTTCTTGATTCTCTCCATGTAACTGTGGATTTCTGGATAGCGTTCAAAGTAAGCCTTAATAAAGGTTTTTGCTTTTTCCTGAGAAAGGCGGAGCTGTGTTGCTAAGCCAAACGGTGATATACCATAGATGATGCCAAAGTTTATAGTCTTCGCCTGATGGCGAAGGAGCGGGTGAACATCTTTTACAGGGATGTCAAAAATCATACTAGCAGTAAAAGTGTGGACATCAGCCTGATGACTGAAGGCCTCCTTCAAGGCTCTCACATCAGCGACATGAGCCAGGAGTCGCAGTTCTATCTGTGAGTAGTCTGCCGAGAGTAACACATGACCAGGAGGTGCGATAAAGGCATGGCGGATGCGGCGCCCCTCTGCAGTACGGACGGGGATATTCTGCAAATTAGGATCTATAGAGGAGAGACGTCCTGTCGCCGTTGCTGTTTGCATGAATGACGTGTGTACACGTCCTGTTTGTCTGTTTCTACGAACAAGAATGGCCTCTATATATGTGTTTCTGAGCTTCGCAAGCTGGCGCCAGTTCCGTACAAGTGCCGGGAGGGGATGTCCCTGAGCAGCCAGAATATCAAGAACCGTCGCGTCCGTGACATACATGCTATTTTTTTTTGTGACTTTTTTCTTCCCTGGTAGACTCAGGTGTTCAAAAAGAATTTTGCCCAGTTGTCTCGGTGAGCTCACGTTAAAGCGCTGTCCGGCGAGACGATAGATATCAGTCTCTAACGATTCCATGCGGAGAGAAAAATCTACAGAGAGCCTCTGCAAGGCTTTTGCGTCCACCAGAATGCCCGCTCGTTCCATCTCCCCAAGAATCGGGACGAGTGGTCTCTCCATTGTTTCATGAACCTTGACCATATCCTCGGTCAACAGTCGCTTCCGGAAAAGAAGATGAAGACTGTGGGCGAGAGCGGCTTCCTCAGCCGCGTATGCACAGGCTTTATCAAGAGGAACCCTGTTGAAAGGAATCTGTCTCTTCCCAGAGCCGCATATGGCTTTGTGAGAGGGAAGCATGACGCCTAGATGCTTCTTAGCTAGCTCTTCCAGACTGTGACTGGGACAAGAACATTCTAACACATATGAGAGCACCATCGTATCATCAATAGGCGCTACCACAATGGGCCGACCAAGCGCGTGGAAGCCAGCTTTATGAAAGACATGCATGTCAAACTTTATGTTGTGTCCTACTTTGAGCACGCTGCGGTTTTCTAATACTGAGTCCCGCAGCCTTTCCAGGGCTTCAGCCATGGGAATCTTGAGCGGCCTCTCGCCCGTCTGTGATGGTTGTTGACCTAGCGGGATATAGCAGGCGTCCCCTGGAGCGACAGCTAGGGAAACTCCGACTAGAGGGGCAGTGTCTCTAGAATCTGTTTTTGAGCAAATTGCTACTGTTGGTGCCGTCCGGATTTTTGCTAACCATTGGTCAAGAGCCTCAAGGCTTTGCAGGAGACAATGTGATCTGTTTCCAAGAGTATTCATTCAATAATCGTATTTAAAGTTGTCATAAATCGTATTTAAAGTTGTCATAACCTTGAGATCTGAGAAGTTTGTCAAAACGATGAAGCAGACTCTCAAAAGCCTGAGCCCGTAAAAAAGCCCGCACGGCCTCTGGATTCAGCGGCCGCATTTTCAGAGCTTTCAGCGGTGTGACGACTGGTACATCATCTTTTAGTTGTGCTAACGCCCGAGATAGACGGGCCCTCTCGGCATGAGAGAGTAGAATCCGACGCAGCCTTGCTTGAGGAATATCGCCTACACGAGCGAGCAGACTCTCGAGGTCACCAAAGTACGTGATAAGATAGGCCGCCCTCTTCACGCCGATACCCGGAACACCCGGTATGTTGTCAACGGGGTCACCAGCGAGAGCTTGCACGTCTGCCACCTGCCAGGGAGAAACACCGAATGTCTTTCGTACTTGATCAGGTCCGATAGCACACTTTTTGAGCGGATCCCATAGCACGATTTCATGTCTGACAAGTTGCATCAGATCCTTGTCTGCGGAGAAAATCGTCACATTGGCACCCTGAATCACAGCCTGACGGGCATAGGTCGCAATAAGATCGTCAGCTTCATAGCCAGCCTGCTCAACGCTCGCAATATTAAACGCCCGCATACCATCACGGATGAGAGCCAATTGAGGCGCTAGAGCCTCGGGCAGCTGTGGTCTATGCGCTTTATAGGCATGGTATAGGTCATTGCGGAAGGTACGACGACCAGAATCTAATATCATAGCCATATAATCTGCAGATGATTCGTCTTGTAGTAACCGCATCAGCATAGTGGTTAGACCATACACAGCGTTTACGAGTACACCATCTGGACGATAAAGGGGTGGTAAGGCATGAAAGGCGCGTACAATGTAACCTCCAGCGTCGATCAGAATAACACGACACGGCGGCCGAGACTCTCTCAGTACGGGCGCAGAAGAATTTGACACAATTCTTGCTCACTCGCTCACTCGCGCAGCATACCTGCCTCTGGCCATGGATGGATCAGGACAGAGGGGACCATGTAGCACATTTCTAGCCTTTCGAAAGGTATCCTTTTGGAGGAAACTCTTTAATTTACATAGCGAGATCTTACGCAATTACGCTATAATGATAGGTTTTAGTAGCATCTAGAATTAAAATCTCAATCCACGGACATTCCGCCCGACTACCGCCTTCGAGACCCTCCTCCCACTCCCAGAAGGACGGCCATCAGGTCCATAGAGCAGAGCAGCCCGCCGTTGGAAGGCAGAGACCATGAGTTTGACGGCTTCGTTAAAAAGTGCTCCCACGATCTTTTGGAGCATTTTTGAGTGAAATTCAAAATCTACATAGAAATCTATTAACACGCCCCCATCATCCATTTGTTTAAAGACCCAATGGTTGTCCATGTATCGGAAGGGTCCTTCAGCATAGGCGACGTTAATACCATAAGGGCGATTCAGTTCGACTCGCGAGGTAAATTTCTCACGCACCATTTTGAAACCTATCATAAGATCAGCAACAATGATGTTTTCTTCCCGTCTACGGATACGAGCCCCCGTACACCAGGGCAGAAACTCCGGGTACTTTTCAATGTCCGCGACCATGTCAAAGATCTGCTCTGGCGTGTAAGGCATGGGCCGCTTTTCTGCATGAGTCGGCATGACGTCACTTCAGCGCACGGCTGCTACAGCACGGGCATCACGCAGAGCTGCGAAATCCCGTTCTGCATGATAGGAGGAACGCGTCAGAGGGGATGCAACCACCATCAGGAAGCCCTTTGCCCGTGCGAGGGCAGCATATTCGGCAAACTCTGCTGGCGTCACATATCTGTCCACCGCAGCATGTTTCACTGTCGGTTGAAGGTACTGTCCGATTGTTAAGAAGTCTATACCCGTCTTTCGCAGGTCGTCCATCACCTGTGTGATCTCCTGCCTGCTTTCACCGAGACCAACCATGAGGCCAGATTTTGTAAAAAGAGCTGGATTCATAGTTTTTGCCCGATCCAGCAACTTCAGGCTGACATCATAGCGTGCGCCTGGCCTGATGGCTGGATACAGTCGTGGAACTGTCTCGATGTTGTGATTGAATACATCTGGCTGAGCACGTATCACAACGTCGCCACTTCTTAGCTTTCCCCGAAAATCCGGCGTTAGGACTTCGATAGTAGTCTTAGGCATGCTGGCACGTACAGCTGTGATCACCCTGGCAAACTGACCAGCACCCCCATCCGCGAGATCATCACGATTCACAGAGGTTATCACAATGTGCTGTAGTCCTAAGAATCTGACGGTGTTGGCGATTTCTGTTGGTTCATTGAGGTTGACGACAGGATCAGGCCGGCCTTTACGAATGTTGCAAAAAGCACAGGCGCGCGTACATGTAGACCCTAGGATCATAAAGGCAGCATGACGGCGTTGCCAGCATTCACTCATGTTTGGGCAAGCGGCCGCTTCACATACGGTATTCAGTTGCTTCTCGCGTAAGAGAGAACGCATCTCTCTCACAAGACGAGCGGCACGAGAAGTGGGAGCCATTGCCCGAATCCACATTGGTTTGTCGGGTGATCTCCGACGAGAGACTCCAGAACGCCAATCGTGTGCGTTACTCATGGGATTGCGTGACTCGCTCGATCACCGGGGATTCTGTTACCATAAGATGTATTAAAAAAAATATACTATTTTTCGGTAGCAAGTTCAGACAGCATCGTAAGAGCAGTGGCAGTGGTTGCCAACCGCACCTCTGTTCTCTCTCCGTAGCAAAGGATCTGCTGATGGGTCATGCCTATTCCACGCCGTGCAGCAGCTAGATGCACTAAACCCGCTGGTCTTTCTTGTGAACCGCCATCTGGCCCGGCAATGCCTGTGACGCCAATAGCGAGCGCGGCGTCTGGACAACGGGTGAAGACACCTGTGACCATGGCACAGGCAACAGCCTTACTAACGGCACCATGATTCTGCAGCAGTTCTTCTCCCACCCCCAGGACCTCACGCTTGGCCGCATTGGAATAGGTAATGAACCCACGTTCGACAACACGGGACGCCCCTGGAACCTCTGTGAGAAGGGCACAAATGAGACCTCCCGTACAAGATTCAGCGGTTGCGAGCTTCAGTCTGGCCTTCTGACAGATTGTCAACAAGACAACAGCCTGTGCTACTAACTCCGTAGGAAAAAGAGTAGTCATATGTAGTCATATGTAGTCATATAGAGTCAAAGAGTAGTCATATACATACTGTGTTTTGTACACCTCCTCTACCCAGTCGTGCAACGCCGTGCGTGTGCATAAAGATTCTGGGAAAAGGCGATCAGTGTTCCCCAAATACCAATCTTGCCTTTTTCTTTACAAGGGGGGCGGAGGACCTCATAACATATTCTTTTTTCTTATTAAGAAAAATTATTAAATATAATACACGTTAATATTGTAATTGACAGGACATCTTGTGGACGTTTACCATTTTCTTATACAATTGGCCGTGTGTGTCTGGGGTGTTGCATGCGTTCACCCATAGTATGGGGACGGTGTTGGGGACGGTGTGATGTTTGCAGTGATTAAGACTGGCGGTAAGCAGTACAAGGTCACCAGAGGTGCGGTGGTGGCTGTGGAGAAGCTCTTTGGTGAGCCGGGTTCAACGGTTGCCTTTAGTCATGTGGTCATGATGAATGAGACCGTGGGCCAGCCCGTCGTGCCAGGGGTTGCTGTGATGGGAGAAATCGTGCGTCAGTTTAAAGGTGACAAGATTATAGTCTTCAAGAAAAGGCGCCGTAAGAACTCCCGTCGCAGAAGAGGGCATCGGCAAGCTCTGACTCTTGTAAGAATTACGGGGTTTGTGGTTGGAGAGAAGCCGGTGGTGGAAGCAATCCCTTCAACAGTCTAGCCAGTCTAGCGTAGGGGGGGCGACGATGAAGACTGGGTTGTTGTAAAGAGGTAGTCATGGCCCATAAGAAAGCAGGTGGTAGTTCTCGTAACGGGCGAGACACGGCAGGGCGCCGTCTAGGTGTGAAGAAGTTTGGTGGGCAGGCGGTGAAACCGGGTAGTATCATCGTACGGCAGCGCGGGACTCGTTTCCATGCTGGTCAAAATGTCAACATGGGGCGTGATCATACATTGTTTGCAGTGATTGCAGGGAGGGTTGTTTTCAGACGAGGCTACGCAGGGAAGGTCTTTGTAACTGTGATATGTTAGTTATGTCTTAGGCTAGCCGTCGAGTCTCATCAGGCTCCATGAAACCGACGAGAGGGGGAGTGGGGACCGCAACCATGTGGCTCTTATCGTGATGCGATGAAATTTCTTGATCAGGTAAAGGTCTACATTAGAAGTGGGGACGGCGGTCGCGGTTGCATTGCTTTTCATAGGGAGAAATGCATTGCATACGGTGGACCGGATGGCGGAGATGGGGGGCGTGGAGGTGATGTGGTTGTCACGACTGTAGATGCCATGAACACCCTCATTGATTTCCGATACAAGCAACATTTCCGTGCAGAGGGTGGCTTTGCCGGTATGGGAGCAAACCGATCAGGGCGCAAGGGGCGTGATGCTGTTCTGAGCGTGCCGATTGGAACGCAGGTTTTTGATGAGTCTCGTACAGTTATGTTGGCGGATCTCACGAGGTTAGGACAGTCTGTGGTCCTCGCTCGGGGGGGAGACGGGGGCTTTGGCAATGCACATTATAAGACAGCAACGGAAAGGGCGCCGCGTTATGCCGGTCATGGTTGGCCAGGAGAGGAGCGGTGGTTGTGGTTACGTCTCAAATTGCTGGCAGATATCGGGCTGATAGGATTACCCAATGCTGGCAAGTCTACTTTCCTGGCCACAGTTACTCGGGCGCGACCGAAGGTGGCTGCCTATCCCTTCACGACTTTGTATCCGCATTTGGGGGTCACTCATGTGGACGGGGACAGGTTCGTTATCGCTGATATCCCTGGCCTCATTCAGGAGGCACACAAGGGTGCTGGTCTTGGTATTCGTTTTTTAGGGCATGTTGAGCGATGCAGTGTGCTGCTGCATTTGGTTGATGGCACTGGCGATGTGGAAAAAACCTATCGTATTGCGCGTCGTGAGCTTGAATCCTATGGTCAGGGTCTCGACAAAAAGATAGAAATTATTGCTCTTAATAAGATAGATTCTCTAAATTTACGATTTATGAATGAACAGCATGTAGCCTTGGCCAAGGCTGCTGGCGTCGCCAGAGAGACCGTAAGACTCGTTTCGGGCGCATCAGGCTATGGGGTAGAGGTCGTGCTGCAGGCCTTAAGGAAAGCGGTCCTGTTGTCCCATACTGCTGCTGCCGCACAGACAATGGAGGAAGGACGGAGTCTATGGGCTCCATGACGGCCTCTCAAGAAGTTGCTGCAGGGGCTACTGCCCGACCAATGGCAACAGCTCGTCGTGTTGTTCTGAAGGTCGGTTCTACTTTATTAGTAGATCAGACGACAGGTGCCCTGCATAGGGCATGGCTTAACGGGTTGCTAGAAGATATTGCCACTATCCGTCGACGTGGGCAAGACGTGGTCGTAGTAACATCTGGGGCAGTGGCTTTAGGACGACATATACTTAATATGGAAAGGCAGCCACTCAAGATAGGTGAGAAGCAGGCGGCCGCTGCAACAGGCCAGATAAGTCTCGCACATGCTTATCAGGCAGGCCTAGGGGCACAGAGTCTGACGGCGGCACAGGTCCTGCTGACTCTTGATGATTCAGAGAATCGGCATCGCTATCTACATGCTCGTCATACTTTTGAAACTTTATTCCGTCTTGGTGCTGTACCAGTAGTTAACGAAAACGATACAGTAGCGACACAAGAATTACGTTTCGGTGATAATGACCGTCTTGCAGCACGGGTAGCCGCAATGATTGCTGCAGATGTCCTCGTCTTGTTTTCAGATATTGATGGCCTCTACACTGCTGATCCTCACACAGACCCAGCGGCCATTTTTGTGCCAGAGGTCAGAGCCATGACTCCTACTATTGAGGCGATGGCAGGGGCCAGTGCCTCTTTCCACGGGTCCGGTGGCATGGTCACTAAGCTGATGGCCGCACGCATCTGCATGAGTGCTGGGTGCCATATGGCTATTGCTCCTGGGCGCATATTGCAACCATTAAGGGCTTTAGAAGAAGGTGGGCGTTGTACATGGTTCATTCCGTGTACAGAACGCTCTCCAGCTCGTAAGCGTTGGATCGCTGGAACGTTGCGGGCGACTGGAGCTCTTACGGTAGACGATGGAGCTGTTATTGCACTTAAAAGTGGTTCTAGTCTGTTGCCAGCTGGTGTAATTGCCATTGATGGACATTTCGCTGCAGGAGAAACCGTCCTCGTGCGGAACAAGATGGGTCGCCTGGTGGCACGTGGTTTAATCGCTTATTCATCCCATGAAACCGTTCGTATTATGGGACGCCACACAAGTGAGATCATGGCTGTGCTTGGCTACAGAGGCCGTGCCGAGTTGATTCACCGTGACAATCTAGCGCTGGAGTAAGGTTGAAGAGATTCTGGAAAATGTCCCGGAAGAGAGGGTATGATATCCACACATCATGTATCAGATCCTATCTGGCTGTTGTCTTTTTGATAAATTATGCTGTCTTCACCGGTAGCGTTGCGCATGCCTGGTTCGCCCGTGATCAGATCAGAATCGTCGGTTCATCCACTGTTTATCCCTTTGCTACCACCGTTGCAGAACGGTTCGGTAAGAGCACTCACTTCAAGGTACCGATAGTCGAGTCGACAGGCTCCGGTGGCGGTATTAAGCTGTTTTGCAGTGGTGTGGGCGTTGAGTATCCGGATATAACCAATACATCGCGTCGCATCACAAGAAACGAAATGGACTCATGTATTAGGAACGGGATCACAGACGTCGTAGAGGTCAAGATCGGTTACGATGGCATCGTGTTAGCACACGCTAAGGCGTCACCGACAATGCAGGTCACTCGCATGCAAATTTTCCTTGCTCTCGCAAGAAAGATTCCAAAGGATGGCAGACTTGTGGAAAATCCGTACAGGACTTGGCAGGACATTGACGCAAGCCTCTTGTCCACCAGAATCGAGGTGCTAGGACCACCACCGACCTCTGGCACTCGTGATGCCTTTCTCGACCTTGTCATGGATGTCAGCTGTAAAGGCTTCCCGGAGTTTTTAGTGTTGAGAGCTCAGGACCCAAAGAAATTCCGCGCTGTCTGTCAGATGATTCGGACAGATGGTGCCTTCATTGAGGCTGGTGAGAACGATAACCTCATTGTCCAAAAGCTGATCGCAAATCCCACAGCCTTTGGTATATTCGGGTTCAGTGCCCTGGACCAAAATACCGATAAACTGCAAGGCGTCTTTGTCGATGCGCAGCAGCCTACCTTTCAAAACATTGCTGACGGGCGCTATCCGGTCACACGTCCATTGTATTTCTACGTCAAGAAAGCCCATGTGGGAATCGTCCCAGGCCTCAAGGAGTACATCGCAGAGTTTACTCGCGAGCAGGCCAGTGGTCAGGATGGCTATCTGGCTGACAAGGGCTTGATTCCATTGCCAGAGGAAGAACGCCTTCGTGAAGGGAATGGGCAAATGATGAACTTCTCTTTAAAAAAGAGAATCCCTTCTTAACACTAGTCTGTGCAGACCAGCGGCTCTGGCAACCGTAAGGCACAACGAGATTGTTCATGACGAACCATCATGCATGTTCTAACACTGCTCGCCGTTCTCTTCTGCATCAGCCTGCTTGGCTTCAGAATTAGCCAGGGTCGTGCATTGCTTCTCTCTCGTACAACGGGGCTTCACTCTCTACCATACCATCATGGTCAGTTTGCCAGCTTAGCGAGTCTCTTGCCTGGGCTGGCAGTGATTCTCCTCTGGAGTCTGTTAGAGGCACCGCTGGCTCTTTGGCTTGCCCTCGATCACCTTCCTGTCCCCCCAAACTTAGCCGATGGGGAGGTACGTCTGCTGACAGCCGAGATCAGCAACATGGCCGCCGGGTATGGCGGTCGGCAGGATACTGCCTTATTAGCAGCGGCATGGCATTATAGAGAGCTGCGGGAAACAAGCTTTACTGTCGCTGCTACTGTGGCTGTGAGTGTTTCGCTTGGCGGTCTTGTGTTTGCCTGGCGTCGAGTCACGCCCAGCTACAAAGCTCGGAATAGTGTTGAGCGCGTGCTGAAAATTTTCATGATTCTATGCTCTGCTCTGGCTGTGCTGACTACGGCTGGGATCATACTCTCTCTCCTGTTTGAATCATTCCGCTTTTTCGTCCATGTCCCATTCACAGCGTTCCTGTTCGGCCTTGAATGGAGTCCGCAAAAGGCGCTCCATGCAGAGCAGATAGGGGCAGTTTTTGGGGCTGTTCCTTTGTTTACCGGGACCCTGCTGATTGCCAGTATCGCCATGCTGGTTGCAACGCCCCTTGGTCTTCTGACGGCCATTTACACGGCTGAGTATGCTGCACCGCATATTCGGACAGTGGCCAAGCCATTACTTGAAATTCTCGCTGGGATTCCGACAGTAGTTTATGGTTTTTTCGCCGCGTTGATGGTGGCCCCGGCCCTACGCGATACAGGTGCAATGTTCGGTATTTCCATCTCTTCTGAAAGTGCTCTTGCCGCCGGTGTGGTCATGGGAATCATGATTATTCCTTTTGTCTCATCGCTGGCTGACGACATTATGAGTGCTGTGCCACAGTCCCTGCGGGAAGGATCACTCGGTCTAGGGGCAACTCAGTCTGAGACTATCCGTCGCGTCGTTCTACCCGCGGCTCTACCGGGTATTATAGGGGGTATCTTGCTTGCAGCCTCACGTGCAATAGGCGAGACTATGATTGTAGTCATGGCCGCTGGCCTGTCTGCTCATCTGACGGCCAATCCATTTGCAGCCGTCACAACAGTCACAGTGCAGATTGTCACTTTACTAGTTGGCGATCAGGAGTTTGACAGTCCGAAGACTCTGGCAGCTTTTGCGTTAGGCCTTGTGCTGTTTGTGGTAACACTGGCACTGAATGTTATAGCCCTAAAGGTTGTGCGTAAGTACAGGGAACAGTATGAATAGTCGAATACCCCCCACACCGTTGCCTTCACTGTCCATACAGTCTGCGCAGAGTCTGCGTGCGAGAATCCGCCGCCGTCATGTTGCTGAGCGCCGTTTTCGTTTTTATGGTTTTGCTGCAATGTTCCTCACTCTCGCAGTACTAGTACTGGTGTTCGTCAGTATCCTGTCAAAAGCTTATACCGCGTTTCAGGAAAATGTACTCTCACTCACAATCTCCCTAGACTCTGCGAGTATCGATTCAACAAAAGGGTCAACAACAGGGCAGCGGAATCCGCTTACGGCAGAGTACCGAAAGCTCATTCAAACAGCCTTAGCTGGCTTGTTCCCAGCTGTGACGGATCGACACGAACGACACCTTTTGTTTAGCCTGATTAGCGAGGGAGCGCCCTATGCGTTGCGCGCTCTTGTCACGCGTCAACAGGCGAAAATAGGCGGCGACAGAACGGTTGATGTTTTGCTGAGTGATGAGGCGGATCAGTTTCTGAAGGGACACATCACGGCCCATGTCTATGAAACAGAGCGCAAGATCAAGGATCTGCAGGTTACTTGGCTAAAAGAGCTGCAAGCACGTGGTCTGATACACAGCCGTTTCAACATCACTCTGTTCACAGCCGGGGATTCGCGAGAGCCAGAATTGGCCGGCATATTGGGAGCCGTGACAGGGTCTTTCTATCTGGTCATTGTGACTCTTAGTTTAAGTTTTCCTGTAGGCGTAGCGTCTGCCGTTTACCTCGAAGAATTTGCACCCCGCAACAGAATCACAGACCTGATTGAGGTCAACATCAACAACCTGGCTGCTGTGCCTTCTGTCGTGTTCGGCCTACTTGGTCTCGCTATTTTCCTGAACGGTCTTCGCTTGCCACGCTCAGCCCCCCTTGTCGGGGGCTTTGTCTTGAGTCTCCTCATTTTGCCGACCATCATCATTGCTGCCCGAGCCGCTTTGAAAGCTGTCCCGTTATCGATCCGTGAGGCGGCTCTGGGCATTGGGGCCTCAAAAATGCAGAGCATCCTGCATCATGTTCTTCCACTAGCTATGCCCGGTATCATGACTGGTACGATTCTCGGTCTGGCTCATGCGCTGGGAGAATCTGCCCCACTTCTGATGATCGGCATGGTAGCATTCGTCGTTGATACTCCTGTGACGCTGCTTGATCCTGCAACGGTCTTGCCAGTACAGATCTATCTTTGGGCAGATAGCCCCGAGCGGGCTTTTCTTGAAAGAACAGCGGCGGCTATTGTGGTTTTGTTAGGCTTTCTCATCGCAATGAATACCATTGCTGTTATGGTTCGTATAAAATTTGAGCGTAGGTGGTAAAATATGTCTTTGTTCGCTAAAGACGATGCACATCTGGTCACACAAGGAGAACCTTTACTAGTAGAAACTGCTTGTGCCAAGCTATCAGCGCGTAATGTCAACGTCTTTTACGGGGAGAAACATGCTATCAAGAATGTAACGCTCGATATTAACTGTAACGAAGTGACAGCTCTGATAGGTCCTTCTGGTTGTGGGAAATCTACCTTTCTGCGGTGCCTCAACCGCATGAACGATACCATAGATACTTGCCGTGTCACAGGGACAATTACTCTGGATGGAGAGAATATTTATACTCCTAAAGTAGATGCTGTATATTTACGCACACGTGTTGGAATGGTCTTCCAGAAACCTAATCCATTCCCAAAGTCCATTTTCGAAAATGTTGCTTATGGCCCCCGTATCCATGGCTTGACCTCCAGTCGCTCCGAATTAGAAAGTGTCGTCCTCACCAGCTTAGAGAGAGCCGGGCTACTGGAAGAAGTCAGTGACCGTCTGCATGCATCCGGAATCAGCCTGTCTGGAGGGCAACAACAGCGTTTATGTATCGCTCGTGCCATTGCTGTGAGTCCAGAAGTGATCTTGATGGATGAACCGTGTTCAGCGCTCGATCCTATTGCAACGGCTAAAATAGAAGAGCTGATCGATGAGCTGCAGCACAATTTTACTATCGTCATCGTTACTCATTCCATGCAACAAGCTGCGCGTGTGTCTCAACGCACGGCATTTTTTCATTTAGGCGAATTGGTCGAGTGCGGTGGAACAGAACAGATTTTCACAAATCCTGTACATAGGTTGACACAAGGATACATCACTGGCCGTTTTGGTTGAACTCTCGAAAGGTGCGGGACAAGGCAATGATGCAATGATGCACAACATGGAGCACACGGCCCACACGGTGAAATCCTATGACGAGGAATTAGCCTTGCTCGTCAACACTATTGCACATATGGGAAGTCTGGCCGAGACACAACTTGCAAGCGCTGTCCAAGCGGTCGTCTGGCGCGACAGCGACTTAGCGAACCACGTTGTCGCAAGTGATTCTAGAATTGACGAATTAGAGCAGGAAGTGCATAAGCAAGTCATGCGACTCCTCGCTTTGCGCCAGCCTGTGGCAATTGATCTCCGCAACATTGTCATTGGCCTGAAGATTTCAAGCGATCTTGAACGAATTGCAGACTACGCAGCCAATCTGGCTAAACGTGCCGTCGTGCTGAATCAACTGCCCACTGTGAAGCCAGTAGCTGGCGTGCCACGTATGGCCCGGTTAGCACAAGAGTTGATTCAGGACGTGCTGATTGCCTATGTCGAGCGCGATGAAAACAAGGCCGTGACGACATGGAAGCGGGATGAAGAGATGGATGAAATGTACATCAGCCTGTTCCGGGAGTTGGTAACCTATATGATGGAGGACCCGCGCACGATCACGGCCTGTACGCACCTGATGTTCATGGCTAAGAACATTGAACGGATCGGAGATCATGTTACGAACATTGCGGAGAGTATACACTTCCTGATTGAGGGGACATTACTGCGCTGCCGACGACCCAAGCGGGATATTTCTGCTTAAGCAGAGGCACGTACTCATAACACCGGCCTGAACACAGGCCTGAAAATGCTCAGGGTGGAGCATTGACGGACTGCACACTCCATGTCGTGCCACTATACTCAATACATGTAATAGATAGTGGATCAACAGCGAGAGTGTGCACCTGTTCTGGAGTCAGATTCAGGGCGATGGCGAGTGCAGCGCGAATGGAGCCCGCGTGGGCAATAACAACGATATTATGGCCAGCGTGCTGGTGCGAAAGACGCGAGATAGCCTTGCTGACGCGTGCCATGACATCCAGAAAACTTTCTCCTCCGCCAGGAGGACGTACCGTAAAGGGAGAATCCCAGAATGTTGCGTAATCTGTATTAGATGATTTTTTGAGTTCACACCACGCTACCCCTTCCCAAGCACCAAAAGCTTGTTCCATGAAGGCAGCCTCTACAAGAGCATCTGAGGCCGTCCAACCTGCGGCTGTAATGGCCTCAAGGGTACGACGTGTGCGGCTTAGTGGGGTGCAGACGACAACGGCTTGTACGGGCAGGCGCGCCGCTAAAGCTGTCAATGTTACGACGTCCGAACAATCACATGTGAGATCTGTGTGACCATAGAGATAAGCTCCAAATGCCACTGGGGCATGCCGTACCCACCACCACCTTGTTACAGCATGCATGTTGTCATTCCGTCGCATCTGAATTCTCATTTAACACTGACATTGTTCAAAACGGGGCTGCTGCGAGACGCAGGCGTGCTCTACATCTACAGATGTTGTCTAAAGCAATGGCTGGCGAAACGCAACGGATTACAGGTTATCCCTTTATCTGTGTATATCCTATTATCTGTGTATATCCTATTATCTGTGTATATCCTAACGCTGCCAGCAAGGTCATTTCCCATTGCACGTCAATAAAAGATGTCTTACAAACAGGCCCCGCCAGCTCACATGGACACGGCACGGCGGAAAAAAGCACGCATTGTATCAGCGCTACGGGTCAACCCAGTGTGGTGACAGTAGTGGCTCCTCAGCGCTCTTTTCTCCGTCAGGAAGGAAGGAAGGACTAAGTAAAAGTAAGGACTCAGGACCTCAGGACCTGCATACTGCATGCAGTCCAGTCAGTACCATAGGGACCATAGCTTCCTCAACATCTTCCAGAAAGGTTCCTCGTCAGTTGTGTGAGCGAGTGAGTACTGTCTTGAGAAAAGAGCAGAACACAGCAGAAAACAGATGAGATGCTCTTGATCAGGCATGAAAGTTTAGGGACCATTCACGATAGTATTCTATTGTGTCTCGCCAACCATTATCAATATTGACAGCCAGCAATAGATGCACACGACGCCTGAAAGTTTCTTCGAGCTCTTGACGGGCGGCCCAGCCGATAGACTTTATCCGACGGCCCTCCCTACCTAGGACAATGGCCCGCTGATTCTCTCGTGGGACAAGAATGGTTTGGTGAAGGAGTACACTGCCATCGTCACGTTCCTCCCAACGATCACTTCTAACAGTGATGATGTATGGCAGTTCCTTATGCAACTGGAGAAAAACTTTCTCACGTGTGATCTCAGCAGCAAACAAACGCATTGGCATATCTGAGAGTGCATCGTGGGGAAATAACTGGGGTCCTTTGGGAGCCTGTTGTACAAGCAGGGCCACGAGATCTTTAACCCCACTACCCGTTTTTGCAGAGAGCATAAAGGTCTCTGTAAAATCCCCCATAGCATTCAAAGTCGCAGCTATGTCGAGCAAACGCAAAGGCCGGATCATATCGATTTTGTTCAGAGCAAGGATTGCGCGACGCCTTTTTGCTTGCAGGGCTGTGCTGATGGCAATCACTCTGTCGGTGACACCAAATCTAGCATCCACTAACAGCACGATGGCATCCGCTTCGACAGTTCCCGCCCAGGCAGCATGCATCATCGCTCGTTCCAGGCGGTCCCGAGGTTTGGAAAGGCCTGGCGTGTCAATAAAAACAAGCTGTGATTTACCAACCTGCACAATGCCCCTCACAAGAGTCCTCGTAGTCTGGACCTTGTGTGAAACGATGCTGATTTTTTGTCCAACAATACGGTTAACCAAAGTTGACTTACCGGCGTTTGGAGCCCCAATGATGGCAATAAACGATGTCCTAAAATATCCCATGTCTTCCTGTCCCCTAGGAATCAGGCATTTTGCACCCGCTCGAGCAAAGCTCTCGCGGCTGCTTGCTCCGCGAGTCTTTTTGAGCTCCCAGATCCTGCGGCTTGTTCTTCACCCTTGACTCTAACGGCGACATGGAAGGTCGGTTCATGCGCCGGTCCGGCCGTGCTCAGAATTGCATAAGTAGGCAGAGGCAGAGCATGCCGTTGAGCCCATTCTTGCAAAGCTGTTTTTGCATCTTTTGGTGGTAAAGTCATTTCTTCCATAAGAGGAGTCCATAAACGTATTATAAAATTTTTTGTCGTATCAAAACCTGCGTGAGTAAATAACGCGCCTATTACTCCTTCACAAGCATCCGCTAGAATAGCGGGATTGTCACGACCTCCAGAGTCCCCCTCACTGTGGGACAGAATCAGATGAGGACCGAGGTTGATCTGCCATGCTACTCGTGCAAGAGCCTCACGCCGTACCAAAGCGGCGTGCCGGCGAGCTAAAGCGCCTTCTTTCTCTGTTGGAAAGCGTGCCAAGAGCATTTCCGCGATCACTAATGCAAGCACACGGTCGCCAAGAAACTCCAGACGTTCATAGGCCGTCGCCCTGCCACGCAAAGCGACAGGTGTGGCGCTCGGATGGGTCAGCGCATCTTGTAGATATGTAATGCCCTGACCAAAATCGTGCCCCAGCACGTGCTGGAGTTCGAGCAAAGCAGAATGGAGAGAAAGCGTATGGCGCCCTAACAGGCTGGGCATGTTTACAACCTTAAATTGAGAAAGCACAATCAAAAAGAGGATTGCTCTTTCACAGCGGCAGCGCTGCCGAAGAAATACCCTCTCTCAACTCCCTCTCAATCAAGAGACCAAGAGACTCTACCCGTCTTGCTCTCAGAAAACACTGCAGTCCCTTCTCAATCTATTCAATCTATACAACTGAAAAAGCGTGAAAAACGGATCGCCCAGGGCCATTTCCATATTTCCCATAAACGGGCACTGTGGTTGACAGAGAAGAATAAGACTTCCGCCCGACCAATAAAATTTTCAAACGGCACATATCCGACAATAGATCTACTATCTGTAGAATTATCTCTGTTATCACCCATTAAGAAATAGTACCCTTCTGGTACGATAAACTCACGTGTGTTATCCAAAGGGTTACTATCTGATAACTCTATGATTCTGTGTCGCACGTCATTGGGGAGCACTTCAATGTATTGCGTATACACTCTGAATCTGCCTGACTCATCTTCTGCCACAAAGTCATCAATGCGATCGCGCCGTACTGGTAGGCCATTGATCTGCAGTATACCCCCGATTATTTGAATACTATCACCTGGCAACCCGATGATACGTTTAACATAGTCTGTTTTATGATCGGTTGGTACTTTAAAAACAGCGACATCGCCGCGCTGTGGCGCATCCGCCAGAATTCTTCCTGAGAAAAACGGTAAGCTGAATGGCAACGCGTGGTGGCTGTACCCATAGCTGTACTTTGAGACAAACAAATAATCTCCAACGAGGAGCGTTGGCATCATCGATCCTGAAGGAATATTAAACGGTTCAAAAGCGACGATACGCATGACGAGCGCGATGAGAGTAGCGTAGAGGACTGTTTTGACCGTCTCGCTGATGTTGGCGTTGTAGGTCTTGTTCTTTCTCATGGACGCATTGCCGCATTCACCCGCCCGTCAGTATGGCTAGTCCCGAGTATGGCTAGTCCCGGCTATAGGACCGTCCAGGCACGCGATTGGCGTAGCCGATATCACAACAAAAGCCTGGGCAAAAGGATATTCATCGCTGACTGTGATATCTATCCGTGACACCATGCGAGTCGGTGTCATGTTCATGAGTCGCCTGGCCGCCTTGCCGGTCAGGTGCATTGTTGGCTGCCCCAAAGGGCCTGCTGCGACGATTTCAAGATCGTGCCAAATAATTCCACAGGCGAGTCCTGTCCCGAGTGCCTTCACACATGCTTCCTTAACGGCAAAGCGCTTCGCATAAATCGCAGCACGACTCACAGTGTGAGAAACACGCTCAGCACCCCTTCGCTCGTCCGCTGTGAAGAGACGGCCCAGGAAACGTTCACCGAATCTGTCAAGAGCCCGCTCGATCCGGCGAATGTCGACCAAGTCTGTTCCCACACCGAGAATCACCGCCTCCTGTCCACCCTTTACCCTGACCCTGTCGTTGTAGTCCGGGCTTGATCAATAAGGGTTCGCATACGCTGTATTGCATCACCCAGTCCACAGAAAATGGCTTCGCCGACCAGGAAATGACCAATGTTGAGCTCGGCTATGGACGACAAGGCGGCTACCGCCCCCACTGTCTCATAGTCCAACCCATGCCCCGCATGACATTCAAGCCCCATTGCGACGGCCTGGGCAGCAGCAGTCGCTAAGCGAGCCAGTTCATCCTCACGACTCGTGCCTATTGCGTTGCAATAGGCCCCTGTGTGTAGTTCTACTACGGGTGCTCCAACCATAAGAGCTGCTTCAAGTTGAACGAGTTCTGGCTCAATAAACAGTGAGACGCTTATCCCCGCCTCTTGCATACGCCCGGTCAATCTCTCTAGCGTTGTACGCTGTCTTGTGACATCTAACCCACCTTCTGTGGTACGCTCTTCGCGCCTCTCCGGTACCACGCAGACGGCGTGGGGACAGTGGTGCAAAGCGATAGCAGTCATCTCTGCAGTGGCAGCCATTTCCAGATTGAGAGGAATGGCAATCTCTGCCATCAGTCTGACAATGTCATCATCGGAAATATGGCGGCGATCCTCGCGTAGATGAGTGGTAATCCCATCTGCCCCGGCAGCGACAGCGATACGCGCCGCCCGTAATGGATCAGGATGACTACCACCACGGGCATTACGGAGTGTAGCGACATGATCAATGTTGACTCCTAGGCGAATCGTGCGGGTCATGGCCTGAATCCTCTTGAAGAAGGCTCACCGAACCTAATGAGCGCGTTCCACCGAACTGATGGCCGAGCTAGCCCTTAAGGCAGCGATAATGTTAGTCAGGTGCCTCACGTCACGGACTGCCACGTCGATCAACATGTCAAAGAAATCAGTGGCACGGTTAGTAATCTTGAGGTTTGTGATGTTCCCATGGTTTCTGGCTATCATCGTTGATAGCGTCCCCAATGTGCCTGGTACGTTTGTGACCACCAGGTTCATGCGCCCAACATGAGTCACACCATCCAGATCTTCTCCCCAAGAGAGATCGAGCCATTTGTCAGCCTGGTCCACATACTGTTCCAGAGTATTACAATCTCTTGTATGAGTTGTAATTCCTTTCCCAGTTGTCACAATGCCGACAATACGGTCCCCTGGTAAAGGATGACAGCAACCCGCGTAATGGACGGCCATGCCAGCAATGAGACCCCGGATGGGAATACTGACTTTTTG
The DNA here is from genome assembly GCA_028278135.1 of Rhodospirillales bacterium. GTDB lineage: Bacteria > Pseudomonadota > Alphaproteobacteria > Rhodospirillales > Rhodospirillaceae > JANQJD01. The sequence continues at coordinate 87,800 of JANQEW010000014.1, forward strand.
TTTTGGCTTATGACGCCGGTAAGTAGCAATGGAGACGATTCTACTCAGTCTGCTCATTTTGATGCTTGGATGAACTGTCACCACTACCTCGCGACCTGCGAGTAACCCTTGTCCGACCATCCTACACAGCTCGTCAACCGTCTGAGCTTTAAACTGCCTCAGAGCCCTTTCCAGACCGTTCTCAGAATACTCATAACCTTCTTGTCTGAAGGTACGCTGTAAGATCGCCCTTCCCAATCCTGTGTACTGGGCTTTTGTCTGAAGACGGATAAAGCGCCTGATGCGGGCTCTTGCCCTGCCTGTGACGACGAATTTTTCCCACTCTGGTGAAGGATTCTGTGTTCTCGATGTGAGAATATCAACTTGGTCGCCGTTTTGAAGCACACTGCGCAGTGGCATCATACGGCCGTTGATTTTGGCGCCAATACAGGTATCCCCAACAGCTGTATGAATAGCATAAGCAAAGTCTACCGGAGACGCTCCACTACGTAGACTCATCAAATCACCCTTTGGGGTAAAACAGAACACTTGATCCTGAAACATTTCAAGCTTAGTATGCTCTAGAAACTCTTCTGGTCCTGACGTGTGTTCTAGAATTTCTAGTAATTCCCTGAGCCAACGATACTGACGGCCATTGACGTTTTTTGCACCTTGCTTGTACTTCCAATGAGCAGCAACACCAATTTCATCTATTTCGTGCATTTCTTGTGTACGAATCTGTAATTCTATGCGATATCGCTCTGGACCTATAATACCAGTATGTAAGGAACGGTACCCGTTAGGCTTTGGGGTCGAAATGTAGTCTTTAAAACGGCCTGGCACCATTGGATATCTGCTGTGCATTGTCCCAAGTGCTCTGTAACAGTCTTCAACGGTGTTCACAATCACTCTGAACGCCATGATGTCTGGCAGCTGCTCGAAACCTATATTCTTGCGCTGCATTTTGCGCCAGATAGAATAGGGGGGTTTTTCTCTTCCTGAGCAGACCGCGTTCAGGCCTGCTTGACTCAGTGTTGCTCGCAACTGGTCAATGATGCAGATCACAAGGTTGCCGCCTGTTTCACGGAGGAATTTAAGTCTCGTGACAAGAGATTCCCGCACATCAGGGTGTAATTCCGCGAAGGAGAGATCCTCTAAATCATTCTTTATTTCGTGCATCCCAATTCGTTCTGCCAGAGGAGCGTAGATTTCCATTGTCTCACGTGCAATTCGTCGCCTCTTATCTGGATTGCGTACGTAATGGAGTGTACGCATGTTATGAACGCGATCTGCTAATTTTACTATTAAAACACGTATATCTTCTGACATTGCTACTAATAATTTTCTAAAATTTTCTGCCTGTTTTGCCTGCCCTGACTGCAGTTGAATCCGGGTGAGCTTTGTAACGCCGTCTACTAGCCGAGCAACTTCAGAACCAAAAAGATTCTCGATTTCTGCAAGCGTCGCTGACGTGTCCTCAATGGTATCATGTAGCAGAGCCGTAATAATGGAGGAGGAGTCGAGCTTGAATCGAGTCAGGATTCCGGCCACCTCTATGGGATGGGAAAAGTAAGGGTCGCCCGAAGCACGTTTCTGCGCTCCGTGCATTTTCATGGCATAGACATATGCACGATCTATGGCGCCAGCGTTGGCATTGACATCATACGACCTGATCCGCTCGACGAGCTCAGAGGGCCGAAGCATATTGATCATACCTTGATACCTTGCTTGATACCTTGCTACAGGTCTCCTTTTCTTGGATATTACCTCTTTAGTAGTTTTTTTTAATATTAGTTGATTTAATCATTCGTATTATTTATTTCAGAATCATTATTGATTTCAGTCTCAATGACAATTCCTTGCTGCAAGGACTCTGCCGCGAGAGCTTCTGCTTCAGCTTCTAACGCCACAACATCTTCCTGTAAATTCAAACTGTCCTCTACCATCTCCTCATCGAGAGCGATATCCTCTGCTCCATCTTCTTCTGCAGGATCAGAGGAAAAATCTATTTCTGGTAGAAACATCATGTCATTTTTTTCTTCTTTTTCTTCATCTTCACGGTGGCTAATATGCTTTTGCATACTTTGAATTAAAGCATTACTAAGGTATTCAACTCTTACAGATCCATCCGCAATCTCACGTAAGGCTACAACAGGATTCTTGTCGTTATCACGAGCCACGGTCAACGTGACGCCATGACTAATTTCCCGAGCACGTTGACTAGCGAGCAGAGTGAGCTCAAATCTATTGGAGATTTTAACAATGCAATCTTCTACTGTTACACGTGCCATCCTACCCTCTGAGACGAAGAGTCAAACTTTTAAGGTCCAGCATATACGCTGACAAAATGTCATGTCAAAAGCAACCTTCTCACTTCCCCCTGTGTGTGATGTCTCTCTCTGTTCTTTCACAGGTGAAGTCACAGGTGAAGATGGGTGTAGGGGTGTATATGGAAATGAGCAGCCGATGATGCAAGATCTTGGTTTAACAAAAAGATTTCCCTTGTTCTCTCATGCGCTTTACAGTTCAGGAAAGAGACTGTTGGTCATAAAGTTGGTCATAAAAACGGGTGGGAACGATGGCAGGCAGTGTCAACAAAGTCATTCTCATCGGTCATCTTGGTCGAGATCCTGAAGTGCGCCATAGCCAGGATGGTAGCAAGATCGTTACTCTCTCCGTTGCCACATCGGAAAGCTGGAAAGATCGTCTTTCGGGGGAACGACGAGAGAGAACAGAGTGGCACCGTGTTGTGATATTCAGTCCCAGACTCGCCGAGCTGGCCGCGCGCTATCTGCGCAAAGGTGCGAAAGCATACCTGGAAGGTACATTGCAAACTCGGAAGTGGGCTGACCAGTTAGGAAACGAGCATTATATTACTGAGATAGTGGTCGGCCGCTTCCGCGGAGAACTGGCGCTCCTTGACAGCCGTGGCGGGGTGACTTCCCTGTCCTATGATGACACACTTGCCACAAAAGAATATAGTCCCTCTGCTGCTCGTTTTGATTCTGAAAAGAGAGATGGTGTCAATGGTACTGCAAAAAGTGATTCTGGATGGGACCGTTCTGCTCCAGATCTTGACGACGAAATCCCGTTCTAGGTTTCCGGGATAAAGAGGAGCTGCCGCCGTGTCTGTGCTAGAGTCCGTGCCAGTAGGCTTGATCGCCGATATTGGTGGTACAAATGCCCGTTTTGCTCTCTGCCGTCCAGGAGAAGAAGCCTATGAGGAACACAGTTTACCATGCGCTGACTTTCCAGGACCAGTGGAAGCGGCAGAGACTTATCTGACACTGACAAGCGTGCGACTCGCCGCAAGACCCAAGATTGGCGCTTTTGCCGTGGCTTCGCCTATCCTGGGGGATATGGTGATGATGACGAACCATCCGTGGCAGTTTTCCATCGAAAGAATTCGCCAGGCATTAGGCTTGCGCTCTTTAGCAGTCATTAACGATTTCGCAGCTGTGGCCTTGTGTGTCCCGCATCTCATGCCTGGCAATCGTCTTAAAGTCGGAGGAGGGACGTCTACGGCGGACGCACCCATCGGGGTTCTCGGAGCTGGCACTGGACTCGGCGTTGCTCTTCTAGTGCCAGAGGGCACTCACTGGCGAGTCATACCCACAGAAGGGGGACACGTTACCATGCCAGCTGCTGACGATCACGAGAGTGCAGTTATTCAGGTCCTGCGCCGACGTTTTGGCCATGTTTCCGCCGAGAGAACCCTGTCTGGCCCTGGCCTAGTGAATCTGTATCTAGCGCTCGCGGAAATTGCAGGGCACAACCCTGAGTCCGTCGAACCCACCACAGTGACGGAACGTGGCTTGACGGGAACAGACCCCCTGTGCTTGGCCGCTGTACGAATGTTCCTTGCTATGTTAGGTACCATCGCTGGTAACCTGGTACTGACGACCGGGGGACGCGGTGGCCTTTACATCGCCGGTGGCATCGTACCACGTTTGACAACAGTGCTGCCTACCTCACTCTTTCGCTCTCGATTTGAAAATAAGGGTCGTTTTCGCACTTACAACATGTCTATCCCGACCTATGTCATCACCCATTCGTATCCTGCCTTTCTCGGCCTCAGTGCTCTCCTGTATCAGACACTGGAACAACTGCCTGCGGAATGTCAGTGTTCGTGAAGCTTTGCAGCGCCGTTCACAAGTTCTCTAATCCTTTTGGGAAAGATTACTATTGATTGCACATCTTCCGCAGAGGGGCACATCCCACAGATGCTGCGGCATGACATCCGTCAGCTTGGCTTGCGCTGTAGCGCTGACAATATGAGTACGCAGCATGTCCAGCCACGGGGCTCCAGGTGGGGCGTGCAACTCTAATCCTCGCCAGATGGAAATAGCGCAGTGTGAATCACCATCCTGAAAGGCCGCCAGACCAATATAGAAGGCCGCACGCGGATCGTCGTTCGCAGCTTTGGCATGATTATGGTGATGGGCCAGACGAAAAAGTGTACACGCCTCTGACGGCACCTGCCCGCCCCGTTCTGCCACTAACATCTCGCCATAGCTAGCCAAGGTGTCCGTGTCCTTGATGCCCCGTTTGATTGCCATGTGAAACGATCGTGCAGCGCCAGCATATACCCCTAGCTGCCGCTGAAAACGCGCTAAAAGTATCCAGCCCTCCACCTTCTCAGGGTTTTGTTCCATGTACTTGGCCAGTTCGTCTGAGAGACGTTCTGCATTCTTCTGCACCATGGTAGCGAGTTCTGTCGAGGCTGGCCTGTCTGGGAGACCAGGCGCGCCCCTATTCAGATACAGTCCTACAGCGCCCACGGCCATCACTAGACTTAGTAGTAAAGATTGTATTAATTTTGCTCTATGTGTATTCAATTTAATGTTATATATATTTTTTTTTGTAAAAGAGTCATCTGACTGTAACATACGTCTTTGAATCTCAGTTTTTCTGCGATCAGCAGATTCTTCCGTGAGCAAGCCACTTTGAAAATCACTTTCAATCTCTAGTAACTGATATCTATAAACTGGAAAATTGTAAACGCCTCTTGGTCTCTTCATATTAGAGTGTATTTCCCATTGCCGTATCAGCGGTAGGACAAGTATCGTTATAGTAATCCCTAAGAGAATACTCACTGTTACCCAGAAGAAGAGAATCTCGTGACTCATCCGCGACGACTCTCGTCTTGCATCATAAGATGCACACGGAGTCTTTCTTCATCAGAAAGGGGCGTGTCCTTGTCTACTTGCAAAAGGGAACGCCTGACAGCCCATACAGCCGTTAAAAGAAAAAATGCCGGGGCAAGCCATAATAGCCAGGTTGATGCTTTAAACGGTGGCATCAGTGTTACAAAGTCTCCATAGCGATCTGTCAGAAAGCGGATGATGTCATCGTCCGTCATACCGGACATGACATTCTCCCTTACCAGACGGCGCATGTCACTGGCCAACTCAGTATGAGAGTCCTCAATAGACTGATTCTGACACACCATACAGCGCAACTGTCGGCTGATAGCCCGCGCACGGGCTTCCAAGGCAGGATCAGCCAGTATCTCCGCGGATTCCACAACAAAAGCACGTGCTGGCCATGCCAGAACAATAAATAGTATAACACCTCTTGCAATGCTTTTTAACCTTTGCCGCACGTCTTCATTCCCTGTGCTGTAACCGCTCAATCAGAAATATGATTTTTTCCTGCCATATCTGTGATGTGAGGGGACCGGTGTGTTTGAACCGAATTACTCCATTTGCATCGATAACAAACGTTTCTGGTGCGCCTGTGACACCAAAATCCATTGCCACTCGGCTATCCGCGTCCGTGCCAACACGGTCATAGGGATCACCATAATGGCGTAGCCACGCCGCGCCATTTGCAGCGGTATCTCGCCAGTTTATCCCGTGGATAGGTATGGTCTTGGATTCTTTCAGGGCCATCAGAAAAGAATGCTCAGCCAGACAGGCTACACACCAGGATCCGAAAACGTTTACCAAACTCACTTGACCCTTGAGATTTTCGCTACGTAAGCAACGCCCCCGCCCTGGCAAGGCTGGCAGGGCAAAAGAGGGCACATTTCTATTGACTAAGGCTACGGCAGATGGCACAGAGTCTCCGATATCTCCCCGCCAAAAGGTTACAAGCCGTAGTACAAAGGTGCAGACCAAAATCATAAACACAACCAGAGGCAACCTAAATGCAGGGTGCATGGCTTTCAGATTCCCAGAAAAAACGAAAATGACTGTGATTTACTCTCATTACGATGAGCGTCTATCGCTCAGCGACATTACGCCCCCTAAAGCCATTAAGCCAGTACCATACCATAACCATGGCACTAGCGGCTTATAGTAAAGGCGAATTACAACTCCTAGTTTATCATATATATCATGTTCACTCATTGCAACGTAAACATCGGCCATCCCAGTACTATGAATCGCTGCTTCTGTCGTAAGCTGCGGTGGATCTGTGTAGTAGCGTTGCTCAGGGTAAAGTATGGCAACAGATTGATCGTCTTGATCGTCATGGCGACGCACAACAATTTTTCCTCGTGTTGCCCTATAGTTTGGACCGGTAACAGACTGTATTTCTGCTAGTGTAAAGGTATAACCAGCGAGATTTGTTGACTCTTCAGGTTGAAGAATCAGGCTTTTCTCTGTTTCCCAGGCCGTCGCACCAACAAGCCCAGCTACTAAGACGGCTAAGCCAAAATGAGACAAAGTCATGCCATAAGCGGCCCTTGGCAGATGCACCGCACGGCGCAAAGATACCCGAATTGGGACACGAAATAGGAGCATACGTTCAGCACTTTCTAGCAATGTTGCAAATCCTAGCCACATTGCTAAGCTTATACCAACAATTGTTGAGAAAGATTCTCTTTTGATAGCCATCAAAATAGCTGTAATAATTGCGATAACGGCTGCGGGCCACAGCCTACGTAACAACATGTTACGCCTTCCTTTTCCGAGATTCCCTTGCTTCCAAGCTAGCAGTGGACCAATGGCCATGATGATGAGTAACGGAATCGCTAATGGCACGACAGTACGATGAAAAAAGGGTGCGCCCACTGACAGTTTGCCAAGGCCCAGAACATCGGCCAACAGCGGATAGAGCGTTCCTAAGAGGACTGTTGCCATCATGACAGATAGCAATGCATTATTCAGCAATATACTACCTTCGCGAGATGCTATTTTGAATAAAGTGCCACTTTGTAATATTGGCGCTCGTAATGTAAAAAGTACGAGAGATCCACCAACAGTTATTACTAGTAAAACTAAAATAAACGCCCCCCGTGTGGGATCAGCCGCAAATGTATGTACAGAAGTCAGAATGCCAGAGCGGACGAGAAAAGTACCAAGCAAACTCAAAGAGAATGTCATAATGGCAAGGAGTATTGTCCATTTCTTCAAGGCATCGCGTTTCTCAACCACAAGAATGGAGTGCAACAGAGCCGTCCCTGCCAGCCATGGAATCAGAGCAGCGTTTTCCACAGGGTCCCAGAACCACCACCCCCCCCAGCCGAGTTCGTAATAGGCCCACCAACTCCCAAGCGCTATGCCGAGCGTTAGACAAACCCACGCTGCGAGTGTCCATGGACGTACCCAGCGCGCCCATGCGGAGTCAACCCAGCCTTCGATCAGAGCTGCAATGGCAAAGGAAAACGCTATTGAAAATCCTACGTATCCCAAGTAGAGTAAGGGAGGATGAAATGCAAGACCTGGGTCTTGTAACAGTGGATTTAAGCCACGACCTTCCATCACTGGCGGGTCCAATCGCCAAAACGGATTGGAAACAAAGAGAATAAAGAGTAGAAAACATGATGTTATCATTGCTTGTATAGATAAAGTTCTGACTAGTAAATGTAAGGGTAGATTGCAGCCTGCTATAGACAGGGCAGTGCCGAACAGCGACAAGATCATCACCCACAGCACCATAGACCCCTCATGATTGCCCCAGAGCCCTGTGATTCTATAGAGGAGCGGTTTTGCCGTATGGGAATGGAGAGCAACAGTATGGACTGAAAAGTCGGAGACTATGTAAGCACGCATCAACATGGCAAAAGCCACAGTGACCAAAACGCACTGCATGACTGCTGCAGGCCGGGCCAAGGCCATCCAGGCGGTGTTCCCCTGCTGTGCCCCCAGTAATGGGACAATTGCCTGTACAACAGCAACAAGGAGTGCCAGGATGAGGGCAAAATGACCAAGCTCCACAGTCATTGATGACACTTCAGCGTCAGCGCGTTATTGCAGCGGGTGCCGAGCCGCCGGTAGCCGTCGTCTGAGCTGCTCCTGGCGCTCTTTCTCCACGCCATTTCTTTTGCAGAGATGATTCTGCAACATCACGCGGTGTGTAGGTCTCGTCATGTTTTGCCAGCACGCTAGAGGCATGCAAAACACCGTCTGTGCCCAATCTCCCTTCTGCCACGACCCCCTGGCCCTCACGAAAAAGATCCGGTAGTATGCCGGAAAAGATGACAGGTACGGTCTGTACCCTGTCCGTGATGACAAAGTGTATTATTGTACCAGTTCTCTGCACACTGCCGGCGGCAACGAGACCACCGACTCGTAAGCGACGATCCTGTTTTATTGACAACTGTGCTAATTCGCTCGGCGAAAAAAAGAAGGTGACCGTATCTCTGGCAGCCAGCAGGAGAAGACCAATAGCCATCCCCAAGGCCACCAAGCTGGAAATGAGCCAACCTAAACGCCGCTTTTTAAGACTCATGGATAGTGCCCTCTCCCTGGCAGGACTCAGTATTGTTGATGACGTTCTTTTTCTGTCTAGTGCCAATAAATTGCAATTCCCTCTCACGTGCCCGGAGGGTCCGGACACTGATAACGGCCAGGACAACTAGCCCACCAATCCCAATCCCATAGGATGACCAGATGAATGGTGCATAGCCACCCATGGAGAAGAATTTATCCATCCTTGTCTCCTTTGCCGAGCGTTCTTTGCACCTCCATCTTACCTCCCATTCTCTCGCCTATTGTTCTGGGTCCAATTGTTCTGGGTCAAACGGCTGGCTCGCACCTGAACGGCAGCCATTTCGCTCTGTATACGGACCAACAGTAAGGTGACATAATATGCCTTGAAAGCGAGCCCCATCACGAGCAACGGCAGCAGCATTTCCATTGCCATCGCCGGTAAAGCGACTCTAGTTATGCTGGCCGGCTGATGCAGAGTATTCCACCAATCAACAGAAAACTTAATAATCGGTATATTAATGAACCCGATGAGAGCTAAAATCGCTCCTGCTCTTGCCCCCCGTCCATAGTCATCAAAGGCATTTACAAGTGCTATATGACCTAAGTAGAGAAACAAAAGAATCAACATGGATGTGAGTCTGGCATCCCAAACCCAGTAAGCGCCCCACATCGGCTTTCCCCACAACGCCCCAGTGACAAGACAGATGATTGTGAAGAGTGCTCCCACTGGGGATGAGGCCTTTGCTACTATATCCGCTAAGGGATACTTCCCCATTAAACTTGCAGCACTGGCCACTGCCATCACGGTGTAGGCGAACAACCCCATCCACGCTGCCGGTGCATGAATATACAGAATCCGCACCATTTCTCCTTGCTGGTAATCTGCTGGTGAGAAAAAGAGTCCCCACACCAGTCCTATCACTAACAGTACCAATGTTAGAGCGCTACTCCACCACAGGAGTGCACGGGCGTGTCGTAAGGCTAGCTTGGTGAAGAAATGCATCGGGGTGACCCTACCATTGTAGGCTGGGACCACTTTACCCATTTGGCAAATTCATTATAGCGCCAAAGAGAAAGCGCCGTGCTACCTTTTATTCTCATTCTTTAGTGAGAGGTGAGTGAGCGGTGTACGGACATCTACAGAAAGCGCAATATGCGACCGCCTTCCTCATGCCTCATGAGAGGCAGAGAAGAACGAGAGCGTGTGTGTTGTAGACCTCCCGAGCCGAGAATGTATGCTGCACTCACATGCCTTGCGTGGTATACTTCCCCAAGAGAAGAAACGCGGTGACGGATATGTTGCTATGTTGCGAGGATTATTATGCGTTATGCTGTTGTACCCGTGACGCCATTTCAGCAAAATTGCACTTTGTTATGGTGCGCTCATACTCTCAAAGGTGTGGTGGTTGATCCAGGTGGTGATATTGAGAGAATCGGAAATGCGGTGGAGCAGCATAGCATTGTCGTGGAAAGAATCTTACTGACACATGGCCATATTGATCATGCTGGCGGAGCCGGTGAACTTGCGACGAAGCTTGGTGTCCCCATCGAAGGCCCGCATCAGAATGATAGCTATTGGATACGTCAGATGGCAGAACAGGGCCGTTACTTTGGCGTGCAAGCGCCAGCCTCATTCACGCCGCACCGCTGGCTGGAATCAGGTGATACCATTCCCCTTGGCAACCTCACGCTCGACGTTTTACACTGTCCGGGACACACGCCGGGGCATATAGTTTTCTATAATAGTCATTCTCGTATCGCACAAGTTGGAGATGTCCTCTTTGCTGGTTCTATTGGCCGCACAGATTTTCCCGGTGGGGACTACGAAGTCTTGATCCGATCCATTAAAGACACCTTATTCCCGTTGGGAGATGACATCACTTTTATCCCAGGTCATGGACCGCTTTCTACATTTGGCACAGAACGCTTTGATAATCCTTTTCTTGTGTGAAAAACGGCCCGCCAAGCGCCGCCCGTTCTTGTGAAACGGCGGGGCCGGGGCGGGGGGCGCTGCAGACAGACCAGGAGAGGAGAGCCGACCACCGTCCCAGCGATATCTGCAAAAGCAGCATCACTGGACGGCACATGCATGCTACGCTTGTTCGAGTTCGACTAACGTGCCGTTAAAATCCTTCGGATGTAAAAAGATCACAGGTTTCCCATGTGCACCTATTTTGATATCTCCCAATACTTTCTTGCCGTCTAGTTTCATCTTGGCGGCGGCTGCATGAATATCATCAACCTCATAGCATACGTGGTGGATACCACCCGTCGGGTTTTTTTCTAAAAACCCAGCTATGGGAGATTTATCTCCTAAAGGATGAAGAAGCTCTATTTTTGTATTTTCGAGCTCTATAAAAACAACTTTTACACCGTGTTCTGGTTGTGGCTTCGGATCAGAGACCTGAGCCCCCAGTGTCTGGCGATAAAGGGCTGCGGCCTCATCCAAATCGGGCACAGCAATCGCTACATGATTCAACTTGCCAATCATTTAAGAACCTCCCAGATATAACCCATTCCTCTCAACTGACTCAACTGAGTATCAGGAATCCTCTCAGAGCATTGACAGGCGGACCAGATGCACCTCAGTTAAGGGTCGTTTTCCAAGATTTTCTTTGAAACTGCGCCGCACTGCTAAGCGAGCCGTCGCGCGGATCAAATCGTCGTCATAACGTTCATCCACGGACAGCCGGCTAAGAGCCGTCCGCACTGCTGCTATGACTGTGTGCTCTTCGTGACATTCTATGTCTGAATCTAGAGTACTCGACGATGTTAACTGTGGGTCGTGTACAAGTTTTCCATCTTCATTTATTACTAGAGTAAGTACCACCATGCCATTGAACATCAGACGCTCACGACTGCGTAGAATGTGTGAATCTGACGGTACAATGCGACAACCATCTACGATCATCCGTCCCACAGGGATAGTGCCAAGAAAAGATGGCTTGTCAGGCCCAAGGGTGATCATCTGTCCGTTTTCAACAACCATGCTCGCGATGCCACAGCTGCGGACGAACTCGGCATGAGCCACTAAATGGCGCATCTCACCATGAATGGGAACAAGAAAACGCGGTCTAACGATTTTGTACATCTCCGCCATTTCTGTCCGTCCTGGGTGGCCAGACACATGTACAAAATGGTCACGTTCTGTGACAACCCGAGTACCCAACCGTACGAATTGATTATGCAGATGATGAATAGCACGTTCATTACCAGGGATGATGCGTGAAGAAAAAACGACCATATCCCCATGTCCTAACCGTACGTACGGATGGTTCAAGGCTGCGACACGCGCTAGAGCGGCGCTAGGTTCACCCTGACTGCCTGTACACACATACAACACGCGACTCTGTGGCAATCCGGCAACATCCTGAACAGTGTGAAAACAAATTTTAGAAAGATAGTCCAACTGCTGTGCCACTTCAACGATCCGCCATAAGGACCGTCCCAGAAGGGCGACATGACGATCGTTAGCAGTGGCCGCTGCTATAATACTTTCTAAACGGGCGACATTAGAAGCAAAACATGTGACGGCGATTCGCCCTTCTACACTTGCAAACAAACGAGTCAAACTTGTGCGCACATCAGCTTCTGAACCAGAGTTCCCAAGAGTAAAAACATTAGTGGAATCGCCTATCATCGCCATCACACCTTCTGTCCCAAGGCGTGTCAAAGCTGCTCTATCAACTTCCCTGCCAACGAGAGGTTCAGGGTCAAATTTCCAGTCACCACTATGCAGAATGGTCCCAGCCGATGTACGAATGGCAAGCGCAACAGGTTCAGGAATCGAATGAGTCAGAGTGACAAATTCTATAGAAAACGGTCCTAAAGTTAGCTGTCCTCCCAGTGCCATAGGATACACTGGTACCTCGTACTCGAGCCCGACATCTGTTAACTTCCTCTTGAGAAGAGCGGCAGCAAACGGCGTAGCATAGACAGGACACCGTAAACGCGGCCAGAGCCATCCCACCGCTCCTAAGTGATCTTCATGCCCATGTGTAATGACCAAACCCATGAGACTCTTACCGTATCCACTGATGAATGTCGGATCAGGCAAGATCACATCAACGCTCGGTATGAAATGATTACCAAAAGTAATTCCACAATCCACTAAAAGCCATTTACCATTGTATCCATAAAGATACATATTCATGCCGATTTCCCCGGCACCACCTAAAGATACGAAAACTACCTGATTCTCTGGAATGATGAATCTGTTTGTCATACCGTAGTCACTACTATCACTCATGGAAATTCAACAGTCTGATTGCGTCGATAAATCTCGAGCAAACCGCGCATGGTCAGATCTGGATCATGATGGTGAATAACGTCTGTTGACTCCTTGAACAGAGACGCCAGACCACCAGTTGCAATCACCTGTGTCTGCATGCCCAATTCCTTATCAATACGTGCGATTAAGCCTTCGATCATGCCAATGTAGCCCCAAAATATGCCTGACTGCATGGCAGACACAGTGGACGTGCTAATAACCCGCTCTGGTCTCCCAACCGCAACTAAAGGCAGCTTGGCTGTTGCCATATGTAGGGCAGCCAGAGACTGATTGATGCCGGGTGCTATAGCGCCTCCGCAATAGTTTCCATGGCTGTCAACGACATCAAAAGTTGTTGCTGTGCCAAAATCGATAATCGTTAACGGCCCGGGGTAAGTCATATGACCGGCTACCGCATTGACCAGCCGATCTGCTCCGACTTCTTGTGGCTCCCCTATGAGAATACGCAGATCCAGCGTCACCTGTGGCTCGCCTACCACTAAGGCATCACAGCCAAAGAAACGGCGACAAAGTAACTTGAGACCAAAGATCGCAGAAGGTACCACAGAGGCGATGATAGCGGCACGGACTTCGTGGCGGTCAATCCCTTCCATTTCCAAGAGTTGCGCCAACCACACACCCACCTCGTCAGCCGTACGGTCAGATTTTGAGGATGCTCGCCATTGACCGCGAATCACATCTCCTTTGAACAGGGCAAAAACAATATTGGTATTGCCACAGTCTATTGCCAGGAGCATGGCTCGTCTCTAATGATTACACGAATCTCTTATCTCTTTTATCTCTTAATCTCTTACAGAGATGAAAAGGCGCACAGCCCACCCTGGCGGCTGTGCGCACGTCCTTTCCAGACCGCCCCACTCAAATCAGATCCTGCTGCAGCAAATTTCTGCTTTGTGCTTGACCAGTGCGTTGAGGCCAGAAAGATCTCAAGAAAAGAAAATATCTCCAGAAATGAGACGCTGTTGGACTCCCCCCCTCATTTTCAACAACAACGCGCCATCATGGTCAAGACCAAGAAATATCCCAGAGATATTGGTGTTATTTCGTACCGCAACCGTTCTCCCGATGCCAACGGCCCGGGCAAGCCACTGACTGCGCACAGGCAAGAAACCTTCTGTCTGCAAACGAGTTAGCCAGATCGCCAGCTGATGACATATTGCACTGATCAGTACGTCTAATCGAAGATTAACACCTTCGGCGACTAACGAGGTAGCCGGATGCTGAACCGTTGCTGCCTCAGGGGCCCAGGCCACATTGACGCCTATACCAATGAGGAGCCATACGGGACGATCACCTTGGCATTCTCCTTCTGATAGGATACCGCAGAGCTTGCGGCCATTACATAACACATCGTTAGGCCATTTGCAGGCTAACTTGTGCTGCAATGCAGGTACCGTTGCGGCTATGCCCTCTACGACCGCTACACTGGCCAAAAAACTAGTCAAGGGAAACTGAGCGGGCGGGAGTGGTGGTTTGAGCCAAAGAACAGAAAAATGCAGATTCCCTGCATGGCTGTACCACGTTCTTACATTTCTACCACGCCCATCCGTCTGTACGACGGCTTGAATGACAAGCACGCCCGTTCTAACCCCTGCGGCGGCAATGGCTAATCTCTTTGCTTCTGCACTCGTGCTGTCAATGCGGTCATACACGATAAGCTGCCACCCTGTTGGCAAATCCACCCGTGTGCTGCCCCCTGTCATCGGGTTCTTCTTTATTTTATCCGGGGAATAAGGCGGCGGTTGCCTCCTCTGCTTGCATCAAGAGTGGCGGTGGGTATAAAAAGAATCCCAACACAACAATGCTGCTAGCCGCTAGGGTGAGCGCAACCGCTCTGCTGAGCGGTTTATCAAACGTTTCGACTGGCTCGTCAAAATACATGATTTTAATAATTCTGAGATAGTAGAAAGCACTCACAACGCTTGTGAGGACACCTACGATTGCCAACACATACATCTGTGATTCAATAGCAGCAATGAACACGTAAAGCTTGCTAAAAAAACCAGCCAGAGGCGGTATCCCGGCCATTGAGAACATGAGTGCCGCGAGGGCTGCAGCCATTAAAGGCTGTGTTTTCGCAAGGCCGGACAAATCCTCAATACCCTCTGTCAGACGTCCCTTCTGACGCATGGACAGGATGATTGCAAATACCCCAAGATTCATCACAAGATAGATAGTCAGGTAGACGAGAAGGCCCAACACCCCTATCATATTGCCGACAGAAAGGCCAATCAGCGCGTAACCGACATGACCGATAGAACTATAGGCCATCAGGCGCTTGATGTTCGTTTGATTGAGAGCAGCGAACGCCCCTAAAATCATTGAAGCCATCGCGAGTATCATCACGATCTGCTGCCATTGCTCTGCCATTGCCATGAACGGACCTGTCAGGACTCGCACCAAAAGTGCCATGGCCGCTATCTTTGGTGCCAATGCAAAAAAGGCGGTCACAGGGGCAGGTGCCCCTTCATAGACGTCCGGCGTCCACATGTGAAATGGCACAGCGGAAAGCTTGAAGGCAAGTCCAAAAATAATGAAAACTGCTCCTATTATGGCTCCCATGCTGGCTTTATCCACGCCTGCTAAGCTCTTAGCTAAACCGTCAAATTCCGTTTGACCAGTGAAACCATACACGAACGATGCTCCGAAGAGAAGTAAGCCTGATGCGAGGGACCCCAGGACAAAGTATTTCATCCCAGCCTCAGTTGCGCGGCTGTTGTCACGATGGTAAGCAGCAATCACATATAAGGAGAGGCTCTGCAATTCTAACCCCAAGTACATGGCCATCAAATCGTTTGCAGAAACCATCATAAGCATACCAACAGTGGCAAAAAGAACAAGAATGGGAAATTCAAATTTACTGATTCGCTCGTCCTGTAACCAAGGCAGTGACATCATAAGAGTCACTGATCCAGAAACGAGAATCAATATTTTCATAAATACACTAAAGTGATCTGTTATAAACATTCCATTAAATGTAGTGATGTTCCCCCCACTACCAGACACCACTAATAGTCCAGACACTGTCATAAATAGCACAGCCCACAAGCCAATGACATCAGAGGCGGCCTTGCCTTCCCGCAGAAAGGCTCCTGCCATCAGTAAACCCAACGCGGCGCAGATCAGTAAAAACTCTGGCAAGACCGGGAGAAAATCGGGCAGTTCTGTCATCATCAGACCCCATGTCACGGTGCTGCTAGAGCGGGTACTTCAATCACTTTGTTGTTCTCTAGCAAGGTAGTAACTGATGTATGAAATACCTTCAAAAAGGGAGTGGGATATATTCCCATCCATAAAACCATTAAGAGCAGTGGTGTAAAAACCAGAATCTCTCTTTTACTTAAGTCCAACAGCCCATGAAGAGCGGGCTTTTCTAGCTTACCAAAGATAACACGACTGTAAAGATAGAGCATATATGCTGCACCTAAGATGACCCCCGTTGCAGTGAATAATGCCACCAAGCTGCTCACTGGCAATACACCTAAGAGAACGAGAAACTCACCTATAAATCCGCTTGTTCCTGGCAAGCCTATTGACCCAAGCGTAAATATCATGAAAACCAGTGCATACATTGGCATGCGGTGCACGAGTCCGCCATAGGCAGAAATCTCGCGTGTATGTCTCCGGTCGTAGACGACACCCACGCATAAAAACAACGCCCCCGAGACAATGCCATGAGACAGCATCTGAAACAAGGCGCCTTCTACAGCCTGTTGGGTGGGGGTAAAAATACCTATCGTTACAAATCCCATGTGGGCAATAGAGGAATAGGCCACTAATTTTTTCATGTCCTCTTGGACGAGAGCGACCAGAGAAGCATAAATCACAGCGACAACAGATAAGGCATAAATGAATGGTGTAAAATAGCTGCTCGCATCGGGGAACATGGGTATAGAAAATCTTAGGAAACCGTAGGCGCCCATCTTGAGCAGCACACCGGCCAGAATCACAGAGCCCGCCGTTGGCGCTTCCACATGCGCATCGGGTAGCCAAGTATGCAAAGGCCACATAGGCACTTTTACTGCAAACGAGGCGAAAAACGCCAGCCACAACCATCTCTGCATGTCATCTGGGAAGGGGAATCGCATGAGTGCTGGAATCTCTGTTGTTTGAGCAGTGAAATACATTACCAGCATAGCGAGCAGCATCAACACAGAACCCGTTAATGTGTAGAGGAAGAACTTGAAGGCTGCGTACACCCGACGCGTCCCCCCCCACACGCCGATGATCATGAACATCGGCAGCAGAACGCCTTCAAAAAAAATGTAAAAAGGTATCAAGTTAAGAGCACAAAACATGCCGACCATCATTGTTTCAAGGACAAGGAAAGCGACCATGTATTCCTTGACTCTTGTCGTGACGGCATGCCAGCTCGAGAGGATACAGAGCAGGGTTAGAAAGGTGGATAGCAGCACAAATAAGAGGGAAATGCCATCTACACCCATATGGTACGTCACACCTAACCCTGGCAACCATGCCCTTTGCTCAACAAACTGAAATTCGGCTGTATCAAAATTGAAAAGATTCCACAGGGCCAGGGAAACCATAAACGTCATTGCAGAAGTTAATAAGGCGACATTACGCGCATTGCGCGCAACCAAGGCATCATCCCCCCTGATCGTCAAAATAACGGCTGCCCCGGCTAACGGAAGGAATGTTACCAAAGATAAAAGCGGCCAATCCGTTATCATTACAGACCTCACCAGAGATGGAACAATGTAACCCACGTCACGAAGACTGTTACCCCAACGATCATCGCAAAGGCGTAATGATAAACATAACCGGATTGTAAATGGCTCAGACGCTGGGCAACACCACGGCTCACAGCCGCTACGCCGTCAGGTCCAATTCCATCAATCAATGCTCCATCGCCTCCTTTCCAGAAACCATTCCCAATGGCAAAGGCAGGACGTACAAAAAGAGCATTGTAAAGTTCGTCAAAATACCACTTTTTAAGAAGAAACTGGTACACCCTATTGAAAACACTAGAAAATAGGCCTGGTAGTACTGGCATGTAGATATACAATAAATAAGCTAATAAAATCCCCCCTATTCCCACTACAAACGGCGCCAGCTGTACCCATAAGGGTACATGGTGAGCCGCTGTCATGGCGTTGTGTCCTGCTATCACTGTAATGGCTTGTCCCCAAAAGGATTCCCTATGTTGACCGACAAAGGTTTCATAGCCAATCCACCCGGAGAGCAACGCTCCTATTGCCAGAATCAGCAGTGGGATGAGCATGACGGCCGGTGATTCATGGACATGAGCCATCACCTTCTCATCAGCGCGCGTCTGACCATGGAAAGTCATAAACAACAAACGCCAAGAATAAAAGGCTGTCATGAAAGCTGCAGCAATACCCATCCAAAAGGCAAAGTACCCAACTGTTGAAGAGGACCCAAACGCCGCTTCCAAAATAATATCTTTTGAGTAGTATCCTGCAAAAAATGGCATACCAGAAAGTGCTAAACTGCCAATCCACACCATCACGTATGTTACTCTGATCCGGCTAACAATACCGCCCATGCGATGCATGTTCTGCTCACCCGACATAGCATGAATAACAGAGCCAGCAGATAAGAAGAGCAATGCCTTAAAAAAAGCATGTGTCATGAGATGAAAGATAGCTGCTTGATAGGCGGAGACCCCAATAGCAAAGAACATGTAACCAAGTTGTGAGCAGGTGGAGTAGGCAATGACGCGCTTGATGTCGCTTTGAACACAAGCAACAGTAGCAGCAAAGAACGCAGTACTTGCCCCAATAATAGCTATCACCGTCAAGGCTGTTTGAGAATACTCAAAAAGTGGCGACATGCGCGCCACCATGAAGACACCGGCTGTGACCATGGTGGCAGCATGAATCAGAGCGGAAACGGGTGTCGGACCTTCCATCGCATCTGGCAGCCAAGTATGCAGCCCAATCTGGGCAGACTTCCCCATGGCGCCGATGAAAAGTAGAAAACATATGACGGTTACAAGGTGCCATTCGACCCCAAGAAATCTGACATAATCACCAGCATGTACTGCCGCTGTGGCAAAGATAGGATCAAAACAAACAGAGCCGAAAAGTATAAAAGTGGTCAGGATACCAAGCATAAACCCAAGATCACCTACCCTGTTGACGAGAAAAGCCTTGATAGCAGCAGCGTTGGCTGACGGACGGTCATACCAAAACCCAATGAGTAAATACGAGGCCAATCCGACCCCTTCCCATCCAAAAAAAAGCTGCACAAGATTATCAGCTGTTACCAGTATCAACATAAAGAATGTAAACAATGACAAGTAGCTCATAAACCTGGGGATAGAAGAGTCGTGATGCATGTAGCCAATGGCATAAACATGTACCAGGAAGGATACACACGTTACGACAGAGAGCATCACTGCGGTTAGAGTGTCGAACCTTAAGGCCCAGGCCACCTCGAGGGTACCAGACTGTATCCACAAAAGAAGGGGCACGGTCTGGACCGCGCTGCTTCCCACGACATCTCGAAATATTAAGAGAGAGAGGATAAAGGATACCCCTATGCTAGAAGCAGTAAGAATCTCTGCCCCTCTGTCACCCAGTTGCCTTCCAAAGACACCGGCACTCAAAGCCCCAAACAGAGGCAGAAAGACGGCTGCAACGTATGTCATGACCCGCGCCTAACCCTTCATTTGGTTAATTTCCTCTACTGCGATGGTTCCACGGTTGCGGAAGAGTACCACAACAATGGCCAGACCAATGGCCGTTTCCGCAGCTGCAACGGTCAGAATGAACATGGTGAAGACCTGACCTGTCAGATCGTGCCAATAGGCTGAGAACGCCACCATGTTGATGTTGACAGCAAGGAGCATTAACTCAATAGACATTAAGATGATAATGACATTCTTCCGATTCAGAAAAATGCCTAAAAATCCCAGAATAAAGAGTATCGCTCCGACAATCAGATAATGGCCAAGGGCAATGTCGGGCATCACACGCCCCCTCGAGTCTGAACCTTTTTGAGCTCAAGACTGTTCGCCTTTGTCCGTACGAGCTGACGGGTAACGCTCTGTCGGCGTACGCCAGATCGTGATCGCAATGTCAACAGGATAGCACCTATCATTGCCACTAAAAGTGCAATTCCTGCAGTCTGAAATTGATAGACATAACGCGTGTACAAGACTTTACCCAATTCCTCTGTATTAGTCAGAGCCGCTGTATTAGGGAGATCATGAGTGGTTGTTGCAAGAAGATTCCCCGTTGGTATAACCCATCCAGCTGTTACCATCACAAGCTCAACTAATAAAATCATACCAATCAGCCCACCTATTGGTAGATAGGATAAGAAACCCTCACGAAGTGGGACGATATTGATGTCTAACATCATGACTACAAAGAGGAAGAGAACCGCCACCGCACCAGCGTATACAATAATCAGTACCATTGCTAAAAATTCTGCTCCTAAAAGGAGAAATAGTCCCGCAACATTACAAAAAACAAGTATTAAAAAGAGAACTGAGTGTACAGGATTACGCGCAGTAATCACTCTTATAGAACTAATAATCGCAATTGTTGCAAAAATATAAAACATTATATAATGCACAACAAAATCCTTCCTAACATTAACTAACGATTCCTAACATTAACTAACGATATGGCGCATCCAGCCTAATGCATGTAGCAAGCGCGGCTTCCCAACGATCACCATTCTCTAGCAATTTTTCTTTGTCATACATCAGCTCTTCGCGATTTTCGGCAGCGAATTCAAAGTTTTGACCTTCGACAATAGCATCAACAGGACACGCCTCTTGGCAATACCCGCAATAAATGCATTTTGTCATATCAATATCATACCTGGTTGTTCTGCGACTGCCGTCTGCTCGTGGCATTGCTTCAATGGTAATGGCCTGCGATGGGCAAATTGCTTCGCATAGTTTACACGCGATACAACGTTCTTCACCGTTCATATAGCGGCGGAGAGCATGCTCCCCACGGAAGCGAGGCGATAGCGGGCCTTTCTCGAATGGATAATTAATCGTTACTTTTTTTTTAAACATATAACGCCACGTCAGCGCCATCCCCTGCAGTAGCTCTATGAGTAGAAGCGTGCGCGCAGTACGATCTAAAAAAGCCATCTCCTTTATCCTCTTGGCAACCAGTCAAAGGCTACCAACACCCCTGCTGTAAAAACAACCCAAAATAGAGAAATAGGTAGGAAAATCTTCCAACCAAGGCGCATAAGCTGATCATAACGATAACGCGGAAAAGTAGCACGAACCCACAAAAATCCAAACAAAAGAATGAAAATTTTTAAAAAAAACCACAGCACTCCTGGCACAACGTTAAAAGGCACTATGTCGACAGGCGGCAACCACCCACCCAAGAAGAGAATAACCCCAAGAGCGCTCATCAGAATCATATTGGCATATTCCCCAAGAAAGAACATGCCAAATGTCATGGCAGAATATTCAACATTATAGCCAGCGACTAACTCGGATTCTGCCTCGGGCAGGTCGAAGGGCGCGCGATTAGTCTCCGCCAGAGCAGAGATACAGAATACTACGAACATGGGAAAATGAGGTACGATGTACCATATCCCTTTGTCTTGGGCACTGACGATTCCCGACAAGTTCAGAGTGCCAGCTGACATCAAAACAGTAACAAGTACAAACCCAATTGATACTTCATAAGAGACCATCTGCGCTGCTGACCGCAGACCGCCGAGAAAAGCATATTTCGAATTCGATGCCCATCCCGCCATGATAATTCCGTAGACACCTGCTGAGGATATTGCAAAAATATAAAGGATACCGACATTGATGTTCGCTATCACCCATCCATCATCGAACGGGATCACCGCCCATGCCATGATGGCAAGAGTAAAAGTGAGGAGCGGTGCAAGAATGAACACCCCTCTGTTTGCCCATGCAGGGATCACGGTTTCTTTCAGCAAGAGCTTGAGACCATCCGCGAGAGGCTGGAAGAGCCCAAAGGGCCCCACAACATTTGGACCTCTTCGCAGTTGTATAGCAGCAATGACTTTTCTCTCAGCAAGGGTTAAGTAGGCAACTCCCAGCATGAGCAAACCGACAATAAGCGCAATAGGTAACACTATACTGAGCAACGGCCAGAGATAATTCGCCCAAGGCTCAGTCATCTTCTCTCTCCTGCCCTAGATGATGGCCTTTTTTAATACTCTTTTTGATACTCTCAAGCTCAGCCTGAACCTCAGCACATTCTGCCATTTTGCTGGAGGCCCGACTAATAGGGTCTGTTCTGTAAAAATTCTCATGACATGTTCTCAAAGGCAAAGATTCTGTGAAAGAAGTGGCCTCTCCAAAGACTCCCCATGCCGCAGGGGCTGGGGTGACACCGACAGTCGCGAACGCTGCGTCTACCGCAACGAGTCGTGCGCGTACGTCAGCATGAGTGTCATAAGGTAGCGGTCGCCCCATCCTTTCAGATAAGGCACGGACAATCTTCCAATCTTCACGCGCATGACCTGGTGGAAATACTGCAAGCTTTGTATTCTGAACGCGGCCCTCTGTATTTACATAAAGAGCATTCTTTTCAGTATATGCAGCTCCCGGCAGAATAACGTCTGCCCTCTTGGCACCGGCATCACCATGATGACCCTGATAGACAACAAAAGTTCTGTCTAGTGTGGACAGATTCACTTCATCTGCATTGAGCAAATAGAGGAAACTGATTGTTCCCCTGCTGGCCTGATCAAGAATGGCCGTGACACCGTGACCGCCCTGCCCAGGGACAAACCCCAGCATAAGGCCACCGACACGCGCCGCTGCCGTGTGCAGAATGTTGAAACCGTTCCAGCCCTCTTGGATCATGTTGGCAGTCTCGGCTAATCTTCGTACGAGACCTAAGACAGCCATTCCATCACTCCGTGCGAGAGCCCCTTGTCCCAAGATTAACATCGGTCTTTTGGCCATCTTTAACTTTTGAGAAAACGGATGTCTCTCTTCTATTAATTCGATGAGAACCGCTGGTCCGTCACCAAGCGACTGAGCAGGATACGTGAGGTCAACGGGTGTTCCAATTGTTGCAATTTCTACATGACCAGTCAGCCAGCGCTTGCGTAGGCGGGCATTCAGGACTGCTGCTTCGCGTCGTGGATCTGTTCCTATTAAAAGGATAACATCTGCTAAATCAACACCTGCAATAGTTGTATTAAAACGATAAGCCGCTGGCACAGCTGTGTCTAACGCTGCGCCGTCTTGACGACAGTCAATGTTCACTACACCAAGGCTGCCCATAAGATCTTTCAGCGCTATCATTGATTCGCAGTCAGCCAGATCCCCAGCAATGGCTGCAATTTGCTCTGGTTTGAGAGTCTTCAACCTCTTGGCCACGGCTGTAAGCGCTTCTCGCCACGTCACAGGTTGTAGTTTGCCATCATGCCGTACGTAGGGGGTGTCCAGACGTCTGATGAGCAAACCATCACATGCATGACGTGTCTTGTCAGAAATCCACTCCTCGTTAATGTCCTCGTTCATACGAGGCAATATCCTCATCACTTGTGCCCCACGCGAGTCTATGCGAATGGCACTGCCAAGAGCATCAAGGATATCAACTGATTCTGTTGTACGAAGTTCCCAAGGTCGCGCTGTGAAAGCATAAGGCCTGCTCGTCAAAGCCCCGACAGGACAGAGATCAACGAGATTCCCGGATAGCTCAGACTCAAGCGCTTTTCCTACATAAGTTGTAATTTCCATGTGCTCACCACGGAACACAGCCCCTAATTCATGAACACCAGCAATCTCCGTCATAAACCTGATACAACGTGTGCAATGAATGCAACGGGTCATATGAGACTTTATCAATGGTCCGAGGTACTTGTCTGCCACGGCCCGCTTTTCTTCATGATACCGGCTGCTGTTTCCACCATAGGCCATCGCCTGGTCCTGCAAGTCACATTCCCCACCCTGATCACAGATGGGACAATCAAGTGGGTGGTTAATCAATAGTAGTTCCATAACCCCGCGCCGAGCCTTACGTACCATGGGACTGTCTGTTTTAACCACCATCCCGTCTGCCACTGGTAAAGCACAGCTCGCCTGCGGTTTCTGTGGACCTGGCGAGACTTCTACTAAACACATTCGACAATTGCCAGCTATCGATAATTTCTCATGATAACAAAAACGAGGAATTTCTATTTCAAGTTGTTCACAAGCCTGCAAGACCGTACTCCCAGGCTCAACTTCAATCGCGATGCCGTCTATGGTCAGTTTCGGCATGCTCCCCCCTCCTCAGGCGGCCCTGGCACGCGCAGTAATACGATTCTCTATTTCTGCACGAAAGTGGCGAATCAGCCCCTGCACAGGCCATGCTGCCGCGTCACCGAGCGCACAGATCGTATGTCCCTCAATTTGGCGAGTCACTTGCTCCATAACATCTATTTCCGCCATATGAGCGGTACCGTTAACCATGCGTTCCATCATCCGCCACAACCACCCAGTACCCTCACGACATGGCGTACACTGTCCACAGCTTTCATGCTTGTAAAAGCGTGAAAGACGCGCGACGGCCTGCACAATGTCTGTGGAGCGGTCCATCACGATGACTGCTGCCGTTCCCAGACCAGACTGCACATCCCGTAAGGAGTCAAAATCCATGAGTACATGGTCACAGATGTTCTTGGGCAGAACAGGTACAGAGGAACCCCCAGGGATGACTGCAAGCAAATTCTCCCAACCACCGCGCACTCCACCAGCGTGACGTTCAATGAGTTCCCTGAGGGAGATGCCCATCTCCTCTTCGACGTTGCATGGCGTATTAACGTGACCCGAAATACAGAATACCTTGGTGCCAGTATTTTTGGGACGACCTAATCCGGCAAACCATTCCCCTCCGCGACGCAGAATGGTAGGGATGACAGCGATGGACTCGACATTATTCACGGTCGTGGGGCAGCCAAATAGCCCAACCCCAGCAGGGAAGGGGGGTTTGAGACGTGGCTGCCCCTTACGGCCTTCTATGCTGTTAATGAGGGCCGTTTCCTCTCCACAGATATAAGCTCCCATGCCACGGTGCAGCTCAACATTAAATTTCCAATCCGTACTGCAGGCCTTCTCACCGAGCAAGCCGGCACTTCGGGCTTCATTGATAGCCGTCTGCAACACTATCGCTTCACGATAAAATTCACCGCGAATGTAAATGTAGGCAACATGGG
Source organism: Rhodospirillales bacterium (assembly GCA_028278135.1). Lineage (GTDB taxonomy): Bacteria > Pseudomonadota > Alphaproteobacteria > Rhodospirillales > Rhodospirillaceae > JANQJD01. The sequence goes on from JANQEW010000014.1 coordinate 112,883, forward strand.
CTCCCATCGCAAACCCAGCTAGCAATGCGCCCTCCAACAACTTATGAGGTTCATTGCGAATGATGTCCCTATCCTTACATGTACCTGGTTCCCCTTCATCAGCATTGATGACAAGGTAATGTGGACGCTCTGGTATCACCTGCCGCGGCATAAACGTCCATTTGAGCCCAGTTGGAAAGCCCGCTCCTCCACGCCCGCGTAGTCCAGATTTCTGAACCTGATCGACAATCCAGTCACGTCCCTGAGCCATCAGGGACCCAGTATGCTCCCAGTCCCCCCGCTCTTGCGCGCCCTTTAAGCTGATGTCCTGGAAACCATATAAATTGGTGAAGACACGGTTCTTGTCGCTGAGCATCACGTTCCCCCTTTGACAGGTGACAGGTCCAGAGTCGTCGAGACAGTCAGTCGTAGTCGTCAGTCTTCAGTCGTCAGTCTTCAGTCTTAAGAGTGGTTGGTCCACCAGCTGGGCAAGAACACTGACGGCCTCTTTGAGACCCTGCTTTCGGCTGCTCACCCCGTTTCAACGATTCAAGAATCTTCCGCATCGAGACACCGTCAAGATCCTCAAAATAATCGTCACCAATCTGCACAATAGGAGCGTTTACACAAGCACCAGCGCATTCTATCTCATCAATTGTAAATTGTTTATCTATTGTAGTTTCTCCGAAATTAATACACAATATGTCGCGGCATGTCTGTAAAATTTTCCCAGAACCACATAAAAAGCACGAAATACTGGTACATATTTTTACATGATATCTCCCAATGGGGTGTAATCTGTACATGGTATAAAAAGTCGCAACCTCATATACACTTATTGATGGAATTTGCAAAAGGTTAGCGACGTAATCCATAGCAGTCCGTGGCAGCCATCCCGCCTGACGTTGGGCTAGATCGAGGAGTGGCATAGTGGCGGCTGCCTGTTTCCCAGAGGGATAGCGCCTTATCACGTCTTCAGCCTGTTTTAGGTTATCAGCCGTAAAAAAGAATGGGACTGTTTCGGAAGATTCATTCATCTGTCAATCTCGCCGAAAACAACATCAAGAGAGCCAATAATCGCAGTAATGTCCGCAAGCATATGCCCGCGCGCGAGCATATCCGTAGCAGAGAGATGCACATAGCCCGGCGAGCGAATAGCGCACCTGTAGGGTCTATTCGTGCTATCCGCTACGAGGTAAACACCAAATTCTCCCTTCGGCGCTTCAGTTGCTACATAAACTTCTCCAGAAGGCACGTGAAACCCTTCACTGAATAACTTAAAATGATGTATGAGGGCTTCCATAGAGGACTTCATCTCCTCACGACGAGGCGGTCCAATCTTTTTGTTCTCTGTTTGTATAGGTCCTGTTGGCATTTTCTCAAGACACTGTTTCATAAGATGTACAGACTGGCGCATTTCCTCGACACGGACTAAATAACGGTCATAGGCGTCTCCCTTGCGACCAACCGGAATCTCAAAATCTAGTTCCTCATACACTTCGTAAGGCTGCGCCTTGCGTAAATCCCATGGTACACCGGCCGCTCGTAACATGGGCCCTGAAAAGCCCCAGTCCATGGCCTGTTCTATTGTCACCGGGCTGATATCAACAGTACGTTGTTTGAAAATACGGTTTTCTGTCAGTAGAGACTCCATATCGTCTATCAATCGTGGAAAAGTCTCACACCAGAGACTCATATCTTCAGCAAGACCCTTTGGCATATCCCTGGATACACCACCTATACGAAAATAGTTAGCATGCATACGCGCACCACAGACTCTTTCATAGAATCCCATCAACCGTTCTCGTTCTTCGAATAACCATAGCAGTGGTGTCATTGCTCCGATATCCAGGGCGTAAGACGTCACATTGAGAATGTGGCTCATGAGGCGTGATATTTCGGCATACAGAACCCTGATATACTGGGCTCTTTTTGGCAGTTCCACTCCAAGTAAGCGCTCCGTTGCTAGAACAAAGGAATGCTCCATAGACATAGGTGCACAGTAGTCAAGCCTGTCAAAATAGGGAGTTACCTGAGCGTAAGTCTTATGTTCTATCAGCTTTTCAGTGCCGCGGTGCAGCAAACCAATATGGGGATCGGCGCGCTCGATAACCTCCCCGGAAAGTTCTAGGACAAGACGCAATACGCCATGCGCGGAAGGATGCTGAGGCCCAAAATTGAGTGTGAACGTAGTATTGACTTGGGCCATTTTATTTTTTTCCTACAGCATGATTTTTTTTCTTCTTTTCACCAGGTAGTCCCTGAGGCCCACTGTACCCCTCCCATGGGCTTAGGAAGTCAAATGTGCGAAACTCTTGTGCTAATTTTACTGGTTCATAAATGACACGTTTACGTTCCTCATCATAACGAACTTCCATGTAACCAGTCAGCGGAAAGTCTTTACACAGCGGATGGCCCTCGAAACCATAATCTGTCAGCAATCGCCGCAAATCCGGATGATCTGTGAAAGCGACTCCGTACATGTCCCATACCTCACGCTCAAACCAGTTAGCGGAGGAGAAGACGCCTGTTACAGACGGCACAAGTTTTTCCTCACTGACCTCAACTCTGACACGTATCCTCTGGTTGTGACGTAATGACAGCAAATGGTAGATGACTTCAAAGCGCTGCTCACGCTCAGGATAATCAGCCCCAGCAATGAACATAAGCTGCTGGAACTGGCAATGAGCATCGTCCCGCAGAAAGGTCAGCACTTTCACAAGAGACGACCGTTGCACGGCCAGTGTCAGCTCCCCTTTTATAACGGCTGTCCCCTCGACTTCCTGTACAAAAGCCGCTCTAATATAATCGCCCAAATCCTGTAACATATGAAACATGATAGTGCCTGCCCCTTTTTGCTGTCGGAGCAATTTTTTGTTATCGGAATAGTGTTCCCGTTCGCCGAATTTTTCTCTGCAACTGCATGATACCATACAAAAGCGCTTCTGCTGTTGGCGGACAACCGGGTATATATATATCAACGGGAATGACGCGATCACATCCTCGGACAACAGAGTAGGAGTAATGATAATATCCACCTCCGTTAGCACAAGAGCCCATTGAAATAACCCATCGCGGTTCTGCCATCTGGTCGTAGACCTTGCGTAGGGCAGGAGCCATTTTATTAGTTAGCGTGCCGGCAACGATCATGACATCTGACTGACGAGGACTTGGCCGAAAAACGAGACCAAAACGGTCTAAATCGTAGCGCGCACATGCACAATGAATCATCTCAATGGCACAACAGGCCAAGCCAAACGTCAAAGGCCATAACGAACCGGTTCTCGCCCAGTTGACTAATTTGTCCACATTAGCAAGAACAAAGCCTCTGTTGCGCATCTCATCGCGCAAGACTGCCGCAAGCAGTTTATCCTGATCCTGTGGTAAAAGCGTCTTTGGGGTTGCATATTTCACTCCCATTCCAACGCTCCTTTCTTCCACTCATAGATAAAACCGACAGTCAGAATTCCTAAAAATGCCATCATAGACCAGAATCCAAACAATCCCACTTTGCCCAAAGCCACTGCCCAGGGAAAGAGAAATGCGACTTCCAGATCAAATATAATAAAAAGTATCGCTACTAAATAGAATCTCACATCAAACAAAAGACGCGCTTCGTCAAATGCTTCAAAACCACACTCATAGGCAGAGTCCTTTTCAAAATATGAATTTTTACGTGCTAAAATATACGAAGAAACCAGCGCGCCTAGTGTCACTAAACAAGCAATAATAAAGAAAACAAGAATGGGCACGTATTCCTTAAGAAGCAAATTGTCCATATTCTACCCTTCTTCTCTCGTGCGTGCTACGCTGGTGCATGTGCCCCTCGTTCCTTCCCTCTGGAAAGTTCTTAATGCACCTCTCCGCAGCGAGTCAAGGCTGCTTTGGCTGCTTTTTCTAATATAAGTTCTCAGAGAGAACCCCATAAAAAAACAAGAAAAGTCGAACACCACTTATATGCATGCATAAGAAGAAAATTAAAAGAATTTTAAAACCTTATAAATGAAAATTTTCTCTTGGTGTTTCATGACAGGAGTCCAGTTGTGAGCCTCTGTCAATCCACAAGACCAGCACTATACAGAATGAGTTCATGGAGTAGAGTCGCGATGGGGCCTAGCAACCATGTGAGTAGATTCCAATCAGATCCGATCTCGTGCCCTATGGTCGGTACTATAAGTAATATTATTATAAGTAGTACAATGCCATATTCATCTCTCAAGAGAATTAAGTGAGTCAGAAAGCGTGGCAGCAAGTTTGCTATTACTAAGCCCCCATCTAGGGGCGGAATTGGAATCATGTTAAAGAGAGCTAACATAACGTTAAGCTGTATGGCATGTTGAATGTTAAAGAGGATCCAGGCCTGACCACCAGCAGGAATGTAGACGGCGACATGGACGAGTAGCGCCGCGAAGACTGCAAGCAAAATATTTGCAGTAGGCCCAGCAATGGCGACACAGATCATCCCTAATCGAGGGGAGCGTAGCCGCTGAGGAACAACAGGTACTGGTTTTGCCCACCCGAATAGGAAAGGAGCCTGCAGCAGAATCAGCAGAGTTGGTAAGATGGCCGTTCCCACAAGATCCACGTGACGGAGTGGGTTGAAGGAAAGCCGTCCCATCCTATAAGCCGTATCGTCGCCTAGACGCCAGGCGATCAAACCATGGGCAGCTTCATGGAGAGTCACACTTAATAATGTTGGGAGTATCCATGTGGAAGACTGATATATTAAGGATGGGAGGACTCCGAGCATCTCAGCTCCTTTCGTCGCCACTCATCATGGACCATCAGAAGATGACCGTAGATGACCGTGAATTTGCTCATCTGAGGAGCACTCGAAGTCCCGAACAAAGGGATACCTGGAACAGTTCTGGTCAACTTCGCAGAGGCGTTATGCAATAGATGAGCCGTGTGCCCGGCCCGTCTCATGCCAGTCACTGGGCGGACTCTTTAAAAAAGCGGCAATTCTCTGAAAAAGAGAAACTAACTGTAGTGATTGCACCTCACTTCTTTGGAGGAACCCATGCTATCATAAATCTTATATATATATTGTAAGTTATTTTAAAATTTTTCTAAATAAGAAACTCTCTTATTTAGAGATTTGATTTATTTATCAAACTTATTTTGAGAAATATGAGAAAAAAGACAATTAGCATGACGTTGTTGAAGGGTATGACAGACGAACAGAGCTCTCCGCACGTCGTCATAAGGACCCGCGTAAACGCGATACCAAGTCCCTTTTACGCCAAGATCCACCTGTACAATCGTATGCGGTATCCCGCCGAGGAGGTCACCATGCCGGTGAGTCAATTGTGACCATGCCCTCTCCGCATCTCCAATTCTTTGGAAGGACCCAAGCTGCAAACGACTGGCCGGACTGGCCGGCATGGCTGCCGTGAGAGGCACAGCAGGTGCGCTAGCGCTTTTTGTGTCTGATATTCCATGGGACTCAGCGTTTTGCTCCTGAGAGGTAGCAGAGGGAGAGACAACGTCAACAGTTTCCGCAACAGTTGCCGCAGGAGCAGGCATCACTGGAAGAACTACTCTTGATGAAGAACTCGCTGGTATATTTTCTACTGGTAAAAGTGTCGTGACAGTTTGTGCGTTTCTGTCACGGGCAGAGACCATAGGAAAAGGCGTTTGCGGGACGGCCATGACTGCCTTTGGCCCCTGTGGCCCCTGTTCCCGAAGGGCTGCTGTCTTATGACTCTCGGAATGACTCTCTTGACTCTCTGAAGGATTCTCATTGATTTGCCGTTTGTCTTCTTGACGAGGCCCCTTCAGGCCATTTGTGTCGTCTTGTTGCATTTGCATTGTCTCAGAATGAGCGAGCAAAACAGGAATCTCTGTACTAACCTGGACGGAGCTCGGGAAAAGATTGTATAAATACCATATTATTCCATTTATAACGGTAAAGACACTCAGAATCCACAGAGTCATGCCGAGAGAGCGACGTGCGCTACGCACACGATCATATAACCTGTCTGAATCTCGTTCAGAATCTCGTACGGAATCCCTTAATCTTAAGGTACCATAATGACGGCTGTCACGCCTCCTACAGATCTGTTCGTCCTTATCACTTTCCCTATGACTTTCTGTCATTAACGCAGTTCCCTAACAGGTTCCACTTTGAATACTGCCAACCCTGACGCCAAGACTGTTGCCACCCCCTTGACCAAGGCAAGTCTCGCCATAGACAATTCTTGATCGTTCAACACCAAAAAACGCAATTCTTCAGAATCTTGACCTTTGTTCCACAGCTCATGGAAAGCCGCTGCAACCTCACGAAGATAATACGCTACCCTATGTGGTTCATGCGCCTCGGCCGCCCCTTCCACTAACTGTGGCCACCCTGCCAGAATCCTTATCAGACCAAGCTCTGAGGGATCCGTTAAGCGATTCAACGCACCAATGGCTAAACTCTGCGCGGAAAAATCTGTGTCTTGGAAAAGTATACAGGCGTGACGATGAACAGAGCAGGCGCGAGCGTGGGCATATTGCACGTAAAAGACCGGATTATCACGGGACTGTTCTGTGACTTTTGTGAAATCGAAATTGAGATGTGCATCGCTTTTACGGGTCAACATCATAAAGCGAACCACATCTCGCCCAACACGGGAGATCACATCACGTAACGTTACAAAAGTTCCTGTCCGTTTACTCATCTTGGCAGACTGGCCATCATCAAACAGATTCACCATCTGACACAGCTTGACATCAAGCGTACCTTGGCCCCCAGTAAGCGCTTGTACAGCGGCCTGCATCCGCTGTACATAGCCGCTATGATCTGCTCCCCAAACATCGATCATATTGCTAAACCCACGATGGTATTTGTCCAGATGGTAAGCAAGATCAGAGGCAAAATAAGCCCAACGGCCATCTGATTTTTTCAATGGCCTGTCAACAGGATCACCGAAACGGGTAGCACGAAATAGTACCTGTGGTTTAATTTCTTTATTTTTAACTGTTTTTCCCGCGGGAGATTCCAACACGCCCTCATAGAGAAGACCGTGCTCTGCCAAGAGACGAACAGCTACATCAATTCTTCCGTCTGCTATCAGACGACGCTCAGAAAAAAATATATCGTGACGCACGCCAAGCGCCTCCAGATCTTTGCGGATCTCGTTCATCATGGCATTAATGGCAAAAGTGCGTACTGGCTTAAGCCATGCTGTTTCTGGCATATGCAGCCATAGAGTACCATCCCGAGAGGCTAGAGCCTGACCAATAGGTTGCAAGTACGCACCCGGATAATACCCCTCTGGAATAGCTCCAATCTTCTCTCCTAAAGCCTCACAGTATCGTAGATATGTGGAACGGGCCAGGACATCTACCTGTGTTCCGCCGTCGTTGATATAGTACTCGCGTGTTACAGCATAGCCAACCTTCTCGAGAAGAGCTGCCAGTGCGTCACCTACCACTGCACCACGGCCATGCCCGATGTGTAGGGGACCTGTTGGATTGGCAGAAACAAACTCGACATTCACCCGGCGTCCAGCGCCCAGAGTTCCGTTGCCGTAAGCAAGACCAGCGTTCAGAATTTCACGCAGGCGGTCATGCCAGAAGTCAGCGGTCAAACGTATATTAATAAAACCCTGTCCTGCAACAGCAACATCTGCAATGGCCTGTGTATTCTGTAACCGAGCTGCAATGACCTTCGCGAGATCATGCGGTTTCAAGCCGGTCATTCTCCCTAGGATCATTGCGGCATTAGTAGAAAAATCACCATGATGAGCGTCACGAGCTCTCTCGAGGGATAATCTATTCACACACGTTGGTATCTGTGGTATCTGTCCTGTAGTCATCAGATCTGCTATTACAACGTGTATAATGTTTTTTAAATAAGAAAAAACGTTCATGCTCTTAGAATTCTCTTCATCTGACATTGCCTCTGAGAAAGGCCCGTATGGTAGATCACACTGCTCATCTGTCGGCGTCTGCTCATCTGTCTCACTTGGGCCAGCGACGGTTCATGGACGGTTATGGACGGTTATTGAGGGGTCGATTGCACGTGGCACACAGATCAGCAGCAGCGTGCGCAGGGAAAAATTGGCGAAATGGGCGGGCGAGATGAGATGTAAGCTGGAAGACACGCCAGACAGCCACTGGGCTAGCGCCCCTCTCAATTGAGAGTGAAAGCGCCTACTGCTTCAGGTTACCACCCTGCCCACGCAGGGCCGCAATGGTGGCAGCGTAATCAGAGCTTTGGAAGACTGCTGATCCTGCTACCAGGACATTAGCCCCTGCGGCAATAACACGACCTGCGAGATCTGTACTGATACCACCGTCCACCTCCAGCTCAATAGGACGGTCCCCTATCATCGTTTTAAGCCGGCGAGTCTTGTCTAGTTGTGACTCAAGAAAGCTCTGGCCCCCGAATCCAGGGTTGACTGACATGACAAGGATTAAATCACACTTATCAAGTACGTATTCCACGACAGTTTCAGGCGTATGGGGATTGAGCGACACACCAGCTTTTCTGCCAAGCGAATGGATGAACTGCAAGCTGCGATCAAGATGCGGGTCTGCCTCTGCATGAACCGTAATAATGTCCGCTCCAGCCTCAGCGTAGGCCTTCAGAGAAGGTTGAGCAGGGCTGATCATTAAATGGACATCAAAGACCTTCTGACTCCATGGTCGAATACACTTGATGATAGGCGGACCGAAAGTCAGATTAGGGACGAAGTGACCATCCATGACATCTATATGGATATAGTCTGCTCCGGCTTGATCAACAGCTCGCACCTCCTCGCCTAGGCGGGCAAAATCGGCTGAAAGAATGCTAGGAGCAATCTTGATAGTCATCCAACGGTTCCTCACTAAACTAGTAAAAAAGACACCATCCCCAGCTTTCGTTTCTCGCTCCACTTGCTACATCATACAGAGTTCGAAAGTCAGTGTTCGAAAGTCAGTTGACCCGCTTCGCCACTACGCGACCCTCGGATCGAGAGCGCCTGAGTGATAGCGCTTTGCCATCTCAGGGAGAGAGAGAGCCCTGATCTTTGCAGCCTGACCAACACAGCCAAAAGCTTCGTAGCGAGCCTCGCAAACTTTCTGCATCGCTTCCATGGCTGGCTTGTTGAAAGCACGCGGATCAAATTCACTCTTCTTTTCAGAGGCAATCTGACGCCACGTGCCTGTTATGGCCATACGGCAATCTGTATCAATGTTAATCTTGCGCACACCATGTTTGATTCCCTCGACAATCTCCTCAACTGGCACCCCAAAAGTCTGCGGCATCGCTCCACCATGCTTGTTAATCAAGTCCTGCAATTCCTGTGGGACAGAGGAAGAACCGTGCATAACAAGATGTGTATTCGGTAAACGCTTGTGAATGGCTTTGACAACGTGCATCGCGAGAATATCGCCTGTCGGTTTTCGTGTGAACTTATAAGCACCATGTGAAGTCCCCATGGCGATGGCCAGTGCATCCACCTTGGTTTTGCTAACAAAATCTACAGCTTGGTCAGGGTCCGTTAAAAGCTGGCTATGATCAAGTGTTCCCTCAAAGCCGTGGCCATCTTCTTTGTCGCCCTTTCCTGTTTCAAGAGAACCAAGACAACCCAGTTCTCCTTCGACAGACACACCCACCATGTGAGCTAAGCCAGAGACCGTTCTGGTGACCTCACAATTGTACTCATAAGAGGCCGGCGTTTTCGCGTCTGCCTCCAATGAACCGTCCATCATAACTGACGAAAAGTTGTTAACAATAGCTGTAAGACACGTATCTGCACTATTACCATGATCTTGGTGCATGCATACAGGGATATCCGGGTACATTTCTAGTACTGCATGGATCATGTGTTTGATCATGACATCACCTGCATAAGCACGGGCCCCGCGGCTGGCCTGCAGTATCACCGGTGCATTGCATTGCCGCGCAGCATTCATAATAGAGAGCACCTGCTCCATATTGTTCACGTTGAATGCCGGCATGCCATAACCGTACTCGGCTGCATGATCAAGGAGTTGACGTAGAGAAATTAAAGCCATAGCAGTACTCCCTCCTCCTGTTTTTTACTGTGACAGCTGTGCCTTAACGGCACTCACAACGGATTCTGTTGTAATACCGAAGTGTGCATAAAGCTTCGCCGCAGGCGCCGATGCGCCAAAGTCATTCATCCCAATAACAGCCCCTCTCATTCCGACATACCTTTCCCAGCCAAATGTTCCGGCTGCTTCAATCGCCACACGGACTGTACCACTATGCCCCAGCACGGACTCCTGATAAGCCGCAGGCTGTTGATCAAACAGTTCCCAGCAGACCATGGAAACCACTGCCGTTGGGAGGCCTTGTGCTTCTAGGCTCTCACGAGCTTGGAGAGCAATAGCAGCCTCGGAACCAGTGGAAAGAATGGTAACCTTGCGCACGTTGTTCCCACTAGCGGCCCGTAAAACATACCCTCCTCGGGCACACAGGTTTTCCTCCGTATACTCCGTACGGAGTGTTGGCAAATTTTGCCGTGAGAGGCACAAGACAGATGGCCTGCGTGCATTCTCAAGAGCCAGCGCCCAGCATTCCGCCGTTTCAACGGCGTCTATTGGGCGAAAGACAAGCACATTCGGTATGGCCCGTAGGGAGGGAACATGTTCAACTGGCTGGTGGGTAGGGCCATCCTCTCCAAGACCAATCGAGTCATGAGTCATGACATAGATGACCCGTTGTCCCATCAGAGCGGACAGCCGGATAGAGGGTCTGCAGTAGTCCGAGAAGACAAGAAATGTCCCACCATAAGGGATGAAACCACCATGTAGCGCAATACCATTCATGGCCGCTGCCATGGCGTGTTCTCTGACACCCCAGTGTATGTAACGTCCAGAAGCCGTTTCAGCTGTGACAACTGGCATTTCCTTGACTAAAGTCAGGTTAGAATGTGTCAGATCCGCTGAACCGCCGACCAATTCTGGGACAGTTGAGATCAGTACCTCGAGAACCATCTCAGAGGCTTTGCGAGTCGCTATAGAGGGCCGCTCCTTGAGCATTTTCTGTTTCAAAACATTAAGCCCAACTTGCCAACCGACTGGTAAGCGCCCCTCTAGGATACGAGAAAATTCAGCTCGTGCCTCAGCGCTAAGAAGTTTTTCTAGCCGCTCTTCCCAAGCCAGACGCTCCCCCATCCCACGGGCTCCAGCGGCACGCCATATGTTGAGGACCCCAGAGGGGATCTCAAAGGGTGCATATGGCCAGCCTAGTTTTTCGCGCGCCCCAGAGATCTCCTTTTCTCCTAGGGGAGCACCATGAGTCTTTTCACTGCCGGCTAGGGTGGGAGCCCCATAGCCGATTATCGTGCGACACCCTATTAACGTGGGTTGTTCAGAGGCACGTGCTCTACTAATAGCCTGAGCAATCTCCTCCATATTATGACCATCAACAGAAATCCCGTTCCAATTGCATGACACAAAACGTTTCAACTGGTCATCGGAAAGAGTCTTGGAAGTGTGGCCGTCAATAGAAATGCCATTGTCGTCCCATAACACGATCAGCTTATTCAGTTTGTGATGCCCCGCGAAGGAAATAGCTTCTTGAGTGATCCCCTCCATCAGACAGCCATCACCGGCCATAACGTAGGTATAATGATTCACTACTTCTGACCCGTAACGGGCACAGAGCATCTTTTCGGCCATGGCAAGACCAACCGCATTGGCGAGACCTTGTCCCAGGGGGCCTGTTGTCGTTTCAGCCGCTAAGACATGACCGTATTCTGGATGACCAGCAGTTTTGGCGCCTAGTTGCCGGAAATGCTTTATCTCTTCAAGCGTAACATCTCTGTAGCCTGTCAGATATGCCAGCGCGTATAACAGCATAGAGCCATGGCCGGCAGAGAGAACAAAGCGGTCACGATCCGGCCATCGTGGCGCACTGGCATCAAACTTTAAAAATCGGGTAAACAGCACGGTTGCCACATCTGCCATGCCCATGGGCATGCCAGGATGACCCGATTCTGCCTGTTGGACGGCATCCATTGACAAGAAGCGGATAGCATTAGCAAGATCGACGATCCCGGGAACATTTTGCGTGGTCATCGGCGCAGTGTCCTCGTCAATTGAGTCAACAGAAGAGAGAAGAGAGTGTAACGACCAAACGCCAGAATGAAGAGGCGACAAAGAGCTGTGACCACCGTCCGGGCGGGCGCGATAGCAACCCGCGGTAGCCAATGTGTCCCAGCTTGACTTTTAATGTTGCATTGCTGCCACCCTACCTGTCCATACAAGTCCATACAAGACCACACGCGGACCCCCCACTGTCACGGCACCCCGTGCCGGTCACACAGCGCTGCATAGCCAAGACGACAGCGTTCGCTCCCCCGCGTTGCAGAACAACCATGAGCATCCAATTAGCATAAAGAACATCAAGAAGCAATGATGCTCTCTCAAAGAGAGGCCATAGGGAGGAATCCATCAGAGAGGAATCAACTCTAACGCCTGCATATAAGCGCCACGCTCACAGGATGCAGAGACAGACATGCGGCTCCTGCGGGGCCATCATACAGCCGATTGTGTCGTGACACCATCTGTTGAGTGACGTCTAAAATCCCTCTGCCCCTTAGCACCGGGATTGCGTTCCACCAGTTCTATCAATGCCATAGGCGCGTGATCCCCGTGGCGAAAGCCCGCCTTTAGTATGCGCGTATAACCACCATGACGATTCTTATATCTTTCAGCGAGTTCTTGAAATAACTTATATACGATCAATCTATTATTTAACCGAGCCAACACCTGACGACGGTTGTGAAGACCTCCTTTCTTACCGAGAGTAATGAGCCGTTCCGTTATCGGACGCAGGTCCTTTGCCTTAGGTAAGGTCGTCCTGATTTGTTCATTCTTTAGTAAGGCGGCGGCAAGATTAGCGAACATCGCCTTGCGATGGTCCATGGAACGACCCAACTTGCGACCACGTTTGCCATGACGCATGGCACCCCCCCGTCTCCTGTAACACCAGACAATCCAACGGTGCCACTCCCGAAAGACTGCGCCGACACCGCTAATAAGATTCCTCCAACTTCTTAGCAAGTTCCTCTATATTTTCTGGCGGCCAGAGCGACACATCCATGCCCAGGTGCAAACCCATCTGAGCAAGCACTTCTTTAATTTCGTTGAGAGATTTTCTACCAAAATTAGGTGTGCGCAGCATTTCTGCTTCTGTTTTCTGGACTAAATCGCCAATGTAGATGATATTGTCGTTCTTCAGGCAATTGGCGGAACGGACAGAAAGCTCGAGCTCATCTACCTTGCGTAAAAGACTTTTATTGAATGGGAGATCATCCCGTCGATCCTCTGCCGGGATGAGTTTTGGATCCTCAAAATTGATGAAGAGTTGCAATTGATCCTGGAGAATACGGGCCGCCAAGGCCACTGAATCTTCAGGAGAGATAGATCCGTTCGTCTCTACCGTCAAGGAGAGTCTATCATAGTCAGTGACCTGACCAACACGTGTATTATCCACTTTATATGACACCTTACGTACAGGGCTGAAGATGGCGTCTACGGGAATCAGACCAATAGGAGAATCCTCTTTGCGATTCTGACTCGCTGGCACGTAGCCCTTACCTCTATTGACAGTGAACTCCATGTTCAACATCTCATTCCGATCAAGAGTACAAATGACAAGGTCAGGGTTCATAATTTCTATATCTGGTCCAGCTTGAATCGCCCGCGCGGTAATCTCACCGGGTCCTGGAGCGCTTAATGTCATGCGTCTAGGACCATCTACGTACATCCGCAATGCCAGAGTCTTTATACTCAGGATTATGTCCGTCACATCCTCACGTGCGCCGGGGATTGATGAAAATTCATGCAGCACACCATCAATCTGGAGCGCAGTCACCGCTGCACCCTGCAAGGATGACAGCAAGACACGCCTTAGGGCATTCCCAAGCGTCATGCCAAAGCCACGTTCCAAGGGCTCTGCAACAACGGTTGCCTGTCGCACCGGATCAGTACCGACATCAACACCTAGCTTGTTGGGTTTAATCAGTTCTTGCCAATTCTTCTGAATAAGGGGAGCCATGTTCTATCGTTCCAGAATCATCCACCACGTAGCCGCCGAGAGAGCGCGACTCCTTTTTTCTACACTTTGCTACACTCTCCGGCGTTTACGTGGTCGACAGCCATTGTGCGGAATAGGCGTCACATCACGAATCGAAGAAATAGTAAAACCAACGGCCTGCAAGGCGCGAAGAGCAGACTCACGACCAGAACCTGGCCCTTTCACCAACACGTCCAGGACTTTCATCCCGTGCTCTTGGGCTTTGCGACCTGCCTCTTCGGCCGCTACCTGGGCAGCATATGGGGTGGACTTACGTGATCCCTTGAACCCCTGTGATCCCGCGGAGGACCAGGCAATGGCATTCCCCTGCACGTCCGTAATGGTAATCTTGGTGTTGTTGAACGATGCACTGACGTGAGCCATCCCTGAAGTGATGTTCTTACGCTCTCGTCTGCGCGTTTTCTGCACTGGCCTAGCCATGAAATCCCTGCTGCTCGCTGCCCTAACCCATCGAACCCTGCTGCTATCTCCTGATAGCTATTTTGTAACCTTTTTCTTCCCAGCAATCGCCCGTGCTGGACCCTTACGGGTGCGGGCGTTTGTATGAGTCCGTTGTCCACGGACGGGAAGACCACGACGATGACGGAGTCCCCTATAACAACCTAAATCCATCAATCTCTTGATGTTCATTGCAATTTCACGTCGTCTTTCCCCTTCCACTTTGTATTCCCAGTCTACGACCTCCCGAATACGTAAGACTTCCTCATCAGTCAACTGACTGACACGAGAATCGCTAGAAATACCGACCTTCTGACAAACATCAGCTGCGACGACCCTCCCAACGCCGTAAATGTACGTTAATGCGACGATAACCCGTTTATGAGTCGGGATATTCACTCCAGCAATACGCGCCAAACCCTGCCCTCCTTCACATTGAAGGCATAACGCATTCTCTCATTGAGAGAGAATGCTCTCACATCTTACAAACGTAAGAAATTATACTGCCATAGCTTTTTCTATATTTTCTGTGACATCCTCGATGGATAATGCGCCATCGATAATCCTCAGCAACCCCTTACTAGCATAATAAGGCAGAAGCGGGGCTGTCTGAGCATGATAGGCTTGCAGACGCGATCTAACAGTCTTTTCATTGTCATCTGCGCGGCGAATGAACCGTGTGCTACCGCAAAAGTCACAAACTCCCTTAACCCTGGGCTGTTGAAACACGTCATGATAACCCGCGCCACATTGAGCACAGGAGAAACGCCCGGCAATGCGTTGCACGAGCATCTCATCAGGCACACGTACTTCAATCACCTTATCCAGGGTCCGTTGCTGCTCAGCGAGTAACTTTTCTAACATCTCAGCCTGGACGAGCGTACGTGGAAACCCGTCCAGAATAAAGCCTTTCTCACAATCTTCCCCTTTCATTCTATCTGAGATAATCCTGATCACAATATCATCAGACACAAGCCTGCCGGATTCCATAATAGTCTGAGCTTCTAGACCAACAGCTGTCTTGGCTTTCACAGCGGCGCGCAGCATATCCCCAGTAGAAAGCTGGGCAATGTTATATCGATCCTGCAAGAGCTTTGCTTGTGTTCCCTTGCCGCCTCCTGGTGGACCCATGAGAATGATATGTACACCGTTCATACACGTTTTCCCCTGAGTTTGGCTTTTTTTATCAACCCTTCGTATTGATGTGCTAGGAGATGTGACTGGATTTGTGCCACGGTATCCATTGTGACGGTGACGACGATGAGAAGACTCGTGCCCCCAAAATAAAAAGGTACGGCCCAATGAGATATCAGCAATTCTGGTAAAACACTCAACACTATGAGATAGAGTGCACCAACAACTGTGAGACGTGTTAGAACATAATCAAGATAGTCTGCCGTATTTCTGCCCGGTCTGATTCCAAGGATAAACCCACCATATTTTTTGAGATTTTCAGCGGTCTCTGTTGGGTTAAAAACGACTGCCGTATAGAAGAAAGCAAAGAATGCTATAAGAGCTGTATAGAGTCCGAGATATAAAGGCTGTCCGTGTCCTAATAAAACAGTGAGAGTGGTGAGCCATTCCGGTCCACTCCCGGCTCCGGCTGAGAAGCTTGCAGCCGTAATTGGCAGTAGAAGGATAGAACTTGCAAATATAGGAGGAATTACACCAGCAGCATTTACCTTCAGTGGCAAATGGGTGCTTTCGCCTCCGTACACTCGCGCACCTTGCTGCCGTTTCGGATACTGTACTAAAATACGGCGCTGCGCTCTTTCAACTAAAACAATTAACATTACTACTAAGACAGCTATAACCAGTAACCCAAAGATCACCAGTACCGATAATGCACCTGTACGCCCCAATTCCAGAGTTGCTGCCAACGCATGCGGTAGATTGGCAACAATGCCGGCGAATATAATCAAGGAAATACCGTTCCCAATACCGCGCGCAGTAATTTGTTCCCCAAGCCACATCAGGAACATTGTTCCTCCCACCAGGGTCACAACAGCGGCAAAACGAAATTCAAAAGTTCCCCAGACAACCGCTGAAGAATCAACGCCAGCAGTCATGCCTTCAAGACCGACGGCAATCCCGTAAGCCTGTAGAGCTGCAATCAAAACAGTAAGATACCGTGTATACTGATTGATCTTCTTGCGTCCAATCTCTCCCTCTTTCTTCAATGCTTCGAGAGTGGAAGAAGCGGTCGTCAACAATTGCATGATGATTGAGGACGAGATGTATGGCATAATGTTCAAAGCGAAAATCGTCATACGAGAGAGTGCCCCTCCAGCCAACATGTCAAACATGCCAAGAATACCACCGGCGTTCTGTTGAAAGATGTCCTGCAGAATTCTGGCATCAATCCCTGGAAGCGGGATGTACGTTCCCAGCCGGTAAATAACGAGGGCACCAAGCGTGAACCACAGACGCTTCTTGAGCTCTGTCGCTTTTGCGAAGACACCAAGATTGATATTGGCCGCGAGCTGTTCAGCGGCCGATGGCATGGCCGTTCGGACCCTTATCTCTCAAACCTTTTGCTCCTCTATTGATAATCACTCTTCCACCTGCGTTCTCTACAGCCTGAACTGCCGCCCGTGAGGCCCCATCGACCTCTATCACGAGAGCAACCTGCAACTTCCCCTGCGCTAATAAACGGACACCATCATAGCGGTGAGTAATCAGCCGTTTAGTGATCAGAGAATGAATTGTCACCCGATCAGCTGGATCTAGCCTACCGGAATCCGCAGCCTTCTGCAGGTGTCCTAAACTTATAAGAGCAAATTTGTAACGAAACTTATTATTGAATCCACGTTTGGGAAGACGCCTATAAATAGGCATCTGTCCGCCTTCAAACCCTTTGAGAGCAACACCCGTACGCGCAGTTTGTCCCTTGCCACCACGTCCACAAGTCTTGCCTTTCCCTGATCCTGTCCCACGGCCAACCCGCTTGCGGGCTGTCACGGCCCCTCTGTTATCACGTAATTCGTTCAGCTTCACAATGACCTCTCTGTGCTTCTCGTCTCACCGCACAGCTTTTGAGTTCGATTGATTTCGATATTAATTTGATATTAATTCGATATTAATTTGATATAAATTCAACTTTTAAAAGATGTATCACCTTATGAATCATGCCGCGGGTAGAAGGTGTATCCTCAAAGATCCTGCTCCTGCCGATTTTGTGAAGGCCTAGCCCTTTTAAGGTAGCAATCTGATCCTTCTTGCGTCCAGCGCCACTGCGCACTTGTGTGACCTTAAGCAACATGATCTCTTCTCGTCATCTCGCTCGTTACAGACTCTCTTGTTGGTTGTATGACAACAGAACCATCACGTCTACTAATAATCTCTCCAACCTTTTTCCCACGTTTAGCGGCTACAGCACGCGGACTCATTAACAGCCGTAGAGCGTTAAATGTGGCATTCACCATGTTATGCGGATTTGTTGTTCCCACACATTTTGCCACAACGTCCTGTATCCCCATCGTTTCAAAGACCGCTCGCATCGGCCCACCAGCAATAATTCCAGTGCCAGCTGGAACTGCTCGTAAGATCACCTGTCCAGCGCCAAAATGGCCTCGCACATCGTGATGCAAAGTCCTCCCTTCCCGTAAGGGGACTCTGATCATCTCGCGTTTCGCTTGATCTGTCGCCTTGCGAATAGCTTCAGGCACTTCGCGCGCCTTACCAGATCCGAATCCCACACGACCCTTGGCGTCGCCAACCACCACAAGCGCTGCAAATGAAAAACGCCGTCCACCTTTGACCACCTTGGCAACGCGATTGATATGTACCAGTTTATCTACAAACTCCTCCTCACGTTCTCGCTCACGGTCACGCCCACGCTCACCCCTTGTTGACCGTTCGCCATTTTGTTGACGCGCCATTTTTCCCCTCAAATAAAAATAATAAGGAACATCAAAATACCAATCCGCCTTTTCGTGCTGCATCCGCTAGGGCCTGAATGCGTCCATGGAACAAAAATCCACCCCGATCAAAGACAACGTCTTTGACCCCAACGAATAGAGCACGCTGTGCAATCAGACCCCCTACGGCTGAGGCCGCAACTTTGTCAGCGCCTGTTCTCAACTGTTCTCTGAGCTGCCTGTCAAGAGTCGAAGCCGCGACAAGAGTCCTGCCTGCAGAGTCATCAATGATTTGAGCGTAAATGTGGCGGTCTGTCCTGTGCACCGAAAAACGTAACCGCCCACTACTCCTGCGTTTCAGGTGGAAACGTGTCCTCCACCGACGACGCAAAAAAGCACTCTTAGCGGTTTTCATCCCAATCCCAGAGCCTCTCACTTCTTCTTTCCTTCCTTGCGAAGAACCTGCTCTTCCGCATACCTGATCCCCTTGCCCTTATATGGTTCAGGGGGACGGTAAGCGCGGATTTCTGCGGCGATCTGCCCAACGCGCTCCTTGGAAGCCCCGCGGACAGTCACCGTTGTTGGCGTATCACATTCAATCACAACGTCGTCTGGCGCTATATAGACAACATCATGTGAGAACCCAAGTGCCATTGTGAGCACGCGCCCCTTGACAGCCGCCCTGTACCCCACACCAACGATATCGAGGCGTCTCGAAAAACCCTGATCCACACCGAAAACCATATTATAAATATTGGCTCTCGTTGTGCCCCATAGAGCGCGAGCAAACTTACTCTCTACCCGAGGTTTTATCCATATGGTGTGCTGTTCGATAAATATTTCTATTTCTGATCGCAGAGCCAGGGACAGGGTGCCACACTTTCCCTGAGCTGTGATTTTCCCTTCACGAAGAGTAAGAGTCACTTCACTTGGCACTGTCACAGGGTATTTACCAACGCGCGACATAGAATCTGCCCCATTCTCTTAGAAGACCTGACACAAAACTTCACCGCCGACATTGGCCTGCCGAGCTTCGTGGTCAGAAAGGACCCCCAGGGACGTTGACAGAATGCTGATTCCGAGGCCATTGTAAACCTTCTGCAACGCAGAAATTTTGGAGTAAACCCGACGACCGGGCTTTGAGACACGCTCTATTTCGCGAATGACAGACTGCCCATCTACATATTTCAGATCGATGTGTATTTCCGCAACGCCATTTCTTATAATTGTACTTCTGTAAGCACTGATATAGCCCTCGCGTTTCAAGACACTCAGCACACTCTCTCGTAATCTAGAAGCCGGTGTTACAACAATAGATCGATGTGCACGTTGCGCATTCCGGATACGAGTCAGCATGTCACCTAGTGGATCAACAAATGCCATATCATCCCCTCATCTCATTCACCAGCTTGACTTCATCATGCCAGGAATCTGACCCCGTGATGCCAGATCACGTAATACCACACGACCAAGCTTAAATTTCCTATATGTTCCGCGCGGTCTACCTGTAATTTCACACCTATTACGGACACGCCCTAAGGCGCCATTACGTGCCATTGCTGCTAATTTCAACACGGCTGCGAAACGCTCCTCTGGTGCAGCGGCGCGATCCATGACAATCGCCTTTAATCGCCCTCTTCCTATCGCTTGCTGCTTCGCTAAACGCTCGCGCTTTTTATTCCGTTCTATTGTACTGACTCTTGCCATGCAAAAAATGCCTCTTTTTGAGGCCCCTAGCTCCTGAATGGTATAGAGAATCCAGCCAGTAAAGCCTTCGCCTCGTTGTCTGTCCGTGCCGTCGTACAGATGGTGATGTCCATGCCACGAGCGGAATCGACAGTGTCATAGTTTATCTCCGGGAATATCAACTGCTCTTTCACGCCCATAGAGAAGTTGCCCCGCCCATCAAAACTCCTGCCAGACACACCGCGAAAATCACGAACGCGCGGCAGGGCAATAGTCACAAGTCTGTCCATAAACTCATACATGCGCTTTTTGCGCAATGTAACCTTGCACCCTATGGCCATACCCTGGCGTAATTTAAAAGTTGCAATAGATTTTCTAGCTTTAGTTATAATTGGCCTTTGCCCAGCGATCGCCATCAGATCCGCCACGGCCGATTCTATCTTTTTGGAGTCCTGCACAGCATCACCAACACCCATATTCACCACAATTTTCTCCAACCGCGGAACGGCCATGAGGTTTCTGTACCCAAACTGCTTGACAAGAAGTGGTCTGATAAACCGCTCGTAATGCACACGCAACCGAGCCATGAAATTCCTTCCTCTATCTCTCTATCTGTCTGTCAATAACTTCACCGGAACGCACGGCGACACGCACCTTACGACCATTGCCCAGAGTTTTAAATCCTACGCGAGTGGGTTGATCCGTCTTGGGATCAACATGTGCAACGTTCGACACATGAAGAGGTGCTTCTTTCTGTATGATGCCGCCTTCTTGTCGCTGTGACGGACGCACATGTTTTCTAACAAGATTGACACCCTGCACAATGACACGACTCTCCTTTGGAAAAGCATGCAGGACCTCACCGCGCCTGCCCCTATCCTTGCCTGTCAGGATGACCACATTGTCCCCCTTTTTAATCTTCAACTTTGGCATCACAAAACCTCCGGTGCAAGCGAGATGACCTTCATATATTTTCTCGCTCGCAGCTCACGAACAACAGGGCCAAAGATACGCGTTCCAATCGGCTCTCCCTGCTTGTTAATCAGGACAGTGGCATTGCGATCGAAACGAATAGCAGTGCCGTCATTGCGACGAATCTCCTTTGCAGTCCGAACAATCACGGCCCGATAAATGTCACCTTTCTTGACACGTCCACGCGGAATCGCCTCTTTTACTGAAACCACAATGACATCACCGGCGGCTGCTGTCTTTCTCCGAGAACCACCCAACACTTTGATGCATGTGACCCGACGGGCACCAGAATTATCCGCTACGTCAAGACTAGTCTGCATCTGTATCATAATACAATGCCCTCACTGTGCTGCCGGTGTAGCACGTTTACTCTCATCGACTATCACTTCCCACCTCTTTGTACGCGAGAGGGGACGGCATTCTCTGATACGCACAGAGTCCCCTATTCTATACATGTTTTGTTCATCATGAGTGTTATACTTCTTGGATTTTTGAATGAATTTCTTATACGTATGGTGTATCACACGACGCTCTATCTTTACGACAATTGTCTTGTCCATCTTATCACTGATGACTACACCTTGCAGCACGCGTCTCGGCATCTCTAGACTCCCCTATGTGAGAAATTGCGGGCCCGTTCCCATAGGACAGTCTTCACTCGGGCAATGTCCCGACGTACTTGCCTCATCCGCGCCGTATTCTCCAACTGCCCGCTGGCTTTTTGAAATCTTAGATTGAAATTTTCCTTTTTTAATTCTAAAAGATGTGAAACGAGCTCATCTCTCGCGCGAGCACGCATGCTCTCTGTTGCAGTCATCCTTCACACTTCTCCAGCTTCCAGCTTCACACTTCTCCAGGCAAACGGGTCACAAATCTTGTTTTTATCGGTAGTTTGGCGGCGGCCAGAAGAAAAGCCTGACGAGCTGTCTCCTCCGTCACCCCGTTTATTTCGAAGAGAATACGACCCGGTTTCACACGACACACCCAATATTCTGGAGACCCCTTGCCAGACCCCATCCGTACTTCAGCTGGCTTGACAGACACAGGGATATCAGGAAAAACCCGAATCCATACTCTTCCCTGTCGCCTCATTTGCCGCGTGATGGCCCTCCGTGCCGCTTCAATCTGCCGGGCTGTGACTCTTTCAGGCTCCAGAGCCTTCAGACCGTAGGCCCCGAAATTTAAACAGCTACCGCTTGTCGCTTGCCCGTGGATACGACCCTTATGCTGCTTGCGGAATTTACTCCGCTTTGGACTCAGCATGCTCCCGATCCTTTATACTCTCAGCGGTTGACCTGTTGTTGCTGTTCCGCCAGCCGTCTCTCTTGAGCCATTGGATCATGCGTCATAACCTCACCCTTAAAAACCCACACCTTGACGCCACATGTTCCGTATGTCGTCTTCGCGGTTGCGATCCCATAATCAACATCTGCTCTTAGGGTGTGTAACGGGACACGCCCCTCCCGATACCACTCCGTCCTGGCGATTTCTGCGCCACCTAAACGGCCAGAACAATTAATACGAATACCATGTGCCCCTAGACGTATAGCAGATTGCACAGCGCGTTTCATCGCACGACGAAATGCAACCCTGCGCTCTAACTGCTGTACAACATTCTCAGCAACTAGTTGAGCGTCTAACTCTGGCTTACGAATTTCTACGATATTAAGATGAATTTCTCTTCCAGTCATACGCTGTAAATCTTTGCGCAAGACCTCAATATCCTGTCCCTTCTTCCCAATCACGACGCCAGGCCGTGCCGTGTGAATGGTGATGCGAGCCTTTTTTGCGGGCCGTTCTATGACCACACGTGAAACGCCTGCTTGAGTCAGCTTCTTCTTAAGATGCTCACGAATATTTAAATCTCTGTGCAAGAGATCGGCATACTCATCGTCAGCAAACCAGCGCGAATCCCATGTCCGATTAATCCCTAGACGCAAGCCGATCGGATTGACTTTCTGTCCCATTCCTTTGTCCTATCAGTTGTTTCCCTCACGCTCGCGTACGATGATCGTAAGATGACTGAACGGTTTCTGCACTCTGTTGACTCGGCTGCGTGCACGCGGCATCCACCGTTTCAGGACAAGGCCTTTACCAACATAAGCCTCAGCCACGTACAGTTGGTCGACATCAAGATGATGGTTATTTTCTGCATTTGCAATTACAGATTGTAATAAGTGCCGCACCAGTCCTGCTACTCGCCTTGGCGAGAAAGAGAGTTGCACTAAGGCAGAGTCAACCTTGAGCCCGCGTATGGAGGATACAACTAAGTTCAACTTGCGTGGACTCACACGAACATTATTTGCAGTTGCAAAAGCAGCGTTGTCGGCAAGTCGACGCGGAGCTGCAGCTTTGCCCATGTCACTTCCTTTTCGCTTTCCTGTCGGCGGCGTGCCCGTGAAATGTACGGCTTGGGGCAAATTCTCCGAACTTATGACCAATCATATTTTCTGTTACAAGAACAGGAATGAACTTTTGTCCATTATGGACACCAAACGTTAACCCCACAAATTGCGGTAGAATAGTGGAGCGGCGCGACCATATCTTGACAGTCTCATTACGCTCTGACTCCCGTGCCTTATCTGCCTTCTTAAGCAGATAGCCATCCACAAACGGCCCCTTCCACACTGCACGCGCCACAATCACCCTCCTCTCACCTTCTCTTCACCTTCTCTCACTTCCTACCTTCTCTCACTTCCTTCTGAATCGGCGTCGCATAATCAGTGCATCTGTCCGCCTGTTGTGCCGCGTCCGTTTGCCTTTCGTAAGCACGCCCCAAGGCGTCACAGGATGACGTCCTCCGGACGTTCTCCCCTCGCCACCACCATGTGGATGATCAACCGGATTCATTGCGACACCGCGGACTGTGGGTCGCACATTTAGCCATCGGCTACGCCCTGCCTTACCAAGACTGATGTTCTGATGGTCCGCATTGGAGGCAGCCCCAATCGTACCAAGACATTCACCACGTACCATGCGCAGCTCGCCTGAACTTAACTTCAGTTGAGCATACCCAGTGTCCTTGCCAATGAGCTGCGCGTAGCACCCAGCGGCACGAGCCATCTGACCACCTTTACCGGCTTTCATTTCTACGTTATGAACGATTGTCCCAACGGGCATATTCCGTAGCGGCATCGCATTACCCGGCTTGATATCAACCTTTTCCCCTGCTATCACCGTGTCCCCAATATGGAGGCGCTGAGGTGCGAGGATGTAAGTCAGCGTCCCATCCTCATAACGCAAGAGGGCGATAAAAGCGGTGCGATTTGGATCGTACTCCAATCTCTCTACTGTTGCGCTCATGCCAAATTTTCTGCGCCTAAAGTCTATCAAACGATAGCGACGTTTATGCCCCCCGCCCTGATGACGCACGGTCACACGCCCAAAATTATTTCTACCTCCAGAGCGAGAATAACCTTTTGTAAGATTTTTAATAGGTTGACCTTTATACAGCTCTGCACGATCAACGATAACAAGCTGTCTAAGCCCTGGCGTTATTGGCTTGAATACTTTCAAAGCCATCGTCAGATTCCCGTTGTGACATCAATGGAATAACCCTCGCTCAGAGTCACGACAGCCCTTTTCACATCACTTTGCTTCCCCTGCCGGCCTCTAAAACGCTTGCTCTTTCCCTTACGAATCAAGGTATTGACCGATTTTACACGGACGCCAAATAATTTCTCAACAGCGACCTTTATTTCTTGTTTGGACGCGTCCAGAGACACACGAAAAGTCGTCTGGTTACGCTCAGACCCCACATTCGTTTTTTCCGTGATCACAGGCCCAATAATGACATCATACACACGCTCCTTCGACAAGCGTATTACGGATTTTCTCATCTCAACTGTTCCTCAAAGCGCTGCACCGTTTCCCGTGTTAGCACAAGGATGTCGTACTGTAAAATGTCATAAACGTTTGCACCATGAGAAGGCAACACAGTAATATGCTTGATATTGCGGGCAGCACGCAGAAAGCCATCGTCAACTGCTGCGCCACCGATGATTAAGGCAGATCTCCAACCAAACACAGTCAGTTTCTTAGCCAATTCCCTTGTTTTTGCAGCAGAAGAACGGAGCTCATCAACGACGACTAACTCTCCTGCCAGCGCCTTAGCAGACAGAGCACATCGTAACGCGAGCCGACGAACTTTCTTCTGTAGACCATGTGCATGAGAACGCACTACTGGCCCAAAAATGACAGCCCCGCCTCGGAATTGAGGCGCGCGTAGAGAACCCTGACGAGCAGTCCCGCGACCTTTCTGACGAAAGGGTTTCTTCGTCGTACCGCTGATTTCCTTGACACCCTTAGTTTTATGGGTGCCAGCTTGCCGTTTCGCCAGTTGATAGCGAACCATCCTGTGTAAGATATCCGTTCGCACGTCCACTGCAAACACTTCATCGACGAGCTCCACAGAGCCGACGATCTGGTTGTCCAGACTGATGACGTCGACCTGCATAGACCTATTCCTCCTGTGCGACAGGTGCTCTGACAGGTGCTCTCATGACAGCAACATTGGCGTCTTGTACACCTGCCGGCAGAGGTCTCCCCTCTGGCGGCTTGCGCTTCACCGCATCACGCACCAAGACCCAACCCCCCGCTGCACCTGGAACAGCGCCCTTCAGCAGAATCAACCCACGTTTCTCATCTGTTTTCATAACTCTGAGATTCATGGTCGTGACTCGCTGATCTCCCATATGTCCAGCCATCCGCTTGTTTTTAAAAACTCGTCCCGGGTCTTGCCGTTGTCCCGTGGAGCCATGGGAACGATGCGCAACCGATACGCCGTGTGAGGCCTCTAGACCGCCAAAGTGATATCTTTTCATGACACCGGCAAAACCCTTGCCGATTGTCGTCCCGACGACATCGACAAACTGGCCTGGTAGAAAATGCTTCACTGAGAGTTCAACACCCCGCTCCAGCAAACAGGAGGAGCTCACACGAAACTCTGCCAATTTACGCTTGGGCACTATCCTCGCCGCGGCAAAATGTCCCCGCTGTGCCTTAGTCGTATTCTTAACCTTGGCAAGACCAGCCCCAAGCTGGAGTGCTATATAACCATCTCTTTCCATTGTACGAGTGGCAATAACATGACACTGATCTACCTCCAATACAGTCACTGGAATATGACCACCGTCTGCAGTCAAAAGACGCATCATGCCAACCTTACGAGCAATCAGACCACAGCGCATCACTGTCCTGTCCCTTTACAGCTTGATCTCAACTTACAGCTTGATCTCAACGTCCACCCCTGCAGCGAGATCAAGCTTCATGAGAGCGTCAACTGTTTGGGGAGTTGGGTCCACAATATCCAACAGGCGCTTATGCGTCCTGATTTCAAATTGTTCACGTGATTTTTTATCGATGTGAGGCGAGCGGTTTAAGGTGAACTTCTCTATCCTCGTTGGAAGAGGAATGGGACCGCGCACCTGCGCACCTGTCCTCTTTGCGGTACTCACAATCTCACGTGTGGACTGATCTAACACACGATGATCAAATGCCTTGAGGCGAATCCGAATATTCTGACTTTCCATCTTTTCGTTCCGTGCTACACGGGCGACACTACTCAATAATGTGAGACACAACGCCTGCGCCAACGGTGCGACCACCTTCGCGTATAGCAAAGCGCAAGCCCTCGTCCATCGCAATGGGGGCAATCAATTCTACCTGCATGCGGACATTATCACCTGGCATGACCATTTCCGTCCCATCTGGCAGTTGGACGACCCCCGTCACGTCTGTGGTACGGAAATAAAACTGTGGCCTATAATTGGTGAAAAACGGCGTATGTCGCCCACCTTCCTCCTTTGTGAGGATGTAAGCCTCTGCCTCAAAACGAGTATGTGGTGTAATCTTCCCTGGACGGGCCAATACCTGGCCTCGCTCCACATCCTCC
>JANQEW010000016.1 GCA_028278135.1 Rhodospirillales bacterium
GGTCAGCATTTTGTGCTCTTTTGCGTATGCGCGAAGGGCGCGATTGACCGCTTCTGCATTGGGGAACAGTCTGTTAAGCTCTGGTTCGATAAACACGACATTCGTGCCCTCGCGATAGCGACTGGCATACTTGCCCCGCACTCCGGATTTGATTAGCTCGGCAGGATACTCCGGTCTCATGTCTTCGTCATTGTTCATAGGCTTTGCGCTCTGATGGCGTCATCCGTCGGGCTGAGATAATGCGAACAATTCGATCTCGTTCAGTGAAGGAAACTACGAGATGCTTGTTGCTCTTTGTTGTTCCGAACAAGAGAAACCGATCTTCTTCGGTGGAATGATCCGGATCGGCACCAAATGATGACAGATCATCTCCGAAGACTTCTGTTGCCTCCCAAAATGTGACGCCATGTTTCTTCTTGTTGGCGCCCGCTTTGGATTCATCCCATTCGAAATCCATCGTTACCCTTGGGTGGGCGAGTCGGGATAGAAATGTAGCGCGCGCATGGTTCAGGTAGACGACTTCCGACGTATCCGCCGTTTCCGGCTTCGTGGCAAATGGCCGTCATACCATACATCACGTTTCTACAAGCCCCCCTACGATCCCGGACGGCCGGATTTCCCGGATCCGGTTCTGACCCTGACTTAACCGACGGTCGCCTTCCTGCCAGGCATGAAGCTTAAGTGCTGACCCACGTACACCCCTCTGCATGGCAGTTTGCTTCCAGGTCGCCTCCGCTATGTTCCCCGGCCCTACTCTGTCCGGGTACTCATGAGGCTGTCAGGTGCCCAGAGCCCCTTTGCACGCTTCGGGTGTTACCCTCCACGTCGAGCTCTCGAAGAGCTCGTCGGCAGGCATTACCCCGCCCTCATCGCTCCTACGGACTCATGCGCCGATCCGAAACCCTCCTCATGCCTCGGTAAACCCTCGGGCACAAGGTCTTTGCAGGTTGCTGTCAGCCCCTGCTGGGAGTCGGACCTTCCCGGCGTTATCTCTGCGAATCTTTCCTCACGTGCTTGGACCCCTACCCCGGCTGCTCTCGTGGTGCACTCGCCCGTTTCTTCCCACAAGACAACGGCCTTCCCGACGTTAGGACTCGGTCGGCGCTTCGCAAACCCCTACGGCAATTTCAGTAGGGAGCCATTTTCGAGGCTGCAGTCATTCGCTGATGTTCAGGCCCGTGAGTTTGCTCGCCACCCCGATTGCTCCTACCGCAATGCGCCGTACATCCGCTCGCGTTCGAGCCTCCTTAGGAGATGTCCATCAACTGTTTCCTGATTTCATCGTTGCCAGTATGCTTGGGCATTCCTGGGGTGGCGGTCGAGGATGAGCATATGGCAGCGGTGG
>JANQEW010000011.1 GCA_028278135.1 Rhodospirillales bacterium
CACAAGGGGGGTAAATGATCTTTGGCAAAGTGACCTTGTAGATATGCAAGCCCTCTCAAGGTCAAACTCTGGATATAAATACATTTTAATGGTAATAGATACATTCAGTAAAATTGGATATGCTGAGCCTTTGAAGACAAAGACAGCTGAAGAAGTTTCAGGAGCTTTTGAAAAGATTCTGAAGAGAAATCTAGCCCCTGACAAGAAGGTGAATTTCTTACACACAGATGAAGGTTTAGAGTTTTTTAATTCCAAGTTCCAGACCCTTATGAAGCAATATGACATAAAACACTATCACACTTTTACAGATAAAAAGGCTTCAATTGTAGAGAGATGGAATAGAACCATCAAAACCCAAATGTGGAAAAAATTTACAGAGCTGAACACACAAAGATGGGTGGATATGCTGGAAAATCTTGTCCATGACTACAATCACACCAGACATGGCACCATCAAGATGAGGCCTATTGATGCCCCAAAGAAGGAGGCTCAGCTCAAGCATTTATTCAAATCTGAAAAGCAATTCCCCTTGGGGAAATTTAAAGTTGGAGATCATGTTAGAATATCTAGGAAGAAGAGCATATTTGAAAAGGGCTACAAATTTAATTGGAGTGAGGAGGTGTTCAAGATTAAGAAGGTCAAAACTTCAGTGCCTACTACATATGTCCTTGAGGACTTATTAGGTGAACCAATTAGGGGGACATTTTACCCACATGAAATCAAAAGGACCAAGATTCCAGATTATGCCAGGATTGAAAAGGTAATTGGAAAGAAGACAATTAAGGGTGTCCCCCACATCAAGGTGGTCTGGAAGGGATATGACAACAGGTTTAACAGCTGGATTCCCTCAGGAGAGACTGTTAAATTGTAACCTAACTTTGGCTGAGTTAGGTTGGTTAGGCTTGTCTTTAGCTATTCATTTCATCTAGTTTATAGTGTCCCCATGCTAGAGTCTTGCCCCATTCAAATGTTTCAGGCTCATTTGTGCAACCCACCCATACCCTCTTGTCATCATCACATGTCAAGGCTAG
>JANQEW010000032.1 GCA_028278135.1 Rhodospirillales bacterium
AAAATCCAGATGGCCTGAAGCTGAGGAGTGTATTAAAAGAGATCTAGAATATGCTTGCAGGTATGCATGTGATGTTATAAAATCCAGATGGCCTGAAGCAGAGGAGTACATCAAGAAAAATGAATATTGGCACGACGTATATAAACTAATAGTCTAGCGAATTAACCATTTTCAACCTTTCTTCCTCAGTAACTCGAAAATACATTTGTGTAATAGCTAATGAACTATGCCCCAATTGCTCTTGTATCATGCGTAAATCAAATCCATTTTTGCGTAGTTGATCTGCATGCGTAGCTCTCATGCTATGGCTTGATACATCACTCAAACCAACAGATTTTGCCAAATTTGTAAACCAAGCAACTGCGCTAGAGACCAATAAAGACTTAGCAGGGTTTTTTTGACTACAAAAAACATATCCACCAAATCCACTTTTTTTAATACGTTTTTGGACTAATGGCAACATATGTTGTCTGGCTTGTGGAGATATAAAAACTGTTCTAGTTTTTTTGTTTTTGGTGTTTTTGGCCTCTAACAATACTGATTTTTTGATTTTTTTGCCGTCAAAAACATCTGAACACCTCAAAGACAATATTTCCGATATACGCATACCACTACCTAATCCCCAATATAACAACGCTCTGTTTCTGGTTTCGTTTTTCCCCCTGAGAATGTTTGACATTTTTTTGATGTTTTCTTTTGTTAGTCGCTTGGCATGTTTCATTTTGATTTTCCAATTTATTTTATAAAATTTTGTTCTTTTAGCCATTCCCAAACTTGGTGGCAGCGCCCCTCAAACAATATTTCATTGTTGGATTTATTTATAATTTTGTGCAAACCTTGTTTCCAACCTCGCATTAGTTCATGTTTCATGTTTAAAAGTTCAAGAACTTGGTTCAGGTTTTTGCCAGTTGAATCAATAAGTTGTGTGCCGCAATAGATTTTTACAGGCTTAGTGTTTTCAGCAGAAACACTCAGGCCATTGGCATAATAATTATAAATATCACCATTTTTGTTTAATTCATTTTTTGTTGATTCTAAAGAGCGGAAACTACGAGACAATTTAGACCTACCAGCATAAATAGCATACCAACCACGTTTTTTTTTTGATTGTCAGTTTCATTGCGTTATTCCCTCTTTCTGTGTCAGCGTTCATGCTTTATGTATAATGCAAACTAAGTGCCAACTTTTAGAAAGTTAAAAAACCTAATGATTTCGGTTTTTATTTTTCAAATAACTTTATTTTGCTTTAAAAAACTCGGACATTTGTGTCATATTAAATTTGTGTTTTTATAAAAAACTAAATATTTTCAACAACTTAACTACTATGACATTGAATGTAATACTATGCAAAATTTGCGTATAGTCGTGATTTTGAATTTTTGTTTGTTTACAAACATTGTTTATCATATGATATGTATCAAAAAACTACGCAAACTTTTCATACCCATGACATGAATGTCATAGCAGCCAACATATTGAAAACATTCAGAAAACAAGAAAAATTAGAAAACACTATGACACAAATGTCGCACTTTCGATTTCAATCGAAAAGGCGAAAATACCATGTTTGTTAAAATCATTGAGAAAATCATGATTTTCAAAAACTGGCAC
>JANQEW010000001.1 GCA_028278135.1 Rhodospirillales bacterium
CGGAATATGTCAATGGAAATGAGACACCCGTTTAAAAAAATTAAACTCCCATGTTCTGGCTTTCGGGCTTATTGATCCACACAGCCTTTGGGAGTTCAGGGGGCTGTGGTATTTTCCCTTTAAAGCGCTGTGGATTTTTTTCAAAAGCAGTTTGAAGAACGACCGAGCGATTCTCGATGATTCGTTGTGCAAAGCCATAGTGTACGCTTTCCGGCGTCATCAATCCAATGCCCGAATGGCGATGTTGTTTGTTATACCAAGCAAAGAAATTCCGGCAAAAAGACCTGGAATCCTGAATACAGCCGAAACGCTCCGGAAATGCCGGGCAGTACTTTAAGGTTTTGAATTGGGATTCCGAATAAGGATTGTCATTGCTCACATGAGGCCTGCTGTGCGTTTTTGTAATACCGAGGTCCGCCATCAACTGGGCAACGACTTTTGATTTCATGCTGGAACCTCGATCCGCATGGATGGTCAATTGCCCAGGACCAATATTTTGTTTGATGCAAGTTTCCTCAATCAAGCGTTTTGCCAAGGATTGCTGCTCTCTGTGGGCAACCATCCAACCAACGATATAACGACTGAAAATGTCCATTATTACGTACAGATAGAAATAGGTCCATTTGGCAGGTCCTTTTAGTTTTGTTATGTCCCAGGACCAAACCTCATTAGGGGCTGTGGCAAGAAGTTCCGGTTTTTTGTATAGAGTTTGCTGATGTCCCCTTCGTCGTTCTTTGACATCTCCGTGCTCGGATTTGAGAATGCGGTACATGGTCCTGATTGAACAGTAGTACTGGCCCTCGTCCAAAAGCGTGGCATAGACTTCATAGGGAGTTCTATCCTGGAACCTTTCTGCATGCAGGGTTTCGATAACATTCTCTCTTTCCATAGGGCTGAGGGACAGCGGTGGGACACAGGGAGTTACATCCGTAACCGGACGATTCATCCTGTGAAGATAACGGTAAAAGGTCCCCCTGGAAACATGAAGGGCTTCACAGGCAGGTTTCCTGCCAACATCCAGGCTCAACTCAGATGCTGCTCTCATGAGTTGTCCCCTCCGTTGTTTTCCTGCGGAATCCCCAGGATCTCCGATATTTTTTTTTGGACTTCGATGATTTTCTCGGCCTGCTGCAGTTTGTGTTTGAGCTTTTTGTTCTCCCTTTCAAGTAAGGCAACGCGTTGGGAAAGAGGGTTCTTTTCAATCTGTTTGCGGCCTCGCTTTTTTGGCTTTAGGCCCTGCAAAATGCCTTTTTCCCGTTGACGGCGCCAACAGGTCAGATTTGA
>JANQEW010000030.1 GCA_028278135.1 Rhodospirillales bacterium
GTGGGGAATAGGGGGTGGGGATACGCCTGCGGCCACAACTTAAAAGACATACAATATCCGGAATAGCCTATCACGACATACCTGGTCCACTATGTATCCCACAGGCACGAGTGACATCACGTCCCTACCCCCACCCCCTATTCCCGACATGGTGACACTTTTAACGGTCCACCACCATGCCTGCCCGGTCAAGCATGTCACTCGGATCTCGATGTCCCAGGGCTGTTGGATACCCGGTTAACATCACCCCAATATTTTTGAGATAATATTCTTGACCCAGGTCCCAACGTGTCGTATACTTTAAGTGTAGGACGATTACCTTTGGAGAAAGGAAACGTGATATGATAACCATCACCATACGCCTATTTGCACAAAAGCGTGTATTCCGTTGGAAGCACGATTCTACCCCAAAGGTAGAAGAGGCCGCAGAGAAGATACACCAAATCCTTTATGATGAGTACCCCAAGACAACCTATATGTTACGATATCGTGGGGCTTTGTCATGGGAAATACTCCATGACACCCATGAGGTTGGTTATGTCATTGTTGGTGATGAATAGGGGGCACAATCCATGAGATGCCATGACTCCATATTCCACTTTGTGTTACTCGTCATAGCAGCCTATGCGGTGCTATGTTAACAAGCATCACGTTACTTTTTTTCTCCAGGCCCAGGCGGCTCCGCCACGGTCCCCGCCTGGGCCGTCCTTATGAAAGGGTACGACTATGCCAAAAGTAAAGGCAACACCGAACACCAAGGATGAGACGGCCCGTCAGAAGTTTGTCCGTCTTGCTGAGAAACGCACCGACAATGCTCTCCGCTATATGAGCATGATTGCATCATTGGCGGTGCCGACGTACGAATACGATGACGATGATGTCAATCGTATTCTGGTAGCACTCGAAGATGGGTTGCAGAAAGTCCGTGACCGCTTCGATGGGAAAACGCCCTCCGCTTCCGGCTTCACGCTGGGCAAAAAGGACTGACCCTCTAATGGACTGGAGAGCCCAGATGGTGAACGTGTTAGGGATGACTGAGGGGCATTGGGCAGTGGAACTGTCCGAAGAGGCTGATGTGTTCCTGCATAGCCACGCCGAGGCGAACGGGATATCACTGTCCAATGCCCTTGCCGATCTGATAGAGTACGGCATACTGAACATGAAAGACACCCTTGTCACTGAGTCAAATCCAGGCTATCAGTCCTTGGGGCTTCATTCCTCGTCTTTCACTACGTTCGTGCGTTGGCCTACAAGTGGGTGTCATGCAAACCTACCACCCGAGACTAAAGCACGTATAGCCAAGTCGCTATCAGCAACTATTGCCGCAACCCTATTTAAGTTGCTAGTTGAAGAAGGAAAAGGAGACACATCAAATGTCATGGACGCAGACGATCAAGGAACTAGGCCCGCAAGCGGTCCTTTTCCTGTCAACTGACGGGGCATCTGTCAACGGTATCATTGTGGGCGATCCAATCGTTATGGAATCGTCGTACCGCAACAAACCCCAAACGCGGATTGCCGCACCGATGGTAACAACGGACGGCTTTTACTTGCTCATCATCGGCAAGCGTACCGCCAGAAAGCTGGCGACGTTGGAGGCGTCGTTTAGCGATCACGTCATCAATATCACACGCCACGGTGCAGAAGGGGACTCAGATACGTCCTATGAAGTGAACGCGATTGCGGACGCCAACGCTTTCAAGGCATTGCAGAAGATCAAGGCCAAGGCATTCACCGATGAGGCTTTGAGTGACGCGATTGCAGACGCCCGTGAGGCGTTGAAGAGTAACTAACAGAGGTCGTATCCACAGGCCGGGTAGGTGGTGACAGGGATGTCCCCCTACCCTTTTTCAATAGGAGCGAACAACATGGCCGGAAACGCACGCGGCAAACTCAAGGAAGAACTGGAAGGTATTCTACGCAACTATTCATGGGTAAAGGTACATTGTGAGAAGGCAAAAGGTATCATCGGTGACACGCACCCTGAGTTACACCAGTTCTTCGACCAGATTAACGACCAAACGGAGATGATGGGGACATTGACAGCGGGTGTCCTGGAGACAGTGTAAAACGCCGTACCCTTTGTAGCACGGATACGACAATCACGGATGAAAGGGTACGACAATGGCAAACGCACGGTCTGAACTGTTACCATTGATGTTCCATGCTGCTAAGGGTGGGTCATCATTCAATGCCTTTTACCGCAACGCACGCGAACAGGGTATATCACGCGGTCGTGGTGCTATGTTGGCGATCTGGAGAGACGCCAAAGCGATGGCCCAGGAAGCGAACCGCTTAGGTGCTCTGGCCCCCACCGAATATCCAATCCTGAACACACTCAGTGAATCACCCTGGTCATGGACTGAACCGTATGTGTACAAGGCCCGTGTCGAGTCAGAATTAGATGTAGACATGGAGCCGGTTGAACGGTATGTCACAGTGTTGTCCCCGGAACCGTTAACAATGGGGGAAGTAGTAGACCAAATAAGTGGTAAATGGCCAGGGTACGAATACGGCAAGTCTGAGAAGTTGGTGACTATAGAACCGTTCGCGGCGATTCACTGGGTTGGTTGATGGCTACAATTTGGCGTCCCGCCCATTGCATTAAGGGCGAACGGTCAATGGCAATGCCTAGGCATTTGGTGTTTTTCGACACCGAAACGAACATGCACACCAATTCCGAAGGTGCGACCGAACACACCCTACGTCTAGGTTGGGCATGTTACCTACGCCGTGCGCATGGCAAACGCAAACAGACTGAGGAATGGTTTTCGTTTACTACATGCCAGGAGTTTTGGGAATGGATATTCGCACGTACGGGCTCCAAGATAAAGTTGTGGGTGATTGCAAGGAATGTAGGTTTCGACTTTACAGTAGTACAAGGGTGGGATTTCCTTCGGGAAGCGGGCTACAAGCTGAAATTCTTCTACGCATCCGGCATCACCAACATTATATCTGTATCGAAACCTCAGTCATCTCTAGTCTTGCTCGATTCCATGAACTGGTTTCCAGAATCTCTTGCAAAGACCGGCGAACGCATCGGCATAAAGAAGATGGCCATTGACTTTGAGACATGCAGTGATTCTGAATTGAGTACATACTGTAGGAATGATGTCCTTATTGAGGTAGAGAACTTCAAGCACTTCCTTGACTTTCTCACATCCAATCGCATTGCACGTCTGTGTTATACCCGTGGTAGTACTGCAATGGCCGCCTATCTATTTGGACACTACCACACCAAAATAATGATACATAACAACAAGGAAGCGATTGACCTTGAAAGAGAGGCGTACAAGGGCGGTCGTGTAGAGTGTTTCCGGTTAGGAGAATTGACCGATGGTCCGTACACAGTCGTTGACGTCAACAGTCTCTATCCCCACGTCATGCGGGAATATGAGTATCCGTGTCGTTATATACGGCAAGAGAAGTACCCCACTCTCCAAGAGTTTCGTGACTACCTTGCGGAATATGCTGTTGTTGCAAAAGTGGTTATACGTACGAAAGTCCCGGTATACGCTGTACGCGGAGAGCGCACGTTCTTTCCTGTTGGTACTTTCACCGCCACTCTTTGCACGCCCGAGTTGCATTATGCACAGGATCATAGACATATTGTAAAGGTGATACACTGCGTTCTCTACGACAAGGCAAACCTATTCCGTTCGTTCGTTGACAGACTGTATGCAATGCGGTTGAAGATGCGTGACGATGGGAACGAGACCTATGCTACATTGTGTAAGTATATCCTAAACTCACTCTACGGCAAGTTTGGGCAGAAGGCGGAAGAGTGGACCAAAGTTGCAGACTGTCCCGGCGAACCCGACCGTTACGAATATTTGATCCGTGCGGACAGCCCCGGAACAACGAGCATACGGTATCTAATGGGACAGTGCTTTGAACTGACACGTTTTGGAGAATCCTTTGATTCATTCCCGGCGATTGCGGCACATGTGACAGCGGAAGGCAGGATGCACTTATATAGGCTGATGAAACGGGCTGGTAGGGGAAACTATTACTACTGCGACACCGATAGTCTCATAGTCAATGCCAAGGGTCTGGAACGTATCAAACCACTTCTACATGATACGCATCTAGGTAAGCTAAAGGTGGAAGAAACAATGGACGCCTTGTCTATCTACGGCCTAAAGGACTATGTGACCGGCAAGAAAACAGTCACCAAAGGCATACGCAAAACCGCCATACAATTGAGCCCTGGAGTGTATGAACAAGACAGATGGCCATCGTTGCAGGGTATGTTGCGGAGTGGCAAACACGCCGTATACACAGTAGAAAAGACTATCAAACACCTACGCCGTGAATATAAGAAGGGTGTTGTAAAGGATGACGGTACGGTTGTCCCAATACGTCTGTCACTACCTACAAAATAGAAGGTGCGGCCCGGAAGACCGCACCCTACCGTAAAGGACACTCGCCACGCCCGTGTGACGGCCGGGTAGCGATTAGGATGGCGGTGCATAGTTGGCGTTGGCCATCATGGCGTCAATATGCTCTTTGTCGTACCCCAATATAATCAATTCTTGCCTTGCTCTGGCCTCAGTAATGATGCCCCTTTTCGTAAACTGCATAACCTCCGCTTTGGTCCAAGGCGTAGACGGTCGCTCCACAGTCTCTTTGTACCACCTGCTTTGTAGTACTTCGATCTTGTCCGCAGGTAGCCCAAGACCACGCAATTGATCCGCAGCGGTTTCAGCATCTATTGCATCCTGTTTGTACTCGTTACCGATACCTTGTATCCGTTCATTGAGTATGGCCCAATCACGTTGCGTTTCCGCAGCATTGAGTATCTGTGTGATGTTCGCACCCTTAATACCCAGGTTGTCGAGCATCGTATATGCTTCACTACGGTTTAACAGGCTGTTCTTGTAGGCTGTTACAACGTCGGTTGTATTGAACCCGGTCTGTGAGGCTACCACTTGCTTGACGGTAAACTCTTGCATACGGGTGGCGTTCTCTTCGTTGTACCCAATATCCAAATAGGCTCGTTTAACCTCTTCCGCATCGAGCACACCCAATTGGTACATACGGCGAACGTCAACCCGTGTTAGTGGCTTATAGGCAAGCTGTAGGAGTTTGTCCCTCCAGAATGGCATGATATCAAGGGCACGCATCAATAGATGTAGTTCATCCTCATTGATGATACCACGATGAAGCATGGCAAAGCCCTGTTGCGGTGACGGCAAGGACCAATGTGCGGCCCAATACCGTTTGGCCCAGTCTTCATCGATACCATTCATTGCCGCATACTTGGTAAGGTCTTGCGGGTAGTCTTCGTATTGCCCGAACCGTTGTGCAATGTCGGGTGTGAATGCCTCACGAACCGCCATAGTAATCATATCACCAATAGGCGGGACAGGGAATGCTAGTGTCTTGTACACATCAAGATAGTCAGGATGGATACCAAGACGGCCCAAATCGGTATTGATATCCGCCAGCGACGGGTCCGACCGCAACCGCCAACGGATGACGTCTTGTGGGTTAGGCTTAGCGAGAACGGCATTATAGTATTCCTCCGCTTGATCTGGATGAACCCCAGTCAATACAATACGGTGTAGTATTTCTTCTGTCGATGCACCCTCCAACATACCGGATTGTACACGGGCGGAGGTTGGTGCATGTGTGTACCCTAAATCTAACAGTGCATACGCATCTTGTTCAGACCACCCCAAACGTCGTAGTTCGAGTATACCGTCATCAAACCCCATGTATTCACGCACATATAGCGATTGAATGTCACTGGCTGTTAGTAACTGTGCGGTAATCCAATCCCATATGTGGAACTCTTGATCCGGTATATCGAGTCTTTCCTGTAGCTTGCTGAATGTCTCGTTACCATCGCTTGTATAGCGAGCCCAACGCAAAAGGTCTTGAATGTCAGGAAAGTCTAACGCAGCCGTGTAGACCAACGCGGCTTCATCCTCTTTGAAACCCTCTGATTTAGCCCGTGATGCGAACAGTTCAGGTATGATCTTCTTTCGTTTCGCCAATTCGACGGCGACAGGGAAATCTATTAGTGCCGACGGAAACTTCGAGTTAGCGGCGTAGCCAATTGACCGTAGAAAAGGTGTGAGCCCTGCTGTCAAGGACTGGTTGCCCGTAGCAGACAGGGATTGTTTACCAATCTCCGCTAACCCGAAATTCCCATCTGTCCCCACTGCCCGCAAGAACGACAAGATAGCAGGCGGAAACCCTTCCAGGTCATCCACCAAAGCCAGCACCCCGTCAAGGTGTGGCTTTAGACTTTGTTCCTCGTCGTCTGCGAAAACCTTATTCGCATCGACGTTCTGAGCCCACCAATAGTCACCGTATGTTTGCGGATTCTTAACACCCATTATGGCGGACCGCCTTCCTGTCCAATGTTGGCCGACCACTGTATATCAAATGGTTCGTCCCACAGAATCTTTCGCATCTGGTCAATGGTGGCGATGGTCCAGGCCCTACCCTCAAAGTCATTCTTTACCCACGCTTCAACAATCGTTTTCCATGTGGTCAATGAATAATGCCGTAGGAAATAGGGTGTGTCATATTTCGGGTCTAGTTCATCAAACCCCGATAGGAGATACCCCACACACTCCATAAACAGACCGGTACACGCAATCAAGTGTCCTAACGCTGTGTGGTCATTGCCACCAAAGTATTCGGATTCCGCTAGAAAGAACTCAGGTGATGCGTCGTCCCAATACGTAGAAGCGTATAGGTAACTTAGATCGATGTTATCAAGTAACGTGTATGGGTCTTCCCAGTAATCAGCCATTGGGTCGTATCCGTGAAGGGGCAATTCGGGCATCACTGACACGGAAATCTGTTACCACACCCGTAATACCCTTTGTAACTTCCTCTAGGGCAGACGCAACCGCAGCCGCTTCCTTAACCCCTTCTGTTGGAAACATGATATGCACCGTACATACATTGCCCGGTTTCGGTGTCTTGTCCGGAGTGTCTTGCTGCTTTGTGTTTGCATTCTCGTCGGTCATTGTAGTGTCCTTATTGGAGTCGGCTAAACGTCTCCATCGTGCCTCCGTCAACGGAGACGTTAACCGATTCATTTCCTTGATGGTTGGTGGAAACGGCATACCACACTAGTCCGGGTCTCTTTCCTGTCCGGCTGGGGTATCCGTGTTGACGTCCTTCGCGATGACTTCCAGTAGCTTGGCAATCCAACGCACGACATTGAGAATCTTCCAGAAATCCTTACCCAGTCGCATAACGGCATCCTTTCGTAAATAGTATGTACCTACTTGTGTGAACGTTCAATATGAATACTGTTACTTCTTCCATCCCTGGATAACGAGGTTAGCCGTAGTCGATCCAGCGGCAGGCAGATAATACTCGATACTCTGTTCGCCGGTAATAGGGATTTCAAAGTTATTCTCATGTTGGCCGCCACCTACTGGGGTTACAATACCCCAATTATTGTATGCGTACGTTTCTCCATACACACGCAACCCAAAGAAACGGCCAGCGGCAGGTGCGGCATACAGCATTTTGATGAGTATCAATTTTGCGTTCCTGGGTATGATACTCGATAGGTCCAACTGATGCCACGTACCGTCTTGCGTGAAGTCCCCGAGTTGGAAATCGAACGCTGCAACCCCAGTACGCCGTATGAATCGCAACCCAGGTTTCTTGTAGAACAACATAAGACCACTCCTACGGTGGTTAACCGTTACACAGTGTAGCCGACAATGAGTTTGTCACCGTCCGCCACCACTAACCCATGCAACTCGCGTAGGTTGGCGACGGTAAACCCGACGATGTCACCACCGTCTAGCGGTAAGGCGTTGTTGACGGTAGCGGCCTTACGGGTACGCACCCAAATCTTGTCGGCATTGTCCGGATGAGCCATGACAAGAAGTTCGGTACAGACAACGCTATCACCCTGGATTGCGTCATTCGCCCCGACACCCGTTAGGTGAACAACGTCGGCCAGATACGGAGACGCAGTAGCGATGACACCACTTGGCGAACATCGTAATGGTATTCGATTCTTATCGTCGTACCCCAATATCAGGGCCAACGTTTGTACATAGTCGTCAGAGGCACGCACATTAGATGGGCTTGCTTCCCGCAATCCTAATGCCTCTGACGCCATTGACTCTTCGATGCGACCCATTGCACACCTTCTTTCTCGCTGCATATAACGCCAGGTAAGACCTACTCAGACTACCGCATTGAAAAGCCTCACCAACAGTCGGCCCACAATGCGTAATAGTCTGAGTAGGCTACCCAGCGTCAGTATCACGACCACCTTGACGACAAAGACGACTTTCACGTTAGTCGGCCTCTTCGTAGCCGATAACGACGTTGTAGGTTGCCGCACCCGCTCCGTCGTCTTTGAATCCCGCCTTGAAGATGTCACCTTCTTTCAGGGGGACATCGACCGGCAGTAGCGTCATCCCGGTCGTAAACAGGTTGGTGTCGAAGTCCACAACCTGTTCAGCGGTGCGGTATGCACGCAGTGTCAGAGATGCGGTCTTCGGACCAGCGATGTATTTGATTCTCCGATTGCGTCCGGCTTGGTATCCGAGTATGTCGGATGTCACTTCCGAGCCCGCGACGCTAATCACGATTGCCTCAGTCTTCCATTTCAGCATGATTCGACTCCACTTTCTGTAGTGCTTCGTAGTCAACCCATCACGGATGACTACCGACTACGTCCGCAGGACTCGCAGGATGAACGCCTGGTCATCGACGTTATCCGTCCACGTTGCGACGCCGGTTTCCACCACCGACAGCGAAGCGTTCAACTCTTGCCCCGCAGTGAACATGATTTCCGGCTTGAAAATCAGCGGATCACCCGGCGTGATGGCGTTCGTGTTCAGAAGCACCTCAGTTCCCGGCCCAATCAGGGAAAAGTTACCCTGGTAGGCCAACGCGGTAGCCGTCGCATCCTGGCCATCGAACGGAATGCCTGAGCGATCGACGTCAAACAGCACTTCCCTGTCCTTCATCAACTTGATGAAAGAGGATGCGAAACTGATGGGACCAGCGGCACCGTCAACGAACGGCGAACCAACGATACCCAACAGGGCAATATCGTGGTTCGGCGGTACGACCGCACCGCAGGGGAAATCGGGGAACTCAGACGGAGTCAACGACGTGTCAATCTTCGCGTCGCCTGATTCCGTCGGTGCAGTCCCCACCTTGGCGTATTGCAGGAAAACGTATTCCCGTGCCGCTGAGCCATTCGGGTCGGTTTCCTTCACGTCGCCAGCGTCGTATTGGTCATAGACGAGGATGACGTTGCCCGTCTCCGCATAGCGTGACACCGAAAGCCGTTGACCCTCAGCAATCGGAATCGACACGTTGATATCCTGCTTGGTGAGGAAATCCATAATGTTACCATAGAGGTAAGCACCATGTTTGGTCCCCAGGTGGTTGCCGGACTTTCCTTTGACACGGTAGTACGCAACCGTCACTTGATCCACACTGACAGTCAGGTACGTGTCATTGGTTGACGGCACCACCTCAATACGTTTCACTCGAAGCGATTCACCCGCCCGAGCATCGAGCGTACCACCGCCCGACGCGGTGATTCGCTTTATCATGTTGGCCTGTTTCAGCATTCTATACCTCACTTTCCCAAACGTTTGCAATCAGCCGACGACACACCCTATAGGTGTGGTACTACCACGTCACCCGATGTTACTGCGAACGCTTGAATTTGGCCATGCCCCGAATGAACGTGGTCATGCGGTTCAGGTTGTCGTCCAGCGTGATATCCGGCATGGACGCAATCGCGGCCTGCTGACGTTCGATGTGGGGAAGCAGTTCGGAAGCGAACTCTGTCACCTTGTCCTTGGCGGCATCGATACCCGCAGCGACACGGTTGACTCCGACGTCGCGGGCTTTCTTCTTCCACTCTTCCAGCGACACACGCTTAAGACCGGCTTCCCACTTGCCGTCATTCACGGCCTTCGTCAGGTTGGCGAGCATCTTGTCTTTCTTCGCGGCCGCCTTCTCGGTCGGCGATTCCGTCACACGGTCGATTCCTCGACGCATGTCTTCGACCGCACCCTTGAGGCGTCTGGCGTGCTTTTCCTGGAACTCGGCTGGTGTCAATTTCGGCATCGTCGTACCCTTTCGCATCTGTGACGCACTACTAGTTCAATTTGGTAGCCCATCACATGTCCCTCACTGAGAAAATTTCCTCTGCAAGGGGGACTACCCTACCCCCATATTTTCTCAGAATCCACGCGGCCCCGCAAGCACAAAATGGCACACGATAGAGAAAAGGGAAATGTTCTCAAATGGTGGCGGTGGCACCGACGACGCTAGGAAGAGGGACAGGGGAAGGTGTACGTGAACGCTGACGTGCCGGTTAAGGGGAAGGTCTGGGGAAAGGGGTAGGAGAGAGTGACATGACTGGGGGTTAATAGACCCTTTTTGTCCGGTTATGCCGTGACATTGCTATTCCGGACATTCTGGGTTGGTTTTGTTGTGGCATAACCGGACAAAAAGGGTCTATTAACCCCCAGTCATGTCACTCTCTCCTACCCCTTTCCCCAGACCTTCCCCTT
>JANQEW010000023.1 GCA_028278135.1 Rhodospirillales bacterium
CACCTCGGCGAAGCGATCGGTCGCGTTCTGCAGCATCGCTTCCGCTTCGTTCGCCGTCTGGCGGAACAGGGCATGCGCCTCGTTCGAGGCCTGCTCGTAGACGCCGTGCAGGCCGTCCACCGTGCGCTGGCGCTCCTCTTCCGAGGTCACGCGGACCTGCTCATGGTGCTCGGCGATCGCGCGGGCCCCCTGCGAGCTTGAATCCGCGACCAGCCGCGCGATGTCGCGCGCGCGACCTTCCGCGGCAATCAGCGACTCCTCGAGCAGGCCGGAGAAGCGCTTGAGCCGCAGGTCGAGGTCTTCGGTGCGGCCGTCGAGAACCGCAACGATGCTGTCGAGCTCCTGACGTCGCGCCGTCACCACATCCTCGGTGCGCCGGTTGCTGCCGTCGACCAGTTCGACCATGGCCGAAAGCGAGCGGCCGTGGCTGTCGAACTGCACGAGAATGTCGCTGAGCTCGCCGGCGACCTTGGTGCTGATGTCCTCGAACGAGCCGATCTGGTCGTTCACCCGCTCGGTCGTCGAGCTCGTGCGCGCGAGCAGGGCGTTCATCGTCTCGACGAACTCGTTGATGCGGGCCGACAGGTTCTGCTCGATGGCGCCGAGATTGTCCTGCGCGCCGCTCAGCACCTCGCGGATCAGCCCGTTGGCGTCGCGCAGCCGCTCGAACAATGCGGTCGTGTCGGAGCGCAGCATGCCATGGGTCTCAAGAATCTCCGACACGGTCGCGACCCCGGTCTGCTTCGACTGCTCGACCGCGCTATAGGTCGACAGTTGCAGCTCCTCCATTCGCTGGGTGACCGCCGCGATCGAGTCCTCGACCGTTTGCCGGGTGATCTCCTGCAGCTCCAGCGCCTTGTCGGAGAGCAGCGCCGCCGATTCCGCAACGGTCTGCTGCGTGGTGTCCTGCAGTTCCCGCGTGCGCTTCGACAGCTCCGTCGTGGATTGGGTGACGGTGATATTGGCGACGTCGCGCAGCTCCTGCACCTTCTGGGTCAGCACCGAGGTCGACTGAGTGACCGAGGCGCGGGTCGTCTCCTGCAGCTCCTGGGTCTTCTGCGTGAGCGCGGTCGTTGCCTGACCGATGGAGTTGCGGGTCGTCTCCTGCAGCTCCTGGGCCCTCTGGGTGAGAGCGGTCGTTGCCTGGGTGACGGCGGTACGCGTCGTCTCGTGCAGCTCCTGCAGTTTCTGGGTGAGGCCGGTGGACGACTGCGCCAGCGTCGTCTTGGTCATTTCCTGCCATTCCTGCATGCGCTTGGTCAGGGCCGCCGCCGAGTCGGTGACGGATG
>JANQEW010000031.1 GCA_028278135.1 Rhodospirillales bacterium
GTGATGGGCCTGGTCTCCACGGTGGTCATGAAAGGATTCTCCTCCCAGTCGGACAGGGTCTGCTTACACAGTAGGTAGGCGAAGGAGAAACCTCCGATGACCACAAGGCTCTACGCATAAGAGACATTTTAAGTTTTTACCTTTCCGATTTTTATACCTTACATTTATTTCAAGGGCATTCTCTTACCCAGAATATCTTTGCGAGCCAGTTCCTCTGGGTGGCGATGTAGACCAGGCCGTGAATGGTGGTCTCTCTGAAGTACTTGCCAATCTCCAGCCTCAAGAACTTGGGAAGAAAAAGTTAAGAAATAGGTAGCATTCACTTTTCTTCGACCAAAGTTAATTATTTTCCAACCATGAACATGCTGA
Organism: Rhodospirillales bacterium; assembly: GCA_028278135.1. Taxonomy (GTDB): domain Bacteria; phylum Pseudomonadota; class Alphaproteobacteria; order Rhodospirillales; family Rhodospirillaceae; genus JANQJD01. The sequence goes on from JANQEW010000031.1 coordinate 370, forward strand.
ATACGAAGTTGGCTTCGTTGGCAGCTCTCTTTCTCAAGGCACTTCGAATTCCCTGAGATAAACATAAAAACTGACATCACTTTATTATTACAGTACAACTAATGTTCCGCACTTTAAATGGGCCGAAGCCATTAAGGTCTCTGAGCGCAGTTCGCATTTTCATGGGTTCCCAAGATCCTCAATTATGTACGAGTAGTAAACAGGTCTCCCGCGTGCGCGAACCTAAATGGAATATATTATGACTACTGTTTACTGTAGGTCAATGGAATGTGTGACGACTGTCTGGTTAGTGCCTTGCGCCTTTGTGTTGCCCTCTAGAGAGAACATTCCTCGTTGAACGCGTGGGAAACGCCCAGTTCGTTCATTTGCTGCCCGCGCTTAGTGCAGAGGGAAATTAAGAATGGGATGTATTTTATGCAGGCCACAATTTTACTTAAAATTTATCTCGTCTCACCACATGTCCCCCAAATGGCCTAGAAATGCATATAATTTTTTCACTTCATGAGTTTCCCCATTTCTTTGGCCACTAACTGGATAAATAAACGTCAGTTTTTTGTGCAGAGGAAAAAGTGGACTGGGTCCATTTTTCCGACTTTTATTACTATTGAGCAAGTTCACATGCACAGTGTCGTGTGCAGTCCATTTTGCATCGCATGTAACTTCGTAACCACTACTACTCGTCTACTCGTAGCAGCGCAGCGCCGAGAGCAGCAGGAAGAGGCACAGGAAGGCCAAAATGTAGACGATGGGGTCGCCGCCTTAAAAAGGAAGGAAGACGAATTAGGTCCCCCACCCAGTCCTTGTCGGTAGCCCAGTTGCCCGTGCCTGTGTTCCCGAAGAAGGGGTCGCCGGCGCCAGTCCTGTCGAAGTAGTGGCCGGACCTGGGCCTGGGCAGCGCCTGGTCCTGGTCCAGCTCGAAGTACTCACGCCTGGAAGGTCAAGGTCAAGTTCCACTTTGCAACATTGGAGATTGAAGGCAAGGGTGCTCTAAAGGGCGCAAATGTTATAAGGCCAAGGTGCTGGAGTCCAAGATCAGTAGCTGTTGCTATAACCACATGTGGACTTGCCTCCTGGCAGCGGGAGCTTCGGCCTGGCCCATGCCGCGAAGGAGGTGTCCCCTCAGCACGTCGCTGCAGAGCGTTCGGTAAGCGGGAATTGTCTAAGTCTCTCACAACGAAATGACTTTGAAAGTGGCCTCGAAAGTCACCATTTGTCCACCGTTGGTCTACAGCCAAAAACTCTTGATGGCTAATTTATCTGCCCGTGCAACTCCTGCGCACCACATGATGTCGAAGTGGTCCATGAGCCTGCAGGATCATTAATAATCATTCCTGTCATTCATCTATTCCTGTTACTGTTTCTCCATTGTTTCCTCACACACTGCCCCATTCATTGCAGGCCAAGAGTGTTTTAAATGGTATAAAGGACAGCAAATTGGGGCAAATTACTTGCCAAAAAAGGGACAGAGTATTCTAAGGATTGCTATTAGGAGAGAGCATTTGTGAATAGACTGTGGTTTGGGAAGGGTGCTCCTCTATACCAGTTACTGTTTCTCCTTTGTTTGCTCGCACACTGCCCCATTCATTGCAGGCCAAGAGTGTTTTAAATGGTATAAAGAACAGCAAATTGGGGCAAATTACTTGCCAAAAAGTGACAGAGCATTCTAAGGATTGCTATTAGGAGAGAGCATT
>JANQEW010000006.1 GCA_028278135.1 Rhodospirillales bacterium
CGGTGCTGACAGCGTGGGCCTGTGTTCGACTGCCCACCCCTTGTCACCGAACAAGTCAGGGACGACGCAAGCTAATGAAGGCACATACTCACTGACAAAAGCCAACGTTGCCACAGTCCGTGAAGCAATGATGGCATTCACAGACGACAATCAGAACATCGTTGCCGTCAATCCTGATATGCTGCTTGTCCCGCCTGAGTTGGAAGATGAAGCACTGGAGATCACGAAATCGATCCTTGACCCTGATTCAGCGGATAACAAGATCAACCCGCAGAGCAACCGGTTCAGTGTGCTGACATGGCACTACCTGACCGATGCTAACGCGTGGTTTATGATCGACACACAGTTGATGAAGCAATCGCTGTACTGGTTTGATCGTATTCCGTTGTCAATCAAGCCGAAAGTCGAAGACAAGACGATCCGTGCCACCTGGGTCGCCTACATGCGTTACAGCTACGGCTGGAGCGATTGGCGCTGGGTGTACGGGAATAATCCGAGCTAAGGGGGCATAACATGACTACAGTAGGTGATATGCTCTTTCATATGGGTGGTGCCCCGGTAATGTCCGGGGGCCAGATCCCATTCAGCACGGGTACGTACTTCTTTGTGGACAGTGGAACTGGCAACTCGAATAATACTGGGTTAAAGACCACTGACCCACTGGCGACGATTGACCAAGCGATCAACAAATGCACGGCAGCGGCGGGCGATGTGATCATCGTCTTCCCTGGACACGCTGAGACTATCTCGGCGGCTACATCGATGGTGGTTGACATTGCTGGGATTAGCATTGTTGGGCTGGGGTACGGTGAAAACCGCCCCGTCCTGACTTTCTCAGGCACCGCATCGCGTATTCCTGTCAGTGCTTCTGACGTTCGCATTAGTGGCTTGATCTTCTATAGCAACATTGCGGACGTTGTGAGCGGCGTCACCGTAACAGGTGATGACGTGCTGATCCAGGGTTGCGAATGGCGCGGTAGTGCAGCTAACAAAGAGTTCTTACAGATGCTTGACATTGACGACACCGAAAGGGTCACAGTCAAGGACTGTAAACTCATTGCTAGCACGACCGCTGGTACTAACACCGGGATCCGCTTGGATACAGCGCACTATACAACCATCGATGGTTGCGAGTTGCGCGGCGACTTTACCACAGCTGCCATCAGCGGGACGGCAGGCAGTGCCGCCGCTTCTACTGATGTTGTGGTCAAGGGTTGCTTGATCGAAAACCGCGACACGACAGCCGGAATAGTGATTGACATTCACGACACCGGCACGGGGTTGTTAGCGAATAACAGGTGCTTTACCCTGTACGCAACAGACCCAGAATCGGCGCTCGATCCGGGTAATGCATTGTGCTGCGAGACATACGTTGTTAACGCAGTCGATGAATCTGGCACAATCGTACCGGTAACGCTGAGTACATAAGACAACTGAATAATAGGGGCGGGGCAACTCGCCCCTTGTGAGGTGACGATGATAACAGTAACAAATCAACAAGCGCTGACAGTTGGCACGGCAGCATACACGGCGGCTGATGTGGTCGGAGGACTGATCACGTTTCCGGTTGGTATCAAGCACGGGATCATTCGTAGCTTGCTCATTACCGACGCCGCTGCCCAGTCTGAGCCGTTTACGCTGTACTTGTACAACGCAGAACCGTCAACCATTGCGGATGATGCCAACTTTGCGCCAACCATCGCGGATCTTAACAAGCTGATCACTACTGTCACAATTGGCACCGCTGACTGGACAGAAACAAATAGTCTGGACTGGTGCGTGTTTGGTGGTCACGAAGATACAGCGATGGAACAATACTTCGAAGCGACTGACGGCAATTTGTACGCCTATCTAGTAGCAGGCGACACGCCCGACTTTGCTGCGGCTGATGACGTGACAGTAACCATTACAGTACAGGATATCTACTAATGGCCTTTAACTACAGTGGCGACCCGACTGATAGCAATCTGGATTGGGTGCGCTGGCGAATTGGGGATACCATCGAGAATGATGGACCTCGTCCACGCGGTTCTACTGCCAGTAACAGCAACTACAGCGACGATGAGGTTAACGCCGCCGTCACTGAAGAAGGAACAAAGGGAAAAGCCGCTGCATTGTTGGTAGAGATATTGGCAACAGAGTGGTCGATGTATGCTGGCTCTACCCGCACAGCCGACTACCAGGAAGCCAACCGTCAAGCGGAACATTACCGAAAGTTGGGAATTGATCTGCGTAAGAAATACGGCGGAACGTTCGTCGGGTTGGCACAAGTAGCGCCCACAAGAGTAGACGGGTTTAGCGACGATATCGACGCCGAGGAAACATAGAGGATCGAGATGAAAATCTACTTCTTTAGCAATGCGCCCTGGTCCTTGTCTGGATATGGCACACAGACCAACGTGTTTGTACCCCGATTGAAAGAACTGGGCCATGAAATCAGCATCGGCGGGTTCTATGGACTGCAAGGTTCACCGCGTATATGGAATGAAATGCTCGTATTGCCATCCGGTAAAGAGAAGTACAGCAATGATGTACTTGTGGCCGACGCAGAGTTCGTAGAAGCGGACATCGTCATAACCCTGATGGATGTCTGGGTGTTACAACCGAATATAACACGGCAAGTCCAATGGTACCCCTGGGTTCCGATTGACTGTCAGCCAGCCCCACCGCATGTGGTGAAGGCACTACAGACGGCTGTACGACCCATTGCCTGGTGTAAGTTCGGGGTTGACGAGCTAAAGAAACAGGGGTTTGATCCCTACTATGTTCCGTTAGGTGTGGACACACAGCAGTTCAAGCCGATGGACAGAAACAAGGCGCGTGAGAAGTTTGGGCGTAGCACCGATACGTTTGTCGCCGGGATGGTAGCGGCCAACATGGAAATGGTGTCGCGCAAGTGCTTTGATGAGAACATCCGCGCTTTTGCCAAGTTCGCAGAAGAGAAAGACGATGTCTTTCTGTACCTTCATACCAACCTGTCAGGTATACCAAACGGGGTAAACGTAGGCCAGATCATCAAATACTCTGGTCTTCCAAAGCATAAGGTAGGTGCTGTTCAACAGTACCAGTATGCACGCGGCCTGATTACTACGAAAGATATGCGAGCTATCTATTCATCGATGGATGTTCTGCTAAGTGCATCTCGTTCGGAGGGCTTCGGGTTGCCAATAGTTGAGGCGCAAGCCTGTGGTACACCGGTAATCGTGACCGATTTTTCCGCGATGCCTGAATTGGTAGGTGTAGGGCATAAGATTCCGCCAGTTACCAAGTTCTTTCACCAGAATAGCTATCAAGTATTACCGGATGTAGACGAGATCCGGGCGGCGCTCGAATTTGAGTATGAGGTATTCAAGTCTGGAAAGAACGCTGCTAGACGAAAGCGGGCGCGAAAGTTTGCGCTCAAGTATGACGCCAGCGTGATAACAATTGAACACTGGAAACCGGTATTGGAAGACATCGAAAAGGCACAAGGCAAACGGAAAGCACGCCTAGAGCCTGTAGAGCTAAAGGCAGCGGCGCGATGACAAAGCCCGATGTTAGCGTGCTGATGACAGCATATAATGCTATTGATAACTACCCTGAGAACCTGTTTGAAACCATACTATTACGTTTGGGAATGGTAGATAAACTAAAGATACAAGTATGCGTGGTTAATGATGCTAGCACAGATTCTACTCAAGATGTTCTAGTTAAGATAGGGAATATTTATCATGAACATCGCGGCCCGGAGTTTATTTGTGTGCCAGGTAGCAATATATATGTTAAGAGACATAAAGAGAGACAAGGCCCAGCAGCAGGCTATCAAACAGCAGCAGAGATGGCGACCGGGCGTTATTGTATCCTTCAGTCAGTGCGTAGTTGGTATGAAGCGGGCGCACTCGCCAAGATGGTTAAGTTTTTGGATGATAACCCCGATATAGGGTTTGTATACGGCAAGACACAGTATCACGGGGCGATGAATACGCTGCACATCCCGCCGCCATTCATTAAGGAGCGCTTTATGTATCACTTCGACAGCCTGTTTGGGTATATGTACCGAAGAGAAGCATTAGACAGCGGTTGTCAGTATGTGAATTACTTATCGAAGAACGGCGCAAACATAGACATTGCTGATTACGATTTCATGATGCAACTGATTCATGATATGGGCTGGCGGGGGTATGCCATGCGGGACACGCTTTGCTTGAACTACTATTATTCAGGCAATGGACAGCAAACTGAATTAGTACATAGATACCAACACGAAATCGACGCTAAATTCCTTGAGCGCTGGGGGGATGTCGCATGAGAATAGGATGGTTGCAAGATGATCCCGGTTATCAAGGTGGCGCTGAACTTGAGGCAGCCACACTAGTAGCTAATGCGCCAGCGTGGGCCAAGATCATTCCTTGTCCACCGAGTGGACTTTCTGAGGGCGTCGATTGTTATGTGATACACAACTGTGTACCCTATGGTACGGAAATTATAACCGCACTGGAAAAGAAACCAGTGATCAAGCGGGTGTACGACGTTTGGCAGGACGGTAGCCACGACTTAAAACAATGGTTACTAAAACATGCGGGGCGCGTAGTTTTTTCTAGCCCCCTGCATAGAGAGGTGATACCCTGGCAGATTGACGCGCCAGTCAGTATTATTCCGGGCGCGGTAGACCTTGAACCTTTTCAACGCGCTGGACGTCAAGCCAATGGGCGGAAGGGGCATGTCTGGATTAATCGATTGTTCCGAGGTAAGGGATTGAAAGCGGCGAAAGACTACGCCAAGCGCGGTAAGATCACGATAGATGTGTATGGTTATGGTGCGTTACAGCACGAAGTAAGCGACCCATTACGGTATATACAAAAACTACCTTACCAAAAAGTACCTGAGATACTTGCACAATACGAAACCCTAGTATTTCTACCGTCTGCCATCGAACCTTACAGCCGAATAGTTGTAGAAGCGTGGGCGACGGGTTGCAAATTGGTTATTAATGGCAATGTCGGCGCGCTGCACTGGATACAGAACGAACCTTACAAAATAGCTGATGCATCCAAGATGTTTTGGGATATTGTCAAGGAAGTGGGTAATGGCTGATCCATACGCGTCACATATTCCCGTATTGAAAGCGATTGGCAACGCTGCTACTATCACATCAGTGCTAGAGTTTGGTTGTGGGCGATATAGTACCTTGACATTCTTAGATAGAAGCATATACCCCTTTCTCACTGCGCTGGTGTCATATGAGACTGACGTGCAGTGGAAGGCAACAATGGAGGGGATCGTAGGTGGCGATCCGAGGGTAGTTATTTCGGTGGTTAATCGTAGTAATGGCACTCCACCTACCCCGGCTGATATGGCTTACTTTTCTGAGTTGGGAGATTATGACCTGATATTGATTGACGATGGGCCGAGCGATAATGACCGTGTACTGACTATTAAAGCAGTCTGTGAGCGCTCACCTGATAGTATTGTTGTCATACATGACTGGGATGTTCTATTGTATCGAGAGGTATCCAGGGGGGCATTTGACCATATCAAGGTATATGATGACATTAGTCCCTACACGGCTATGTTGTGGAATGGTGATGATAGGCAATTCTTAGAGGAGTTGTGGTAATGATTAAAATGCAAAAGTATTTCGGGGAACGGCTAGAAACGATAGAGGTGTTCCCTGAAAACACAAAGGATATTGAACGGTATTTCCGGGCTGGGTATGTACCGGTAGAAGCACCAGCCCCGAAGCGTAAAGCCAAACAGGAGAAGCGAGTAGATGCCCCTGACAGAGGCAAGGCTTGACAACCTAAGGGCTAGGGCGAATAACGTCCTAATCGATACCTGCAAGATCGAGTACAACACCATTTCGAATGATGGAATGGGCGGTCAGGCGGATTCTTGGACAGCGCGCGGTACAGCTATCCCGTGCTACCTAGAATCTGACCGGGTTCCTGTGGGTGATGTCGTGTCAAGCGGTAGCCGCGAAGATGTGTACATGGAACACACGTTATACATCGCCAACGATGGCACAATCGTGCCGGGTGATAAGATCACGCTCGATAGCCGGGTGTACTATGCAGAGGGTGTGATAGAAATTGATACCGCCCGCTGTTTGTTAGCCGCCAAAGTGACACTGGAGGACTAGATGACTGGCCCGGTCGAACTACTTGAAACGGGGTTATATAACAAGTTGAATGTAGCAGCGGTTACTGACCTGGCGACAGGCGGCATATGGGATACAAATGCGCCAAAGGATACTTCATACCCGTATGTGATATTCCAACACAGCGCAGGCGGTGACGAGAACCTTACCAAGTCACGTATGCGAAGCGTAGTATATATCGTAAAGGCGGTCAGTAATGTAAAGAATACGGCGGCTGATATCTCAGAAAAGATAGACGACGCTTTGCATCACCAAACGCTAACCGTTACAGGATACACGAACTTTTGGACAGCAAGACAGCAGGATTTTAGAATAGGTGAGTTAACCGACAATGGAATAATGATATACCATGTCGGCGGATTTTATAGGATTAGGATAGGAGAATAAACAATGCCAACCTATACAGGAACAGCCTTATATCTGGCGTTTGATGGGACTGAAATTGACACAGATTTTAGGGAGTTTTCAGTCAGTGAGGAAATGGGAATAGTTGACGGAAGCGCGGGCGCTGACGCTAACCGCACCTACCTCACGACACTCAAAGACGGTACAGCCAGTGGTACATTCCTAGACCAGACTGGCGGAACTGCCGCAACTGCGCTGTACAACAAATGCATTCCAGGCGCAGAAGGCACGCTCGAATGGGGGCCGGAAGGCAACTCAAGCGACGATCCGCGCCACCATGTGAACGCGATTGTGACAACCCGTGATATGACCGTCAACTTTGAAGATGTGACCGAAGTTGTCATTTCATGGCAGTACAGCGGCGCTGTGACAGATACAGCATACGCATAAGGTGAAATATGACTGATAAAAAGAGTGATGGTCAAGAGAAAGATCCTCGGATCGTAGTTCTGTCAGATGGCAGAGAAATACAACTTGACATCTCGGCTTGCACTTGGGGGGATGTGATGAACTCAGGTGCTACCAAAGGTGGGCCCGCGATGATGTCACTTCTATCTAAAGTTACGGGGTTATCAGCAGAAGAATACAACAAATTACTATTGGAAGATGGGAGTCTGTTGTACGACAGGGTTTGGCAATTGCTCAATAACCCGGTCGGTGCTGACCCTTCCTGAGCAAGGCGATCTATCTGGCTGGTGTAAAAAAGACCATGCCGATGGATTTGTGGCTAATACAAAAACGCTGGGAGATCGCTACCGCTACAGGCTGGACGCTCGAATATATTGACAAACTAACCCCCGAACAAATGTGGGAATATTTGTCATATATTGACGGTACAGACAAAGCAACCGCCAGCGCCAAACGTCGGGCGAATGCCAGAGCAGCGGCCAAACAAAAACGACCCCGGCGTGGGCGCGGCATACTGAGAAGGCGTAGACGGTGACAGTTAAGGTCAAGATAGATAATAAAAAGCTTGGCTTGTGGATAGTGCAAATCCCAAAGATTAACCGTAATGGGTTAATCAGAGGGGGCGCGTCTATCGTGTCAACCGCTATGCGCCGCGCGCCAGTTGATACAGGATATTTGCGAAGTCGTATTAAACTTGACACATCGGAAGTAGACAAAGAGATCGTGTGGGCCAGATCATCAGCAGAGTATGCACTATGGCCTGAGATAGGTACTAGTAAGATGGCTGCCCAACCATACATGCTACCCGCCCTTGAACAGGTAAATTGGGCGGCAATACTCAAATCATCGTATAGCGAGTTACCATGACTGTTGTTGCAACCGCTGACATTCAGCTAGGCATAAAGGGACAAGGAAAGCAAGTCTCTGGCCTAAAAGAATCGAATAAACAACTTGAGGAGATGAAGAAGTCAGGCAAGGCAGCTTCTCAGGGTGTAGGCTCGCTTGAAAAGGGGATGAAAGCGCTTGGGGCTGCTGGGTTTGTGGCAGGGCTGGCAGCCGGAACAGCGGCCATAGTCGAACTAGGCGCACAAGCAGAACGCACTAACACCGCCCTTAATGCCCTGACGAACAACCAGGCTCCACAGTTTATCAATGCTGTTACGACTGCTACACGCGGCACGATCTCTGATATGCAGGCGGCTACTATTGCTACCCGTGCCTATGGGCTGAACCTTGTCCAGACCAAAGATGAAGCGGCGGAATTTGCCAGAGTTGCCACGATCCTGGGTGGAACATTCAAAGGGATCGGGGCAGAACAAGCGGCGGAGGAATTCGCCTTACTGCTTACCAATATGTCATTCTTGCGGCTGGACACGTTCGGTATCTCCGCTGCAAAGGTACGCGATAGAATAAAAGAACTCAAAGCCGAAACCCCTGGCCTATCAAAAGAGGCGGCGTTTGTTGCTGCCACCATGGAAATCGCCAGCCAAAAGGCGGATACACTTGGCGCAACGATGCAAGGCACGGCGGCGGAAGTTGATATCCTCAAAGCCAATATATCCAACCTCAAAAACGAGTTTGCTGCGACAGTATCAGAAGCCTTTACCCCGGCTATAAAAGCAACAAACGATCTGATTGCTGGGTTCCAGATGATTGAACAGGCTTCACAGGAAGCCCTGCAATCCTTAATCGATAGCGCACAAAGTAATCAGGACTTGGCCGCGGGGTTAGAAGTAGCACACAAACAAACCCGTAAGGCGGCTATCGAACAACGCGCTCTACAAATCGCACAAGAAAAGGGTGTGTCTACTCAGATTGCACTGTCAATTGCCGCTAATGAATACCGCACGAATATCGAAGGGTTTTCAGAATCACTGAGAGAAGCTTCGCGCTGGGAAGCAGAGACAGCCCGCGAAGCTCAATCTCTAAATGATGTCTTTGCAAGTGGTGAAAGCATTGTTGATGATTTCGCTGAATCTGTTGAGGAGTTAGTAGCACAAAGGAAAGCAGACGAGGCTGCCACCCGCCGAGAAGCCGCTGTTATTGCCGCGGCCAATGAAGTTTTTATTTCCCATGAAGACGCCGTAAAGAAGGCGGCAGACCGTCAAAAAGAACTTGCAGCCGCGCAGCGCGAAGCCGAACGTGTAGCCAGTGAGTATCTTAAGGTACAAGAGAGTTTAGCTGGCGCTTTTGATACATTAGTTGGCCCGATGGGGTATTTCGGGTCAGAGATTACTCAGCTTGAATTATCAACGGAAGGGTTGCGACAGGTAGGTGAGGCGTGGTTTGATGTCTTACAAGCTACTGGCGCAGAAACTCTAATCGCTGGTGATGCATATGATCAGTTGCGTCAAAAGTATGGGTTGGTATCAGAAGAACAGTTAAAACTTGAGCAAGGTGCGTTATTACTTGGGGAGGCGTTTAAGACTGGTGCACTTGGGGCGCTCGAAGCAAGTGATTTATTTGATCAATTTGTATCGGGCCAGATCGAAAGTGTAGGTGCATTAAGTCAAGAAATCGAGAGCATGAGCGGTAAGGTTGGCGACAACTTCGACGCCATTCGCGCCGCTGCAGCCGAGGGGTTAGTACCACAAGAAGACCTGGACGCAATCCAGGGAATCGACTTCGAAACAACTAACGATGGTTTGCGCGACATCAATTCAACCCTGACAGAGCAGGAAGAAACACTCGCCAGCCTACAAGAAACAGCCCCGAATGCATTCGCAGCCATCGCGGAAGCCGCCCCGCCGTTAGCTAGTGCATTAAGCCCAGTAAATGCGGCGCTGACATCTGCCAAAGAAGCGATTGCCTTTATGCTTGAAAACGCGGTACGGACATTCACCGATATGGGGGCGGCGGTCGAAGCACAAGCCGAGGTTATGGGTACGGTGGGCGGTATGATCCATGGTATGCGGGTTGACTGGGAATTCTTAATGAAGAATGCCAACCTACACCTTAAGGTTGTGCTAGAGGTAGTAGGCGATATTGGCAGTCAAGGCTATGACAGCAAGGCGTCGGGCGGCCCTGCTAGTGGGTTGACGTTGGTAGGTGAGGAAGGCCCGGAGCTTGTCACCTTGCCGGGCGGAAGTTACGTACACGACGCCGACAGCACCAAACAAATGATGTCCGGTGCCAGTGCGTTATCGACAAGTGGTATGGGTGGTGTCAGCATTGGATCAATAAGCGTTAACATTATGGAAGCTCGCAATGGGCGGCAGGTGTTCAACGAGTTCGCGCAAGAGCTACGAGCGCGAGGGTTCGATATAAACTTACTGAGGGCGACCGCATGACGACCACCAAAGCCACTTACAGAATACTAGTTGACTTGAACGGCGACCGTGATTTCGAAGACGCAAACGAGGACATAAGCGCTTATAGAAAGTTCGTAACGTGGTCATTAGGAGCCGCCGACCCGCTCGACTACGTGGCCCGCGCCGCTACATCAACATTAGTACTTGATAACCAGGATGAATTGTTCTCCCCTGATTCGGGGTCGGCGCTTTCTGGTTTTGAGCCAGGTGCGATTGTTGCATACGAGAGCGTCTACGACGGCGGGACGATAAGGCACTTCATCGGGGAAATATCTCGAATTACACCCACACCAGGCGAATACCTAGAGCGTGAATGTGTGGTCGAAGTGGATGGTTGGCTAGCACAACTGAACGACGAAGAAGTATTTATCGCCGTCCAGGAAGACAAAACCTATGATGAAATCGTAACAGAGATTATCGAATCGTCTGGTGCTTCCCCGCCCGGCGCGGAGGGTTGGTATCTGGGAATACCGCCACTTAGTAAACTAGGCGAAACGACCATCTTAGGTGATCCCACTGATGCATCAATGATTCTAGAAACAGGTACAACGGTTTATGAGATAGTTGGCGATAACTGGGAGAAGGGGGTATCTATCCGCAAGGCACTAGACCAAGTAGCCTTGATGGAAACAGGCGGACTGTTCTTGTGCCTACATGTTAATCGAGATGGAAAGATGGTGGGATACGATCGTCATTATCCCTGGACGGATCAAACCAGCGCGACGGATGGCACAATCGACGGAAATGATATCATCGATGGTGAGTATCTATATGGCGAGGATCTACTCAACAGTGTTACCGTAGCCTACAACCTTAGAACGGTTGGTGATGCGGTTGAGGTGTTGGCCCAGCCCTCAGATGAATATATTAAGGTAGGGGCAGGTGAAACTAAAACCGTAACTCTTAAATACACCAGTGATGAAGGGGTTAAGATAGGCGGAAAAGACATTGTTACACCAGTTGCAAGCACCGACTTTACTGCTTGGTCAATTGCTCGTTTTGGTGTAGGGACAGAACTCACATCCTCTATATCAATGTCCGTCACTGAGGGATCAACCAGTTCAAAACTAGAAATCACTAACGGAGCTACTCGCCCCGCCCATATATTTAATTTGCAATTGAGGGGTACCAAGATCACAGATTACGGGCGGTCGGAAGCCTTTTCTGAGGATACAGATTCAGTCTCTACCTATAACCGAAGACAAAAGACTATACGGATGCCTGTCGTTAACAATGCTACATTTGCGCAAGATATTGCCGATTACATCGTTTATACTAGCAAAGACCCAAGAGGGGATTTTAGAGAGCTGGATCTGTGGGCTAATAAATCTACAGACCTGATGGAATTTGTATTGAATCGCACGGTCGGCGATAGAATCGACGTGAGTGAAGGGCAAACGGGTTTGTCAAATACAGAATATTTTATTGTAGGTGAGGTTCATACAGTCGATGAATCCCGATTGCATGAGGTGACCTACATATTACGAGCAGCCCCTACTGATCCCGTGTGGATATTGGGCGAAACAGATTTCAGCGAGTTAGGGAACGACACTTATTTAGGAGTGTGATATGCCATTTAATAAACCAGAAACCCTTAAGGGTGGGACAACTGAACTAGGTCCAGGACAGCGGGGTAAGTTAAGGGTACGGTATAGAGAATCAAACTTTTGGCCCTTAACCATTATCTTCGCTGTTGTGGCGATGTTTCAAGGCGCTCGAAAGAAGTGGGGATGGAAAAAAGCAATATTGCTTCTTTTGCCTTCTGTCCCGCTTGCTATTGCGACCTCCTTATATGCATACACCGCGCCGACGACACGCAGCACGGGTGACTTGATCACGGCTTCTATCTGGAATACAGATGTAGTAGACAATATTATCTTTCTGCACGCCCGAAAGGTGATACTATTACAGGCTGTTCACCCCAATAACTCAACTCAGATACACGAAGAACTGGGATCTATACGGTCGGCTACATCAGAAGAGTTAACAATGACTTGGTTCGTCCCAGCAGATTATTCGTCGTTGGACGTTGCCAAGATCGTCTACATTCCTAGCTTAACATCGACCGCCACATTCCAAACTCATGCCTGGTTCGGCGCTGAGGGTGCAGCCTTCGACACCCATACAGCCAGTGACACCACCCACTCAGTAGCCGAAACAGCAGACGAGATTAACTCAGTCGATATAACAGGTCTGCTAGGGTCATTAGCGGCCAACGATTATCTGATAGCCACCCTTAAGGGCAGCGGTGCAGGTAATGCTGTGGAAATGGGTGTGTTCGGATTGCATATTGAATATACGAGGAGTTGATGTATGGCATCTCTGGCAGAACTTAACTATGACAGCACTGATGTAACCAGCGTTAATGGTGACCTATTGAATGAGGAAATAGAAACCGCTGTTGGTTACAAATGTTTACTTACTTATTCCCACACTGGTGGTGTCTTGGATGCATTAAAGGTACAACACCCAAGCGCTGGGTCATGGCCCGCCGGTGATGACACAACAATCGATGGCGTGGTAGCTGCACATAACAGCAGCGGCACAACAGACGACCAGCAATTAGAACTAGATTATGATACGAAGCGCGAAGGCGCGCTTAGTGACCATTCGGGGTACTTTGATGATTTGATTGATCAGTCTTCTATGACTTACACAGTTTTCATTGCCTGGGCAAGACGTTTACGGGATTTGTTGTATAATGCAGATAATACACTCTGGACGAATCCAGGTATCTATGGCGTAGGACAAGCGCAAACATACTTCCAAGACAGCTATGATCTGGCGGTTGCTGCTGCCAGAGATGACGCGAAAGCGGCCGGTACATGGCAAGCAGGATGGGATGCATATTACGATAATAAGAAGTTACGGACCTTCTTTGAAAAATACGCACAGTCTCTTTTAGAACTCTATGCGTTACTAGTTGTTTTGGGTGACAAGTAAGGGAGCAATCATATGACAGCAGCAGTTAAGGATAACGATATCACACAACTGTTAGTCGATCTGTTTAAGCAGATGCAGCGAGATATCAAGGATCAGGGTGAAAAGACAGCGGCTATCCATGCCACGCTGATCAGTGTTGGGAGCGATGTAAAATCCTTTGGGGGGCAGCTTTCATCTGCACAAGAGCGGATCGGAAAAATGGAGGCACTTAACGACGTGCAAGATGAAAAAATCAAGACACTGGAAACCATAAATCATACACAGACCACGACCTTAAAAACACTTAAAGATGAAGTAAATGATTTGAAGGCCCAAGTAAAATATCTACTTTTACTAGCTGCATTTGCGGGCGGTATTGTTGGTTCTGGATTGACCATGTTGGCTCAATTTGGGTTAGAGAACTGGATACCATGAAAAAACTACGGATCGCGTATATTGTTTTACTGTTAGCCATCCTGGCATGCGCCCAGCCCACTGCTACCCCATCCCCCACACCGATTATATTCACGCTTACCCCCTCCCTAACCACTGAACCTACCTCAACCAGCGTTGTAACGGCTACAAACACGGAAGAGCCATCACCGACGTATACACCAAGTGTGACACCTACTGTCACAAACACGCCCACCCCCTACCCTGGAGGGTGTCCCGACGTGCAGAATGGTGAGCGGCCATTCGCCCCTGATTCATTCTGGAACACGCCGATCAATTGGGCAGTGGCACAGCCCCACCCCGAAACGAACCAGATGAACGAGGCCGTCATGCGTGGTCATGGCTTCTGGGGATCTAACGTCGAATCCTACGCCCCACCTGTGTACTATGCGGATAGCACTACTCCTTACGTACCATTCTATCCGCAAAACATGATCGCTATCGTTCACCGGAATGACGAAACGGGGGAGGAGTGGACAGAGGAGCGTAGTGTCGATTCTTACCTTGTTCCCTGGGATCGTGACGAATGGGAGTTCAGTGCAGGAACGGACGCCGGGGCGGTTATCTACGATTTTGCCAAATGTATAGTCTATTCGATAGGTAAAAGCACGGTACAAGATATTGGGGATGAAATCCATATAAGGAGTTTGGTAATAGAGCCTGGGGATGGTTCTGGAAATCTGCGCGTTGACCGGCAGCGCGGGCTAGGTATTGGAAACTTGGCAGGTGTGATTCTTGCCAATGAGGTAAGGGCGGGGCATATACCGCACGTCATGACCATCGCTTACAACAGCCCGTGCAGAGAAGATGACGTGTGCGAGGACAACGGTTATCCGCCAGTTATCTGGCCGTTTGTGTCCAATGATGGCAGGGGGTTTGATCGCTACGATCCGCCAGAAGGCGCAAGGCTGGCAATCTATCCTAGTATCACAGATGAAGAAATCAGAAATAAATGTACTAAGTCTGGCACAATGATTCTTGGTTGTTACACCTGGGTAAAGGCGATGCAAGAGTACGGTGCTGTGTTGGCTGATAACTCTGGTCACCCAAAAACCTATGGAGAGTACTACACGACAGCCAACTGGACTGATGAAGAGTGGGATCGTTACATGTTGAACCAGATCCCGCTTGACTGGTTCGTTTGGCTCGACTGGGACACAGACCGGCCCGATCCCGATGGCAACCCTCCGCCTACACCATTCCCGACGCCTACCCCGATAGGGCCGGAACCCACACCCGTTACAGGTTCGTTTGAAAACGGCGATTTTGAATCACCTATCATCTCACAGCATACGGTACCCGGCGCTTGTCCTGGTCATTCTGACTGTGACAAGCACGGCTGGGCTTATCACTACTTGCGGGATAAATGGTATCCTGCTTTTTGTGAATCGCAGTATACGGGCGACGATTGTCCTGCTGATGCAGAAGGAAACGATCCTGACTTGCTGCAAGGAAGACCAGAGTACAAGACAATCTCACGCGCAGACTTTCCCGGTATTGTGACAGAAGGGCACGGTGAATATGTACAGTCGTGGTTTTGTATGTTCGAAGCGTGTACAGCCGGGATCTATCAAACAATCGACGTCGTACCGGGGCAAGCCTATCAAATCGAAGCGGATTTCCGGCAGTGGTTGAACTATGATGACGACCCTGAAAGCGACCTAGATAACCCAGATGACGCCACCTCCTCAAGGTGGCAGATCTGCGTCAACCAAACGGGCGATACGTTCGCCTTTGATGAATCAAATGTATGTACACAACCGTTCCACATTCCTTGGGACACTTGGCACAATTTTGGAATGCTGATTACTGCCAACAGTAGTCAGATGACGGTTTTCTTCATAAACGAACGTTTGTATCCATTACCCAACCAAGACAGCTATATAGACAACATACAGATTTCTCCTATTGAGGGAGTTGGGGGCGGCTATTTGTATGATGGGGATATGAAGCTGCTTCAGAAGTTGTGTATAGTAGAAGCGCGGGGGATGGGTGAAAAGCGCAAAGATGCGTGTATGTCGGTAGTGTCTACTGTTTTCGAGCGTATGTACAAATACAATGCCACAAAAGGAGCGTTTGGCCTGTCTGATGGTACGGTGCGCGGCACACTAGCGCACCACAGTTCCTCCCATGATGCTAACGGTAATTTGAACGGAGTATTGTGGCAGTTTCCGCCCTGGGTAGCTTTCGGGTGTGAAATACTGACGGGCGGTTATGATAATCCAGCTTGCTTAGATAACTATATCAAAGCCAACGAATCCTGGACAAGACGAGCTATCGACAACTATTTATTTCATTTTTATCACGGTACTTGTAACGGCTACCTGTATTACGATAGTATTGTAGGTGGTCCCAGTTTGTGTAAAATTGCGTTTGGTCAATCGTTCATCGAGTTCCACAATGGGTGGGGCTGGGATTAGCTCCAAAGGAGAAATAACATGGATGTATTTTTCGAGTTTTTGATCGAGGTTCTTGGCCTTGTGCCTCAGTACGCACCAGCCGCAACGCTGATCGTACTTCTGGTTCAGGCTGTTAAGTGGTTGGCGGAGAAGTATCAGATCGACTTCTTGCTCGGTCGATCTGGTCTTGTTTCTTTGGTTCTGAATGCTGCTTTTTGGGTAGCCGGATATTTCTTGGTTCAGGGCGGTTATGAAGCGCAGTATCTTGCCGTTCTGGAAGATGCTACCAAGATTGCCGACGTGCTGCTTCCGATTCTAATTTCAGCCGCTACCACATGGCTGGCATATCAGGCCGCAAAGAAAACAGGCGCTACCGGCAAAGTTGACTGACGCCGCGCTTTTGGTATAATTGGATATGTAGGTTGCGCCCGGTCTATAGTGGCTGGGATCGTATCCTGCTAATGAACGAAGTAGCCCCCATTGCGGGGGCTTTTTTTTATAGTGCAATGAGGATAGCTAAAACGCCCCCGAATATCATGGTAATAATCGCCTGGGTATCATCAAAATCATCAGCATTTTCTCTTGCCCATGAGACGATGGAGTATGTTAAAATCGCCATACCAAGACCAAAGAAATATAACATCATTCCCTCTCAATCACCCGCACGTACCCCGCCACCCGCTGGCCGTCCGCCTTGACCAGCCACGCGCCGGGGCGGAAGTCTTTATCCATTTTCAGCCATTCTTCAAGCTCGTATACTGTTTCCATGATAGGCCAGTCATAGCAATATTTATTGACTGTGAACAGTATAGCTTCAATTAAGCGCAAACTCTCCCTACTGATGATCACCTTGCCGCTGTCAGTCATCTTTGTTTCCTTGTATCACGTCTGGATTGTTGGACATCTGGATTTCGCCAGTGTTTCTGTTAAACCTTACCATTGCTGGTATATGCTCGAATTCGACATCATGAACTTTTCCGGTGACCTCAATGTACCGCCATTCCGTCCATTCATCATATATAAACGAGCCAGAAAATTCGATGGGTTCTGTTAGTAGGGAGTTAATTGCTTCACTCGTTTTTATAGATTCATCACTAGGACCAAACGCCCCAATTTCAACCCCGTCGAATTTGATGAAACGTCTATTATCACTGTCAGTCATCTTTATCTCCCCGTATGAAAGTGTCTCTTATCAATTGAATGTCCTTTATGAAATCATCCCACATGTGAATATACAAAACATCATGGATATCGATATTTAATGTGATATCATCGTATGCATATTTACCATGCTCTATCTCCAGATCGTAGCCACTTCGGGATATCTTCACTTCTACATGGTCAGTCATCGGTGGTTGCCTCCTGGGGTAGGTATCCTGTCTCCACAAAGTGTTCAAGTAGCGGAAGTAATTCCTTAACCATGTCTTGCGTCAAATGCATTCTTGATGTAGTGCCATCATCGTTATAGTGGGGTGAGTTTTTATGAACTCCTAACCACACACAAGAAATAAAGGCTAGACTACTTTCCTGCAATGAGCATTCCGAGCCATACTTGTCTACAAACTCAATTCTCACAAAGCCACGATTAGTCATAATGTGTTCGAGCATTTTTCCCTCCTAGTGTCCTCTTTTCGTTATTATAGGCCATCAGTCCTACTTATCGTTGTCTATAAATAATTCTAATTGTTCGCTTTTGGATAAGGCAAAACATCCCATTTCAATAGTTTTCTAAGTTTGCGTCGCTGTCGTTTGTCACCAAGAAAATATACATAACGATGCTTCCTAGCGCTGCCAACAATTTTTGATCCCGGAAACATTTCTAGTAATTCGGCAGATTTTGCGGTGCCTAGTCTTTGGCTCCAGTCTGCGCTATGCGAGGTTCTCCCATCTGGAAAAAGTAAAAAGGCGTTGTTGTAAGCTCTAGATTCACCGGTATATAACCAATTTGTCGCCTGATACACTAAGCCAATATGACCCTCTCCAGTATCAGCATAGCTTACTAATATAAAGCGATTAGGAGCTTGCTCTTGCATCAACTTAAACACTTGACCCAAAAACCAGCTTTCTGAGTTCCGGCCCGCCCAATCATGAATAAACAACCGGTTAAGCTCAACTACATTGTAACGATAATCAGGCCCACAGCATTCACCAATCTGTGTTGTAACAGTCCCAAAGGTGATCACACCAGCTAGCACATGATCGACATACATACCAAACGAAGCAACTATTGACGGTACACGGTGCGCGTAATGGTATTCTTTGACCATGGTTGCCGCTGTCAGGTGATTAACAGGACGCGCATAACAACGACTGGTATCTAGTGTTTTCATCACTGGTGTTTCAAAGTCAAACATTGCTAGCTGCTGCATGGTTTATCCTTTGTCTCATCACCCAAATCACAACCCGCGCTGCACCGCCACACGCCCAGCGCGTAGGCCATCGGCGCACCGCACGCGCACAGGTAGCCGGTGCCAAGGCAGGTTTCGCACCACCGCATTTCAATCTTACCCCAACGGGTATACTCATAGTATCCCTCGAAGCCACCGCACTCCGGGCACTTGCTCTGGTTTTCTGTTGTGTTCATTGGGGGGCGTCCTCCCTATTATTCGCATCTATGGGATCTTCAATACCAAGTACCCATCGAATCCCCATGACCTCTCCGATAGCCTCATTAGTAAGCCGTTGCATCATAGTATTTTTGTGATACAGTTCGTGTGCTTGTTGTTCGTTTACATAACCGCAAAGCTCGGAAATCCGTTCTCTGATTTCGTCTTCAGTCTTCATCGTTCCCTCCGTGGGTAGTCTGTGTTCTTGTGTGCCCAGAAGTCGATCTTGTTATGAATTGCCCATTCCAGATCTGTGTCGGGAATTGTTCTAACTAAATATGTTTCAGGACGTTTATATTGCCCCTTGATGCTTGACAAGCGATTGACAGGATCTTTGCTCCTCCCAATCTTAAACTCTCCACTTGCTGGGTCGTACATAAAATAGATGTAGTTATTGTGTGTCATAATAGTGTAAGGGGAGAACGCTAACGCTCCCCCTTGCTATCGCTAACCTACGCTTACTAGCGCTTGCTCATGTGAGCGGGCGTGAGCGTTGGCTGCGTTCCTGGCGTTAACGGTGTTTGCGTAGGTGAGTTTTCCTCGCTTTTGGTCAAGCGACCTAAAACCACATTCACATACGACTATAAACTGCCCTTGATGGGGCTTGACCGTTACCGCATACGTTGGTGCTGGCTCTGGCTCGATTACTTCTGCGGTGCCCTCTACAATGTTTCCCTCTCCGGGTATGTCCATGTAATCACGTTGCTGTTCATATATCATGTCTTCAATCTTGGTATACAGGCGATTCGCTGCGCGCTTGTGCGCCTTGCGTACTTGCTTGGTTAGAATACGCTTGCGGTATCTTTCTACATCAAAGAATTCTATATCAGATTTGATGTTCATCGAGTACCACACATCAGCCCAATCAAGCGCTAACATGAATAAACCGGAAGCTCGAATACCAAGCGAAAGCCATATGTTATGGCTAACTGAAAAGCCTAGTGCAATCATGATAAAGTACAGAAAACAAGCACCAGCCAAATACTTAGGGCGTCTATTCACGGCTTCCTGGGATTCGCCATCATTAGAGGCGATCCACCAAAGCGCAGCAAAAGCGCCATCTAGAACTAAGGCGGATAGAAAGGCTGCAAAGATTGTATATTCCGCCTGCGTGACCGCTAGTATGGTGTCATACCCCGAAAGGATTACTGTCAGGATTTTGGCTCCCAATAATAAGCCGTCACCGATCCGTGCTTTCGTGTCTTGTTTCACGTAGCACCTCCTGATACCATTCTATCATACATACCCGATAAGGTACAGTGTTTACATATCACACTTTCTTATTAATACCCACGCAGGTATAAGCTATTCAAATAAGCAAATCATTGACCGTCTACCCTTTACGGTATAGGATAGAGTAAAGGAGCAATCATGAGCAACAGTTTTTACACTACAGAACAGGCAGCAAAGAAATTAGGCTGCATCCCCCGGCGTGTTCGCGCCATGATCAAAGAAGGTAAGTTTCCTGCAATGAAATTTGGCGGCACGTACATTATAGAGAAAGCTATCCTCGATGATTTCGCGGAGGGTTATACTCCGCGTCCTGGCAAGCGCAGCGACGTTTCTTAGGTATTTAGGTATCAACACATGTCTAGAATAAATCGCGTCTTAGAATCGCTCTCCGTGCGTTGGCGAATTGTGCGCCTTTTGGTCTGGGAGTGCGACAACATACCAGAAATCAGATACTCATACTCTATAATGAAGGTGCGTTATCAATTCCTCAGAAGTCACAACACGCCTAAGAATGCCGCACTCATAGAGGCGCGTATCCTGGCTGAATACATGCTGGGCAAGAAATAACAACATTGTAATTCCCACTTGACAACGTACCGCAAACGGTATATACTTAGGTAACGCTATAACACACAAGGACGAACCCATGATCACCAGAGCGCAGGAAGGCAAACAGGTACGCTTTAGCCGCTACAACGACCCCGTCATCGAGCGCATTGTCAACCGGGGCTTAGAGGAAGACGACCCCCGTTATGGTATCGTGACTTGCAATGCGATCCTGGACGACATCGACGGCAATCTGTACCGCGCAGCAATCACCACCTATCGCGGATATCGGATTACTGAGTACGTCGATAACTTGGAGCCTTTGAATGAGTAAAGAGTGTAGAACTTGTGGAATAGAAAAAGAGCTTGAGGCTTTTACCCCTAAGCAAGGTGTTTGTAAACCATGCAGGGCTAGATATATGAAGAGTTGGCGTGAGAAAAATCATGCTAAAGCTAGAGAGAGTGAGATAAGATACACACGTAATAACATGGATGTACGCAAGAGATGGATTGAAGAGAATAAAGACAGAGTGAATGGGTATGTGCGTAATTGGAGAGTAAGGAACAAAGAGAAAACCCGACAGTACAAAAGGGAATTCCTAAGAAGGAACCCCAGCAAACTGGCAGAATATCATCACAGAAGGCGCGCTAAAGAAAGAAGTCTGAGAGCCACTCTTACTACCCATGAATGGCACTGGTTGAAAATACAATCGAAGAATAGGTGTGTGTATTGTGGAACACATGAAAAAATAAGTGGAAAACTACAGCAAGAGCACGTCATACCAGTGAGCCAAGATGGTGCTTATACCATTGAGAATATCCGCCCAGCTTGTAAATATTGTAACACCAAGAAGCATGCAAAAACGCCAGAACAAGCAGGTATGACTATCATAATATCAATAGACACTACACAATACGAGGACACCTAACCATGCCCACCCTACGCACCACACACCAGATCACCGATACCCTCAACGTCGAAATCCATCAGAACTGGAGCGGCCACTATCGCGCCGTATTCCAGGGGCACACGTTCCCGCTTGGGAGTGACAAGGATAAGGTAGATAATTTTATTCTCAACCTGATGGTTGTATATGAGGATTTAGCCATGAGAAAGAAGACCATTGATGAGATGGTTAGCAAGAAATTGGTCAAGCATACATTGAAAGACATTCACAAGATGATAGCAGATAAGAAGTACAATGATTTTTCTAAGCGCTACCAACAACTGAGTGGCAAGCAAATCACAGGGCAAGATTTAGCCCGCTGCCGCTGGCTGCACAGGCAGACCAAAGAAGGGAAGAAAACCGCATGAAAGAACAGACATTCACCAGCAACAGTAAAACAATATTCTATGGCTGCGATTACTTTTATTCACAGTCTGGCAATGGCCCTTACTGGTTCCACATTTTAGGCGAATCATTGCGGTCATTCAGGACGCAGCAAGAACGCAATATGGCATTACGCTTTGAGGTCTACTTCGACAAGTGGGTTACTTGTGGCTGCGATACATTCGAGCTGATGCGCAGTCCCACAAACCCTGACTTCTGGGTTTGCAAACACGAGTATGATAAGTTGGCAGATGAACTAGCCTTTCAGTTCATCGACCACGACTACGACCGCCGCCTGGGGAGTGTGTGATGCCTACAGTCAAGAAAGCACAGCGCACCGCATACGCAAAAGCCCGCAATAACGGCGGCTGGCGCGGTAGCGTCTATATCGGTGGGCGTCCGTTTCCGAAGCGGCCAACAGTGACACACTGGAAGGATTGGTAACTCCCGCTACCGCCCTGGCTAACAACCACGACGACAACTAGCATACAGGAGTTAGAACGATGAACGAGGCCACACAAGAAAGAATGGTAGCATTATTGGCCCAGGCTCCTACTATCGGGACGACCGTTGGATCGCCTTCTACAACCAGCGCACCAAGCAAGTTATCATCACAGATCAGCGCGGCATTCTGTTGGAGCGGTACACGGTTATCAATATGTAACGCCCCCTCTCCAGCCGTCTACGCTGTGGGCGGTTGGGCAGGGCGCGGTACTAACTCAACTTTACTCTTTTGTGATTGAGAAGGTCAAATTAACTTATGCGTACGCTGCGCCCTTAGTGAAAGGAGAGTGCTAACGACACTCTGTAAAACTTCATAGCCGGGGGTGGATTATCATGGGCTGTGGTAAGCGAGGTCATCCCCGGCTCACTTTCATACCGTAAATTAACTGTGAAAATTCAAGTTCTATGGTAAAATATAGTAACAATTTAACGGTGTGGCAGCCGCGAAAACGTGCAATCAGTTACCCCTTTGTGGGGGGTAGTCTGCCCCTGTACGTGGGCCTGCCACAGACAACCTCCAACAAAGGGGTATTTGTTTCTTAGGGAGAAAAACAATGAGTGAAGAAACTACAGACATCGTTGTGCAGGATGAAACAATCGCGCTAGGAAGTCATAGCATCGAAAACGCGGGACAGATTGTAGAAAGGGGAGTTGCCATTGCCAACGTATTAAAGGATGTTATCGAGCGGCAACGGATGTATACCGTCATAGGCTGGGGGGATAAAGCTAAGAAACATGTCAATGTTGAGGGCTGGGCTACTCTTGGCGCTATGCTAGGTGTTACCCCGCGCACAGTATCGGTCAGTGAAATCGAAGAGGGAATCTTTGAGGCTACAGTTGAACTTGTGCGTGCTAATGATGGTGCTGTGATTGGTCGGGGAATAGCGGAATGTGGGGCACCTGATGAAGTAGATAAAGACGGGCGACCCATTTGGGCTAACCGTGCCCGCTACGCCCGTAAATCGATGGCTATCACCCGCGCAACAGGAAAGGCGTTTCGGTTAGCTTTTGCCTGGATCATTACCCTCGCTGGTTACTCAGGCACCCCCGCCGAAGAGATGACATTTGTCGAGGGGGAAGTGGTGAATGGTAATTCCCAGCCCCAACAAGCTACTACTGACTGGCATGGTATCCACATGAGCGAGGCAACCGGAGAGCAAGTTTTTCATCTACGGAAAGCTATCGAGCGTGAAGCCACAGACATTAATCATCCTAAGCATTTCAATAACCGAGTTAAGGCAAGGCTAGGCGTAGACAAGATCAATGAGGCTGATTATTCTACAGATGATGTTTTCAACATTATGATTATGCCATCTGAGGAATACGCTGAGGTAACAGGTCAGACAGAAGTTGAATATGCCCAAGACCGAATGGATAAAGATGGAGCAATGCATCCATGACCCTATACTACGACACCACCGGACTAGACGAACACGACATAGTAGAGAAAGGTTTACCCCTCATCGAAGCCAGCAACGCGCACCAGTGGCAGCTAGGCGACTTGGCGGCGGCGTTTGAAGTCAAGGTAGGACGCCCTGCCAACGATGATGAAGCAACCAAGTTAGTAGACCTGGCGAAAGCGTGGGGGAAACCCAGCAGCACCATTTCGCCATGGCGGTTGACGTCCAAGTTTTGGCCTAAACCTACGCGATCCGTAGATTTCTCATGGGAGTTCTACAACCGCGCCCGGACCGAAATCAAGAAACGAATGAAGGGCGCTGACCTGGATGCACAGCAGGCATACGGCGCAGCGTTACTCGAAATCGCAGAACTGAGACACTTCGATACAGAGAGCATGGTGCGCTACGTACGGGGGATCTACTTTGAGGGATCGGCCCACGTTTCGCGGATACCGTCAGAGATCCGGTCGTTCCTCCCACCCGACGCCGATTTCGTGTGGGTGGTCGTCAGCCAGCTAAAGGAGGATGAGTGATGTCACTCATACAAGCTTTCATTTTAGGCTGGATACTGTCCGCTGTCATCATTCTGCTAGTGTTGGCAGCTATACATTATCTGAATGGGATATTCTAATGCCTTACATCATTCACGAATTACGGGTAGCCGTGCGTCACTGTTCGCAGCTTGTCCTGATTGCGGAGGACAAGTCGAAGACATTGCGCGCGCGGAAGGTTTTTCAACTGACCAGTACAGCAAACTAGACAACGCTTGCGAATCACTGAAGACCATCTATGCAATGTTAGACGATATGATCGAAGAGTTGCCACTGTGGGAGGGAGAATAATGCAAGTCTTCCAGATGTGGGATAAGGCGAACCTGTATACGGTTATAGCGGTCGGTATCAGTTCGCGCAGTTTCATCGCCAAGTATTTCATGGCGAAAGACCCGGCGTCTCGCAAGGCGTACCTACGAATGCACCACGACACCACTGACGCCCTGCGCGCACTGGTGGACGAGGCGTACAAGATAACATGCGACAACTAGCGCGCGGAATGCTTCCGTGTTATACTTGCTTATGTCGAGATAGTGTTGTAGGGGATTTTTTTTTATGAGAGCCACACAAACACATAACGTTGTGAATAAAGACACCGCCGCGAGTAATCGGCCCCTAGTAGCTATCTCGACAGTAGCTCTCATATCTCGTGGTGGTGTCTTTGCTTATACCGGGAGTATGCATGTCTCACTACCTCAGAACGAACGGCTACAATCTGGCGGAAGCGTGGTCAATGGCTGAATGGCACTATCATAAACTCAGAACTCTTGAGGATCTCACAGAATCAGAGAAAGCATACCTAATCGAGATGGGTAAACAATGGTTAGCCAGGGCGCAACGATTGGAGAAAGAGTCATGCCTAATGACTTCGCTCAACTGATAACACTGGTCAAAGAAAAGAACGATCCTCATTCATTGGCTGAACGGTTGTTCGGGCCATTGCATCGAAACAAGGTGCGCTGTCCATTCCATGATGACAGCAAGCCAAGTCTACATGTGTATGACGACGGCTATCATTGCTTCGCTTGCGGTTGGCACGGTGATATCGTAGATCTGATAGCAAGCCTGCACAACTGTTCCAAGCGCGAAGCTATCGATTATTTGGCTGGACAGCAGATAGACACAACCCCCCGAACGTATGACCGCAAGATTAAACGCCGCGATAGTGCCCCAGGGATAGATCCTGCCTATGTGAAATCGTGCAAAGAGGCAATGACAGATCAGCAATGTGTTTATTGGGAAAGAAGGGGTATTAGTAGGCTGGATTTATCTCGCTTTTATATTGGCTGGAATGGCACTCGCTACACGATCCCCTGGCACTATCGCGGCAAAGTGATAGCCGTCAAGATGCGGCGTGATGATGAGCTAACACCCAACATGGAACCAAAGTATATAAGCCTGAAGGGAAGTCGGTTTATGGTTCCATACGGAATTGACCAGATCCATCAATACCCACCCAAAAGATTACTAATTTGTGAAGATGAGAAATCAGTGTGGATAGCTAACTCACAGATGATTGACGCTATCAGCTGCCCCGCCAACAGTTGGAAACGTGAATGGAACGAATTGATCTCACATGTTCCCGAAGTGGTCTTTGTGCATGACAACGATAAAGCGGGTGTGTCATCTGCACAGAAGTTCTTGAAGTTGTTTCCCAGGGGAAAGATTATACACCCCCCCAATGTGTACACTGACACAGGTGTACACATTAACGATCTGTACGATGCATATTTTTATTTGAAAGATTTGAGTTGGTTAGATGAGTAAAGCATTCATAGAACAATATCCGTTATTAGTATTACCTGATTTGGCTGGGGCTGTAGGGTTACATAACTCTATCGTATTACAGCAAATTAAGTTCCTTACATCAGATGGTAGAGGAAACCTGCGTGATGGCAAGATATGGGTATATAACACCATTGATGCCTGGCACAAACATTACTTTTATTTCTGGTCCAAGAAAACAGTGGAACGTATATTCAAAAGATTGGAAGATGACAATCTAATATTATCGACCAGCAAATACAATGCAATGCCTATTGACCGTACTAAATGGTACTCAGTCAATTATAAAGAGTGTGAAAAACGTGTGGATGAAAGCGATAAGAAACGCACGCCATTTCCGACAAAAGGTCGAAATGGACATGACAAATTGACGGAAGCAATAACCATAGAATACTAACAAAGAATACTAACAAAGAATACTATATCCTTTGCAGGATAATAAAGGAGAACTTTCTTGTCTGAGAATACCATAGCGGATCTTAATGCCCAGATAGCCATCATTGGTACGTGTTGGTACAACCTAGAAGCGCGTGCCATCGCTAAAGCCCATTTGAAACCCGCCTATTTTGTAGGGGCGGATCGTGAACTATTCGAAGCCGTCACATCACGCATTGACCGGTTTGCCTGGGTGGAAGTGGCTCACAAGTTCAGCGATAAGGCCAAAGCCCGCGCTGAAAAGTTCTCAGAGTTTCATGACTATTTCAAGCCTGACTTTGATAAGTGGGTGGAGCTGGTCAGAAAGAAAGCGCTGCTCCGGCAGTACCAAGCGCTAGCGGCAAGACTACACCGCAATATCACACCTGAAAGCGAACCCGATGATATCTCGGCCAGCATCATTCAATCGGTGGTCGATATCCGAGACAAGGGGAAAGCGCTCAAAAGTCACGCCATTGATAACGCCATCGATGAAGCGCTGGCGATAGAGGAACGATGGCACCAGGATGATCCCTTTGCCGATAGTGTGCAAACTGGTTTTGCAAAGTTAGATCGTATCCTCGGAGGATTGCAACGCGGGCATGTTACAACCTTAATGGCAGAATCGGGAATGGGTAAAACAGCGCTAGCTATTCAGATCATGCGTAATGTTGCGCTACGTGCTAAGGCAGAACAGCGCGATGCGATGGTCTATTTCTTTTCGATGGAGATGACCGCCCCCTCAATTATATTTAGGCTAGCTCAAATCAATAGCGGCATTAGTACATCAAAGGTACGATTTAAGGATGTGCAGAAGAAAGATAGAGAGAAGTACATCAAGGCGGCCCAGGATATGCGAGGGCTGAATATCAAGATAGATCCTTGTAGCGGGTTGAAACCCAAAGAGATGCTAGATCGGGTGATAGCCGCCGCTGCACAGCACAAGGATGGTACAGAATTAATTGTGTTGGATTTCATCGAGTTGCCAGCAAGTGACCAGAGGCATGGCAAGACGCAAGCGCTAGATTTAACTATGAATAAAATTAAGGAAATCGCTAAGGAAACAAACGCGCCATTTCTGAACCTATCACAGATTACGCTTGATGGCGGTTCAGACAGAAAGCCAGATGGCAAGGCACGATACTCTGAGATGATCAGAAACCTATCACAAGCGATGCTGTGCATATATCGCCCTGGGTTCTTTATCGAGAGGGACGGGCGCGGTAATTCGGCCATTGTCAAAGAATACGAGCGAATGAAAAAAGACGGTGGAAACTGTGAGATCCTTATCCCAAAGAACAGGGATGGAATAGCACGCCGCCCAGTATTGATGCACTTTGAAGGGCCGATAACCCGGTTTAGTGAAGTGAACGGTATGCAAGCCGTCAAAGACAAGCTGCGAGATAAGGAGATTGTGTGATGGGTGAAAATACAACTATTTCTTGGACAGACCATAGTCATAACTTTTGGTATGGTTGTCGCAAAGTGAGCGCGGGCTGTAAGAACTGTTACGCCGAGCGTGATATGAACAGATACCCTCAGTTTAATTTTGATACTGTTACCAGGGCAAAAGGGTTTGATAAGCCTCTACGCTGGAAGGAACCCGCTAAGGTGTTTGTTAATTCGTGGTCAGACTTCTTTATTGAGGAGGCCGATCCCTGGCGCGATGATGCCTGGGATATCATACGGCGTACGCCTCACCTGACCTACCAAATTCTTACCAAACGCCCCGCCTTGATTGCGGATCGGTTACCGGCTGACTGGGGAGGAGCATACAATCATGTATGGTTGGGTATGACCGCTGAAACCCAGCAGGCATATAATGATAGAATAATTCCATTTATCAAACTACAATGCACTACTCGGTTCATTTCTTTTGAGCCACTGTTAGAAGAAATTTCACCTAACTTAAATTTTACCCGCATGATTAATTGGTTCATCATAGGGGGGGAAAGTGGCCCCAATTCTCGCCCCATGAAATTAGAATGGGCTGAAAAGCTAGTTGATATGTTGCCCGAAAGAAAGTTATTTTTTAAGCAAGTCGGCGGCAATAGAAGAATAGAGGGAGTGTTTGGCGGGGATAAGTTGAACGGGAAAACGTATAAGAATTTTCCCCGGCGGTTTAATCCTGTTTCAGAATATACGGAACTCGTACAAAAGGAGCTATTCTAGATGCCCGTTAAACTCTTCCTGCCCGGCGAGCGGCCGGTTAGCTGGAACCAGATGTGCAGGTTCCATTACAAAGCTCGACATGCTAGAACAGAACGCGATAAAGAACTGGTCTACTATGCGTTGTTTGACGCGCTAGGCGAGCATATACCACCATTTGAAAAGCGGGTGGATATTGAGATCAATGTGTACTTCAAACCCGGCAAGGCGCACGACAGCGATAATATCTGTGTGAAGGGGTATGTTGATGGACTGGTCGCATTCGGAATTATCAAGGACGATGATATGCGATATGTGCGCCGTGTACCTTGTGAGCCGCGCAAGGCGACCAAGAAACACCCGGTAGGGGTTATTATCACGGTGAAAGAAGTCAAGGAATAAATGTACGCGCCCCGTACATATGCGGGCGATATGTCCATAACTAGACGAAAGGACGACAGATGGCAATTCCTAAAGCAATGATAAGGGGGGCGGGATATCAATTGGCGTTAGAAGTGGATAAACCCGCGCCCAACAGTCGCATATATTATCACCTTGAAATCAGAGAACAATTTGACGATCTGTCGGATATGCCTTGCATAGTCATTTCCGATATTCAGCAGTTCGCCAAAGATATTCAAGCTATCGCAGTGATGGCAGAACACCAAACAGAAAAGGACGACAGATGAGTGATGTGATACCCGAAGACGATCCGGTTAAGTGTGAAGATTGCAAGTTGATGATTTCTGGGCTTGTACACGAAACTTATTATGATGTAGGCGATGAATACGGGCCAGCATTTGCTGGCTGGGTATGCCCTGATTGTTTTGAAAAGAGGATAGCCAATGAGTGATGAGACACCGATACCAACTGGAGCGCAACTACTTGCCGAATACAAGCGTCGTAACCGAATAGGGAAACGGAACCCCCGCAAGCGCAACGATCCGAAGTATTGCCGGGAAAAGGATCTGGCAGAGGAATACGGGTTAACGTTCAATCAGGTACACGGGCTTATCTGGCGCGCCAAACAAGCTAAGAAACTCGGTAAGCCAGATAATACTGGGTTGTTCTTTAAGCGAATCCCAGCAGCCCCGTATCTTACCGGTGATTGGATGATCTGCGGGGATGTACACGCGCCCACAACAGACTACGCATTGTGTCAGAATATGTCACAACTGGCGCGCAAGCTGGGGATAAAGAACCTTCTGATTGCTGGGGATTTGCTTAACCTGGATGCATTCTCCAAGCACCCGCCAGTTTCAGACCGGGCGTATACTGTCAAGCGCGAAGAACACGCAGCGGCGATCTTGCTCATGGAGTGGTTTGAACACTTTGATCGTATCGTGTGGACTAGTGGCAATCATGAGCGGCGGCTTAGCACAAAGGCGAACGGATTTATGAATATTCATGAGTTAGCCGCCGTGATACTACAAAATGATCCGCGCTTGGAAGTATCGGAGCGCACATTTTCCTTGATTGACACCGGTGATCCTAATGTGGGGCTGTATCGTGTGACACATCCGAAGAATTACAGCCGCTTACGGTTGTCTGTGGCGAATCGTCTGGCGCTCAAATTCAATCAGAATATCGTTGTTTTTCATGGGCATCATTTGAGCAAGGGGTACAGTGATAACGGCAAGGTGATTGCAGACGGGGGCGGGTTGTTTGACCCGGAACAATTGGAGTATGTGCAGTTGAACGATACTACCGCGCCACTGATGCGTAAAGGCTTCTGTGCGTTGCGTGGGTCAGAGTTGACGGTGTACGGCGAGTACCCGTTTACGGACTGGGAAAGGGTGTTGAGATGAAACCCCCGCACAAAGTACGTGTCGGGCTATTAACATACAAAGTTGAATACAAGAAAGGGCTTGTAGATGAAGACAACGATTTTTTGTATGGTTATTTCGGCCCATCAGAACAAATCATTCAAGTCAACACGGATACTACTGAAGAGAAGCAACCTGTTATCCTCATGCATGAATGCCTACATGCTATCGGGGAACAATTGGGTGATGCTGATTTGAGTGAAGCACACACTCAGATATGGTCGTATGCTCTAGTTGAATTTATTAGGCGTAATCCAGAGTTTATAGCCTACATCGGCCAGGAGCCGGTTAGCTGCGCGTGTGAGGAGTGTAACACAGATGAGTGAACCAAAAGAGACAACGAAAATCTTTTGCAGTGGATGTCTAGAAACCGTCGAAATTGCATACGATGAAATCATCGAGGGTCAATTCGATTGTGACGTGTGCGAAAGTACATATGAGCGCGATTTTTGCTCTGATGAATGCCTAGAGAACTATACTGTTAATTTTTAAGGATTCATTATGCCATACGAGGGAAACAAAGAAGACGGCAAGCATTATTGGCTAACGCCGCAAGATCTATATGAAGAACTCGATGAAGAGTTTGAATTCGATTTCGATCCTTGTCCATATCCACGCCCTGCGTTGTTCGATGGCTTAACGGCGGAATGGGGTAAAAGCAACTATGTCAATCCACCATTCAAAGGACCAACCGCCTGGGTAAGAAAAGCTATCGAGGAAAACAAGAAAGGTAAGCGTGTGGTGTTTGTTTTCCCTATTGATAAGTGGATCCATATGTTAATAGAGGCAGGGGCGGAAATACGCAATCTGAAGGATGTCAAGTGGTGCGCTATTGAAGATGGGAAACCAGGCAAGGGTACGGGGCGCTGGATTGCCGCTTTTGTTCTGGAGCCGCCCGACGCGGAAGATATTGAGGACAACGGTCATCAGATTGACATGTTTAGTGATGGTGTTTAATCGTGATCGGTGTTATAATAGAAGTCTACATAAAACAATCGGGCGGTGCGTAAACACCCCCGACATGACACCGAAAGGAACGATTTCGATGTACTCAGATTCTACCATTGAACGATTCAAAAGCAAATATACTATAGCCGAACTTCGTGATTGCTGGGAGTGGGAGGCGTCCTGCATACCCACTGGTTATGGTTGGTTCTCTATTGTCTGCGGGCATACTGTTGGGGCACATCGGGTTGCTTGGGAGATCGCGAACGGGCCTATACCCGATGGACTAATCGTTATGCATTTATGCGACAATCGGAAGTGTGTTAATCCCGGCCACCTGGTACTAGGAACCAACCAGGCAAACCAGTATGACAAGTGGCGTAAAGGGAGAAGCCCTATTCCAACATGGAGTAAAAGAAATCCCAAAGTTACAGGTAAGCAGAAAATAGAAATCAAGCACCTATATCATTCATTAGGCATGACACAAGTTAAGATTGCCCAAGAATATGACCTTAGTATAAGGCAAGTGCAATATATAATTAACGGTAAATAAGTAAACGTAATTATTGCGTATATGGGAGAGAATACGAAATGAAAGTCAAATGTAGAATTTGTGGGTATACGATGGACAGTGAAAACCCTTTTGTGTTCCGCGACAGAAATCCGCTCACATTCAGAATAGCTTGGATGCATGCTGATTGTTTTAATAATGCTTGTGAACAGATGATGGAAATACCAGCCAGCAATGATGCTTTTGAAAACCGTTACGAAGAATTTGAGTTCGAATATTTACGGTAAAGGAGAAATATAAATGACTGAGTGTTCAAAATGCAAGGAACTGACAGAGTATCTACACCATTTTATATTTTTATTCGATGGTTGGTGGGCCGGTGATATGGATGGAGATGCATTTGCGAGCGATGATGAGGTTTTACACGCATTAAACGAGCTACGCAATATGACTTGCGAGAATGATAGCTAAGTCCTCTATTCGGGGGAATAGGACATAGGTATGAAAACAGTAGGGGAACGTTTAAAAGAAATGAGGGGGGTAATACCTCAGCGAGATATTGCCCAATCAGCTGGTGTCAGCACGTCACTTTTATCTATGATGGAAAACTCAGACAGACTGACAATCGAGTCATTGTGGAAGCTGGCACAGATTTATCGTGTTAGTGTGGTCGATATTTTGCAGGGCACTAAATACGATGTTCCACAGAATCGAATAGCAGAGCTTGAGGCGCGTATAGAAAAGCTAGAATCCGTGTATGTGTCCAGCACTGACAATCCTAGAGTCAGAGAATTGGAAGCGTTAATTAGACGTATATTTGCATTGTGTGATGATAAATCAAGGCACACCGATTACATTGTCAGGCTGGTCAAAGAAGAGATTTCGGATACACCTATCTAGGAAATGTTACTGTTCTTATCGCGCAATATCGTTTGGACATGAGGTGAACAATGCCACGACATTACATATACGCATGTAGTCGCTGCAAATATAGGCGGCGCAGATACCGAAATATGCGAAAGTGTCCAAAGTGTGGGGCGAAATTGTATCGCACGACTACACCAACAAAGTGAGGGAGAGATGACAGACGAGCGAAAAACCAGTATTGAAACTTGTGTGGAGTGTGGTGTATATGGCTCACATTTCGTTAATTGGGCTATTGATGATGAAGAGCATATGGAAGGCGATCTATATGCCCTTGAGATTACATCATGGGTAGAGTGTTCGCTGTGTGGTTGTAATCATGGTTGGCACACTCGGAACGTGACAGAAAACAGGGCTGATTGATATCATCCAATACCATAACTTAACGGTGTAAAGATGAGGTGAAACATGAATGACAATTTTACATATGACAAATTGATGGAAATGCTAAACCCTGTTGAATTGCCCGACAACTTGCAAGCATTTGTGGATGAGCTTAATAGCAAGAAAGATACCCATGTAGGGCGAGCTATCATGTCTCCTGATGCTTTTAAGGAATATGGGGTAGAGGTAGAGAAGTTTACTTTAGACGGGCATACAGTGCCAGTGATATTGTCGGAACATGTGCCAACCGATGATGTATTCTTTCTGGTAGTCCATAAAGATTGCCTTGACGGTAGGTCTACATCATTCAGAGTTGATGTAGGTAATTTCAATTAGTTTTCGATATGTTGCGATATCAATACTGACGAGAAAGGTCTAATATGAAGAAAATAGGAATAACACAGAATGCAAACTACCAAGGCGTTTTGGTGGAATTGACGGAATCGGAATGGGCATTGATACAAAAATTACATCATGTATGCAGTGGTCAACAAATTGATTTTGCCACTGATTATCAGCGTCATGATTTAGGTATTGGCACCAGTGTGCCTATTGATCAATGGGTTGGTGCTGTTATTCATTTTGT
Organism: Rhodospirillales bacterium; assembly: GCA_028278135.1. Classification (GTDB taxonomy): domain Bacteria; phylum Pseudomonadota; class Alphaproteobacteria; order Rhodospirillales; family Rhodospirillaceae; genus JANQJD01. The sequence goes on from JANQEW010000006.1 coordinate 33,729, forward strand.
TGAAAATCGTAATTGGTTATTACGGATTCAAGAGACAATAGACGATACTCTTAATGAAATGTGCAAAAACGAGAAACTGAAAGCCTAACGACCTATACGCGCCATTGCGTACAATACAAGTGAGGTGAGGTATGGGAATCAGAGTACATCCCGCTCCATATTGTGAGGATTGCGGATCAGTGATGAAACTTAAAAGGCCACAAAGGGGCCAGGATTGGGAACCGTTTTGGGGCTGTGGGGATTATCCCCAGTGCAAGTTCACGTTAGAAATTGGTGATGATGGATTGCCAGTATCGCGCTATGAGGATATGTCGTGGGGCGATGCTTCAGATTTCTAACGACCTATACGCGCCATTATAGGACAGCAAAGGAGCATGTATGAATATGCTAGGCCCATACGAGCTAAACCAAATAATCACTGGGGATGCAAAAGAACTGTCCAAGGCGATCCCGGATGATAGCGTTGACCTGATATTCACCGATCCCGTGTATGACCGCATAGACGATTACCGGTGGCTGGCAGAAACGGCGGCGCGGGTGTTAAAACCGGATCGGGCATTGTTCTGTTTTTGTGGTATAGGTTTTTTACCTCAGACCTTGGATGCACTTAAGGAGTGCGGCCTAGTATATATTTGGCAAGCCATAATCAGAAAATATGGAAAGATTTATCATGGCAATAATGGATTTATAAGTATTTATAGTAACTGCTTAATTTTTGCCAAAGGGGATTATACTAATCATAAGAAAATAGGCGATCTAATTGATGGGTTAAAATTTGGAAGAATTAATAGGCCAATCCCAAAGGATGATCACCAATGGGGTAAAAGCCCGGATGTAGTAGCTCACTGGGTATCTGCCGGAAGCCTTAAGGATCAAGTAATCTTCGACCCCTTCACAGGCGGCGGCACGGTCCCGGCAGTGTGCAAACAGCTTAACCGGCATTACCTTGCGTTCGAGATAGACCCAGACACAGCAGACCTAGCACGCCAGCGGGTAGCGGAAACACAGCCGCCGTTGTTTGTGCCAGAGAATGAACAATTAGAATTATTTATAGATAACGATAATCGAGACTGATGTCTTATACCGGAAATTATAGGCGATGAAAGGATAAGAAAGTGAAAGACCTAGCAACGGCTCCCCGCTTTACTATGGCTCATAAGCCTTTTAAGGGGAGGATATCAGATCACGACCACTTACAACTAACATGCGAAGTTTGTGGTGAATACAGAGATGTAGTTGTATATGAAACAGATGGCTGGTATCCCGCCTATGGTGCATTCTGTCTGGATTGCAATATGATATCGCAGGCAGAGCAGTCTAGTTTATTGGCCCTTGAAGTGAACTTAAGGCGAACAGTGACAAGTAACCCCAGCGAAAGGGGCGGGTGATGGGCGAGAAATACATAGGTATCGTGAAAGATCCGATGAAACTATGCCAGCAGCTATGGGACGAAAACGCCCGCCTGCGCGCGCGGGTGGCGGAGTTGGAGGCTACCCTGCAAAAACTCTATGCCATCGAGGAAGAACACTTTGAACTTTGTATGCCTCTTGGGGAGTATATAAAATGGATGGTAGAGGAGCACTTCGTTAATGAGACAACACAAGCTGACAACTGAAGATTTCGTTAAACAAACCGCTATCAGCGACAAAGATATGGAGGAAAAGATGACACACAGACGCTACGATCTTCATTGTTCGGTATGTAAACAAAAGATTCGGATACAGGTGGAAGTGCCAGTCACACATGAGAACTGGAACCAGGCTTTTATAGACAGTGGGATCAGGAAAGTGGGTAGGTATGATGTAGGGATCGTGATTGTGTGTGGCGATTGTGAGGCATAGTGATGGAAAAGAGCGTATTAGTACCAGCGTTGTGTAAAACAGAGGGGCTTATCGCGGTTTTGGGGGGCGAACCTCGACACAGTGCAACATGGGTTGGTATGATGTTTATAGAGAAGCAATACGAGAAGCTAGTCTTATATTGCAGTCTTCGAACTCTGATTATATTTAGTGAGAAATGCCCTGATATACTTATCGTCCCCATGAATGGCCTGTCGGATGAGGAATGTTTTCTTGGGGTAAGGATCTGGCAGGAAGAAGACCAGCAAACAGTGCGGCGGTACATAGCCCAAGATAACACATTGGCTGCGAATGAATAAGTTGACCTTGTACAACATTTCATGGTAAAATAGGTATGAGACAAACCTTTCTTTGGCATGGGGCACAGGAGTGCCCACCCGCCACATGGGGTGATGGCGGCCAGTAAGTTGATCTGATGATCACCCCCCAAACGTGGGGCGCGCTTTTTCCTCCTTCAAAGTGTTAGTCAGCGCCCCACATCATGCCCGGAAAGGGCCGGAGCTATAGGAACCCGGTAGCCTTTGGGTAAAGTAGCTGACTTGTAGCGCTGGACGTCGAAACTCTGGATAACAAGAAGGTGAACTACCTTACATGACTGCAATGTCATGACGGGAACTTTACACAACACGGCTAAAGACGGATCACGTAATACTGAACGTGGCGAGGTTGGGGGCGGTACCCGACGCCGTGACTATGAAACGAATAGCACCATGGATCGCCAAACTCCGTAAACGCTTGCAACCCAAGCGGGATTTTTGCGTTGTGTTGACGGAATCCAGTTTTGATAAGGCGTTCACATTTCAGCACAGACCCTTATCGCATTATATGTTACCCAAGCTGGGTATTACCGCTAAACAGGTAAACGACCGAATAGCACACCTTAGCGAAAGGCTGGCGCGGGATGACTAACCGTCGTACGTTTCTCAAACTGATAGCAGGGTCGCCGATTGCGGGTTTGCTTGGTCGGCTTGGGCTACCTGTAGATACTCATGATTTTGATCCTGTGGGGTCATGGCAACTTGGAGAGACTGGGGCTTGTTCTATATGTGGTGAATATCACGGAAAACCACTTAGCGCTGAGGATTTCGACTGGTTGAAGACACCCCCCATTTATCAAACGCCAGTATATGTATTTGCTCCAGAAGTGGTGGATAACATAAATGAAATGCTTGATAACTCAGAAACGGTTCTGGGGGGGAAACTGTACCCAGATACAGAGATAGCAGAGACAACTCTGTTGGGGGTTACTGATGACTAGCTGGCGATGCGACTTCTGTAATCAGGTGAACGACGGTGCGCGGCTCCAGTGCCCGCATAGTTTGGGGAGCCGCTCGGAGAAAAAATATTCGCATCCTTATATGGGGGGGACGCCTGCTTGGTCACCTGCCGCTATACAATATAATCTTACCTTTGTTGAGGGCGGTGAAGTCTATGATGAAAGACCTCCTATAACAAGGCATGAAATCATTATGCAGAACATTAAGGAACTAGAGCAAGCCGGAATTATATAATCACACTGCCCCCCTCCTAGCCGGTAGAACTGGCGAACGGCGGAAGTCCACCCGCACGGAGCGTGGGGCATAACGAAAGTGGACGCGCCTGGACAGCGCTGGGTTAACCCCCGGCGCTTTTGTTGTATATGAGCATAGTAGAAATTATTCGTAGCGCCTTAACAATCGAGTGCCTTTCTATATTTATCGTCTGTTGTCTCGTCATTCTCTTTTCGTGGGCATTCGCAGTCAAGCGCATGTATCGGGGGGAGAAATGACGGGGGCAAGTGTCAGCAGACCAGGCGATGTGGGTGTACATCATTGGTACACCGTTAGCCGCCTTTATCATGGGCATGATAGCCTACTGGATAATCGAGTGTTTGAATGATCAGTGAATATGTTCATGAGTGGCTGAACTGGATAATTGGGGTAGAGAACCCTATCGGGAACTGGTGTATAGTACCGCCCTTGTTGGCGCTGTTGCTTATTAAGATGTGGTTGGATAGGAATAAGAATGGCTGAAAACGGGTTTCGACTAACAGTAGAAAAAACACTGTCCGAATTACACACATCGCCCAACCGTCAGCCAATCTTGGTTAAAACGTCCAAGTGGAACCTGACGAAGGCGTTGGTTGAGTTATCCGATATCGCCAAGACAGATCCCGAATTACTCATACCGGCCACCTGGGTACTGTGCTACCTGGCGATACTGCACGAGGGTAGCTCGTATGTGCTGAATACGATAAATGAACTAGCCGACCACCACAACGTAATGGTGTCCCTCGCGATGCAGTCAGCGATGGCTGATGTGGTGCGTGGGTATAAGCGCGGTAAGCAGGATGTTAGGTATGCCTGAGTATAGTGAAAAGTCGTGAATAATAAGCAAAAAGCCTTTGTAGAATACTATTTAATGAGTTGGAACGCTACAGATGCAGCGAAAAAAGCAGGGTATTCTGAGGCTAGTGCTCGCGCGCAAGGCTCCAGGTTGCTGACATATGATTACATTTTACAGGAAATTGAAAAAAGACTGAAAGAACTAAAACTAGATGCAGACGAGGTGTTGCTAAGGCTTGGAGAGCAGGCGCGAGCGGAATATGCCCAGTATATCATACTTGATTCGTTATACAAGGCGTGCGTTGATCTTGAAGCAATGCAGCGAGATGGAAAGATGCATCTTATCAAAGCCATCAAAGAAACCAAGTACGGGCAACAGATTGAGTTTCATGATGTACAGACAGCGTTACAATTGATCGGGAGACATCACAAGCTCTTTGTTGATCGCAACGAGGTTTCTGGGGCTGAAGGTGGGCCTGTGCAATTGAAGGTCATTTATGACAACGACCCTGACGGTCAAGCTTAGGACGCCACATGAAGAACAGCGGCGCTTTATCGAGAGTGACGCCAAGCGCAAGATCATCAGAGCAGGGCGGCGCGGTGGTAAGACTACCGGCATAGCGATATATGCCATCCAACGGTTTTTACAGGGCAGGCGTGTATTGTACGCAGCGCCAACCCTTGAGCAAGTTGATAGGTTCTGGGAAGAAGTAAAGCGTAGTTTGTTCGAACCTATCAAGCACGGTGTACTTTACAAAAACGAAACCCGTCACATAGTAGAAGTCAAGGGTACTGAACAACGGTTACGCGCTAAAACCGCTTGGGACGCTGACAGTTTGCGCGGTGATTATGCCGATGAACTGATACTTGACGAGTGGCAGTTGATGAACGAGGAAGCGTGGGAGCGCGTAGGTGCGCCGATGCTAGCCGATAACAACGGAGATGCGGTGTTCATCTACACGCCGCCGTCCTTGCGTAGTCGTAGCAGGACCAAAGCACGCGACACAAGGCATGCCGCCAAGATGTACAAGAAAGCGGAACAGGACGAGAGCGGGCGATGGGGTACGTTCCACTTCACCAGCTACGATAACCCGCATATCAGTCATGAAGCGCTGGACGAGTTAGCCGAAGATATGTCAAGGCTAGCGTACCAACAGGAGATCATGGCTGAAGACCAGGACAGTGATCCGCGCGCTTTGTGGAACCGCAAGATGATTGACGACCACCGACTTGACAAACCACTGAATGACTTAGTGCGTATTGTTATCGGAGTTGACCCATCAGGCGGCGCGGTTGAGACAGGTATCGTGGCTGCTGGCAAGGACGGACATGGGCACTACTACGTGCTAGGCGACCATACATTGTTTGGTAGGCCCGCTGTCTGGGGTAGTAAGGTAATCGCCGCCTATGATATGTATGACGCTGACCGGGTAGTCGGGGAGAAGAACTTTGGCGGCGAGATGGTAGAGCATACCATTCGCAGCGTAGACGGCGGACGGCAGGTGGCCTACAAAGATGTCAATGCATCGCGTGGTAAGGCCGTCAGAGCTGAACCGGTATCTGCACTGTACGAACGGGGATTAGTACACCATATTGGCTACTTCCCAGAGTTAGAGGAAGAACAGTGTAGTTGGGTGCCCGATGAGGGAATGCCGTCACCGAATAGATTAGATGGCTTGGTATGGGCGATTACAGAATTAATGGACAAGCGCAAGCGACAGATCAAAGTGCATAGGTATATTTAATGACAGACAATCCAGCACTAAACTCGTTTATGGAATGGCTCGAAAGCGAGGAGTTGAGCCGTCAACAGATGGTCAGGACGTACCGTGATTACTACGAGGGCGATCCGCCCACGGTACTCACTGACAGAATGCGTTCGTACCTATCGCTTGAGCGCAAGAAAGAGTTTGGCGCGAATGTCTGTGCGGTTATTGTTGATACGGTAGTCGAGCGCCTGGGCGTAACAGGCTTTACAGTTAGCCAGTCGGAAGTGACAGAACAACCAGAGGACACAGATAACACTGACGGGCAAACAGATGAAGATAGGCTAGCGCAATTGCTCGATAGCTGGTGGCAGCAGAACCGAATGGACGCAACGCAGGACTGGGTACACCAGGCAGCGTTGCGCGATGCTGAGAGCTTTGTCATTGTAGAGTACGACGAGGACAATAAGCGGCCCAAGTTCAGCCATGACTATGCTTATGATGGCAGCAGTGGCGTCAAAGTGACGATGAAACCTGGCACCTATCGAGAGATTGCGTTCGCCAGCAAGCGCTGGACAGAGGGCAAGAATACATCGCGGCTTAACCTGTACTTTGATAACCGAATAGAGAAGTGGGTTAGCTCGGATACCGGCGAACACAAGGAAGCCTTTTGGCAGCCGTACACCAATGATGAAGATGACACCCTACAACTAGTAGAACTAGAAGACAGCAACGGCAAGCCATACACCGCGTCGGTTGCATGGTGGACCAACAATGGAAACGAGACAGGCGATCCACTAGGGGTGCCAGTGATACCGTTCCGCAATCGTGACGACGGGACCGGGCGCGGGCTGTCCGAACTTGACAATGCTATACCCATGCAAGATGCTATCAACAAGATATTTATTGACCTGTTAGTAGCTTGTGACTATACAGCCTTCCAGATGTATTGGGCGATAGGAGATTTACCCGATGATCTGAAGGTTTACCCCGGCGCGTTCATCAACGTGACATCCGAGGCAGGCGATACAGGTAAGGCGGGGGTAGGCGTACTACCAGCCGGTGACGTATCCGGGCTGATTGCTTCACTACAGTCTAGCATCGCGCTACTGTCAGGGATCACCAGCACACCGCAGTCACGCTTTACCCCGGCAGCCGTCAGACCGGCAGAAGGCACACAGCGCCAGGAAGAAAGCGCGCTCGTTGCCAAGGTTGAAGGCTTGCACAAGGTATGGGGGAACGCCTGGGAAGACGTGCTACGTATGGGTATGAAGGTAGCCTCAGCGTTTGGTAACGTAGCCATACCCGACACATCTACACTGGTATTTGACACACAGTGGAAAGATGCAAAGGTGCGCAGCGAGAAAGAGCAAGCCGAAGAGTTGGCGATTAAGGTCGATAAGCTACAGGTGCCAGTTAAGCAAGCATGGTCAGAGATTGGATACACTGCTGAACAGATCCGGGGGTTTGAAGAAGAGAAGGACAAACAGCGTAATGCTGATATCGATAAACAGTTAGTGATTAACCAGGGTAAACAAGCCGACACGCTTGCCATGATGGGGCAAGCGGCGGCAGCGCAGCGGGCAGGCGGTAACGGGCAGCCAGGACAAGCGGCGATACCACCCGGTCCAGTAAAGGCGATGTTCAAATGAGTGACCAGCTCCCCATCGATAAAAAGGTTCGCCCAACCGGTAGCGCGTTTGTGTGGACGGATGAAGACCTAGACAGGCTGACGGTAATCAGTGAGGCAGCGCTAATTGACGCCCGGATTGCACTACGACAGAGTAACCCGGCGCTGGCGATTGAGTTGGAGGCGGGCGCGAAAGGTAATAAGAGTGGCTGATTTACATTGCGAGGGATGTAAGAAGCATTTGGTTAGGCCAGAAATTATCGAAACTAGGTATGTGTTTTCTGATGAGTATAAGTCGATGCCGGTTTACTGGTGTTCACATGAATGTGCTGATAAGAAGCGAGGCCCATTCCAAGTAACGGTAGTAGTAGATGACCACCCGCTGCGCTGATCTGACCGACGTCATACAGCTAGCCAGTGACCGGATGCAGAACATCACACTCTCGATGCTAGACCTGGGGGTGTCGGTAGGCGATTGGCAGATGGGACTGTGGGCAGAGATAAAGCGCAGCTACATTCATACGATGGCACACGGTCGAGGTGGTTGGGACTTTGTAACATTCGAAGATAGACAGCGGGTGACGACCCTGTTACGTGAGGAAGCGAAGTACCTAATGGGCTTTGCACAACAGACGGGTAACGGTGACCTGACACGCGGGGAAATTACGAGCCGCGTAAATATGTACGCCGCCCACTTGCAACAGGTTTGCTGGGATATTGCGACCGGGACGGCCAGTGAAGCAGGCGCAACTCATGAGAGCCGTCATACTCAACCGGCAGAACATTGTGACGATTGTGTAGGATACGAGCGGGAAGGGCGGCAAGTGATAGGCTACTTCCCCGAACCGGGGCAAGGCTCTCAGTGCTTATCGAACTGTAAGTGTATCAAGAAGTACTGGCGAATAACGATAGGCGGATGGACTGAGGTTAACAACGCATGAGCACAAGCGACTGGCTGGACTTTTCAGATGTAGGCTATTGCCGTGATTGCGGACATGAATACAAGCTACTTCAAAAGGACGGCTTAAGAGGACACCGTAATATGGACTTAGGACGGCAACCGGGGCTGGTGTGTATGTTCTGTGGATCGTCCAGGTTATCAGTGAGAAAAGAGAAGAAATCACCATCATGAATGTGAAGGACAGAGAACAACTGAGTGAGATACTGGGCATGGTGGTGCGGTTAGATGACTGCACGCCACAAACGGCATCATTTAAGAATGGTAATTATACCTTTCGGGTAAAAGATGCCTTGCGCCCAATACGTGAGGGGTTAGAAGACATGCTAACCGAGAAAGAGACAGAGAAATAGGAGCAGTCGGGATGACATTACCAATCGACACTGGTGAGACACCAGACGAGCAAGACAACGACAGTCAGGACGAGCTGTCCTTAGAGCAACAATTGGAGGCCATTAAAGCCGAACAACAACGCACGGCGGCGGCTTTGAAGAAAGCCAACCGCGAAAGTGCATCGCGCCGCAAGAAACTAGAAGCGTTTGAACAGCAAGAAGAAGAACGCAAACAGGCCGAGATGTCCGAACTAGAGAAGGCGCAACAAGAAATCGCAGACTTGAAACAGGATCAACAGGCGAAAGAGACAGCGTTCAACGAACAACTGATCCGCCTAGACATCCAATCTAAAGCTGCACAACTGGGCTTTGTCAGTCTTGATGATGCTGTTCAACTGGTCGATAAATCCGATATCGTTTTGAACGATGACGGTGAAATCGAAGGGGTAGAAGAGGCACTTAAGACGTTGGCGAAAGACAAACCCTATCTGTTGTCTGGAGACGCACCACCGCCCAAAGCGCCAAATTTGGACAGCGGGGCGGGTAACCCCCCAGCACGTAAGGGCGGGGCATCGCTGACGGCAGATGAGAAACGAATTGCAGACCGCACTGGTACATCTTATGAGGACTATGCCAAGATCAAAGCACAACGAGAAGGGTTATATGCCTACATACCTGAGAAACCAGAACGGGCAAGTGAATAATAAGAGGAAATAAACATGACTGATACATCAGCAGGCTTTCGTTATCGATACCGCCTTAATGGTGGCCCGCCGACTATTCAAACCCTGACCTACAAGGACACCGAAACTCTCACGAAGGGTGATATGGTTAACCTTGAATCAGGTGAGATTGACTTAGCGGCAACGGCAGACACCGCGCTTTTGGGCATTGTATTGCAGACGGCAGCCGGAACGGATAGCACCACAACGGCCGAGGTGATTGTAGATGCTGACGCTGTTTATGGGGTGTATGATGCAAACGCACGGGTGAAAGGCGCAACGCTGGATATTTCCGGCGCAACTGGTGCACAAACCGTCGCGGCATCGAGTAATAAAGAATTTGTTGTGGTTGAAGCGTCAACGGCTACCGAGGAAACATTGGTTCGTTTCAATGTCGGCAAGCACGTTGGAAACGTGGCACTATAAGGAGGCTATGACCAATGACCGTTACATCAGCAAGTTGGGCATATGCTCTTGACCCAACAATCTTTACATGGTTCGAACAGGGATTCAAGCGCCGTCAGGCCGTAGCCCCTGTTCTGTTTAACGTCGTGCGTAGTGAGGACAATGACGAAGAGATCGCCAGCGCTGGCGCAATCGGCATCGATATGTGGGATAACTATGAGATGACCGGTGCCATCAGTGTGGCGGACTTCGACCAGGGGTATAAACAAACCTTTACGCACAAGGAATACCCACTAGAAGTGATCATCCAGCGCAAGCTGTACGATGATAGCAAGTTCGCGCAAATCACGAACATCGCCGCTCGGATGGGCGATAGTGCTGCGCTCAAGCGCGAAACCGACGCGGCCAGTGTGTTCGTGAATGCGTTTTCTGACACCTTTGCCGGTGCTGACAGCGTGGGCCTGTGTTCGACTGCCCACCCCTTGTCACCGAACAAGTCAGGGACGACGCAAGCTAATGAAGGCACATACTCACTGACAAA